>NZ_FNUR01000011.1 GCF_900108105.1 Butyrivibrio sp. Su6 | reverse complement strand
GATGGCCCGGTGGCTCAGCTGGTTAGAGCGCCGCCCTGTCACGGCGGAGGTCAGGGGTTCGAACCCCCTCCGGGTCGCTCAACTTCATATTTTTGGTTTACTTTGAACGGGATCTTAGCTCAGCTGGGAGAGCATCTGCCTTACAAGCAGAGGGTCACAGGTTCGAGCCCTGTAGGTCCCATTTTTCAAGACAACACAATTCGTGTGTAAGCCGATGTGGCTCAATTGGCAGAGCAGCTGATTTGTAATCAGCAGGTTAACGGTTCGAGTCCGCTCATCGGCTCTATATGGATGGCTTCCCGAGTGGCCAAAGGGGACAGACTGTAAATCTGCTGCAAATTGCTTCGGTGGTTCGAATCCACCGCCATCCATTTTTTTATTGCAAATAAGCGTAAAGCTTTTAAATAATGACGCGGGGTGGAGCAGTCTGGAAGCTCGTCGGGCTCATAACCCGAAGGTCATAGGTTCAAATCCTGTCCCCGCTACTCTATGCCTAGATAGCTCAGTTGGTAGAGCAGAGGACTGAAAATCCTCGTGTCGTTGGTTCGATTCCGACTCTAGGCATCTTTTTTATTAATTACTTAACTCAGTAGACTGAAATTGTTTACTGAGTTTTTTTATGATTTTTATACTTTTAACTGATAATTATGGTAATATTAAACAAGTTAATGTATGTAGTATCGATTTTAAAATGAACGGTATGAGGTATATGAAGAGATTATCAGCTGAAGATAAAAGAATAATAAAAGAAGTATTGGATATAAAAGGATATGATCCGGATACTTTTGATCCTGAAATATTAAATGAGCTTGAAAGTGATGAAGAATACAGAGCAATCCTTAGAGAATATGGTGGAGAAGTTCTTGGATCTGAAGAGTTTGCAAAGCTAAAAGAATTTATCCAGCATGGAAATGTAACTGTTTATGAACATTGCATTCATGTTGCTTTGTGCGCAATTAAGCTCAATAGAAAACTGTCTATTAATGGCCGTGAGAGGGAGCTTGTAAGAGGTGCGCTTCTTCATGACTATTTTCTATATGATTGGCATATAGCAGATGCACCAGGAAACATTCATCCTAAGCTTCACGGATTCTATCATCCTGGTATTGCCTTAAGAAATGCCACAAGAGATTTCGCACTTACTGAGAGAGAAAAAGATATAATTGCAAAGCATATGTGGCCGCTTACTATCAATCCACCAAGATGCAGAGAAGCGTGGATTGTTTGCCTGGCAGATAAATATGCTTCCACATTAGAGACGCTTAAGCTACGAAAGGGAAAAATTAGAGTTAATTATGCCTGATCTTTACCAGGAACTGATAAACTTGGCAGAAAGTGATATGTATCCTTTGCATATGCCAGGTCATAAGAGAAATGAGCTAAGCACCCCGATGAAGGGTGCTTTTCGTTGTGATATAACAGAAATCGACGGATATGATAATCTTCATGATGAATCAGGAATAATATTAAAGGCTGAGGAGAGAGCCAATAAGCTCTATGGAGCAGGTAAGACATATTTTCTGGTAAATGGTAGTACAAGTGGTGTTCTATCGGCTGTATCAGCAGCAGTATCAAAAAATGGAAAAATACTTGCAGCAAGAGGAAGTCATAAATCTTTTTATCATGCTGTATATCTTAGAAATCTCAATGTTAAATATCTTCCATACAAACAGATTGAAGGATTAAATATTCCGGATAGCTTTAATGCAGATGATGTTGAGCAGTTTTTAGATGATGAGGTAGAAGCTGTTTTTATAACATCACCGACATATGAAGGAATATGTTCAGATGTCCGAGGAATAGCTCAAATATGTCACAGGAGAGGAATACCGCTTATTGTAGACGCAGCTCATGGTGCACATTTTGGCTTGGGACCCCAAAATAATACAGTTTCCGATAATGAAAGTAGCAATACCGAATATACAGCTGTCCCTGAAAATGCTATTTCTCAGGGGGCAGATATTGTTATACACAGTGTTCACAAGACTTTGCCATCAATGACGCAAACGGCTTTAATTCATGTATCAGGAGACCTCATAGATAGAGCCAGATTAAAGCGCTTTTTGAGGATATATCAGTCCAGCAGTCCATCTTATGTGCTTATGTCATCAATAGATCTGTGTATAAAAGAGATGGAGGAAAACGGTAACAGTTACATAGAGAATCTATTAAAATTCCGAAATAGGATTCAAAGAGAAACGTCTGATTGCAAGGTTTTGAAGGTAATTGGCAAAAATGTAATAGATGATCCATCAAAAGTACTAGTTTCTGTCCAAGATAGCACAATGACAGGAGAGCAGTTATATGATATACTTCGTGAGGAGTATGGACTTCAGTTGGAAATGGCTGGAGAAAATACTGTTTTGGCGATCATTACAGGTTGGGATAAAGAGGATGGAATAAACCGCTTTATAAACGCTTTAACAGAAATAGATAAAGGTCTTTCTGTTGTCAAAGATAATCGAGTTTCCCACAAAATCTCTTTTATACCTCCGCAAAAAATGAATATTTGCGATGCATGGGATGCTGATAGCGAGTTTGTTTCATTTAGCGATGCCGAAAACAGGATTGCAGCCGAGTTCGTAAACTTGTATCCACCCGGAATACCTATTATTGTACCGGGAGAAGTTTATACAAAAGAAATAATTGATACTGTTAGGTCATATCTAGATCAAGGACTTAACGTTCAGGGAATAGAAAAAAAGGAAGGTTTTTTATGCGTAAGACAAAAATAATTTGTACAATTGGACCAGCAAGTGAGAGTGAAGACAAGCTCCGCGAGATAATGCTTGCAGGAATGAATGTAGCCCGTTTTAATTTTTCACACGGTTCTCACGAGGAACATAAGAGAAAATATGACAGAATAAAGAAACTCAGAGAAGAACTCGGATTACCTATCGCAGTTATGCTTGATACAAAGGGTCCTGAGATCAGATTGAAGGATTTTGAAAAAGGTAAGGTAGAGCTGACAGCAGGCCAGAAGTTTACTCTTACATCTCGTGATATCATGGGAACTGAGTCTGAAGTTGCAATAACATACAAAGAGCTTACAAATGACTGTCACAAGGGAATGACAATCCTCATCGACGATGGTCTTATTGAGCTTAGAGTAGAGGAAGTTACAGAGACAGATATTATTTGCACAGTTGTAAATGGTGGACCTGTTTCAGATAAAAAGGGTGTAAACGTACCAGGTGCTGAGCTTACAATGCCTTATCTTAGCGAGCAGGACAGAGGCGATATCGAATTTGGTTGCGAGCAGGGCTTTGATTTTGTCGCAGCTTCTTTTGTAAGAACTGCAGATGATGTACTTGCTATTCGCGAGGTATTAAAGGCTAAAAACAGCCCAATGAAGATCATTGCAAAGATCGAGAGCACACAGGGTATCAAGAATCTTGAGTCTATCCTTGATACAGCGGATGGAATCATGGTTGCTCGTGGAGATATGGGTGTAGAGGTTCCATTTGAAGATGTTCCTGTAATTCAGAAAGATATGATCAAGCTTGCTGAATCTAAGGGTAAATACGTTATCACAGCTACACAGATGCTCGATTCAATGATCCATCATCCACGTCCAACACGTGCTGAGGTTACTGACGTAGCTAACGCTATTTACGATGGAACAACAGCAATTATGCTTTCAGGAGAGACAGCATCAGGTGATTATCCTGTAGAGGCTGTTAAGACAATGGCTAGAATCGCAGAGCGTACAGAAGCAGATATTGATTACGTTGGAAGACTTCGTAAAAGAGATTACGCTCCTTCAGATGTTACAAATGCCATTTCTCATGCAACTTGTAATATCGCTGCAGAGGTAAATGCAGATGCTATCCTTACTGTAACAATGTCCGGATTTACAGCAGGAATGGTTTCAAGATACAAGCCAAATTGCCAGATCATTGCATGCACTATCAATCCTACAGTTTGCAGACAGGCAAATCTTATGTGGGGTGTAACACCACTTCATATCAGACAGGAAGATACCGCTGATGAGCTCTTTAAAGAGGCAATCAATTCAGCTAAGAATGCAGGATATTTAAAGAGTGGAGATAAGGTTGTGCTTACAGCAGGTGTACCACTTGGAATTCCTGGAAGAACAAACATGATTCGCGTAGAGGAGCTTTAATTAAGCTAATGGGAAAGATATTTCTTTTAATGGGAAAGAGCACCTCGGGTAAGGATACAATCTACAAGGAGCTTATAAAGAATGAAAAGCTTGGCCTTGAAAAAGTTGTGCCTTACACAACCAGACCTATGCGAGATGGTGAAAAAGAAGGGGTTCAGTACTTTTTTAAAAAAGAAAATGAATATCTGGAGTTGAAGTCACAGGGTAAGATCATAGAAGAGAGGACCTATTACACCCATTATGGTGAGTGGAGATATTTCACCGTGGATGATGGGCAGATCAATCTTAAAGATGGAAATTACCTTGTGATCGGTACATTGGAATCATATTGCTATATAAGAGATTATTTTGGAAAAGACAATGTGGTGCCTTTGCTTATAGACGTGGAGGCCAAGATACGTTTGACAAGAGCTATGGCTCGTGAGGATAAACAGGAGCATCCAAAATATGATGAGATGTGCAGGCGTTTTCTTGCAGATGAAGAGGACTTCAGTGAGGATAAGATTAAGTCTGCAGGTATTACAGAAAGATTTACCAATAACGCCAAAATAGAATCTTGCATAGATGAAATAACAGAATACATTGCTCAGAAAATAGGATAAAATATTAGTGTAACTATGGCTGCTTTATCAGCGGGGGCAAAGTATGGATATTAGGGTAAATAATATTCAGCAGACAAATCAGGTTCAGGCGCAGGAACAGGTTCAGGAAGCTTCTGGTGATTTTAAATTTGTTCTTACCAGTAAGCTTGAGGATTCAAATCTGGCAGAGCGCCTAAATCTTATGTTGCAGGACATTGTCCAGCAGGGACAAAAGATTGGTAAACGCAATGATATCAAGGATATGCAGCGATATCGACTGTTGATAAAAGATTTTTTGAACGAGGTAGTTACAAGGTCCCATGTCTTTTCCAGGGAAAACTTTCTGGATAGAAAGGGAAGGCACCGTGTCTATGGAATAATAAGGCAGGTGGATGACGAACTGGATGAGCTTGCCAGAGAGCTCGTTAAGGATGAAAAAGACAACATTGGGATACTTGCCAAGATAGGGCAAATAGAAGGGCTTTTGTTGGATATATTTACCTGAGGGAGTAAAGATGGCGGATTTTTCCGATATTATAGATCAAGTTCAGATGAAAGAGCACATGCAGAATGCGCTCTTAACGGATAAAGTATCTCATGCGTATATAATATCCGGGGAAACCGGCTCAGGAAAAGAGTTTATAGCAAGAGTTTTTGCCAAGGCTCTATTATGTGAGCACAGGCTTGAAAAAAATGGGATGATAGAAAGCTGCAACGAGTGTCCTTCCTGTATAAAAGCACTTAGCGGTAATCATCCTGATATTATTACTCTTACCCATGAGAAACCGGGCAGTATCGGTGTTGATGATATAAGACACGGACTTAGGGATGATGTGGTGATCAGACCATATGAGAGTAATCGTAAGATTTATATAATTCCAGAAGGCGAGAAGATGACACCGGCGGCGCAGAATGCACTTCTTAAGACGCTAGAGGAGCCACCTTCATATATAGTTATTATTATTCTTACCAATAACTTAAATGCCTTTCTTCCCACAATAATCAGTAGATGCATAGTGTTGCCGATGAAGCCGGCAAAGGATGATTCCATAAAGAAGTATCTTATGGAAAATTGCCACGTAGTTGATTATAAGGCTATGTTGTGCGCTTCTTTTGCAAGAGGCAATGTAGGCAAGGCGCTGGATCTGGCATCAAATGAAAAATTTGATAATCTGAAAAACGGAACGATTGAGCTTGTTTCCAAGTTAAAAGCTTTGGAAATTCACGATATGATGGACAGAGTCCATGAAATACTTGCACCGGATGAAGAAAGCGAGAAGACAAGCAAAAAAGGAATCGACACCGGGGCACTTGAGGACTTTTTGGATGTTCTTATTTTTTTATTCAGAGATATGCTTGTCTATAAGGCTACAGAAAACGAGGATCACTTGATTTTCTCTGATAAGATATCGTATATTAGAAGTGTTACTGAAAAGTGTTCTTACACACAGATAGATCAGATGATCCATGATTTGGAGAGAGCCAAAAACAGGATCAATTCGAATGTTAATATAGATTTGGCATTGGAGCTGATGCTCCTTGCTGTTAAGGAGAATTTATGACAAGAGTAATCGGCGTCAGATTTAGAACGGCCGGAAAGATATATTTCTTTTCACCAGGAAAATATGTGATAAAAAAGGGCGACCATGTAATTGTAGAAACTGCGCGTGGCGTTGAGTATGGAACAGTTGTTGGCGAGCCCAGAGAAGTTGAGGATGACGAGGTCGTAAAGCCTTTAAAGCCTGTACTTAGAACAGCCAGCACCAAGGATGATGAGCAGGAGAAGGCCAACAGGGAAAAAGAAAAAGAGGCATTCAGAGTTTGTCTTGAAAAGATCAGGAAACATAATCTTGATATGAAGCTCATCGATGCTGAATATACTTTTGATAACAATAAGATTCTTTTCTACTTTACTGCAGATGGACGAATCGACTTCAGAGAGCTGGTAAAGGATCTTGCAGCTGTTTTCAAGACCAGAATTGAACTCAGACAGATCGGTGTAAGAGATGAGACCAAGATAATCGGCGGTTATGGTATTTGCGGAAGACCACTTTGCTGCCACTCATATTTGTCAGATTTTGTTCCTGTTTCCATCAAGATGGCCAAGGAACAGAGCTTATCACTTAACCCTACGAAGATATCAGGCGTGTGTGGAAGGCTTATGTGCTGCCTTAAGAACGAAGAGGATGTGTACGAAGAGCTTAACAGAAAGATGCCTGGAATCGGTGATATCTGTAAGGCGAAGGATGGACTTGAAGGCGAAGTATCAAGTGTAAATATCCTCAGACAGACAATCAAGATTCTTGTGGACGTGGATGATGAGAAGGAAGTTCACGAGTACAAGCTTGATGACATAGAGTCTATTAGAAAGAAACCAAAGAAAAAGAATCAGAATAATAAAAAGAATTCTCAGGAAGATGAGGAGATAAAAGAACTCGAGAAGCTTGAGAAGATTGAAAAACAGGAAGGAAAGTCAAAACTTGGGGACAATTGATCTAAAGCCCGGAGAAAGACTGGACGATCTGCAGCGAAACGGTTATAGAATCATTCAGGATCCGGACAAATTCTGCTTTGGAATGGATGCAGTTCTTTTGTCTGGGTTTGCGTCAGCACCGGATGGAGGAAGAGTCCTTGATCTTGGAACCGGAACAGGAATTATTCCAATACTAATGGCAGCCAAGACTGGTGCAAAAGAGCTTGTGGGACTTGAGATACAGCCTGAAAGCGCCGAAATGGCAAATCGCAGTGTGATTCTTAATGACCTGGAAGAAAAAGTAAAGATAGTCGAGGGAGACATTAAGGAGGCAGGCGAGTTATTCGAAGCTGCCTCTTTTGACGTTGTTACGAGTAATCCACCCTACATGATCGGTGGGCATGGGCTTCAGAACCCTGACGGGCCAAAGGCGATAGCAAGGCATGAGGTGCTGTGCGACCTTGAGGATGTTGTAAAGGCAGCAGCCAGATGCCTTAAGCCCGGAGGAAAGTTTTACATGGTCCACAGGCCATTCAGGCTGGCAGAGATAATGGTGGTCATGAACAGGTACAAGCTCGAGCCAAAGAGGATGAGGCTTGTTTATCCATTTATAGATAAAGAGCCCAACATGGTCCTCATAGAAGGTGCCCGTGGTGGAAAATCCAGAATCACAGTCGAGCCGCCGCTTATAATATATGAATCTCAGCACAAATATACTAAAGAGATTTATGATATTTATGGTTTCTGAACAGTGGATTCAGGTGGTTTAAGGGCAAAAAAGTATAAACCATAATTGAACATTTTTAGACAGGTAATAAGATGCAGGGAAAGTTATTTTTATGTGCAACTCCGATAGGTAATCTGGACGATATGACATTCAGAGTTTTAGAGACGCTAAAGAGCGTTGATCTGATTGCTGCGGAGGATACAAGAAACAGCATAAAACTGCTCAATCATTTCGACATACATACAGAAATGACGAGCTATCATGAATACAATAAATTCGATAAGGCAAAATGGCTAATCGAGAAAATGCTTGCTGGGACAAATGTTGCATTGATCACAGACGCAGGAACTCCAGCCATATCAGATCCTGGAGAGGTTTTGGTGGCAGAATGCCACAAGGCAGGAATCACAGTAACTTCGCTTCCTGGACCTGCAGCTTGTATCACGGCCCTTACTCTTTCGGGGCTCAGTACCAGAAGATTCTGTTTTGAAGGTTTTTTGCCCTCCTCTGATGACAAGAAATCAAGAAAAAGAATCCTGGAGGATCTGCAGGATGAGTCCAGGACCATGATAGTCTATGAGGCACCTCATCATTTGAAGGCGGCATTAAATGATCTGTATGAGACTCTCGGAAACAGAAGGATCTCAATTTGCAGGGAGCTCACCAAGAAATTTGAAGAGGTTACACCGACTACAATAGAAGAAGCAATTTCTTTTTACGAAAAAAATGAGCCTAGAGGCGAATATGTTCTGGTCATTGAGGGTAAGAGCCTAAAGGAACAGGACGAAGAAAAACGTCTTTCCTGGCAGGAAATGAGCATAGAAGATCACATGAAGTATTATGAGGATATGGGTGTTACTCATAAGGATGCCATGAAGAAGGTAGCAGCTGACAGGGGTGTCGGCAAAAGGGATATTTATCAGGCTTTGTTAAAGTAAGGTATAAATAATTAAAATATGTAATGTCAGGCATCAGGAGGTTATATGGGAGAGAAGCATTATGTAGCAAAAAGACCACCAATGGGGTGGAACAGCTGGGATTGCTATGGTGCCAGCGTAAATGAAGAGCAGCTTTTGGGTAACGCCAGATATATGGCGGAGCACCTTAAGGACTATGGCTGGGAGTACGTTATCTGCGATATTCAGTGGTATGAACCAACAGCAGATTCTCACTGGTATCACAAATTCACAGAACTTGAAATGGATGAGTATTCAAGGCTTGTTCCTGCTGTGAACAGATTTCCGTCAGCTAAGGATGGTAAAGGATTTAAGCCGATCGCGGATCAGATCCATGATATGGGCCTTAAGTTTGGTATACACATTATGAGAGGTATACCAAGGCAGGCTGTTCACAGAAATACAAAGCTTTTGGGGACAGATGCGACTGCAAGAGATATTGCGCATGATTCAAGCGTTTGCATGTGGAATACAGATATGTACGGTGTTGATGCAAAAGCTAATGGCGCGCAGGAGTACTACAACTCTATTTTTAAAATGTATGCAGAATGGGGCATTGACTATGTAAAAGTAGATGACATAGCAAGAGTAAATTATGCTCCAGAGGCTCCTGGTGCAGTTTTATCCGAAATTGAACTTATTAAAAATGCTATAGCAAATTGCGGCAGAGACATAGTTCTCAGCCTGTCACCGGGACCTGCTAAAGTAGAGGAGAAGGATTTTCTTTTAGCAAATGCAAATATGTGGCGCATGACAGACGATTTCTGGGATAAGTGGGAACACCTCTACGGAATGTTTGAAAGATGCTATGCATGGCAGGGCGTTGGCTGCAAGGACCACTGGCCGGATTGCGATATGCTTCCGCTAGGACACGTATGTGTTTGCAATCAGGAAGGCAGTGAAAAGGGGCATTATACCCACTTCTCACACGATGAGCAAAAGATACTTATGACTCTTTGGTGCATATTCAGATCACCACTTATGTTTGGCGGAGAGCTTAGGGATAACGATGAGTTTACCAACAGCCTTCTCACTAACGAGAGAATCATGAACATGCATAAGAATGGCAGAAAAGCCAGACAGATCTTGAGAAAAGACGACTTTGTCATTTGGAGAAGCGTAACAAAGGACGGGAAGCTTTATCTTGCTCTTTTCAACATCAGCGAGGAAGAGAAGAAAGTCAAATTAAAGCTTAAGGATATAGGTCTTTCTCCAAGGAAGAGATATCAGGCTGTAGAGATGTGGACCAATGTGGCAAAAGAGCTGTCAAATGGCGAGAAGTTTAAGCTTAAACCACATACCGTATTGTGCTTTGAAATTGACAATTATTTACAGTAATTTTATAGATATTTTGCATTAAAAAACTTGTTAAAACTTTGACTTTGTAGTATAAAAGTAGTATCGGGCGTAATTTTCCGATATTTACTATGTGCAACTACGGGTTATCAGATTATTTTATTAATTTGTCCGTAAAAACAATTATTATAAGAAAAGAGGATAGCAAAATGGCAAACATCGATTTAAGCCAGTATGGCATCACAGGAGTAAAAGAAGTCGTTTACAATCCATCATACGAGCAGCTTTTTGCTGATGAGACAGATCCTAGCCTTGAGGGCTTTGACAAGGGTCAGGAAACAGAGCTTGGCGCTGTAAACGTAATGACAGGTATTTATACAGGCCGTTCTCCAAAAGATAAGTTCATTGTAGAAGATGAGAAGTCTAAGGACACAGTATGGTGGACATCTGAGGAATATCCTAACGATAACCACAGAGCATCTCAGGCAGCTTGGGACGCTTGCAAAAAGCTCGCTGTAGAAGAGCTTTCAAACAAGAAGCTTTATGTAGTAGATGGTTTCTGCGGAGCTAATGAAGGAACACGTCTTGCTGTTCGTTTCATCATGGAAGTAGCTTGGCAGGCACACTTTGTAAAGAACATGTTCATCCGTCCTACAGAAGAAGAGCAGGCAAACTTCAAGCCTGATTTCGTTGTTTACAACGCTTCTAAGGCTAAGGTTGAGAACTATAAGGAACTCGGACTTAACTCTGAGACAGCAGTTCTTTTCAACGTAACAAGCAAAGAGCAGGTTATCCTTAACACTTGGTACGGCGGAGAGATGAAGAAGGGTCTGTTCTCAATGCAGAACTACTTCCTTCCACTTCAGGGCATCGCTTCTATGCACTGCTCAGCTAACACAGATATGGATGGAAAGCACACAGCAATCTTCTTCGGACTTTCAGGAACAGGTAAGACAACACTTTCAACAGATCCTAAGAGACTCCTCATCGGTGATGACGAGCACGGCTGGGATGACAACGGTGTATTCAACCTTGAAGGTGGTTGCTATGCTAAGGTTATCGGTCTTGATAAAGAGTCTGAGCCTGATATCTACAATGCAATCAAGAGAAATGCTCTTCTTGAGAACGTAACAGTAGATGCTAACGGCAAGATTGATTTTGATGATAAGAGCGTTACAGAGAATACTCGTGTATCATATCCTATCGACTTCATCGATAAGATCGCTCAGAAGGTAAATAAGGTTTCAGCTGGTCCTGATGCTGATAACGTAATCTTCCTTTCAGCAGATGCTTTCGGAGTACTTCCTCCAGTATCAATCCTTACACCTGAGCAGACACAGTACTACTTCCTTTCAGGCTTCACAGCTAAGCTTGCTGGAACAGAGAGAGGAATCACAGAGCCTACACCTACATTCTCAGCTTGCTTCGGACAGGCATTCCTTGAGCTTCATCCTACAAAGTACGCTCAGGAACTTGTTAAGAAGATGCAGAAGTCAGGAGCTAAGGCTTACCTTGTAAACACAGGTTGGAACGGAACAGGCAAGAGAATTTCTATTAAGGATACTCGTGGAATCATCGATGCAATCCTTAGCGGAGACGTTCTTAAGGCTGAGACAAAGAAGATTCCTTACTTCGATTTCGAAGTACCTACATCTCTTCCAGGAGTTGATCCAGCTATCCTTGATCCTAGAGATACATATGCTAACGCTTCTGAGTGGGAAGAGAAGGCAAAGGATCTTGCTGCAAGATTCCAGAAGAACTTCGTTAAGTACACAGGCAACGAAGCTGGTAAGGCACTTGTATCAGCTGGTCCTCAGCTTTGATTCATTGACTGAAAATAGATTTTAGAAGTTTATTTGTCGCTCGGGATTTTTCCCAGTGATACATAACGAAAATAATTAAACCCACCATGACTTATTAAACGATTGTTTAAAGCATAAGTCATGGTGGGTTAATTCTTTTCTATGTATCATCTGCTCAAAATAAATCGCTCCAAATAAACTTCTAAAACTATTTTGCGGACAGATAGATGAAAAGCGAAGAAGAGAGATGAGAAGATGAGTACTTTTTTAGATTATGCACCGATTATCTTTATGGATATTAAAGAACCAATAAAGATAAAGAAGGTGGGCTATGAAATATATAATGAAAATGGGGCAAATAGCAAGTCTTTTAACAGGAACTTTGATTTTGAAAATTATAAAGGGACGGTCAAAGTGATCGAGTATGCATATTACCTTGACTATGATATTCAGCACTTATATGACCTTGAACATATCTGGATTTACGTGGATAAGGTAGAGAATATCGTAGGTGCAGAGGGAAGCTATCATGGAAGATTTTTAAATGCCATTGTCCCTGACCTCACATCCTTCCATAAAAAGAATGAGCTTAATGAAGAGCTTATAGTAAAGCGAGGGAAAAGCGCTGAGATAGTTTATCCAAAGGGCAGCAGGCTGATAATGTACTCCCAGCCGGGGAAGCATGCGATGCTCTGCAGTCCAAAGGTGATGTATCTGTATACGGAGCTTTTTGAAAGCTGTGGTAGGCTTGCGGGTATTCATGGACTGGACGCGCCGGAAAGATACCTGAAGGATATCCAAATAACTGATGAGGAAAATGAGAAGGTTGTTAAGTATATAAGAGATCATTTTTCTTTTGAGCCGTCGATGGAATTTGAGGAAGTTTCAATTCCGGAAACAGACTACATGCCTTGGGATGAGCTTGCAGAGCAGATTCCAGTATTTATCAAGGACCAGTTAAAAACTATACTTGGTTAATGAGAAAATAAGGTGTTGTCTTTCGAGATTGCGCGCAATATAATTATATAAAACGTAACCATGATTGCTACAATTAATATAAAGGAGATGAAAAGATGGAGAGAGTTGCACAGTTTCTTAAAGATGCAGGAACATATTATCTTGCTACTGTAGATGGTGATCAGCCAAGAGTAAGACCTTTTGGAACAGCTCACATTTTTGAAGGCAAGCTCTATATTCAGACAGGAAAAGTAAAGGATGTGTCAAAGCAGATCCATGCTAATCCTAAGGTTGAGATTTGTGCTTTCAAGGGTGGACAGTGGCTGCGCGTAGCAGGTGAGCTCGTAGAGGATGACAGAGTGGAAGCTCGTCAGTCCATGCTTGATGCTTATCCATCACTTCAGAACATGTACAAAGCTGATGATGGAAACACAGAAGTATTCTATATCAAGAATGCAACTGCAACATTCAGCTCATTTACTAGCGAGCCTGAAGTTGTTAAGTTCTAAATAAACTCCTCATAACGTGAAAAAGCTGCTCAGTGTTCTACTGAGCAGCTTTTTCAGTTAGAAATATTTCGCTTGATTTTTTTTTTTTATAAATTCTCAACTGATTTTATCAGATCTCATCGCTTCCTTTTAGTTCTTTTATCTTTCCAAGGATTTGTTTTTCATTAAAAGTAAAGAAGATGCAGGCTCCGATAAAGCAGCAGATAAATGCAACAAGTGCTGTCAAACGGTAACTCTGTTTGGTCTGTGAAACAGTAACTGATGTGAAGATGACCATTGCAAGCGCCTGTCCCATCTTAAAGGCAAAAGTTCTTGCTGCAAAGAACATGCCGCTTCTGTCTTCACCTGTTTCAAGTCTTGTAAGCTCAGCAACATCCGCAACGCAGGCCTGAGGAAGAATACCGAGGATGGCCATAGGGATAGCTGCTGTTACAGCGATGATGAATCCCCAATGAAGACCTTTTCCGCAGAATACTGTGATAGCAAAAACGCAGCAGTATGCGAAAAATCCAATGATAATAAGTGTCTTTTTACCAATCTTCTTGGCAAGAAGGTTTACCAGAGGATAGAGCATAACGCTGATGGCTGTCATTGTAGCAGTTAAAACAAAGGTCCAGGTATCCTCAATCTCCATAAGCTTGGTCTCGTAGAAGGCAAGACCTGTCTGGAAAAGAGTCAGCGCAAAGAAATAGATAACATCACTATATACGAAGTGGCGGAACTGAACATTTGAAAAGGTCTGGGCAAGAGATTTAAATGGCTTGGTATCACTTGGCGTACTGTCGATATAGTCTTTTTCATTAATATAAAATGCAGGGATGAGCATTGCGATACATGCAATTGCAGACATGATAGCAACTGACAGGCGAATAGCACCTTTTTGTCCGGCTACCCCGGTAAGTGCACCTGCAAGGTTTGGAAGCAGGAAGGAAATACTCTGACCAACAATAAAAGTAAATGAAATATAAGTTGAAACGTTGATCCTGTGCTGCTGTGTATCACCAAGCTCTGCAATAAGAGCGTTGTATGGAGTGCAGAACATGGTCATGAAGAGGTAAAAGACCATGAGCAGAGCAAAAAAGATAACGTCGTTAGCTGCAATTACTGATGTCTGAGGAAGCGCAAAAAGTCCAATTGTGCAAAGTGAAAATGGAATTGCCATTGTGCGTAAAAATGGGATTCGACGGCCTTTTTTGTTGGAGCATCTGTCGGACCATCCTGCGATCAGAGGATCTGTTATGGCGTCAAATATTCTTCCCGCAGCAAGAACAAGACCAAATAATGTTAATTTAAAAAGAATCGGTTCCTGAGTTATGCCTGATGCAAAGAGCCCTGTGTTTGGATTCTGAGCATCTGGGCTTCCGGTGTAGTAGTAAACCATCCAGTTAGATACGATTCCGGATAAAAGACTCCATCCAAACTGCCCCAATGCAAAGATCCACAAAAGTTTGTTGGTAATAGGTTTTAGCTGTTTCATGATGTAAGCGTCCTTTCGAAGTTTATGGAACTATTATAACGCAAACTGGTTTCCAATTGTGAGATATTAATTGCAGAAAAAGTAAGTAAAATTGTAAGGGGTGGAGGCGATTATTGAGCACAGGGTAAAGATGGGACTGTATTCTTTTTCAGTGATGCAAATATTTATAGGTATTTATTAGTAATAGCGTGTATGCTACATTAAATATTATAAACATTGCTTAAAACAGGGGTTGAAAAATGGGTAAAGCAGAAAACTATAACAAAATAAAAGACACAATAGAAATGTTGGAGAATAGTCTTTGGGAAGATGTCAGACCAGTAGATGAGCTGATGACCGAAGATGGGATCAGGATAAAAGACGTTCCGTATGGAAGTAGGGAAACTGTTTTAGAGGATGTTTCCGGGTGGGATAAATTTGAACATGGAGCTTCTTGGGGAGAGCCGGACAAGCATTACTGCTTTCACGTGGCAGTGGAAATACCTGAGATTTATAGAGGTAAGGGGGTTCTGTTCTTTTTATCCACAGGGGCTGAAGACATCTGGAATACAAACAATCCACAGATGCTGGTATACATAAATGGTAAAAGACGCTGCGGAATGGATATAAACCACAACAGCATTACTATCTTTGATAAAGAAGATTGGGCTTGTGGAAAAGATAGGCTTGTGGATATCAGGATATATGCCTATTCAAATCTTGATAAAAATGAGAACTATCTGAAGATGACAATTGCGGCTAGAAATGAGGCTGTTCAGAAGCTCTATTTTGACCTGAAAGTCCCATTTGAAGCCATGCAGGCCATGCTTGGGATTCCTTCCTCAAAGCGCGAATCTGTGCTTGATACAACCGCAGGAGCCTTTGAAGAGCAGAATAAAAATGTGGAAATCTCTGATGAGATTCTCGATGAGTTATCCACAAAGATATCCACGGATGTGCAAAACTCCGTGAAAATCATACTTGATGGACTATCCACAGCGTGTGGATTAATAGACGTGGAAAACGTGGATAATAAAAATCCGCTTACCAACAATTGTGGAAAACTCGCAGAAGCCGCAGATTTCCTAAGGAAAAACCTATATGGCAAAGATTATCTGCCGGTTACAGTGGCAAGTGTTGGACATACTCACATAGATGTTGCCTGGAAGTGGAGAATTCGTCAGACAAGAGAAAAGGTCATTCGCAGCTACTCAACTGTTATGGAACTTATGAAAAAGTATCCGGAATATCTTTTCATGGCCAGTACTCCACAGATGTATGAGTTTGTGAAGGAAGAGGAGCCTGAGCTTTTTGAGGAAATAAAAGAGAAAGTTAAGGAAGGCCGATTTGAACCGGAAGGCGCAATGTGGCTTGAGGCAGACTGTAACCTGACTTCAGGTGAGTCATTAGTTAGGCAGATCCTCTATGGAAAAGAGTATTTTGAAGAGGAATTTGGTGTAGACAGCAAGGTTTTGTGGCTCCCTGATGTGTTTGGCTATAGCGCAGCTCTTCCACAAATCCTTAAAAAGAGCGGAATAAAGGCCTTTATGACCACAAAGGTTGCCTGGAATGATACCAACAGGATGCCGCATGATCTTTTCAACTGGGAAGGTATCGATGGCAGCGTGATCCCTACCTATATAATCACAACATGTGATTACGACAAGGCTGTGGAAGCAGGGAAGGATGGAAGAATCCTTAACTATACCTACAACGGAAGGCAGAATGCATCTCAGGTAATGGGAGCATGGGAGGCCTTCAGGGAAAAAGACCTTACAGATATAGTTCTTGACTGCTATGGATATGGAGATGGAGGCGGCGGTCCAACCTGGGAAATGCTTGAGATGAGTAGAAGACTTGAACTTGGCATTCCCGGAGTTCCAAGGACCAGGCAGGAATCGGTTGGCCAGTTCTTTGAGGACCTTCTGAGGGAAACTCTGGGAAAAGATGTTCCTACCTGGAAGGATGAGCTTTATCTTGAGTACCACAGAGGAACCTACACATCTATAGGAAAGAACAAAAAGAATAACAGAAGGTCGGAGTATCTCTTAGCAGAAGCTGAACTTTTGTCTGTATGCGCATTTTTACAGGGAAAGAGTGCATATCCGGCAAAAGAAATTAAGGATATCTGGAAGAAAATCATGCTCAATCAGTTCCACGATATTTTACCGGGTTCCTCAATTGAGGAAGTTTATCAGGATTCCGATGTGGACTACGCAGACATAAAGAGAAGAGCAGAAATAATCATAGATGAAGCTGTAAAGGAACTTGATCTGTCAAAGTTTGTCTGTCATGTGGATAATGCTGAAGCCGGTGATATTGCTTGTGGTGAGAAAAAAGCTGTAAGTAATGACGTTACCTGTGAAAATACAAATGGAAAGCTTGTGATAAATACCAGATTCTACACAGCAGTAGTGGATAGTAATGGTGAATTAGAAAGTCTTTTTGATAAAAAATGCGGAAAAGAACTGCGTGATAAAAACCAAAGTCCTTTGAACAGACTGATTGCCTTTGAAGATAAGCCTAAAGAGTACGACTGCTGGAATATCGATGCGGATTTTGAAAATGTTTCCTGGGATGTTACTGATCTAAGCGAGTTGTCAGTAAGCAGTGTTGATAACTCGGGAAAAGTTGTAATTAGTATAAAGAGGCCATTCAGAAACTCTGAAATTCAGCAGAATATCCATTTCTATGCAGATTCGAAGCGCATAGATTTTGAGACAATAATTGACTGGCATGAGCATCAGACTCTTTTGAAGGCAGCATTTCCTGTTGATGTGGATTCAGAACAGATCACATGCGAGACTCAGTATGGTAATCTGAAACGAAACCTCAAGAGAGAAAACAGCTGGGATAGAGCCAAGTTTGAGTGCTGTGCCCATAAATGGATGGATATTTCTGATAAAGACGGCTCTTTTGGCGTCGCTGTATTAAATGACTGCAAGTACGGCTATGATGCAAAAGAAAAACTTATGAGACTTACACTTATTAAATCAGGAATATTCCCGAACCCTAACGCAGATCAGGGACTGCATGAGTTTACCTATTCTCTTTTCCCTCATGAGGGCGATTACAGAGAAGGCAGAGTAATAGAGGAGGCTAGAATGTTAAATGAGAACAGTCACTTCTATATTCCTGAGATCAAGAGCTCTTTAAGCGGTCAGCCTTCTGACATAGTGGCAGCAGCTCTCAAGGGTGTAATTGACATCGAAGAAAGAGGCGTATTCGTTGAAGCAGTTAAGATGGCTGAGAACTCAAATGATATAGTGATCAGATTGTTTGAGGGATACGGTGAAAAGCATACTGTTAAGGCTAGCTTATTTACTGCCTTTGATATTGGTCCGAAAGACGTGGCTGAGTGTGACCTTCTTGAGCGAAAGACTGAAGTACATGATGGATTTAGCTACGATGCTCAGAATAAGCTTTTGTCATTTGAGATTGAGCCATTTGAAATTAAGACGTTTGTCTTATCGGTATCTTGACCCTTTTTGGTCCCTTGGGGATGGCTTAGCAGTTCTTGCATATGCTTTTTTTCACAGGTAGAATATAATGTATGTATGCAGGTTCTTCGCTATGAGGAATGGAAACACCAGTTTGACTTGAAGATGCCTTAAATGAGGCATTTCAAGATAGATAAAATTATGAGGAGGATGTTATGAAAAGAAATCAGAGAATGGCGGGAATCGCTGTAGCGGCGGTTGCTGCTGCAATGGTAATGGCTGGATGTGGAGCGAATGATGCGGAGAACGCGACATGGAGCTCAATTGATACTCCAGCAGAAAGTAAGGTGGAGAACACCACAGGAAAAACAACAGAAGCTGCATCAGAAAGCACCGCGGAGAATGGAACAGGAAATGCAGTAGAAAATTCAGATGGGAAGACTTATTCCGATGTAGAAAATGGCACAGCCAAAGTAAAATATACCGGAAAAGGCGATGTTCCGGGATATTTTGAGCTGTCACAGGTACTCACAGTTGGTGAAAGTTATACCGTTAACGAAATATGTGATGCTTTAAAGAAGATTGAAGATTTTCAGCAGGATGCTGAAATCACATATTCAAAGGTGGATTGCGGAAGTGACGGAGAGGAAGAACTTCTTGTTGAGGCTCAGCTTAGCGCAGGATTTGGCCTTGATATGATAATCAAAAAAATAAATGATGAATTTGTTATTTGCTATGACCAAAGTACTACAGAAAGATCATACGTAACAGTTAACGCCGATGGAACAATTGAGAGCGGCGGAGCATCAGCTGCTAATATCCATGATGTGGATTATGCTTACGTAGACGCAAGCGGAGAATACAAATTCTTTTATGGTGTGTCAGAAACACTTTCTTTGATGGAAACATATGACATTTATAAGGGTGATTCAGTAACTTCGATTTCCACAGAAGGAATAGATGCCGAGCATATGGCTGTTCTCGAATTTTACTTTGAGCAGGATTACAATGCGAGAAATTATTTCTATTCATTTTATACCTTTGATGACAGCTTCAATGCAGTGGAGACTGATGATGGCAAAGCTGATATAGCTGAACTGGGAACCAGATTCAAGGACGAGGGATTCTTAACATATGATCCTGATGGAATAAACGCGGTTCTTAACGAAAGAGCCCAGGAAATTGGCTATCCCGGAAGGTTCTAAAGGTAATAATTTAAATATGTTATCAGCAAAATGATCATTTTTTCAAATACAAACAATATATTGTTTTACAAAACAATTATTGACTATATAATGTAATTATAGAAACGGCGAATATTTATAAAAAAGTATTATGAGGATTTCTGGGGAGAATGATCATGGCACTGAGCATTTCGGGGATTGTAAGTGCGGTAAATAATTATTTGTATTCTATTTCAGATGTAGCTAAGGCTACATCTGAAGATTCTAATACCACAGATTCTAGTGGCGTTTCCGCTTTCCAAAAATATCTGAATAAGGCTGCCGAGGATAGCAGTGAGTCTTCAGTGGCAGAAGATGCAGAAGTCAGTGCAGCAGCAACTCAGGATGCCTTGACTGACAAAATAAACTCAGTTTTTACTGACATGGATCTTGAAACGACAATTCTGAATAACATAGCAAGCCGAAGTGTCGATGTTCGATCTGAAATTACCAAAAACATCGCTTCCCACACAGTGGATGTTAAGGCTGAAATACTACAGAATATGGCAGAACACGGGGCAGACCTTAGTGGGATTGCAATTTCAGCCGTTGAAGAAACACAGTCCTCGTCAACTTCAACTGATGGGGATTCAACAGCCAACTCGAACGCATATAACGGGATTCTTTCTCAGAATGCGTTAAAAGAACTGGCGCAGTCCGCATACTTTTCAGGAAATCTTCTGCAAAACACGCTTATAAGCGGGACTTCCGAAAGCAGTACAAGTAGTTCCGGTGACCTCACTCTTGCAGATTTAAATTCCAATTCTCTTACAGCGAACACTTTAGGGGCAGCAGGAACGACTCTTTCACAGAGCGAATATGCTGCAGCTTTGTTAAATGCCTACAAGACAACTCCATTGACCAGTGTTTTCGGGGATTTTCAGGTATAATGACAGGACGAAAAAATGCAATTGATGATTGCAAATATTGTCCTTTGTGGTGAAAGCTGGTCATAAGAACAACAACAAAAAATGCAATCTTTTTAAATAGATAACATAAAAACCGCGTAGATAATGCACGATTATGAAAATAAAATGTATGATATGGAGATATGATTATGCTCTATGTCATACATTTTTTAATGGCAGGGGAGAAAGGACATAATACGTTCATGCTAGCATGATAAGTATTATGGCTTTGAAACCCGAAGAATATGAGGAAGAAGCACTATTGTGCGAATTCCGAATGTTCTAGAATTGCGAGAGTTGCGAGCAACGGAGCAATTCGTGCCATTATTTTGTAGTTACCGAGGAGAGGAGCAATCATGAGTAAAGAAACAAAGTTTTTATCAATAGCCATTGGGCTGTTGCAGGGGAAATTAAAAGAAGACGGCAAAGAAGATGCGGTAGCATCCAGGATGGATGCAGACAGGCTACTTTCATTTACAAAATATGCACTGGAAAACTACAAACTTAAAGGAAGTAAAAGAGTAAATGAAGTAGATTATCCGGGGACAAATGATAGAAACAGATTTCATAACAACGGAATTGTAGATAAAAATGGAGCTCTTGGAAGCATTTATATAGAAACGAAATGCCACGGCCAGGGAACTCCCGCCCAGGTAAAGCTCTTTAAACTACTGCCGGGCGAAACGCCGGAAAACTTCAACAGAGTGAACGGTAAGATAACTATGATCCGCGATATAACAGGCTTTGACGGATGCCTTTCAAGAAAGCTCCCTGTTGGACAATACGTAGTAGAGATTTCCAAGGGAAGTGAGTATGAGATCATCACAGACTCTTTGGAAGTAACAGAAAATAAATATGAAAAAAGACAGTACGAATTAAACCACTTCATTGATCTTTCAGATGATGGATGGATCGCCGGAGATCTCCACCACCACTGCATTTATTCAAGCCCTGTGTTTGGCGGTGATGATGATGTGGTTGAATCTCCTAAGGAAGTTGCTAATTCCATGATGGCCATGGGACTAAGGTACGGAGCGCTTTCTGATCATCATAACGTGCTCAACCATGATTATTGGAGAGCCTGCAAGAGAGATGATTTTACACCTATAGTGTCAAAAGAAATTTCCACATCCAATGGCCATGTTATGCAGATGGGCGTTGAGAAAGATGTAATATACAGAATTCCTGATGACGAGCACAGAACAGATGAGTATTTAAGAGCCGAGTTTGTGAGAATCACAGATGAGATCAAGGCAAACGGCGGCCTTCCACAGATAAACCACCCAAGGGACCTTCAGCGATCAATCTCCTGGAATCCTGATTTTGAGGATATGTTGGACATCTTTGAGACCATGGAGATATGGAACGGCTCAGCCCCAATGATGATGGGAAGCACAGACTATGCGGCATATGAGCTGTGGCTAAAATGTCTTAGAAAAGGTCTTTTCCTTCCGGCAACAACAGGAAGTGATACCCACAATATTGCTGCAGACGATTATCACGTGCTCTATGACAACATCCTCGATACTTATGATCTGATAAAAGAAAACAAGTCAGAACTGGAAGAAAAGTATCCTGAAGAAGTTCATGTATTTGAGCTTATATGTGAGAGTCTTTTACCAATACTTGAGAAATGGGCTGAGACCTGTCTTACAAGTGGCGGCGTCAGAACTTACATTCATGCCGGAGAAGACAGGGAGCAGAAAAATCTTTTGCAGACTCTAAAGAGTGGACACAGCTTCTTAACTAACGGACCAATACTTATTCCGACTGTTAATGGCAAGCTTCCAGGTGAGAAGCTCTGCGGTGAAAAAGAGCTCCATATAGACCTAAAGCTTTTATCAAACAGAGAACTTACAAAATTGGAAGTTCATTCTGAGAATGGCCTGCTAAAAGAAATAGAGCTTGATGCAAAAAAAGAAAACGGCTTCTACGATTACAGCCAGAAAATAGAACAGACCATAAAAGGAGACCGTTTTGTATATTTCATAGCAAAGAGTGATTGTACAAACCTTGCTATTTCAAATCCTGTGATTTGTGGATGATTGAAATAAATGTAACACCTGCATTTATTTGCGGGTGATAGCAGTTTGCCTATACTGCCTTGGCGAAGTTCCTGCTACTTTATTGAAGATGCGGTTGAACTGAGAAAACGAAGCGAAACCGCATTCTTCAGAAATAACTGAAATCTTATCGTTTGATGAAACCAGACGATATTGAGCGTTCTTTATCCTGGTGAGCTGGATGTAGTTGGACAGATTAAATCCGGTAACCTGCTTAAATACACGGGACAGGTAACTTGGGCTCACGAAGAACTGCTCTGAAAGGGTATTAAGAGAAATATCTTCATTGTAATGAGCGTGTATATATGATGAAACTTCATACATTTTCTGCTCTATAGAGTTATAGCTCTGGTCGTTGGTGTAGAGATTTTTATCCTTCAGACTGTAAAGCGTGTACAAAAACTCCTGGAACTTGGTATGAATGTAAAATTCATCGGCAGGGTTGCCATAGTACTGATGCTCTTTTGAAAAGATAAAAAGTGAGTTGAGGATATCAATAAGTTTCTGGCGGTCCTCAAGATCAAACCTGAAAATCGGGACCTCACTTTTGAAAGGCTGAAGTATTTCAGCGTAGGCATCAGCTGTTTCAGGGCTGTTCAGCTCATACATGAAGTCAATGATGATTCTTTTGCTGGGTTCGCCCTTGTAATAAACAGATTTATGCATGACAGAAGGCGCCAAAAGAACAATGTCACCCATGTGAATATTGTAGGGAACACCTTCAATAAGATGAGTAGCATTCGGCGCAAGAAGGATCAACATCTCATAATATGGATGGAGATGCTGGAACTCCATGTTTATAGAGGCATCTCTTTTATCATAATCAATATAGTAAAAAATATTGTTAGGGATGTTGTTGATAATTATATAGTGGTTGTCTTCGTAATAAACACTGTCATTTATAAGCATGAGAATAGTATATATGAAAAAGAAAGAGGTATCAAATGAAAGTCGATAATGAAAAGATTGAAAGCACATTAAAAATTCTGGCAGACAGTTTCCAGAAATTCCTTTACGAGGATGATGAATACTTTTTGGAAAATATGAAGTCAAAGAATCTGGCAGGAGATGATGTGTCAAGATATCAGCACTGGGAGTGGACTCAGGGCGTCGGACTTTATGGCCTCTTACAGATGTACGAAGAAACAGGAAAAGAGGAGTATCTTGCATTTCTTAACCAGTTTTATGAAAAAGAGATTTCTCTTGGCCTTCCTGCAAAAAACATAAATACAACAGCTCCTCTCCTTCCTTTATCTTTTATCCTCAAGGAAAAAGAGAATCCTACGTACAGAAAAGTATGTCATGAGTGGGCAGAAGCAATAATGAAGGACTTTGTAAGAACTAAAGAAGGTGGTTTTACTCACAGAACTTCAGATAGCGAAAATGATCAGGAGCTCTGGGATGATACTCTTTTCATGACAGTAATGTTTCTTGCCAGCATGGGAGAAATAGAAGATAACGACGAATACAGACAGGAAGCCAGATATCAGTTCCTTTTACATATCAAATATCTTGTAGATCATAAGACAGGTCTTTTGTTCCATGGATGGACCTTTAAAGGAAATCACAACTTCGCAGAAGCTCTCTGGGGTCGTGGAAACTGCTGGTTTACAATGGCAGTGCCCGAGTATCTGTCAATTGCCAAAGTTGAAGGTGCAGACAGAAGATTTTTGATAGAAGCGCTTAATGCTCAGGTTGAGGCACTTGAGAAGTATCAGGATGAAAGTGGAATGTGGCACACACTTGTAGATGATGCGACTTCTTATGTGGAGACCAGCGCTACATGCGGATTTGCCTATGGTATATTAAAGGCAGTGAGAATGGGACTTATTGATCCAAAGTACAAAGAGGTTGCACTTAAGGCACTTGATCCAGTACTTGCAAATATCGCAGATGACGGCACTGTTAATCAGGTTTCTTACGGAACACCAATGGGACGTGAATCCAAGGATTTCTACAAGCAGATTGAGATCAAGCCAATGCCTTATGGACAGGCCCTGGCAATGCTGTTTCTTTTAGAGGTGTTGAAAGCTTGATAATACTGGAAGAGATATGGGAAAAGATATGTTTAGAATAGGCGTAGATGTTGGCGGAACAAATATTGCAATAGGACTAGTCGATGAGGCTTACAACATAGTTGTTAAGACATCCATAAAAACATCTGAGGCAAGTGAGCCGGAGCAGATGATAGATGCCATTGCACTGACTATAAAGAAGATCCTCGTGGATAAGGACTTGTCGGAGTCAGATATAGAAGCCATTGGCGTGGGCGTTCCGGGAACAGCGGAGCTGACCACAGGCAGGATCATGTATGCCAATAATCTTGGCTTTGAAGAGGTTCCTTTTTTACCTAAGCTAAAAGAAGCTTTGGGAGAGAATCTGGGCAGCAGGACATTTTTTGACAATGATGCTAATGCGGCTGCAATTGGTGAGTACATCACCGGCGGCTACGATGTGGACAATTTCATGATGGTAACTCTTGGAACCGGAATAGGCGGAGGAATCATCATTAACAGGAAGCTGCTTAGAGGTGTCAATTTTGCGGCAGCAGAGTTTGGCCATATGACAATTAACCTTGACGGCGTCAATTGCAACTGCGGAAGGAAGGGCTGTTTTGAGGACTATGCTTCTGCTACGGCACTTATGAACCAGGCAAAAGAAGCAATGGAAAAAGATGTGGATAAGGAGTCTCTGCTGTGGCAGCTTTGTGGAAAAGCAGAAAATGCAGATGGCGAGATATTCTTTGAAGCGGTAAGACGCAAAGACAGGCTTGCATTGGAGGTTCTTGATGGATTTACTACATATCTGTCTGAGGGAATAACAAATCTTATCAACATCCTTCAGCCGGATGTGCTTGTTTTAAGCGGCGGTATAACAAGGGCAGCAGATCTTTTCCTGGATGATCTTAAAAAGAAGGTTGCAAAAGGAATATATTCCAGAACCAGTGAAAAGAACACAGAGATAATGCTTGCGCATGGAATAAGCGATGCCGGAGATGTAGGTATTATCGGTGCAGCGCTGATCGACAGAGGATAAACTACTAAAGCATGTACTTAAAGATGTTTACATAAGATATGAATAATTTGCAGTTGGAGGCATATTATGGAAAAACACTATCAGATAATTTTAAAGGATACAGAGGAGCTGGTTTATGAGTCAATGCGCCAGCAGATCATGGATGAGAAAAATCCTAATGTAGGAGCTTTTTTGGATGACAATCATATCCTGGATGCAAAATACACAATTTACAGAACAGCATCTATGATTGCTCTTTACTGTAACAGCGACAGCTCTTTATACAGAGATGAAGCTCTTTTGAACAGAATCAGATTGGGACTTGGCTTTGCTAAAAAAATGCAGCATGATACAGGTCTTTATGATTATGTTACATGTAATTTCAACTCTGCACCTGATACAGCTTTTTCCATAAAGAAGCTTATGCCATTTTTCTTTTATCTGAGGGATATCGTTGGCGATAATAAGACAAAAGAAGAGCAGGAAATCTTCGACACTATAAATGAAATTATTGAAAAGGCTGCAAAGGGCATAGTGACAGGCGGCTTCCACACGCCAAACCACAGATGGGCAATCGCATCAACCCTTATGGAGTGTGCAAAGATCTACAATAATGATGATATGGTAAAGCGTGCAAATGAATATCTTGCTGAAGGTATCGACTGCAACGAAGATGGCGAGTTTGCTGAGAAGTCAGCAGGTAACTACAACCGTGTCAACAACGATGCCATGATCACTCTGGCAGAGGCAACAGGCGACAAAAAGTATGAGGAGTATGCTGTGAGAAACCTTCACATGATGCTTCATTACTTGGAGCCGGACGGATCAGTTTACACAGCTAACTCCACAAGATTTGATAAGGACAGACTTTCCTATCCAACAGATTACTACACTGAATACATGCTCATGGGAGAGCGCCACAATATCCCTGAGTTCTATGAAATGTGCAACACTATCATCGATATTTGTCAAAAGAAAAATATGCTTGCTCCGGACAGTCTCATTTACTTCATGTGGTATCCGGAGTGGAGAACAATAGAGCATGAGGGACTTTATGGCAATCCTGACTACCATGTTTTCTATAAGAATTCAGGAATTTCCAGAAATAAGTCCGGAAGATATACATACACAGCTATGAGCGGCAAGTCTAACTTCCTTTATTTCCATAATGGATCAATAAAGATGGAGATGAAGGTCGCAGGAAGCTTCTGCGAGCACAGAGCTTTCAAGGCTGACACAATGGAAGAGATAGAGGGCGGTGTTCACCTGCACCAGACAATGCATGGCTGGTATTACCTTCCCTGGACAGATGAGAAAAGACCTGCTACCAGCGACTGGTGGGAAATGGATAACTCCAAGAGAGACAAGAAAATGGGGCCTGACATGGACATCGACGTTTGGGTTACAGAGTCAAAAGATAAAGACGGAATCGATGTACGTGTTAAGACAAGCGGCGTAGAGGGCGCACCTTGGAGAATCGAGCTCTCATTTACAGGGGCAACATTCCTTGAAAATGGACATCTCGCAACCCATCTCACAGGAAATGAAGCACTTACTGTAAAAGACGATTATGTAGAGCTTTCTAATCACAAGGATACTCTTATTGTGGGACCTGCTTTTGGCGCACACAGATTTATGGAGGGTAAAGAAGATTCCGAGCTTAGAAACGCAGGTGCATCAACAATCTACTTCACAGATTACACAGGATTTGATCATACAATTACTGTAAGGAATAAGAGGAGCCAGTTCTAAAATACTTTTGGGGAAAGGTATTTATAGATAAGCAATTGGGATTTTGCTGCTTTTTTAGAGAAGGATAGGTTCATACATGAACTGAAATATAAGAGGGTATAGAGATGAGGTATGTAGAGTTTGATCAGAATAGAAAAATGGACATAGTTTTCCTGGGGAGAATAGCAATAGACTTTAATCCTGTGGATTATTTTCATCCACTTGAAGAGTGTACTACTTTTAAAAAGTACCTGGGCGGATCTCCAGCCAATACATCTATTGGCGTGACAAGGCATGGCCTTAAAGCAGGCTTTTTTGCCAAGGTCTCTGATGATCAGTTTGGAGATTTTGTTATTCACTTTATGGAAAAAGAGGGAATTGATACCTCTCACGTTACAAGATGTAAGAATGGCGAGAAGCTCGGTCTTACTTTTACAGAGATACTTTCTCCTACAGAGAGCAGCATCCTCATGTACAGAAATGAGATAGCAGATCTTCAGCTCTCTGTTGAGGATATTGATGAGGATTATATCGCAAATAGTAAAGCTCTTTTGATCTCGGGAACAGCGCTTGCTGCAAGTCCATCGAGAGAGGCTGCTTTAAAGGCAGTGATGCTTGCGAAAAAGAATGGCACAAGAGTAATCTTCGATATAGACTACAGAGCATACAACTGGAAAAATGATGATGAAATCTCAATCTACTACGCGGCTGTTGCAAAAGAGGCGGACATCATCATGGGATCAAGAGAAGAGTTTGACCTTACTGAGAAACTTATCGAGCCAGGCAGAAACGACGAACAGAGCGCAGGTGCATGGTTCAATGAGAATGCCAAGATTGTTCTTATCAAGCATGGAAAAGAAGGTTCAACAGCTTACACCAAGGACGGAGAGAAGTACTCAATCAAGCCCTTCCCTGTAAAGGCCCTCAAAGGCTTTGGCGGTGGGGATGGCTACGCATCTGCATTCCTTTACGGAATCTTCTCAGGCTGGGATATGATCGACTGCCTTGAATTCGGTAGCGCAGAAGCTTCCATGATGGTAAAGAGCCACTCTTGCTCAGAAGAACTTCCAACCACAGAAGAAGTCAGAAAGTTTATTGAGGAAGAAAAGGCCGAGTATGGTGAGATGATTGCCAGAGGATGAAAATAAAGACCTGAAAATGCAAGGAAACTTTCTAAAATAGCTATAAAATGCAAGTTTACATATTTTTTATAAATGAGAACTACAATATTTTGCTTTTGTGATTCGAAAAACACAACTGATAGAAAGAATCCAGATATAGGCAAAACATAATGCAAGAACATTTTTTATTATATTAAAATCGGTGACCATCGCTATCATAGAAATGGCGTAGTTTGATAAAATATGATAGAATATGGAACTATAGGCAAAGGCGCTTTTATAGGCACTTTGCCTTTTTTGTGGATTGGCATTGACGATGATTGAAAAAATGAAGTAAAATACGAGTTAAGGGGGTATATTTTTAGAAAATACATCATTACACCCTCTTAAATACGAAAAATGGAGAAAATATGAAAGAATATTATAAAAGAGAAAACTACTTAAAGAGAATTAGAGGTTTTTATAATGATTCAAGTATGATAAAGGTAATATCTGGCGTGCGTAGATCAGGAAAGTCCTGCCTCATGGCAACAATTGCCCAAGAACTGTTAGAGACCGGTGTGGATGAGGAGAACATCATATTTATTGATCTGGATAAGAAGGGATACAAGAGCGTTAAGACTCAGGAACAGCTTGAAGCAGTGATTGACGAGAAATCAACGGCTAAAGGACTTAAATATCTGTTTATTGATGAAGTTCAGAATGTTGATGGGTTTGAGGAGGTATTGAATGCTTATAGGCTGGAGGATGAGTTTTCTATCTTTATTACAGGATCAAATGCATATCTGTTAAGCGGCGAACTTGTTACAAAGCTTACAGGAAGATATATAGAGTTTGAAATGCTGACACTGACATTTGAAGAATATCTTGATATGAAAAAATACCTGGGTAAGGAAGTTGGAGATCTGACAACTGAGCTTGATCACTATATTCATGAAGGCGGTTTTCCTCAGGCTTTGTCTTATGATAATGCGGAAGATAAGCGGAAGTATATTGATAGTGTTATCAAGGAAATATTTGATAAGGACATTAAAAAGAGAGTAAAAATCAGGAATGTGTCTGGATTTCAAAAGGTGCAGCAGTATATCATAAACAATTTTGGTGCCACTAGTAGTATAACTAATCTATTGGAGGAATTGCATAGAACAGGTATTTCTATTAAAAGGGATACATTAGCACGCTATATTGAAATACTAAAGGATTCTAAGATTATTTATGAATGCAAGCGCTTTGACTTAAAGTCAAGAAAATCTATCGGAGGGGAGCAAAAATACTATCTTTCTGATCTTGGATTTTGGTTTGCAACAAATACTGATAATAGAATAAATTATGGTCCAATTCTAGAAAATATAGTGTTTACTTACGCACTTTCAAAAGGCTATAGCATAAGCATTGGAAGAATTGGAAAGTTGGAGTGTGATTTCATTTTGCGTGATATAAATATGGATTACAGCTATGTTCAAGTGGCTATGACGATAATGAATGATATTAAGACTGAAGATCGAGAATATGCGCCATTTGAGGTGATTCATGATAATTATCCAAAGTATCTTTTGACTAGGAATGATCCTATACAGAAAAGAAATGGAATCAAGCATGTTAACATTCCGGAATTCATGTCTAAAGGAGAATTGTTTGTTTGATGTTTAATGGGGAAAAAATTGAGTGTATAAAGAATTATATCCCTTTAACTTGATTGTTATCACGATAGCCTGTACAAAAATGCTGACATGATAATTAGTAAAATTAGAAAAAAGTACTATCGGTTGCACAAGGATAAAAAATGCAATGTTTTATCCTTGCAAGCATAAAAACCGCGTAGATAATGCTATAAAATAAAAATAAAATGTATGATATGGAGAAGATTTTTGCTCTGTATCATACATTTTTTGTTATGACAAGGGGATAAAAATAATAATGCGTTCATGCTTGCATGATAAGCATTATCATTTTGAGACCCGCAAAAACATGAGGAAGTAGCGCTTTGGGGCGGATTCCGAATGTTTTTAGAATTGCGAGAGTTGCTTGCAACGGAGCAATTCGTGTCATAACTATAGTTTGTAGAGCAAAAACATGGGTATAGCATTTTTTTATAGGAGAAGGTTATGGAGAAAACAGTTAAGCTGACAACAGCACAGGCGCTGGTGAGATTCCTTGACCAGCAGTACGTTTCTTTTGATGGAAAAGAGACAAAGTTCGTAGAGGGTATTTTTACAATATTTGGTCACGGTATCGCGGTAGGGCTTGGGGAAGCCCTTGATCAGAATCCGGGAAAGTTAAAGGTATTTCAGGGTAGAAATGAGCAGGGAATGTGCCACACAGCCTGCGCATTTGCAAAGCAAAACAATCGCAGAAAGATCATAGCATGTTCATCAAGCGTTGGCCCCGGAGCTGCAAATATGGTCACAGCCTGCGCTGATGCTACTGTTAATCATATTCCGCTTCTTGTTTTCCCAGCGGATACTTTTGCTTCAAGACAGCCAGATCCTGTTCTGCAGCAGCTTGAAGTTGATTCCTCGCTTGCAGTAACAACAAATGATGCATTTAAGCCAGTGTGCAAGTACTGGGACAGAATAAACAGACCTGAGCAGCTTATGACAGCTATGATAAGCGCCATGAGAGTTTTGACAGACCCGGCTCAGACCGGCGCTGTCTGCATTGCACTTCCTCAGGATATAGAGGGTGAAGCTTACGATTATCCGGAGTACTTCTTTAAAAAGAGAGTCCACAGAATAGTACGTCAGGCAGCAGCTCTAGAAGAAATAGCTGATGTTGTTGAGAAGATAAAAAAGGCAAAGAAGCCACTCGTAGTAGTTGGCGGCGGAGCCAAGTATTCTGAAGCCGGCGAAACAATAGAGAAATTCTGCAACTCTTTTAACATTCCATTTGGAGAGACTCAGTCAGGAAAGAGCGCCTGCAAGTCATCTGATCCTATGTGTCTTGGAGGAATCGGAGTAACAGGAACTTCAGCAGCAAACCAGATTGCAAAAAAGGCTGATCTTATAATTGCGCTTGGAACAAGGCTATCAGATTTCACAACAGGTTCAAAGAGGCAATTTAAGCAGGGTGCGGAAGTTGTGACCATAAATGTAAACCGCTTTGATGCCTACAAGATGGATGCAACAAAGGCAGTTGGCGACTTAAAAGAGACACTTCTTTTGGTGATAAAAGAGCTTTCAAAGAGTAAATATAAGAGTGCTTATAAAGATGAGATAAAAACTGCAAAAGCTAAATGGGACAAAGAGATGGAGCGACTTGGCGGCATAGTTTATACAGGCCCTAAGTTTAAGCCAATGATCGAAGCTCGCGATCCAAGAACACTTCCAGAGTTCCATGAGCTCACAAAGGCAACTCTAACTCAGACCGCGGCGATTGCTACAGTCAGAAGATTCATAGATGAGAACGCAACTATAGTGACAGCCGGAGGTTCACTTCCAAGTGACCTTCAGAGAATGTGGACCACAGACGAAAGATGCGGATACCACGCAGAGTACGGATATTCATGCATGGGATATGAAGTTGCAGGAGCTCTCGGCGTAAGGCTCGCAGATCCTAAGAAGGAAGTTTACACATTCCTTGGAGACGGAAGTTTTCTTATGCTCCACAGCGAGATTGCAACAGCAATGCAGGAAAGAGCTAAGATAAATATCCTTGTGTTTGATAACTGCGGCTTCGGATGTATCAACAACCTTGAGATGACTCATGGTATGGGATCTATTGCAACAGAGTTCCGTTATAGAGATAAAAATGGAAAGCTCTCCGGGGACCTTATTCCAATTGATTATGCAATGATCGGAAAAGGCTATGGGCTTAAGACATATACAGTAAGGACAGTGGAAGAGCTGGAAGAAGCCCTCAAGGATTCTAAGAAACAGAAGGTTTCAACGCTCATCGATCTGAAAGTAATGCCAAAGACTATGACTGATGGCTATGATTCCTGGTGGGATGTAGGACTGGCAGCTGTTTCTGAGAGTAAGAGCGTAAGAGACTGCAGAAAAGAAGTCGAAGAAGGCAGACGCGAAGCAAGAAAGTATTAAAGAAAAACATAGATATGTAAAGGGGTTAGAAAGAAGGGGTTACACAGATGGGAAAAGTTTTTGGATATCCTGAGTTTGATGAAAACGGTGAGAAAATCCTGACAACCTATGACAATGATTACAAAGATATGCTTATGGATATCAGAGTTTATCGTATGTCACAGGGACAGACAAAAGAACTACTTAAACCTGAAGAGGAAATGGCAGTTCTTTTGCTCAAAGGAAAGCTCAAGTACTCATGGAATGGACAGGAAAAAGAAGTCTACAGAAAAGACGTTTTCACAGATGGACTGTATGCACTTCATGTTTGCAAGAACACAAAGGTTGTGATTAAGGCAGAGAGCGACGCCGAGGTTCTCATTCAGTGCACTGACAACGAAAGAGAATTTGAAGCAAAATTCTATGATCCGGAGAACACACCTTGGATCTATTCCTGCAAAGATAAATTTGGGGGCACGGCAAAGAGAAGAGTAAGCACTGCATTTGATTATGAGACAGCGCCATATTCAAACATGGTTCTGGGAGAAGCGTTAAATGATCCGGGTAACTGGTCAGGGTATATTCCACACACTCATCCACAGCCTGAAACATACTATTTCCTGTTTGACCGTCCGGAGGGGTTCGGCGCAAGCTTCGTAGGAGATGAAGTATTTAAGAGCGTTGACGGAAGCTTTTCAGCAATCCCCGGAGGCAAAGTTCATCCGCAGTCCTGTGCACCGGGATTTCAGATGTACACCTGCTGGATGATAAGACATCTGCCCGGCAATCCATGGACCGACAGAATAGATGATGAGCGTTACACATGGCTTTACGATTATAAAGGATAAATCATAAGGGGTAAAAAACTTAAAGGAGAAGGGAAAATGTTAGATAAAAACAAGGTTTCTTTGGGGATAGCACCAATTGGCTGGACCAACGATGATATGCCTGATCTGGGAAAAGAGAATACTTTTGAACAGTGCATTTCAGAAATGGCCCTTGCCGGATTCAAAGGGTGCGAGGTTGGAAGCAAATATCCAAAAGACGCAGAAATATTAAAAAGAGCATTGGATCTTAGGGGAATACAGGTTTGCAACCAGTGGTTTTCATCATTTCTTTTAACAAAACCATATGAAGAAGTGGAAAAAGAATTTATTGCACAGCTTGAATTCTTGAAAACTCTCGGAGCAAAGGTTATCGGAGCCTCTGAGCAGAGTTATTCCACACAGGGCAAACTTGACCAGCCTATTTTTGTGGATAAGTATGTCATGAACGACGATGAATGGGTAAAACTTACCGATGGACTTAACCGCCTTGGCAAAGTTGCAAAAGATCACGGCATGACACTTACATATCACCATCATATGGGAACAGTAGTCCAGACAGAGGAAGAAATCGACCGATTCATGGATATGGTAGATCCTGAGCTCGTATATCTCCTCTTCGACTCAGGTCACCTCTCATTTGCAGGCATCGATCCTGAGCCAATCATCAGAAAGTATATAAAGAGAATAAAACATGTTCATCTGAAGGATATTAGAAAAGAGCGTGTTGAAAAAGCCAGAAAGAATAATTGGAGTTTCTTAAAGGGAGTACGTGAGGGAGTATTTACTGTTCCCGGAGACGGAGACGTAGACTTTGCACCACTCTTCAAAGTACTCGAAGAATCCGGTTACGAAGGTTGGGTAGTAGTAGAAGCAGAACAAGACCCAGCGAAAGCCAATCCATTCGAATACGCACTGAAAGCAAGAAAGTACATTTCAGAAAAGACAGGACTTTAAAAGTTGAAAGGGGAAAATAATGGTTACAGTTGGAATTATCGGCGCAGGCCGAATTGGAAAGGTACATGTACAGAGCATTACAAATAATGTTCCGGGAGCAAAGATCAAGACTCTTGCAGATCCATTTATGAACGATGAGACAGCCGCTTGGGCAAAAGGAATGGGAATACAGAACGTCACAAAAGACTATAAGGAAATCATAAACGACCCGGAGATCCAGGCAGTACTTATCTGCTCATCAACAGATACTCACGCTCCTATCTCTATCGAAGCAATTAACGCAGGAAAGCATGTCTTTTGCGAAAAACCGATCGATCATGACGTAAACAAGATACACGAAGTTATCGATGCACTTAAGGGCAAGAACCTCAAGTATCAGGTGGGCTTCAACAGAAGATTCGACCACAACTTTAAAGCCGTTCAGGCAGCAGTGGCAGCAGGCAAAGTAGGTGATCCACAGATCATCAAGATCACATCAAGAGACCCTGAACCACCGTCACCTGCATATGTTGCTGTATCAGGCGGAATGTTCATGGATATGACAATCCACGATTTTGACATGGCAAGATTCCTTGCCGGATGTGATGCAGAAGAAATCTACGTGCAGTCAGCAGTATTGGTTGACCCTGAGATTGGAAAAGCAGGCGATGTAGACACAGCAGTAATCACAATCAAGATGAAAAACGGAGCTCTCGTAGTTATTGATAACTGCAGAAAGTCCGTATACGGATATGACCAGAGAGCTGAAGTATTTGGCTCAAAGGGAATGGTCGCAAATGCCAATGATTCACAGTCTAATGTAGTTCTTTCAAACGAACAGGGCGTAACAGGTGAAAAGCCATTATTCTTCTTCCTTGAGAGATACATGCAGGCTTATTCAGATGAGATCAAGGCATTTATCGATGCTGTAGAGAACGACACAGATACTGTAGTTGGTATCGACGACGGACTTAAGCCTGTACTTATGGCAATGGCAGCTAACCTTTCAGTAAAAGAACACAGACCAGTAAAACTTTCTGAAGTAGAGTAAGGGGGACTTTTGTTATGGCAAAAGAATTTATTGTACCGGGGAAAATAGTTACAGGAAAAGGGAGCCTTAAGGAAGTAGGAAAATACGTTGATAATTTTGGAGAAAAGGCGCTTATCGTCTGCGATCAGATCACAGAAAAGCTTGGAAAAGTAAAGATCGTGACAGATGCGCTTTCCAAAAAGAACATAAAATATGCAATCTTTGACAACTTCCTTGGAGAGCCTACCAACATCATGATCGATGAAGCTCTTTCTATCTACAGAAAAGAAGCCTGTGATTTTCTTATTGGAATAGGCGGCGGAAGTGCTCTTGATATCATGAAGGCTGTGGCTGCAATGGATGCTAATCCCGGCAAGATCTCCGACTATATGGGAAAAGAAATCTCGGGAATAAAGGCGAAGATGATTGCAATCCCTACAACAGCAGGCACAGGTTCCGAAGCTACTCAGTTTACAATTATTTCGGATGTTGAGTCAGGGGTAAAAATGCTTCTTAAGGGTGCACAGCTTATTCCTGATGTAGCGATCATTGACCCTGAACTTACCTTTACACTGCCACCTAAAATGACAGCATCCACAGGACTTGATGCTCTTACTCATGCGGTAGAAGCTTACACATCAAGAAAGGCCCAGGCACTTACAGATACATTGGCAATATCTGCAATAAAAAGAATTTTCAACTATCTGCCACTTTCCTATCATGATGCAGGAAATGATGTAGCCAGAACACAGATGTCTATTGCGGCTCTTGAAGCAGGAATGGCGTTTAACAATTCAAGTGTAACTCTTGTTCATGGAATGAGCCGCCCTATAGGAGCTCTTTTCCATGTGCCACACGGAATATCCAATGCTATGCTTCTGGGGGTATGCCTTGAATATGCAAAAGAGGGCGCAATGGACCGATTTGCTGATATGGCAAGAGCAATTGGTGCAGCAACTGACGATGATTCCGATGAAAAAGCAGCTGACGCTTTCATGGTCCAAATAAGAAAGATCTGCGATGTTTGCCAGATACCAACTCTTGAAGGCTATGGCATAAACAGAGAGGAATTCTATGCAAGCATCGATAAAATGGCAGAAGATGCAATGATAAGTGGAAGCCCTTCAAACACTATCAGAGAACTTGATGCAGAAGTATTAAAGGGACTGTACCGTAAGATGTATCCATGATTTTTAATTTAATGAAATATTAATAATTGTCATTATGACAAAATATGCAATGTTTTATTAAAAAAAAATAAAATTTTGGCTATATAGTGTTGGAAACCAATGTTATCATAGTAGTGTTGAAGGTTTTCAATATAAGGAGGGAATATGAGAAAGAGTACAAGCAATAAAGTATTATCTGCAGTTCTCTTAGCAGCAACATCTGTAACAATGCTTGCAGGATGTGGCGGAGCAGCTACACCAAGCACATCAGCAGATACTACTGAGAGTTCACAGGCTGAAGCTTCAGTTGCAGAGACTGCTACTGCAGAAGCTACAACAGCAGAAAACGTAGAAATTTCAGGCTATTCAGAAGCACCTATGCTTGCAGAGCAGGTAACTGCAGGAACACTACCTGCAGTAGAGGAAAGAATTCCTAATGCGGACAACATTTTTGTTGAGACAGCAGATGCTACCGGTGCAAAGATCGAGATTGGTAATTATGGTGGGGTTATCAATCTTGCAGGCGCAGGCGGCGGTTGGGGATTATCAAGACCTACTCTTGAGTCTATCATCCGTTACAACACAGACGGATCTTACTATCCAAACGTTATTAAATCTTTTGAATATAATGATGACTATACAGAATGGACCTTCAAATTAAGAGAAGGCATGAAGTGGTCAGACGGCGAGCCATTCACAGCTGACGATATCACATTCTGGTACTACATGTGCCACCTTTCAAATTTCGACAGCAAGAAGAACGGCTGGTCAGCACTTAAGGAAGAAGTAGATGGAGAGGATGCATTTGCAACTCTTAAGAAGGTTGATGATTACACAGTAACATGGACATTCGTTAATCCAAAGTATCCTGCTGACTTCATCGAGAACGGCGACTTTAAATGGTGCTGGGCTCCAGCTCATTACTTAAGCGACCTTATCCCTGATTCTGAGGACTTCCCATATGTTGAGAATGAGTACTGGCAGAGCACAGGCCTTACAGAGGAAGAAGTTCTTGCAAACGCTCAGAAAAAGAACATTGATGCAGCAACAGTTAAGGATTTAGGAAAAGCAGTAGCTTACAACTTCTGGAACACATCAGGAGTTCCTACACTTAACTCCTTCGTTCTTTCAACTGTTCCCGGAAACAGCTCAAAGGATGACACACTTTGCATCATGGATCGTAACCCATACTTCTGGAAAGTAGATGCAGCAGGCAATCAGCTTCCATATGTTGATGCACTTCACTTCAATACAACTTCAGAAGACGGACAGGATCTTCTTATGTTCCGTTCAGGCGAGCTTGACATCATCACAATTGCTATGCAGGATATTGCAGCAACAAAGGCTGACCTTGGTGATGCAGCAGAGATCCGTGAATGGGGAACAACAAACTGGGGTAGCTACCAGATCACATTTAACTACACAAATACAGACAAGAATTATGCAGATCTTTTTGCTAACAAGGACTTCCGTGAGGCAATGTCAATCTGCGTAGACAGAGCACAGGTATCACAGCTTCTTACAGATGGATTCCTTGAGCCTGGTCAGGCAGCTCCTGCAGAAGGCAACGTTGGTTATGACGCTGAGTGGGAGACAAAGTGGACTGAATATGATGTTGAAAAGGCACAGAGCCTTCTTGAAGGATGCGGACTTGTAAAGGGATCTGACGGTTTCTATGATTTTGCCGATGGTTCAGACCTCATGATCACATTCCTTGCATATGATGGCGGCGCTGATGAGTCTTATCCTGTATTCGAGCAGTACTACAAGGCAGTAGGTATCAACTGCGCACTTAAGAACCTTGAAGTTTCAGCATTTGATGAGACAATCGACAACAATGACTGGGTTGCTGTAATGGGACCTCATACATCTATCGGCGGTGCTTCACTTAAGGATAGAGCGGCTCCATTTGTTCCTATCGCTCAGGCAGCTGAATGGTATGGCGAGTATGGTACATACTATGCAACAAAGGGTGCACAGGGTGTTGAACCTACAGGTGATATGGCTAAGCTCGTTGAGCTTTATGACAAGTGGCGTCTTACATCTGATGAGACTGAAAGAGAAGGCTATCAGGCTGAGATTTTCAATATCCACAAAGAAAATCTCTGGTCAATTGCATACCTTAAGGCAGAGAATTCTTACGAGATCATTTCTTCAAAGCTTAAGAACTATGCAGATGGTCTTGTATGGGCTGACTGCTATCAGTACGCAAACATGGCTCATTATGAAGTAATGTTTAAGGCAGAGTAATTCTGGGGACAACACAGTAGTATTATTTAAAATAGTACCGGAGGCGTGGTTGGTTTCCACGTCTCCGGATTTTTAAGGAAAGGGACATTTCTAATGGAGGAAAAAGTGGCAAAAAGGAGTTTTGGGGACAGTCTTAAGGCCTTTTTTCAGAAGGATCTTGTTCAGTACATCATCAAGCGTGTACTCATGTTCATTCCAACAATTCTTTTAATCTCAATCTTGGTTTTCTTCGTTATTCAGCTTCCTCCGGGAGACTATGTATCCGCGCATATAGCGGCGCTTGCAACCGAGGGTGAATTAGTAGATGCAGATTATGCGGCATCAATGAGAGCAGACTATGGACTTGATCTGCCTGTTTGGCAGCAGTATTTAAAGTGGGTAAAAGATATTATCTGGACCCCTACAGATTCAGCGTATTACAGACTTTATCATTCACATCACAACTGGAAATATTCTTTTGCATACGGAAGAGATGTGTGGAGTGTAGTTAATGACAGACTGGGGCTGACGATCGGCGTAACAGCTATCATCATGCTGTTCCAGTACCTGGTTTCTATACCTATAGCGGTATATGCAAGTACTCATCAGTATTCCGTTGGCGATTACATATCAGCCATAATCGGATTCTTAGGTACTGCCATACCGAACTTTATTTTGGCAATTGTGCTTATGTATCTCTCCTATAAATGGACGGGGAATGCCAACGTAGGCCTTTTCAGTCAGGAGATGTTACAAAACGGCGTTCATTTATACAATTTTGGAGACTTCTTAAAAAGAATGATCATCCCTATTATCGTTATTGGTACAAGCGGAACCTGCGGAATCATCCGTTCAGTGAGAGCCCAGATGCTCGACGAGGTTGCGCAGCAGTACACACTTACAGCAAGAGCTAAGGGTGTTCCTGAAGGAAAGATCATCATGAAGTACTGCTTCAGAGCAGCTATAAACCCTACTGTATCAGGCCTTGGCGGAGTTCTTTCAAGCCTGTTCTCAGGATCTACAGTAACAGCTCTTGTGCTTAACATGCAGATCCAGGGACCTGTACTTTATAAGGCCCTTCAGTCTCAGGATATGTACCTTGCAGGTGCAATCGTTATGATCCAGGCAGTCCTGGTTGTTATCGGAGTTCTTTTGTCTGATATAGCCCTCGCCTTCCTTGATCCAAGAATCAGATATTCAGGAGGTAACAGATAATGGCAAAGCGTACTAAGTCAAAAGAAGATTATTATCTTGCCTCCCAGTGGACCTTGATGGCAAGAAAGCTTAAAAAGCATAAACTTGCTCAGGTTTCATTTATTATTTTGGCAGTTCTTTACATTGGAGCACTGTTTGCAGACTTCCTTGCACCATATTCACTTGATGAGTTTGACGGCCTGTACAGGAATTCAGCTCCCACAGAGATCTACACTATTTTCAACGACGAGCATGTAGGACCACACGTTTACAAGCTTGAAAAGACAATTGATAAAAAGACATTTGAAGTAAAACTTGAACCAGATCTTTCTGAATACTACAAGATTGAATGGTTTGTTCACGGAACTGAATATAAGATATTAGGTCTTTTCCCATGTGACCTTCATCTCTTTGGTGTTGGAGAAGGTTCAAATGGAGGAACTGGAGCAAAAATATTCCTCTTCGGAGCAGATTCACTTGGACGAGATATCTTTTCCAGAGTGCTGTTGGGAGCAAGGATTTCACTTTCAATCCCATTTGCCAGCGCATTCATAAGCTTTTTCCTGGGTGTCGCTATTGGTTCGATTTCAGGATATTTTGGTGGTGTTATAGATATCATAATTCAGAGAATAATAGAGGTTATCGGAGCTGTGCCTCAGATCCCACTGTGGATGGCGCTCTCAGCAGCTATCCCTGCAGGAATCTCTACAGTTAAGATGTATTTCTACATGACGATCATTCTTTCCTTCATTAACTGGACAGGAATGGCCAGAGTAGTAAGAGGTAAGTTCCTTTCACTTAAGAATGAAGATTACGTTATGGCTGCAAGAATCTCAGGCGTATCAACATGGAAGATAATCTGGAAGCATCTTGTTCCGGGCTTTATGAGCTATCTTATCGTATCCCTGACTCTTGGAATTCCGGGATCCATCGTAGGTGAGACATCAATGTCATATCTTGGCCTTGGTATCAAGTCACCTGCAACAAGCTGGGGCGTTCTTCTTCAGGAAGCCAGCTCAGTAACAGATGTGGCAGCAAACCCACACAAGCTTATTCCAATTATTTTCGTTACTATCACAGTTTTGGCATTTAACTTCCTTGGCGATGGAATGAGAGATGCAGCTGATCCATACAAGTAATCGGGAGGAACCTATGGAAAAAGATAACATTATAGAAGTAAAGGACCTCCATGTAGACATAAAGATGATGGAAGGTACTCTTACACCTGTAAGAGGAGTAAACTTCGAAATAAAGCGCGGCGAGACCCTTGGACTTGTTGGAGAGTCAGGCTGCGGCAAATCAATCACATGCAAATCAATTCTTGCGATCAATGACAGAAAGTGCACACCTCACGGCGAGATCATGTTCAGAAATGAGGATGACACTGAAGTGGATATTCTTAAGATGGATCCTAAGGGAAAAGAAATAAGAAATATCCGTGGAAAGCAGATTTCAATGATATTCCAGGAGCCAATGGTGGCTTTTTCACCTATGTACACCATCGGAAACCAGATTACTGAGGCAACTCTTTTGCATATAACTAAGGATAAAAAGAAGGCAAAAGAGATTTCTCTTGAGGTAATGAGAAAAGTTGGAATCGCAAATGTGGAAAAGAGATACAATCAGTATCCACACGAGTTCTCCGGCGGTATGCTTCAGAGAGCACTCATAGCAATGGCGCTTGTATGTAATCCAAAGCTTTTGATCGCTGATGAACCTACAACAGCTCTTGATGTGACAATTCAGGCTCAGATCCTTGAACTGATGAAGGAGCTTCAAAAAGAGTTCAACATGGCTATTCTGTTCATCACACACGACCTGGGAGTAGTTGCAAGGATGTGCGACAGAGTGGCAGTTATGTACCTTGGAAAAGTTGTAGAAACAGGCGATTCCAAGACAATATATGCAAATCCTCAGCACCCATATACTCGTGGACTTATGGGATCAGTTCATAAGATTGGCGGAAGAAAAGATGAGAGATTGTTCTCAATTGAAGGAACAGTGCCGCTTGCCATGAACCTTCCAAAACAGTGCGGATTCTATGACAGATGCGACTGCAGGATTGAGGGACTTTGCGATAAGGCAGAGCCTGAACTTGTTGAGATAGAGCCCGGACATAAGATTGCATGCTTTAACTGCTCTAATCCTGCTTGCCAGGCACACAGAGCTGAAGTAGAAAAGAAGCTTGCAGAAGAGGCAGCAAATCCTGTTGAGCCAGATGAGGGAGGAAAAAAGCGTGGAAAAAGATAATATTTTAGAAGTAAAGCATCTCCACAAGCGCTTTACCTCCAAGAATGTCACTGTTAAGGCAGTTACAGATGTTTCTTTTAGCGTAAGAGAAGGAGAGACAATAGGTATTGTTGGAGAGTCCGGCTGTGGAAAGACAACTCTTGGAAGATGCATTGTAAGAGCATATGATGCCTCAGAGGGAGAGGTCTTTTATCGCACAGAATCAGGAGAAGAAGTAGATTTCCTGAAAGTTGATAAAAAGAAGATGAAGGGAATTCGCAAGGAGATCCAGATGATCTTCCAGGATCCGTATTCATCTCTTGACCCAAGAATGACCGTACTTGATATCATAAAGGAGCCTCTAAAGGCCAACTACCCCAAGATGCCTGACAGCCAGATGGATCAGATGGCAAAAGAAATGGCAGAGAAAGTAGGCCTTAATCCTGCTTATCTTATGAGATATCCACATGCATTTTCAGGCGGTCAGAGACAGCGTATCGGTATTGCAAGAGCGCTGGTAATAAAGCCCAAGATCATTGTTTGTGATGAGGCGGTTTCAGCTCTTGACGTTTCAATCCAGGCGCAGGTAATAAATCTTCTTAAGGATTTACAGAAAGAAATGAAGCTCACTTATATCTTCATTTCCCATGACTTGTCTGTAGTTGAGCATATATCTGACAGAGTTGGTGTTATGTACCTTGGCAAAATGGTTGAATACGGCGAGACAGAGCAGATCTTCACACATCCAAAGCACCCATATACAGAGGCTTTGATGTCAGCAGTTCCTGTTGCAGATCCAAACTTTATCCAGGAGAGAATACCTCTTAGGGGAGAGATTCCTAACCCGGCTAATCCACCAAGTGGATGCTATTTCCACACACGTTGCAGATATTGCACTGAAAAGTGTAAGGAGTGTACTCCTGAGTATTTTGAGATTGAAAAGGGACACTTTGTAGCCTGCAGTCTTGCAAATGAATTAAGCCTTCGCGGTTTTAGTTATGAGGAAACAAAATAATTAGTATCATAGTTTTGGGGCAGATGAACAAAAGTTTATCTGCCCTTTTTGTGCATATTTTTGGCCAAAACAAAAAATGCAATGTTTTAGAGTAATAATAGCAAATTTAATATAGTTTCTTATTCATGACATGGTTAAAATAATTATATACAATGATAAAGTATTAAAGACTTATCATTATATAGATAACAGTTATAGCTTTTGGGGATAGGAAAGAAAAAATGAAAAAAGAGAAGAAGGGTAAAGTAAAAGTCTATTTAAGAAATAACTGGCAGCTGTATCTTATGCTGATAATTCCGGTTATCTATATGATTCTTTTCAAGTACAAACCAATGCTCGGAGTAATAGTAGCATTTAAGAAGTTCAACGTATTTAAAGGCATCTGGAACAGCCCATGGATTGGACTTGCGAACTTCAAAGAGGCCTTTACATCAAAGGATTTCTGGAGTGCACTGAAGAATACTCTGGTATTGAACATTGGTGATCTTATTATTGGATTCCCATTTCCGATTTTCTTGGCAATCTTTTTAAATGAGCTGAGAAGTGAAGGCGTAAGAAAGACAACACAGACACTTTTGTATCTGCCTAACTTCCTTTCATGGGTTATCATTTCAGGTATTGTTACACAGCTCTTTTCAAATTCAGGACTTGTTAACAACCTTATCGTAGCACTTGGTGGCGAGAGTGTATCATTCCTTAGCAACTCATTTATCTGGAGATTTGTATACTGGATCATGGGTGTATGGCAGGGCGCAGGCTACTCACTTATCGTTTATCTCGCAGCACTTATGGCGGCAGATGCTTCACTTGGTGAGGCTGCTTATATCGACGGAGCTACAAGACTTCAGAGAATATGGCATGTTACATTGCCTCAGATTTCATCTACAATAACAGTTCTTCTTATCATGCAGATCGGAAGACTTGTAAACATCAGTTTTGACAGACCATATATGATGGGAAATACCCTGGTAAGAGACGCTTCTGATGTTATCAGTACTTACGTTTATTCAGTTGGTCTTGCGGCAGGAAGATTCGATTTCGCTACAGCTGTAGGTCTTTTCCAGACAGTTGTCGGAATAGTTCTTGTCTTTGCAGCTAACGCTGTTATCAAGAAAATGGGACAGGAGGGAATCATGTAATGAGTGCCATCAATAGTAAAAACGAGAGAATATTCCAGTTCTGCTGGACAGCATTTTTCATAATAATCACATGTATAGCAATGGTTCCTATTCTTCGAGTGCTTGCTGTATCACTCAGTGGAAAGAACGCGATTCTTGCAGGTAAAGTATTTATCTTACCTGTTGATCTTACTACAGAAGCTTATACAAGAGCACTTCAGAGCGGAAGCTTTGTAAATGCTTTCTGGTATTCAATAGTTCTGATGCTTGCATCAACTGTTATAAATCTTCTTATGACTGTTCTTGCTGCTTACCCTCTTTCAAAGAAAGGGCTTGTAGGCGGAAAGATAATTATGACACTGTTCGTTCTTACGATGTATTTACACCCCGGTGTAATTCCTGAGTACTTGAACGTAAGAGATTTCAAGATGATCGATACAGTCTGGGCACTTATTATTCCAGGGGCACTGAGTGCTTATAACATGATCATCATGTGCAACGCATTTAAAGGAATTGATGAAGCCATCTATGATGCAGCCAAGATTGACGGATGCAGTGAGGCGAGATGTCTTATAAGTGTTATTCTTCCACTTGTTTATCCTACACTTGCAACACTTGGTCTTTTCTATGCAGTAGGAAGATGGAATGGAATCAGCGATGTTCTCTATTACATCAACTCATCCAAGTACTTCACAGTACAGATGGTGCTTAAGCAGTTCGTTGAGTCCATCAATGTATCTGTAGAAGAGGGACTTCAGACTAACCTTGTAGCAGAAAACATCAAGGCAGCCAGCATTGTAATTTCAATGCTCCCTATGCTTATCGTATATCCATTCGTTCAGAAATTCTTTACAAAAGGAATTATGGTGGGAGCGGTAAAGGGCTAACTACCTTATTAAAAGAATGTAACTCTAAGCGAGTTCAGATTTTATTTTCTAAAAGGAGGATTCAAATGAAAAAGAAACTATTGGCAACACTTCTTAGCGCAGCTATGGTAGTAGGCGCAATGACAGGCTGCGGCAGCTCATCAGGCACAACAACACAGACTGATACTACAACAACTACAGACAATGCAACTCAGACAACTGATGCAACTGCTACTACAGAGGCCCCAGCAGAGGATCTTAAGGGCGATGAAGTAGATATCACAGTTATGGTATGGGACAGAGGAAATGCTGCACCTAACACAACAACTGAAGATAACGCACTTACACAGTGGATCCAGCAGCAGATGAAAGATCTTTACAACATTAACGTTTCATACGTTTCTGTTCCAAGATCAGAGTCAGATGACAAAGTTAACATTATGATGTCAGGTGGAACAGCTCCTAATATCGTAATGACATATTCACAGGATCTTTTCTACAATTACGCATCAAGCGGAGCTTTAAGAGATCTTTCAGATCTTTACAAGCAGTATGGTTCAAACATTGAGCAGTACTGTGGCGAAGCGCAGACAGGTATCGCTGATCTTGGTGATCAGAAGTTCGCTGTTATGAAACAGAGAGGAACAGAAAATGCCCGTCACACAGCTTATATCCGTAAGGATTGGCTTGATCAGCTCGGAATGGATGTTCCTAAGACCAAAGAAGAACTTGGCAAGTACCTTTATGCTGTAAAGGATGCAGGACTTGGAACACCTTGGGGCATGAGCGGACGTGCTGATACAGAGAAGATGTATCTTAACTTCCTTGGATCTTATGTAGATATTCCAGATGACAAGTTTGCTTACACATACGCTGAAGCATACATGGCAGTTGCTCCGGGATCAAAGGATGGTCTCAAGCAGCTCAATACATGGTACAACGATGGTCTTATCACTCAGGACTTCCCAACAGATACAGATGAGTCTGTATTCCTTGCAGATGTAGCAAACGGCAAGATTGGATTTGTTCTTGATGACACAACACATATTTGGGATTCAACAGCAGTTCTCAACACAACACTTGGTGCTGAAGATGCTTCATTCATCCCTGTACAGTGCTTCGATCTTCCAGACGGATCATACAGAACACCTTATGAGTACAGATATGCTATGTTCGTAATGATTCCTCAGGAGACAACTTCTGATGAGCAGGCAGTAGCATGCATGAAGTACCTCAACTGGCTTGCAGATCCAGCAAACGCAGTTCAGGTTCGTTACACACCAGACCTCACATACAACGATCTTGGCGTAGCTGTAGAGCCTTCATCAGCTGACAAGGAAGCTAAGGGATATCCTGGAACATGTGATGACCTTTGCATCATGAACCTCAACTTTGACTGGGTAAACAACTACGATACAATGGCAGAGTCAAACTACCAGACACAGGAGCAGGATTGGGCTTCAGTTGACTGGTACAAGAACTACTACACAGTTTGCCAGACTGGTAAGTATCGTTTCCCTGTATACGGATATGTTTCTGATGAGCAGGCTACATACGGAACAGATATAAAGAACAAGATGCTTTCATTTGTTTACACATGTATCTGTGCTCCTGCAGATCAGTTTGAATCTGTTTACGAGAGCGGATATCAGGAACTTGTTAATTCAGGACTTCAGAAGATCCTTGATTCAAGAGCTGCATACTACGATTCAATCAACTGATATATAAATACTTAGAGAAGGTATGTATATATAAAGGAGGGGCTGTCTAACGGCAGCCCCTTTACAATGCAAAAAGTAAAAAGCTTATCGGATATGCGATGACATAGATATGATATATAATAATATTATAGGGGTTATGTGAATTAGAATGTGAGGAGGAAAGTATGGAGATAGTAAGAGCAAAAGATTATGGCGAACTTAGCAGAAAGGCTGCTAACATACTGGCATCACAGATTATTTTGAAACCGGACAGTGTTCTTGGGCTTGCAACTGGTTCTTCACCAATAGGGTTGTATGAGCGCCTTGTAGAGATGTACAAGGCTGGAGATTTGGATTTTTCTTTGGTAAGGACAGCTAATCTTGATGAATACGTAGGTCTTGATCCACAAAATGATCAGAGCTACAAATACTTTATGAATTCAAACCTTTTTTCAAAGGTTAATATAGATTTAAACAACGTCAATATTCCCGATGGGACCAACAAAGATGCGGAAGGCGAGTGTGACCGTTATGAGAAGGCTATTGAGGCTTTGGGAGGAATTGATCTGCAGCTCCTTGGAATAGGTAATAACGGCCATATAGGATTTAATGAGCCGGCAGATTTTTTCCCGGTCAAAACACATATCGTTGATCTTACAGAGAGCACAATAGAGGCAAACAAGAGATTTTTTGCAGATGTATCTATGGTGCCTCGCCAGGCATATACAATGGGAATCGGAACTATCATGAAAGCTAAAAAAATCGTGATGGTTGCAAATGGTGAAAAGAAGGCATCAATTATCAAAGAAGCTTTTTTTGGCAAGATAACACCGCAGGTTCCTGCATCTATACTTCAGCTTCATCCTGACTTTACGCTTGTTGCTGATGAAGCAGCGCTGTCGCTGATCTGAAAGCTGGTGACAGACGTGAAAAATCCTTTACTTAGACTTAGAGAAATGCAGGGGTATATCGGAAGTGCAGAAAAAATGGCAGCAGAGCACATCCTTAGTGACCCCAACATTGTAATTGAAAATGGAATAAGGGAGCTGGCAAAAGAGGTATATGTTTCACCTGCAACTATCGTGAGACTTACAAAGCATCTTGGCTTTGATGGCTATAAGGAGTTCAGACAGGCTGTTCTTTACGAGCTTGCGCAGTACAACGGTAAGCAGCGGGATAATGGCGATAGCATAAGAAAAGATGACAGCATAAAAACTATTATCGATAAGACAACAAGCAGAAACATCATGACTCTGCAGGAGACTCAGCAGCTTTTGGATGTGGACAGGGTTGAAGAGTGTACAAAGCTTATAGCTGATGCCAGGTGCCTTAGAATGTTCGGAATGGGAGCTTCTTTATGTGTAGCAGAAGATGCTTACCTCAAATTTTTGCGAGTTAATAAGCTGTGTCTGATAGCTCAGGACTGGCATTCTCAATATCTTATTGCCAAAAATTCCCAGCCTGAGGACGTAGCTATTTTTATTTCTTATTCCGGTGAGACATCAGAAATGATCAAATGTATGGAAGCGATAGGGATAAACCACACTCCCAGCATTCTTATAACACGATTCGCCCCTTCGACTATGTCAAAAATGGCGGACCATGTGCTCTACACTCCTGCCAGCGAGTCTCTTTTCAGAAGTGGGGCAACTTCTTCCCGAATGGCACAACTTAATATCGTAGATATTCTCTTTACCGCCTATGCTACGGCAAATTATGACTATTGCATAAGTCAGATAAATTCCACCCATATAGAAAAGAATTCTGAAAACTGACGCGGCAACCGAAAAGTTACAGAATATGAAACAATGTTTCGTAATGATGTAACATTGTTGAAAAAGTGTTATCAAAGGTCTAACATTTAGTTAAGGTATTTGTTTCGGGATTCAAGTTATATCCATATAAGGAGGGAATGTATGAAAGTAAAAAAGGTATTGGCATCGGTTTTGTCTGTGGCAATGATTTCAAGCCTTGTGGCATGTGGCAATGCTGCTACAGAGACCCAGACAGCTGGAAGTGAGACCCAGCAGGCAGAAACAAAAACTGAAGAGGCTAAGGCTGAGGAGACAGCAGCTGCTTCTGATGTTACAGACACGATCACAATTATGGTTCCACCAATTACGGGAGACTATGTTGATCTTTTAGGGGGATGGATAAGCGAATTTAATAAAGAATATCCCAACATCACAATTGATGTTATATCAACAAGCTGGGATGATCACACAGAAAAACTCACAACAATGGCACTCGCCGGCGAAGCTCCTGATATTGCAGAAGTAAGCTATGCAGCTATAGGTTCTTATGTAGAGAACGGAACAGCAATTGATATCTCTAAGTACATAGATCCTGAAAGACTTGCAGACTATGATCAGAATGCGCTGGATTATATGACTCTTGAGGGAACTCTCTATGGACTTCCACTTTATATCACAATTCAGGCCCTTGGCGGAAACAGAGAGATGCTCGAGGCTGCAGGCGCAGATGTTACCAAGATTCAGACCAGTGGCTGGACATATGATCAGTTCCTGGATGTTATCAAAAACGGAACAACAAGTGACCGCTTTGGTTTTGTATTTGCCAACGCAGGCGCAACAACACAGGACTTCATAAATATTTTTGGTGTAGCAGCAGGAATTACTTCAAGCTTCACACAGGATCTTAAGTATTCTTATACATCAGACAATATGCTTTCACTTCTTGAAGCTGTTGAGACAATGACATCCTCAGGTTATATGCCTAACTACGCTGTAGAAGCAGGCCAGAGACTTGTAATGCTTCAGACAGGCCAGACAATGCTTACAGGTAAGGCAATGCCTCTTTTTGAAAACAATATCAAGAGAAATATTGAGAAGATGCAGGCAAAAGACCCTGAGGCAGTTGAGGGAACAATTGAGATGGAATATGTATTCCTTCCTGTTCCAACAATGGACAATGCAACAGCATCAGTATTTGGTACAGTTGACGGAATGATCGCACTCAGAAACAACAACACAACTGATGAGCACCTTCAGAATGTTCTCAAGTTCATGGATTTCCTTTGCTCAGGTGAAAGAGCTGCAACTGTAGATAACGCTGTATATCTTACAGGTGTTTGCGAATCAGCTAGAAAGGCACAGGAAAGCTTCGAGCTTGATCAGTCAGATGAGAACGCAGCAGCTGTAGCATATGCTATTTCTAAGGTTGTTGCACCTCCTACAGGTATTTCTGCAGAGCAGAGTGCTAACGCAAAGACAATGATGGATGAGACAATCGTTCCTAAGTTCCAGGCACTTCTTGCAGGCGAGACAACTGCTAAGGATGTGTATGATGCAATCTGCACAGAAGCATATAAGCTCTTTGGCGAAGAGAACTGTGCATCCGGCTGGATCAAATAAATAAATCAAGACCACATGAAAATGTGAAAAGCCCCTCCCGCCGAGAGCAGGTGGGGCTTTCTTAAAAGGAGTGCAACCCTTGAAAAAGCAGGAAATACAAAAAAAGAATCTTTCAAAGCCAAGATATCATATGGCAGACAACATAAGCGGATGGGGATTTATAGGTGTGGCAGTAGCTGTATTCGTGATCTTTACCCTTTATCCTGTGATATCCGCGGTGATTACCAGTTTTCAGGAATATAAGCCATTCGGTTCTGAATTTGTTGGATTTGAAAACTACATAACAGCATTGGGAAACGACCTATTTTGGAAGTCCATCAAGAACACTCTTGTTTATACAGTGGTTGTCATTCCGCTGTCTCTGATACTTTCATTTTCAATAGCGATCATGATAGTTCCTTTTACAAAGAGTGTGCAGTCAGTGTTCAAAGGAATCTACTATCTGCCTGGAATAGCTTCAGGTGTAGCAATCTCAGTTGTATGGCTTTGGCTCTATGATGCCTCTCCAAATGGAATATTCAACAGAGTACTGGCTCTTTTTGGAGCAACATCACAGAACTGGCTTTCGTCAAGTAAGACTGCCATGCTTTCGCTGATCATTATGGCTCTTTTATCAAGTCATGGTGCAAATATCATCATATACATTGCGGCACTTCATGGTATTGATAACACATATTATGAAGCGGCTGAAATGGACGGAGCGAAGTTTTTCCAAAAGATCAGATATATCGTGCTTCCTATGTGCAGACCTACCACATTATTTCTTTTGGTAACGGGCGTGATCGGATCTTTTCAGGTGTTCATGAATGCCTACATGATGACAGGTGGAGGTCCGGATAATAATACAACCATGATCGGACTGCTGATATTTAACAATGCATTTACCTATGGAAAATATGGACTTGCATGCGCCCAGGCGATCTTGCTGGCAATTGTTATAGCAGCACTTACAACACTCCAGTTTAAGTTAATGGGAGAAGATATTGAGTATTGACATATTAGGGGAAAGCAAAAATGGCAACTGGACTTTATTCTCAACATCTACATAATAGAAGTATTTTTTACATAAGAAATTCTCTGATCGCAGTCTTTTTGATCGCGTTTGCAGCAGTATCACTGTTCCCAATTGTATATATGTTTGCGTGGTCGTTTGGACCTGCTATCGAATCTGCATCCACGTCCTACAACATTTTTCCGGGAAGGTGGTCGTTTGATTCCTATAAGGCATTTATAAGCTTTAGCAATTATTCGCTGAAGTGGATCTGGAACAGTATTATTGTGGCAACCTTTACTGTACTTGGAAATGTTATCTTTGCCGGAATGGCAGGTTATGCATTTTCAAAAATCAAATTCAGAGGCAGGAGTTTTCTGTTTTTTGTAATACTGCTTTCAATGATGATACCTTATCAGGTTACGCAGGTACCGCTTTATATTTTAATAGTAAAAAACTTCCATATGACAAACACATACCCCGCGCTGATACTTCCGGGGATGTGCACAGCCTACAACATTTTTATGGCTAAACAGTTTTTTCAGGGAATTCCAACCGCGCTTATTGAAAGTGCAAAAATTGAAGGATGCAGTCAGCTTATGATCTTCAACAAAATAATCCTTCCTTTATCAAAGACAATTCTGTCAGTAATGGCAATAAACACGTTCCTGAATTCGTGGAACACTTTCTTTTGGCCATTTCTGGTTACGTCAAAAGAAGAAATGTACACAATCCAGGTAGGACTTAAGACATTTAAGTTTGCCAATGGCTCTCTTTTGTCACCGATGATGGCAGGAGCCTGCATTTCAGTAATACCTATGTTTGTATTGTTTTTCTCTTTACAAAAATACTTTTTGGAAGGCGTCACAGTTGGCGCAGTAAAAGGCTGATATAAGGAGCAGGTTATAAATGGATCTTTCTAATATAGCAACAGAGCAAAGAAATGAGAGAACGGAGCATATCGACAGACTTGATACATTGGAGATGGTAAAACTCATCAACAGTGAAGATAAGCAGGTAGCATATGCAGTTGAAAAAGTATTGCCACAGGTTGCAGAGGCAATTGAAAGTGCTGCGGAGCGGTTGAAAGTTGGCGGAAGGCTAATATACGTTGGATGCGGCACATCAGGGAGATTGGGAATCCTGGATGCAGTTGAGTGCCCTCCGACTTTTTCAACGGACCCATCAATGGTGCTGGGGCTGATTGCCGGTGGAACTACTGCTATCTTTTCAGCTGTGGAAGGGGCAGAGGATTCCTATGAACTTGGGGCAAAAGACCTGGAGGAGAAAAGATTATCTGACAGAGACCTGGTAGTAGGGCTTGCTGCTTCAGGCAGAACTCCTTATGTTATCGGCGCTATGAAGTATGCGCGAAGCATTGGCTGCAAAGTGGTAGGTGTGACAAGCTGTCCCGGTTCTGAAATAGATGAACTTGCAGATATAGGCATTGCGCCCGAGACAGGGCCTGAAGTAATAACAGGTTCTACCAGGTTAAAGAGCGGTACTGCTGAGAAAATGATATTGAATATGATATCCACAGGCACCATGATAAAACTTGGAAAAGTATATGGTAACCTGATGGTTGATGTTAAGGCTTCGAATGAAAAACTTGTAAACAGATGCGAGACCATAGTTCAGAGGGCAACAGGTGTTACGAGAGAAGTGGCTGTTGAAACTCTGAAAAAATGCGATTATAAGCCAAAGGTAGCTATAGTCATGATAAAGAAGGGCGTTGAAGCTGATAAAGCACAGAGCATACTGGCTGATGCGGGAGGAATAATATCGGATGCACTGTCAGAGTGAACTTGCGATTGGCTTAATGAGCGGCACATCCATGGACGGGATTGATGCGGCGCTTGTTAAGATATCACAGGACAATAGCTCAGTAGAAGCTGAGCTTTTAGAATTTGAATGTTATCCCTATTCGGAAGAGGTAAAAGAAACATTGTTATCTCTTTCGAAGGGAACTAGTGGCGGAACCAGAGAAATATGCCTTATGCAGGAGCTCCTTGGGAAACTCTATGCAGACGCATGTGTCAGTTTATGCCGGAAAGCGGGTGTGGATAAGCATGATATTTCTTTTGTCGGGTGCCATGGTCAGACCCTGTGGCATCAGCCAAAAGCCGTAGCTTATCTGGGTAATACAATAAGAGGAACACTTCAGATTGGAGATCCTGGTTTTATCTGCGAAAAAATGGGATGTCCTGTGGTCAGTGATTTTAGACCAAGGGATATGGCAGCAGGTGGACAAGGGGCTCCAATTGTGCCATATACAGAATTTCTTTTGTATAGAGAAGATAAAGATGTGGCGCTGCTAAATATTGGTGGGATATCCAATATTACCATTCTTCCGGCAAAGGGTAGGATTGATGATGTTGTAGCTTTTGACACCGGTCCTGGGAATTTACTTATAGACCAGATGGTAAAGGACTACACTCAGGGCGAAAAAGCCTATGACGAAGGCGGTAAAATAGCACTTTCAGGGCAAGCTTCGAAAGCTCTTTTGGACCATATGATGCAGGATGATTACCTTAAGATTGCTCCGCCGAAATCAACGGGAAGAGAGCATTACAATTCTGATTTCGTAAAAGATATATATGAGTTTTGCACCACTAATAATATCAGTAAAGTTGACATGATCGCGACAGTAAGCAGGTACACAGCGGAATGTGTATATCATTCAGTTAGAGAGTTCTCCTCTGTTTATCCTTCAAAGCTCATTGTAAGCGGAGGCGGCGCACACAATGAGGCAATCATGACATATTTAAAAGAGCTGTTTTTGGATTGCCGGGTGATGAAGGCAGAAGAAGCAGGAATAAATCCTGATGCCAAAGAAGCGGTAGCTATGGCGGTGCTGGCCCATGAGACAATACAGAGGAAATGTAATAATGTTCCATCCGTTACAGGGGCAGATCACCCCGTTATTATGGGTAGGATTACTTACTAGTTAACAGGAGCTTGGAATTACATGGTTTTGTGTGGAGCGGATAGAATAGAAGAATATAGGGATGTATTTCAGGGTGGAAGAGTTGGGCTTATTACAACACCTACAGGAAGGCGTATCGATGGGAAGAGCACTATAGATGCGCTAAAAGAAATCTGTGATCTTCAGGTTCTCTTTGGTGCAGAGCATGGAATACGGGGAGACATCGAGGATGCTGCTACGGTAAAAAACTTCCACGACAAAGCGACAGGACTTCCGGTATATAGCCTCTACGAAGGTCAGAGACGAAGAATGACAGAGGAAATGCTGAATCTTTTTGACATCATCGTCTATGACATACAGGATGTGGGCAGCAGATATTACACCTTTATTTCGTCGCTAAAAAATGTGATAGAGGATTGCGCCAAAAAAGGTAAAAAGATAGTTGTACTGGATAGGCCAGATCCCCTTGGCGGAGTGGTTACGGAAGGAAATATTTTACCCAAAGAGGAGTTTAGCTTTGTCGGCTGCTATTCACTTCCTGTAAGGTATGGCCTTACTCCGGGTGAGTTTGCAAATATGGTCAATGAAGAGGAAAAGCTTGGGGCGGATATAACGGTCATTCCATGCAAGGGCTGGCAAAGAGCAGCTCTTTTTCCTGAAACAGGACTTAACTGGATCATGCCAAGCCCCAATATTCCAACCTTCGAGACAGCACTTGTTTATGTGGGAACCTGCCTTATAGAAGGGACAAATGCATCCGAGGGCAGGGGGACAGCCAATCCCTTTAGCGTCATTGGAGCTTCTTATATCAAGGATCCAGAAAAACTTGCAAAGGAATTCAATAGCTGTAAATTTGATGGCTTTTACGCAACTCCGTATTTCTTTAATCCGTACACTTCCAAGCATGCAGGAAAGTACTGCGGCGGAATTCACATTCATATCACCGACAGAGAAAAAGCAAAGCCTTTTGAAATGGGAATAACGCTGCTTGAAATACTGGATAGAGCATATGATGAATTTGAGTTTTTGCCACCTGTAGCGGGTAGGGATAAGCCCTTTATACAACTACTCTCAGGAATGCCGTTAGATAAAGGCTTTAAGGCAGCAGAAATAATCGAAAAGATAAAACAGGAACAGGCAGAATTTCAGATCAGAAAAAATGAGTTTCATATATATGATTAAGTGGGGACGACTAGATGAGTTTTTATGCTGGAATCGACGGTGGAGGCACCGGCAGCAGATTTGTTTGCGCAGATGAAAATGGAAAAGAGATTTATTCAGGAATAGGACCGGCTCTAAACGGGAATGGGCTTTCCAAGGATTCTTTTATCCAAAATATAATGGAGATAGTAAATAGCATTACTAAAAAAGTTGGAAGCCCTGATGATTGCAAAGGCCTTGCCATAGGACTTGCGGGCATTAGCAATGTGCAGATAAGAGAAGGCTTCGCAGCAGCCATGAGCGAAGCAGGCTTTAGAAATTATAGAATTTATGGGGATCATGAAACAGCATTTTCTGCAGCATTCCCCGAGCAGCATGGAATACTTCTTATTTCAGGCACCGGGAGTCTTTGCTTTGGAAAAAGACCTGACGGAATGAGCGCAAGAGCAGGTGGTTATGGCCATCTCATCGATGATAAGGGCAGCGCTTATGACATATCTATAAGGATCCTTGAGGCGGTAGTAAGGGCAGAGGATGGCCGAGGCGAAAACACAGTGTTCAGGGAACTGGTATTTGAAAGGCTCGGAATCAAAGACATCAGAGAACTGATAGGATACATCTATTCAAAAGACACAAGCAAGGGAGATATTGCGGCACTGGCTCCTTTATTGTCAGAAGGAATAAAACGAGGTGATCCTGTGGCAGTGGCTATAGAGGATGCTGTTGTAGAGGAGCTTAACAGTTTGATCTTTGCAGTGAAAAAAAGGCTTGATTATGGCACCGAGGTGGCTCTTTGGGGAAGTGTTCTTCAAAAGAATGATCATATCAGGGAAAAATTGGAAAAACGAGCAGGATTAAAAATGTTTTTTCCTCAGGAAGACGCATCAGTAGGAGCCCTTAGACTGGCTATGAAAGAGGTTTGATATGACAATTGAAGAGATGGTGGGCCAGAAGTTTGTTGTTGGTTTTCCCGGATATGAATTAAATGAAGAAGTTAAGGAAATAATAGGAAAATATAAGATTGGTAATATCATTCTTTTTAAGGAAAACCTCAGGGATGAAGCACAGATAAAAAAACTCTGCGCAGAGATAACAGAGTTCATTACTTCTATTACAGGCTATCCTCCCTTTATCATGATTGATCAGGAAGGCGGAATGGTAGCGCGCCTGTCTGAAAACATGGGAAATATTCCAGGAGCCATGGCAATCTCAGCCACAGGTGACTCGCACAATGCTTACACTGCGGGCTACTATACAGGATTACAGCTAAAAGAGCTTGGAATCAACTTTAATCTGGCACCGGTTATGGATATTAATTCTAATCCTTCTAATCCTATAATTGGGTGTAGAAGCTATGGAGATACCCCGGAGAAAGTAAGTGAGTATGCTCTGCAAATGGCAAAAGGCCTTGATGATGCAGGCGTTCTTTCATGTGCAAAGCATTTTCCCGGACACGGCGATGTGTCAACAGATTCCCATGTGACACTTCCTTGCGTTGATAAGGAACTTGATGAACTTGAAAAGCTGGAACTTGTGCCTTTTAAGAAAGGAATTGAAAACAACATCCCTGCTATAATGTCCGCACATATTCTTTTTCCTAAGGTTGAAAAAGACAGGATTCCTGCCACAATGTCCAGGAAAATACTGACAGATCTATTAAGAAAAGAAATGGGATTTGAGGGACTTATACTCACAGACTGCCTTGAAATGCAGGCCATAAAAAAGTTTTATGGCGTAGAAGAGGGAGCTTTGGCAGCATTTAAAGCAGGTGCAGATATCATAATGATATCCCACACTCCTTCATACTTCCCGGAAGTTATATCAAGGATAGAAGCTGCTATAAATGATGGAAGCATAGCGACTGAGAGCATTAAGGAAAGTGCAGAACGAATACTCTCGTATAAAGAAAAGTATTTAAAATGTATAAAGGAAGATAAAAGTAGCCAAGATTTTAAAGAAAAAATTGAGGACATCAGAGAACAAACGCTTACTCTCGTTTCAAAAGCAGATTATCCTCTTGGGATTGACTCAGACACTCTTTTTATAAGCCCCAGACCATTTAATGTAGGCCTTGTTGGCAATGTCAAAGAAGACGTTGCCTCATCATTCTGTGAAATCCTGGCAGAAAAATTTGGTGCCAAAGCACTGGTAATAAGCGAAAACCCAAACGAAGAAGAAATCGAAAGAGCAGCAGTACTTGCAGCCAATAGTTCTTTTATCCTGTTCGGCACCTACAATGCCCATGTATTCCGCGGCCAACTCAAGCTGATAGAAAAGGTATTGAAAAAAAATCCTAAAGCCGCTATATTCGCACTACGAAACCCATATGATCTAAGGGACATACCTGATACTGTGTGGAAATATGCAGCATTTGAATATACATTGCCAATGATAAATCTTATAGGAAAATTACTGAATAACGAAATCAGGGTAACAGGAAAGTTACCAGTCAAAATAAGCTAAATTGCTCCAAGTAATCCAAAAGTGCCCATAACTTTGGATAGAGCGATTTAGTATGAGCAATAGAGACAGTTAAGATAAAATAAAAGCCTTGTTTTCTGTTCTGAATAATCATGAAAGAAAACAAGGCGTATTATTTAATATTTACTGTGTCTTTGCGAATACTCCGAGATCTATACAAAGTTATGGGCACTTCTGGATTTATGCCACTCGCTAAACGAGATTATCTCTTGTTCTCGTGCTCAAGGGAAGCCTTTATGAATCCGGAGAACAGTGGATGTGGTCTGTTTGGACGGGACTTAAGCTCTGGGTGAGCCTGAGTTGCCATGTGGAAATCGTTGGATGGAAGTTCGATCATCTCAACAATTCTGCCATCTGGTGACATACCGCAAAGCTTCAGACCGTTCTGTACCAAAACATTTCTGTAGTCATTGTTTACTTCGTATCTGTGACGATGACGCTCTGTTATGTTCTCTGAACCAAAAAGCTCAAATGCCTTAGACTCTTTGTCCAGAACACATGGATATGAACCAAGACGAAGTGTTCCGCCGATGTCTTCAACACCGTTCTGATCAGGTAAAAGAGCTATCATAGGATGTGTTGTATTAGGATCAAATTCGATAGAATGAGCATCCTTATATCCGATAACATCACGTGCAAACTCAACAATAGCCAGCTGCATTCCAAGGCAAAGACCAAGGAATGGGATGTTGTTCTCACGAGCATATTTAATAGAAGAGATCATACCTTCTATTCCACGATCACCAAAACCACCAGGAACGATGATTCCGTCTACATCTGAAAGAATCTCGGCTACGTTGTCATCATTAACTGTCTCTGAATCAACCCACTTGATATCTACAGCAGTCTGATTGGAGATTCCGCCGTGTTTAAGAGCTTCTACAACACTTATGTAAGCATCGTGGAGCTGAGTGTATTTACCAACAAGTGCAACCTTAACTTCGTGCTTAAGTGAGTAGAGAGTGTCTACCATTGCCTTCCAGTCTGTAAGGTCTGGCTCAGGGCAATCAAGCTGCAGGCACTCACAGGCAACCTGTGCCAAATGCTCTTTTTCCATAGCAAGAGGAGCTTCATACAGATACTCAAGGTCAAGGTTGTTGAGAACGTGGCTGCTTGGTACATTACAGAAAAGAGCTATCTTGTCCTTTGTATCCTGATCAAGTTCAACCTCACTTCTGCAGACGATTACGTCTGGCTGAAGACCCATTCCCTGCATTGTTTTAACAGCTGACTGAGTTGGTTTTGTTTTGATTTCCTGTGAAACTCGAAGATAAGGAATAAGTGATACAAGGATGAGCATTGCATTTTCATGTCCGACTTCGTGCTGGAACTGTCTGATGGCTTCAAGGAAAGGCTGGCTTTCGATGTCGCCGACTGTTCCGCCGACTTCTATAATTGCAATTCTTGTATCATCATCGGTGAAGTTTCTATAGAATTTACTCTTAATCTCATTAGTAATGTGAGGAATAACCTGTACTGTGCGTCCGCCATAGTCACCGCGGCGCTCTTTCTGAAGAACAGACCAGTAAATCTTACCGGTTGTAACGTTAGAATTCTTATCAAGATTCTCATCTATGAATCTTTCATAGTGGCCAAGATCGAGGTCAGTTTCAGTACCATCTTCAGTGACGAATACTTCGCCGTGCTGAACAGGGTTCATTGTTCCGGGGTCAATGTTGATGTAGGGGTCAAATTTCTGCATTGTAACTTTATATCCGCGGGCCTTTAATAGCCTGCCAAGCGAAGCGGCAGTTATCCCCTTTCCCAGACCTGATACAACACCACCAGTCACAAAGATATACTTTACAGCCATTTTTGATTCCTCCTGCGTGATTTAATAAAACTTTCAGAGATTAAGAATTAATTGTAATTGAATTATTGAATTGTACTCTATATAATAGTATGATACGGTGCTATGAAAATATCATTTTAATTATAGCACAAACAGGTTGTAGTATAACATAACACGTTAGAGAATGGAATTAAAAAATGGATAATAATCAAAATCAGAGAAATAATAACCCTCTTGGAGGGGGAAACAATTCTCCAAGACGCCAAAATATAATACTTCTTTTGGTGGCAGCCCTGGTAACAATGGTCTGCATGACATATTTTTTGAGAGCTTTTTCTGAGAATACCAACAGAGAAGTTACCTACACCGAATTCATTAATATGGTAGATAAAGGTGAAGTAGAAAAAATAGTCATCGAAAGTGACAGGATCGATATCTATCCAAAGGAGAATAAATCCGAAGACCAGCTTGGAATCGGATACTACTATTGGACAGGTAATTCCTATGTGACATATTACACAGGTAAGGCTGAAGAGGATAGCGTTCTTACACAGAGAATGCTTGAGGCAGGCGTTGAAGTCAGCAGTGAAGTTCCTGACAGTTCAGGACTTATCCTTGCTTTCATTATTCAATATGTTGCTCCTATCCTTCTTCTTTGGCTCATTCTTTCAGTTATCTTCAGAAGAATGGGTAAAGGCGGCGGACCACTCAGCGTTGGAAAGAGCAATGCTAAGGTTTATGTTCAGAAAGAAACAGGTATTACCTTTAAAGATGTAGCAGGTGAAGATGAGGCAAAAGAGTCTCTTGTAGAAGTGGTAGACTTCCTTCATAACCCTGCAAAATATGCAAAGATCGGTGCTAAACTTCCAAAAGGAGCTCTTCTTGTAGGACCTCCAGGAACAGGTAAGACACTTCTTGCAAAAGCTGTAGCCGGTGAGGCCCATGTACCATTTTATTCACTTGCAGGTTCAGACTTCATCGAGTTGTACGTTGGTGTGGGTGCCAGCCGTGTAAGAGATCTTTTCAGCGAAGCAAGTAAGAATGCACCTTGTATCATCTTTATCGATGAGATCGATGCTATCGGTAGAAGCCGTGACAGCAAGTACGGCGGTGGCAATGAGGAAAGAGAGCAGACTCTTAACCAGCTCCTTTCAGAGATGGACGGATTTGATTCATCAAAGGGTGTACTTATCCTTGGTGCAACTAACAGACCTGAAATCCTTGATAAAGCCCTTCTTCGTCCCGGACGTTTTGACAGACGTATCATCGTTGACAAGCCTGACCTTAAGGGAAGAGAAGAAATCCTCAAAGTTCATTCAAAAGACGTTAAGATGGATGAGACAGTTGATCTTAAGGGTATCGCTCTTGCAACAAGCGGAGCTGTAGGTTCAGACCTTGCCAACATGATCAACGAAGCTGCTATCAATGCAGTCAAAGCTCACAGAGAATATGTATGCCAGCAGGATCTTATGGAAGCTGTTGAGCAGGTACTTGTAGGAAAAGAAAAGAAAGATCGCATTCTCAGCAAAGAAGAGCGTAAGATCGTTTCTTACCACGAAGTTGGACATGCTCTTATCAGTGCGGTTCAAAAGAACACAGAACCAGTTCAGAAGATCACAATCGTTCCAAGAACAATGGGTGCTCTTGGCTATGTAATGCAGGTTCCTGAAGATGAAAAATACCTTCAGACAAAAGATGAGATCATAGATGACATCATTGTTTCACTCGGCGGAAGAGCTGCAGAAGAGGTAATCTTCAACACAGTAACAACAGGTGCTGAGAACGATATTGAGAAGGCTACCAACATGGCCCGCAGCATGATCACTATGTTCGGTATGAGCGACAGATTCGGACTTATGCAGCTTGAATCTGTACAGAACAGATATCTCGATGGAAACAGAGTTCTTAATTGCAGCGATCAGACAGCAGCACTTGTGGATGAGGAAGTTAAAAAACTCCTTGCTGACTGCTACGAGAAGGCTAAACAGATTATCAGAGAACACCTAGATGCAATGGACAAGATTGCTCAGTTCCTTATTGAGAAAGAGACTATTACCGGTAAAGAGTTTATGAAGATTTACCGTGAGGTTTGCAATATCCCTGAACCTACAGAGGAAGAGGCAGAAGCAGCAAAGCATGGTAGAATCTATGCAACTCGTGCTGAGTCAGCTCTTGTAGGAGAGAATGTTCCTATTAAGAGTAAGGAAGAGAAAAAGCAGACTCCTGAAACAGAGGAAACTTCTGAACCAGTTCAGCAGACTGCTTATGAGGCACCACAGAGTATTTTCGAGCCCGAGAGTTCTTTTGACAGTGCGAATGCAGCAAATGAACCTGCAGAGCAGGAAGAAGTTCCACATGAAGAGCAATCTCAGGATGAACAGACACAGCCTCAGGGCGGTGGATTGTTCTCACATGTACCAAGTGATTTTGACAAGTGATAAAGAATTATTAAACAAAAGGGGAAGCAGATTTCATTCTGTTCCCCTTTATCTATAAGGTCAGGAGAAATTAAGCTGACATGCCACAAACAGGCTTTGACGTAAAAGAAGAACTAAAAAAACTTCCCAACAAGCCCGGAGTTTATATCATGCGTGATGAAAATGACACCATCATGTATGTAGGAAAAGCAATCAACCTTCACAATCGTGTAAGGTCTTATTTTCGTGCAAACATAGGAAGAGGACCTCAGATCGATCAGATGGTAAAGCAAATAGCCAGATTTGAGTACATAGTTACAGACTCTGAGCTGGAAGCCCTTGTTCTTGAGAACAACCTCATAAAAGAAAATTCTCCAAGATACAACACTCTTTTAAAAGATGATAAGACTTATCCATATATCAAAGTCACTGTATCTGAAGATTACCCGAGAGTTCTTTTTTCCAGACTAATGAAAAAAGATAAGTCCAGATATTTTGGGCCATTTACCAGCGCAGCTGCAGTTAAGGACACAATAGACCTCATAAATAAGATCTACGGCCTCAGAAACTGCAACCGCACACTTCCAAGGGATATAGGACTTGAGAGGCCCTGCCTTAATTATCACATGAAGCAGTGCTGTGGCCCATGTACAGGTGAGGTATCAAAGGAAGAATACAGACAAAGAATTGATAAGGCCCTGGACTTTTTAAATGGCAATTACGGCGTTATCATGAAAGATCTTCAGGAAAAAATGGAAGCAGCATCTGAAGAACTGGACTTTGAATCTGCAGCAAAATACAGAGATCTTTTGGCGAGCGTAAAGGTAGTTGCTCAAAAGCAGAAGATGACTGATTCCTCAATGGAGGACAAGGACATAGTGGCCATAGCTTCTGACGATAAAGATGCAGTTGTTCAGGTGTTCTTTGTAAGAGATGGAAGGCTTATTGGCAGAGAACATTTCTATATGACACATGTGTCTGAAAATCCCAAGGAAGAGATACTCCGTAACTTTGTTAAGCAGTTCTACGCAGGAACACCATTTATCCCCAGAGAGTTGGTTTTGCCGGAGCAGATTGAGGATATGGAAGTTATAGAGAAATGGCTGACTCAGAGAAAGGGCAGCAGAGTCTATATCACGGTTCCAGAGCGAGGACAGAAAGAAAAGCTCATGGAGCTTGCAACTCAGAATGCAGAACTTGTTCTTTCCAAGGATAAAGAGAGGATCAAGAGAGAAGAAGGAAGAACAATAGGTGCTGTAAAAGAAATTGAAAAGCTCCTCGGATTAAAGGGGCTTAACAGAATGGAAGCCTATGATATTTCCAATATAAGCGGCTTTGCAAACGTTGGTTCCATGGTCGTTTACGAAAAAGGAAAGCCCAAAAAGAGCGATTACAGAAAGTTCAGGATAAAGTCAGTTGCGGGACCTGATGATTATGCCTGCATGCACGAGGTTTTGACCAGAAGACTTCTCCACGGAATTGAGGAGAGACATGATCTGGAAGTAAGAGATATAGATGCACAGTACGGAAGCTTTACCAAGTTCCCTGATCTCATCCTTATGGATGGTGGACGCGGACAGGTCAATATATGTCTCCAGGTACTGGATGAACTTGGCATTACTATTCCTGTGTGTGGAATGGTAAAGGATGACAATCACAGGACAAGAGGTCTTTACTATAACAACGTTGAACTGCCTATAGACACCAGGTCTGAAGGCTTTAAGCTCATAACAAGGATCCAGGATGAGGCCCACAGATTTGCTATAGAGTACCACAGATCACTTAGAAGTAAATCACAGGTAAAAAGTACTCTTGATGATATTCCGGGAATTGGTCCTGCAAGGCGAAAGGCATTGATGAAACATTTTTCTTCTATAGAAGATATAAGAAATGCCGATGTATCTGAACTTGCGGAGGTTCCTGATATTCCGGAAACCGTTGCGCAGCAGATTTATGACTTTTTCCACAGTGTGAAACAAATTGAAGAAGAGTAATGACTGTGTTATTATTTGACCTGGGAGTTCCATTAATAATATGGAATAAAACTATGTTTTTTTATGGAGGGTGAAATGGCAAGCGTTAGTTTAAAATCAATCATTGAAAAGATGAAGCTTGAGAATCTTACTCCTGAGCTGGATATTAAAAAGATAAAGATAATCCAGCCGGACATCAACAGACCTGCGCTTCAGCTTGCAGGATATTTTGAGCATTTTGAAGCAACAAGACTGCAGGTTATCGGATTCGTTGAGTACACATATATGGAGTCTTTTCCTGAAGAGAAAAGGGAAAAGATGTACAGAGAATTCCTTTCTTTTGATGTTCCCGGAGTTGTTTTCTGTAGAGAACTGACACCTGATCCATTATTTATAAAGATTGCATTGGAAGAAAAAGTTCCGGTGCTTATGACTAAAAAATCAACTTCAGCTTTCACTGCTGAGATCATTAGATGGCTTAATGTTAAGTTGGCTCCATGTATTTCTATCCACGGAGTTTTGGTGGATGTCTTTGGTGTAGGTGTTCTTATTACTGGAGAAAGCGGAATCGGTAAGTCCGAGACAGCTATTGAGCTTATTAAAAGAGGACACCGTCTGGTATCAGACGACGTTGTTGAGCTCCGCCGTGTGAGTGAAGAAACTCTTATCGGCTCAGCACCTGATATTACCAAGCATTTTATCGAGATGAGAGGTGTTGGTATTATCGATGTTAAGACTCTTTACGGTGTTTCAAGCGTAAGAGAGACCCAGAATATTGACCTTGTTATCAAGCTCGAGGACTGGGACAAGGATAAAGAATATGACAGACTTGGTCTTGAAGAGGAATATACAGAGTACCTTGGCAATAAGGTGGTTTGCCACAGAATTCCTATTAGACCTGGTAGAAACCTTGCGGTTATCTGCGAATCAGCTGCAGTTAACCACAGACAGAAAGCTATGGGCTACAATGCAGCACAGGAGCTTTACAACAGAGTTCAGAATTCTCTTGCAAAGAGAAGAACTGATGATGAGGACGATGACTAAATAATAAAAAATAGAAAGAGGTTTTGGTTATGGCTAGATACGTATTTGGAGCAGATGTAGGGGGCACAACTGCGAAAATAGGACTTCTCACAGAAACTGGTGAGATGCTTGATTTTTGGGAGATTCCTACAAGAACAGAGAACCACGGAAAAATGATCCTCGCTGATGTTTCAGATTCCATCAGAGCAAAAATGAAGGAGAGAAACATAGAAGATACAGAAGTTATCGGAGCAGGAATTGGTGTTCCCGGCGCTGTTAATGCTGATGGCCTTTGCTATCAGGCAGTTAATCTTGGATGGGAGAATTACAACGTAGTTAATGAGTTTCATTCTAAATTAAAACTCCCTGTAAAGGCAGGAAATGACGCCAACGTTGCAGCTCTTGGAGAAGCCTGGAAGGGCGGCGGAAAGGGCTATAAGAATATGCTCCTTGTTACTCTTGGAACAGGAGTTGGCGGCGGAATCATAAATGAAGGCAAGATTCTTACAGGATCATTTGGTTCCGGCGGAGAGATTGGACACATTCATCTTGTAGATGATGAAGAGGATGCCTGCGGATGCGGCAAGCACGGCTGCTTTGAGCAGTATGCAAGCGCAACAGGTGCCATGAGACTTGCAAAGAGAATGCTTGCTTCTTCTAATGAAGACAGTGTTCTCAGAAATGGCGATTTCGAGTGCAAAGATGTATTTGATGCAGCTAAAAAGGGAGATGCCCTTGCAGTTAAGATTGCTGAGCAGTACGGATATTACCTTGGAAAAGGTATTGCCATTACAGCAACAGTTGTTAACCCTGAAATAATCGTTCTTGGAGGCGGCGTATCAAAGGCCGGCGAAATGCTCTTTGACCTTCTTATGCCAAGCTTCAAGAAATATGTATTCTCCGGATGCAGCGGTGCTAAGTTTGCTCTTGCTAAACTTGGCAATGATGCAGGAGTATATGGTGCAGCGAAACTTTTGATGCCATAAAGTTACAGGAAGGATCATTTTGAACGAAGGAATTATAAATGCAATAGAGCAGATAGTATCTGCTTCAAATGTATTAGAAAATGAACCAATGAGCAGGCACACCACATTTAGAACTGGTGGGCCTGCAAGCTTATTTATAAGGCCGGAAAATAAGGACCAGCTTGTAGAAGTGATGGCCCTTATCAAAAAGCTCGGCACAGAGTTTTTTGTTCTGGGAAATGGAAGTAACCTCCTGATCTCTGATGAAGGATTTGACGGAGTTGTTATTTCACTTAGTAAAATGAACGATATACACCTTGAAGGTGATAATGATATTTACGCAGAAGCAGGAGCTATGAATTCTCAGATAGCTGCTTTTGCAAGGGATAATGGACTTAAGAATTTTGAGTTTGCAGCTGGGATCCCCGGAACAATTGGCGGAGCCATGATAATGAATGCAGGAGCCTACGGCGGAGAGATGAAGCTGGTTACAAGATCAGTGACAGTTCTTTCTCCTGAAGGCGAGATCATGGTATTGGACAATTCCTCAATGGAATTTGGATATCGTTCCAGCGCGATCAAGGGAAGAGGCTATATTGTAATATCAGTTCTTCTTTCTCTTGAAAAAGGTGATAAAGAGACAATAACCCAAAACATGCAGGAACTTGCGGCAAAAAGAAGGGAAAAACAGCCCCTTGAATTTCCGAGTGCCGGATCAACCTTCAAAAGACCGGAAGGATATTTTGCAGGAAAACTTATTGAAGATGCGGGACTTAGAGGCTTCTCTGTAGGAGACGCTGCTGTATCTGAGAAGCACTGCGGTTTTGTTATAAATAAAGGTAATGCTACATCAGCTGAAGTTTATGAACTCATATGTGAAGTGGAAAAAAGAGTTTATGAGAATTCAGGTGTGACCCTTGAACCTGAAGTGATCATGCTTGGGAAGTTCTGATATATTTTCTTTATTTGAAAGGATGGCAAAATGAGATTTGTTATCGTTACAGGAATGAGCGGCGGTGGAAAGTCCACTGCTATTCATATGTTGGAGGATGCCGGATTTTACTGCGTTGATAATCTACCGGTTTCACTTATTGAGAAATTTGCAGAGCTTATAACTATGCCGGAGAACGAGATCAGTAAAGTAGTTCTTGGTATAGATGCAAGAGCCGGTCAGCAGTTTGAGGAAGTTGCAGGGATCATAGATTCCCTCAAAGAGCGAGGAATACCTGTTGAAGTTCTGTTTATGGACGCAAGTGATCAGGTCCTTATAAAGAGATACAAGGAGACCAGACGAATCCATCCTATGAATGTCAATTCAGTTGGAGACAGGATTGAGGATGGAATTGCCAAGGAGAGAAAAGTTCTTGCTGAGGTAAAAAAGAGAGCAGATTACATCATGGATTCCTCACAGCTTTTGACAAGGGAGCTCAAAGAGGAACTCGACAGGATCTTTGTTAAGAATGAAGAGTACAACTCACTGATGGTAACAATCCTGTCCTTTGGTTTCAAGTATGGAATACCATATGATGCGGACCTGGTTTTTGACGTAAGATTTTTACCTAATCCATTCTATATTGATGAACTTAAGCATCAGACCGGCAATGATAAGGGTGTTCAGGATTATGTAAAGAGCTTTCCCGCTTGCGGAGAGTTTGTAGATAAGCTTGAGGATATGCTGAATTTCCTTATTCCCGGATATGTAAAAGAGGGCAAGTATCAGCTGGTAGTGGCAATAGGATGTACCGGCGGACAGCACAGAAGCGTCACTATTGCCAATGAATTATATGAAAGATTAAAAGCATCGGGCGGCAACTACGGTTTAAAACTATTTCACAGAGATGTTAAGCAGGCAAAGTAAAAATGTCATTTTCATCTGAAGTAAAAGAAGAACTGGATAAGCACATAGGGAGCTCAAGGCACTGCCAATTGGCGGAACTGGCAGCCATAATATTTATGGATGGCAGCATTGAGATTAAAGACGGCAGAGCATGCAGACTATCGTTACAAACCGATAATCCCATGGTGTCTAGAAAGTTCTTTACAATAATTAGGAAAGCATTTAATATAAGAAATAGTATTCCTCAAAATGGGCATGAATTAAAGCCTGTGCTAGAGGATACGGCGCTTATAGAAGATATTTTGAAGGCAATCAAGTTAATGGACTCTGATGGAAACATCAAGGACCTGACAGAAGGCATCAATCCAATGGTTACGAAGAATTCCTGCTGTAAGAGAGCTTTTCTGCGTGACTCATTTTTGTGCGTCGGTTCTATAAGTGATCCAAACAAGGGATATCATCTGGAATTTGATTGTTCATTAGAGGCTCAGGCATTATTTTTACAGAGTCTGATCGAGAGCTTTGATATAGAGGCAAGGATAGTCAGACGTAAAAAGTACTATGTACTTTATGTAAAAGAGGGAGCAGGGATTGTCGATCTGCTCAACATAATGGAAGCACCTGTCAGTCTCATGAATCTTGAGAACCTCAGGATCGTTAAAGAGATGAGGAACTCTATTAATAGAAGAGTTAACTGTGAGGTAGCCAATATTACCAAGACAGTTAATGCGGCTACAAAACAGATAGAAGATATCACCTATATAAAAGACCATTATGGTTTTAACAAGCTACAGGAAAGCCTACGACAAATGGCTGAGGTAAGACTAGAACATCCGGATGCAACACTATTGGAGCTTGGAACATATCTTGATCCACCGGTTGGTAAATCAGGAGTTAATCACAGGCTTAGGAAACTAAGCGAACTTGCGGATAAGATCAGATCCTAAAGGAGGGGAATTATGTTAACAAAATCTATCGAAATCAAATTGCCTAGAGGACTTGAGGCAAGACCTGTTGCAGAGCTTGTTCAGCTTGCTAGTAAGTATGATAGCACAGTACATATCGAGGCTCAGTCTAAAAAGGTAAACGCAAAGAGCATCATGGGAATGATGACACTTAATCTCACATCTGGTGAGCAGGTTACTGTTATTGCTGATGGAAGCGATGAAGAATTAGCAGTAGCTGATATGGAAAAGTTCCTTCATGGGAATAAATAAGAGATAATTAATTAAAAAAAACCCTATAAAAGGGAGGATGCCAGGTAAGCTTCCTTACCTGGCATATTATGAAAAAGTTTTTATTTGGTATTGTCTTAACTCATCTGACAATATTATATTAACAAGTCTATATGTCTAAAAGATGATTTGAAGTAACCATTCTTTTAATTAATTGTAAACAAATTGTTAACGCCTATGGCTTCAGTGTTTGTGAAGCATATAGGCGTATTATATTGTATAATAATTGATAGAGGTGGCTACTGTGCTGAAAAAAGTCTATTTTATTATTTCCAAAAACAACTTAAAAATTCCTGCAGTCCTAAAGTCTACAGAAGAAGCATGTACTTATATCAAAGAATGTGGATATGAGTCAACATATGAATCCATAGAGGCTGTGACAGTGAGCGAATTTGTTCCGTCAAAAGAGAGCATCCTTATTGTTACAGATAAAGGAGACTTTGCGCAGCAGCTAAAGGAAGCAGATATACCTGTGGTCGGAGTCTTGGGAGACTTTAATAAAGGCCAGGATTTTGAAGGATTAAAGTACGTTTTTGCTGACATAGACGAAGTAGAGATCGATTCCTATGTAAAAGCATATCAGCGATATGTGGGTGAACCCTGGGAAGTGCTTCAGACAGAGAGACTTCTTATAAGAGAAACCACTTTGGAAGATGTTGACGAGTTTTATGAACTGTACAAGGATCCTGAAATGACCAGATATATGGAAGGTCTTTTTGAGAATCCTGAAGATGAAAAGAGATACCAAAAAGACTATATAGAGAAAGTCTATGGTCTTATGGGCTTTGGAATATGGACAGTTGTCAGGAAAGAAGATGGAAAGGTAATAGGAAGAGCAGGCTTCTCCATCAGAAATGGTTTTGACGAAATAGAACTGGGATTTCTGATAGGTAAAAAGTATCAGAGGCAGGGATATGCGTTTGAGGCATGTTCGGCAATACTTGAATATGGAAAAAATATGCTTTTCTTTGACAAGGTTCAGACTCTTGTAAAAGCAGAAAATGCCGTATCCATCCATATTTGTGAGAAACTTGGATTTAAGACAACAGATACAGTGGATGTTGAAGAAAATATATATGGAAAAGAGTACAGAACTGACAAAAATGTGCCGCTTAGTGAGGCACATTTTGGGAAATATGTAAGAATGGTTAAGTTTTTATGGTAATTTTTAAGTTCTTCCTATAAGATATACTTGTAACAAAAGGAAAAACTTAGAAAAATAGATGCAAAGAGTTAGAGGACTCTTAAGGGAGGGCATCTATCGGAGGTAAAATGGACTCACTAGAATTATTTACACTTGTGGCAGGGCTCGTAGGTGGTCTTGCGATGTTCCTTTATGGAATGAATGTAATGAGCGGCGGACTTACAAAGGCTGCCGGAGGAAAGCTTGAGAGTGTCCTTGCGAAGGTCACCAAGCACCCAGTAATCGCTTATGTTTTCGGTGTAGGTGTGACTGCACTGGTACAATCGTCATCAGCTTCAACTGTAATGGTTGTTGGTCTTGTTAATTCAGGAATCATGACTCTTAAGCAGGCCGTTAACGTAATCCTTGGTGCCAATCTTGGTACTACATTTACAGCCTGGCTTCTTTCATTGAACGCGATCAGCAGTGATAACTTCTTTATAAATCTTTTAAAACCCAAGTCATTTACGCCATTTTTGGCCATAATTGGAATTGGGCTCTATATGTTTTCCAAAAATGAGAAAAAGAGAAATATCGGAACGATCCTTCTAGGGTTTGCAGTGCTTATGTTTGGAATGAGCTCGATGTCAGATGCAGTATCTCCATTAAAGGATGTAGATGAATTCAAAGCTCTTTTGACAACATTCTCAAATCCTATACTTGGATTTTTGGTGGGTATTCTTTTCACAATGCTCATTCAGAGTTCTGCAGGTACTATCGGTGTGCTTCAGGCTTTATCTTTATCAGTTAAGGTTAAGCACTCTGTTGCTATACCTGTCGTTGTGGGCGCTGAGGTAGGTACATGTATTACAGCCATCCTTTCTTCATTTGGTGCCAATAAAAATGGTAAAAGAACTGCTCTTATGCACCTTTACTTCAACATAATCAAGGCAGTTCTGTTCATGATCATTTTCTACAGCTTAAATGCAGTGATCCACTTTGATTTCATGGATGAAAAGATTGGAATGGCAGGAATCGCTGGAATTCATACACTTATCAACCTTGTTGCAACACCACTTATGCTGCCATTTTCAGGTTTGCTTGTTAACCTTGCCCTTAAGACAATTCCTATCGACGATAAGGAAAAGAAAGAGCAGGAGGAGCTTCAGGGAATCCGCACACTGGATCCACTGTTTTTATCAAACCCTCCATTTGCTCTTGAACAGGCAAGACAGGCAGCAGTTACTATGGCTGTAATGACAAAAGAGTCATTGGAGAAGGCCATTGGACTTATCACAGATTACAACGCAGAAGTTGCTGGTGAAGTAGAGTACCTTGAGCGTCAGGTCGACAAGTACGAGGATGAGCTTGGAACATATCTTATGAAGATAAACTCTCATCACCTTGGCCAGGAAGATAGCCATACCTTGTCACTTCTTTTACACTGTATTACAGACTATGAGCGTATCAGTGATCATGCTCTTAATATTGCACAGAAGGCCGGAAATATGGAGGAAAATGGCAGAAAGTTTACTCCAAAGGCCCAGGCTGAGATGGATATATATTCATCTGCTGTAATTGATATCGTAGATACTTCAGTTACTGCTTTTGACAATCAGGATGCTAAGCTTGCCAAGACTATAGAGCCACTTGAGGAGACAATTGACGAGATCCAAAAAGAGGTTAAGCGTCGTCATATTAGAAGACTCCGCAAAGGAAAATGTACAATTGAGCAGGGCTTTGACCTCAGTGATATCGGTACAGATTTCGAGAGAATCGCAGATCACTGCAGCAACATTGCTGTTGGCATAATTGAATCCCATGAGGATAACTACTTTGCTCATGGCTACCTTGAGACACTTAAGGCAGAGAAGAATGACGGATTTGAGCAGGCTGTTGATTTCTATGAGAGAAAGTACAGACTGCCGGCTGTTAAGTACTAATCTTATATCAGGGAAAAGAATCAACTATGGAATTTGAGTTTTTAGAGAAAAAAGAGCAGGGCAAGTTTATCACAAGGTACGACATTCACTATAGAACAGTGGATGACCAGGAAAAAGTATATGAGATGATAAGCAGAAACCCTGAACTTAAAAGCAGGAAAGATTTAAGTAATCCGAAAGAAGATGCGGTTGCCATAATCATGCATGATGTGACCGGAGAAAAGATCCTTATCAACAAGGAATTCAGAATGGCTCCAGGCGAGTGGGTCTACAATTTCCCAGCCGGGCTTATTGATGAAGGCGAGACCAGGGAACAGGCTGCAAGAAGAGAACTTAAAGAAGAAACCGGCCTCGATATCGTGCGCATAGATGAGTGGTGGGGAAAGTGCTACAGTGCAATAGGCTTTTCCAATGAAAGAAATGCATGCTGCGTAGGAGTGGCTGATGGAACTTTTTCAAAGAGCACATCTACACAGGAAGAGATAGTTCCCGGATGGTACACCAAAGAGGAAGTGAGAAAACTCCTTGAAACAGAGGCTTTTGCAGTCAGAACACAGGCATATTGCTATATGTGGATAAAAAAGTAATGGCTGCGTATAGTCAGGTTATAGAATATGAAAAGTAATATAGATAACAAAGATAGTAAACAAAGAGGCATATATCAGAAAGAAGACCATGGTGAAGAGCTAAAGCGAGGCATCATTGGTCTTAATATCTGCGAAGAGTGTGGTGGATTCTGCACTGAGAGCGTTCCTCTTATTGAGGGACTTCCTGTAAATGCCCAGGTAAGCCTTATGGAGCACTCTATCCATGAGACTCTTAAAAAGAACAGTTATCTTTTTAGAGAAGGTGAACCTGTTGACTCTATATGTATAATACGAAAAGGAAGAGTTAAACTTTGCAGATATGATTCCCTTGGAAGGGAACAGATCATAACAATTCTGGCAGATCACGATATTATTTGGGAGGGCATGTTCCTGGATGGAAGTATTTATCCATACTCTGCGGTGTGTCTTACAAATGCTTCTATCTGCCTTATTCACAGAGACGATTTCATAAAAGTTGTAGATAATCCGACAGCGGCCATGAATATCATCATTCTTCTCAGTAAAAAGCTGCATGATGCCAATGAACGAAACATGCTTTTATCAACAAAAGACCCAATGGCAAGGCTTGCAGGATTTTTGATGTACAGAGTAGACAGAAGCCCATCGGATGATATAGTATTAAAGCTCGACGATATTGCTGCAAGTGTTAACCTTAGAACAGAAACGGTCAGCAGGAAACTCAGAGAAATGGAAAAAATGAGACTGATTGAAAGGCTGGGACACGCAAGGATCAAGGTGCTCGACAGAGATACGTTGAGAGAAATATATATTTCGCAGTAATTATTGTTGCAGATAAATCTATATTTGTCTGCAACATTGTGTTATTTAGTAAGGAGTAATATGGTAAAGGGAAGAATTCATTCAATAGAAACTTTTGGTTCAGTAGACGGACCTGGAATAAGATTTATAGTATTTTTAAAAGGGTGCAATCTCAGATGTAAATACTGTCACAACGTAGATACCTGGAATCCTGAATCCGACGATCTCAGGACTGCAGATGAAGTCCTTGATTTTGCGGAAAGATACAGAAGCTACTGGGGCGAGGACGGCGGAATAACAGTCAGTGGCGGAGAACCACTTCTTCAGATAGACTTTCTTTTGGAACTGTTCAAAAAGGCAAAAGAGCGTGGAATCAATACCTGTATCGACACAGCTGTACAGCCATTTACAAAAGAGGAGCCTTTCTTTTCAAAGTTTAAAGAACTTATGGAGTATACAGACCTGCTCCTTGTAGATATCAAGCATATTGACAGGGAAGAGCACATCAAACTTACAGGTCTTCCTAATGACAATATCAAAGAGTGCTTTGAATACCTTGATGAGATCAAAAAGCCAATCTGGATCCGCCATGTACTTGTACCTGGAATCACAGATGACGACAACTACTTAAGAGAAACAAGAAAGTTTATTGAGAAATTTTCTAATATACAGAGAGTAGAAGTGCTCCCATATCATTCCATGGGACAGATGAAATTTAAAGAACTTGGTATTCCATACCAGCTTGAGGGAGTTGAATCTCCTTCACAGGAAAGAGTAGATAACGCAAGAGCAATACTTAACGGAAAGCTGTGATTTTTCACAGCTTTTTTCGCTAGCTGTTGAATATGTTGGCTTTGAATAATTGTGAACGAAATGTGAAAAATAAAAAATAAATTAAAACTTGATTGTAATCAATGTTCACTCTATGACTAGGTGTTAATATATGCTTCGTAAAATGACTAGATAAATAATTAACAAACAATGTTATTGCTTTTTGAGAGGAGTACATTATGAACGAAGCATGGAGAGGTTTTAAAGGAACCCACTGGCTGGATGATGTAAATGTTAGAGACTTCATCCAGAACAACTACACACCATATGATGGAGATGAAAGCTTCCTTGCAGGCCCAACAGAAGCTACAGATAAGCTCTGGGGCAAGCTTCAGGAGCTTCAGAAACAGGAGCGTGAAAAGGGCGGCGTTCTCGAGTGCGAGACAGAAGTTGTATCAAGCCTTACAGCTTATGGCCCTGGATACATCGATGAGTCTATGAAGGACCTTGAGCAGATCGTTGGTCTTCAGACAGACAAGCCACTTAAGAGAGCATTCATGCCTTACGGTGGAATCAAGATGGCAGAAGAAGCTGCTGAAACATATGGTTACAAGGTAAATGAGAAGTTCCACAAGATCTTCACAGAGTACCACAAGACACACAACCAGGCAGTATTTGATGCTTACACACCTGAGATGAGAGCAGCTAGACACAGCCACATCGTAACTGGTCTTCCAGATACATACGGCCGTGGACGTATCGTAGGCGACTACAGAAGAGTAGCTCTTTACGGTATTGATTACCTCATCAAGAAAAAGCAGGAAGATTACAACAACTGCGGTGACGGCACAATGCTTGATCACATCATTCGTCAGAGAGAAGAGATCTCAGAGCAGATCAGAGCTCTTAAGGGAATGAAAGAAATGGCTGCTGTATACGGATTCGATATTTCACAGCCAGCTAAGAATGCAAAAGAAGCTGTTCAGTGGCTTTACTTTGGATATCTTGCAGCTATCAAGACTCAGAACGGTGCTGCTATGTCTGTTGGACGTGTTTCAACATTCCTTGATATCTATATTGAGAGAGATATTAAAGAGGGAACTCTTACAGAGGCACAGGCTCAGGAGCTTATCGACCACATGACAATGAAGTTCAGAATGGTTAAGTTTGCTCGTATCCCTTCATACAACAACCTCTTCTCAGGAGACCCAGTTTGGGCAACACTTGAGGTTGGTGGACTTGGTATGGATGGTCGTCACATGGTTACAAAGAACGACTTCAGATTCCTTCACACACTTGAGAATATGGGACCTTCACCAGAGCCTAACCTTACTGTTCTTTACACATCAAAGCTTCCAGCTACTTTCAAGAAGTATGCTGCTAAGATCTCAGTTACAACATCTTCAATCCAGTACGAGAACGATGATGTTATGAGACCTATCTGGGGCGATGACTACAGCATCTGCTGCTGCGTATCTGCTACACAGACTGGTAAAGAGATGCAGTTCTTCGGAGCTAGAGCAAACCTTGCTAAGTGTCTTCTTTACGCTATCAACGGTGGTAAGGATGAGAAGTTCCTTACAAAAGATGGTCAGCACATGCAGGTAGGACCTGAGATGGCTCCTATTACTTCAGAAGTTCTTGATTACAACGAAGTAATGCACAAATATGACATTATGATGGATTGGCTTGCAGGACTCTATGTAAACATCCTCAACCTCATCCAGTACATGCATGATAAATATTACTACGAAGCAGCTGAGATGGCTCTTATCGATACAAACGTAAGACGTACATTCGCTACAGGTATCGCTGGTTTCTCACATGTTGTAGATTCACTTTCAGCTATTAAGTACGCTAAGGTTTCAACTGTTCGTGATGAGTCAGGTCTTGTAATTGATTACAAGGTAGAGGGAGACTTCCCAAGATACGGTAACGATGATGAGAGAGCTGATGAGATCGCTGTATGGCTTCTTAAGACATTCATGAAGAAGATCGAGAAGCATCACACATACCGTGATTCAGAGCCTACAACATCTATCCTTACAATCACATCAAACGTTGTTTATGGTAAGGCTACAGGTGCTACACCTGATGGAAGACCAGCATTCGCTTCATTTGCTCCTGGTGCTTCACCATCATACGGTGCAGAGAAGAACGGTCTTCTTTCATCACTTAACTCTGTTGCTAAGATTCCTTATGAGTACGCTCTTGATGGAATTTCAAACACACAGACAATGAACCCTAACGCTCTTGGTCATGACGACGAAGAGAGATCAAATAAGCTTGTTAACGTACTTGATGGTTACTTCAACCAGGGTGCACACCACCTCAACGTTAACGTATTTGGTAAGGAGAAGCTCATCGATGCTATGGAGCATCCTGAGAAGCCTGAGTATGCTAACTTCACTATCCGTGTATCAGGATATGCTGTTAAGTTCATCAACCTTACTAAGGAGCAGCAGCTCGACGTTATCGCACGTACATGCCACACAGCTCTTTGATATAAACAAAAACAAAAAGCATCACAGATTTTTCTGTGATGCTTTTTTTCTTAGATTCTTATTATAAAACTAAGTGTTTCCATATGAGGACTTCTTTGGATGAAGCGGTGCTAAGTGGTCCTGGTATGGTCTCCGATGAGCGGTGGTTTCCGAGAAGATCACGATCAAAAGTGATTGGTGTGCCATCTGGATTTTCAAATTTCTGCTCAGGTTCGAAGGCAACGCCGAGGCTCTCTGTGCTTAAGACGCCACAGGCAAAGTCCTTAAGAAGCTTGTCATAATTTGTTTTAATGTAGTAATCACCATCTTTTTCTTTTAGCTCTACAGCGACTTTAGTCTTCTTATCTACAAGCTTGTTCTTTTCTTTCTTATAAACATTTGCCCCATTAAAGTATGCATTACCATCAACCCATACTGGAAGATGACCAAAGTGAGCTTCAGCAAGATGGCCCATATCAGGGTCTTTTTCAAGATCAAACTGGTCTGCCCATTCCTCATAAGTTGGGAAGATATCAAATGGAGCAGTGCCAACCGTCTTGTAATCAGCATCTGCAGCAGTTTTCTTTTTGTCATCAATCTTGTGCTGCTGAACAAAAATGTTGTTGTAAATTCTGTCATCACCATGAAGAATTGTCATAAAGCCGGCAACCTCGGTGCGGTGACGAATGTGGTAAGGAGTATATCTTGGCTCACGCTGACCATTGATAACACTGTCTACTCCTGAATTGATCAGGCTGAAACCGCCAAGAATAAGGTTATGCAGCACTGCGATTCCTTCACTTGGAATAGTGATAGCAACAGGTGAGAGCAGAATATTGTTATCTATAAGTGTAGGACCGTGTCCAACCTCTATAAATACATCAGTGTTAAACATTGCACCGGGACCCTGTTTTACGCCATCAGGTCTGGTGTTATCGTGCATGAGATTCTGGCTGACTCTTGCACCCTGTGCCTGCCAGTCAAGCCATACTCCCATAATGCTGTGATGGATGTGGTTTCTTCTGATTGTTACATCGATAGCAGCATGAAGCTTGATTCCTGCTGTTTCAGCTCCGCCAAGCTGCTGTGAAGTACATACATCGTGAATCTCACAGTCCTCAATAGTTGAGAATACAGCTCCCATTCTACCTACAATACCTGTCTGCTCGCAGTGGTGAACGTGGCAGCGACGGATAAGATGATGGCCGATGTTTTCTTTTAACCAACCATGGTACTGGCCACGACAAACAGCATCTCTTTCCATCTGTGTAGGGCTCTTAACGTGTCTCTTGGTGAAATACATATCATTTTCCGGATCAAGATACTTTCCGAGAGAGATTCCACAGCATTTACTTCCGTAAATCTCGCAATCTTCAATGATCCAGCCTTTGCTCCAGTGAGGGCCGATCATGCCATCCTGGTAAGCAGCAGGTGGAGCCCAGGTTGTAGCTGCTTTACAAATTGTAAAGCCACTTACAGTTATGTAATTTATGCCGTTTTCTTCAGGCATAAAGCAGTTTCGTCTTACTAAAAATTCCACATTCTCTTTATTGGGGTCAAGGCCCTGGAAGTTACCATAGAGAACTGTCTCATCGCCATTCTGCTCTGTATACCACAGATATTTAGCAGCTTCCTGATCCCACGCTAAAGGATCAGGTTTTCCCTTCTGACATTCTGCGAGAGATGTGGTTTCAAACATCATGCTGTTATTGATAAAAACAGCTCCGGTATGCCTTACGATAGGGGCAAAATACCAGTCTCCGTAAACTCTTGTAGTGTAAGGATTGTAATCTCCAAAAATACTATTTTTAACAGAGGTTTTCCAAAGGTTTCCCTTAACCTTTTTCCAGTTTTTAGCTTCCTCTGCACCTGTAATAACAGCAGCAAGAGGAGTTTCAGAACGGTAAACTATAGGAGCTTCACATGTTCCTGCATTCCTTGGAGCAACATATTCTCTGTAAATACCAGGCTTAACAACGACTTCATCCCCAGGCTGCGCTATATTTGCAGCCGCACCAATGCACTTAAAAGGGCGGTTCATGCTTCCGTCTCCATCGCGAAACGCATTGGCGTCAACATAGTAGATCATAAAAACTCCTTTCATACAAAGTAGACAATAAAGTTTAATTTTGTTTAACGATTAACATCAAATATGTATTTATACTATGATTGAAAATGCCAAAAGTCAATGACAATTGCACAAAAAAGAGCCTAATTATCAAACAAATTTGTGTTATTGCACAAAATGTATTGACAACAAAGTGGCGTAAGCGTAATAATATACATATGTTTAACGATTTACTACAAATCACACATGGGGAAGTAATATGGTGACACTCAAGGAGGTTGCAGAAAGATGCAACGTGTCTGCCACAACAGTTTCCAACGTTATTAATGGCAAGGCAAAGACCAGTGAAGAAACTAAAAACAGAATAATGCAGGTGATAAAAGAAACTGGTTATAAGCCCAATACCATTGCTCAGGGGCTTAGGGTAAAAAAGACCAGAACAATTGCCGTAGTAGCGGAGGATATTGCGCAGTTCACATCACCGCCAATGATTGAGAGCATCATGGAAACCTGCGAAAAAAAGGGCTACAGGGTCGTTGTTCATAACCTCAGACTTTACGACAGGTGGTCCGATACCTGGTACGGCCAGGAGGATGAGTATCACTCAGTCCTTGATCCTGTGATAAAAGATATTCTTTCCGCCCAGATAGACGGAGTTATCTATCTTGCAGGACATGCCAGGATCATAAAAACATTTAACGCAGGATTCAATCTTCCTATAGTTATGTGTTACGCCTACTCCGAATCGCCACACATACCGTCAGTGGTGATCGATGATGAAAAGAGCTCCTATGAAATGGTGTCCTACCTTATAAAGATGGGGCATGAACGAATAGGTTTCATAGGAGGCCGAATGGACAATATTCATACAGCTAAGCGACTAATGGGGTATCAAAAAGCAATGTATGAAAACGGTCTCTTGTTTGATCCAAAGCTTGTTTACTATGGCGACTGGTCCAGAAAAGCCGGGCATGAAGGCGCCAAGGCATTACTTGAACAGAATGTAACAGCAATATTTGGAATTTCAGATAGGATGACCGGCGGCGTATATGACTATCTTGAGGAAAAAGAGCTGATCGTGGGAAAAGATATTTCGGTAGCGGGATTTGATAATGAGAGCATTGCCGAGTTCTTTAGGCCAAAGCTCACTACAACTGAATTACCGCTTAGAGAAATCGGAGCAAAATCAGCCGAACTCTTACTTGATAAGCTTGAAGGTGCGAATGGGGATTCGCAAATTGGGGATGAACCTAAAGTTTATAAGTATCCGTGTAAGATGATAATAAGAAGATCAGTTTCTGAAAAGTAATTTTTTTTGCCAAAAGGTTTAACGTTAAACCATCGGGAGGTATTAGGGGTGTCAAAAAAGAAGATCTATTCTCTGAAACTATTTCTATTAGTACTACCGTTTATTATTTTAGTTCTACTCTTTAGCTACTATCCGCTATATGGCTGGATGTATGCATTCTATGATTATAAACCACCAAAAACTTTGGCAAACTGTCCTTTTGTAGGATTCAAATGGTTTGCATCACTCGTAAGCAGTGAGACTAAAATTCAACAGATTGTTCAGGTGCTGAAAAACACCTTTGCCATGAGTGGCTTAACACTTGGAACCAGCTGGCTTCCGATGATCTTTGCGGTTTTCCTCAATGAGATCAGAGGAGTGAAATTCAGAAAGTTTGTACAGACAGTTACAACACTACCAAACTTCGTGAGCTGGGTAATGGTTTATTCCATAGCATTTTCACTGTTCAACAGTACAGGAATGCTCAATTCTCTTTTGTTAAAATCAGGACTCATTGAACAGCCAATTCTCTTTTTACAGTCATCAAGCCATGTTTGGTTTACACAGTGGTTGTGGCTCACATGGAAAAACCTTGGCTGGGCAGCAATCATGTATATCGCTGCAATTTCAAGCATTGATGATGAGATGATCCAGGCGGCGAGAGTAGATGGAGCAACCAGAATGCAGATAATATGGCACATTACTATTCCAAGTCTTTTGCCTACATATTTTGTTCTTCTGGTACTTAACGTAGCTAACTTCCTCAACAACGGAATGGAGCAGTATTACGTGTTCCAAAACGCTTTCAACAAAGAATATATCCAGGTTCTTGATCTCTATGTTTACAACATGGCGATGGGCAGCGGCGGTTATTCAGTTTCAGTTGCGATCAGCATGCTTAAGAGCTTGGTAAGCGTAGTGCTTTTGGTCATTGTTAACGGAGCATCAAAGAAAATCCGTGGCGAGAGCATACTTTGATGGAGGTTTGAGATGGGACAGTCAAAAGAAAAAGGTTCAACAATAAAAGTAAGCGCCGGAGACAGAACCGTGGAAATCGTGTGCTACATAGTTTTCTCTATAGCAGCATTCCTGTGTCTTTATCCGTTTTATTACATAGTTATCAACACAATAAGTGCCAATGACCTGAGCGCCAAAGGAGATATTCTTTTCTGGCCGCAGGGAATTCATTTTAAGAACTATCTGTCAGCCTTCAGAATTGACGGACTTTTAAGGGCATTTCAGATATCTCTTATGAGAACGGTTCTTGGTACTGCACTTACAGTATTTGCTTCAGCATTTCTTGGATTCATGTTCACCCAGGAAAAGATGTGGCTAAGGAAGTTCTGGTACAGACTCATTGTGGCAACAATGTATTTCAATGCCGGAATTATTCCATGGTTCCTCGTAATGAAGACCATGCACCTCACCAATAACTTCTGGGGATACATACTTCCAGCTATCGTATCACCGTTCAATCTGATCCTGACCAAGACCTTTGTTGAGTCAGTGCCAAAAGAACTGCAGGAAGCAGCTGAGATGGATGGCGCAGGAGTATTAACAGTGTTCTTTAAGATAATAATTCCTGTAATCAAGCCTATTATGGCAACTGTAGCAATCTTTTCAGCAGTAAGTCAGTGGAATGCTTTCCAGGATACACTTCTTCTTATGACAGATACAAAGCTTTATCCACTGCAGTTTGTGCTCTACCAGTACCTGAATCAGGCAAGCTCACTTGCATCACTTGCCCAGAGTAACACAAGCACATCATCACTTGCTGCTGCAGCAGCCACAACGCAGACCACAACCAGTGTACGAATGACCATCACAGTGATCGTCGTGCTCCCAATCATGCTCGTATACCCAATCTTCCAGAAGTACTTCGTAAAAGGTATTATGATTGGGGCAGTCAAAGGCTAACGCCACCCAAAACGTAATGAATACAGCCCATCTGGGTTGATATAAATGGTAAAAGAGGTTAAAAAAGGAGGAATGAAAATGAAGTTTAAGAAATTTGCTTCTCTTGCTCTTTCCACAGTTATGGCAGCATCAATGCTGGCAGGATGCGGAAGCGGAGCAGCAGAAAGCACAGGAACAACCAGTAACCAGACAGAAACAAAAACTGAAACAGCAACAACTACTGAGACAGCAGGTGGGGATACTGCCGCAGCAAGTGAAGTTTCACATGACTCTGAGTACACTGTAGATTTCTACGATGTTGCAGCTAACTTCCAGGGTGTACAGTCAGGCTGGTATGGCAAGATTGTAAAAGACAAATTCAACATGAACCTTAACATTATTGCACCACAGGTATCAGGCGATGGAGCAGCTCTTTATCAGACACGCTGCGCAGCAGGTGCTCTTGGAGATTTGATCATTCTTGATAACGCTGATATGCAGGAGTGCGTAGAGTCAGGACTTGTTCATGATCTTACAGATGTTATCGCTCAGTATCCTAACCTTTCCAAGTATATGGAACAGATCAAGGCATTTAACGCAATGCTTGGTGATGGCAGCAAGATCTACGCTATTCCACTTGAGATGAATACAAACGGACCTACAGCTTATAAACAGCTTCATGTTTACACATATCCTCGTATGGGATGGGATATGTACAATGAAGTTGGTGCTCCTGAGCTCAAGAACACAGATGACCTTCTTAACTGTCTTGCAGATATCCAGAAGGCACATCCACAGAACGATAAAGGTGACCCTGCATATGCTATCAGTCTTTGGAAAGACTGGGATAGCCAGTATATGGAGTGTGTAGCTCAGCTTACAAAGTGGTATGGACAGGAAGTAAACGGATCAGTTCTTATTGGAACAGATAATTCAATCGTTCCCCTTACAGACAAGGCCGGTGCATATTATAAGATGCTTAAATTCTTCTATCAGGCTAACAAGATGGGCCTTGTAGATCCTGACTCAGCTACTCAAGACTGGAACATGATGGTTTCAAAGATGCAGGACAAGAGAGTATACCTCTACTGGTATAGCTGGCAGTATGGTTTCTGGAACACTCCTTCAAAGGGTGAAGAAGGTGTTAACTATATCGAGATTCCTGTAGCAGATACAAACCTCTACCAGGCATCAGATACATATTATGGTGACGGAAGAGTTATCGGTGTTGGTTCACAGGTTAGTGATGAGAACTTTGCAAGACTTATGGAGTTCCTTGACTGGTATGCTTCACCAGAAGGTGTACAGATCCAGCATGGCGGTACAGAAGGCCTTATCTACACAGTAGAAAATGGCAAGTATGTTCTTACAGAAGACGGACTTAACAGATTCTCAGCAGAAGTTGCAGTTCCTGAAGATCAGGGCGGCGGAAACTGGAACGATGGTAACAACCAGATCAACCAGTGGATCGTAGCAAGCTGCGATGTTAATCCAGATACAAACGAGCCTTATGGAACAGATATGTGGTCATCAACAATCAAGATGAACGAGACAAAGACTACAAAAGAGTGGTCAGAGAAGTTTGGTGCAGCTGATGACGTTGAATATCTCTTAAAGAACAACATGATGACAGTAGTTCCAAGTATCAACATTGCACTTGCAATCGATACAACAGATATCAGCCTTATCCGTAAGCAGTGCGGCGATATCATCAAGGATGCTTCCTGGAGAATGGTATTTGCAGCAGATGATGCAGATTTCGAGAAGCAGTGGGATGACATGACTTCACAGCTCGAAGGCCTTGGATGGGCAGATCTTACAGCGTTTGATACAGAGAAGTATGGTCCAATGCTTGAGGCAAGAAAAGCAGCACAGTAATAACAACATTGCAAAAAATACAGAAACACTCTATGCTTAAATATAAGCATAGAGTGTTTTTTTGAGCTTATTGAGGATTAATGTATGACATATTTCACATGTTTCTTTTTGGATAATGAAAAAGATATAATCGTAAACCTGTACAAAGACCTTGGGAAGATGTATTACGTGCTGACAACTCCCAATCATGGTACAGGGAACCTTATTCGAAACCTTGCAAGCATATGCAAACTTCCTCTTTCCAAGGGGGATAATGACATGCTTGTCATCCGCGGCGAAGTCCCTTGCTTTGTGGATTCCTGCAATTCAGAGAGCTATGTCTTCATGCTTGGCGGAACAGAGATAGCAAGTATCTATCCGGATGGTCAGGTCGTTGTTAAGGCAACCATACCTGCAATTGCCAAGACTCTTATGAGCCAGACAAAAGATTTTAAGCTGGAACTGGACAAGACTATATTCAAGACCAGGGTTCGCAAGGATCTTAAGTTCCGCGCGGATCTTCACACGCATATGAACGGTAACCTTCCGGGAGACGTTCTCATTGCTTTGGGAATAGCCCATCAGATAAGATATCCTCTTTATTATGTAAAAAAGCTCGATCTTAAGCTTACTCAGGCTCAATGGGATAAAGCCAATATTCAGAGAGAAAAGGTTGCCAGACAGTTTGTGTCTTCTGGACTTCAGGGCAAATACCTCAACAGGCGAATTGATGACAACACCTTTATAAATTTTGCAGATCTTATCCTCAACAACCTTGATAATGCAGAGATGAACATAGTCAAGATCCGTGGATCCCTTGCTGTTATCAAGGATGGACAGGCAGTATTTACAAACCTTGAGAAAGTCTACCTTTATCGTTATGTCTTTTGCAAGGGAAAAGAGAGCGAAGAAAAAATAAATCTGCACAGTGTGGACCTGATCCCGGATGCAGATGTAAAGGCTTATCTTAAGCAGATGCTTACGGATAAGGAAAATATATATTACTGCAAAAATACGATCTTCCAGGATAAACTCCTGTGGATAGCAAGAAACTACAAAGCACAGGGCGTTTATTACGCAGAGATTAGTGATACTACTCTTGTTAAAAAGTATGAGTCACTTGAAATGCTAAGGCAGGTTCATGAGGTTATGCCTCATATTTACCGTGAAACCGGCGTAATGATCAGGTTCCTGGCAGCTATGCGCAGAATTCCTCTGACCATTGTAAAAGATGCAGTGACTCCGTCAGACTACATTGAACAGAACCTTGAAGTTTTGAAAGCTACAGCACTTGATCCATATGTTGCAGGATGCGATTTTGTCGGTGAAGAGATAAATGACATAATCACGCTAAAACCTGCATTCCAGGAAATCGTAAAGATCGCAGCCAAGGACCCTAGCTTTGTTATAAGAGTCCATGCGGGAGAAAACGACAGCCAGAAAGATAATATCGCCCACAGCATTGCCTGCGTAAAAGATTCCCTTGCTCCTGGCCAAAAGATGCCAAGGATGCGTCTTGGGCATGGTCTTTACACCTACAGTCCTTCTTCCAAGAAGGGAAAAGAGGTACTAAAGCAACTTAAGGAAAATAATGTTGTCCTTGAATTCCAGATCACAAGCAATGTGCGCCTTAATAACTTAAATTCATTGGAACATCATCCTCTTAAGCAGTATCTGAAACAGGGAATACGATGCGTTCAGGGTACAGATGGAGCGGCTTTGTACGGAACGTCATCTATTGACGAGCAGTTGTCACTGGCTAAAATGCTGGGACTGTCTGACGCTGAGCTTCAGCTCATGAAAGATGCTGAGACGCAGATAATAAAAGAGGCCCAGGAAGCATATTCTTTAAAGAAAGCCTTCTTTGCTGATCTTATAAAAGACAGAGACATGGAAGAAGTTCTTTTGGAAAAAATGCAGACTGTAAAGATTTCAAAAGGCAAATCCAAAAATGAGCCGAAACTGGATTCTAATCAGGAATTAAAAGAACAGATCAGCGAGATTACATGGGATAGATTCCCGGTTGTGCTTATTGGAGGAAGCTTTAACACAGAGAACAGAGCGACCAAGGTCAGCAAAAAGGCAGCAGAGCAGATTGATTCTCTGATGGAGTACCTAAATCCTGAGGAAGTGTGCTTCGTTATCGGCCACAAACTAGCCGGGTATGAAAAGTACCTGATAAATCATAACAAGAAGGGATTCAGGATATACAGTGTTGTTCCTTCACTGATGGATAAAAAAGAAATAGATAAAATAAAAGCCACCGGAGTACAGGTAAGAGTATCGCCGGAAGCTCAGGGAATGGGAATATATAAGAGCTTCAACTACGAGATATTTGAACGCAGGCCATCTGCAGTAATTGCCTTTGACGGCAACAGTGCTGCTGCAAATCTCATTCAGGAAGCGAAAAATGGCAAGGGTAAGTCTGCAATATTCGTTTGGGAGCACTCCAAAAACCTGATGCAGAAAGCTAAATCCCTTCATGGATATGTGTTCACTTTTGGAGATGAAGTAAACATTGTGGATCTTTTAAATGATATTCAAAAAGATCTGGTGAATTCCATCAGACAGTAAAGACTCTTGTGGATTCCCTAAGGTGGATGGTGTGCTCAACTGTTATGAGAGTTCTTTTCTCTGTGCCGGTAAGAAGGCCATACATGGCTTCACCAGCATAGGCTCCCATTTGACACGCGTCAAAGTGAGCGGCGGTGATGGAAGGCGAATGGTGCGCAAGGTCACTGCTGTCGTAGCAGGCAGCCAGGAGTACATCCCCCGGAACAGATAAGCCCATTTTTGTAAGGGCATCGCAGGACCAGCCGGCAGTTACATCATCGCAGCAGATTATTCCATCGCAACGGCGCTGAACAGCTGTTTCTACAGCTATTTTACAGGAATTGTAATTGGAGACGTCTCTGAAAATAAGATTGGGGTCAGGATCGACGCAGAAGTCAGAGATTCCCATCATAACGCCTTCAAGTCTTTTTACGTTGACGTTGTAATTCATATTTCCGCCTATAAAGGCGATGCGCTTGCAGCCATTGTTCATGAGGTTTGAGGTTAATTCTCTGCAGGCAAGGGCTGTGTTAGGCTCAACCATTACAGCGTTTTTAATTCCGGAACCTACAACTACAACAGGTATATTTTTCTTTTTAAGATATGAGTGGCTCTTTTCACCGGTAATGGCGCGAGTATATATCACGCCGTCAAGTGCCCCTTTTTCCACAGCGGGGATAAGAGGTTCATACTCATCGGTATTACACAGGATCAGAAGTGTTTCATAGCCGTGATCTGCCAGAGCCCCTGCGGCTCCAAGAAGACACAGGTGAAAAAATTCTGATTCATACAAAAGATCTCTTGATAAGACTACGCCAACATTACCACTTTTTCCATTGGAAGGAGTGGTATTTTTTTGCCTGTTCTGAGATGGAGAGCTGTAGTCCAGTTCTCTGGCGGCTTCAATGACCTTTTTTCTTGTCTCTTCTGAGACCCTTCCATTTCCGGATAAGGCCCTTGAAACAGTTGTGGTGGAAATATTCAATTTTTTAGCTAGTTCGTTTAACCGTATTTCTTTTCCCATAGATTTGATTATAGTTTCATAAATTCTAAGATACAATCGAATTTGCGCAAAAATTTAATATTTGCGCGATTGATGCGCAAAATTGCGCACAGATTATAAAATATTCGTAAATTTGATATAAAAACTTTGAATTATTTGAAAATTATTCATCTAGAGGCTTTTAGGCACAATTACTAAAATATAATCATGAATTTCGAAAACTTATGAATATTGCACATGGGAGAGGGTATGGAAAAAAGTAAGACTAAGACTCCGTTTATGAAGGTAATAAAAAGGCATTGGCTACTTCTACTGATGCTTTTACCGAGTCTTTTATATGTGATCATTTTCAGTTACGTTCCAATGACAGGAATAATCCTGGCTTTCAAAAAATATCAGTATGCAGGAGGAATTTACTTTTCTCCCTGGAATGGCCTGAATAACTTCAAAGCTCTTTTGATCTCAGGGAAACTTGGGATGGTTACAAGAAATACGCTGCTGTACAACATAGCCTTTATAACTTTGGGTGTCTTATTTGAAATGGGTAGCGCAATTTTGCTCAACGAGTTGTTCTCCAAGTACTTTAAAAAGATTACTCAGTCACTTATGTTTTTGCCCTACTTCATAAGCTGGGTTGTAGCAGGCGCCATAATGTACAACATTTTCAACTATGAAAAAGGTGTATTTAACCACGTGCTCACATCCCTTGGAGCAAATGCATTTGACCTCTACAACACACCGTCGGCATGGATCATAGTCATAATCTTTTTGAAGATCTGGAAGCAGACAGGCTATGGCTCAGTTGTTTATCTGGCAGCCATTACAGGTCTTGACCAGGAAATGTTCGAGGCGGCTTCAATTGACGGAGCAAGCGCCTGGCAGAAGATAAGATATCTTACTATTCCATCTCTTATGCCAACCATGATGATACTGGTTCTTTTGGGAATAGGAAACATCTTCAGAGGAGATTTTGGCCTGTTCTATCAGACAGTAAGGTCAAGCGCACTGCTTCAGCCAACAACTGACGTTATTGATACATATGTGTTCAGACTCCTCATAGATAACGGAGATATCGGAGTATCCGCTGCAGCAAGTTTATATCAGTCAGTGCTGTGCTTCATAACCATAATGATATCCAATGGCTTAGTTAAAAAAGCTAATCCTGATTATGCACTGTATTGATGGGAGGAAGAAATGGCAAATCAAGTAGTTATAAATAAGCGCAGAAGGCTAAGTAAAGATGAGCTTGCGATTAATATAGTCGGAGTTGTTCTGATAGGAATTTTTGCTCTGATCTGTGTTATCCCATTTTACCTGATAATCATAGCTTCTTTTACCTCAGAGACATCACTTATAAGAAATGGCTATCCGCTTCTGCCATCAATTGAAAACTTTAGTTTGGACAGTTATAAACTCAGCCTGAAAAATCCGATTGCGATACTTAAGGCATACGGAACAACAATAGGAGTTACGGTAGTTGGAACATTTTTATCAGTTCTTTTGGCTACAATGACAGGCTACGTTCTTTCAAGAAAAGATTTTCCCTGGAGAAATAAGTTTGCATTTTTCTATTTCTTTACAACTTTGTTTAATGGCGGACTTGTTCCATGGTACCTGCTCTGCGTGAGATACCTTAATTTCAAGAACAACTATGCTGGACTTATCTTGCCGCTTATGTTTTCTGTATGGAACATGATAATAGCCAAATCATTTATGTCAGGGCTGCCTATGGAAATAACAGAGTCAGCAAAGATAGACGGAGCCAATGATCTGGTCATATTTGCAAAACTTATTATTCCGCTTTCGAAGCCGCTTCTTGCGACCTTATCTCTTTTCTCAGCGCTGGCTTACTGGAATGACTGGTATAACTGCATGTTATATGTGACCGATGAGAATAAATTTACACTTCAGTACTACCTGCAGAGACTTTTGGGAAGTGCAGAAGCAATGAGAATAGTTGCTGAAAAGTCGGGAATTGCTCTTCCGTCAATTCCAATCGAGAGTATGAAGATGTCCATGACAGTAATAGCTACAGGACCAATCGTGTTGCTTTACCCATTTGTACAAAGATACTTTGTAAAGGGGTTAACTATAGGAGCAGTGAAAGGATAAAAGGAGGTATAAATGAAAAAGAAGGTATTATCAATTATTTTGTCTGTCGCTATGACAGCGGGGGTATTAACAGCATGTGGTGAGAGCGCTTCTACAACAAGTGCTGACACAACAACACAGAGTGCAGGAGCAGCGGAGCAGACACAGACTTCAGCAGAGGCACCAGCAGCAGAATCAACCGATCTGTTGGCAGGCCTTCCGGCTGCAATCGGGGAAGGAACAGTTACCGCAACACCTGAGATGTACTCAGGAATTGACTTAAGTAAGCCCTACACAGTTCAGATGTATCTTATCGGTGATACACCAAATGACTGGGATGAGGTACTTGGACTTATAAATGACTATCTTAAGCCATTTAACACAGATATTAATGTGACATTCCTTAGCTGGAGTGATTACTCAACAATGTATTCACTTGTACTTCAGGGAGGAGACGCAGACCTTATTTTCACAGCTCCATGGTGCTACATGTACACCGAAGCTGCAAAGGGATCTTTCTATACACTGGATTCTGACTTTATTGCAAAATGTATGCCACTTACAAATAAGTATCAGGCAGCAGAGAGCTGGGATGAGACAACTCTTTCAGGTAAGACCATAGCAGTTCCATCAAACACAGCTCAGCCAATGGGTAAGATTGTAGCAATCAGACAGGATATTGCAGATAAATACGGCATTTCAGAGCTTACAAGCTGGGATGACTACAAGAACTTCTCTCTTACAGTAGCAGAAAAAGAAACCCCTGAGACTGGTGTTTATGCACTTGCTGCAGCAGGGGATAACAACGAGCTCTGGGATGTATACAGAGAGCAGTATGACACATTCCTTGCTCTGGATTCAGACTTTTTTGACATGATCTACGAATATAAAGAAGGATCACTTCCTACAAAGGATGACATCAAGCTTGTATATGAATATGAACCTTTCCGTCAGTATGCAAAAGACATGAAGGAAATGGCTGATGCAGGCTGCTGGAGCAGATCAGCTCTTACAAACACAGTAACAGATGACGATGCTTTCGGAGCACTTCAGGGTGCATCAATTGCATGGAATGCTTCAGTATTCACATACATCAGACAGGCAGAGCAGACAGACGGCGTAGTAGGCGCTGCTTATGATATCACAAAGCCACATCTTGTAGGCTGCGAAGCATATTCAAACAACGACATGGCTATCACAGCAAGCTCCAAGAATCCTGAGAGAGCAGCTATGGTTCTTGATATCATGAAGATGGATACTTATGTAAACCACCTCATTCTTCTTGGCGAAGAGGGCAAGCACTACACAATCAATGAAAACAATGAGTACACAAAGGTTGACGGAGCTACAGAGAACTTCCCTCCAATGACAGTTTCAGCATCCTGGGCAATCAAGAACGGTGAGCTTTCAGAGGCAGGTGGAGATCCTAGAGAAAAAGAAGTTTCTGACAGCTGGGAAGAAAGAGTTGTAAGCAACCCTACTATCACATTTGTATTTGATGACACAAATGTTTCCAATGAAAAAGCAGCAGTTAACACAGTATTGAATTCTTATGTTCCAATGCTTGAGCTTGGTCTTGTAGATGATGTTGATGCTACTCTTGATAAGATGATAAAAGAGTGCTACGATTCAGGACTTCAGACAGTGCTTGATGAATTCTACAATCAGTATGAAGCTTGGCTTGCAACAAGATAAAAAAATGCAGTATCGTGATTTTGTGTGATGCGCAACAAAAATGCACGAAATGATTATTCAGGGAGCAGATAATCCTGCTCCCTATATTTTTAAACTTTATCAGGAGAGAGGAAATGGAGTTAAAAGATACCAGCTTAATAAATCAAAATTGGAAATTCAACTTGGAAGATTGTAATGGAGATATTTTTGCAGGAGCTGAATATGATGATTCATCATGGGAAGTGTTGACACTGCCCCACGACTGGGATACTTTTTTTGCTCCTGATAAGGATAACAAAAGCGGTGCCGGTGGCGGCTATGCAAAGGCAGGAACCGGATGGTACAGAAAAGAAATTGACTTAAAAGATGAGGATATTAAAGGCTCCAGATATGAACTCATTTTTGAGGGAATCTATATGGAGAGTACCGTGTTTGTTAACGGCAAAAAGGTTGGTGGAAACAACTACGGTTACACAACCTTTTCTGTGGATATCACAGACAAAATAGTTCCAGGAAAAAATGTCATAGCTGTTAAGGTAAATAACAGCAAGCAGCCAAACAGCAGATGGTATACAGGATCCGGGATATACAGAGATGTTTACTTAAGAAAACACGGAGATATCGCTGTCAATCTGTTTGGGGTAAAAGTGGATACAAATACAGTAACAGATGATGGAACCTTAGCTACACTGGATTTAAGAACTAGGATAGACAATTATTCTGATACAGACAAAGACTCAGTTATCAGATGGACAATAAAAGATAAGAGTGGAAAAGAGATTGCTGCTACAGGAGCATCCCTTTGGATAAAGTCAAAAGGCAGCGCAGAAGCAGCAAGCATGATGTTTGTTAATGACCCGATTCTGTGGTCTGATAAAGCCCCATATTTATACACCCTTGAGACAAGAGCGTATGAAGGCGAAACATTAGTTGACAGACGCATTGAAAAAATAGGAATAAGGAAAGCTCTTTTTACCGAAGATAAGGGCTTTGTGTTAAATGGAGAGCAGGTGAAGATAAAGGGAGTATGCCTTCACCATGACAGTGGATTATTTGGAGCAGCTTTCCACAAAGAGGTCTGGAGCGAAAGATTTAAATCACTTAAGGATATGGGCGTAAATGGAATCAGATGCTCACACAATCCTCCGGCGCCAGCCTTCCTTGATCTTTGCGATGAAATGGGCTTTATCGTAATGGATGAAATCTGTGATGAGTGGACCCTGGGCAAGAATAAAAATGAGAACTATTATTCGGATAAACCATCCTACGGCTTTAGTCAGTTCTTTTCACAGGATGCGGAAAAAGAGCTAAGAACCATGATAAGGCGCGACTATAACCATCCAAGTATTGTTCTTTGGAGCATTGGAAATGAGATTCCGGAGCAGGGTTATGCGTCTGGGGCACAGATAGTAAAAATGCTCTCTGACATAGTGCACTCAGAGGATTCACAAAGGCTTGTTACAAGTGCCTGCGATAACATCGCATCCCTTCCTGCAATTGCTACCAAAGACAGCTTTCTTGAGGCTCTGGATGTAGTGGGATATAACTATGTAGGAAGGTGGCGTGAGAGAGCTGAAAGGTTCTATGAAGACGATAAGATTGCTCACCCGGACAGACTTTTTATTGGAACAGAGAATCCCTCTGTATGCGGAGACAGAGGAGATTACTGCTTAGACGGGCCAAATAACACAAACTATATCACAGCGACTCTGACCCATGAAGCTCTTTGGAGATTTACTGCAAGCAGGGATTATGTGGCTGGAGATTATATCTGGACAGGAATAGATTACCTCGGCGAAGCTCATTGGCCAAGGCGTGGCGCTAACTTTGGAGCAATTGACACTGCGGGATTTAAGAAAGATGCTTATTACTATTTCAGATCCATATGGAATAAGGATGATGTGACACTACATCTTTTGCCTCATTGGAACTTTAGAGGAGACGAAGGAGAGTTCAAGCAGGTCCTTTGCTACACTAACTGCGAGAGAGTTAAGCTCTATCTGAACGGGCGACTTATTTCAGAAAAGTCCGGTGCTGCGTGTCCAAGGTATGGAGCCACACAGAGCTGGGATGATGAGATGAGAAGATACCATCCGACTACAGGTGACCTTCACTTGTCCTGGGATGTGCCATATGAAGCGGGCGAGCTCCGTGCAGAGGGCTATATAGGAGATAAGCTTGTAAAAGAGTGTGTGGTCAAAACTACCGGAGAAATGTCAAAACTGGCAGCAGATGTGAAGAACGTCGGAGAGTTTACGTTTGTGGAAATAAGTGCTGCAGATGAAAACGGAGATGTTGTTCCAAATGCGGCTCCTGTAGTAACTGTTAAATACGACGACACAGTTGAGTTCATTGGAATGGACGCAGGTAATATGCTTGATCTGTCCTGCTATAAAGAAGAAAAAAGAGCCATGCTCGCCGGAAAACTACTGGCAGTTTTCAGGAAGAAAGAACAGGGCTCTGAATCTACAGTTTCAGTTAATGCTGACGGAATATCAGAACTGAAAGTTGATATCTGATCATTTTGATAATTCCCAAAAAGCTACAGCGCTTGCGGCTGCAACGTTAAGAGAATCAACACCATGTGCCATTGGAATCTTAACGCAATAGTCGCAGGCGCATATTGTTTCTGGTAAAAGCCCGTCGCCTTCAGCACCAAGGAAAATGGCGAGTTTATCTGTGCGTCGAAGTTCATCATCGCTAATATCCTTAGTGTCGTTTCTAAGTGCCATTGCGACGCTCTTAAATCCAAGCTCTTTTAAACTCTCAAACTCTTTTCCCTCAGGGAGAAATGTCCAGGGCACCTGGAATACAGTTCCCATGCTGACTCTGGCAGCACGCCTGTACAGCGGATCAGTGCAGCCATGGGTGAAAAGAACTGCGTCCATACCAAGGGCAGCAGCACTTCTTACAATGGCGCCGAGATTTGTTGGGTTAGTTACATTTTCAAGAACTGCAACTCTTCTGGCCTTTTGACATACATCAGCTACAGATGGCAGCTCTTTTCTCCTCATAGCGCAGAGCACGCCCCTTGTAAGGTGAAAACCAGTGATCTGCGTCAAAACTTCAGATTCAGCAACGTATACCGGAATATCGAATCTATTAGTGATCCTCGCTATGATTTCCTCTGCCTCTTTTTCCGTCTGATCTTTTTCCAGCAAAAGAGATATTGACTCATAGCCTGCATCAAGTGCCCGGCCAATAACTTTGGGACTCTCTGCAATAAATATCCCAAAGTCTGGTTCATTTATGTGAAATAACTGATTCTCGGAGTACTCGTGATAAACGCGAAGATCAGGAGTATTTAAGTTTGTGATAGAAATAAAACTGGAAGACATAGAATCCTCATTTCTTATTTTTGATGATGTTTCAACCATAGCAAATTACTAAATTAGTTACAAGAGAAATAAAGGACAGGCAAACTACATTTTCACCGGTATAAGAAAAATTTATATTTGCCTATAAGATTAGTGTCTTTTACAGACTCCTCATACCGTATTAGCATTTAACCAACACAGAAACGAGACAGTACAAGTAAGGAGGAGCGTGAAAATGAGTAACAGTTGCACAGTCAATTATTCAAATTCGGTAAAGCAGGACGTTAACGGATATACTGATGAGCTTGCTGAAGAGTTTGCAAGACAGGCCGGTGGTCTTGCACCAAGGCCCAATGAACAGCGTGATGAAACCAATGAGAGAGGCGTATTTGTGAGACAGCCTAATTCCTTTATTGTCCCATTTGGAGATAAGGAGGGTGAGTTTAAGGCAGAAGATGGCAGATACGCAATCTATTGGGCCCATGGCTGCAATTGGTCAAACAGACCTGTCATTGCAAGAGATCTTTTAGGCCTTCAGGATGTGATCAGGGATCAGACAACAAGCCATTCCGGACAGACTAATGTTTACGGCCATGGATTTGCGGATCAGAAAGACTATAAGGATCCTATAACAGGTGTGCATTTCCTTTCAGAGTTTTATAAAAATGCTAATCCTGATTACAAGGGCAGAGCAACGACTCCAACCTTTGTAGACATCAAGGAGAAAAAGGCTGTAAACAATGATTATCACAGACTGTCTAACTACATTGAGGTGCAGTTTAGAAAGTTCCAGCCTGTAGATGCGCCTGACCTTTATCCAAAGAAATATAGAAAAGAAATCGATGAGTTTAACGACTGGCTTTTCCCACACATCAACAATGGTCATTACCGCATGGCCTTTGGCGTGTCATGGGAGGCTTATAACGAGGGCTATGAAGATTTCTTCGATTCACTTGAAAAGCTCGATAAGAGACTTGAGACAAACCGCTTTATCTTTGGTGATTATATTACTGACTCTGACATCAGAGCATATGTATCTCTTGTAAGATGGGAAACAGGATATTTCAGATCAATTGGACCGATGAAAAAGAGAATCACGGAATATAAAAATATTTGGGGTTACTTAAGAGAGCTATACTCAATTCCTACATTTGCCAAGTACACATTCTTCAGAGAAGGTCGCGGCATAGGAGGTGACAGAGGCTTCTTTAAGGGATATGAGTCAAGGATTGTTCCGCTTATTCCTTTTGAGGAAATCTGGAAGACAGACCATGAGAGAGCAAAACTTTCAGCGGACCCGGACAATCTTTTCTTAAAGCACCCTGAGGGAGAAACTCCTGAGGATTACCAGTCAGAGATTTCTGAGACTATCTGGAATTCACCATCATGGGATGACAGAGAACCAACTAACTACAGACCTGAATTTGATGCTACGATAAATCCTATAAAAGGAAAATTAAAGAACGCCTGATAAAAATGCCTTCTTGAATAAAATATTCAAGAAGGCATAATAATGGTATGGGGTGTAAGATGAAGCTGATATTCAGGTATATGAAAAAGTATAAAGTGGCTGTTTTTGCGGCTATATTCATAAAGCTCATAGGAACTATGTCAGAGCTTTCACTTCCATATATTCTTGAGTACATGATAGATTATGTGGTTCCCTCCAAAGATCTTGTGCAGGTGGTTATATGGGGGTTAATTATGTTTGCTGCTTCTATTTTTTGCAGGCAGTTTAATGTGATGGCTAATAGGAAAGCAATCTATAATGCCCACAAGGTGAGCTATGATGTAAGGGGCGATCTTTTTAAAAAGACTGCAAATCTATCCGGCGACAGCTTCGATGAATTTACTCTTCCCAGTCTTATCAGCAGAATGACTTCTGACAGCTATAATGTTCAATCTGCAGTTCAACAGCTTCAAAGTCTCTGTGTAAGAGCACCTATGATGCTTCTTGGCGGAGTTATCATGACTCTTTTCATGGATTTCCATTTGGCCATGATTCTTATTGTAATGCTCCCTTTTCTGATTGGGGTTGTGCTCATCGTTTCTCTTAAGGGAATCCCTATATACACAAAAGTTCAGCAAAGACTTGATTCTGTAGTTCGTATCATGAGAGAAAACATAACAGGAATTCGCGTTGTGAAAGCCTTAAGTAAAGCGGACTATGAGAAAAGAAGATTTTCCAGAGCCAATGAAGAAATGGCGAAAAGTGATATAAGAGCGGGAACTGTAATGGCGATTCCGGGACCTTTTATGCAGCTATGCCTTAACGTTGGACTTACGTTTGTTGTTATATTCGGAGCAAAAAGAGTTAATGACGGCCTTATGCAGCCTGGAATTATTCTGGCTTTTTTAACTTATTTCAACATGATCACCATGGGAGTGATGGGACTTAACCGAATATTCATGAGTCTGTCAAAGGCAAGTGCCAGCGCAGATAGAATTGACGACGTACTAAAGGGTAATGACGACTGGATAAAGACAGATGAAGAACCTGTAGAAGGTGATGATTTCATTAGTTTTGAAAATGTGAGCTTTTCTTATGGAAAAGAGCTGAATACAGATAATGGGTTTGCAGGTGGAAAAAGAGAAAAGGCTCTTGATAATATCAGCTTTTCACTGAAAAAAGGGGAGAGTCTTGGAATAATAGGGCCAACCGGATGTGGTAAGACTACAATAATAAATCTGCTAATGAGGTTCTATGATCCTGATGAAGGAAGTATCAGAATTGATGGGAAAAGCATCAGCTCTTTTGACAAAGATGAGCTTAGATCTAAATTTGGTGCGGTGTTCCAGAATGACATGATCTTTAAGGATTCGCTTTATAACAATATAGATTTTGGAAGAAATATTTCAAAAGATGAGATAGCTAAGGCCATAAAGGATGCTTTGGCGGATGAATATATAAATGCTCTCGATAAGGGCCTTGAATATCAGGCTGATATTAAGGGAGCTAATCTGTCAGGTGGGCAAAAACAAAGACTTCTCGTTGCAAGGGCTTTGGCAGGAAGACCGCAGATATTGGTACTTGATGACAGTTCCAGTGCACTTGACTACAAAACAGATTCTGCCATGAGAAAGGCAATTAAAGAAAATCATAAGGAGAGCACATTGATACTGATCGCGCAGAGAGTCAGCAGCGTTATGGGAATGGACAAGATAATGGTCATGGATAACGGGAAATGTATTGGGCTTGGAACTCATAAGCAGCTTATGGAAAGCTGCAGCGCATATAGAGAAACATATGAGATGCAGACTACATAAAGGAGCTTACGATGCCGGGACCTGGAGACAGAGGTAGAGAAAAACAAAAACCAAAAAATCCGAGAAAAACTTTAAGACGATTGCTCAGATATATGTTTCGATATATCTTCATTGTACTTATTTTGCTCATCTGTGCTTTTACCAGTAACATAGGGAATCTTTTAGGACCTGATTTTGCAGGAAAAGCAATAACTGAAGCCAGTAAAGGGGCAGGAGATGTGGACCTTACGCGGGTTATTCACTATGGACTTTTGATGCTACTGGCATATGTCGGGAGTAATATCCTTAGTTTTTGTGTGAATATTGGAATGATGCGCGTTGGAAGATATGTTGCAAGGAATATGAGGCAGGATGTTTTTAATAAGCTCATGGAACTTCCTGTAAGTTATTTTGACAAGCATTTTGCAGGAGATATCATAAGCCGTGTCTCATACGACATTGATGTCGTGTGCACCAGCTTATCATCTGATGTGGTACAGATCCTTACCAGTATTGTGACAGTGGTTGGTAGTTTTACAATGATGTGCTTTATTTCAGCGCCACTTGTGCTGTGTATGGCATTTACAATACCTGCGTCAGTTCTTTTTACAAGGTATATGAGCAAAAAGACCAGACCACTATATAGGGTGCGCAGCCTTGCCTACGGCGAGATGAACGGCTTTGCGGAGGAAATGTTTACCGGACAAAAGACAATACTTTCTTATGCTCATGAGGATTATGTCTGTGAAAGGTTTGAGGAAATAAACAAAAATGCAGCCGAAGCGTACCGTGACGCTGACGGTCTGGGCATGACAATGGGACCAACTGTGGGCCTTATCAACAACATTGGGCTTTCTGCAATTGGCCTTGGAGGCGCCCTGCTTTACATGAACGGAATCGTTGGTCTTGGGCAGATATCAAGCTTTATCCTCTATAGCAGGAAGTTTAGCGGACCAATAAATGAGATTTCCAACATAGTAAATGAAATCTTCAGTGCGCTTGCGGCGGCAGAGCGTGTTTTTCAGCTACTCGACGAAGTTGAGGAAGTAAAAGACAAAGAGGGAGCCATTACTTTAAATGAAGCAAAGGGATTTGTGGAAGCAAGGGATGTGAAGTTCGGATATCTCAAGAACAAGACCATAATAAATGACTTTAGCATGAAGGCAGATCCCGGAGAAACAATAGCTATTGTTGGTCACACAGGTGCCGGAAAAACTACAATGATCAATCTTCTCATGCGGTTTTATGATCCTCAAAATGGCTGTATCCTTGTTGACGAGAAAGATTCAAAGCTATACACAATGGAGAGCCTTAGGAAGAGTTATTCAATGGTCCTTCAGGATACATGGGTATTTAATGGTACTATTTTTGACAATATAGCCTATGGAAAAGAGAATGCAACCATTGAAGAAGTTACAGAAGCAGCAAAGGCTGCTCATATACACAACTATATTATGAGACTCCCCAAGGGCTATAATACAGTTATAGGGGAAGATGGAGGCAACATCAGTAAGGGCCAGAAGCAGCTGATCACTATTGCAAGAGCTATGTTATATGACACCAGTATGCTTATACTTGATGAGGCCACAAGTAATGTTGACACAGCTACAGAGAGGAAAGTACAGGCAGCCATGAGGAACCTCATGGTTGGAAAAACCTGTTTTATCATTGCCCACAGGCTTTCTACCATAAGAAATGCTGATAATATTCTTGTTATGGAACATGGGGATGTAGTTGAGCAGGGAAATCATGAATCCCTTATGGAAAGAAAAGGTGTATATTACAAGCTTTACGCAAGTCAGTTTGAATAAAAGAATATGAAATTGGAAGAGCGGATGCAGGATTTTGCCTGTATCCGTTTTTTTGTCTGATAAAAAAAGCTTATAACCACCTATAAGATACGTGTGTTTTACAATGCAGTGCACTAAAGGGCATAATAGCAATCAATAAAAGCAAGGGGGAAAACAAAATGTCACTCAAAATATATGAACGTCTTTCAGCAATCAGTTTTTCCAGACCAAGCGGAACAGATAAAGAGAAAGAGGTAGCTTCTTTTCTTGAAAAAGAAATAAGGAAGATAGGATTCGATCCTGAAGTGGAAACCTTTGAATATACCAGAAAGGTTCCAAAGAAAGCTACGCTTACAGCTATATATGAAAATGGCGAGGAGAGATCTTTTTCGGTTACCGGAGTAATAGACAGCAGCAGTACTCCTGAGGAAGGAATCACAGCAGAGCTTTACTACTTAAGTTCATTTGATGACGTGAGCCTTGGCAGAATAAAAGGCAAAGTTGTTCTTATCCATGACAGACTTTCGCCTAAGACCTATAGAAAGCTTAAGGAAGCAGGAATTGTTTCATACATAACCACAAGTGGAACCATCAGAGACACTTATGAGAACAGCGACCTAGAAACCGTAAGGTTCAGAGATAATCTACTGGATATAGGGGCTGTCCCTGCATTCACGATAAGAATGATAGATGCAGTAGAACTACTTAAGTCATATCCACAAAAAGTGAGAGTAACACTTTCACTGAAGGAAGAAAAAGTAGAATCTCAAAATCTTCTGGTAAAAGTTCAGGGAACTGAATATCCCGAGGAGATCCTGGTGGCCGGAGCTCATTACGACAGCGTTCCGTTTTCAAAAGGCTCATGGGATAACGGAGCCGGAACGGTAGAAATTCTATCACTTCTTGAGCACCTTAAGGATCATCCGGGTAAAAGAACTGTTTATACAGTCTGGTTTGGATCAGAAGAAACAGGACTTCAAGGCTCAAAAGCATTTGTTAAAAGACATGAGAAAGAGCTTGGAAAGATTCTGGGAATGGTAAATGTTGATGTTGGAGGAAGCATTCTCGGAAAAGAGATAGTGTTTGTCACTGCAATAGAAAAAGCGGTCACATGGGTTGAACATCTTGTGAAAGAAGCAGGATATCCTGCCAATCCTGGCCAGCATGTAATGAGCAGTGATTCAGCAGTCTTTTCAGATCATGGCATTCCCAGTATAAGCCTTGGCCAGGGAGCTCCAAGGGGTGGAGGATATATGCATACCCGCTACGACAACATGGACCTGATAGATGAAAAGATTCTGGAAAAAGAAGCGGGATTTCTTATAAGGATTGTTGACAGACTGGCAAATTCAATTGTTTTCCCGATACCAAGGGTAATACCTGAAAAATTAAGAGATGATCTGATAGAGTATTTCAGTCCATCCAGAAGCGCACAGTCAGAGCTGCCTGCAATAAAGGAAGAAAAGATATCAGAGTTTCATTTTTAAAAAGGTGAGAAAGGAGGAAAAATGCCGGTAAACAAAAAAAGAGTAGTTGATGAATTTACAAAAATAGTCTCTTTTGACTCTGAATCATATCACGAGAGAAAAATTGCTGACTATATCCTTTCACAGCTAAGGCACTTAGGAATAGAAGCCAGAGAAGATGAGGCTTTTGAAATACTTGCGGGTGAGAAGATCATAGATAAAAATCCTGAAAACGCAGGGAACATATTTGCAAGGATTCCGGCAACAGGAGCTGGAGAACCAATTCTTTTTTCAGCCCATATGGACACGGTAAAACCTGGGATCGGTAAGAAAGCACTTATCCATGATGATGGAAAGATAACTTCTGAAGGAGACACAGTTCTTGGAGCTGATGACGTCGGTGGCCTTGTGGCAATTCTGGAGATGCTTAGGGTATTTAAGGAGGACGATATTCCACACCCGGAGATAGAAGTTCTTTTCCCTATAGCTGAAGAACCCTATGGACAGGGAAGCAGAGTGTTTGATTACGCTAATGTAAAGTCAAAAACGGCTTTTGTACTTGATCTTAGCGGCCCGCTTGGAAGAGCAGCTTTTGCAGCGCCGACTATCATATCACTGCTTATAAAGGTCAAAGGCAAAAGTGCACATGCAGGCTTTTGTCCACAGGACGGAATTCATGCAATTGCCATTGCAGCACAGGCAATAAGCAGTTTGAAAAATGGATGGGCGTCAGATAATACCACACTTAATATCGGGACCATAAAGGGAGGAACCCAGAGAAACAGTGTCCCTGAATATGTGGAGATAACAGGAGAAGTCAGAAGCCTTGTTCATGAGGAAGCCTTGAACCAGGTAGAACTTGTAAGAAAAGCATTTGAGGATGCAGCAGCTGCATATAAAGGACAGACAGAGGTAGAAGCCACGATCCAGATAGAAAGTTATAGAACATCACAAAACAGCGTTGCTGTAAACAGGTTTAAAAAAGCCTGTTTGAAGACCTTGTCAGTTGATGGTGAGCTTGTAGAGACCTATGGGGGAAGTGATCAGAACAATTTTGCCAGACACGGGATAGAAGGGCTTGTGGTTGCAAGTGCTATGCATGAAGTTCACACAACAAACGAATATACCTGTGTGGACGAACTTGTGAAGGTGGCAGAGCTTACAACATGGCTGGGAAGGTCGGAAATAGATTAAGTATCAATAATAGTTACAGATTAACAAAGTGATCAGAAAAGAAGAGGAGTAGCTTATGAAAAAAATAATTAATAAGACATTTGCTTTGATTGTAACAGCAGCACTGAGTTTTAGCGCTCTGACAGCATGCGGAACATATGAGTCAGGTCCTGAGACAGGCAACGAGTCAGCGCCTGCGGCCAATGCGGTTTCCACAGATTCAGCAGCACCTTCTGATGCGGCATCTACTCAAGCGCAGAGTACCGAGAATGGGGTAAAGGCGATTAACATAGCAATTTCATCAGACCCTACATTTACTTTTGATGCTATCGGTGACAGTCTCATGGTCACAAACGGACTCTTACGAGAAGGCCTTACAAGATATGCAGATGGCAAACTTGGGGATGGCCTTGCCGAGAGCTATGAGCACAATGATGATTACACACAGTGGACATTTAAACTCAGAGATAGCGGCTGGAGTAATGGTGAACCCGTTACAGCAGATGACTGGGTATATGCGATTGGGGCAATGCTTGATGGCACAGCACAGCTTAGTTTTGCAGATTTCCTGTATGAGATAAAGAATGCAAGAGCTATTTATACAGGCGAAGCAGATGTTTCTACCCTTGGAGTTACTGCAGTTGATGACAAGACACTGGTATTTGATCTCGAATATCCTGTTACTTACTTCCCATATCTTATTACACATCCTATGCACTTTGGTTATGACAGAGAGTTTTCAAATGAGGTTGGGGTAGAGAATATCGGAACTGAGGCAGAGTACTCAATCAGTAACGGACCATTTTATATTGATTCCTGGGAGCATGACAATCTTCTGGTGTTTAAAAAGAATGAGTATTACTGGAATGCAGATAATATCCAGTACGATCAGGTAAATGTTTATGTAATTCCAGATGAGGCAACTCAGGTTAACCTGTTCTTAAATGGTGAGCTTGATGTGGTTGACTTCTCTTACCAGAGATTATCTGCAATTGAGGGAGCAGGCTATACAGCTCAGACTTACAACAATGGCAGAACGGCGTACCTCTATTACAATCTCACAAACGACTATCTTGGAAATAAATATATTAGACAGGCAATTTCAGCAGCGATTGACAGAGATGCTCTTGTAAACGGAGTGCTTCATGTAGGTTCTCCTGCAGATGGATTTATTCCGGTTGGTCTTGCCGGTGATGGTAGCAAAACTTTCAGAGAAATTGTTGGTCCAACACTTGATTACAGCTATGATGTAGACAATGCAAAAGCTCTTTTGCAAAAAGGAATTGATGAACTTGGCCTAAGTGATCCTAAAGATATCACAATTACAATCCTTACAACAAACACTGATGAGTTTATTGCAGTATCCGGAGCTATCCAGCAGCTTCTCTCAGAAAATCTTGGAATAAATGTTGAAGTTGAAACTTCTGACAGTAGTGCAGTAAGAACCAGAAGAAACGCCTTTGAGTATGATCTTTACCTTGCAAGCTGGGGAGCTGACTGGGATGATGCCACAAACTTCCTTGGAGGTTATGAGAGAGACAGCTCTGCTAATCCTGCATTGTTCATAAATGAGGATTTCAATAAGGCATATCATGATGCAACTTACAGCACAGATCTTACAGAGAGAGTGAAATTCCTTGGAGAAGCAGAGAAAGTCCTTCTTGAGGAAGAAGCAATCACACCTCTTTATTACACAGGCCATTACTATTCTGTATCAAACCGTGTAGGAGGAGTTTTAAGAAGAGCAGTAGTTCCTTATCTTGATCTTTACTATGCAACTGTTAACTGATAGACATGAAGCTTTGAGGTGATCACACATGCGCAGATATATCATAAAAAGAATAATTCTCGCCTTTGCAACGATATTTGTTGTCATGACTGCGACATTCTTCCTGATGCATGCCATTCCGGGTACACCTTTTTCCGGAAACAATGACAGTATGTCGGCTGAGACACTGGCGGTACTGATGGAAAAATACGGAATGGATAAGCCTCTTTATAAACAGTATCTGACCTATGTCTGGAACATACTTCATGGCGATTTTGGAGTGTCAATGTCAAACGGATACAGGAGCGTGACTGAAATAATCCTTACAGCATTTCCTGTATCTGCAGACCTTGGAATAAGGGCGCTTATCTTTGGAACAATAGCAGGTATCCTTTTGGGAATTGAGGCAGCACTACATAGGAATAAACCCATAGACCATATTTCAACTATTACAGCGATTATAGGTATTTCAATTCCCAGCTTTGTTCTAGGTACTATTCTTCAGACAATTCTTGGACTTGGATTATCTGGTTGGGTAAAGGCCACTTTTCATACAGATTATCAGCTTTTCCCAATTGCAAGATGGCAGAGCTTCCGGTATACCATCATTCCCAGCTTTGTTCTGGGAATGGGGACCGTAGCCTCTCTTGCAAGGCTTATGAGAACATCGATGCTTGACGTGATAAATCAGGATTACATAAGGACGGCCAAGGCAAAGGGAATATCAAGGCAGCAGATCATCTGGAAGCATGAAGTCAGAAATGCAATGATGCCGGTTATAACCGTACTTGGAAGAATGATCGGAGGAGTTGTGACAGGATCATATATTATTGAGAGCCAGTTCGCAATTCCCGGACTTGGAAAATACCTGGTAAACAGCATAACAGCCAGAGATTATACCATGACGATGGGCCTTACGGTATTTTATTCAATCTTTATTGTATTTAGTATGCTGCTGGTGGACCTGCTCTATAGCGTAATTGATCCAAGAGTAAGACTTGCAAAATAACAAAGGAAAAAGCAGAAATGGAAATGGTAAAAGATTTTACACCTGTCCCAAGAGATCTTGAGGCAAGCCAGAAAATATATAGAAAATCTATTTCGTATTCACAGGGAGTTGTCAGGACTCTCTTACAGAATAAGGTGGCAATGGTCTCTTTGGTTTTTATTTTGTTCCTGATAGTGGTGGCAATCGCAGGCCCAATTGCTTTTCCGGATTATGAAAAGACTGATCTGCTTCACACCCTGACACCACCATCCAAAGAGCATATCCTCGGGACGGACGAACTTGGGAGAGATGTTTTTACAAGGCTGATACGTGGGACCAGAACTTCTCTAATGATCGGATTCATAGCTGAGACCATAAATCTTGTGGTGGGTATGTTATATGGTGGAATCGCAGGATTTCTTGGTGGTAAGGCAGATAATATCATGATGAGGATTATAGATATTCTTATGAGTATTCCACAGATGCTTGTGATGATACTGATGCTCACTGTATTGAAAAAAGGGATTCCGACACTTATTCTTTCTCTGACAATAACCGGATGGATCGGTCTTGCAAGACTTGTACGAGGGCAGATCTTGTCTCTTAGGGAAAATGAATATGCTCTTGCAGCAAAAGTCCTTGGTGCAGGGAAAAAAGAGATTCTTTTGACACATCTTTTACCTAATGCAATAGGACCGATCATTGTTAATTACACCATGAGCATTCCGGGGGCAATAGGAGCGGAGGCAGGTCTTAGCTATCTGGGACTTGGAATATCGGTACCGGAAGCAAGCTGGGGCAATATGCTTCAGGCAGGATCAAGTCAGTTTCCGGCATCGCTGTGGTTATTCTTTGCACCTGCAGTATTGTTTGCACTTGCGATGCTTGCTTTTAATCTGCTTGGTGATGGCCTTAGGGATGCTTTAGATCCTAAGATGCGCAGATAGGGGGAGACAGGATGTTAGCGATAAAAGACCTGAAGGTGTCATTTCATACATATTCCGGCGAAGTGCAGGCTGTCAGAGGAGTTAATCTTTCATTGGAAGAAGGTGGCACACTTGCTATCGTAGGCGAATCGGGATCTGGGAAATCAGTTACGGCACAGAGCATTTTAAAGCTTCATGATCCTGATATCACAGAGTACAAGGGCGGACATATTGAACTTGATGGGCAGGACATCCTTGAGTTTGATGAGAAGAGGATGCAGGAAATCAGGGGAAAAGAGATCAGTATGATCTTTCAGGATCCCATGACAAGCCTTAACCCTACCATGACAGTCGGAAACCAGATAATAGAGATCTTAAAGAGACATGAAAAGGGAAAAGATAATAAAAAGATTGGCCACAAAGAAGCCAGGGAAAGGGCTATAGAACTTTTAAAAATGGTCCGTATCCCCAATGCTGATCAGAGAGTAGATCAGTATCCTCATGAACTGTCAGGTGGACAGCGACAGAGGGTTATGATTGCAATGGCAATGGCATGTGCACCCAGGATTCTTATTGCGGATGAACCTACAACAGCCCTGGATGTCACAGTACAGTTGCAGATTCTTGAACTTATGAAGGAAATGCAAAAAGAAAAGGGCACGTCAATAATAGTGATCACTCACGACATGGGCGTTGTGGCAAATCTGGCAAAGACAGTTGTTGTAATGTACGGCGGAGTGATAGTTGAGGCAGGAACAGCTGCAGATATTTTTTACAGAAGAGAGCATCCATATACGCAGGGGCTTCTGGATTCAGTTCCAAATGAGAAACAGAGAAAAGACAAAAAGCTTGAGTCTATAGAAGGGACACCACCTGATCTTGTAAATCCACCTGTTGGATGCCCATTCGCTGATCGCTGCAAATATGCAATGAAAATCTGCCATCAGCAGATGCCGGAGGAAACAAAATTATCCGAAACACATTTATGCCGGTGTCATTTGCTTGATCCTGAATGTCCGTATCCACGAATCTCACTTGCATTCAAAGGTGCAAAGAAAAGGGAAGAAACCTATGTCAGATGATGTACTTTTTGAAATAGAAAATTTAAGTAAATATTTTGATGTTGAAAATAAAAAGAAACTTCGTGCGGTAGATGGCATTTCTCTTCAGATAAAAAGAGGTGAGACATTTGGACTTGTTGGAGAGTCCGGCTGCGGAAAGAGCACTTTAGGAAGAACTCTTGTCAGGATATATGAGCCGACAAGCGGAAGCATCCGTTATGACGGAAAGGACATAGCAAAGCTTGGAAGAAGGGAAGCCAAAGAGTATGCATCAAAAGTTCAGATGATCTTTCAGGATCCATACGCATCATTGAACCCTAGAATGACAATTGGGGACATTATCAAAGAGGGGATGAAGATCCACAAAATTGGTAGTGACAAGGATCGTACTGACAGGATGTGTGAGCTGCTTGAACTTGTTGGTCTGAGCAAAGAGCATGCCCAAAGGTTTCCCTATGAGTTTTCCGGAGGACAGAGACAGCGTGTTGGCATAGCAAGAGCTCTGGCGGTGAATCCTGAATTTATTGTTTGTGATGAACCGGTATCAGCACTGGATGTTTCCATTCAGGCTCAGATCATAAATCTTTTAAGGGAACTGCAGGATAAACTTGGACTTACTCTTTTGTTCATAGCACATGACCTTTCAGTTGTAAGGTACATATCTGACAGAGTAGGCGTTATGTATCTTGGGTCGCTGGTAGAAGTTGCCAATGCCGAGGAGCTGTATCTGAATCCAATTCATCCATATACAAAGGGATTACTTTCAGCAATTCCGGTGGCGGACCCTCTAGTGGAAAACTCAAGGAAAAGATCACTTCTTGAAGGAGATATTCCAAGCCCTGTGGACATTCCTACAGGATGTAAATTTGCAAGCCGTTGCCCGTATGCTACATCCGACAAAAAAGAAGGCGTACCGCCTCTCCATGATTTTGGCGGAGGTCATTATGTGGCCTGCTTTAATGCACAATCTTTGATCAATTCGATGGATGAAGGAAACTTCTAAGAATAATAAAAGCTTTTGGGGGACAAAATGTCACTAAAATATGTTGAAAAACTGGAAAGTGTTGATTTTGATGAACTAAATCAACTACTTTCAGAAGTGAATAAAGAAAATAATAGGGATGTTGAACATACAAAAAAGGCCTTTGAAAAAAGCCAGAAATTTGTTTTTGCCTATGATGAAGATAAGCTTGTAGGAGCAGTAAGAGCAATATCCGACGGCGACTGGGCAGTAATCTACAACCACGCTGTGAAAAATGGTTATTCAGATGAAGTAGCGAAAGAACTTATAAAGCGGCTTGTTACTCAGCTTAAAGGTCAGCATATATTTGTAAATGCAAGGATTGGAAGTATTGCTTTTTATGAAGAAAATGGCTTTCAAAGGACCAAGACAGCCTATACCTATGTTGGCTTTGAGGGGAAGGAGAATGAATACCCGGATGGATATTTTTTACCTCTTGGCTTCAAATTTGAAAATGAATATGTCGAAAAAAAGTCCCATACAAAGCCTGATAAAGAAAGCAAAAAGAAAGACCTTGATCTGGTCTATACTTCAGATAGATCGGGAATAGACTATGAAAGAGCTACTGAGGTATTGTCAGGTGCCTTCGGAAAAAAGAGAAATGAGACAGTTGAGATCACTAAAGAAAAAGTGGATAAAACAAAATATCTTTTTGACCTAAGCGACTATGTATCATTTGCCTATGACGGGAAAAAATTGATCGGGGTGGCAAGAGCTATAACCGATGGCGTTGAGGAAGCCTATATACAGAATGTTGCCGTGGACCCTGACTATCAGGGACTTGGAATCGGATGGGAGATAGTTAAGAATCTTGGGGAGGATATCCAAAGGGATGGCCTTAATCCATTTTTACATACTCATCCCGGAGCTGTAGGCTTTTATAACCACGAGGGATTCCTCAGGAATAAAACTGCGCTGGATTATAGGAATGATGAGGAGCTGTCTCACCCAATGCCTGCGGAGATGGAGACAGGTTTTTATTTACCAAAGGGATATAGATTTATTGATGAGATAAATATGTAAATCATAAAAATATAGTACAGAAAAAAAGGGAAGTCTGAATAAAACCGGACTTCCTTTTATGTTTGGATAATATTACAATTATTCCATAGCATTACCAATTTTGGAGGATAAATGGAAGAAAAACAGCATAAGCGCAGAGTGCACTATTCCGGGAAATATCCCAGAAAGTTTGAAGAAAAATATAAAGAGCAGAATCCTGAGAAGTATGCAGATACAGTGGCGAAGGTTATCTCAAAAGGTTCTACACCTGCAGGTATGCATATTTCTATCATGGTAAAAGAAATTCTTGATGTGCTTAAGATACAGCCAGGTGAAAAGGGGCTTGACTGCACACTTGGATATGGCGGACATACCAGGAAAATGCTGGAGCAGCTTAAAGGAAACGGCTGTGTCTACGGACTTGACGTCGATCCCATAGAGTCACAAAAGACTGTGGAAAGGCTAAGAAGCGCCGGCTTTGGAGAAGACAATTTTAAATTCAGACTCATTAACTTTGCCAACATAGATAAAGTGGCAGAGGAAGCCGGTAAGTTTGACTTTGTTCTGGCAGACCTTGGAGTTTCTTCAATGCAGATCGATGATCCCAAGAGAGGCTTTTCCTATAAGGTTGACGGACCTCTTGATCTAAGGCTTGACCCTGAGCATGGAGAATCGGCAGCAGAAAGGCTCCATAACATTACAAGGGATGAGTTTGTCGGAATGCTCATTGAGAACTCAGATGAGCCCTATGCTGAAGAAATTGCCGACAAAGTTTTTAACCTGATGAAAAAGGGGAATCCAATGGACACCACAACTGCCCTCAGAGAAGCAACTGAGGGTGCCCTTTGGAAAGTTCCAAAAGAAGAGAAAGAGCTGGCTATTAAAAAGAGCTGTGCCAGAGTTTTTCAGGCGCTTCGAATAGATGTAAACAGTGAATTTGAAGTTCTTTATTCATTTTTGGAAAAGCTCCCCGGAATACTGAATCCAGGTGGAAGAGTTGCGATTTTGACTTTCCACTCAGGTGAAGACAGACTTGTAAAAAAGTCCTTTAAAGAACTGAAAAAGAATGGAGTTTACAGCGATATATCAGAGGATGTGACAAGGCCTTCTGCTGAAGAGTGCAGGCTGAATCCTCGCAGTAAGTCTACCAAGATGAGATGGGCAATTAAGGCGTAACAATCAAATTTGTATTGAGGTGTATTGAGGAGTTTTTATGGAAAAACGATATGTTACCGATATGACAAAAGGCAATGAAATAGCGCTTCTTATTAAGTTTACTATTCCTATGCTTTTAGGTAATCTGTTCCAGCAGTTTTACAATCTTGCAGATACTATAATAGTAGGTCAGTTCGGTGGCGAATATGGCCTTGCTTCTATTGGAGCGGTTGGAAGTGTGAACTTCTTGTTCTTTTCACTTTGCATGGGTATGGGCGCCGGTGTAGGCATCATGATCTCCCAGAACTTTGGCGCCGGAAAAGACGATTATGTAAAAAAGATTGTAGGAAACTCTATTTATATCACACTTGCAGCGGGGATTCTTATGAGTGTTGTAAGCGTAGTGTTTGCGAGACCTATTTTAACCCTTATGGACACTCCCGATGAGTGTATGGGCGACGCGCTACTTTATATGAGAATAGTTTGCGGAGCAACATTTCTTGTTGCGGCTTACAACATGATCTCATCAATCCTGAGAGCTCTTGGAGATAGTAAGACTCCGCTTATTTTCCTGGTTGTAGCATGTATCGTAAATATTGTTCTTGACCTTGTGACCGTAGTTGGCCTTCACATGGGAGTTGCAGGTGCGGCTATAGCAACAGTTTTTTCCCAGACAATCGCAATGATCGGCTCTATAGCAGTTGGAGTAAAAAAGAATCCATATCTGCAGCTTGAGCCTAAACATAAAATAGTCAACACAGATATCATTGATAAAGCCATAAGACTTGGTATTCCGCTGGCGCTCCAGAATGCGCTTATTGCTTTTTCATGTGTGGCTCTTCAGAGAGTTGTTAACAGCTTCGGAAGTAACGTAATGGCAGCTTATACTGCTACAGGACGTATTGAACAGCTTGTTCAGCAGCCATTTGGCTCTCTTGGAACAGCAGTTTCAACTTTTGCCGGCCAGAATGCAGGAGCTAAAAAGCTTGACCGAGTAAAGAGTGGATGTATCAAGAGCGTTTTCCTTGTTGCAGCATTTAGCGCTCTTATGATCTTTGTTATGTTTGCATTTGGTGAGAACATAATCAGATTCTTTACGCCAAACGCAGAGGCCATAAGGATCGGGGCAAGAGGTCTTAGAATAACAAGTTTATTCTACTTTACACTTGGTCTTATCTATGTGTTCAGAGGAATGCTTAATGGCGTTGGTGATGCAGCATTTGCGCTGATAAATGGTCTTATAGAAGTCGTTGGAAGAATCGGTTTTGCAACTATACTTATGGCTATTCCCGGCGTGGGACTTTGGGGATGCTGGTACACTAACGGTCTTACCTGGGCAATCACAGGACTTGGCTGCGTTATCAGATATATGAAGGGAAGATGGCGCACTAAGGTGTTTGCTTAAGGAAAAGGTAATTCATATATAAATGGGAAAAAGGGGAAAACGACATAATGAGAAAGATACTGAATGGGGAAAGTATAACGCTCGGAACCTGTTATTATCCTGAACACTGGGATAAGTCCTTGTGGCGAGATGACCTTGAAAGGATGCTGTCTGTGGGTATAAAGACAGTCAGAATAGCAGAGTTTGCCTGGAGTAAAGTAGAACTTACTGAAGGCAATTTTAACTTTGATTTTTTTGATGAGTTCCTTGATCTGACGGATGAAATTGGGATGCAGGTGATCATGGGAACACCTACAGCTACGCCTCCGGCGTGGCTATCTGAGAAATATCCTGATGTATTAAATGCAAGGAAAGATGGAGTTCTTTTCAGGCATGGAATGCGTCGTCATTATAATTACAATTCTGAGAATTATCGCAAACTGTCATCAAGAATTGTTGAGAAATTTGCAGAACACTATGGTAAAAGAAAAAGCGTAATAGGCTGGCAGATCGATAATGAGATAAACTGTGAAATAGCTGAGTTTTACTCAGAAAGTGATGATAAAGCTTTTAACAGATTTTTGCAGAATAAGTATAAGAGCCTTGATGCATTAAATGATGCATGGGGAGCAGTTTTCTGGAACCAGACTTATACTGACTGGAACGAGGTTCACATTCCGAGAACTACTATTCAGGGAGTTGTGAACCCTCATCAGACCTTGGATTACTACAGATTTGTATCTGATAGTGCCTGCAGCTGGGCTAAGATACAGGCTGATATAATTCGCAAATACAAAAAAGAAGATGACTTCATTACAACTAACGGCATATTTGGACATGTGGATTATCAGAGGATGAGAGACGAGAGTCTCGATTTTATAACCTATGATTCATATCCAAACTTTGCTTATACTCTTGATGGATATGATCCTTCAGAAGACGCGCTTAGAGACAGAAAGTGGAGCAGGCATCTTACAGAGACAAGGTCAATATCACCTATATTTGGCATTATGGAGCAGCAATCCGGCGCCAACGGCTGGAATTCCGGGATGGGAGCGCCTACTCCAAGACCTGGCCAGGTCACTTTGTGGACAATGCAGTCAATTGCTCATGGCGCAGATTTTATCAGCTATTTCAGGTGGAGAACTGCGACTTTCGGAACGGAGATGTACTGGCACGGAATCCTTGATTATTCCGGAAGAGACAACAGAAGGTTAAAAGAGATTTCTGATATTAATACTAAAGTGCAGAAATTATCAGCTGTTGCAGGATGCAGGTATGCTGCAAAAGTTGCTGTTCTTAAGGACTGCGATAATGTCTGGGATGCTGAGTATGATGTATGGCATAAAAGTGTTGAGGAGCAAAGCCAGAAGGCAATCGTAAATGCCTCTCAGAAAACCCATACACCAATTGATTTCGTGTATCTTAGTGGCTATCTCAGAAGAGATGATGCCAGTGGACAAGTGGATACAGAGCTGCTATTTGAAACCCTTTCCCAATATGATCTTTTGATCTATCCACATATGACAATTGTAGATGACAGATTTTTGCCGGCTCTTACAAAGTATGTTGAGAATGGTGGAAAGCTCGTAATTGGCTGCAGAAGTGGCTATAAGGAAATAACCGGAAAGTGCACAATGGAGAAACTTCCTGGAAAGCTCAAACCGCTTACAGGCTGTGACATTCCAGAGTATACCTACATTGCACCTGATACAGGTGATGTCCACATTAAGTGGGATGATACATTATTCACAGCAAGTGTATTTGCTGATCAGCTCACTGTGGATAACCGGTCCGGATCAGAGGCGGATTGTGGACAAAACTGCAAAGTTCTGGCAACTTATGAGGATGACTATTATAAGGGCTTTGGCGCACTTACAGCTAATAAATTCGGTAATGGTGAAGTATATTACTATGGCAGTGCCTTTAACGAAGAGTCAGTTGAAGTCTTTTTTGACAAACTTGGAGTTAAGAACCCATATGGAGAATACCTTGAACTACCGGAAGAGTTGGAGCTTGCGGTAAGAGGGGATGGAGATGATCAATTCGCATTTATACTTAACTATTCAAAGGATGCCAAGAACTTCATAATTAAAGGAAAAGCGCTTGATGTATTCAAAGGTGAAGATGCTTCAGGAATGATAACCCTTCCCGGATATGGAGTAAGTGTTTTGAAGCTATAAATTGAATATTGAAAAAGAAAAATATTATTCATAATAGGAGACATATTACATGACATTACTTGAGAAATACAAAGCAAAACAGAAAGAACTTAACTACCTTGGACATGCAATGTCCCTTATGCATTGGGATCTTGAGACCACATGTCCTGATGGTGGAAAAGAGAAATTATCAGATGCCATTTCATTCTTTTCAACTGAGCATTTTAAGAAAGCAACAGACGATGAGTTCTATGGTCTTGTGTGCAAACTTTCTGAAAAAGAAGAATTCGATAAACTTGACGATGTAATGAAGTTTGACGTTACCAGAACTAAGGAGCAGCTCGATAAGATGAGACGCGTTCCTCAGGATTTCTACGAAGAGTATGTAAAAACCATTACAGCTTCTTCAATTGCGTGGCCTAAGGCTAAACAGAACAATGACTGGAAAGCATACGAAGCACCGCTTGAGAAAACTATTAAAGCAGTTAAAGAATATAAGAAATATGTTTCTCCTGATATGCAGACCTATGATGCTCTTATCGATGATTATGAAAGAGGCATGACACAGGATAAGATTGATGCAGTTTTCGAGGAACTTAAAGAAGAGCTGATCCCTCTTTTGGATAAGATTCTTGCCTGCCCACAGCCGGATCACAGCAAGTTTACTATGAAAGTACCTGCTCACGAGCAGGCTGAGCTTTGCAAGTTCCTTGTGGAGTACATGGGAATTGACATGGAAAGATTTGCCCAGGCTGAGACCGAGCACCCGTTTACCACAAACATGTCTATTGATGATGTCAGGATCACAAACCATTACTACGAGAATGAGGTTATTTCTGCAATTTTCTCAGCTATTCATGAAGGTGGACATGCCATCTTTGAGCAGAATGTTGACCACAAGTATGAAGGAACTGAAGGCGCTTCCATCAGCTACATGGGACTTCATGAGAGCCAGTCAAGGTTCTATGAAAATATCCTTGGAAGAAACATCAATTTCTGGAAACCAATCTGGCCAAAGGTATGCGAAATTGTCCCGGAGTTAAAGTCTGTAACATTAGAGGAATTCTATAAGGAAATTAACCACATTGAAAACAGCCTTGTCAGAACTGAAGCTGACGAGCTTACATACTGTCTCCACATTATTCTCAGATACGAGATGGAGCGAGCTATTTTCATTGATGGTGCGGATGTAAAAGACCTTCCAAAGATGTGGAATGAAAAGATGGATGAGCTTCTTCACGTAGTACCTGAAACTGATGCTCAGGGCGTTTTACAGGACATGCACTGGTCGGACGGAAGCTTTGGATATTTCCCATCATATCTTCTTGGCAGCATCTATGATGGAATGTTCCTTGAAGCAATCGAGAAAGACCTTGGAAGTATTGATGACATCCTTGCTTCCGGAGAAATAAAGAAGATCACAAAGTGGCTCAATGAGAAGATCCACCAGTATGGCGCAACCAGAATATCCAGTGAAGTTCTCAACGCTGTGTGCGGACAGGAACTCTCTGCAAAGCCACTCATCAAACACTTCAAAGAGAAGTATTCGAAGATTTATAACCTTTAATGGTCCATTTGGGACGGGGTTAATGGTTCATTTTCCAAAGGGTAGTATATACGAAAATGGACCGCTAACCCCGTCCCCAAGAGACCACTTAGCGCAGTATCTGGGGGAGTGAAAATATGAGTAAGATAATTGCGGCTTGTGGAAACGACTGTGCAGCATGTCCACGTTATGTGGCACATCCTTACGAAAAAACAGCGGAGGAACTTCATCATACAGCAGAGGTATGGCTTAAGATAGGATATCGTGACCGGGTTGTGTCTAATGAAGAGATATCATGTACAGGCTGCAAACCCGAGAATTGGTGTAGATATCATGTTGTGAAATGCTGTGAGGATAGAGGAATCAGCACTTGCGCGGAGTGCAAGGAATATCCTTGCGATAATATGCGAGAATGCTTTGAAGTTACAAAGTCTTTTGAACCAAAGTGTAAGGAGGTTTGTACGGATGAGGAGTATCAACAGTTGAAGAAAGCATTTTTTGAAAAAGAAGCCAACTTAAACAGGCATGATGAAAACACTTCATTCATGCAATAATTCTTTTAAGATAAAAATGATAGAAACAAGTGGATTGGATAAATGAATTTTATAGTTAAGCATTTTAACGAGCTCAGTACCACGGAGCTATACGAGATTTTAAAAACAAGATTTGAGATTTTTGTCACAGAGCAGGAATGTATATATCAGGATCTTGATGATAAGGACCAGGATGCAATTCATGTATTTTGCTGGAATGATTCCGGCAGAGTTGCAGGGTGTCTCAGAGTATTTTGGAAAGATCATGACGAGTCAGCAGGAGTGGCTCAGATTGGCAGAGTGGTAACACTAGAGCACGGCAAAGGAATAGGCGGCCAGATGCTTCATGAGGGTGTCAGGGTCGCAACGGAGCAGTTTAAGGCTAAGAAGATTTATCTTGAGGCCCAGGAATATGCTATTGGTTATTACGAAAAAGAGGGATTTGAAGTAGTATCAGAGCCGTTTATGGAAGATGGAATTCCTCATGTAAAGATGGAGATGGACCATTGGTGATTCAACAACTGCTGGAACTGATGCAGAGTACTCACTTACTCAGGGCTTGGGCGGTATTGTGTGGGCATCGTCAGAGTGGCAGTCAGTATACCCAACAATCGTAGCTGTACCAACATATCCGGAAACAATACTTGATGACCATGATGGATATACTACAACAGAATATGTTGAGTTAACGAAGAGATTTATCGAATACATGTCCGAAGAATATGCGGTAGATACAGAAAAGATATATGGAACAGGCCAGTCCATGGGCTGCATGACAACACTTATTCTTGCTTCGGAATACCCGGATCTGTATGCAGGCTGCATGTTTGTTGATGGACAGTGGGATACAGAACTTCTTTCAAATCTGGAAGGACAGACCTTTGTTTATTTTGCAGCAGAAGATGATACAAGTGCATGGAGCGGAGCGCAGGATCTAATGGCCAGATATGATGCGGATGGAGTTACATACACATATGCACAGTGGGACGGTACTTGGTCAGCAGATGAACTTTCATCGGCTGCAGCAGAATTATTCAGTGGAGAAGCCACAGGAGCGTATTTCATATCATGGAAAACAGGAACAATTGACGCAGGAACTGGCAATTCACCTATGGGCGGTGGACAAATGAGTCCTTCTGAAGAAGGCAATATTTCAACTACCAATTCTGCAACAGACGCTTCCTCAGATATAAATGAAGACAAGCCTACAATGGAAATGACCGGAGAGAAGCCTGAAGGAATGATGGGCGGAAATGGTGGAGGCGCCGGCGGTGGAGCTTCATACCATATGGCTTCATTTGATTACGCATATAATTGCATAGCAGTTATGGAATGGCTGTTCCAGCAGTAAAAAGATATATAAGTATTCAAATATATAACGAAAAAAAACCTCTTGAAATTGATTATATGCATGATGCAATCTTATTGCATAAAATAAAAGATTTCAAAGAGGTTTTTTGTTATGAATATTGCAGTCAGATACTGTTCAAAGACTAAATTTGGGAATACAAGGAGAATTGCTGAGGCAATCGCTGATGGGATTGGCGTAAAGGCTACAAGTATAGCTGATGAGCCAAAGCTCAAAGAAAAGGTTGATATTCTCTTTCTTGGTGGGGCTCCATATGCAAATATCATGGCTCCCGAGCTGAAAGAATATGCGGAAGAGCTTGACGCTAAGATGGTTTCAAAGGTAGTTCTTTTTACAACTTCGAACTGGTCAAGAAGAACAGTACTTGCGCTTAAGAGAATGCTTAAGGCGAAAGGAATACCTGTTTGTGAAGATTATTTTTTTGCGCACATGCTTAATATAGATGGGAAGCTTGAGGCGGCAAAAGAATTTGGAAAACGTATTTTGAATGCATAATGGTTATGCTTCAGGATAACGCAGGATTATGCATAAATGGAATGAACGAAATTCTGCCTATATCAAGGAATTTGCGAATGGTGGCAGTTGATTTATTGGGTGGTATTCTGCCTATATCAAAGGGATAGGGAATAGAGGCAGTTAATTTTACAGCAGTTGTTCTGCCTATATTGTAAAAGAGCGTTAGGGAGGCAGAAAGATATGGCTTAAATTCAATGCCTATATTTATTAAAAGTAAAATATAGGCAGAACCGGACATCTAAAATACACTGCCTATATTACAAGGAATAGAATAGTAGCAGAACAAAAGCTACAAGAAGGTTCTATTGGAAAATAATAGAATAAATGTAGGTAAACGGACAAAAAGGTGGCCAATCCAGAACTCGTTCTGGATAAAAAGAGATAAAAAATTGTATACAAAATCTCTTGACATGTTTTTTATACAGGAGTAAACTTCATATTCATAAAGACAAAGGCGTCTTAGAGAGTACTCTCTAAGGCGCTTTTTGCATATATGGGTGCATGATCCGCGGACTACACACTAATGTGTATACATGTATTCCATAAAAGTTAAAAAATAAAACAGCATAAAGATTAAGACTAAGCGATGCAATGGGGCATCATACTACAAAAACGTAGTATGCCGTTGCATCGCTTTTTTACCGGGAGATCTGTGAGGGTTTGAATTTTATGTTTTTCCCGGGAGAGAGGAGAAAAAGTATGAGCGAGGAAATCTTAAGCGCAATAGACAGCAGTGTTTTTGGTGTTTGGTTTCTTATAGGTGCAGCATTGGTTTTCTGGATGCAAGCCGGATTTGCAATGTGTGAGGCTGGTTTTACAAGAGCCAAAAATACAGGAAATATCATAATGAAAAACCTTATGGATTTCTGTATTGGAACAGTAGTATTTATTCTTATCGGTTTCGGATTATTTCTTGGGGAGGATTTAGCCGGAATAATCGGAAAGCCGGGATTTGATATTTTTACTAACTATGCAGGTTTTGATTGGTCAAACTTCGTATTTAACCTTGTTTTCTGTGCTACAACAGCAACAATCGTTTCAGGATCAATGGCTGAGAGAACAAAATTTATTTCTTATTGTGTGTACTCGGCAGTTATCTCAGCAATCATTTATCCAATTGAAGCACATTGGACATGGGGCGGCGGTTTCCTTGCACAGATGGGCTTCCACGATTTTGCAGGCTCTAACTGCATTCACATGGTTGGTGGTATTTCAGCTCTTATCGGAGCAGCCTTCCTTGGACCTCGTATTGGTAAGTTCGAAAGAGATAAATCAGGAAAAGTTACAAAGGTAAATGCTTTCCCTGGTCACAATCTTGTAGCAGCAGCCCTTGGTGTATTCATTCTCTGGCTTGGCTGGTACGGATTTAACGGAGCAGCTTGTACATCAGTTGATCAGCTCGGCAGCGTATTTGTTACAACAACAATTGCTCCTGCACTTGCTACAGTTACATGTATGATCTTCACATGGCTCAAATATGGTAAGCCTGATGTTTCAATGTGTCTCAATGCTTCACTTGCAGGACTTGTAGCTATTACAGCTCCATGTGATGTAACAGATGCTTTTGGTGCAATCGTGATTGGTATCGTAGCAGGACTTCTTGTTTGCTTCGGTGTATGGTTCCTTGATTACAAGCTCCACATTGATGATCCTGTAGGAGCTGTTGCAGTACATTGCCTCAACGGTATCTGGGGAACACTTGCAGTAGGTCTTTTTGCTACAAATTCAGCACCCGGCTATTCAATAGCTGATGCCGCAGGAAACGAAATGGTCGGCCTTTTCTATGGCGGCGGATTTAAACTCCTGGGAATCCAGTTTGTTGGAATGTTTGCTACAGCAGCCTGGACAGCAGTAGCTATCAGCATCACATTTCTTGCTATCAAAGCAGTTCTTGGGCTTCGTGTTTCAGAAGAAGAGGAGATCCTTGGACTTGATTCTACAGAGCATGGACTTGCATCAGCATATTCAGGATTTGCAATCATGGATGTTTCAAACACATTGAACATGGCAGTAAATGAAAACACAGATCTTGGTGTAAGCGACTACGAAGCGGCTTCAGAGTTCCAGAAGAAAGCTTCAGTTCCTGTCGTTACAGCACCTGTACATACAGAATCAGGAATTCACAAAGTTGTTATTATCGCAAAGTTATCCCGTTACGACAAGCTAAGACGCGCTATGAACGACCTTGGCGTAACCGGAATGACTGTTACTCAAGTCATGGGTTGTGGCGTCCAGAAGGGTTCCGGCGACATGTATCGTGGCGTCGAAATGGATGCCACACTCCTTCCTAAAATTAAGCTGGAAGTTGTTGTGAGCAAGATTCCGGTTGAAGACGTTATAGAAGCAGCTAAGAAAACTCTTTATACAGGCCACATTGGAGATGGCAAGATCTTCGTTTACAGCCTCGACAATGTAGTTAAGATCCGCACCGGAGAAGAAGGTGCCGCTGCTTTGGCTGATGTAGAATAATTTAAACCACCCAGGAGGAAACAGTATGTGCGCAATTCTTACATACGCAAGAGAATCGGTAAGTGAAGATTTCTTTGAAGAAATGCTGGAAAAAACAGCATCTCGTGGACCTGACATGACAAGGATCCAAAAGGTAAAAGGCGGATGGATGGGCTTTAATCGCCTTTCAATCATGGGCCTTTCAGAGGAAGGTATGCAGCCATTCAATAATGGAAAAAATACCGTTATCTGTAATGGAGAGCTATACGGCTTCAAAGTTTTAAAAAAGTACCTGACATCTCTCGGCTATAACTTTAAAAGTGAAAGCGATTGCGAGATACTGCTTCCTTTGTATGAAAAACTTGGTACAAAAATGTTCAGTATCCTCGATGCTGAGTTCGCATGCGTTATCTATGATGGGGAGAAAAAGAAATTCATAGCAGCCAGAGATCCAATCGGGATCAGACCGCTTTACTACGGCTATGACAGCGAAGGATACATCATTTTTGCATCAGAACCTAAAAACCTGGTGGGAGTCACAGATAGAATAATGCCTTTCCCACCGGGGCATTACTATGAAGATGGAGAGTTTGTCTGCTATAGGGATTTGACTAAGGTAAAAGAAATATCAACAGACAGTCTCGAAGTCGTAACCGAGAAGATCCACGACAAACTCCTTAATGGAATAAAAAAGCGCCTGGACGCTGATGCGCCCGTGGGATTTCTTTTATCCGGAGGGCTTGATTCATCACTTGTTTGCGGTGTGGCGGCGAGCCTTTCAGATAAGCCACTTGAGACATTTGCGATCGGCATGGACATAGACGCCATTGACCTTAAATATGCAAGAGAAGTAGCTGATTACATTCACAGCAACCACCATGAAGTGATCATCACAAAAGAAGATGTCATTAAAGCCATAGAACCTGTTATACATGCCCTTGGAACCTACGACATCACTACCATAAGAGCTTCAATCGGAATGTATCTTCTGTGCAAGTGGATCCATGAAAACACAGACATCAAAGTGGTTCTTACCGGTGAGATATCGGATGAGCTCTTTGGCTACAAGTACACAGACTTTGCGCCAAGTGCAGAAGCTTTTCAGGAAGAAGCAGCCAAAAGAATCAGAGAAATCCACATGTATGACGTCTTAAGGGCAGACAGATGCATAAGCGTAAATTCACTCGAAGCAAGAGTTCCTTTCGGAGATTTGGATTTTGTGGATTATGTTATGAGCATTGACCCTGAAAAGAAATTAAACACTTACGGAATTGGGAAATTTCTTTTGCGAAAGGCCTTTGAAAAGGATGAAGTGATACCCCATTCAATCCTTATGAGAGAAAAAGCAGCTTTCTCAGATGCTGTGGGTCATTCCCTTAGAGATGACCTCATGGAATATGCAGATGAAAAGTACACTTACGCGGAATATGAGGGCCTCAGGAAAAAATACATTCACGCGAAGCCCTTCACAAAGGAATCACTTCTTTATAGAGAGATATTTGAAAAATACTATCCGGGACAGTCGGATATGGTTATAGATTTCTGGATGCCAAATAAAAACTGGGAAGGCTGCAACGTTACAGATCCTTCAGCCAGAGTTCTTTCAAATTATGGCGCATCCGGCCAGTAAGCAACTAGTCATAATCTCATAAATCAATTTTAACGGAGGAGAAAAGGATGATAGAAGCAAGCAAATTAACAGAAGAATTTGGAAGTCTTGTATTCAACGACAAAGTAATGAGAGAGCGTCTTCCAAAAGACATTTATAAGGCAGTTCATAAGACAATTGAAAAAGGAACACACTTAGAGCTTGAGGTTGCTAACTGCGTAGCTGCAACCATGAAAGAATGGGCTGTTGAAAACGGAGCAACTCATTTTACACATTGGTTCCAGCCTATGACAGGTCTCACAGCAGAGAAGCATGACAGCTTTATTTCACCTACAGATGACGGAAGAGTCATTATGGAATTTTCAGGAAAAGAGCTTGTAAAGGGCGAACCTGATGCATCAAGCTTCCCATCAGGAGGACTTCGTGCAACATTTGAGGCAAGAGGTTATACAGCATGGGATCCATCATCACCTGCATTTATCAAAGACGGATCACTTTACATTCCTACAGCATTCTGCTCCTATGGCGGTGAAGCACTTGATAAAAAGACACCTCTTTTAAGATCAATGGAAGCTCTGTCAGGTGAGGCTGTAAAACTCCTTCATCTCTTAGGTTATGAGGATGTGAACAGAGTAAATACAACAATCGGTTCAGAGCAGGAATACTTCCTTATCGATAAGGACTATTACAAAAAGAGAAAAGACCTTCTTTTCACAGGAAGAACCCTTATCGGCGCTCCTGCTACAAAGGGGCAGGAGATGGAAGATCACTACTTTGGCGTTATCAAGCCAAAGGTATCCGCATACATGCATGATCTTGATGAAGAACTCTGGAAACTTGGAATCCCTGCAAAGACCAAGCACAACGAGGTTGCTCCTTCACAGCATGAGCTCGCACCTGTATTTGAGACAGCAAACATCGCTGTTGACCACAACCAGCTCACAATGGAAGTTATGAAAAAAGTTGCTGACAAGCACAACTACGCATGTCTTTTACATGAGAAGCCGTTTGAGGGAATCAATGGTTCAGGTAAGCACAATAACTGGTCTGTATGCACAGATACCGGAATGAACCTTCTTGATCCGGGCAAAAATCCGGGAGAGAACACTCCTTTCCTTGTATTCCTTATGGCTGTGATTGCAGCTGTTGATGAGTATGCACCAATTCTCAGACTTTCCGTTGCATCTGCAGGAAACGATCACAGACTTGGCGGAAATGAGGCACCACCTGCTATCATTTCAATCTTCGTTGGTGATGAGCTGGCAGAAGTACTTAAATCAGTAGAAGAAGGCAGTGCATATCAGAGTGCAGGCAAAGTTCAGATGGCAATGGGCGCAACAGTCCTTCCGCACTTTACAAAAGACAACACAGACAGAAACAGAACATCACCATTTGCTTTCACAGGAAACAAGTTCGAGTTCCGTATGCCCGGTTCATCGGTTTCTGTAGCAAATGCCAACATCGTCCTCAACACAGCAGTTGCAGAAGAAGTTGCAAAGCTTTATGAAAAGCTTGCTCCTTTCAAGGGCGAAGAACTTAAAGCAAAGATAGCAGAAGTTCTCAAAGAGACACTTGTAGCTCACAAGAGAGTTCTTTTCAACGGAAACGGATATACAGAGGAATGGGTAAAAGAGGCAGCAAAAAGAGGTCTTCCAAACCTTAAGTCACTTCCTGATGCAATGCCATACTGGATTTCAGATGAGTCAGTTGAGCTTTTCACAAAGCATGGCATCTTCACAAAAGAAGAGATTCACTCAAGATATGAGATTCTTCTTGAGAACTACTCAAAGTCAGTTCACATCGAGTCTCTCACCATGCAGGAGATGGTAAGGAAAGACCTTACAGAAGGCATTGTTGCTTACGAAAAAGACCTCAGCAAAGAGGCTATGCAGAAAAAGAGTCTCCTTGGAGAAAACGCAGCTTCTCTTGAAATTTCACTTCTAAAAAAACTAGATGAAGCAAGTTATGAGATGAGCAAGGCACTTGAGAAACTGGCAGAAGATACTGTAACAGCTGAGGAAAAGACAGATGCTCTTGAGACAGCAGCATTCTATCAGAGCACAGTCCTTGCAGATATGGATGAACTCAGAAAATATGCAGATCAGGCTGAAGCCCTTATCCCTGACAAGTACCTCAGCTACCCAACATATGGCCAGATGCTTTTCTCATTAAGGTAAATTTGATCAAAAAAGGAAGGAAGCCCACATGGAACCATGGATGAATGAAAGAGACGCCTGTGGTATAGGCGCCGTAATAAATATAGATGGAAAACCGGATAATAAAGTTTTGGACGATGCCCTTTCTATCGTCGAAAAACTTGAACACAGAGCCGGAAAAGACGCCACAGGTAAAGTAGGCGATGGCGTTGGAATACTTCTTCAGATCTCACACAAGTTCTTTTCAAAAGAAGCAAAGAAGCAGGGAATAACACTTAAAAATGCCGGAGATTATGGAATAGGAATGTTCTTTTTTCCACAGGACTCCATGAAGCGCATGTTTGCAAAGCGCATGCTTGAAGTTATTGCCCAGAAGGAAAATCTTAAGGTTATCGGATGGAGAGAAGTACCTGTCCATCCTGAAATCCTGGGAGAAGTTGCAATAAGCTGCATGCCACATATTGAGCAGTGCTTTATTGAAAGACCCTCGGATGTAGAAGCTGGAATTCCCTTTGACAGAAAGCTCTATTGCCTTAGAAGAGAGTATGAGAAATCCTCTGAGGACACCTATATTTGCTCTTTTTCATCCAGAACCATTGTGTATAAAGGAATGTTTTTGGTAGGGCAATTGCGTAATTTCTACGAAGATCTTTTATCGCCGGAATACGTTACTGCGATTGCCATGGTTCACAGCCGTTTCTCTACTAACACAACTCCTTCCTGGCAGCGTGCCCATCCATACAGGATGATCGCACATAACGGTGAGATCAATACCATCAGAGGTAACAGTGACAGAATGCTGGCCCGTGAGGAGACCATGTCTTCCGATATGTTTGGCGAAGAACTTGGAAAAGTATATCCTGTCATCGCTTCCTCAGGATCAGATTCCGCCATGCTTGATAACACCCTTGAATTTTTGTACATGAACGGCATGGACCTTCCCCTTGCGATGATGCTCACAATTCCTGAACCATGGAAACACAACGATTTCATGGCTCAGGACAGAAAAGACTTTTACCATTACTATGCAACAATGATGGAACCATGGGATGGCCCTGCGGCAGTTCTTTTCACCGATGGGGAGGTGTTCGGCGCAACCCTCGACAGAAACGGACTGCGTCCATCCAGATACTATGTGACAAATGACAATAGGCTTATCCTCTCATCAGAAGTGGGAGTGCTCGACATCCCTGAAGAGAGCATTGTGAAAAAATCACGCCTGTCCCCCGGGCATATGCTTCTCGTCGATACCAAGGCCGGGCGCATCATCTCAGATGAAGAGTGCAAAGATAAATACTCAAAGGCAAAACCCTACGGCGAGTGGCTTGACCGCCACCTGCTTCATCTGGGTAAACTATCGATTCCCAACAGAAAGATCCCGACCCACTCCCAGGTGATGAGAGATAAGCTGTACAAGGTCTTTGGATATTCCTATGAAGATGTAAAAAATCAGATCATGCCAATGGCCATGAATGGCATAGAGCCAACAGTTTCAATGGGAACAGATATCCCGCTGGCTATGCTTTCCCAGCACCACCAGCCGCTTTTTTGCTATTTTAAGCAGCTCTTTGCCCAGGTAACCAATCCGCCTATCGATTCACTTAGAGAAAAAGTGGTCACAGATACTACGGTTTACATTGGTTCTGATGGAAATCTGTTAAAAGAAAAAAGTGATAACTGCAGAGTCCTTGAAGTCAATAATCCGATCCTGACAGGTGTTGACCTCATGAAGATCGAGGCCCTTGATCAGCCAGGATTTAAGGTAAAAAAGATATCTCTTTTGTACTATAAGAACACACCAATGGAAAGAGCTCTTGAGCAGCTTGATGTCTCAGTGGACAGAGCTGTGGCAGATGGCGTTAACATCATCATTCTCTCAGACAGAGGCGTAGATGAAAACCATATGCCAATTCCATCACTTCTTGCTGTTTCATCAGTGGAGCAGCATCTTGTAAGGACCAAGCAGCGCACAGCGGTTTCTCTAATACTTGAGAGCGGCGAACCAAGGGATGTTCATCAGATTGCAACTCTCCTTGGCTTTGGTGCGAGAGCTATCCATCCTTATCTTGCCCAGGAGTGCATAGCTGAGCTTATTGATATTGGAATACTTGATAAAGACTACCACACTGCAATTGCAGATTATAATAAAGCCCTCCTTGGCGGCGTTGTAAAGATCGCTGCAAAGATGGGAATCTCAACACTCCAGTCATATCAGTCTGCAAGAATATTTGAGGCAATAGGACTGTCAAAAGAGTTTGTTGATAAGTATTTTACCGGAACAACGAGCCGTGTTGGCGGTATTGGAATCGCAGAAATTGGCGAGGACGTAGAATCAAGGCACAATAAAGCCTTCGATCCGCTGGGACTTCCGAGCGATACGACACTTGATTCTATAGGCTTCCACTCCCTTAGAAGTGGTGAAGACAAAGAAGACCACATGTATAGCCCAAAGACCATCGTAACACTCCAGAGAGCAGTAAGAGAGGGAGATTATGAGCGCTTTAAGGAATACACTCAGATGGTCGATGATGAGGACAGACCTCATACTTTAAGAGCACTTCTTTCATTTGTTCCGGCAAAAGAGCCTGTGCCACTTGATGAAGTTGAGAGCGAAGAGCAGATTGTAAAAAGATTCCAGACAGGAGCCATGTCCTACGGCTCCCTTTCAAAGGAAGCTCACGAAACTCTTGCTACAGCTATGAACAGACTCGGTGGTAAATCCAACACCGGTGAGGGTGGCGAAGATGTAGAGCGTTTTGGCACTGAGCGAAACAGCGCTGTTAAACAGGTGGCCTCCGGTAGATTTGGCGTTACCAGCCAGTATCTTTTGAGTGCAAAAGAAATCCAGATAAAAATGGCCCAGGGCGCAAAGCCGGGAGAAGGCGGACATCTTCCCGGTAAAAAGGTGTACCCGTGGGTTGCAAGTACCAGGTTTTCAACACCGGGAGTGGCACTTATTTCCCCTCCACCTCATCATGATATTTACTCAATTGAGGATCTGGCACAGCTTATCTATGACCTTAAAAATGCCAACGATAAGGCAAGAATTTCTGTAAAACTTGTATCCGAAGCAGGCGTTGGAACTATAGCTTCCGGCGTTGCCAAGGCAGGAGCACAGGTAATCCTGGTATCCGGCTATGACGGCGGAACAGGCGCAGCTCCTTCATCTTCTGTCCATCACGCAGGACTCCCTTGGGAGCTTGGAGTAAGCGAAGCACATCAGTCTCTTTTGGCCAATGGCTTAAGAAGCAGAGTAGTGCTTGAGACCGACGGAAAGCTCATGACAGGCAGAGATGTTGCAATCGCAGCGCTCCTCGGTGCAGAGGAGTTTGGCTTTGCCACAGCGCCACTTGTATGCATGGGATGTATGATGATGAGAGTCTGCTCAAAAGACACATGCCCTGTAGGAATTGCTACACAGAACGAAGAACTCAGAAAAAGATTTAAAGGAAAACCTGAGCATGTCATGAATTTTATGCTCTTTGTTGCAAGACAGCTCCGTGAGATCATGAGCGTCCTTGGCTTTAGGACTATAGAAGAAATGGTAGGACGCACAGATTGCCTGAAGGTCAGAAGCTACGAGGGCAAGGACCCTGACATCAAGAGGAGAAAAGAGGCAGCAGATCTTAGCAGGATTCTTGATAAGGCTTTTGCTGAGAGAAAAGACAATCATTTTGATCCAAAGGATGTCTATAACTTTGAACTTGAGAAAACTCTGGATTCAAGAGTTCTTATTCCTGAGTATGAGAAGACCAAGAAGAGCCTTGAAAAGTCAAAGACTGCATCACAGATAACAATGAAAGTGGATGTATCAAGTACTGACAGAAGCTTTGGAACACTTCTTGGCAGCAGGGTTACAAGAGACTTTGGAAATACCTTAAGTGACGATGCAGTTTATGTTGAAGCTTTTGGCGGTGGCGGACAGTCTTTTGGCGCATTTATTCCAAAGGGCGTGACCTTAAAGCTCTACGGTGATGCCAACGACGGATTCGGAAAAGGCCTGTCGGGAGGAAAGGTCATCGTAAGACCTTCTGAGAAAGCGACCTATAAAGCCCATGAGAATATCATCGTCGGAAACGTGGCTCTTTATGGTGCAACAGCAGGAAAGGCCTATGTATGCGGTGTTGCCGGCGAGAGGTTCTGCGTTAGAAATTCAGGTGCAGTGGCAGTAGCAGAAGGCTGCGGCGACCACGGACTTGAATATATGACAGGCGGCCGGGCAGTGATCCTTGGAATGACAGGTAAGAACTTTGCTGCAGGTATGAGCGGCGGAATTGCTTACGTACTGGACAAAGAACACACATTATATCTTCGCATGAACAAAGATATGGCCTCTCTTTATGAACTAACCGAGAAGTATGACATCGCAGAGCTTAAGAGTATTCTTGAGGATTACGAAAAAGAAACAAACTCTGAGTTTGCAAAAGAAATACTGGATAACTTTGAAGCATATATTCCTGATTTCAAAAAGATAGTTCCAAACGACTACCAAAAGATGATAACAGCAATCGGAAAGTTTGAGGAACAGGGAATAGACCATGAACATGCCGTTCTTGAAGCCTTTAAGGAACTTGCATAAAGTGGGACTTTAAATAGGAGATTATAGGAATTATGGGAAAAGATACGGGATTTCTTGAATATAAAAGAACAAATAACGGTGATGTACCACCTGAAGAAAGAATAAAGAATTTTGAAGAATTTCATACACCTCTTGATACACAGCCAAGAAGAGAGCAGGCAGCCAGATGCATGAACTGTGGAGTGCCTTTTTGTCAGTCCGCAATGAACCTTGGAGGAATGGTAACAGGGTGTCCACTTCATAACCTTATCCCTGAGTGGAATGATGAAATTTATAAGGGTCATGAAAAACACGCCTTTGACAGACTCTACAAAACCAGCAATTTCCCAGAGTTTACCGGCCGTGTATGCCCGGCCCTTTGTGAGAAGGCATGCATGTGTGGACAGAATGGTGATTCAGTAACAGTGCATGATAACGAGCTCTATCTTGTGGAAACTGCTTTTTCAAAAGGATATATAAAGCCTGTTGTCCCTTCAATCAGAAGCGGGAAAAAGGTTGCTGTTATTGGAGCGGGCCCATCAGGCCTTGCTGTTGCTGATGAACTAAATCACAGAGGTCATACTGTAGAGGTCTTTGAGAGAGAAGATGAAGTGGGCGGACTTCTCATGTATGGAATCCCTAACATGAAGCTCGACAAAAAAGTCATAAAGCGTAGAAAAAAGCTCATGGAGGAAGAGGGATTAGTATTCCATACAGGAGTTAACGTTGGAAAAGGTGACTCTTCAGAAGGTGATAAAACAGGTGAGAAAAAAGTATCGCAGAAAGAAATATTGGAGAATTTCGATGCAGTAGTACTGTGCTGCGGAGCCAAGAAAGCAAGACCACTTCCGGTAGCAGATCCTGAGAAGATAAAAGGTGTATATTACGCGGTTGATTTCCTGACAAGGACTACAAAAGCTCTTTTGGACAGTGAAAACAGAACAGTTGAGGCACTTAAAAATCATGGCGGCTATATTGATGCAGCAGGAAAAAATGTTGTGATAGTCGGAGGTGGAGACACCGGAAATGACTGCATAGGAACAGTTATAAGGATGGGAGCCAAATCTGTCACAGCTCTTGAAATGATGCCAAAGCCACCTGTAGATCGTGCAGAGAGCAACCCATGGCCTGAATGGCCAAAGACCCTTAAGACCGACTATGGTCATGAAGAAGCTATTTATGTATATGGTAGTGATCCGAGGGTTTTCGAAACCACGGTAAAAAATGTGGTCACTGACAAAAAGGGAAATATCAAACAGATTGAAACAGTAAAGGTTACCTTCAAAGACGGTAAGCTGGCAGAAGTTCCCGGTTCAGAAAAGACACTTAAGTGTGACCTTTTACTTATCGCAGCTGGATTTATTGGATGTGAAGACTACTCTGCAGATGCGTTCTCTTTAAAGAGGAGCCCGCGCGGAACAGTAGTAACAGCTGATGATGGCTATCATATTCCAAATACAAAGCTCTTTTCCGCAGGAGATATGCACCGAGGCCAATCCCTGGTAGTTTGGGCAATTGCCGAAGGAAGAGCCTGTGCAAAAGAAGTAGATGAGTACCTCATGGGATATACAAATCTATGAGCTGATATAAAACAAAAGCCTTGTTTTCTTTGCTAAATAAACATGAAAGAAAACAAGGCTTATTATTTGTAGATAGACGAGACAAAAATACATGTCATTTATATAGTCAGATGCAGTGCCCTTGTGGCGATGTTGAAATAAACCAAAAGTGAAAGGGCATCAACAATTGTTGTGATAAACGGGCTTGCCATTACAGCCGGGTCAAATCCAAGTTTTGAGGCAAGCATAGGAAGGCAGCAGCCAACCATTTTTGCAATAAGAACTACTATCAAAAGCGTCACGCAGATTACAGCTGCAACTGTGATAGATAATCTGTCAAGGAAGATAAGCTTTACGAAGTTTGCGCCTGCCAGTGTAAGGCCACACAGAGCAGCAACTCGTATTTCTTTCCAGATGATCTTAAATATATCTTCAAACTCTATTTCCTTAAGTGAAAGTCCACGGATAATGGAAACACTTGCCTGTGAACCGGCATTTCCGCCTGTGTCCATAAGCATTGGAATATATGCTGTAAGTACAACGAAAGCGGACAGTGCATCTTCAAATCCAGTGATGATGGCGCCTGTGAATGTAGCACTTATCATCAAAAACAAGAGCCAGGGTATTCTGCTTCTGTAGGTCTCTAAAATACCAACCTTTGGATAAGGTTTGTCGGATGGCACGATAGCTGCCATCTTTTCGATATCCTCTGTTGCCTCTTCTTCGAGGATGTCTACTACGTCATCGATAGTGATGATACCGACCATACGGCTCTCATTATCAACTACAGGCATAGCAGTGAATCCGTATTTCTGGAAGACTCTTGCAGCTTCCTCCTGGTCAGTCATGGTGTTGATGCTGATGACGTTGGTGTTCATGATGTCGCCGATAATCTCATCAGGCTTCATTATGAGCAGATATCTAAGAGCAACAGTACCAACCAGTACCTTTTGCCTTGTAACTACATAGCAAATATTGATGGTCTCTGAATCTACGCCTTTTTTCCTAATCCTTTCAATGGCGTCTGCTACAGTCATGTCTTCGCGGAGATCTACATACTCCACAGTCATGATACTTCCGGCAGAATCCTCAGGATACTGGAGAAGGTGATTGATATCAGCTCTGGTCTCAGGGCTTGCATTGGCCAAAATACGCTTAACTACGTTTGCGGGCATTTCCTCAAGCAGGTCAGTAGCATCATCGGCCATCAGATTGTCAATAATGTTGGAAGCTTCACGATCAGATAGTGATCGGATAATATATTGCTGAGCATCCAATTCCAGATCAGCGAATACATCTGCAGCCATATCTTTTGGGAGAATTCTGAACATTTTAAGAGAATCCTCGTTTTCCATCTCTCCCATAGCAGTAGCGATATCTACCGTGTTCATTTCAGAGATAGTCTGGCGAAGCTTAGTATACTGTCTGGATTCAAGAAGCTCCTGCAAGATTTCAGCGATTGTTTTTTCTTCTTGTAATTCCATGATAATAATCTCCTATGAATTTGTTAATGGTGGTTAAATTGGTACTTCGACCGGGAGCAGAGTCACTACTGCATATATGTGAATCAGACTTCATAAAAACCACCACCTTTCATACGAGATTTAATACCGAGTTTAATGTAACACAATTTATATTAAAAATAAATAAAGTTTTTCAATGGAATTTTTATCGGTTTAGCGTTATATTAATAGTAACATTGGAGGTGCAGTAATGGGGCTTTTAGATAAGTTATTTAAAGGAAATAGTATAGAAATATCATCACCGGTAAATGGTGAATTGGTACCGATAGAGACAGTTAGTGATCCTACCTTTGCACAGGAAATGATTGGAAAAGGAGTAGCCATTCAGCCTTCTGAAGGTAAATTTTATGCACCGGCTGATGGGAAGCTTATGGCTCTTTTTCCAACAGGCCATGCATACGCCATGACTACCAAGGATGGTGCCGAGATACTTGTACATATAGGAATTGATACTGTTAAATTAAACGGTGAACACTATACAATTCATGCCAAACAGGGCGATGATGTGAAAAAAGGCGATCTGATCGTCGAAGTAGATCTTGAGGGCGTTAAGAATGCGGGGTTCGATACTGTTACGCCTGTCATCATTTCTAATTCAGGAAAGTTTTCAAAAATTGAAAAGAAGAGCGGAGTCGTATCCGCAGGGGACACAGTAATTCTTTTGACTCAGTGACCATTGTAATGAAAATTACAATAATATAAGGAGGAACAAAAGTATGATGAAGTATTTACAGAAGATCGGGAAATCCCTGATGCTTCCAGTAGCTGTTTTACCGGCAGCAGGTATTCTCTATGGTATCGGCTATTGGATCGATCCAACTGGTTGGGGTGCTAACAGCGTTGTTGCAGCATTTTTCATCAAGGCAGCATCTGCTATTATCGACCAGATTCCTATTCTTTTTGCCATCGGTGTATCTGTAGGTATGGCAAAAGATCACGATGGAACAAGTGCTCTTGCAGGTCTTGTTTCATTCCTTATGATCACCACTTTGCTGAGTACAGGCGCAGTTGCAATGTACAGAGGTGTGGATGCATCTGAAGTACCCGCAGCCTTTGGCAAGATCAGCAATGCCTTCATCGGTATTCTGGCCGGTGTTATCGGTTCAAGCTGCTACAACAGGTACAAAGACACCAAGCTTCCGGATTGGCTTGCATTCTTTAGTGGAAAAAGATGTGTTGCCATTGTAACTGCCGCAGCTTCTATTGTGTGTGCTGTTATCCTTTACTTTATATGGCCAATTATCTTCGGTGCTCTTGTTGCTTTCGGAAAAGCTATTTTAGGACTTGGTCCTGTCGGAGCAGGTATCTATGCAATGCTTAACCGTGCACTTATTCCTCTGGGACTTCACCATGCCCTCAATGCTGTATTCTGGTTTGATACAGCAGGAATCAATGACCTTGGACTTTTCTGGTCAGGAGCTGATGGCGCAGTTAAGGGCGTTACAGGACAGTACATGACAGGCTTCTTCCCTGTTATGATGTTCGGCCTTCCTGCCGGAGCTCTTGCTATGTATCATACAGCAAAAGACAGCAAAAAGAAGACAGCTGCATCTCTTCTCCTTGCAGGTGCTCTTGCTTCATTCTTTACAGGAATTACAGAACCCCTTGAGTTTGCATTTATGTTCATGGCTCCGGGACTTTACCTTGTACATGCAGTTCTCACAGGTATCTCAGCTATCGTATGTGCAATGCTTCCTCTTAGAATTGGTTTCAATTTCTCAGCAGGTTTCGTTGACTGGTTCTTGAGCTTTAAGGCACCTATGGCAGTTAATCCTTGGCTCCTTATTCCTGTAGGACTTGTGTTTGCAGTAATTTATTACGTTGTATTCCGTATTGTCATTGTTAAATTCGACCTTAAGACACCGGGCCGTGAGGATGACGAGGAAGAAGAAAACAAGATCGAGCTTTCAAATGATGATTTCACCACAATGGCTAAGATTATTCTGGAAGGCCTTGGCGGAAAAGAGAACATCAAGGAATATGATTACTGTGCTACAAGAGTTCGTGTAGAAGTTAATGATTATACTCAGGTTGATGAAAAGACTATCAAAAAAGCCGGAGTTGCCGGAGTTGTACGTCCATCAAAGTCAACTGTTCAGGTTATCGTTGGACCTAAGGTTCAGTTCGTATTCGATGAGATAAAGAAAATGATGTAAAAATATGCTTTAGAAGGGACTGCGAAAAATGAGAGATCATTTTTTCGCAGTCTTTTTTTATGCCAGATTGTAATAGACTCATACTTTTTACAAATCAATATCTTGTGCCCCAAAACCATGTTCTAAGGCTATGTTGTGGTGGCATTTTTTACACCTGAAAACAATTGATAAAATTTGAAAAAATACGATAAATTCGCGCAAAAAACCGTTTAATAACTCCGAAAAAAGAATTATAATATTAGTACGAAATGGAGGTACTTTCTATGGGTAAGAAGAGTATTGTGGGTATATTTCTAGCTGGCGTATTAATGTTAGGAGTGGGAGTAACAGCTTTTGCTGCCAATGTCGCCAATGTCCCCCAGAAACCAAGTGATAAATGCATAGCAGGGCGCGATCTTAAGCCTGTAATCTATTTATATCCTACGGAAGATAACACAGAGATTTCCGTAAGTCTGGATTATGATGGAAATCTTGTTGATCTGATCCCTGAGTTTAATGCAGAGAATACCTGGAATGTCACTGCTAATACTGATGGAAAGATAACCTTTGAAGGACAGCAGTATGATTACCTTTTCTGGGAGGGAGATCCAAACTTCTCCTATGATTTCTTTTCAGGTTTCTGTGTAGCAGGAGCGGATACAAGTGCTTTCCTTGATGAAAAGCTTCACGCTCTTGGACTTAACGATGCAGAGACAGCGGAATTTATGGATTTCTGGCTTCCTATGATGGAAGGCAACGAATACAACATGATCAGCTTCCAGACAGATGCTTACAAAAATGGAGCAAAGCTTTCAGTTTCTCCTGAGCCTGATACAGTTATAAGGGTATTTATGGCGTGGTATCCGACAGATAAATTTGTGAAGATCAATCCTCAGTATATCGAGGGAACTGACAGAAGTGGATTTACAGTAGTTGAATGGGGTGGAAACAAGGTAAAATAAAAGACCTTGAAACTATTACGATGATAGTCTAAAATGTTGTGCGTAGTATTGGATTTTTTCAAAATTACGCACAACATTTTTTTGAGTAGAGCACTTAGTGAGGTATTTTACGAACTTAGTGCGAACCATACAAGTCAACTTAGCGAGGTTTTATCGAGCTTAGTTGAGCTTGTAGAGATTTTAATAGAAACGGAGTACATTAGTATGATGCAATCACGTACACATAACTGTGGCGAGCTGCGCATGGAAAATGTCGGCGAGAGTGTTACTCTTGTTGGCTGGCTCGAGAACATGCGTGAAGTTGGAAGCGGACTCGGCTTTGTTGTTTTAAGAGACTTCTATGGCACAACACAGATCGTCCTTGAGACAGAAGAGATGGTTAAGACAGCCAAGGCCATCAACAAGGAATCAACTATTTCAGTAAAGGGAATTGTTAGAGAGAGAAGTTCCAAGAACCCTAAGCAGGCGACAGGAGACATCGAAGTTGTTCCTGAGAGCATTACTGTTCTTGGACGATGCCGTTACAATGAGCTTCCATTTGAGATTAACCACTCAAGAGAAGCAGATGAGACAGCAAGACTTAAATACAGATATCTTGATCTTAGAAATCCTGAAGTTAAAAAGAATATTATTCTCAGATGCAACGTTGTTGCAGCTCTTCGTCAGGCCATGACAGAGCACGGATTCTTGGAGATTACAACTCCTATCCTTACAGCATCATCTCCTGAGGGAGCAAGAGATTACCTTGTACCTGCAAGAAAGCACCCCGGTAAGTTCTATGCACTTCCACAGGCTCCACAGCAGTTCAAGCAGCTCCTCATGACTGCAGGATTTGACCGTTACTTCCAGATTGCACCTTGCTTTAGAGATGAGGATGCAAGAGGAGACAGAAGCCCGGGAGAGTTCTATCAGCTCGATATGGAAATGGCTTTCGCTTCTCAGGAAGACGTATTTGCAGTATTAGAGGATGTTCTTCCTCCTATTTTTGCTAAGTATGGTACATATAACCGTGCATCAGGCGCTCCATTTATGAGAATTCCATATCTTGAGGCTATGGAAAAATATGGTTCAGACAAGCCTGATCTTCGTATAGATCTTACAGTTGATGACGTTACAGAAAGCCTTGCTGATTGCGGTTTCGGACCTTTTGCAACAAAGGCTGAGGACGGCAGTGATACAAACGTAAGAATCAAAGCTGTAGTTATTTCTGATTTCAAGGAAAGCAGAAAGTTCATCGACAAGACAATCGCAGATGTAGAAGTTCAGTCAGGCAATAAAGCTTACTGGTTCAGAATGGATGAGAACGGAGAGCTTGTTGGTGGTATCTCCAAATTTGTTGCACCTATTAAGGATGCAGTTGTTTCAGCTCTTTCACTTAAGGCTGGCGACCTCGTAGTCCTTTCAAGCGGAAAGCTTGGTGCAGCTCAGAAGACAGCCGGCGTTATTGTTAAGACATTCGGTGCTGCAGTACCTGGACATATGGACAAAGAGCAGTATGCATTCTGCTGGATCGTAGACTTCCCTATGTATGAGATCGGTGAGGAGTCAGGCGAGCTTGAGTTCTGTCACAATCCATTCTCAATGCCTTCAGGTGGACTTGAAACACTTCTTAAGGCAGAGAGAGGTGAGATAGATCCTCTTTCAATCACTGCTGATCAGTATGACCTTGTATGTAATGGTGTAGAGCTTTCATCAGGTGCTGTTCGTAACCATGATCCTGAGATTATGATCAAGGCCTTTGAGATGGTAAGACTTGGCGAGGAAGATGTTAAGGCTAAGTTCCCTGCTATGTACAACGCATTCTGCTATGGCGCACCGCCACACGCAGGTATTGCTCCTGGAGTAGACCGTATGGTAATGCTTCTTGCAGGTGAGGATTCAATCCGTGAGATTATTCCTTTCCCTATGAACAAGAATGCTCAGGATATTATGATGGGCGCTCCCGGATACGTTACAGACAAGCAGCTTGAAGAGCTCCATATTGCTGTTACAAAGACAGAAGACGAAGCTTGATAATATGATGAATAAAAGCACTGTCACTGATATAATGGTGATGGTGCTTTTTTAACACTATACTTTTTGGGGGAAAAATGACTTCAACTTTTAAGAAAATAAATGATTCAAAATATTTCTATACAGTTGTTTCTGTAGTAATGCTGGTTCTTGCGCTTATCTTGAGATTATATAAACTTAGTGATATCCCACGAGGCCTCCACGTTGATGAGATAGGCATGGGGTATGATTCCTGGTGCATAGCTCACTTTGGTGTAGACAGATATCTTAACAGTTTTCCCATGTACTTAAGCAATTATGGCGGCGGACAGAGCGCATTATATTGCTATCTCACAGTTCCGTTTATTCTTTTAGGCGGATTTACCCCGCTTATGCTACGACTTCCATCGGTTATTTTTTCAATGCTTGCCGGAATCTTTGGCTGGCGCCTCGTTCGCATAGTCTCAGGTAAAAGAGCTAGTCTCATCTATCTGTTTATTTTCCTTGCGGTACCTTATTTTACCCAGGCTGGACGAATAGCACTTGACTGCAACCTGATGCTTGGACTTAGCGTCATTATGCTTAATATTTTGGAGTACTGCTTAAGGGACGAGAACTATGGGAAAAAGACATGCTTTGTTCTTCTTGGGACAGTGACAGGAATAACCTTTTATTCCTATGCCCTCAGCGATGTTGTACTTCCGCTATTTTACTTATTTTTGGTGATCTATCTCATTGTAGCAAGGAAAAAAGTCGCAATAAGCTCCGTAGTAGCTTTTGCAATCCCTGTTATTATTTTTGCCATTCCACAGATACTCTTGCAGATAGTGAATATATACGGCCTTCCCGCAATACACATTGGACCGATGACAATTCCGATAGTCCTAAACTACAGACTTGATGACATTGTCTTTGACCAGGTAAAGCCAAATCTGCGCTGGACGTTTGACAGTCTCTTCAGGGCGGACAACACTGATTTTGATTCATTTCCTCAGTTTGGAGCTCTTTATATGTTCTCGCTTCCGGTTATTGCTTTTGGTGGGCTCTATACTCTGACAAGGCTTGTAAAAAGTGTTCGCGAAAAGAAGATAAGATTTGAAAGCGTTATCCTTATCTATACATTTTCAGTGCTTCTTTTTGGTTTGTTCATTCAGGGAGTTACCACATACAGGATTAACAGCGCATTTTTTGGCCTGGCCTTCTTTATTGTGGCAACTATCGAATTCCTTTTTGCCAGAAACAGACAGAAGGTTGCGTCAACTGCCCTTGCCATCTGCCTTATGGCGCTGTACCTGATACAAGGTGTTCAGTTTGTTGATTTTTATTTTAATAAATATGCAGACACTGTTTATCCACAGAGACTTTTTGCAGAAGACCCTACTGATGTGTATAACTTCCTCGATAGTCAGTCGGAAAGTGTCAGGTCAAGGCTTACTTATGTGGGCGGTGCCAACGAAGCTTATATTTACTACCTTTGGGCAAAAGAAATCTCGCCATATGAGTACGATCACAACAAATATGGCAACAATGGAGATGGATTAAAATACAGTTTTTGGGCTCCGGAGCCATATGATGTGTCATGCAATTATGTGATGTATCTTCCTGAGGAAAGCGAGAGGAAATCACTGATTGGACTTGATTTTAAAGAGTATGATTTTGGTCCTTATAAAGTTTATTTACATGAATAAAGATTCAATTTAAAATGCGGCGCAAAGCCGCATTTTTTCTAGGTTTTTATTTAATAATAAAAATAGACTTAATTTATATTTCGTTAATTATTGCTTTGTATACTATTATTGTGACATTTTTACATAAGGAGGCAGATATGTCAGATAATAGTAAAAAAAGTGCAAAGCAGGGAAAGAAAATTAGCGTTCAACTTTTGGTTGTATTGGTGCCAATGCTCATTGCAGCAATTGCTATAGTTGCTATTTTTATTGCCGTTCAGGCGAAAAATGTAATCGAGACGCAGGCTACCAATGGACTTGCGCAGGAAGCAAGAGCTAATGCTGCTGAGATCAGTGGAAAAGTAGAGAGTATAAAAGTCTTCTATGACGGTATTTGTGATGCAATTCAAAATACTGCCTATGAAAGTGATCAGGAATTGATAAACGCTTACCAGTTCACTCAGTCACAGTTTGCTGAAACAGGTACAGGTTTTTATATTGGACTTTCAAATAAAGATTATATAGACATATCTGGATGGGTTCCTGATGCGGGCTACGATCCAACATCAAGGCCCTGGTATATCTCAGGAAGTTCAAATAGCACTATGACATTAAACCCTCCTTCAGTTGATCTTAGCACCGGAGAGATGGTAGCGGCCATTTCAAGAAAGATCACAATGAAAGATGGCAGAACTGGCGTTATGTCATCTGACGTGTTCCTGGATGATATATCCAAAACCGCAAGTGCATACAAGCCTCTTGGCACAGGTTCATCAATGATGTTCTCAGGTACAATGATGGTTGCATCACCTGCAGAAGACCAAATAGGAAAAGATGTTTCAGAATACCCGAATGATGCATTCATTCAGCAGGTTGCGCAGATTGTATCATCAGGTGGAACAAGTGAGATAAAGATTATTCATGGAACAGATGGAAAAGATTACTATGTTGCTTTTAACAACGTAGAGGGAACTGACTGGTATCTTGTTTCCTTCACTAAGGTATCTGACGTTATGTCCTCTCTTTATAAGTTCCTCAATATTAGTATTTTAATGGCATTGATCATGATAATTGCAATGGCAGTGATCATGGCAATGATCATAAGCAAGATGGTTACAAAGCCAGTCAGTAGTCTTACAGATAACATCACAAGGATTGCACAGGGCGACTTCACAGTTGAGATTCAAAAAGGTGGAGACAATGAAAATGAGATTGGCGTAATGAACAATAATATGTTTGATTATGTCAACCAGATGAGAGAGACACTTGCTGAACTTCAAAATGTAACACATAAGCTTGCTGACGAGGCGGGCAACAGTAAGAGTGCATCCAGCGACCTTAACGAACAGGCCGGTGAGCAGAGCAAGGCAATGCAGCAGATCCAGGGCGCTATGGATGATATGGCAGATGCAGTTACTGAGCTTGCAAACCAGGCAACAACACTTGCTCAGGAAGTTAGCAATCTTACAGACAAGAGCCATCAGACTCAGGATACAATGTCCAGTCTTGTAACAAAGGCAAAAGAAGGACAGCGTGATATGGAAGCTGTTCAGACAGGAATGACCAATATATCTTCCTCCATGGAAGAAATGAACAGAGTTGTTGGCGACGTTGGAGAATCAGCTAACAAGATCAATTCTATTATTGAAATGATCACATCTATTGCAGAGCAGACAAACCTTCTTTCACTTAATGCTTCAATTGAGGCTGCAAGAGCAGGAGAGGCCGGAAAAGGATTCGCAGTTGTTGCTACTGAGATCGGACAGCTTGCCAATAACAGTGCTGAATCAACTACTCAGATCGCAGAGATCATAAAAGATATTACATCTCAGATCCAGGATCTTTCAGATAAGTCAAAGACCAACATGGAAGAGATCAGTAACAACATGGATGCTGTTACTACAGCAGGATCAACCTTTGAAGAGATTTTCAAGAGCCTTGATGAGGCCAGCGATATCGTAGGAGAGATGATTTCTAAGGTAGGAACTGTTGATGAGATTGCGACATCTATGGCGGCAATTTCTGAGGAGCAGTCAGCGAGCACGCAGGAAGTAAGTGCTACAGCAACAACACTTGCAACAAGTGCAGAACAGGTGGCTGAAAACTCTAAGGGAGTTGATAACAGTGCTGCAGCTGTATCAGATTCTTCAGATGCAATTGAGGAACTCATCAGTAAATTCAAGATTTAAAGAACAATAACCGAAATTTTGATAAAATATTTATAAATATTGTGGCCGGAGCCGCTGAATTCATAGAATTTGCGCGGTCTCCGGCTTTTATATGCCAAAAACTTCAGATACACTAAATTGTCTAACAAGGTTGAGAATTATAGGCAAAAAGTGTATTATTAACTTGTTATACTGTTTATTTTATGCTCAATAAACGATTTTGCGACAACAGCGAAAGGAGTAAAGCCCCAAATGCAGGCAAAGCGAATGTCAGAAATATTAAGTCAATTTGCTATGGTCGGACAACTTGGCCTATCACTCCTTATGCCACTACTTATGTGTTTATTCATCTGTTATCTTCTATGCACCAGACTTTCGGTCGGGGCTTGGGTTTATATACCGGGGTTCATTTTGGGCCTGGGAGGATCTATGACAACTGCCTATAAAGTTTATCTGGCAGTGATTCACAGGGAAGAGAAAAAGAAAAAAGAAAAATCCAGTACAGAAGTCTATTTTAATAAACACTTCTGATATTTAATTCGACAGGAGACAAAGGAAAGTATGAAATTACAGGATGCTGTAAAGAAAGAAACGGGGATAATTGCAGCAGGAACAGCAGTTGGGGTTCTTGTGATATATGTAGTGTTTTATGTTTTGCACATGGTTGTTCCAAGCTGGGCACCATTTGATATAAAGGTCATCTTAGGTGGAATAGGCGGCTTTATAGTGGCTGTCGGTAATTTTTTCTGGATGGCTGTATCAGTGCAAAAAGTTGCATCTATAACGGATGAGGAGAGAGCAAGAAGGACTATGAGCGTAAGCTATAGATATAGGACCATGCTCCAGTTCCTGTGGGTGATACTTGCTATTGTTCTGCCGGTATTCAACCTGGTGTCAGGAATTGCACCGCTTTTCATCCCGAGCATCATAATCAAACTACGCGGGATCTTGTCTGCGGGGAAAGGAGGTTGAAGGCGAAGATATGAGTAATGATTTCTCAGTCGTTGGACCGAAGATATACTATACGATCCACACAGGAATTCCGATTCTTGGTGACTTCAATATTACAGAGACGCTGATCGTCAGTTGGCTTGTAATGATAATTATCACAGGATTGTGTATCTTCCTCACAAGAGACCTACGCATTGAGAATATTTCCAAACGACAGGCATTTGCAGAAATGCTTGTGGAAATGGGCAATAATTTTGTCCGTAACAATACTGGAGGCAATAAGTTCGATAAATTGATACCATTTGTGTCAGCTCTTTTTGCCACAAGTGTAATATCAAATCTTATCAGCCTTGTGGGGCTTCGTAGTCCTACAGCAGACTTATCGACAGAAGCCGGTTGGGCTGTAGTTGTTTTCATCATGATCACAGCTACTAAGATCAAGACCAATGGAGTTGGCGGATACTTAAAGGGATTCACAACACCTATAGCAGTTATGACACCATTTAATATTTTGTCAGAGCTTGCTACACCGGTTAGTATGGCTTGCCGTCACTTTGGAAATATCCTTTCAGGCGTAGTAATCGACGGACTTATCTATTGGGCTTTGGGTCTTGCGTCCGCAGCATTGTTCGGACTCATTCCCGGAGTTGTTGGCAATTTCTTATCCAACATTCCAATTCTTAGCGTAGGTATTCCGGCAATTACAGGCGTATATTTTGATTGGTTCTCAGGATGCATGCAGGCATTTATCTTCTGTATGCTGACCGTCATGTACATCGCCAATGCGGCAGAAGAAGGCTAAGCAAAATTTAAAACTAAATATTGAATCATTTATTAAACTAAAAACCATATTTTAGGAGGCAAAAAACATGGGTGATTTTCAGATTTTAGCAAAAGGTATTGCACTTGCAGGATGCGGTATTGGTGCTGGATGTGCACTGATAGCTGGTATCGGACCTGGTATTGGTGAAGGAACTGCTGTTTCTAAGGCTCTTGAAGCTATTGGACGTCAGCCTGAGTGTAAGGGCGATGTAACAAGTACTATGCTTCTTGGTTGTGCCGTTGCAGAGACAACCGGTATTTACGGTTTCGTTACAGGTCTTCTTCTTATCTTCGTTGCACCTGGAATGTTCATGGGATACTTAAACTAATCTCTAATTTTTTAAAAGGAGAATATATATGCAATTACAGGCTCTAATGATGCTTTCTGCGGAAAACACGCAGGAGCTGGTTACATTGGTTCCCTGGACATTTATCGCAACGATAATCAACTTGTTCATTCAGATGTTCCTGATAAAGAAGTTTCTTTTCAAGCCTATCAATGACATTCTTGAAAAGAGAAAAAATCTTGCTGATAAGACGATCAGGGAAGCTAGAGAGGCCAAGGAAGAAGCCGATTCTCTTAAAGATCAATACGAAGATAGCCTGACCAGTGCTCATGCTGAGGCTGCAAAGATTGTTTCTGACGCACAGAAAGAGGCGCAGAGCAAAGCTGATGCCCTTGTAAAAGAGGCACAGGAAGAGGCAGCAGGCATCAAAGCCAGGGCGGCTGCTGATATTGAGCAGGAAAGGAAAAAGGCGGTCAACGAGGCCAAAGACGAGATTGGCTCACTTGCAATGGATATTGCAGGCAAGGTTGTTGAAAAAGAGATCAACGAAGCCGATCATAAGAAACTTATTGATGAGTTCATCAATCAAGTTGGAGCATAAAGGAATAAAACAGCCCGAAAGCACTTGCTGCTGAGGGCGTAATAAGGAGAAACTATGAGTAAAGCTGGAGATCTTTATGGGCAGAGCCTATATGATCTGGCAGCGGAATCAAACCTATCGGATGAAATATTGGGCGAAATGGAGGTAATAAACGGAATCTTCAAAGAGAATCCGGATTATGTAACACTCCTCTCGGAACCCTCAGTCCCAAAGAAGGAAAGGCTTCAGCTGGTTGACCAGGCACTTGGTGATGGTTGCCAGGAGTACCTTTTAAACTTCATCAAGATTCTCATTGAGAAGGGAATCCTAAGAGAGTTTTCTGCATGTCAAAAGAGATACAGAAGATGCTACAACGAGGAACACGGCATCGCTGATGCCCTTGTTACCACGGCAGTGGCCTTAGATGATTCTCAGCTTTCACTTCTCAAGGCAAAACTTGAGAACATAAGCGGCAAGAAAGTATTGCTACGACAGAAGGTTGATAGCAGCGTTCTTGGCGGCGTGAGAGTAGATCTTGAGGGACAGCTCTTTGACGGAACAGTAAAGGGAAGGTTATCCGAGCTTCGCAGAAGAGTCGATGAGACAGTCATCTAAAAAATATATCGGAGGATGATATGGAACTAAAACCAGAAAAAATATCCGAGGTCATTCGAAGCCAGATAAAGAATTATCAGAATGCAATTATCCAGAATGAGACTGGTACAGTTCTTACAGTTGGTGATGGTATCGCACGTGTAAGCGGACTTTTGAACTGTATGTCCGGTGAGCTTTTGGAGTTTGAGAATGGTACATTCGGAATGGCTCAGAACCTCGAGGAAACAGTAGTATCTGCGGTTTTGTTCGGCGAGGATGTAGGAATCAGCGAAGGACAAACCGTTAAGCGTACAGGAAGAGTCGTATCTGTTCCTGTAGGAGAAAAAATGATTGGACGTGTTGTTAACGCCATTGGTCAGCCAATCGACGGAGCAGGCCCAATCGAAACAACAGAGTATAGACCAGTTGAATCACCAGCTCCTGGTATTATTGCCAGACAGCCGGTTAAGGAGCCTCTCCAGACTGGTATCAAGGCTATCGACTCAATGATCCCTATCGGTAGAGGTCAGCGTGAGCTTATCATTGGCGATAGACAGACAGGTAAGACAACAATTGCTATAGATACAATCCTTAACCAGAAGGGCAAGGATGTTATTTGTATTTATGTTGCTATCGGACAGAAACGTTCAACAGTAACAGCTCTTGTTGAAGACCTTAAAAAGGGCGGAGCTATGGACTACACAATCGTTGTAGCAGCTACAGCTTCAGAACCAAGCCCACTGCAGTACATTTCACCATACACAGGCTGTGCTATGGGTGAGTACTTCATGTATAAAGGAAAGCATGTACTTTGTATCTACGACGACTTGTCCAAGCATGCCGTAGCTTACCGTGCACTCTCCTTGCTGATCAGAAGACCACCGGGACGTGAAGCTTATCCTGGAGACGTTTTCTATCTGCATTCAAGACTTCTTGAAAGAGCTGCCAAACTCTCAGAAGAAAATGGAGGAGGTTCACTTACAGCCCTTCCTATCATTGAGACACAGGCAGGTGATGTATCAGCATACATTCCTACAAACGTTATCTCCATCACTGATGGACAGATATTCCTTGAGACAGAGCTTTTCCACTCAGGAATCATGCCAGCCGTTAACCCTGGTATTTCAGTATCCCGAGTTGGTGGTAATGCTCAGATCAAGGCTATGAAGAAGGTTGCCGGTACACTTAAACTTGTATATTCACAGTATCGTGAACTTCAGAGTTTCGCTCAGTTCGGTTCAGATCTGGATGAGGATACAAAGGCACGTCTTGCACAAGGTGAACGTATCGTTGAAGTTCTTAAGCAGGACAAGAATCAGCCGGTTCCTGTAGAAAAACAGGTAGCTATTCTTTACGCCGTTATCAACAATATCCTTATCAAGGTTGCTGCTTCTGATGTTGCAGAATATGAAGCCGGACTTTATGAATTCCTTGATAGCAATCCTACCGGAATCGCAGCTATGCGCGAGATCCGTGAGACAGGAAAGCTTGAGACTGAAACAGAAGCAAAGCTTAAAGAGACACTGAACGCTTATACTGAAAACTTTTTAAAGAGAAAATAATCAGGAGGAAAACTAAATGGCTGGATCAATGAAAGCTGTTAAACTCCGAATAAAAAGCGTCCAGAGCACAATGCAGATAACGAAAGCAATGCAGCTGGTTGCAGCTTCAAAGCTTCGTAAAGCTAAAGAGAGAGCTGATAATTCGAAGCCTTATCTTGAGACAATTCTTGCCACACTTACAGATATTGCCAACGGAAACAATGATTTCCGTTCGATTTACACCAAGAGCGGTGAAAATGACAGATGGCTGTACGTTGTAATTGCCGGAGACAGAGGTCTTGCAGGCGGATACAACTCAAACCTGTTTAAGTTTGTGGAAGCGGAGATCAAGGACAAGAACAATGTAACAGTTCTCCCTATCGGTAAAAAATCTGTGGAGTTCTTTAAGCATAGAAATGTGCCTATCCTCACAGAGGAATACGCCGAAGTTGCCAAGGTAAACATTTCAGACTGTTTCCAGGTAGCAAAGCTTATCTGCGGATCATATGGTGGCGATGGCTTCGGACACGTTTTCCTGTGCTACACAAACTTCGTGTCCATGCTGTCTCAGGTACCTACATCCACATCGCTTCTTCCTCTTTCAGATTTGAAATCTGAAAACCTGGAAAAAGATGGAAAGGCAAAAGACCTGATACTATATGAACCTGACAGTGAGACAGTGTTCAATGAGATTGTTCCAGAGTATCTGGCAGGAATATTATATTCAAGTATCAATATTTCTTATGCATCTGAGCTTGCTGCTCGTAGAACAGCTATGGAAGCAGCAACAGATAATGCAGAAGAAATGATCGATAACTTGAGTCTCTACTATAACAGAGCCCGTCAGGCAAGCATTACTCAGGAGATTACTGAGATTGTTGCTGGAGCAGAAAGCTGAACTTCCGCAGATTCTGGAATTAACTAAAACATATTAAGGAGTTTAACAATGAGTGAAAATCATGTTGGAAAGGTAATACAGGTTACAGGTCCTGTACTTGACATCCGCTTCAAAGAGGGTGAACTTCCTGATCTTCACAATGCCATAGAAATTATGATCGAAGACCGCAAACTTGTTGCAGAAGTTGCGCAGCAGGTCGGCGATGACGTAGTTCGTTGCGTAGCCATGAGCTCCACAGACGGACTTGTTCGTGGCGTTGATGCCGTAGACACAGGAAGTCCAATCACTGTACCGGTTGGTGACAAGTGCTTAGGAAGAATTTTCAACCTTCTTGGAGAACCTGTAGATAACGAGCCTGCACCTGAAGGAGTAGAGAGATGGGCAATCCATCGTCCGGCTCCTGCTTATGAGGATCAGGTTCCTGCTACAGAAATCTTTGAGACAGGTATTAAGGTCGTTGACCTTATCTGCCCTTATGCTAAGGGTGGTAAGATTGGTTTGTTCGGTGGTGCCGGCGTAGGTAAGACCGTACTTATCATGGAGCTTATCAATAACGTTGCTAAGGCACACGGTGGTATTTCAGTATTCACCGGTGTTGGTGAGCGTACTCGTGAAGGAAACGACCTTTACGGAGAAATGAAGGAAAGTGGAGTTATTGATAAAACTGCCCTGGTTTATGGACAGATGAATGAGCCACCGGGAGCCAGAATGAGAGTAGGTCTTTCCGGACTTACAATGGCTGAGTATTTCCGTGATGTAAAAAATCAGGATGTGCTTTTATTCATTGATAATATTTTCCGTTTCACACAGGCTGGTTCAGAGGTTTCAGCGCTTCTTGGACGTATGCCTTCAGCCGTAGGTTATCAGCCTACATTGGCTACAGAAATGGGTGCTCTTCAGGAGCGTATCACATCTACAAAGAAGGGTTCAATCACATCAGTTCAGGCTGTATACGTGCCTGCCGATGACCTTACTGACCCTGCTCCTGCTACAACATTCACACACCTTGATGCTACAACCGTTCTTTCAAGAGATATCGCATCTAAGGGTATTTACCCGGCCGTAGATCCTCTTGATTCAACAAGCCGTATTCTTTCTCCTGATATCGTAGGAAAAGAGCACTATGAAGTAGCTAAGGGAGTTCAGCAGGTGCTTCAGAGATATCGTGAACTTCAGGATATCATTGCTATCATGGGTATGGATGAGCTTTCAGAAGAGGATAAGCTTACTGTTTACAGAGCTCGTAAGGTTCAGAACTTCCTGTCACAGAGCTTCTCAGTTGCTGAGCAGTTCACAGGTCTTCCTGGAAAATACGTTCCTCTTAAAGAGACAATCAGAGGCTTTAAGATGATCCTTGATGGTGAGTGCGATGATCTTCCTGAGAGTGCATTCCTTCTTGTAGGAACTATTGATGAAGTCTTCGAGAAAGCAAAAGCTAACAAGTAATAGCAAAGGAGTAACCTATGTCCACTTCTTATCATTTACAGGTTGTGTCCCTGGATGGTCTGGAATTTGAAGGTGAAGTTCAGAAAATACTGCTCCGTACAATAGATGGTGATGTGGAGATTCTTGCTCGCCACACCAACTACTGTACTGCTATTGGTATGGGAACTGCCAAAGTGACCATGGACGACGGCCAGGAAAGAAAGGCTGCCTGTATCGGTGGAATGCTTTCGGTTATGAACGGAGAAGTCAGAGTTCTTCCTACTACGTGGGAGTGGAGCGAAGACATCGATGTTGATCGTGCTAAAGCTGCCAAGGCAAAAGCTGAAGAAGCTCTTAAGAACCAGCAGCTTGATAAAGAAACACGTATCCGTGCAGAAGCCAAGCTCTACAGAGCTCTCGTAAGAATCGGTTCCTCCGGACAGGAAAGTAAATATAATTAATATCTAAAGCCGTCAGAGCTTTGCTTCTGGCGGCTTTTAAGTTTTTATGCTAATGTGGAGTTTCTTCAGAATATATGATAAATATCACATTATATAAGCAAATGCTGAAGGAGAATGATATGAGAATACTTGTTGTTGGTGGAACGAGATATTTTGGTATACCTATGGTCAATACATTGCTCAAAAACGGCCATGATATCACGATTGCAACAAGAGGTAATTCAAAACCGATTTTTGAAGGTTCCGTAGACTATGTTGCAATGGATAGGACGGATGGGGCAAGCGTCAAAGCCGCTTTGGATGGACAATATTTTGATTTGATAATAGATAAAATTGCCTACAGTTCCAATGATGTAAAGGCGCTTTTGGAAAACGTAAGCTGTGACAGATACATACAGATGTCTACATGCTCTGTTTATTTTAAAGATCACGCTGAGATTGTGGAAGATGAATATAAAGCTGAAGAATATGAACTTCATTGGATAGACAGAATACAGAACTATGGAGAGTCAAAGAGGCAGGCAGAAAGAGCAGTATTTGAGTATATGGACCCTGCCAATATTTCTTTTGTCAGATATCCGATTGTTATGGGTGAGAATGATTACACCGGAAGATTGGATTTCTATATAGAGCACATAAGAAATCAAAAGCCGATGAATGTTGATGACCTTGATAAGGATATGGCATTCATATATGAACAAGATGCCGGTGATTTCATTGCATATCTGGCGGATCATTTTGTATCAGGCCCGGTAAACGGTTGCTCAAAAGAAACCGTTAAGATTTCAGATATCATTGAGCATATAGAGAAACGTCTCGGCAAAAGCGCTGTGATAAGTAGTCAGGGGGATGATGCCCCATATAATGGTCTTGAAGATACACTAAGTTTTAATACCAAAAAGGCTGAATCAACCGGTTATAGATTCCGTGAGCTTAATGACTGGTTGTATCCATTGATTGACGGTAAGACGATAACATCAAAATAATTTCATAACAACAAAACGGTTGACATTAAGTTTTCTGTCAATTATACTAACAACTAATAATTTTTCAGAAAGAGAAACAATATGATAAGACTTAATCTCGTCACAATGAATATAGTCAATTTGACATCCGTGAATGTGATTCAGGGGTCTGTTTTTGATATGTGTGATGAGGATAAGATTATTTGTAAGGCATAGATAATGCTTAAAACCAAAATAGTATGCAGGGCCTCATCAAGCGATAGTTTGATGGGGCTTATTTTATTTCAAAAAATATAAAAACTTATGGAGGTGGCTATGAGAATAAAAGAGCAGAAATTTCTTTTACCTGATGGACGAGAGGTAACTATAAAGAGTGCAGGTCCTGAGGATGCAATGAAGGTAAAACTTCACAGGGAGGCAGTTTCAGCTGAGACGCATTTTATGGCGAGGGAACCTGAAGATGGTCCATTCAATCTTGAGAGAATCAAAGAGATACTTGGAAGTATTGCAGAAAGTGACAGAGACTTCATGGTAAGCGCTTATCTCGGCGATGAGTTGATTGGAGATTTGGGAATAACGCTCATTAGGCCACATGTAAAATATCTTCACCGCGCATATCTTGGAATGTCTATTCGCCTGATGTACACAGGAATGGGACTTGGGAGCTTTATGATGAAGACCGCGCTTGAGCAGGCGAAAGCAAATGGCTTTGAGCAGGTAGAGCTGGGAGTTTTCTCTGACAATGACAGAGCCAGGCATATGTACAAGAAGATGGGATTCAAGGAATACGGGATGAATCCAAGAGCTTTCAAGCTAAAGGACGGAACCTACAGAGACGAGATCATCATGGCGAACATATTTGAGACAGGAGGAAACGAATAACGGACCATGGGGACGTCCCAATGTCATTTAGTTAAGGTATTCAAGTGCATTTAATACATAACGGATGGCATAAAAACTCCGTTTTAGAAAACTTCATATCTTGTTTGCAAAACAAATGGCACGCCAAGAAAGCAGGATTGCTCCTGCTTCTTCCGTGCCATTTATTCTTGGAGAAATTTATGCTCTATAACTTAGTGGAACTACACGTTTGGTATGCTTTTTTCTTGGATATGTGCGGCCTTCTCGGATTGGCGTGACGTTACCTATCAACAACAGTTCCACTGTATCACTAGACAT
>NZ_FNUR01000010.1 GCF_900108105.1 Butyrivibrio sp. Su6 | reverse complement strand
TACATACCGAAATACTTCTTCACTCACGCGGCGTCGCTGCATCAGAGTTTCCTCCATTGTGCAATATCCCCCACTGCTGCCTCCCGTAGGAGTTTGGGCCGTGTCTCAGTCCCAATGTGGCCGTCCGCCCTCTCAGGCCGGCTACAGATCGTCGCTTTGGTGGGCCGTTACCCCGCCAACTGGCTAATCTGACGCGGGCCCATCTCATACCACCGGAGTTTTTCACACTGTGTCATGCGACACTGTGCGCTTATGCGGTATTAACAGTCGTTTCCAGCTGTTATCCCCCAGTATGAGGCAGGTTGCCCACGCGTTACTCACCCGTCCGCCACTAAGAATATACAATCATCTGCCGAAGCTTCTGAAGCGTATATTCTCCGTTCGACTTGCATGTGTTAGGCACGCCGCCAGCGTTCATCCTGAGCCAGGATCGAACTCTCACGTTTAAAAGTTTGATCAGGCTAGAACTAAGCTTGGCTTTTGTTCTGTCCGTTATTTACTAAATCTTTGTTCTGAATAAATTCTCTTGAAATTTTTCAGGGTTGCATTACTGTTTATTTGTCAAGGTGCAGGAACTTGAAATCCGCTCCAGTGCTGCATTTGCAGTGCCTTGTGTTTCGCGGCTGCATCAGCAACGAATATAAATATATCACTGAGGTCCATAAGTGTCAACAACAATTTTCAATTTTTTTCAAAAAATTTATATTCGTATATCAATGCACCAGAAAGCGTTTGTTATTTCAGAACATATCCATGTATCTCAATATATTCTATCTTGTCTGGAACGCCATAATCACCGGTTATTTTAATGCTTGTTATTATAAGCTCACCACCAGTATCAAGTGGAACATTATTGGAAATCAGCTCAGTTTTCTTACTATAGTCTGTGTTTCCGGCCTTATCAAGTTTTAAAAGCTTTGAAGTAAGATCGCTGATATCTGCAGTTCCTAACAGTTTTCCATCTTTACTTTTTATCTCTAATGCATCAACCTCATCATCATAGAATTCACTATCTATGACATTAATCTCTTTATATCCCTCCACAATAATCTCGTTTAGATCCCTGCTTGCGTAGATATAAATATAATCCGACTCAGAATCATCCTCTTCTCCACTAGTCAAATCAGCAATCTGTTCCTGGGTATAATTCTTACTAAGATACTTAAGTCCCATATATCCACTTTCACTGTTTATAGTCTTATATGCTTCATATGCAGCCTTTTTCCCTAATTGATCGCCATTTGCAGCAGCTGCAAAGTACTTTTCCATCCGGCTTTTTTGAGACATAAGAATTACACTCTTATAATTAGTAACCGGAAACACAAGAACCAGGTATGTCATTGCTATGATCAAAAATATAAGACTAAATGTAATTTCTTTTGCCACAATATAGCTGACAATATACATGGCAAAATAAATAACTTCAAAAATAATCATAGCAAGGCCAAAATACCTTGATCTTGTAAAGCCATAATCTGTCACTCTCATATACAGGCACATTATCTGTAAGATGATAAATGGTATGAACAAAAATGGCATGAGCTTAATTGGCTTTAACATTTTTTCCTGGCAACATCCAGCAGCCATGGTCCATATCATAAGTCCGCAGCAAAACAAGGCTGTGAGAATTGAAAAGACCTGATTTTTCGGGAACTGCCATGTAAATACAATTTTGAATATATATAGGTAGATGATCAAAAAAGCAATCGCAAGAAGTCCTGTAAATATATAGCTCAAGACCACCTTTGAAAACTTTGAAAAGTCACCCTCGGTTTTAGAAATACCCATAAGTGCGCACGGGTAAGCAACAAGGCCCATTATCATTATTTCGCATCTCATAATAAGGTCGATAGATGATGTATCAACAATAAGCGTATCAAAAATTAAAAGCACCATCAAAACGCCCAATGCTATGATTCCATATATTAAAAGAGCTTTCATGAGGCCACAGAATGCTTTTGCCACATAAGTTTCAAAACACTCACCAGTTTTTTTATAGATAAAATAAACAGCAAATCCCATTGTTGTTACCAGATAGCATACAAAAACCTCAAAGGCTATTTCAGAAAACACGGCAGAATTTTCCAGCTTTTCCTGCAATCCAGCTTCAAATATCGTATTGACAGAAGAATAAAAAAACGAGACTATAGTCGTCAAAACAATAATGACTGCATAAAGAATAGTTTTTTTCTTTTCGGAATAATCCGGATAATGATAAATCGTCTCGCACAAAAGAATTCCTGGTGTAATTCCGTAAAAAAGCGTTTCCAAAAAAGGAATAACTGTTTTTAAAATATACGAATGGTTTATTCCATCTCCACGTATAGTCCAGAATACAGTTGCTAACAAAAATACTGAAATTGAAAACAAGTATTCCTTTATTACATCCACAAACTTTGCCTTGATTTTCTCAACCCACAAAATATTCATACACTCTCCTCAAAAGCTCAAATACCTTCTCTTTTTTCTTTATCTATAGTAATTTCACAGTCCATAACACCTTTTATCAAAGAATATCTTTTTAAATAGTCAATTATAAACGTATCAGATAACGCATAATCATATGGAACAACCACATCAAACTTAAGCGTCTTTTTATCTCCTTCACAATGGGTAATCCTAAAATCATGAAAAGAAAGTTTGGGATCAAGCTGAGAAAGTGCCTGACTTATTTTTTTCTTAAGCTCATCCGTTTCAGCATCCCCTTCGACAACCGGGTCCATATGTATAACTGCTATGCAATGGTACTTCTGATGAAGTTCATTTTCTATTGAATCTATCATGTCATGTACTGATATCAGATCCCTGTCAGATGGAACTTCCACATGCAAAGACATAAATATTCTTGTTGGTCCATAATTATGAATAGTTATGTCGTGAACCCCCAGCACTCCATCATATGAATTAACCGTTTCAGACACATCTCTTAAAAACTCTTTACTAGGCGGTTCACCAAGAAGGGGATTTATAGTGTCTTTTGCTGCATCCCATCCTGATTTAATAATAAGAACTGCAACTAAAACACCTGCAAATCCATCAATATTAAATTTGAAAAAGAAATTGATCAAAGCAGAAATAAAAACTATAGAAGTAGTTACCACATCTGAAATACTGTCGACAGCAACAGATTTTAAAGTAGCACTTCCAATCAGCTTAGAAGCTGAAAGATTGCTCTGAAACATAATGAGCTTTATAAGAATTGAGATAATAAGAATTACAGCGATATAATAATTAAAATCAACTTCACCAGGATTAAGGATCCTGTTCAAAGATTGTTGAAAAAGTTCCACACCGGTAAGTATTATAAGCAAAGACACTATAAGTCCTGCAATATATTCAAGTCTGCCATGGCCAAAAGGATGCTCTGCGTCAGCTTCCTGCCCGGAAAGCTTAAAGCCAATCAAAGTCACTATGGAAGAAGCGGCATCAGAAAGATTATTAAATGCATCGCCCAGGATTGAAATCGATCCACTGATAATTCCTGCCATAAGCTTTATGATAAAAAGAAAAATATTAAAGGCAATGCCCATGGCACCACTAATGATGCCATAGCGTTGCCTTACGCCCGGATCCTGAACCTGATCATAATTTTCAATTAGTCTTTTTGCTAAAAAACAAATCATATCTCATCAGAGAAATACACTGTGATAAGTAGAGTCCCCTCTTCTACAGTTATCTCTGCCTCCTCATCGATGATAAATTCATTGCTTACTCCAAGAGGGAAGTCATTAGTAAGTGTCCCTCTCTCCAAATTATACATCAGTCCTTTGATTGTAACACCTTTTGAGATGTCAGAAAGCGAAAACACTGATATATAGCCGCTATTGCCCCTATGGAATTTTACTGTTTCATTATGCGCCACCAAAAGCATCTTATCATGTTCCATGATATAGCCCTTAGCGCCATGTTTTCTTATAAAGTTTAGTGTCTGTATATTTGCGATCGTATGATCAACTCTTTTTCCGCCCAGAGCACCATATAAAAAGAATTTGCGATAGCCCTTCTCAAGTCCTATCTTAACTGCCATTATAGTGTCAGTGTCGTCTTTTTTTACATTAAGGCGCACAATCCTGTCAGGGTCATTTTCTTCTATTTCCATGAGATCTCTGATCGCCATTTCCCCCTGCTCGGAAAGGGAATCAAAATCACCGACAATAAGGTCTGGTAAAACACCCACATTCCTTGCATGCAGAAATCCTGCATCACATGCAATACAAAAATCTCCTTCTTCAAGATCAACCTCAACGGGATAAAAGTCTCCTGCTGAAATGATCACACATTTTCCATCTTTTATCTCACTTTTCATGCTTTTATCCTGGATTCGATAGTGTCTATATCCATAACCCACTCATTGGCACCGCCCCAGTCACCTACAATAGTTTCATCGATAGTGCCGTCTTCATAGGTAATAGTAGTATCTAATCTGTAATTCATCTTGGCAACCTTAGTTGAATTGCCGGAAGTAATATAGCTGTACAAATAGGTGACTGAATACTGAGTATGTGGATACAGATTATCATCTATAGCTGCAGGCTCATAAGAGATTGAAGCCCTCTGCACTCCGTCATCTTCAAAAAAGTTAGCCCAAAGAGTTATAACTCCTGAAGTTGATGGGTTCTCATCAAAATTAAAGAAGTGATAGCTCCATTTATCTTCTTTACAATTAAGTACTATACCCTCTCTGCTGATAGGCACATACGTCGTATTTTCAAGTGGAGTTTCCTGCTTGTTAAGGAATACATCCCTGAGTGAAATGTACTCATCGGAAACAACAAAATTACGCAGTTCATCTACATTTCCAACATCAAGTTGCTCAAAAATCCCTGAAAATACAGAAAGCACCTCTTGAGAATTATCCAGGCACTCTGTAAAACTATCAATCTCATCTGATGTTCCAAGCACCGATGTGACATCAGATATAAGAGTTTTATATTTCAGAACATCTTCCAAATTCAGTGAAAAAGAGCTGATGTTAGGAGTCACAAAAGATAAAATAACCTTCTTAAGTTCATCACTTGGCGCATTCTGATACACAGAAAGCATAGCCCTTATCATCTCTTCGTACTCAGAATAGCTTGAATTATCAGATCTGAACAAAGAATCTGCATCTTCTCCATAGCTTGATTCAAAGCATCTTTCTGATGCGGCGTCAAGAATCTTAAGTGCCTCTTCACTATTATTGTCATCAACAAGCACTGATAAAATGGCTTTTACTGTACCAAGATCTGCTTTTTCCTCATTCATGGCTGTAACAGATTCATTAAGAATAATTATATGATAATTATCCAAAAGAGCTTCGTTATTAGTGTTTTCCCAGCCTGAATAAAGAGTATCCTTGGCACTTTGTGAATCATCTATACTAAGATAAGCGCCTGCAAGATTGGCATATGCCTTAACAGATTTTGAATCGATATCAATAGCCTTAGTGTAGGACTCAATTGCCGCTTCATAATCTGCATTTTCTGTATATTTATCCCCTGCTGCTATTGCCTTGTTTACCTTTACAAATGGGAGATGCAAGTAAATGAAATATCCTCCTACCAGCAAAAGAGCTGTAGAAGCCGCTACAATAGCGATTTTCTTCATGTCTAATCTTTTTCTGCGACGTTTTTTATATTTATAGCCGGACAGATTACCGGCTTTACTTCTCTTGTAACTCAATTTAGTTCCTTCTCTTTCAAAAATTAAAAATTTATAAACTAAAAACAAGCAATAGTATAACATGAAAAATAATATATCTAAAGACAGCATTTATAACAAAATACTTTGACTAAAATATTGCAAAAATAATACAAAGATTTGAAATTCATAGACGCAATTATTTAATGCATTTAAAATAGAAGTATCGGGCAATAAACAAATAGTAAAACTATTGAAATAAAGAAAGGAATAAAAAAATGAAAATTGCACTTATCAATGAAAACAGCCAGGCTGCAAAGAATGAAATGATCTACAATTCATTAAAAAAAGTTGCTGACAAGCATGGTTTTGAAGTATTCAACTACGGAATGTACTCAGCTGAAGACAAAGCACAGCTGACATATGTTCAGAATGGTATCCTTGCATGTGTACTCCTTAACTCAGGTGCCGTTGACTATGTAGTAACAGGATGTGGAACAGGTGAAGGCGCTATGCTTGCATGCAACAGCTTCCCGGGAGTTATATGCGGACATGTAACCGATCCACTTGATGCATACACATTCGCACAGATCAATGATGGAAATGCCATCTCAATTAACTTTGCACTTAAGTCAGGTTGGGGCGCTGAGCTTAACCTTGAATACATCTTTGAGAAGCTTTTCTGCGAAGAAAGCGGTCAGGGATATCCTAGAGAAAGAGCTGTTCCAGAGCAGCGCAACAAGAGAATTCTTGATGAAGTAAAGAAGGTTACTTATGTTCAGGATGTGCCTTCCATCCTCAAGAATCTTGACCAAGAACTTGTAAAGGGCGCTCTTTCAGGTGAGCACTTCCTTGAGTACTTCGATGCAAACGCAAAAGACGAAAGCATCAAAGCAGCTGTTCACGAAATCCTCGGAAAGTAATTAGGGAATGGCTACGCGGAAGGTTTTGGAGTAAGGACGCAAATTCAAGTAAATAAAAGCCCTGATGAGCGATTTATCTTTCGCTCATCAGGGCTTTTATCAACTAAATTTGCTGTTCATCGCGATAACATCTTTGTTTCATAATACAATAACTGCAATAGAATTGGACACAGACTCATAAATACTGTCTATAGAAACTTTATTTGAAACCAGTGCAACTTTCTGTGGCTGCTCGATGCTGTTGCAGTCATCAACATTGCCTTTCATGGTATATAGTTGCAATTCTGGAATCATTCCATTAACTAAAGGCTTTCCATCAACCAATATCTTTGAAAGATCAATATCAACATCTTTTGCTCCGGCGTTGATTATCTTTACATATACGTGTTTATCATCCTTTGATGCAGTCACATATACTCTATCCTTCTCGAGGTCGTCAAAGTCTACATCTATAAGCTCTGTTCCTGTGAAGTTTGAATATATTTTCTGAACATAATAGCTTGGTGTTCCATAGGATGCACTAGCATCAAACCATATAAGATCCGGCTGCCACTGGGTATATCCAAGTCTGGCAAAAAGAGGTGCATATGAAGCCATAAGTACTACATCAGCGTTCTTTTCAAGTCCAGTCATGAATGCTGCTTCTGCAAGAGCTGCTCCAAAGCTGTTTCTCTTTTCAGGAGCCCTGTCAGGATTTATATGGCATGCGTATTCTCCGGCAAATACCTTTCTGTGCCTGTCATAATAATCGTACATATGAACATTATCATAGAGCCAGTTATCTGACACATAATAGTGCTCATCAACAGCGTAGCTGTAATCTGACTTTGCTTTCATTTTAGGTGAGAAGTTATCCCATGCCTCTCTATAGTGGTCAGATGTAACATCAGGACCTGCACTTCCGCAGCACTTTATCTCAGGGTATTTCTCATGAATAGCCTTTTCAAAGACATCGTACCTGTGGAAGAAGTCTATTTTCTTAGTTTCCCACTGTTCATTACCAATTCCAATAAACTTAAGGTTAAAGCTCTCCTCATGTCCCATCTGCGCCCTTAAAGCGCCCCACTTTGTGGTGGTGTCACCGTTTGCAAACTCAATAAGATCAAGAGCATCATTAACATATTCCATAAATTCAGGAGCAGAGCTGTCAATCAGCTGATCTGACTGATACTGACAGGCAAGACCAACATTCATTACAGGAAGTGGCTCGCAGCCAAGGTATTCACATAAAAGAAAATACTCATAAAATCCAATTCCAAGAGTCTGGTTATAATATGGGAAGTCGCCAAGATCTCTGTTTCCCTTATCATCATCATTTCCATGTACTGCCCATCTATTCCAGTTGGCTTTTCTTTCTTCAGATGGACCAACAGTCAGCTTCCACTGATATCTGTTTGAGAGTTCATTGCCCTCTACTACGCAGCCGCCGGGGAATCGCATAAATCCGGGCTTTAAGTCTTTTAAAAGTTCACACAGGTCTTTCCTGAAAAGTCCGAGAACTGCATCTTCAGGATACATTCTGAACTGATCAAATAAAACTTCTCCTTTTTCCTTGATAAGAACAACAAAAAGACCTCTTTCAATATCCTTTTTAGCTGTTATCTTTGTTTCATATTTTTTCCAATTATCTCCGGAAATAGTAATCTCCTCTGAGTGACACAGCTTTTTTCCGCCCTGTGAAAAGATATTTACAGTCACTGTCTTATTTTCTTTTACTTTTGCATAAAAGCTTACATTAGCGGACTTACCTGCTTCAAGGTAAATTCCATCATATGCCTTGTTTGAAAAACCTGCATTTTCTTCATTTGTCTTAACTACAAGGTAATGTGGATTAACCTCATTAAGTGACTCATTATCTGATACACTTATCTCTGACTTTCCAACAAACGGATACGCATTCCATCCATAGAGATAAGCCCCTTTCTGATAATAATTGCATTTATGGCCATGAGCCTCCAAAAATTCAAAACTGCGGTTTTCAAGCATTTCTGCGTGAAGTCCCCCATCAAGGCCATAATTTATATCCTCAAAAAACAGCCCAAACATTCCCTTGCTAATTGTCTTTCCCATACAAGCATTCCTCTCTATATCTATTTATTATATTTTATGCATAAAAAACTACATCAAAATCTTATTTTCTTATTTTAGCCGATATCATAGCAATTCCGTACAGCATAGGTAAGGAATAAGCAAAAGATAAAGCATAACGCCATTGAAAAGCGATTGGTGTTGAAGCAAGCAATGTAATCCAGCACAAAACTGCAGGCAAGCCCACTATTCCTATTTTTCTTCCATGTATTCTCATTAATGCAGCAACAAGCACCAAAATAACCCACGCCATAACCCCAGCACCAAAAAAGTAGCTTGAAGAACTATATATGTTCTCTATAAAGCCTTGTAAATCCGAGGACAAAACAGATTTAGGCACTATTCTTTCAGACTCCATCCAGTCATAATACATTTTCTGATCTGCAAATGCGCCAATATATGTATAACGCATTTTCAAAGTATTATTTGAAAACGACCAAAACCCATATGTAGTTCTTAAATATGCATCAACATATATCCCAAAATTATTTAAAAGAAGTTCTCCCCACACCTTTATAAACTGCAATTTGTTAGCATTCAAAAACTCACTATCCAGCTCAATTTCACCGTACTTTATAGGGTCTACATTATAGGGATCATAATTCTTTTTTATTTCTTCAACAGGAAGCATTTTGTCAATAAACGCATACTGCTCTTCATTTATCCTGCCATCATTACATACAGTTGCTGCAATCTGCTGTATAGGTATTCCTACAGCCTCTCTGAATTTATATGGTGCATGCGAAACTGTTTGAACTGCTTTTGTCATAACAAGAAGCAAAGCAACGAACAAAGCATATATAGCCACTTTTTTCCAATAACTTTTGTAAGAAATCATCAAGTAAAGCACCATCATAACGCAGATGATTGATCCATTACTTCTAAAGAAAAACAAAATCGAACAAGCACACAATTTGGCTATAAAGTATTTTTCACACAGCTTTTGTCCTTTGCTTTCCCAAAGTTCATACATAATAGGAATTATAAGTAAAGAACCCAGAGCAAATGGCACATCCTTGATCAGGGTAACCATATAAAGATTCAATATTGGACATAGTGCAAAAAAAGCGCAGATAATTAACAGCGGAATTTTATGTAATCCTTTTCTTTTAAGCCAGGTAACACAAACACTATATGAAAAAGAAACTGCAACAACCTGAAAAACGGCCAATATAATAAAAACTTCATTGTCCGCTCCGCCAAAAAACTTTACAATTTTCTCAAGTCCTCGCAATAAAGCGATATACATCCAGGGATGTTGTCCTGAAACTCCCATTCCCCCACGGATCATTACAATAGTGTCATTTGATAGAGTGGCCGGAAAATAGATTATTTGCGTCAAAATGCCAATCACTATATAAATCAAAAAGCATCTGATGCAAAAAGCCTTATCATTGATTTTTAAAGCACTACCTCCACTTTGATTATTTATCAATTTACTATTAACTAAGACCAATGCAGCAAATATACATAATCCAATAAGCAACAGAATAAAATTAAAATCTGCTCCACCGTCAGGCTTAAAGACACTTGTCAAAGCAACAGCAACAGCAAATAAAAAACCCAATATCATCATTGGAACATTAAAAACTTCTTTCATCTGAACCCCTCTTTTGTTTGCATTTTACATATACTTATATAGCACCTTTATAATTTCTTTCCCATTTCATATATAGACTCAAAAATAGCATCAGGCTTAACATCAGAATTATCGACGTCCGAAAGCTGGCATTCCCCTGTAAGAACCAGTATTCCTTTGGCTCCGTTTTTTACTCCCGTGGCTACATCAGTATAGAGTCTGTCGCCTACAAAAGCTATTTTTTCTCTAGAAACACCTGTTGCATCAACTATCATATCAACAGTTTCTTTGAATGGCTTACCGACAAATCTTGGCTCACATCCTGTTGAAAGCTCAATAGCCTTACAGATGGCTCCGCAATCAGGAATAAAGCCATTTGGCATAGGACAATTGATATCCAAATGAGTAGCCAGAAAAAGAGCTCCCTCCCTAATATAAGTACAGGCATTAGAGAGTTTTCTGAAATCCAGTGTTTTATCAAAACCAACCACCACAATATCCGGTCTTTTATCAAGATTATCAGGTTCAAGAGCATCCTCATTGTCGCGATTAAAAAGCTCGATCCCTGCTTCTAAAAAGCTTTCTTCCAGTGGCTTTGTTCCAAGCAGATATATGCTCTTACCGTAATAGTTGCTTTTCAAGAATCTTATCATCACATCACCGGATGTCATGATCTGATCTTTTTTTATAAAGCAATTCATACCGGCAAGTTTCTCTATGTATTTGTCTGAATTTGTAGATGAATTATTGGTAAAAAACATATATCTTTTACCGGCATTCTTTACCGCTTCTAAAAAATCCAAAGCTCCATCTATAATATTATTCCCCAGGTAAAATGTCCCATCCATATCAAGGACAAAAAGCTCTATATCTTTTAATATATCAGTCTCGTTCATATTATTCTCTCAGTTTTCACGCTGTTACTGTTAAGTTTCAATCATATATAGCACTGCGCGTATTCTTTATTTAGACATTCTCATTATTAACGTGTTTCTCATATAAAAGAACTATATCCCCTGCTCTTATCACAAGGCTTCCCTTTGGGATGATGGCCCTGCCACGTCTGCGGATCATAAAGATATAGCTCTGTCTGGAAATATCTATGTCTCTTATAGCCATCCCATTCCATGAATGTCCTTCATTTATAGTTATTTCTTTTAGCTCAATTGGCTGAATATCCTTGCTCTTCTCGGCACACATAACAATAATGTCACCGGTTTTCAATACTGTAGAGCCACGTGGAATCAGCGTTTCCTTCCCTCTTTGAATAGCAACTATCATTGCATCTCTTGGGATTCCAATTTCCATGATCTTCTTACCAGACCATTTATCATTTTCAGAAAGTCTGACCCTTATAAAATGGATATTTTCCTCTTCTGCAAATTCTCCCACAGTCTTTAGTCTCTGGTACTGCTCGACAAATCCTGCAGAAATAATACCTGTAGGAATAGCAACCATTCCAACGCCAAGGAAACTGATTATTATTCCAAGAATCTTACCCATTATTGTAACCGGGTAAATATCACCATATCCTACAGTAAGAAGTGTTGACGCAGACCACCAGATACCTGAAAATGCATTTTGAAAAACATCCGGCTGCGCTTCATGTTCTACACTATACATGCAAAGGCTTGATGCCATCATCAATATCAAGATGATAAAAACAGATGCAAGAAGCTGCTGGCTCTTTGAAACGATGATCTCGGTAATTACATTGAGCTGATCATAATAAGAATTTATCCTGAAAAGTCTAAGTATCCTTGCAACTCTAAAGAGCCTGAACACTGTCCCTCCAGCAGGGAAAAACACCGGCAAATAATACGGAAGGAATGATAAAAGATCTATTATACCTGCCATTGAAAAAATGTATCTGAGTGCCGCCTTAGGCTCTGATAGTTTTGGGTATAGTTCAGCTGATGATATAAGACGCAGCAAATAATCTACTGCAAAGAAAAAAGTTGTAACTGCTTCAATAGCAAGGAGGAGCCCTTTATAGTGCTCCTCCATATAATCAAATGTTATTGCAAATGCAGCAAAAAGATTGAGAACAAGTGCTACGATACTTAAAAAATCGTAAAACCTGTTTATGGGTTCATCAATTACTCCAGTGCTGACCATATTAAAAATCTTAGCTCTAACACGGTTTACTTTCACCTTTGTAACCATTTCCCCAACCCCCTTTTACTTTCTGCGCTTACCAAAGCTCTCCATTACAAAATCGCTTACATCCTGTAAATAGTCAATACTTCTCTTCTTGTTTTCAGCTTTGATATGCTTCTTTTCAGACTTTGATACATTCATAGTATTGCTGTCTTCTCCAACATACCATGCTTTTGTAGACTCCTCACCTTTTATATTGAGACGTCCAACATTTTCAAACTCCGCATTTCCCCTGGCAGAGCGTTTTCTCTCAGGTCTTTCTGCTCTTGAAGCCTGAGCTTTATCAGAAGTCTTTTTTCTATCCTTTTTGATGCTCTCCACAAGAGCCTCATCTAAAGATGATTTAACAGTTGCTTCATCCTTGGACTTATTTCTTCTCTTCGGTTTTTCAAAAAGATAGTCATCCTTAGAGGAGGCTTTTTTCTTATCAAACTTTCTCTCTGATGACTGGGACTTTCTGCCCCTTCTATCATCTTTGCCGGACTTAAACTTGCGTCCGTCATGACTCTCTCGGCCATCACGGCTCATCCTGCCATCACGTCCATCACGCCTTCCACGACCGAAACCGCCTTTTCCTCTTTCCTTATCCCTGTCGCCGCGTCTGTGTCCAAAATCAAATACAAGGTCTTCAATATCTGCTCCCATCTTGAGCTTCATAAATCCTGCTGCAAGCTGCTCTGCAGTATACTCACCTTCCTCAACCTTCTGATTAACAAACTCAAGTGCAGATGAAATATCACCGTTTTCAATAATATCAATAACTTCAGCAAATACCTTCTGAGACTTAACTCTTGTAATCTCTTTTGCTGACGGTACTTTTCTTTCCTCAATCTTTGTATGACAAACCTTCTCGATTTCTCTGAGTTTGTACATCTCTCTTCCGCCGACAAGAGTAAATGACTGACCACTTCTTCCGGCACGACCTGTACGTCCGATTCTGTGTACGTAGTACTCTATATCTTCAGGAATATCAAAGTTAAATACAGCTTCTACACCGCTTACATCAATTCCTCTTGCCGCAACATCAGTTGCTATAAGGATATTGATTCTTCCACTTCTAAATAAGTTCATTACGGTGTCGCGCTGGTTCTGTGAAAGATCACCATGAAGTCCATCAGCCTGATATCCCTTACCCTTAAGGCTTTCAGCGAGCTGATCAACCATTCTTTTTGTGTTACAGAAAATAAGTGATCTTGATGGATTGTAATAATCCATAAGTCTTACAAGAACTTCTTCTTTTGACTTTTGAGGAACTCTGTAGTAGCTCTGTTCTATGGCTGCAACAGTGATCTCCTTTGGAGTCATTTTTATATACTCAGCATCTTCTTTCTGATACTTCTTAGTAATCTGAAGTATTGCCTCCGGCATAGTAGCAGAGAAAAGAGCTGTCTGTCTCTCTTCAGGCATACCCTGAAGGATAGTCTCGATATCATCCCTGAATCCCATATCAAGCATCTCATCAGCTTCATCAAGGACAAGAACCTTTACATCCTTCATTTTCATTGTATGTCTGCGCATGTGATCCATTACTCGTCCCGGAGTTCCAACTACTATCTGAACTCCTGCAGATAAAGCCTTTATCTGTCTTGAGATATCCTGTCCACCATAGACGGCAAGGACCTTTATGCCAAACATATACTTAGCAAAATCTCTTATATCATCAGCAGCCTGCATAGCAAGCTCTCTTGTAGGACACAGTACAACGGCCTGTAAATGCTTATTTGTAGGATCAACCTGCTGCAAAAGCGGAATACCAAATGCGGCAGTTTTACCGGTTCCTGTCTGTGCCTGTCCAATAATATCTTTTCCCTCAAGCATTACAGGTATTGCAGCCTTCTGGATTGGTGACATATACTCAAAACCCATTTCAGAAACTGCTCTCAATATTTTTTCATCAAGACCTGAATCCTCGTATCTTACCTTTTCCTCCTCGACATTAACAGTATTTTTTTCTAAATCTTTACTCATTAAAACTCCTATTTCTACAAATACAAAAACTAACTTAATATATCAAATTGTGAATGCATATACGGATTGCTCCGCTTCGCTCACGCAATCCTACAAATTCATATGACTTTGAATCCCTATATGCATTCACATCTCTCCGCTCATGACATCCTTGTTTTTTACAAGGTAATCAACGAGTGATATGATCGTAAGGGCCAAAGCCACCCACATAATAACTGTTGTAAGTACATGCATTACAGGATGATCAATATTGGCAATCATAAGTATTACCATTATCATCTGGAATGTTGTCTTAAATTTGCCCCAGTAGCTTGCAGCTATAACTCTTCCATTGTCAGCTGCAATGAGTCTGAAACCGCTGATAACAAACTCTCTGGCAATAATTATGATAACTATCCATGAAGGGATACGGCCAAGTTCAATAAGGCCTATCATTGCACTACAAACAAGAAGTTTGTCTGCAAGTGGATCCATGAACTTACCAAAATCTGTGATCAGATTGTATTTGCGGGCAATCTTACCATCAAGCATATCTGTAAGGCTTGCGATAATAAATATGGCAAGTGCTGTCCATTTAAAAGCGTCATTAGATGGATCAAACAATAAAAAGAATACAAAAAATGGAATCAATATAACTCTCGCAACGGTCAACTTATTCGGTAAATTCATATGTTTCTGCTTCCTCCCCAACTAAATCATATTCATTAGAACCTGTTATAAGAACCTTTAATATTGCTCCGGACATAAGATCTTTTTGAACACCGGAAACAAATACGTATCCGTCAATATCCGGTGCATCTTTATATGTCCTTCCCACATATGTAAATCCATCAAGGCTGCTGGCCTCTTCGTCAACGATTTTTCCTTCTATGATAACGTCAACAGTCTTACCAACCATGGAATCAGCGCCTTCAAAGGCTATCTTCTGCTGAAGCTTCATGAGCTTATTTCTGCGGGTTGTCTTAACTCTCTCTGAGACCTGATCAGGCATAGTAGCTGCAGGTGTATCCTCTTCCTGGGAGTATGTAAATACACCAAGTCTGTCAAATCTAAGATCTTCCACAAGCTTCATAGTCTCATTGTGGTCTTTTGCAGTTTCTCCAGGGAATCCGCTGATAAGAGTTGTTCTAAGACAAATATCAGGAATTTCTTCCCTCAGGTGCTTTACAAGTTCTCTTATCTCCGCATTATTTGTTCTTCTTCCCATTCTTTTAAGGATAGAATCAGAACCGGACTGAATTGGAAGATCGAGATAATGACATATCTTTGGTTCATTTTTGATAGTCTGGATCAGTTCTTCATTTATTTCCTCAGGATAGCAATAAAGAACTCTTACCCATTTAATACCGTCTATCTCACAAATCTTATGTAAAAGCTCAGGAAGTTTCTTCTCTCCATAGATATCTGTTCCGTACAGGGTAGTCTCCTGCGCAACTACCAAAAGCTCAGAGACGCCTGCCTCTGCCAGACTTCTGGCATCCTTGAGGATATCCTCCATCGGAATACTTCTGTAAGATCCTCTAATCGATGGAATAATACAGTAGGTGCAGCGCTTATCACAGCCTTCTGCAATTTTGAGGTAATTGTAAACACCTCCGGTGGTCATAACTCTCTTGTAACCACCTCTCTGAAGTTTGTTAACATCATCAAAATAATTTTTGTGAGAGAAAAGCTCATTTCTCTTTAGGGTTTCATCAAGAGCCTGAACAATCTTATCAATCGATGATATACCAAGTATCTCATCCACTTCAGGAATTTCTTTCTGAATTTCCTCCTTATACCTCTGTCCAAGACATCCGGTAACGATCAAAGCCTTATACTTTCCGCTTTTCCTATATTCAGCCATTTCAAGGATAGTGTTGATACTTTCCTCTTTCGCATCACCAATAAAGCAGCAGGTGTTAACAACTGCTGCTTCGGCTTCATCGGTGTCATCTGTAAAGTCATAACCATGACTTTCGAGCATACCGAGCATTACCTCGGTATCAACTCTGTTTTTGTCACAACCAAGTGACACAAATAATATCTTCATATCTTTTTAAAATTACTCTTCTGTGCTTTCTGTCTCTTCTGCTTCTTCAGCTGATTCCTCAAGCTTAGCCTTCTCTTCATCTGTAAGGATTCTGAGAGTATCCTGATTCATCTCCTCAACAGCGATAGAAAGAGGTTTCTGCTTGTCCTTTACCTTAACCATTGGCTCATCACCAGCAATGATCTGTCTTGCTCTTTTTGATGTTGCCATAACGATTGAATATCTTGAGCTGATAACTGGCTCTTCGCCTTCCTCAACTCCCTTGTTTACTACATTCATTAAATCTACATATGAAGGATGTATCATAATGTTCCTTTCTGCGTGGTACGCAACACATAATATTTGTTTATTTAACAAAGCTTTTTAAAGCTCTGATCTTAACTAATTAAAACTTATTCAGCTGATCTCTCATCTCATTGATAAAATCGGCATTCCTGTCAGGAGTGTTGTGAGCTGAACTGATGATCTCATGAACCTTTTCAACACATTCATCAAGGTCATCATTAACTACGATGTAGTCATATTTTTCAATTCCAACAGCTTCTTCTTTTGCTCTTGCAAGGCGTTTTGCTATAACTTCATCAGTTTCTGTTCCCCTTCCGCGAAGTCTCTTTTCAAGAACCTGCGCTGACGGTGGCATCACAAAAAGCAATACTGCATCTTTATACTGCTCTTTTATCTGAAGAGCTCCCTGTATCTCTATTTCAAGGATAACATCAATTCCCTGAGATAGCTTTTCTTCAACGTATTTCCTTGGAGTGCCATAATAGTTATTTACATATTTGGCGTGCTCAATAAGGCCGTCTTCAGCAATAAGCTTTTCAAACTCTTCAGTAGTAATGAAGAAATACTCTCTGCCATTTTCCTCACCCTCTCTTGGGTTTCTGGTTGTAGCTGAGATAGAAAGAGCATACTGATCATACCTTTTCGTCAGCTCTTTCATGATGGTTCCCTTTCCTGCTCCTGAGAACCCTGAAACAACAATAATAATTCCTTTACGTTTCATCCTGACTATTCTCACTCTCCGATATAGCTCTGTTACATATGGTTTCCGGCAAAAGAGCTGATAATACAAGCATACCATTTTCCATAACAAGTACTGCCTTGGTCTTACGCCCCTGGGTAGCATCAACGCTTTTTCCCTCTTCACGGGCTTTCTGAACCATGCGCTTAACCGGCGCAGCATCAGGACTAACAATGCTTATTATTTTGTCTGCATTAACAATATTGCCAAATCCAATGTGAATGAGTTTATTCAATGTTTTGTATCTGCTCCCTTACTTTTTCAATATCAGTCTTAAGAGCAATTCCTCTGTCTGAGATCTTAAGATCTGTAGACTTTGAAAGAATTGTATTGGCTTCCCTGTTCATCTCCTGTGCAAGGAAATCAAGCTTTCTGCCAATGCCATCCTTGTCATCACCCTTTAAAAGGGTATCTTTTGTAGCTCCGATATGGCTGCGAAGTCTTGTGATCTCTTCATCTACGCAAATCTTATCAGCGTAAATAGTAACTTCCATCGCAAGTCTGTTTTCATCAACCTGCTTGTCCTCAAGAAGATCCTGAATCTTCTCACGAAGCTTGTCCTTGTACTCCTTGATGATCTCTGGTGAACGCTCAGCAATATACTCCACATTCTCCATCATTCCATCAAGTTTCTCTGTGAGATCCTTACATAAGAACTCGCCTTCTCGAGCTCTTGACTCCATAAACTGCTTGCCGGCACCGGCAAGAGCTTTCATGAGGCCGCTTAATACTTCCTCTTCATTAAGCTCTTCCTCTTCCATTGTAAAAACTTCCGGGAATCTGGAAAGAACAGAGATCCTTACATCATTATCAAGGCCAAAATCACCTGCCATCTCATTCAGGTAGGAATAATACTCCTGTGCTATAGCCTTGTTGTATTTTACCTTTGTCTCTGACTCTGAAAAATCCTCATAACTAATGAAAACGTCAACTTTACCACGTTTCATATAGTTCTTAAGTTCGCTGCGGATTGCAGCCTCAAATGCATTAAACTTTTTTGGCATCTTGATATTAATATCAAGATAGCGGTTATTTACCGACTTAAGCTCTACAATGTACTTGCGATTTCCTTCTGTAATCTCACTTCTGCCAAAACCTGTCATGCTGCAGACCATTATCATATCCCCCTTATTTGGGCATAGTTATACAAAAGTTATTATAATATATCGCAAAATATCGGTCAATGTCAATCAGTTCTTAAAACTGTGAACCGGTGCCGGTATTCTGCCGCCTCTGTTTACAAAATTGTCACAAGAGAACTGGTTTACAGGCATTATAGGTGCATAACCCAAAAGTCCACCAAATTCTACTGTTTCACCAACGCCTTTTCCAATTACAGGAATAAGACGTACAGCTGTAGTCTTCTGATTAATCATTCCGATTGCCATTTCATCTGCAATGATTCCGGAGATTGTTGTATCCTTTGTATCTCCCGGAACCGCGATCATATCAAGACCTACTGAGCAGACACAGGTCATAGCTTCAAGCTTTTCAAGGGTAAGTGCTCCCGCTTCTACAGCATTTATCATACCCTGGTCTTCACTTACAGGGATAAATGCTCCGGAGAGGCCACCTACGTATGAAGATGCCATTACTCCGCCTTTTTTAACCTGGTCATTTAAAAGAGCAAGTGCTGCTGTTGTTCCCGGTGCCCCTGCGTGCTCAACGCCGATCTCATGAAGGATGTCGGCAACACTATCGCCAATAGCAGGTGTTGGTGCAAGAGAAAGGTCGATGATTCCAAATGGAACTCCAAGTCTCTTAGATGCTTCTTGAGCTACAAGCTGGCCTACTCTTGTTACTTTAAATGCAGTCTTTTTGATAGTCTCGCAGAGAACTTCAAAGTTCTCACCCCTAACTTTTTCAAGGGCTGTCTTTACAACGCCAGGTCCTGAAACGCCAACATTAATTATCTTGTCAGCTTCAGTAACCCCGTGGAATGCACCTGCCATAAATGGATTGTCATCAGGAGCATTACAGAAAATTACCAGCTTGGCACATCCAAGAGAATCCTTTTCCTTTGTAGCCTCAGCTGTCTTTTTTACTATTGTTCCCATAAGACGAACAGCATCCATATTGATACCTGTCTTTGTTGAACCAACATTTATAGATGAGCATACAACATCAGTTGAAGCAAGTGCCTCCGGTATCGACTCAATAAGAAGCCTGTCTGCTTCTGTCATTCCTTTACTTACAAGTGCAGAATAACCACCAATAAAGTTAACTCCTACGGTCTTTGCAACCTTATCAAGAGTCTTGGCAATCTTCACAAAGTCAGAAGGCTCTTTACATGCTGCTCCGCCAACCAGTGCTATAGGCGTTATTGATATTCTTTTGTTTACAATAGGGATTCCATATTCACGAGAAATCTGATCGCCGGTCTTAACAAGATCCTTGGCAGTCTCATAGATTTTGTTATAGATATTATCACAAAGCTTGTCCAAATCTGATGTAATGCAGTCCAAAAGACTGATACCAAGAGTAATGGTCCTCACATCAAGATTTTCTTTTTCTATCATTTCGTTGGTCTCAATGACCTCATTTACATTTATCATTTTGTCACCTTTCATCATAGGGAAGTTACACATCTAATTAAATAAGCAAGCGCTTAAATTCTGTGCATTGAGTCAAAAATTTCTTCTTTCTGACATTTGATAACTACACCTATTTCTTTTCCAAGGCTTTCAAGGTCATCAGCCACCTGATTAAATTCCTTATTTGTTGCTGACATATCAACTATCATCATCATGTTAAAGAATCCACTGACAATTGTCTGTGAAATATCCAGAATGTTGATACCTGACTCTGCAAGGTAAGTACAAACTTTAGCTATAATACCTACTGTATCCTTGCCAACTACTGTAATGATTGTTTTTTTCATGATCTCCTCCTTATTGTACACGGCACTGCCTGCGTTTATATCACGTCTTGCAGCACCGGTTAACATTCAAATCATCAAAACTCAAGAACTGTTGAAATAGCACTTCTATCCGCAACCATAATAGGAAAACCGTCATTAAATTTTAAACTGTCATTCATCTGAAGTTCCACCCGAACTGCTTCATAAGCAAGTTCCGGAAGATTATTCTCTTTTGAAAGGTGTCCAAGAAATACTCCCTGGAGTTTATTATTGATGAGCTTACTAAGAAGCTCACCGCTTTTTTCATTGCACAGATGTCCCTTGTCTCCAAGTATTCTTGCTTTCAACTGATAGGGGTAAGGTCCTGTCTGAAGCATTCTTATGTCGTGATTGGCTTCAAGTAAAAGTGAATCACAGTCAGACAAACGATCAACTGTATAGTCATCATAACATCCAAGGTCTGTGGCCACTCCGATCTTCTTATCTCCGATGACTATTGTATAGCCACAAGGTTCATTGGCATCATGGGATATCGTCATTGGATTGATCTTCATATCGCCCACAAGGACTTCTTTATCTGCCATTACCTGCACAAACCTTGAATTAATCATTTCAGCTTTTTTATCGCTTGCTTTAATTCCTTGTATTGTACCACCTGTAGCATAGATAGGTATATCAAATTTCTTTAAAATTGTGTGAAGTGCTGCGATGTGATCAGTGTGCTCATGTGTGACAAAAATGGCACTTATATCTGAAAGTGTAAGATCAAGTGATCTTAACCCCTCTTCAATTCTCTTTTTACTAACTCCTGCATCAATTAATATGTGAGTGTTATCAGAACCAATATATGTACAGTTTCCGCTACTCCCACTGGCAATACTTGTAAATCTCATAAAATCCCCGTTTCACTGCATAATCTCTCAATATATTATTCTATTTTTTCTTTTACGTAAAGATATAAAAAAGTCCTGACTCTTATCAGGACTCCTTAGTTGTTCACTTTTCCATTAAATGTCTGATGAACATATATAAATAAGAAAATGTAACAGAAAATAAAGTAACAAACCAAAAACGGCCGGGTTCTTTAAAATCAGTAAAGCTAAGAACAATAAAAACAAAATACATGTGATTATAGTAAATATATGAACTCAGCTTTCTAAGACGGAGCTTAGGAATTAAAACACCACCCTCCATATTTAAAAAAATAGAAAATGCAAAAAAAGTCAGAATAACGAGAGCTATTCTCCAAAAAAACTCACTCATAAAAACGCATATCAGAAAACAGATCAATAAAGCAAGTGCACATAAAGATTTTCGAGGAATCTTAAAATGATCAATCTCCATCCCGATCATAATATAAACAAGACCGCAAAACATGCGTCCCTCGCCCAACAGCATTTTATATATATGATAAAAAGAACCAATTCCCGGAATAATATCTTCCAAATCCGGCTTTACATTAAAAAACGTGCCTATAACATACAGTGTCAGCGCTATGATCCATATATTTTTCTTTTTTATTCCCCATTTATACAAAATATACAGAAAAGCTAAACTATACGAAACGCAGAGTAAATACCACAACTGCCATGACCAACCATGATTTCCAAAAACAACAAGCCCCCTTATAAAAAAAATAATACTCTTAACCAATCCCCTTCCTTCAATCACATATCTGTATATTGTAAGTGGAAGGTAACAAAGTGTCAGTAAAAGGTATATCTTGCAAAAAGAAATTGATTTTTTTATCAACAGCTCTATACCATCGTCTTTTAGTCGCTCACCAATAAAAAAGCCGGTGCATATAAAAAAGAATGGTACAGCCAAAGAACTCAGTATACTCCACACCTTATAAATATATGTTCCTTCATATGCAGCAAAAGGAACAGTATGAATGGAAATAACAAGTATAGCCGCAATTATTTTCCCAAGATCAAGTCCATAGTAATTCTTTTTCATCAAGTCAACCCATTATGCCTATGAGGTCCTATTTCCAATAGACCTCAATTTTGTCCCCTTCCTTTATACTCTGTAGATAATCAGGCGTTCCGCCATTTAAAATCGTGACTACAGATCTGCCCTGCGGTTTTGAAAGATCAAAATCAATTGCATCAAAAACATCTACAAATACATAGTCTGCTTTACCATGAAGTGTTACAGGGTCATTGTTAACTACAACATGAAGGTCATGAGCAAGGATATTCTTTACAGGTTCAGGCTCTTCTTTCTCATAAGCCTCGGTATCCGGAAAGGCATCAAATGAAAGCTGTCCGTTGGCGTCCTCGACAATCTTGGCCGCTTCCTCTTCGTTTTCGATAGCCTCTTCATTTTCCTGTCTGATAGCAACCTCTTCAGCAGTAGGATAGTCCTTGTAATAATCCATTATCATGTCGTCCTGGGACTTGAACTCCACCTTGAAGTTCTCATAGACAGGAGTGTCTTTGTCGCCCCTCTCATTGTTGACCATGATAACTGTATCTTCTGTCAATTCAATATCGAGAAGTTCAGCAATCTGCGCAGCTGTATTGTAATCAAGCACTTTTACTTCATCTCCGGGCTGAATAGAATAAAGCGGAGTCTGAAGCTGGCCATTAACAGTAGCATACCTTGATGCCTCAACATTTTTACCATCAACATTTACGTTGAATTTGGTCTTAAACTCAGGTATCCCTTCGATGACAGCCTTTCCGGGCGCACCGGCAGTTGAAGGCGTTACATCGATGATATCATTGGCATGGATCTTGGTATGGATATCTGCAGGCTTTCCGTTAAGAGTAATTACTGCAGCTTCTCCGGGTTCTCCACGAGAAGTTCTCTCTTTTCCATTAACAGTAAATTTCAGTTCTTCTCCTCTCTTCGGGAAAAGATCTTCATTAGGAAATGCAGCCTGCATGGCAGCATCAACTATCTGAAGTTTACCGTTGTCATATATCTTTGTCTGTGTTCCGTTAAATGAAACAAAGATAAAGTTATTGGCTTCTTCATAGTAACTGATACAGATTCCAAGAGGTGTAACCAAAAGAGAATCCTTTTCAATGCCATTATTGTTAAGGAACACGATTTCCTTCATAACCTCTTCACCACGAAGAGCAACTCTTTCTTCAGGAATATCCATTTCCTTGGCAATTGCTTTTACATAACCGGGAACACAGCCGCCACCGCCAACTACAAACACAGCACTGACAGGCCTGTCTCCATTGAGTTTTTTTATCTCCTCTACAGCCTTTTTAGCCATTTCATCGACTTTAGGCTTAATGACCTTTGTGATCTCCTTTGTGGTGATCGTCTTTGTAAGTCCCATGATATCGACATATTCAACCTTGTCAGAATGACTGGCCGCAATTTTTATCTCATCAGCTGAATTGAAATCCACAAGGCAGTGCTGAGCAATGATCTCTGTAATATCATCTCCTGCAAGAGGAAGCATTCCGTAAGCTGTGATAGAGCCGTCATCAGTTACGCAGATATCACTTGTTCCCGCACCAACATCAATAAGAGCAAGATTCAGCATTCTGAATCTGTCAGGGATTGCAACCATCATAGCTGCTATAGGCTCGAGTGTAAGATTGGCAACATTGAGCCCTGCTCTCTCACAAGCCTTATAAAGTCCATCAACACAATCATCGGGAAGAAATGTAGCAATAAGCTCAACGCTTACTTTTCCTGCATTATGCCCTTCAAGGTTGGCTATCTGATAACCATCAAGGTAATAGTGCATTACCGAATAACCTACAAGGTAAAACTTAATGCCTGAAGTATTTTTGCTAAGAAATTCCGCATACGCCTTTTCAACAGCAGCGGAATCAAGATTATAGATATCCTCATCAGTAATATCATGAGCATCCTGATACTCATAATCATAGGTTGTTCTTACTGTTTTGAGAACACGACCAGCCGCAGCAATACAGACATCTGTAAGATGAATGTCAGTCTGCTGCTCAAGGGACTCCTTGACCATCTTGATCGTCATTCCAACCTTACCAATATCGTGGATCTGTCCGTCAAGCATGGCTCTTGTCTGGTGTTTTTCAACTGCCTGGGCAATTACATTGAACTTTCCATCGTTCATGTAACCCACAGTACCAACAACACTTCTGGTTCCAATATCAAGTCCAAATACAACTTTCTGATCTTTTTGCTCTAAACTAGCCATTATGCCACCAAGCCCCCTCGCACAATTTTTCGAACAAAAACTAAATCTTCCAAAGTTTTAATCTATTGTCTATCTCAGAAAATGCCTTGCTGTCCTCGCCGCTATTATCAATTACAAATTCGCAATGCTCCCTAAAAGTCTCATCGCTTAACTGACTCTTAAAAATGTCTGTAACCTTTTGGTCAGAGTAACCTCTTGAAGCCTTCAGTCTTTTGCGGCGCGTATCCTCATCAGCGTAAACATACCACATTTCGTCTACGATTTTGTCATATCCATTCTCTATAAGAAGGGCCGCTTCTACAAAAACAAAATCATAAACTCCTCTTTTACGCTCATCATCTACTATATTAATAATATATTGATTTACTGCAGGATGCAAAATATTATTTACGGTTTTTAGCTTATTTTTATCATTGAATATAGCTTTCGCCATTAAAGCCTTATCAATTTCGCCATCATCAGAAAGGATTCCTCTGCCCAAAGCCTCTACCAAGGCATCGTAGGCAGGATATCCTTTTTTCTTTATATCATTGGCCACATCATCAGACAAAATAACAAGGCAGTTGTAATTGTCCCTGATATATGAAAGAAGCGTGCTCTTTCCGGCACCTACCCCGCCTGTTATTCCTATGATGTTTGTTTTTCCCTTTTGAAGCGCCATATAAATACAAATCCTTTTAATACATCTATTGCTGAATATATATTAATTACTTAGCCTCGTACCAGTCGTTTCCTGTGTGGCATTCTGCGCTAAGCGGAACAAGAAGATCAGCAGATCTTTCCATCTCTTTAGTCAAAAGATCTGTCACAACCAAAGCCTCATCATTATAGGTTTCAATAACCAGCTCGTCGTGAATCTGCAGGATCAGTCTCGATTTAAGCCCCATCTCTTTTATCTTGAAAAAGACATTTATCATGGCAATCTTCATGATATCAGCCGCGCTTCCCTGGATAGGCGCATTCATGGCCACTCTTTCGCCAAACTGTCTCATGTTAAAGTTACCAGACTTAAGTTCTGGCATAGGACGTCTTCTTCCATACATTGTCTCCGAATAACCCTTTGCCTTGGCACTTGCAATTACCGACTCCTGATACTCTTTTACACCCGGATAAGTTTCAAAATACTTATCCATATACTCCTTGGCCTCTTTTGCAGAAATCGAGAGGTCCTGTGAAAGGCCAAAAGCACTTATTCCATAGACAATACCAAAGTTAACTGCCTTGGCGCTCCTTCGCTGAAGTGGTGTTACTTCATCAAAAGGAACATGGAAAACCTTGGATGCCGTTATTGTATGAATATCATCACCATCATGGAATGCCTTGATAAGCTCTTCGTCCCCTGACATGTGAGCAAGTATTCTAAGCTCAACCTGAGAATAATCCGCATCTGCAAATACGCACCCATCCTTTGGAACAAAGACCTTTCTGATAAGCCTTCCAAGCTCTGTTCTCATAGGTATATTCTGAAGGTTAGGCTCTGTTGAACTGATCCTTCCTGTGGCAGTGATTGTCTGATTAAAGCTTGTATGTATCCTGTCATCAGCCTCAATAAAGGCTGCAAGGCCATCTGCATAGGTCGACTTTAATTTTGCAAGTCCTCTGTACTCAAGGATATCTGCTACGATCTTATGCTCAGGAGCAAGCTTTTCAAGAACCTCTGCTGCAGTAGAATATCCTGACTTTGTCTTTTTCTCTGCAGGAAGTCCTAGCTTTTCAAAAAGAATCTCACCAAGCTGCTTGGGTGAATTGATATTAAACTCGCACCCGGCCGCTTCATATATTGCCTTCTCAAGCTCTACTATGCGGACCTGAAGCTTATCTCCATAGGCCTTAAGCTCATCTCTTTTTGCTATGATTCCCTCTTTTTCCATTGAGAAAAGAATGTATGAAAGAGGCATCTCAATATTGTAGAAAAGCTTTATCATCTGCAGCTTTTCAAGCTTCTTTCTGATAAGAGGTGTCGCCCTGAATATAACTTCGCATGCCTTGGATGCATAATCACTTAATGCTTTTTCATCTGCATTCCGCAGGCTGTCTTTTCCAAATACATCTGCTTTTTTAGGAAGTCTGAGATCAAGGTATTCCCCCGCTACGTCCTCTATCTGATAATCATTTTTAAGCGGATTAACAAGGTACGCACCCAAAAGATCATCAAAGCATCTTTTATCGCTGTCATTTATTTCTTTATCCTCATAGCCGCTTGTTCTTCCTGCTATTTCAAAAGGCTCAAAAAAATAGAAGCTGCTCTTTATGTCAAAAGTAGCAAGACTGCATGTTTTGCTCAGTTCACTGAGTTTCTTGCCAAGATAATCAGCAGTTATAAAATTCTCTACCGGAATATAATAGACTTCTTTTCCGTCAAAACAAATTGAAAGTCCAAGAACATCTTTTTTCTTGCTTCCATCAGCAGATAAATTGTCGTATAAGAAAAAGAATGAGGCAAAATCAGCTTTTGTACCAAATAAAGCCTCTACCTCATTAAGATCTGAAGTAACTCTTACAGTGCTTTCAAATGATGCCGCCTTTACTGCCGTTCCTGTAGGTGATAAGTTTGAAAGCTCTGCTTCAAGGTGGGCTGAAAGCTCATCGTTTACAGTAATAGTGCTCTCTCCGTTCAAAGAAAGGATGCCTTCAAAACGATCAATCTGACCCTTAAGGGCAGGAATAAGGTCTTCCATTTCCTCCTCACTTTTGACGATTTCAATTTCACTATAATCGCCCGACTTTATAACGCCGGATAGCTTATATACAGCACCATAAACTCCATTTATATAATTACCGTCTGCATCATTAAATGCAGGCATGGCATAAAAAGCATTTTTTACAAGATCTACAATATCTAAAGATAATTTACTCAAAATTCTTCCCCAACCTGTATAAAATAATAGTTATAACGCAAAGGCAAGGACCGATACTGTCACCACAAGAACAACGACCGCCAGCTCCAAAAGTATGCTGAGTAAAAAGAGATTTCTTCTGAATTTCAGTCGTTTTTTGGCGTCCTTAATAAGGATAAGAAGTTCCTGTTTGAGGTTAAAGGTATTGCCGTCCTCAAGCCTCTGCATACCGGTCTTCACAAGAAACTGTATAGTAAGCTCCTCCTTACATTCAGGACAGTTGTCTATGTGCTCGATAAATTCAGCCAGGTCCTTATTATCAAGGTCATCGTCTAAAAATAATGGAATTAATTTTTCAGCCTCTTTGCATGTCATAATAATAAAATACAATAATTTGAAGCTTAATTCCACTTTAAATTTCTGTTGCATCTCCCAGTGCAACCCTATCGTAATCCCAGAACCTGACCTGTATCTCATTTTTGGAAAGTGGTGCAGACAAATATTTGCCCGACATATAATCACCACCCACCTGCATGATCTTATCAAAATATATCTTATTATCCACACCACCTATGAGGATTTTTTTACCAAGCTGCGTGAGCATATCTGTTCTGGCTTTCATAATGATATCGCCCTGTTTTACCATATCGGGATCCAAAAAACGCCATGCACTCATGATGACGCCATCAAATTTTTCCATGGCATCCAGAGTAATCCTTGATGAATCTTTTCCATAATTACCAAGGAAGAGCCTTATTCCGGTATCATAAAACTCATTTACAACATACCTTAAATTATCCTCCGACATCTCTGCCATGGTATCACTTATGTCAAAGGCAATGAGCCCCGGATCAACATTGTACTTAACAAGAAGCTCCTTTACAGTTGTGACCAGATTTTTATTTAGGACCTTAGCTGCCATGATGTGGATAATGACAAAATCAATACTCATATATCCCTTATTAACATCATTTCCAAGGAATTTGATTACAGATTCGATCATTCTTATTTCAAGTTCTTCCGCAAAACCAGTTCTCTCTGCAATTGGCATGAACTCTCTGAAATTCACTTCTCCAAGCTCATCATCCTCAAGCTTTAATAGTGCCTGGGCCGCTTTTATGCAGCCACATCTTTTGCCATAGATCGGCTGATAATATACATGAAACTTGTTCTCTGATATTCCCTGTGATATAGCCTTCTCAACTTCTATTGTCCTTAAAAGAAATTCCAGATTTCTGCCTTTAATAATTCTCCCATACTCATCAGCATCAAGAGGTGCCTCCGATAAAAGAACTATGTCATCGGCAAATTTAAACTCCTCAGGATAACCGGCAAGAAGAATTGTCGCGTTTACCTTTGTTTCACCTTTTTCAGTAAAAAAGCCTTCCTCAAATCTTCTACTGATAAGCTCTGCCAGATCATTTACTTTTTTATCATCAGCATCCGGAACTATAATAAAAAAGTTAGCATCTCCATTTCTATATACATTCAGGTAATTGTTGATACCATGTATTGTTGCAACTATTTCAGTAAGTATCCTGTCAAAGCTGTCTACGCCCATGATTCTTCTATAATTTTCCGCATTGTCTATCCTTATGCAGATTATCTTAAAGCTTCGTTTCATGCCTATGATATTTCCAAGGTCCTGCAAAAGAGCTATCCTGTTATAGGCTTTTGTTATAGAATCCAGTCTTTCATCTTCTTTTTCAATCATTACCATAAGGCCCATAAGACCGATAGCTTCGCATAATATTTCACACATAACCCATGGAAAGGCCAGCTGTATCATTATTCCCACAAATGTGAGCCCCAAAAAATATGCCATAGCCGCTATCTTGGTATAGTTCACAGTTTTCCAGAATTTAAACAACATGATCACGCAGTTTATGAAATATAAAAGAGTTATGAAATATGCGATATAGATACCAATTTCTTTTTTGACAACGTTATTTCCATCTATGGTAAACATAAAATTGGTAAGTGGATTAGTCAGTAATGCCAGTTCAACAAATAATAAAGGCAAAAGAATAACTCTTTTCCTGAGTTTTCCATACCTGAATAAGACATCGCAAACGAATGACATGTAATACAAAAAAATAACTACTGTGCTAAAGTGGGTGAAATAATAAAACAGATTAAGAAAATAGCAGATAACATATTTGATATTATGGGGAATAAATGCATTCTCAAAAACATAAGAAGACAGAAGTCCCGAAACAGAATCAGCAAACACAATGTATAAAAGTATCAAAAAAAGTCTTCTTCTGATACTTTTTTTAGTCTTCAGAACAGTCGTATAAAATATGCAGGTAATACTGATAATAGCCGCAGCAATCCTAAAGCTTGCAGCTCCAAGCAGATTCATTTCCATCATTTTTTCTTCCCGGAATCAAAGAAATCTTCAAGGGTCTTTAAAAGTTTCTCTTTGGTTATGGACTTCAAAAGGTAATCGACCGGTTTTAATGATATTACGCTGGTAACAGATTCTCTGTCATTTTTACCTGTAAGGAACATAACCGGGGTGGAGCTGGAAAAACTCTCACTTTTTAGCATTTCCATTACCTTAGGTCCGTCCAGTATTGGCATGTCATAATCAAGTAAGATGAGATCTGCATGGTTATTGGCAAGCCAAGCAACCGCCTGGGTTCCGGAATTAGCCATTCCAACCCTGTATGTATCCTTTAACACTTCCCTTGTCATCTGAAGGAATGTAAGATCATCATCTATGATAAGGATGCACTTTCTCCTCTGCTGTTCAAACTCATCATCCGTAGCGGTCATTACCTTGGACATGAGATCTGCCATATCAAGGGGTCTGTACACTTCGAAAGCTATGTCCTCTTTAGGAATAAATCTGTGCGCAAACTTAAATGCCTCATCTTCGCCAATAATAAGGACTACCTTATTCTCTTCCACACATAAGTCTTTCAGATAAATAAAAGCATCACGATGATCCTCCACATCTGAGTCTGTATAGAGGATGATCAGATTTACATCGCGTGCATTCTCACTTAGCTGTTTGATTGAATAATCTGAGTCTTTTACCTGAAAATGCGCCTGTAAAAGGTTATTTTTGATTGCATTGACCATAAAGGTCTCACTTTTTCTTACCAGCAGGATTTTTTTATTGAACATTACTTGTTCTCCCTGTTATCTAGCCTGTCTGTTACGATTTGTTTTATGCCATCCCAATCAAGCTTATAAGCCAGTTCACCTATTTTCTTAATTATATCATTATCAATGCCGCTTATACTATATTTATTAACTGTATCAAGTACATATGCTAACGTATCGTAGTCTAGAACAGCACAAACTTCCAGTATGGTACTGTATGCATCCATAAGCTGATTTTCAGAAATAGGCGGCTTATCGACATCATCTCCTTCAGAACCGGCTATTTCCTGTACTCCCATAAGCTCATGCTCAACGATATGATACAGATTTAAAAGCTCTGGCGTAAACTCATCTATAGTATTTATATCTTCACTGTTACCGGCATCCTCCAGCATTTTAGCCATATTTGACAGATTTGTTGCCCCTATAGTCCTGCTGGTACTCTTAAGTGAATGCACGTAGCTTGTATAATCCTTGATATTTCCCGACTCATAGGCACCATAAATATTGTCTCTTGTAAAGTTTATCGAATCGTAATATACCTTTAATATATTCAGATAACTCTCAAGACTTCCGCAGTTCTTAAGTCCCTCTTTGTAATCGATTTCCTTAAACACTCCCTCGAAAGGATTGTTGTCCCCAACGGATTTCTCTTCATAGTCATTGCTCTTTTTTTCGTTTTCTCCGGCTGTAACCTTGTCCTTGGGCAAAAACTTCATGATAAGTTCTTCAAGTTTTTCGCTTTCAATAGGCTTTGAAAGGTAGTCTTCAAAGCCTTCCTGCAGGAAGTTCTCCCTGGCACCTGATATGGCATTTGCCGTCAGAATGATAACCGGCGTGTCCTTATTCTTACTATCATCATCCTCTTTCATGGCCTTAAGTGTCTCTATACCATCCATCTGCGGCATACGGTAATCCATAAAGATAATGTCATACTTTTCAAGGCGCTGCTTTTCAAGGCATTCAGCACCGCTCCTTGCAGATTCAATCTGAATCCTAGTGTTTTTAAGAAGCTCTCTAATGACAACATGATTCATAGGAGTGTCATCTACCACAAGAATCCTTGCATTAGGTGCCACGAATTTTTCATGATATTCTTTATTCTTCATGGTCTTGGCTATTCGTGCCTTAAAATCTCCTATCTGAGAATTGCTTCTTATTCCCTGTGGAATTGTGATTATAAAGGTAGTTCCGACTCCATATTCACTCTCAACATCTATTGTTCCATCCATAAGTTCAATAAGTGAATGGGTAATAGCAAGTCCTAGCCCACTTCCTTCAATTGTCCTGTTTTTATCAACGTCCAGCCTTTTGAACTTATCAAAAAGTGAATCCATCTCCTCAGGTTTTATGCCTATACCGGTGTCTTTTACCTTAAGAACAAGAAGAATCCCCTTCTCCTGTTCTATTCCATTGAGTGAAAGCGTGATTTTGCCCTCTTGAGTGTATTTTACTGCGTTGTTTAAGATATTCACCATTACCTGGCGGATTCTCATCTCATCACCAAAGAGCTTGTCAGGAATTGTTTCGTCAATGTCAAACTGCAGTTTTAGAGCTTTTTGCTGTGCCTTAAGATTAACCATATTAAAGACATCATTAAGTACTGAAGACAGATCATACTCTGCTTCATTGATTTCCATACTCCCCGACTCTATCTTGGAAAAATCAAGAATATCATTTATAAGGGAAAGGAGAGTCCTTCCAGCACTTTCTATGTTTTGAGCATACTCGATGATCTTTTCATCTTTACACTCACGAAGAATGACTTCGTTCATGCCAAGAACTGCATTGATAGGAGTTCTGATCTCATGAGACATATTTGCAAGGAAATTACTTTTGGCTTCACTTGCCGCTTTTGCTCTTCTCTCCTCCATCTTTGCAAGCTCTGTTGCCCGCAGGATAGCAATAAACTCATTTCTTGAAGACGCCTGTGAAAAATACATTCCCTGGAAATAATCAACATCTATTCCGCTTGCAAATTCCATAAGATTTGCGTCATCAACATGGCTTATAAGTATGTCTTTTCCCATCTCTTTTACCATCTTGATACGGTTCTCCAAGATAATCCTGGTCTGCTCATTTGTAAATGCCGCATACATATGGGCAGCATTCATAACAACCCCTTCAAAAAGAGGTGACGCAGAACTCTGATTGGTAAAAAAGCCGCTGCCATAGTTCTCAATACCAAACCTTATACCCATATCCACAAGCTCTTTTATTACATTGCCCATTATATTTTCATCAGAAGTCACTGCGGATTCAGTAAGGTTAAAAATAACCCTCCTTGGATTTACTCCATATTTTGCTATCAGTGCTTTTACATTGTCTACAAAGTCAGTCCTTATAACCTGCACGGCAGAGAGGTTTATTATAATAAACTCAAGTCCCATCTCCTCAGTGATACCGCCTCCAAGGAAATAAAAAACCTCCTCAATATTGAGCCAGCCAAGCCTTTCAATTAGGCCTGTTTCCTCAGCTATTGGCATAAACTCCGACTTATCTATATATCCGAGCTCATCATCAGTAAACTCAAGCTCAGCCCTCGCACCGTAGATAATAAGGCCATCCTTGGAGTAGATAGGCATATAAGAGACTTTAAACTTGCCTTCTTCAATACCTCTTTTTACCGCAATCTCAACCTTGGCCCTTCTCAAAATAAAATCAAGGTCATTTTGTGAATAAATCCTGTCAGGCTCTTTTTCAAATGCAGAATCGGACAAAAGAAGGAGGTATCCGATATTTCCAAACTGATCGGGCGAATATGCGCGGATTATGCATGCCTTTAACAGGAAACTGCTGCTTTGCCTTAGCCACTCTCGCTGAAACCTGTCAAATACCTGCTTTGAGACTCTTCCCGCCTCAATTTCAGAGGTATCAGGACAGATCAAAAAGAAACAGTCGTTGCTAACTCTGTAAACTTCATATTTGGGACTGATACTGCTTAAGAATTTCACAACCATGAAAAGGACTTTTTCGTACTCTTCATAGCCTGCTATTTTCCTGTAAACATCGCCATTTTGGATTCGGACACATATGGTATAAAAATGTCTGTTGTATCTAAAATATATGCCAACATCATGCAAAAAAGCATTTCTGTTATAGCCCCAGGTAGAAATATCGATCCTGTCCTCATCATTTTCAAACATGATCATAAGGCCCAATAGCCCTATCGCCTCACACATAAGCTCACATCTGACATTGAAAAAGATCATCTGGATAAGCGTACCGGCTATAACTAGAATAAAGAAATACCCAATGGCAAATCTTTTCATCCTGTTAAAAACATTCCAGTACAAAACCATGGCAACTATAGAAAACATCACATAGAAGGCACTGACCAGATAGGCGATATATACTCCAATGCCTCTGTGAAAGACTATGTTTTCATCTACACTATAAACAAGGTTTGTGAATGGATTTACAGCCACCATAAGTTCCATGAGAGCAAAAGGAAATGCAAGTAAAAAGCGCGCTCTTCCAGAAAATCTAAAAGAGACTCCGCATGAAATAATGATGTATAAAGCAAGGATTGGGGCAATGGCAAAATGCGTAAAGAAATACAGATACTGAAAGACATGAAAACAAAAGAGCTTTACTCCATAAGAAAGCCCTGAATAAACAACCACTTCGCAAAGTATGCCTGTAAGAGAATCTATAATAACGATCAATATGAGAGACATGAAAAGCCTGTTACTGAACTTTATCCTTGTCCTCATCATCAATGTATATAGAACACAGGTCATACTTATGACTAGCGCAGCAAGATTAAAGGTTATGCTGCCAATGTTCTGGGCACTGATCATAGGATCTCCTAGTGTGCTTTTTCATACACTTTTTATCATTGTAACACACACCAAGGGATAGCTATAGTTAAAAAAGAATAAACAAAAAGACCAGACAAAAGCCTGGTCATATAGCAATCAATCATTATGAAGTGAATCCAGCCGGATCTGGAGTTGGAGTTGGATCCGGAGTTGGTGTAGGTGTTGGTGTTGGTGTTGGTGTTGGTGTTGGTGTTGGTTCTGAATTTCCTCCGCCCCATCCTGAGATTTTCCCGTCTCCTATATAGCCGCCATCCCATTGAAAATCAAGTACCCATTTATGTGCTGTTTCAGAAATATCAAGGCAATTTAGCTCTGCTGCTTCCCATTTTTTCATTTTTAATTCCTCCAAATAAGAACAATTACTATTTACATTGCTATATTATCAATACACTATGGCCATGTAAACAAATCTATCATAACTGTAACATTTTAAATCTTGCATATATATAGACAATAATCAAATAGAGATATTCAATCTCATTTTCTTTATTAAAGTCCCTTTTTTCCTTTAGAAATGGCTGTATCTCTTCCATGTTGATAGAGCCTTCCACATTAACATCCTTAAATGTATCCTCCAATATATCAAGGATTGAATCTTTACTATCAGATAATCTAAATATCCAATCAGCGCTCTGAATACCTGTTTTATCAATTGGGTACAAAATGCAGCGCGGTAGCAATCCTTCCATGAATCCTCTAATCAGATACCGAGGGATGCCATTATACGATAAATACTCAAAGGGAAAAGAAAGAACAAAATCAATAATATCACTGTCCCTTGTAGGATCTCTTATCACCATTCCGGTATATAGTCCGAGTTTTGTTTCCATAGCACCTATGTAAGAAAGAGCCGGTAGTGTATATACTTCATCCTTCATTTTATCTACAGTAATAATTGGCGGATCTTGAACAAGTAACATTCCAGAGTTATTTCTTTTTGCTAAACTATAGTCGTTAAGTAAGCTGGAATTAACAAAATGATTTAAATCATTTTTCTCAATTTCCGTTTGAAAATGAACCTTATTCTTTTGTGCCATAAGCCTGTTAATTTCAATACCAAAAGCCTTTTTTCTACTAAATCCAGACGCTTTACAAAAATTATTAAAATACTTAAACGCCGTCAGGTAGTGCTTTTTGCTGCAAAGATAGTTAATTGCAGCATCTATATCACCAAATGAAACTGTAGAATTACCGGTCTGACCATTTAAAAAGACCTTACATCCTTTTTCACTAGCTGATTTATATATTTCTAAAAGTAACGGCAGATTGGCAAATGCCTTGAATGGGATTTCCATAATATCAATAATTTCATCAATATAATCAAAACATCCTTCTCCACCATTATCAGTAAAAGTCGTCTCAATATTCGGATACATCTCTGATATTGCTTTTACAAAATAAGATTCATCGGTTATCTGTCTCTTGGGGTAATATGAAGAGACATTATAGTGAGGAACATAAGTATAAGAATATAGTTTTTTATTCTCTTTACCAAGTATAGGCGCCGACATTGCTGCTACAGATGAGGAATCAAAACCTCCGCTAAGAGCAATAGCAACATCTTTATTTGTTCTTACTGCTCTTTTGGTAGCATTATTATATGTAAATAAAAATATATCTTTTAACTTATTTATATCTTTGGAAAGGTTATTCTGTTTTGGACTATAGTATCTGTTAATACTTAAATGATCTCTTGTGATACTTACACTACAGCCTGCTTCCACCATATATATTCCATTCCAAGGGGTTTCATTGGAAGAAATATTCGGCATGATTCCCGGCAAAATCAGGAAGTCTTTCATATACATCTCATTTACTGAAATATCTTTAAAAAGCTTCCTGATGGGGGAAATGAGGGTAGAAAATGTGATACTGTTATCCTTTTTATAATAATACAGACACCTGCTTGATGTTCTATCAGTACATATAAAGAGCTTCTCTTCTGAAGCGTCATAAACTGCTATAGAGTAAATTCCCTTAATATACTTAACAAAATCATATCCCCATTTTTCATAAGCAGCACATATCATTTTGCCATCAGGAATCTTATCTATATCGTCCCCCAAAAAACCAGCCTGCGTTAATTCCAGATATAATTCCTCTCTGTTGTCAAGAACTACATCCGCAACAATTACAGTATCCCTGCCTTCAAGAGTATAAGGCATCTGCTCGTACTCATCTTCCGGATTTATATGTAAAAGTCCTGCTCCTATAATAGAGTTCTTATAATGTATTTCCCTTATTCTGTCTAACTTACATTTTCTGTTGTACTCATCTGCCATAGAGGATACTGATGAAGATTTCTTTCCAAACTCTATGTTTCCCCAAATTGCTGACATATTTCCCCCTATTCCAAAAACAAATTCTTTATACTCTCGCTCATGGATTCAACCGAATTTGTCCCGATTGGCCTTAAAATAACATACACCGGGCATTTACCTGCTGCTTTAAGACACAGATCAAGAAAATTTTTTTCTTTTTCCCACTCGCCAGTCATTTTATGCATAAAAATATTATTTTTAAAAGCTATAAACTGATCAAAACCTGATAGTTCGTGGACTTCTACATTATCTACCATGGCAGGAACAATGTAGATCATTCCCCTGAGTTTTTTAGGTTCGTTAACGAAGTGTTTTTTTACAGGGACAAGGAATTTATCTTTATTCTCATCAATATATAGCATCCCAGACTTGTCCAGATCATTAGCTTCAATTTCATTTCTGCACAGTTTTTGATAAGGGAATGTAGGATGAACATATATGTTCTCGTTAAAAGATATTGCTGCTATATCATCAGCCATAAATCCAAATCCTTCATCCAGCAATTTCCTTGTCAACGTGGATTTCCCTGCACCTGATTCACCGACAATAAGCAGAGCTTCTCCATCCCCGTAATCGTTAGGGACACACACCGCGCTGCAATGAATTGCAAGTATCCTTTTTTGAAGTAAAGCCATACTAAGACAATAGCCCAAAATAAATGGAATAATATCTTTTTCTCCGGCTCCATCCTTGATTTCATAAAAGATATCAGTTCCATACTTTACCAAAAAGTATCCCCATGGATTTCTAAAGCACGATACTTCAAATGAAACCAGATAGTTTACTCCTGTATTTTCAAGCCTTTCATTTACTTCATCCCCAATGACTTCTCTTTTTATCCTTATAATGTCTTTCTCATCATAAGAATGATCATCTGCGGGTATGAGATAGGAAAACTCCATGTCAGATTCAATAATCTGCCCGTAAATCCTGTACTTTCTCATTTTTCTTAACCTTTTTGCATAAATTTTGAATAAAACCGTATAGTTGAAAATTTAAACAGAACAAAGACAACCTGATTTTATTTTTTATGTCCACATACGAGATAAGTTTTTTGGCCACTTTACGATATTGGGTATAATGGCATTTTATTGCTTCTTTTATTTCACTGTTTTTAGCCATGCTCTTCCACAGTAAAAGCCATCTTGTTGCTACACCAAATCTAAAAAGTGCATACTCATAATAACCTTTATCAAGCAAATACCAGATCATCTCCAATACAGCTTCAGATGCATCCAATGTTTTGATTGAAATGTCATTCCTGACAATGCTGTTTTTAGTCAAAACCTGATGATATAAGCTCTCATCCAAAACATAAAACTTAGATGCTTTTTCAAGTATCAGTGGCATGATATATTCATCTTCAGAATTTTTGCCAACAGGAAATCTTATGTTATCAAAGACTTTTCTTTTATAAAGCTTCCCCCACGCAACACACCAAAGGTATGAATTTTCAATATACATCAAAGAGAGCAGTCCTTCTTTGGTTATCACTTTATTTTTTGCATAATCAGGCAAGTGATTTTCATATTCAAGGGCTCCGTCTTCAAAATATCTTGAATACTTGCAAATGCAAACATCAGAATCTGTTTCTTTAATAGCTCTGAGTAAATCGGCAAGAGCTTCCTTTTCAAGATAATCATCACTATCCAGAAAAAATATATAATCGCCTCTGCAAATATCCAATCCGGCATTCCTTGCCGCACTAAGTCCCAAGTTAGGCTGATGAATAACTATACAGTTAGAATGTTGCTTTCTATAATCATCGATTATGTATGAACTCCCATCCGTACTTCCATCATCAACAATTATTATCTCTGCTTGAACGCTCTGCTCATCTATACTTGAAAAACATCTTTGTAAACACTCTTTCCTGTTATAAACGGGAATAATGACAGAAATCAATTCATTCTTCATCATTTATTGTTGTCTCTCATCATCTTTTAATTTGAAAACTGTTATCTGTTAACAAGATAATAGAAATTCATTCCGTCTTCGTACAATAATTCATTATCGAAATCTGCTATAAGTTCCTCTCTTCCCTCATCGAGATTGACAACTAATATAAAATCTTCATTCTGCTCATTTATATATTTCTCTGCATTTTCCGGATCAATAAATTCATAGCTGTCCGTATTCATAAGAATCACAAAGTCATAAAGAATTTTCCAGTTAACATCGACACACACCAAAGTCTTTTTATCAGTCGCAATTTCAATCGCCTTCTGCTGATCCGAATCTATATAATCCATCGGTACTGTGAAATTCCTGCTTGCCAGATTGAATATACTTATAACACAGAAAACAGCTATAACAACATACTCTGAAATCATTCCTGTTCTTAACTTGTTTATAAAGAAGCGTATTACAATATATGAAGCTATAATAAATATCCAGCTTACTGGCATTATGTACCTTGTTGTTATCTTTGGACAGATTTTTCCAACTACAACTACATAAAAACAGCCACATAAAAACATAAAAAATGTAAAATCAGGCGCTATGTCCTTTTTTAAGATCTTGTAAATCAAAAATCCAAGCCCCAGTATTATAAAAAATATGCCAAGTCCGGCGAAAGCTTCAGAGTCAATTATAGAAAACATTCCCACCATTCCTGAGAGCAATCCGCCAAGATTTGTAGCCTTACTGATTGCTTCTTCGCCTCTGTAACCATTAAATATATGGGCAAGGATATGGTACCAGGCAAGTCCATAACAAATTCCTGCAATTCCAATACCTACGATATAATTTCTTACGCAATTTTTGTCTTTGGCCGCAAGAAGCTTGATTCCATAAATAAGGCACATAAAAAAAGCTATGAAAATAAAATAATACTGTGTAAACATACCCAAAAACAGGGTAATACCAAGCTTTATCAGAAATGGCTTATCAGGTTTTTTATCCCAGTTTTTCTCAAAAACATACATCAGTAAGACAACAAAAAAAGTAAATTGGGCATACATTCTTATCAAAAGCATAGTGTCAAAGAACACAACAGATGATGCATAGGCTAAAAGAGCTCCTGCTGCAGCAAGAGTATTTCCAAATATATCCTTTAACAGTTTATACAGAATTATCAAGGTCAGGATCATCCAGAAAATGTTAATGGCAACCCCATACCACTTACTGAATGTCCCGGAAAACAGAGAACATACAGTGTGGACAAGAATATAATAAAATGGTGGATGAACATCTTTTGCCTGATTATCCCAGGTATTTGCATAATTAAATCTATTATTCGCATCAACCGTCATAAAATCTTCAAACGGTCCCATTCCCTGATAAATTTTTCCAATTTCAAAAGAAGGATTGATACCACCAATGTTATTCGCAAGGCCATAAGTCCATATTTCATCACAGTGGTAATTCACTTTCTTTATTCCAAGCAAAATAACTACAACCCCTGCAAAAATAATGATAAGCATCAGCAATGCTTTTTCTATGTTTTTCATATTTCCCCCTTAATCAAGCTTATATAAAATAAGCTCTTCTGTTCCATTTGAATATTCTACCGGCTCTGTCATGACAACAGAATAGAAAGTATCCAAAATCTTCTGAATAACAACATCACCATTTTTTACAAGCACAATCCATTTAGGTTTATTTATTTCATACTCATGGAATAACAATTCAGTATAATTATCACTGTAGCTTGCCTGCCAGTCCTGCATAACAAAAAATCTGTTTGCAGGAGTAATGTCCATATCCAGATAGAACCAGGGATTGGTTCCATAGCCAATGACACTGTTTCTGTCTTCAGCCGGTATATTCTCAACAAATTCTATCAATTGATCATATTTTATAGTTTCTGCTGAAGTACCACTTGCAAACTTTTCATGATGTCTATAGAGCTTTATAAGTTCTTTAGAAGTAAAAACAACCGTTATAAGCAGAACAGCCAGCAGCACAAGACCAGTTACTCTTTTTTTAACACTTTGAAATCCCTGCCCCTTTTCGCTATGCATATGTAATTTTGTTAATTCATATACAGCTATCACAAGATAAGGATAAGTGATCATGGCATAATGACCGAAATTATTGATATTTGCAAGCAAAAACTCTGTTGCTGCTCCTATCGCTATATAAACACTTCCGTCAAAATATTTCTTATCACACATGAAAATGATTCCAAGCATGATCAACGCGTAGCTACCAATTTGCCTGCCTGCTCCTCTTATTATGGTCATAACACTTCCACTGGATGCTGATGCATAAGCAAAATTATAAAGTATTGTCCCGTACCAGTAATCATAGTTTGATCCCTTTATGGCAAAGTAAACAGTAAAAGGAAGTATCAATAATGCTGCGCCACAGATAAAGGCCAACGCATTAGCAATAAAATTGTTGAATTTCTTATTGGCTAATAAATAGATACAGATAAAGAAGACTATCACACATATCGCAATAGAATTGGTAAGTCTTGACATCATACTAAAGCCAAATGTAATACCATATATAAACGCATAGAGAGGCTTGTGTTCTTTATTCCCTTTATTTTTCTCTTCAAGCCATGTAACATAGCAGCACAGACTTAATAGAATCAATGGGTTAACATACTCTTCGCATAAGTTTCCAAATTCATAACAGCATATAAATGGCAACAATAAAGCGTTAGAAATAATTAATGAATTTCTTGGGGGAAAAATTTTAGAAAATAGTTCAAACACTACAAGTTCTGTAAAGAACATGAATAGTACCTGAATACAGAACACTCCATACTTATTTCCTGTAATTGCATATCCCAACATATCGATAAAAAATATAACAGGGCCTTTTTGATCAAAAAGCTCAGTATAAGGGATGTGACCACGTCCCCATTCCTTGCCTATCAGCTGAAATAAGCCGGAGTCCCACCCCTTATAATATGGGTACAACGGGCTCGTAGTTGCTGATGCAATAAGCACAATTAGAAAAGCTGCCACTAACATTACAAGTACATATAAACTCTTTTTTCCAATAGAAAACTCTTTCACAACAATTCCCCCTCAAATTATCTTGAAGCTATTATTTTCATACCAAACATAATATATTTACACTTTGCTCCCAGACTGTTCCCAGGTGTTATTACCATGTGTCGCAAAGCCTTATAGTACCTGCTTTTATAGTACCCTCGACACTCCCTGTCAAAAAACGCCCAGTCATTATATATGTAGTAGCAGAATGCCTTCTCTGCCAGTGCCAGGAGAACATTATTTTTAATTTCTCTGTAGAACTTCATATCCTCATCAAGCCAAAGCATTCTTAATTTCTGTTCATCTAATGTATAATGCCTTTTGGTAGTCATAACACTGTTGGGACGATCTCTATACATATAGAGAGCATCAGGAATATAAGCTATTTTTTCGCACCTGAATGCTATCTCTCGTATTACCATTGCATCTTCCGCTATTCTGATATTGGGAAACATATTATCAACTATGATTTTCCTCTTATATATCTTCATACATGGGCCACAATACACGCCAAAGTTATTGTATACCCGTACCATATAGTCCTGTGTATTTTCGCAGAACCTATAGGATTCATCCGGCCTTGGATATATATATCCCTCCCCGTCTGTTCTGTTTCTGAAGAATCTGCATCCGGACATATCCGCATCATTTTTAATAAGAGTGTCCATGAGCTTTTCAATATATGTCTTTTCTACCCAATCGTCACCATCAACAAAAGCAATATATTCTCCGTGTGAATGAGCAAAACCATAGTTTCTTGAGTCACCCTGCCCTCCATTTTTTTTATGAAGTGCAACTACTCTGGAATCTTTCCCGGCCCATTCATCTATTTTTTTTCCACTGCTGTCCTTAGACCCATCATCTACAAGAATTACTTCTAGATTTTTATATGTCTGATCTAAAATGCTTTCCACGCAAGCATCAATATATTCCTCAATGTTGTAAATCGGAATAATTATACTGACTAGCCCCTCTCCCATCATTTCCTCCAGTTTGATTCATCAAGTTTTTTCATAATTTTATAGAATATAATAATAAGCAGATCAGCGCGGTGCCTGATAAGACTTATAATGAGTTTTTTTCTGATTCCAAGTTCTGCCAGTTTGATCGCATTTTGTAATGATCTGTTATTACATATACTCCGTATTTTTCTTCTCTTAACTCCAATACTAAGTTCTTTCTTGCAACTGATCTGCTTAAGATTTGTAGTAACAAGTTTTACGTACAGACTGCTAAACCTTATCAGTTGAGATTTGTTGTTTTCATATTGCCTGCAGTACGAAATCGCACATTTGTAAAACTTTGTTACAGAGTCAAAATAGCCGTCAACATATTTCGAAATAAGGCTCCCTGAACTTCTGACATAATAGGTATAATAGCAATTGTTGTTAACAACTATTTTTTTTGCAACTTTCAGCATTCTGGCCGCAAAGATAATATCTTCATATATTGGGTACTCAGGTAAAAAACGAAGATCATTATCTCTTATAAATTTAAGTTTATATAGCTTATTCCAAGGCGCATTGAATACTTCATGGTCAATAGTCCTTATCAGAAAATTATTAAAAAATTGTACATTATCACCTGCAAAGCCTTCATCAATGCAGTTTTCTATCCTCTCACCTGTATCCAGATTGTCATATAGAAAACAATACATGACCACATCAGCATCATGCTCCAGAGCAAGTTTTATATTATCTTCAATAAGCAGAGGACTTATTTCATCATCCACATCAAAGTAAACTATATAATCACCTGTAGCTCTGTCAGTACCTGCATTTCTTGCTGCACTAAGCCCTCGATTTTCCTGATGTATTACAACAAATCTCTCGTCTTTTTGGGCATAGCTGTCACACATTTGAGGGGTTCTATCCACACTGCCATCATCCACCAGAATAAACTCAGTATTCTTGTATGTCTGGCTTAACAGGCTCTTGCAGCACCTGTCTATATATTTTTCACCATTATATATTGGAACTATTACGCTTACTTTTTTATCCATTTTTCATTTGGCTTATTGTTCCGGCAGGTAAACAATAAACTTACTTCCTTTTCCAAATGTGCTTTTACATTCAATTCTGCCACCATGCCCATTTACAATACTTTTTGCTATAGCAAGACCAAGTCCGTTACTTGACTCCCCTTTTGGAGATCTGTCTTTCGATACTCTAAAGGTCCTGTCAAATACATATGGGATTAGCTCTTCTGGAATACCACGTCCATTGTCCTGTACATAAAAGAATACTTCTCCGTCCTTTTTTCCTGCACCAAGTGCGATAACAGATCCTGCATCAGAGTACTTACGGGCGTTTGTAAACAGGTTATCAAGAACTCTTATCATTTTGGCCCCGTCGATCATAACAATTTCTTTCATATTCTCTGGTACTTCCATTACAAGCTTATAATCTTTGTATGTATCATCGATTTCCAGGGCAAAATAGTATTCTTCCAAAAACTGACCTATTGGAATCTCGCAAAAATCAAATTCATCTTTTTTACTGTCAAGACATGTAAGATAATATAAATCCCCGATCAATACTTCCAATGACTTTGTTCTGGAATCAAGAAGGTTTATCATATTTTTAAACTCATCCTTTGACATATCCTTCACGTCACAGTTTCTATTATCTTTAATAAAATCAATAGTATTTCTGATTGCTGTAAGAGGCGCCCTCAGATCATGCGAAATATTTTCCAGCATCATAGTACGTTCTTCTTCAACCCGCTTTAATTCATTATTAGCAGCAAGTAGTTTTTGTGATAATTCATCGACCAGATCAGCTGAAATCTTCGGCTGCTCAAATTTCTTTTTAACGTCCATATCTGATACCCTTTGGTTTTACAAGCTTATATCCTTTTGACCAGACTGTTTCTATGAGATTATCAACTCCTGTCTGATCTTCTATTTTTTTTCTAAGTCTTGAAACATTTACCATTACAATCCTTCTGTTACCTTCATCATAACTTCCCCAGATTTTTTTGCCGATCTCTTCAAATGTAATTTCACTTCCAGCATTCTGTGCCAAATAAAGAAAAATATCGTACTCCTTGTTCGATAACAGTATTTCAGTGTCTTCATAAGTAATCTTATGCTCTTCTAAATTGATCAGAAATGGACTTATATCAATATACATTTTAGGCATTGTCCTTTTAACAGAGGAATTTCGCCGAATGTGAACCTTTATTCTTAAATAAACTTCTTTAAGGCTGTAAGGTTTTTCAATATAGTCATCTGCACCGGCTTCAAAACCTGCCACTTTATCATTCTCTGATATTTTCCCTGATAGAAAAAGAATAGGTGCATTTGAAAAACTGCGGATCTGCTTACATACCTCAAGCCCATCCATATCGGGCATCATAACATCAAGAAGTATGCAATCCGGTTTGAACTTTTTAGCAAGATCTATAGCCTCTTGTGAATGGCTGCATATCTTTACTGAACATCCATTTTCCTCAAAATACTTTCGATTGATTTCAAGCACATCCTTATCATCATCAACCATTAAAATCTTTATCATATTGCTTCCCTCATCTTTTTGTCCGCAATCTGTATTTCTCTGTTACAGTATTTAAGAATTGACTTCCTGTGTGTAATAACAAGGCATGTGGGCGCCGGATCCCAATTTCTGATACCATCCAATACTCTTAGCTCAGTAGCTTCATCAAGTGACGATGTTGCTTCATCAAGGATAAGGAAAGGTGCGTTTCTTATAAGTGCCCTGGCTATCGAAAGTCTCTGAGCCTGTCCTTCGGATATTCCTACCCCCTTTTCACCTATGACTGTATCAATTCCATTCTGTAATTCATTTACAAAATCCAAAGCAGCAGCACTATCAAGCGCAGCTATTATTTCGTCTTCAGTTGCATCTTCTCTTCCAATGAGAATATTTTCTCTGATAGTTCCGCTAAAAAGCGTATTGCCTTGAGGAACATATGCTATAAAATGTCTCGCATCCGGAGAACTGTCTATTTCTTCACCGTACGAATTATAGAAGGCTATACTTCCTTTCATATTCTTCGTAAAAGCCATTATAAGACGGACTAAAGTAGTCTTCCCTATTCCTGACCTGCCGACAAGTGCCACAACTTCACCCGGTTTTATCTCTATTGATGCATCATCAAAAACAAGTTCATCACTGTATCCAAACGATACATGTGATATCTTTACACCCACATTTTCATTTCTTATCGTAAGTCCCTTATACTCTTCTTTTGGCAAATCCTGAATTTCTATGATTCTTCCTGCTGAAGCAAGCATTGATATCAGACGTGGTACAACCTGTGCCAGTCCTACTATGGGCGATTGTATTCTGTTAACAAGCTGAAGAAAAATAGTCATTGTTCCAAAAGTAATTGTCTTATTTGCAATGCAGATTGCTCCCCACGCAAATGCAACAATGTAACCAATTTGAAAAGACAGGCCCATGGCAGCAGAAGCATACATATTAGTTCTGTTTTTCTTAAAAACCCAATATATCCTCTCATCTCGAAGCTTAGTAAGCTTTTCCTCAGAATAATCTTCAAGACAAAAAGATTTTTCTATAAGTATATTGGCAAGACTCTCCTGCATAAATGATCTGTACTTAGATTCCGACTCCTGTACTTTCACCTGCAGGTACTTAATTTTTTTACCAAGCCAAAAACTGGCGATCATAGTTATCGGAGCTACCAAAAGAGCAAATAGGGCAAGCCTTACATCGTAATATGCCAGTGTAAAAAAAGTAACCAAAAGCTCTACCACTAATCTTATTATGGTAGGAATAGTAGATGATATCCCGTCTGATACAGCTGACACATCGCTTGTAAGTCTTGTCATAAGATCACCGGTGTGGTATTTGGAAATATCCAGCCAGCAAGTATCCAGTATTCGTCTGTATACTTTTTTTCTTATGCCAAATCCAAATTTCTCATATACTACAGTTGAAACAAGATTGCTGATAATTGCAAGACTCTGTCCCCCAACAATAACCAAAACATATATCGTTATGATTGATGCCAGTTCTGAAAGATTTCCCTCAGAAGCATTGTCGATCATAGTCTTTCCAATTATTGCCATTCCAACTGACAATAATGTAGCTATCAGATCAAAGCTAAGGAGCAGCCCTAATTGCGGTATGTAAGGTTTTGTATAATCGATGATCCATTTAAAATATTCTTTTGCATCATCTTTTCTCGCCCAATATCTTTTCAATTTATTAACTCTGTTCATGTTCCTTCCCCAGCCCTAAACTTGTCTACTATTGCATACCCCTGATTATTTCCGTTACCGCCGGTAACATATAATTTCCCACACCGTAACCATGCATGGGCTATCATTTTTTTATTTTCATCAAGCCTGCAGCCTAAATACAAAGTAGTTTCAATACGTTTTTCAGAAAGAAGTTTCTGCGCTGTAAGTGCTCTTACAAGGCACTTACTCTCCCATTTTGTCTTTTCACATACCTGATTTACTGCATATGCAACTTTTTTGGCATATTTATAGTCTTCAAACGATGCATCATCCGGGGATTCTTCACCTTCAACTCCCCATTTACCAGCAAGTTTCTTTATATCAGAATTAATAATTCGAAATCTGTAATACGCTGATAGCAAAAATGCTTTAATCGTTACTTGTTTATGCTCGTTATATCTGATAAATCGGTACAATCTTAAGAAATAACTCATTTCATCCCCATAGCGTTTATCTAAATTACACTTTTAACTTTTTCATAAACTCTCTGACAATTGCTTCTATCCATATATGCAAAAAATTCTTTTGCTCTTTGTCTGTATTTTTCTTCCAATTTGCATTGGTTTAAAACCATTTTTTTAAGTACATCCAAAAAAGCATCATAATCAATGGTAAGCGGCCCTAATCCGTTTTCATAATCATATTTGCCCTTTGATGTATATGGATTGTCATAATAAGTATCATCAAATTGATAATAAATAACAGCCTTTCCAAGATAAGCAAAATCAAAGGCTATAGATGAATAATCCGTTACAAGAAGCATGGACTCTTCAACGAAACTTTGATATGTTCCCCTGTATATCTTTTCCTTTACCACAGCAGGTAAATATTCTTCAAAGTATTCCATTTCAGGATGCATCTTAATCCTCAGTTCATACCCGTTAGATGCTAAAAAACTCCTGATTTCCTGATCTTCAAACAGTCGACCTATAGTTCTGAAATACTCAGTATCCATAACCTTTTTGGGGTCTTGGCCTAACAGCTTATGACGCATGGTAAATGCTATTCCGATCATTTTTTTTGATCTGCTTTCAAGAAGATCAAATCTTGGAAGCCCGGTCAACCATAGATGACTTGCATCAATCTGTCGGTTACTTTTAAGCATATACTCATATTCCTGTTTCCCGGAGGTAATGACATAAAAGTTCTTATGAGCAACCTCTTTTAACATTTTTGAAAGGTCATGAGCTGCTACTCCATGCTGAAGAAAAATCTGCTTCGTTTCACAATGATTCTCCATATGGAGAAGTTGTGAACTGCAGTGACATTCTGATATGCAGGATAGAAACTTATGTGTCAAAGAACCATAATCAACTACTTTTCCAATTTTATTCAGTCTCTCATAATCAGCAGATTTCTTACTGATTGCAAATACGGAGTCAACCTTTTTATCCTGAAGATATTTAAAAAAAGCTTCTCCATTGTCGCCTGCACTCATCTCTCTGTCGCTTATAAGCCATATTCTTTTCTTATAAACTCCCCTGCCTATTTTTCTGATAAATATAAATACATATCTTTTTAAAATTCTAAAATTCCCCATTGTTTAATATCTTCGCTTTAAGAATTGTGAAATCCCCTGAGTAATCTGCCTTTGTGTAAGTATTATTCTTTACTCTTTGCATTTTGATAAAAGCCTGCCTGAATGATTCTACAGAATCAACATATTCAATATATCCACAATCTTCAAAAGTTTTGAAAGTCTCGTAAACCTTATGGTGATTGTTTCCAAAGACAATGCATGGTGTGCCTGTGATCAAACTGAAGATCATTCCATGCAATCTGTCTGTTACGACAAACTCTTTACTTCCCCAGACTTCCAGTTTCTTATTTAATACCTCTTCCCTTTTTGATGAATTTAAATCTCTTTTAATACATGTGTCTGTTACAAATATTTCATTATTTTCCTCGCACAAACGCATAACTTCCTGCTTGTCTTCCAAAGAAAGTGTCCCTTCTTTGTCAGATCTTAAGCAAATAAGAATTCCATCACGCGTCTTATTTATAGGAGAAACGTCAAACTCAGATACAATGTCATGCAAAAACTCTATATTGCAATTAAAGTATTTCTCCATAATTGCTTTTGATTTATAATCCCGGGCAAAAATAGTGATATTTTTGCATTTTGATATTATTTTCTTATCAATTGCCAGCACTTTTTGTCCATCTTCATCATCAGTGTAGTGGATAGTTTGCGGCATTATGATGATTCTGTTATTAAAAAATGACTTAAGAACAATCCTTCTAAAATCCTCAGCAAAGGAATACAGGTTGCCAAAATTACCGCCGCCCTGGCATATAATAATATCTTCTTTTGTTATGTACTTTTTTAAAGACCTGGAATCATCCTCAGTATTCCATCCATCTACTACAAAAAGTTCATAATCTTCATTCTCATTGCAAAAGTCTGCTAATTTTTTTTCTGTAACATATGCAATGGCATGGTCACCCAAATTATCAAAGCAAGGCAGTTCAAAATACACTATCCTGATTTTTTTATCTCCAGTCAGAGAAAAATCTCGTGTTTTTTTCTGAGGAAGTAATTTTTGTTTTACTCTTTTAAGCTTTTTTGCAGTAAACTTTACTACTTCCTTTCCCTGTATATAACCATTGAAGAAAATTTCATCTTTCAGATATACATCTATGATCTTTTTGTCTTTATCAGATATAAGCGAATTCTTTAAAAATTCTGTCTTATAGTCTTTAAGCATATGCTTTGCATATTTCACATTTTCTTTTGCACCGGCACAATATCCGCTCCTTATATCAGAAAAAACATAAGGCAGAAGTTTAGATAAAGACAGCTCGTATAAATCTTTATAGCCCTTTTCTTTAAAATATCTTGCTCTTTCCTCCTGACCAATACATGAAGCATGGCACCCTTTGTGCCAGCTCTGTGTAGTCGCATTATATGAAATGCTGTCACTTCTGATTAGATAGAAATATAAAAAGTCCGGAATTTTTACAACTCTCTTTGCCTTATCAAACAAGTAATACGTTGTCGCAATATCCTCATAATTTCTTCCCTCAGGATACCTTACGCCATTAAAAAGCTCAGCCCTGTAGAGTTTCCCCCATGCATAACTTTTGATATCATCATCATCAACAAGCTTTTTTAGAGCATCATGACGGTCCCACACTCTGGCCTCATCATATATCTTATTGGTAATAAGCAATTTATTATTGTCATCCTCGTAATGACAGCAAATAGAAATATCCGCATCATGCCGCAGGGCAGCATCAAGAAGCTTTTCTACCATCTTCGGATGAATGTAATCGTCCCCGTCAACACAAAGCACCCAATTTCCACTAAGCTCATCCAAAGCTGCATTTCTTGCACTTGAAAGGCCCCCGTTTTTCTTATGAATAACCCTCACTCTTTTATCTGTCTTAGCATATTCATCGCAAATATCTCCACATCTGTCAGGAGACTCATCATCCACAAGCATCACTTCCAGATTTGTGTAAGTCTGACAAAGTATTGAGTCAACACATTTTCTTATATAGTTTTCAACTTTATAAACAGGGACTATCACACTTACAATATCACTCATAAAACCTATCCTGTTACCTTCTTATCATCATTTTTATCTTGGCAATTATGCCTTGTGCTCCGTCTGAATTGAAATAAACGCCGATAAAAAATGCAAAGCTAAGACAAGCTACTATTCCTCCCTTTATTATCAGCATTATTATTCCCGTAACCTGTATCCATGATGTAACAAGACTCAAAGCAGCAATTGCAGAAATACACAAAATAACATTTACAGCTATATCACGATAATAAATTAAAGCAGATTCATTAAAATACTCTTTGAATAATATCTTGGGTTCATACCAGCAATAGGTTGTAAGTCTTGCAATGGCAGAGGCAAAGATGACTCCCGCAATTCCCAAAACATGCCCCAGAACAACTGATAGTACTATGTTCTCTATTGTTGCTATAAGCATGATATACTTGGTCTTTCTGTATAATCCTGTTGCATCTCTGTACAGCCACAATGGTTGTAGTGCACAGGAAAAATAAGCATTGACAGTAACAGCACAGACAACTACGGTCGGTAATGTAAACTCCTGTCCAAATATCAACCTGACAAAATCATCAGCCAGTAAAAAGTAGCAACCTGTTATTACACCGCATAAGATCAAACTTATTGACTGGATAGATTTAAATACCTCATATCGCTTTTTATCATTTTCTTTTGCTATTACATTACCAATACTTGCAGTCATTGAGGAAAAGAGGATCTGCTCCATCAAAAGAAGCTTCTGACTCAGCATAAGATAATTTCCAAACATTCCTACTGCTACGGTACTTACCACCATCGAAATAATAATATTGTCTGTGGCTGAGAAAACTGTTGTTGAAACCTTGTAAATAAATACAGACCTCATATTTTCAACAATTTTTTCTTTAAGACTTACATCCTCTACGCTCTTGTCCTTCAAGTTCCTTATATATGGATACTCTTTCTCGGCCTTTCTGGTTGCAATGATATTGTTGGCTATAACCATCAGTGTATCTGCTGCCAGATAAAGCATGTAGCTTTTTAATACGATCAAAATCAGTATCTGCAGCAGAACTTTTGTAATGTTGATTACCATTCTGATCCTTATGACCATGTAGTCTTTCTGATCAGCGGTCAAAAGGGTAGTCTTATAAACAAAAAGATAGGATGTAACAACATTAGCAAGGGCAAATAAGTAATAAATCTCCAAATACCTGATATCGTTTTGGACATTCACTATTACTTTTAAAAATGGAATACAGCAAAGACCACATACAAGGACTATTAAAGCCACAATGTTGTATAACTTCCTGTAAAAAGCAACAAGTGCCGTTATCCTTTCTTCATCGCCATCTGCAAGGGGTTTATAAAAGCTATATGACATAGCAGTTGAAAAGCCCAGATCTGCCAGGCATAAAAGATTAAGAACATCAGAAAAAATACCATTTAATCCAAGAAACTCAACTCCAATCGTTCTTAAAAAAACAACTCTTGAGACAAAACCAAGAATCATGGTAATAAACTGGTATACAAACCCCATTATTGCATTTTCTGCTGTTCGTTTTGTTCTACTGACACTCATTTTTTCACTTCCAATGCTATGCTCTATTCTGCTTTCTAAAATTTAGATCAAGCTTACAATAGATTTCAAGCATTCTCTCCCGCTCCTCTTTATCAGCTTCTTTAAATCTTGAGGCATGAATCCTTGAGCTCTTATTACATGCACCTGATACTCCTCTTATCACCCATGCAAGCGGCAAGAGAAAAGGTGCCTTCTTCAACCATGAATATTTTTCAGTCATAAAACTGATTGAAGGAAAATAATAATGTAATCTCGTGCTGCCTTTTTCATCTGCAGATATCTCTTTTGCAAGTTGTCCCCAGATACCATTTTCTGCTTTTCCGTAAATTCCACATTCCACCATGTAAGAAAACAGATTTTCATAAAATGGTGAAAACTCTTTGTCATCCATCCAAATGAATGCAAGTGCTTTCATATTTTTTTCAAAGCTCAAAATGCCGCACTTTTTAAGCTCTGCCTGGATATATTTCTTGTCCAAAGACTCACCTTTAGCATTCCAGAAAATGTATATATCTACCAGATTCCTTATACCACAACCAGTTTCAAAGAAATGTTTTGCCATATGAGCAATCATATAAATGTAAAAATCTTCATCAGCAAACTCATATGTATAATTCATACCGGGTTTCAATTTAGCTTTAAATGATTTATCAAAGTACTGATTTTGTACGTAATCAACATTTTTGTCATAAAGACTCCAATGCATTTCAACTATTATTTCTGAACCCTTTGAAAAAATAACATGATGTTTGATAAGACCATGATTCGTATACCCAAGACTCTCCAGAATTTTTTCCGCTTTTTCCAGATCATCATCATAAACAACTATGTCTATATCACTCATATCTCTCATTTCAGGGGAAGGATACATCCTTTTCAGGATACTTCCTTTTAAAAACTGATGCCGAACTTTTCCCTGTTCAAGAGCATTGCTGATTTCATTTATTGAGTTCCATTGCAAAAAAGTTTTAAATGTACTTCCGGCAAGACTCCTCTTTATCTGATCAAGTTCAGGCTTCAATTTTGCCAGACTGATCAGTGATTTCATAAACAGATAATCCATCTGTCCTCTGATTCCAATATCTATAATTTCATCTATTGTTATGTCCTCCGGCAGGTCATCAACCACCTCGTTGTAAAGTGAGCCCCTGATCAGATTTCTTGCACACTTTCTTATGGATATACTATTAACCATTTACTTCAACTCCTACATCTTCTCCGGTTTCACTCTGCTGCAAATTCTCCCCACCTGTTTCTGTTTCGGCATCAATACCTGCTTCATCTGTCAGATTCTCCTCATCAGTCTCCGCATTATTCATATTTTTAGCCTTTTCTTTTTCTTCATTGATTCGCTCAAGTTCCAGTGCAGCAGCTACATCGCCGCCTTTTTCTGCAATTTCTTTTGTATACTGCAATATGTAATCTTTTCTTGTGCTCAAAAAATCTGTCACATATTCAAGCGAATTGTTATAACTGGCTTCGGTCCCTTTACTAAAAAATCTGTTTTTTGAAGCAATTGCCGGTTTCTTTATAAGTGAAACAGCATTTTCTAATGTTACCGTCCATTTTTCTTCGCTAAAACTTGTACTACTAAGTGTATTCATCTTGCTTACCAGCAAGTTACAAAATTCATCATTCATAAGAAGAGACTGCAAAAACACATCTCTTTGCATTCCCATTTGTATAAATGAATCAATTGACGCTGTATGATATTGATCAATTCCCAACGTATTTTGGAGACTCTCGCACATAAACCTCCATCTTCCGTCTGCATACCCTGTTCCATCGGAAGATGCAGTTTTCCATGCTGCGCTGTCCTTGGGAGCAAATGGATAATTGCCCACATACATGTTGTAACAGATAAACTCTGCATAGTTTTCAACATCCATCATTGTTTTGACTTCATTGTAATTTGCTTCCACTGACAGATCCGTATTCCTGACATAATTAACAAGGAGTTCAAAATCAGAATTATATCCCTTCCAATCTCGTATGATTATCTCCTGATCTCCAAGATTATATCTGTTTTGTATATATTTAATGTCATAGTCCGGTTTAAAGAAATATAGTCCCCAATATTCCCCATCTATAAACAAAGAACATGGAGAATAGTTATAGGTTGCAATGCTGAGACCATCTGCCAGGTTGCTTAGCAGATAACTTCTTATTTTCAGATCATTATCAACCCCGCCCTGAACAAGGACAATCTCTCCTGAATCTGTAATGTGATCAATGGCTGAAGATCCTTCATAAATAGAACTCTCCTGCTTATCCATTGAAATCCTTATATTTTTTTGCTTTGTGAATGTAACATCATCTATGATAATGCTTATATCAGAATTGATCTCAAATGTCTTATCTTTACTAGGTTCAAAGTACTCTATTATCGCCGGTTTCTTCCATTTGTTATAATAATTGCCATATTTGGCCCCAAGTTCCTGTATAAGAGCATCCTCTCCGGTTCTTCCAGAGACATATATTCCATTTTCGTAATCAAATAGATTTTCTGGATCAGTACATATAGATAAGACCGGTATGTCTGTATAGTCGCTGTCCTGTTTAAGTCCCACATAATAACTTTGAGTGGCCTCTTTTGTGACATTTCCCTTTGCATCTACAGCTATTGCTCTCACAACAAGGCCTGCATCCACTGATTCCGGAAAATAACCTTCGCTGGCTTTATACTCCATTGCAAGAGCAGCATATTTGTACTTCGAGCCAGACTGATTCGTAATTTTAATAGGACCTGAATATTCTGCTGAATCTTTTGTAGGAGTAGTTCCATCAGTTGTGTAATATATTTTTTCTCCTTCATCACAAGAAAGTGTCAGCAAAAAGCTTCCGTTGTAAAATCCCCCCGGTGTTGAAAAACTAATCCCGTTATATTTAGCATATTCAATGTCCTTATCAGAATTAGCCTTTCCTTTTGTAGATGATAAATATCCCCAGGTATTATTTTCATCCATCACACATCCATAACTTTTCTCAGTCGGAGTTTTGGGAACCAGAATACTTTTTATTACCTTGCCATCCTTATTTTTTAAAAATAATACATTTTTGTCTAAGGCGCAGGGATTAACACTGACATCCACCACATAATACTGATCTTTTTTTAATGATGTATCATCACTTATAGCAGCAATTTTCTTATCGCCAAGATAAATTTCCACTCCGGAAATATCAAGCGGTTCTGTTCCCGAATTATATAATTCAACCCACTTTTCAGGGCTCACTTCAGATATAACAATATAAGTTTCAAGTGTATGACTGTTTGACACAAGCACATCATCAGTTGTAAAATCCTTATTTTCCTGCAGATACTCCGCTATTTGCCTGTCTCTTTGCTTTGAAAAACAGACAATAATTATTAAAAGTATCAGTGATAATACGCTTAATATGATTATTGCAATATCCTTTTTCTCAAGCTTTTTATCCGGTTTGTCATCTCTTTTTTTATTCAGAAAACTCATTTTTTTTCTTTACCCTCATACTAAAACGTTGTATTACTCCACCGATCATAGCTCCGGCAAATGTCCCTGTAACATTTGTAAAAAGATCTGTCAGCTCAAAAATTCCTCGTCCTGTCAAAGCCTGCAATATTTCTATCCCAAAACTCGTAATAAAGCCCACAAGCACTGTCATGATCACCGCACGAAACAAAGGATCTTTTTTTCTATATAAAACAATCAATAGTCCCCACGGAAAAAACAAAGCTATATTAAGCAGGCTATAAACCGTATACATATATGAATATATGTGTCCACGAGAAATACCAAGGTTAAAATACACCCCGATTCCTCCATTCCTTGACCCCGGTTCACGTCTTATTATCGCGATCAGCAATATTACTCCTAAATAATACACAGTAAAAAACACGAGAAATACTTTTGACCACGGAACTTTTCTTTTCACATGAAAAACATATCCCGGCACTATGATGAACAAACATAGTATTATAAATAAAAATTGAAACTGACTTATATACAGCCCGCCTAATTGCTCAATCACAAGCCATCTGAAATATCTTGCAAATTCATTTATCATTGTCAAAGCTCCGGTAGAGCATCCCCATTCTTTTGAGCGATAGAATACTCATAAAATGGAATACTCTTATTCAAAATGCGATATCTTTTTCTTCTGACCAGAATCTGAACAAAATCGAATACTCTCTCATTGCGGCTTATTAATTCCTTTATCTTGTTCTTGGCATTTCTGCCATCACTACCTTTCAACCTCCACACACCTGCATTCAAATGTATTGCGAAGTGACGTCCTGTCAGTGTTCCGATTTCAAATAATTCTTTAGGATAAATGACAAAATCACCTAAATCCTGAAAGGTGTTGTTTAACATAAACTGCGGGTAATGCTTGAGTATGTAATATGTATAGTAATAATTGCTGGTAGCATATCCATGAACATATATCTTTCCGTCTTTGCACTCGAATGATTTTTTACTGATACTGCCATCATCAGGTAAAAACACCGTGTTATCATACATATCCATGATTCCCTTAAACAATGGATTGTGCTTTTCACTTCCTATTATTGCCGTGCCAACAGAACAATCAAAGATGAAATTTAAAAAAGCTTTATGCTTTAACAGGGGATCAAAGCTTTTCTTTACTTTTACATCTGTGTCAAGATATATGCCACCATATTCATAAACTGCTTTCGCTCTGTAATAATCACCTATAAATCCTATCTGACCGTCTTTATATGTATTCCTTACAAAATCATTTTCATCAAAAGTGCAGTTTGATTCATCCCATCTCATGATGGTATATCCATGAAGCTTTTCCCATGTATCAAGGCATTTTTTCAGATCCTCCGGTAGTGGTTTGCCTCCAAACCAGCAATAATGGATTATCTTAGGTATTCGGTTTCCCTCTTCCGGAATTATATTTATTAATTTCCTGGCATCAGTAATTTCCTTTGTTGATAACGACATCATAGAAGTTTCCTTCCCTCTTTAATCTCTTCTGGTCAAATCTGTAACTAAGCTTATGTACGCCTGTTGTTTCTTTCAAAAAGTCATATTTGAATTCATCAAAATCATCGTATATATATGATGCGAGCAAATGTGCCTGTGCCTGACTTAAAACAGGCATTTGCCTGAATTCTTCAAAATAGAACTCATTTGCTATAGATTCAAAGATCTGATAAATAAAGTAGTTTACGCATCTGTCATGATCTTTCCAATATTCCAAAAGCATCTTTTGAAGCAGGCAAATAATATTGTTATTGGTCGTACTGTGTATGAACCAGTTATTAAGCTGCATTATCTCGGGATTGAAACCAAAATAATAGAAACTGAACATAAAAAAAGGTACTGAATCGATATATCTTATGATTTTGTTGTCAGTAAGCAGGACTGTCGAATCAATCCAATATCCTCCATATTTTATCAGGAGTTCATTCCTTACCAGATCACTGTACTGCGCATTTCCAATTATTCCCTCTTTCCACTTTTTTTCTATGTAATCAGGAAGCGTCACATAATCATGAATAGTAGATTCATCCAGAACAATTATTTTCTTGTCAGGCATATATTTTTTCTGACTGTCAACGCACTTCTTTACTATATCCGGAGCATTATCAATTCCCTGAAGCCACAAACTCCACACAACGTCAGTTTTATTTTCTTTTGCACGCATCTCCCAGGGTCTCTCCAAAATACATTTAGAATAATATTTTTTTCTGAATTTCTTATAGTAAAGCATCCTGTGCTTCTGCCCGACCATAACTCCATACAAAAAATGCATTTTGGGCACATTGTACTTTACTTTAAGCATTATCTGATCATATATTGTTCCCAGAAGCATTCCGTCTTTTGCTCTGTTTATAATCTTGTTATCCCTTTTTAACATACCTGGATTTCCTCTTCTTAAAGTACCTTGACTTTTCAGCAGCTACATACGGTGTTTTATCGCAGCATATATATATAGTGAACAGTACATAAAGATACTTCATTGTCATTAAAGAATCAGCAATATACAGATGCACACAGTAACTCACTGCCCCAATAAATAATGTCCTTATGAGTGCAGACCTTGTCCTTATCATATCTTTAAGCATCACCACACCCATATACACAAGATAAACAATGTATGAGATCATTCCAGGGTATGCGTATCTGATATAATCGGCAATATAAAAGCTATCTATTGATGCAACAACAAGTCCGTCAATTTCGCAAAGGAAAGCTCTTTTCCTGCCTATCCCCAAAACCGGATTAAGCCATTTAACCTTAAATACTTTTTTTAACAAGTCTCTATATGCAGCACTTTGCCCAAGCTGCTCGAGGTTTGCACCATACTTCACTGAAAATGATGTATTAAAGATCGTATCTACAAGACTTGTAATCTGAAGCATTATGTATTTGCCTGCACCTGTAGGCTGCAGAAGGACTATAATACCTGCCCCTACAATAATTCCCGCAAAAGTATACAGACAATTTCTCTTTAAATATTTCCTGTCAGAGAGAATAAACATCATTCCATAGCACAAAAAAACAACTCCAAGACTTGATCTTGATCCTGTTAAAAAAACATTGGCAATAATGCCAAACAGTAATAGCGGCCTCCTGTAGACATTAAAGGTTTTCTCTTTTATGTCATACCCTGCCAGAGGCATGGCACTCATCAACAGTAGTCCATAACCAAGTGAATGAATGCAATTTCCCATTATTCTATAATGCCCGCCTCTTATATATCGTCCGGTATAAATCCCATCAAGGGTAACCAGATATGAAAATGGCGATACCGTTGTTATTGACTCTTCTATCCCCAAAATGACCAGAATATACAAAAACGCAATTAACATCTTTAACGTTTTATCTACTCCAACGCAGTCTTTGATCACATATATCAAGAGGTACATGCACAAAATGTCAATAAATGGGTTGAAAAAAGCATTGAAGTCTACCCTGAGCACCATTGTGTAAAAAACAACAAAAACATACGGAAATAGTACCCATGTCATCTTCTGTTTAAGTACAACATCAACAAAATCAGTACTTCTTTGATAATCAAAGGCTATTGCACATAACAAAGCAATTATCACAACTCTGACAACAGTCAGGTCAAACAGAGGATTTTCAAGTCCAAAATATGGTGGCATTATATATAAAGCAAAAATATATAACAGAGAACATCTGTAAAAAATAACCCGTTCTCTTGGAGCCTTGAAATATTTACTTTTCTCATTATTTAAAGTCTTAATATTACTCATTTTCTATTTAAAAGCCATCAATAGTTCTACAGGTATTGATCTGGCCTTATGATAACAATCTACATATCCTAATAATCTAAAAGTGTTAAGCAGTTTTCTTTCATTTATCAGTCCAACTCTCATTTCAGTCGCTGATACATGCTTTTTCAAAATACTGATCCTTCTGTTGATTTCTGCGTCATTTTGCCCATCTCTGCAGTCCTTATCCAAATAATAAATCGTCTGCTCATGACTTTTTTTCAGATCCGTCAGGTATTTGAGACGTTTTTCTTTTTCATGCTCCTTATGAAGCGTTACATTATCTGAATGAAGGCGTCTTTTTATTGTAACCTTATGAAAGAAATAAAGTTCATCACCTGCAAGAGCAAGCTTCCAGACATACTCGTCATGAGCCCACCCTTCATACCAATAGGTGCTGATTCTGTCCAGAAATTCTCTTCTCATCAACATTGTGCAGCCCTGGCATCCGATAAATATGTTTTCAGAATTAAACTCAAGTTTTTCTAAACTATCATCATTTTTGAATTTCTTTAGCTCCCAGGCCGGAACGTCAGGCGCATCCAAAGTACTTTTAAATGGTTCAAACTCAGATCCAAGAAGCCCAATCTCAGGGTGGTTTTCCATTACTTCTACCATCTTTTCCACCCGATCTTTGATCCAGATATCATCCTGATCACAAAAAAAGACGTAATCGCCTGTTGTTTGTTTTAAAGCAGTTATAAAATTTGATGCATAACCAAGATTACATTTATTGACCGACACTTTGAATCTATCCTGCAGTCTGTTTTGCTCTATAAACTTTTCTATTACTGCTACAGTGTTATCTTTTGAGATATCATCCTGAATTATTACTTCATTCACAGGCATTGTCTGATCTATTATCGATTTTAGCTGGTCTGATATATACTTTTCGCCATTATAAGTAGCTATGGCCACAGATATTTTTCTATTCATCCGATCATTACCTTTGATAATATTTTTGAATATATGCCATAATCCAACCTGTTTACAGATTTGATATATACCCCAATCTTTCCGGTAAAATACTTATTCTGCCTGTAATCAGGAAATATGGATCTCGCATAATCAAAAGATTTTTTTAAAAGTTCTTTTCTTAAATCGTTGCTTTCCACTCTTCCTATCCTGCTGAAATTACTGCAAAATAGTATTTTCACACAAAAATATTCAAGTTCATCTTTATAAGAGTTGTATAAATCATTATCCTTGTAATAATTCAAAATATCGTCTATGACCAACAATATATCCCCAACTCTTTTCCCTTGATTTGAAGTCATCGTAGAATTTTTTCTGACGCTATAATAGACAAGTTTTTCATCAACATAAATCTGTTTCTTTATGTAAGGAAGCACTTTTACATAAAAAGCTGTATCCTCATAGATCATGCCTTCAGGAAAGCGGATACTATTATCTATAAGTATTTTCTTTTTATATAGCTTATTCCATGGCGATACCTGAGGATCAAAAAATAGTTCTCTGCTGTCACCATGTGATTTGATAGTTCCTCTTGTTCCTATCTCCTTATATAGAGGCAATCCATCAGGTCCATCTTCAGTAAGCTCAAGCATACTGTGATAGTGGCATTCCACAATATCCGCATCATTATCTGTAGCAGCTTTATAAAGTTTCTCGAACATTGTAGTATCAACATGATCATCAGAATCCGCAAATCCTACATATTCTCCGCTTGCTTTCTCTATCCCCAGATTTCTGGCGCTTGCCTGCCCACCGTTTTCTTTTGAAAAAATCTTTACAATGTGCGGATATTTCTCACTGTATTCATTCAGGATTTCAAGAGAGCCATCTGTTGACCCGTCATTGACTACTACAATCTCCAAAAGATCATGATCTAACGTCTGTCCAACTAAAGCATCCATGCATCTTCTAAGATACTTCTCAGTGTTATACACCGGCACTATTACGCTTACCATACTCTCCACCATTCACATAATCTTTATGATTGTAATCTTCTGATTTTACAGAAATACCGTTGTATACAAAACCGCATATATTGGCATCAACAGCTTCAAGTCTTCGTATGATCATCTCTTCTCTTTCAAATTTGGTAAGTAACTCTCTGATTACAACTATAAAGGCTGTCGCTACATTAACTACTTCTATTCCATCAGTAACTATTCCAATTGAAGGAGTATCTATAATAATCATCTCATACTTTTCTTTTAACTCATTTATTAGTCCCATCCACTTTTTACCAATCAACAATTCTGTGGGATTAAGCGGATATTCTCCGGAAGTGATCACATCCAGATTTTCTAGTGCATTTGGAACAATTCTGATTTCTTTTTTTCCTGAAAGAAATTCACTAAGTCCTGAAGATTGTTCTATATTCAACTCCTGCGCTATATTTCCGTTTCTTAAATCAGCATCTATAAGGAGAGTTTTCTTCCCCATCATGGAAAAAGCAATTGCTATATTAATACTACTTGTAGTTTTACCTTCATCGTAATCTGCACCTGTAACTGCAAATACAGGGCACTTTTCATTTTTTCCCGCAAAGACCAGGTTTGTGCGAATATCGTTATATGCCTCCTTTAAAACAAAAGGGCTTTTCTCATTGAGAAGAATATCTGGTGCGCCGTTTTCCTTCTTTTCATCAATTTGCGGAACTGTACCAAGTATCGGGATATTGAACATGTCAGTAACTTCATAGACACGTCTGTACCTCGTATCTCTAAATCCGATAAAAAGAAATACAAGTGTAGCCAATACTGCGCCTCCAAAAACACCAATAGCTGCAAAGACAATTATGTTAGTTGATTCAGAAGGCTGAGTCGGCAAAACAGCTTCATCCAGCACCTCAATGCCACCGGACTTTACTATACTGATTATTTTTTGAGGAGCGAGCTTACCTATTGTGTTTGCAATCAGCATGGCGTTATAGGGGTTACTGTCAGATACAAAAATTTTAAACACGGCAGTTCCACCCACAGCAGAAGATGTGATCTCCCTCCTCAGAACATTGGCGTTATAATATGCCGTGTTCAATTCAGCTTCTTCTATGACAGAGTTAAGAAAGCTGTCACTCTTTAGAATCTGGGTATAACTGTTAAGAAGTGTTGATGCAGATGTTATATCAGAAGTAGAAATATTGATTCCATTATCATTGATATAATCAGGATTTGCATACACATACAAAGATATTTGAGCCATATATGTGTCTTCGCGCATAAACATAGACACTGCTCCGGTTATGACTCCGCATATAAGACCAACCAAAATTATAAACTTCAATTTCGATATAATGATCCAAAAAACTTTTTCCAAATGAAAATTCTGCAATATTATCTTTAGCATTATTTAAAATCTCCCCTACTTCCACATTCAGATAAAACTAAATTCCTGTAGTTTCCCCAAAAACTCCAGGACTGATTTTTCACATTCTTCTTCCGACACATCATATTCTGCCAAGAGCTTTTTTATGATTTCTTCAACAGTTATGTCTTCCTGAATAAGGTCCCAGATATCATTTCCTGACCCCTTTATCATGAAGTATTTCCCGGAATCAAAATCAATCATTACTTTCTCACCGGAAAGATCCGTAACATTAATGTCTTTTTTCAACTTTATAACATCACTTCTGTCAAACATTCCTTTGCCTCCCTTAGTATGCTCCCTTTCTTTTGAACAAAACCCCTACTGTCTTTAGTATTATTTGTATATCAGTTAAAATGCTCCAGTTATCTATATATTTCAGATCAAGCTGAACAACCTCATCAAAATCTGTGATATTGCTTCGACCGCTGATCTGCCACATTCCTGTTATCCCCGGCTTAATGCTGATCCTGCGCCACTGTCCCCTCTCGTACTTTGATACTTCATCTACTGTCGGTGGTCTTGTGCCCACAACACTCATATCTCCCTTTAAAACATTAAAAAATTGTGGAAGCTCATCAATACTGGTCTTTCTAATGAATCTGCCTACCTTTGTGACTCTTGGATCATCTTTTATCTTAAACATGAACCCGTCCATCTCGTTCTGCGATAGAAGTTCTTCCTTCTTTTTCTCTGCATCAACACACATGCTTCTGAATTTATATATTTCAAAGGTTCTTCCATTTTGTCCGACTCTTTTTTGCCTAAACAAAACAGGTCCTTTTGAATCAAGCTTTATTGCGATTGCCGTAGCCAGCATTATAGGGGAAGTTATTATAATTCCTACAACGCTCACGAATATATCCATAAGTCTTTTCACAAGCTGCTCATATGTGTTAAGGGTTACTGTGTGATATGTGATAAGCGGATATGTTCCAACTGAGCTTACAAAACTGTTTGGCCTGTTCATAAGGTGATGTCCGTCAGCATCGATAACAACCTTGACTGTGACTCCCATTTCAAGACAGATATCTACATACTCATGGATCTGCGCCAGATTATCATCTGTATGCTGCATGAAATATATCTGATCAATCTCATAATTTCTGATAATATTTTCAAGATCTGACAGATTTCCCAAAACATTGAATACTCTGTTTTCTAGTTCTCCTTTTTCCAAAATATATCCGACATTTTCTATCTTCATGCTTGTCTTATTCAGGAAATAGTTAAACTTCTCAAATTCCTCAAAAGTGCCAACATACGCCGCTCTTGGCGCTTTGTATGTAGTAGTTACCATCTGCAGGAATCTGCTCACTATCATGTTCAGGCATATTGCTATGTAAGTGAACAAAAGGTAATGCAAATGGAATCTTCTGGCTCCAAGTCCCGGATTGTAAACATACATAAACACTATTGTTGTTATAGATGCAAGAATCCATGACTTGGTAAGTATCTTCCAAAATCTGTCCATATAGAAAAACAATGTGACATTATAAATCCTGGCTTCTTTATTAGCCAGGATATATACGACTCCGAAGACAATTACCAAAGCAAAACACTTCAGATAAGTCCCCTCTCGCAAATAATTGCCATAGACTATCTTTTCAATGAAATAAACAAAAGCTATCAAAAAGATATCTACACACATTTGTATTACATTAGTATTAGCACCCTTGTTGTTCCTGTTCATATCCCAAACCCTTAATCAAACATTCCCATAAAATTCAGTATTATATCTTCTATGTTACCGCCCTTTACTTCATAAGGCTTAAAATCATAAGTTTTTGCTTTTTCAATATAATCGCCAAGCTCATCAACATTTTCGCAGCTAAGCACGCATCCTTTTGATGAAAAAGCATTTGCTATCTCTCCCTGGTGGTCATCCACGTGCTCTCCGAACTTGCTCTGCCTTGGAACTACTATTACAGGCTTTTTGGCATTGGTTCCGGTAATTATGGTTCCTACCCCTGCGTGTGTGATAAGTATGCTGCATTCAGATATTTTTTTTGCATATTCCTCAGAATCAATAAAGTCAACATACTTACAATTCTTGGGCTTGTATGTTGAAGAACCGGTCTGAATAAAAATCTCTTCTCCAACAATATTTTTGCCGGCAAGTTCATCAACCGCCTTAACCAGTCTGTTCATCTGAAATTTTTGTGTTCCAAGCGTAACAAAAATCAAGACAACACCCCCCACGATGCAAATTTAAAATATTTCACCACCAAGCATTGATTTTGGATAATTCTCAAGCATATCTTCCCACTGAACCATGAAAAGATCCGACAGGTTATATACAAGCTTTCCTGTCATTGACGGATGGTTAACCCTGGCAAAAGATTCTACATAAATAACCTTTATTCCTAAGAGCTTACCTACCACACAGAAGGGATACGCTATAAGAGCTCCTGTTGTAATGATGAATTCAGGCTTCTCTTTAAGTAATATCTGTATTGTCCTAAGGAACAGATAAATAAACTTAATAGGAAACTGTGCCTGCTTTCTATTCATCTGTGGGACATAATAATGTCTGTTACAAAAATCCTTGACCTCAAAATCACTTTTTTCTGTAACAAGAAAACAATCGTATTTTTTTTCTATTTCTTTTAATCTGGAAATTTCCTCCAGGTGACCACCTGAAGACGCTACGAACGCAACTTTAGCCGTACTTTGACTCATACAAGTCCCCTCCCATTAATAAGAAAATAAAAAGCCGTTAAAAAATCCCGAATAGTACTGTTTTTCCACCCTTGAAGTATTGATTGATCCGCCCTAAAGAAATGAATCAATATTCATTTCTATCAATCCTGTAATACTTATTACAATACTGTTACAAATTATAGCGTGTTTTTAATCATAATATCTATCATAATTCGGCATTTTTTTGTGATTTTATAATTATTTTATAATTAGAAAAAAAGGGTTATGTGCGGCAATTTTCCACACATAACCCTTCTTTTCGTATAATTATGAATTACTTCATTTTTTCAGTTTCCCTTTTTACAAGTTCCACAGATATTTCCTGTAATTTTTCGTCTGTTAAAATGTATTTTTTCTTAAACCAGAAGATTGCAAAGATAAGACCTGCGATAGGAATAAGAGTCATTGTCATTCTAAGTCCCATCTTCTGAGCAGCTTCTACTCCAAGTGAGTAATCAATTTTCTCAGCAGTTTCCTCAACATCCTGTGAAAGTGCAAGGATCTGAAGTGCTAAAGATGCAATAAGCGCTGAAATTCCGGAAGCAAGCTTAACTACAAATGTCTGCATTGAAAAAATAACAGATTCATCGCGGCGCTTATTCTTAAGATCACCATAGTCAACAGTGTTGGCAAGAAATACTGTTGTTATAACAGCAAGCATACCATTTGCAGCAAAGATAAAGAATCCCGGTACAAATAACAGGAACACATTGCTCATAGATGTTGATGCCAAAACAAGAAGTGAAATGTATCCTGCAATAGCCATTCCAAGGCTGACATAATAAATCTGAATTGATGAAAAGAACTTTCTAAGGAATGGATATAAAAGCATCATTGCAAGGATCTGTATTCCGCCGCCAAAAGTAGAAAACAGAGTATAATCACCTCTCCAGCCTGTTCCGCCAAAATCATATTTAAAGAAATAGATAACAAGGTTTGATGTAATATAAATTGAGCAGTTTACAATTACGATTGCTACAGTTACTGCCATAGCCTGGTCATTCTGGATAAGAGCCTTGAACATCTCTCCTATTGAAGCTGACTTCATATCTGTTGTAGCTTTTTCTTTTACATTGATGCAGCAGATAACTGTAAATAATACAAAGAGAACTGCTACAGCAATTGAAAAGTAAGAAAAACCGATTCTTTCAACTTCTCTGTCTGAGATTCCTGCAGGTCCAAAGGTTCTACCAAGAGCAGATACTGACATTACTGTGATGATAGTGATAACAGCAGAACCAACTCCTGCACATGAACGAGCAAGTGTTGTGAGGCCCTCTCTCTCTTTTCCGCCCTCAGTAAAGGCAGGGATCATTGACCAATATGGGATATCCATCATTGTATAGGTAACACCCCAAACTATGTAAGTTACAGCAGCATAAGCCACAAGTCCGCTTCCTGAAAGAGTTGGCGGAGCTGAGAACATAAGATAAAGAACGATTGCATTTGTGATCGTTCCTATAAGAAGCCAAGGTCTGAACTTGCCCCAACGGGTCTTGGTCTTGGCAACTATCGCTCCCATGATAGGATCGTTAAACGCATCAAATACTCGTGCCACCATAAGAATAACGCCCATTGCAGCAGCGCTTACCCCTAAAATATCCTGAAAATAATAAAGTACATAAGATGCTGAAAGCATGTATACCATGTCTTTTCCCACAGCACCCAGTCCATAGGACGCCTTCGCAGCCCCTGACAGTTTTGCTTTTTCCATTATTTTTTACCCTCCTTAAGCTTTACAGCAAGCTCAACAACTTTTTTTGCTCCGTCATAGATACCCATTTTTTTGTTAAGAACTATGCTCTCACACATCTCATTCAAAAGATCAGTTTCAAGGAACTGGTCAACCATCTGAAGGATATGTGGTATATCTCTGCACTCAAGTGTACCATCACCAATCTCTGCTGAATGGATTGCTCCCCACATCTCATGCTTACCGACTCTCTTTATAAAGAGCTTTGGAACAGGATAAAAGGCCAGTTCACTTGGCTTTGTAACAAGTACATCGCAGCTTCTCATGAGAAGATTTGTTGCGTATACTGCCTCAAAAATGTTCTTGTGATAAAAGCCGTGTATTCCTGTAATAAGATTTGAAGGATCAAGGGTTTTCTCTGCAAACTCAAGTGTATCCTTCCAATCATTCATATGCTCTGTAGCAAGAGCCTTCATGCCATCTATCTCGGCTACAAGCTCATCCCAAACGTTTCTGTAATCTCCGACATTAACGTAGAGAACAGCCTTTCCATCTTTTATACTTGGGATCAGGTGCTTTATGATCTCTGCAAATATCTCTTTCTGTGCTCCTGCTCCGCCGATAGTCAAAAGAAATCTCATAGGATCGCCATTTTTCTTTCTGGCAATTCTCATATCACAGTCTTTTTCAATATTGGATACAAGCTCATAGTCGATATAATGTCCTGTATAAACAAGAGCGTCCTTTGGCATAGGCTTTGACACACTCTTTTTATTCATTCCATTGAGTACACGATAGCCCATATAAGCATTCTTGCATTGTATTGTATGAACTGAGCCTTCAGATAAATGAAGAGCCATTGGCCAGTTATCAGGAATGGCATTAACTACATATTTCATTCCTGCATGAACTGCTGCCTGTGCAGGCCATGCATGAGTTGCAATAACAGGAATATCCTTAGGCACATTTTTATATACAGGTGCCATGAGCTCTGCATTCTTCTGATCCTTGGCGTTATATGAAAGAGCTCTGAATCCCTCATAGTTCATAGGTTCCCAGACAAGCTTATTGAAAATTGGGTTCTTGCTGAGTCTTGATCCAAGAGAATAAAGGTCATTCTGAGCACCTATAACCTTGGTACAGGTTGTCTCTTTATATGAATTAAGATCCATCCAATATGGGGTATATCCGAGATGATGGGCGTATGATGCCATTGCCATTGAGATTCTGTAATGGCCAAATCCCATTCTTATATTTCCAACAATGATTCCGTTCTCCCTGTCCATCTCCGAAACAGGAGCCTTAGATGAAACTTCAACATTTTTAACCCCAAGAAGCGGGCCGATAACATCATTGTCTACAACATCAAAGCCGTAGTTTACATTTGAATCATCACCGTATTTCTTTATATAGCTTTTCTTGGACTTAACCGATGATCTGTAATCTTTATCACTGATCACATTACCAAAAATAACTTTAGATTTTTCAGTCATAATCTTCCCTTTTCTGCCACTAAAAAGAGGCTTCTTATATACTAATAACATTTATTTACCATTATGGAAACCATTAATGCGTATTTTAGTTTCCATATCTTAATAGTATACAAAAAAGCCCATTTCTTCAAGAAACGCTTTTTACAATTTTAGTATTCGCTATTTGTGCAAATTTACCCCAGCGTAAGGAAAAATCTAGATCACAGCCACAATAGACAGTTGCCTGTTTGTAGCAAGATCGACGTAAGTATCACCGCACTTCACAACAGGCCTTGCCAAATGATTGGGATTTACAAAGATAATATCTCCGGTCTTACCATTATTTAACATTACTCTATTGGCAATAAAAGTATTAACAATATTACTAAGGAAGGTCATGATGGCATTGGGATCATATTTATCAATTCCCTCTTCCTCAAACTGCTCAATTACCTCAAAAGGACAAATCTGTGATCTGTACAATTTTTGAGAAGTCATTTCATCATAGACGTTAGCAACAGTTACGATTGATGCTATCTCATCTATCTGTTCATTTTTCAGATGAAATGGAAAACCTGAACCATCCCTGAGTTCATGGTGCATCAAAACACAGTTTTTGATATGAATATCAATATCCTTGTCTTTAACAAGCTCATACCCCTTTACCACATGTTCATTCATGGTCTTCTGTTCAAAGGGTGTAAGAGGAGTAGTTTTAGTAAGAAGTTCAGGTGGGAGAAGCACTTTCCCAATATCATGCAATAGACCACCTGCTGTAGCAAGATGTATCTTTTCCTTGGGAAGTCTCATCCATGTAGCAAGGGTATTGCATATCAAAGATACATTAAGGCTATGCATATATACTGCATCGGAATTATCCCTAAGGTTATGGAGCATATCAAAAACGCCTGCTGTTCCACCAGCTTCAACAAAGAGATGATAAACAGGTTCTGTAAGCTTATCAACATCAAGAGGCATAGTATCATTAGCGATCATACGAAAAGACTCTTCAAGCTTTTCAGCGTTCTCTTCAAGATGCTGTTTGAATCTAATGAACCCTTCGGAATTCTTTAGCTTCTCTGAATAGGAAAGCTCTGCCTTGGGCTTTATTGGAACAGATTTAGGAACAGGTTTAACCTCATCCTCTATAAAAATATTATAAAGAGAATGTGACTTTATCCTCTCGATACCCTTACTGTCCAGCACTGTTCCCTTGGGAAGAACAAGCCTGTCATCTATGGTATAGATATTTTCCGAAACCACCATTCCGGGTTCAAGTTTGTTAACAGATATCAGCTTCATAAGTGCCCCTTTGAAACGTTTATAATAATACTATATATAGTGTATCACATTTTCACGAAAGTCGTTTTATTTCTGCTGTCGGGCAGGCTTTATTGATCGCATTTTCATATTCTTCAATCTGTGATTCTTCTTTATCATAAAAAGCAACTATATATTGACCTTCTGTATACTGAATATTGACGTCATGTGCATCAGTTATTTCTTTTACAACCTGTCTATACTGATCTTCATATCCCAAAGGTTTTACAAAAAGTAACTGATACTGTTTTCCCTTCTTTTCCATAAGTTTCATAACATAACATAGCATTCTGACATGAGAAGGGTTGAGAATATTTTCTTTTCCAAGTAAAAGATCACTTTGAAGCTTTGTCTCAAGAAGCCCAGAATTCTTTTTACCTGATATCCCATTATCCTTAACATCATTTAGAGTAACAGCACTTATTTCTTTATCATCTAAAAGACCAACAAATATATCTACAAGTAACGGATCAAACTGCGTACCGGCCCCATTAACAAACTGCTCTCTTACTTCTTCGTCTGTCAGCCTGTTTCTGTACACACGATCAGAAGTCATCGCATCATAGCTGTCTGCTATAGCAAGTATTCGTGCAACCAACGGGATATCAGTGTCAGAAAGGCCATCCGGATAACCTTTTCCATCAAATCTCTCATGATGATATCTTATTCCGTCCAAAAGAACTTTCATGCCCTCTCCAAGAGTATTCATGATCTCATACCCTATTTCTGTATGTTTTTTCATCAGACTATATTCTTCATCATTTAGTTTTCCGGGTTTATTGAGGACATTATCTGCAACCCCTATTTTTCCGATATCGTGAACAAGCCCCACATAATGAATTGTTAATATATCTTCCTCGCTAAAGTCATAGTCTGCAGCCATTTCTCTTGCAAGTCTCTCGGCATATAATCCCACACGCTCAGAATGCCCTCCTGTGTACTCATCTCTGGCATCTATAGCACTTGCGATGGTCTGTATGGTATTTATAGTCATGGAAACGCGGTTCTTTTCAGTATTTCTGTAAAGCTTTATCTCATCATAAAGTGTCTGGATGACAGTTGCCGCCATCAAAAGCAAAAGCCCCGTACATATACGAGCGCCAAATAAACTGAACATTCCAAAATGATAGCCTGCAAATTCAATAATTGCCGAGAATATGAAAAATATCATACCTACAGTCGTTATATGATATTCTCTGACTCTTTTTGTTCTGATATCAGTAAAGATGTTTACGATAGAGACAATTGCACAGACTGCGTTTAATACCTGGGAAATGGCCATGGTCTGATACAGATCAAAAATCCCTCCCATGGTCAAAAGAATGTTTATAATGATCTGTCCAAGGACAAGGCCTTCAAGCACAAGATATCTCTTATGATAAACTCTGTGCTGCACCTCATCAAAATACATACATGACAGAGCTCCTATAAGTTCCACAAGGAAATAGGAAAAATACCTTGATAATGAGGGTCTATGGAAAATGAACTGTCTTAATGTAGACTCGCTAAGAACCCACAGCGTGATATTCATCATGAGCAGTCCCAGATTTTTGGTTGCTCCAACTCTAAATGAATTTCCAAAAAACAGTGACGTCACAAACAAAACTGCTCCAAGAGCACAAACTATTATGGCACTGATATTAACCCAAAGTCCATTTTTAATAACCTTGAACCAGACATTATTACCATAGCTTATACTCATGTCATTTACTATTCTGTTTGTTTTGAATTTAACTACTACTCGTATTTCTTTTCCGGAATCGGAAGAATACAAAGTAGTAACAAGATACGCACTTGGGATGTAGTAAGACATGTATTCCATGGATTCGGTAGAATACTCACTTCTAAGTTTTCCATCCACATACACGTAAACATCTTCCATATTAGATCTGACCATAAGGCTCATTCCATTATTAAGGAGCCTTGGCAGCGTATTGACGATTGTTATCTTATCACCATATTCAGAAGGTACTACCCAGGGAAGTTCAATCTTTTCACCTGAATCATCTCCAGAAATTGTCCATCCCTGATTAAAGCTGTCCGTATCAAAGGACCCCATATAGGCTTCATCAGCATCCCTGCGGTCAAAAAAAGCAATACCCATGGTAACTATTGTCAGTGCTAGCACAAACAATAGCCCTATGCTGATAAGGTTTTCCAATATTTCACTGGACTTATATCTGAGATTTCTCTTCATCAGTCTGCTCCGATGGTACTTTTGCGTTTTCCCTGATGACTTCGGTCACATTTCGCACCTTGATAAGATACCCTATTGACCATTTCTTGCTGCTCATAAGCTTTGCTATTTCATATCTGTAAATCTGCCCCTTATACCCATAAGTCTTTACCGGGGTCTTTTTTGTGGTATTCTCTTTTACATAATCCATAAGCGGTTTTCGAAGGAATGTATTAAACCGCCCTCCATTACCCGGAATCTTTTTTTCAAGCTCCCATTTATCAAGCTCAGGGAAAAGAACTTTCGCATAGTCATTACATCCCATATACTTTAGCTTTCTGCTAAAAATAATGTATCCTGTACTATTTATCTCATCCTCAAAAATATCCTTGTTATTGTAAACGGAATACACTGATATTCTGATAAGTGGCACCATGATTACAGCTATGGAAAAAGTCAGGAAAATAGGGATAAGCTCAAATTCAAGATGTATGAATTTCTCAACAAGATATACTCCTACAACAAGCATATCCATAAAAAGAATGATGTTGACATTAGTTCTGCTGACTACAGTCTTCCTACTAAGAGAATACATGCAGACTACGATACCGGCCGTAGTATAAAGAAGCAAAAAAACCAAGAAAACTGAGTGCATCGGGCCATAAGTCTTAATAAGATAGGCACCACCGCCATCTGTACTATATTCTACAGTTTTATAGAAGATATCAGATTTTCCTACTGTACTTACAGTAAGAAAGATAACAATTTGAACTGCATACAAAATCGAGCTTACAATCTTGGGAACAAATACGTGACAGATATTACAAATAATAAGAAAAAGAACTGTTGGCGCAAAAATACCAATAACGTAAGACATAGTATTAGAAAGGATTGCTTCCTCAAGATTCTGCGAAGAGTAAAGCGCATAATAACCACCATTACCTACTGCTACTACAGCAATAAGTAAGATAAGATTGACATCTATCGCTTTCTCATAAGCTACTATAAACAGCAGCATCACAAGTGCTATACAGAAACAAACCAGATATATCATGCATACCTCATTTCAATCATGAGTTGAAGCGCTTTTATTATCATTTTATCGATAGTACTTTACTATTATAGCATATATCCCTTTAAATGTATGCACAAAGCACGCGTTTACACTCAAAAAATCACTTGAATATCCATGATACCTATGCTAAACTAATAAAGCTGTGTCAGTTAGATGATTCAGCCCTATATCAGCCGGCATGTCGGAATGGCAGACGATGCAGACTCAAAATCTGTTGTGGGTAACCACGTGTGGGTTCAAGTCCCACTGCCGGCACTAAAAAAGAAGACAAAACACTTTATTTATGAGTGTTTTGTCTTCTTTTTTATTACTATCTCTTTGTATATGCGTAAGTGAGAATATTTGTTTTTTCAAGAAGTAATCAGCTTACATCATATCTTTAAAAAGATAGTATGCAAGCACATGAAGCGACTGTTTGAAATCACCCTCAAATATTCTTTGCTTAAGCTCCTTTTCTGATAAAGTCAGAACATTTAAAAACTCAGTATCATCAAGGTGCTGCCCGGTAACCTTCCTGCAATTTGTTGCTGCATAAATATGGACATTGCTGTTTGATAATGTGGCATTGGCAGGCATTGTAAGAAGATGTTTCCAGTTATCAGAAACATAGCCTGTCTCTTCCTTAAGTTCTCTCTTTGCAGCCTCAAAGGCATCTTCCTCTGAAGCAACTATATTCTTACTGGTAATATAAGGAACATCGCTCTTTTCCTTGTATTCAATTGCACCGGCAGGAAACTCGCTTGTCACCTCATCTATTCCGTGCCTGTACTGACGAACGCAGATAAAATTACCATTTTCATCAGTAGCAACAATAAGTGAAAAACTATGTTTGGAATAATTATAGACAGGGCCTATTACTTCTCCATTTGGAAGCTCATAGTCATTTCTTCTGAAATCTATCCATTCATCCTGAACAACATGCTCTTCCTTCTTTAATCTCCAAACTAAATTGCTATTATCTTCCATGACTAAACCTTATGTATTATTTTTTTATACTTCTCAATATATATCTTTATATTTTTGCTAACAAAGCATCAGTCACTAACTATGACCTTGTCGTTAAAAATGCATCTAGTGATATCAAATTCATCTCCCTTACAGCGCATGCGTTTCCGTCCGTACAAAACAAGATGAATTTTCTTATCCTCAGTCATATATTCTTCTGACACTTCATCAAAAGAACTACTATCACATACTACCTTCTGAAAATCTCCTATGAACGCAGGAACAATAACCGAAGCAATGCTCATTCCCTGCCCCGGCCCATAGATTCCTATTATTTCATGTAACAGTTTTGCTCTTAATTCGTCCATGTTTTTCACCTATCTCAAATAACAAGGAAGTTCTGCTCTCACTATCGTTCGCCAGAACAAGCTTCGATCACGGAAATCAAAGATTTCCTATCTCAGCTTTGTATAGCTTCAACGATATTAGGAAGCAGCTGCTTTTTGCGGGATACCACGCCAGGAAGCTTTGCACTGTCTCCGTCGATGTTCACTCCAAAAGCCGCATTAAGTGTATGCTGTGCCTTTGCTCCTGCAAATACAACCTCAGAAGACTCACTGATAATATCTGTAAGCATAAAGAACAGCATATCAAGTCCGTCATCATCTGCAACCTTTGAAAGCTCAGGCTGGATCTTTTCCTTGATATCTACAAGTTCCTCAGCACTCATGGAATTGATCTGTCCAATTCCAATTGTGAGATCATCTACAGTAAACTTCTTGAAATCCTGGTGAAGGATCTCTGTAGCAGTCTTGCCGCTAAGATTTGAGCCTGCATGGAACATCTCTTTTGCAAACTCCTCATAGTCAACACCTGCTATCTTAGAAAGCTCCTCTCCTGCCTTTTTATCAATATTTGTACATGTAGGAGATCTGAACATAAGTGTATCTGATAAAATAGCTGCAAGTAGAAGTCCAGCAATAGTCTTATTTATCTCAACTCCATATTCTTTGTACATAAGATAAATAATAGTACATGTAGAACCAAGGGGCTGGTTTCTAAAGAACACAGGTCCAGCTGTCTCAATAGTACGAAGTCTGTGGTGATCTATGATCTCCAGAATCTCTGCAGAATCAGCGCCGTTAACAGCCTGATTCTTCTCATTGTGGTCAACAAGAATAAGCTGCTTCTTTTTCGCACCAAGGAAATTCCTTCGACTGATCATTCCGATATAGTGGTCATCCTTATCAAGAACAGGGAAATATCTGTGTCTTGTAGATGCCATAACTTCCTGAATGTCTTCAATATAGTCATCCATGTGGAAAGTGATCAGATTATCTTTTTTCATAACATAAGAAACAGGCATACTCTGATTGATAAGTCTTGCTACAACGAATGTATCATGCGGAGTACAGATTATCTTGGTTCCATGGTCCTTTGCCTGAGTCTGGATAGTCTTGGCTACGCTTGCACCTTCGCAGACAATGATGCATCCTGCATTCATCTCAATTGCGCATAGCTGCATGTCATATCTGTTACCAAGAATAACAACGTCGCCCTCCTCGATGACATTTTCCATCATATCAGGATTGGCAGCTGCTATAACCACCTTTCCTTTGGTAAGTGTATCCTCGATTTCACCAATAATAAGCTCTCCATCGAGAGTCTCGACAATGTTTTTATAAGATGTCTGAGCCATAGAAAGAATCTTTGGATCAATAACATCCATGTATGTTTCAACGATGTCATTAGTTGTTACGATACCTGTAAGCTCATCGCCTTCTGTAACACACAGAGTAACTACACTTGCATCTCGCATTTTTGACCAGGCATTCTTAAGTGACAGGTCATCCTTGATCCCGTCAAGCATGCGGATCTCCATGTCTCTTACCTGGGTTCTTACATCCTTTACATAGGCAGGAACCTCAACTCCAAAATGAGATAAAACAAACTGAGTCTCCTCATTCAGGTGTCCTGCTCTGCAGGCGATGTAATCATCTCCTGTTATTTCTCTTTTAAGATTTGCATAAGTAATTGCTGCACAGATTGAATCCGTATCAGGATTCTTGTGTCCGGTTACAAATACAGGTCTCTTTTGATTTGTCATATAATTTCTCCTAAATAAAAACCACTAACTCTTTATCCATAATAAACCATCAATATGCGTCTATGCAAACTGACTGTTATAAAGTTCATGATAAAAACCTTTTTTCTCCAAAAGCTCATTATGGCTTCCCTGCTCAATGATACGTCCATTTTTCATGACAAGTATCACATCTGCTTCTCTTATGGTTGAAAGTCTGTGAGCAACAATAAAGCTGGTCCTGCCACTCATCATCCTGTTAAATGCCTTCTGAATTCGTATTTCAGTACTTGTATCGATTGATGAAGTCGCCTCATCAAGAATCAGCATAGGCGGAATGCTGAGCATAACTCTCGTAATGCAAAGTAGCTGTTTCTGTCCCTGAGAGAGATTCCCTCCATTTTCTGAAATAACGGTGTCATAGCCTTCAGGAAGTCTTTTTATAAAGCTGTGCGCATGGGAAGCCTTTGCTGCTTCAATAATCTCTTCATCAGTAAAGCCTACTCTTCCAAGGGTAATGTTATCCTTTATGGTTCCACTACGCAGCCAGGTCTCCTGAAGAACCATTCCAAAATTGTCCCTTACCTGTCTTCTCTTTAGGTCTTTTAAGTTAATTCCATCAATTGAAATGACGCCTCTATCAACATCATAAAATCTCATAAGGAGATTTATAAGTGTACTCTTTCCGGCACCTGTTGGTCCAACAATCGCTACTCTCTGGCCCTTCTTGATATCAAGGTTTAAGTCTTCGATAAGGTTTTTATTCTTGTCATATGAAAAGAAAACATCGTCAAACTTAACATCGCCTGAAGGCTCAAAAGTATCCGGAGCATCAGCGCTGTCAGGAATCTCGGTTTTTTCTTCTATAAGTGCAAAAACTCTCTCTGCACAGGCAAGAGCGTTCTGAAGTTCTGTAACTACACCTGAGATTTCATTAAAGGGTTTAGTGTACTGATTGGCATAGCTAAGGAAAATAGTAAGTCCACCAACAGTCATGCCCCCTGAAATACAAGTAAGTGCTCCAAACAAAGCAACTGCCGCATAAACAAGATTATTGATAAATCTTGTTCCTGGGTTAGTCAGAGATGAAATGAAAGTAGCCTTTATGGATGTCTCCTCAAGTCTTTCATTTATGCCATCAAAGTACTCCATATTCTCATCTTCATGGGCAAAGGCCTTAACCACTGAAAGATTTCCAACCATTTCATCCACAAAGGATGTCTGATCAGACCTTGCCTCAGACTGGAGCTTAAAGAGATTAAAGCTCCTTGTAGCAATGAATCTTGCTACAAATAAAGAAAGAGGAGTCAAAACAACTACTACCAGTGCGATCTTAAAATTCAGATAAAACATGAACATTAAAGTTCCGACAATAGTTACAATGCCTGTAAAAAGCTGGGTAAATCCCATTAAAAGTCCATCTGAGAACAGATCAACATCAGAAATGATCCTGCTTACGATATCTCCTGTCTGCTTGGAATCAAGATAGTCAAAAGGGAGTATCTGAAGTCTTTCAAAAGCCTCTTTTCTCACATCCCTTACAACCTGAAAGGTTATCTTGTTATTGGCCTTGTTCATGATCCACTGACAAACGGAAATAATAGCTATAGTCACGATCATCTTAAGCAATATGCCACCAACAATAGTAAAATCAACATTTCCTTTTCCAATAATATGATCAATTGCTCTTCCAGCAAGGATTGGTACATATAAGGACAAAAGAGCTGTTATCACCGCCAGCAACATTGATAAATATATCAAAAACTTATATTTTGCTGCATATCTGAGTACCTTTTTTAGTGTTCCCTTTTTCATACTGCCCCCTCCTTTTTGTACTGAGAATCATAGATTTCTTTGTAAAGATCACAGCTTTCAAGGAGTTTCTCGTGTGTACCGATTCCTGCAAGACTTCCGTTATCAAGTACCAGTATCTTATCGCAGTCCCTTACTGCAGATGTTCTCTGAGAAACAATAAAGGTCGTAGGCGGATTGTCCATTCCTGCAATTGCTGCCCGCAGATTTTTATCTGTAAGATAATCAAGGGCTGACGCACTGTCATCAAGGATAAGGATCTCTGGCTTTCTCACAAGTGCTCTTGCAATTGTAAGTCGCTGCTTCTGTCCACCGGAGAAGTTCTTTCCTCCCTGGGCCACAACAAAGTCCAGTCCGTTTTCTTTTCCCTTCACAACTTCTTCAGCCTGGGCTATTTTAAGTGCCTCTCGGATCTCATCGTCTGTGGCATCTTTTTTGCCCCACTTCATGTTATCTCTGATAGTTCCATGGAAAAGAACTGCCTTCTGCGGAACTATACCAATTCTTTCTCTAAGAGCCTCAAGATTATACTCTTTAACATTCAATCCGTCTATAAGAACAGCGCCTTCTCTGACATCATAAAATCTTGGAATAAGATTTATAAGCGTGGACTTACCGCTTCCAGTTCCGCCAATTATGCCGATTCTCTCGCCTCTTTTTGCAACGAAGCTTATATTCTCAATGCTGTCTTCTGCATCCCCGTGATAGCTCATGGATACATTGTCAAAGACAACATGTTCTTCCACATCTGAAAACTCTGTGACACTGCCATCTTCCATAGATGTTCTGTATTCCATAAGTTCCTGAACTCTGTTTCCTGATGCGATGGCTTTAGTCATTGTAAGGATCAGATTGGCTAGCTTAATGAGCTCTACAAGAATCTGGAACATGTAGTTGTACAATGCAACCATCTCTCCCTGAGTAAGCTCACCAGAATCAACCAAAAAAGCTCCCTTATAGATCAAAAATACAACAGAAAGGTTAAGGATTGCATAAGTCACAGGATTCATAAGAGCTGTCACTGAGCCAACAAACTTCTGTAGTCCCATGAGCCTGTCATTATTCTGTTCAAAGTTCTCTTTTTCCCTCGCTTCAAGGCCAAAAGCTCTTATGACTCTTACGCCCGTATGGTTTTCTCTTGTAAGTCTAAGGAGGGTATCCAGTCCTTTTTGTATCTTTTCATACCTGGGGATGCTCCAGCCTGTTATGAAAACAACTACAAAGGCCAAAAGCGCGATTGTAACTACAAAAACAAGTGCCTGCCTGAAGTCGATTGTGAATGCCATAGCCATAGCGCCAAATACGACAAAAGGTGACCTTAAAAGGAGCCTTATTGTCATGTTGACACCCTGCTGGACCTGGTTCATATCGCTGGTCATCCTGGTTATCATGGCTGACGTTCCAAGCTTGTCCATATCCGAATATGACAATTTCTGAATATTATCAAAAAGAGCTTTCTTTGCCTTTTTAGCAAAACCGGCTGCAGCTTTTGCTGCAAAAAACTGCGCTGTAACAGCACTGATACAGCCTACAAAGCACAGTAATATCAGTAAAAGGCACATCTTTATGACATAGCTCTTATCTCCACTTGCGATGCCCTTATCTATCATTGCCGCAATAACAAGCGGAACCAAAAGCTCAAATGAGGCCTCAAGAAGTTTAAATAAAGGTCCCAATACAGTTTCTTTTCTATAGTCTTTTAAATATACAAGTAATTTTCTCATCAGTTCTCCAACAAAAGTTAGTCTTAATCTATTTAGTAATTTATTCTTAATCCCTTTGGATAATGGTTTTTAAGCATACCACCTGCAGCTTTAGCCCAGCCAATGCTATAGCCGTCAGTTGTTATAAGTGCCCATCCCTTGCTGTCTTTTTTCACCTGACTATATGTAGAATCTGGTGTATCATCTGTAATCTTCATGGTCTGACCATTCAGGTAACTCTTTATCTCAGATCCATCAGAAGGGTAGTCCTTACAAAGACATACATCGTCAGCTGTCAAAAACAGTGCCAAAGCATGAGAAGGCTCAAATCTATCCTTTTTAATTGTTCCAAGATGAAGTCCTCCTCTCATAACCTTAAGACCATTTACTGAAGGCATATCCTCCGGGCAAAGATAGATCTGATCGCCGAACATGTACATGAGCCCGTTAAGACTCCTTCCACCTTCTAGGTTGCAAAAGATTTTCCCCCTTTTAATTTCAAAGGTCTTTTTATCAAAAGAAAGATTGTCTTTTACAAAAGCTTCAAAAACTTTAGTGCATTCAGGCCTTGCAGCTATATTTCTGCCTCCCGGCACATAGGAATTCGCATTTTCTCTGGTAAGTTCACCGTCTCTTTCAAGCACACATAAAAAATGCCCCTCGCCCTTTAATTTATGAGGCCATAATCTAAGAGAATTCAAAACTTCTTCTCTGCACTTCTCTGCTCTCACAGCATCAATCAATGAATACTTTTCATAAAGTTCATCAGAAATAAACTCTATTCTTCCGTTTTCTATTCCACCTGTTTTTTCCACTTTTACTGTATGAAAATCAGGGTTGGCAAAAAGAAATTCAAATATAGTTTCTTCATTCTCATCAGCAGAAAAAGTACATGTAGAATACACAAGTCTTCCTCCCGGAAGGAGCATTTTTGCTGCATTTGCCAGTATCTCTTTTTGCCTTACTGCACAGGTTCTGACATTATCAAGACTCCATTCATCGCCGGCATTATCATTTTTCCTGAACATTCCTTCACCTGAACAGGGCGCATCCACAAGTATCTTCTCAAAGTATCCTTCAAAAACCTCAGAAAGATGCGCGGAATCTTCATTGAGCACAAGGGCATTCTTTATCCCAAGCCTCTCCACATTAAGAGATAGTATCTTTGCTCTGTCCCTATTTATCTCATTGGTCACAAGAATGCCTTCTCCATTCATGTAAGAAGCAATCTGTGTAGTTTTCCCGCCTGGCGCAGCGCAAAGATCGAGTATCTTTTCTCCGGGCTTTGGTTCAAGAAAATGCACAGGCGCCATGGCACTGGGCTCTTGAATATAATAAAGACCAGCCTCATGATATGGGTGCTTACCGGGCTGAGCATCATCATAGTAGAAACCCTTTTCTTCCCAGGAAACTTCTGTTTTTATGTATGAAAGTTTAGACTTTAAATCTTCTTTATCGCATTTAAGCGTATTTACCCTTAAGGAGTGATATCTCTCATCATTGTCAAAAGAGCTAAAAAAGTCCTCAAACTCTTTTTCTCCAAGATATGATTTCATTCGTTCTTTAAAATCTACAGGAATCACAATAAGAACCTCCACAAAAACTCTATGGCTATACTAACAGTTTTTTTCATTAATCACAAATCAGCATCAAAAGAAGCTGATGCTAAACGCACCAGCTTCTTTCGGATTTTATGAGATTTTATAATGGATCACACTTCATCATTCTCTTTCTTTTTTCCAAAGAAAAGAAGTGAAATTGCAATTCCCGCAGCTATTACAACAACCAGCACTCTCATGCCTTCATTTGTTGCATCCTCTGTAGCCGCCCTTCTTGCGCCAAGTACTGCTGCGCCTGAAGTAGCCTCCGCTCTCCTTGCTCCGAGCACTGCTGCAACCGGGCTAGGAGGTACTACAGTTGTGGTTGTTGGTGGATCCGGATCTGGGTCTGGATCTGAAGGTGGATTATCTCCACCGCCAAGTGGTGTAACTGTAAGTGTACCGTATTCCTGAGTAATAATATAATTTGATGCCTTCGTATTACTCTTTAATGTGTATGTGTAGTCATTTCTTACTGACTGTGTCTCTGTCGCAGAACCTACAAGTGATCCGGTTATATCATAGTCAGCTCCTTCTCCCGGAACAAATCCCTTGTTAGAATTCTTATCTACAACATATTCTGTCTCTGATACATGCTTAGCTGTAAGAGGTGTTCCGTCGTACTGCTTGCTTGCTGTATCAGAAAGCATAACAACTTCCCTCTGAGTTACATGAAGCCAACCAATTATCTCTTCACCTGTCTTAATTGCAGGGTTGACATTATACTCTATCATCTCTTTAGCAGCTGTTTCATGATCAGGAGTGATCTCAACCAGCTTTGTAAGATCGATAGTCTTGCCATCGATAACTGTTTCAAGATGCATTCCGGAGTAATCAAGGAAAATTGGATAATGACCAACATCGGTACCTGCTCCGCCGCGAACCATAAGTCCGCTGACAGTAATATCCATACCTGCAACAGTTTTCGTTTCAGGTTCCACAGCTATCGGATCGCCCGGATTACCTTCGGCATGTACCACAAGTGTACCGGCATTCAAAACGCTTGCAGCTCCATTCTTAAGAGCCTCAATAATCGTCTGAAGGAAAGAATCTATATCTCCATCGTGTTCTCCTTCAATTTCAATGTGCACAGTCATGTCACCCTGCTGAACTCCACCATTATAGATTCTGTAGGTATTACGTCCGTCTCCTTCGGCGTTGGCCTTAAGTTTGATTTTAATCTGTATCTTTTTGCCAACTGTAATTTCAAGAGAGCCATAATAAGGCGTAATCGCATAGTTTTCTGTAAGAGTGTTACTCTTTAGGGCTTTATCGAACTTAAAAGTATTGGCATTTTCTTCTAACTTAATATCGATGAGCTTTCCTGTAAACTCAATTTTGTCATTATCGATACCTTCGCCGGGAACAAAGCCTGTTCCATTTTTTGCATCATAAGCATTTGGAGTAATATTCCTTGCGGTCGTCACACCGGCTTTATAACGCTCATCAGCAGTAAGATACTTGCCATCAAATTCTTTCGAAAGATTTTCTGAAGTAAGTGTAACAGTTCTTGGTTTAATAGTAAGTGTACTGTTATGAACAGTAACCTTTGTCTTTTCGCCATTAATAGTTACTACTTCACTATTACCATTAACAGTAAATGTATACTCTTTGCCAGTAGTCTTATCCTTGATAGTTACCTTAGTAATTTTGTTGTTAAGATTGCTTGTGTCGCTTACATTCTTAACTTTTCCATTTGTTTCAATGGCCGTTACTTCGTAATTAGGATCATCACTTGTCTGTTTAAGGATTTCGTTGTTTGTATGATCTGTTCCATCGTAGAACCATTCATCATCCTTGGCCCATACTTCGATGTTTGCATCAAGAACTCCATCCTTCTTCCACTGAGCATAAAGAGTGAGCTTAGGTCCTACCAAAATATCCTGGTTTACATCAACAGTCTGTGTATGTGACTTACCATTCCACGCAAAAGCATATGAAATATTATCTAAATATCCGTTATCTGCAAAATCATCAGGGTCAGGACTCCACCCTACAAAAGTATAACCATCTCTTGATACGCTAAATACATCGCCATAATCCTTGATATGATAATCAGTCAAAAATTTTACTGTTTCAGTTGATGTAACCGGAGTTCCAAAATTAGTATTATATCTCACAGCAGAATTTAAAAATCCATCGATATGGAATGCATCAAGCTGATTCTTGTATACATACCAGACTACATCATTTTCTGTGAAATCTGCGTTATCAAAGCCAAAGCCAGGAAACTCTGATGCAAGATAAGCATTAATCTTGTCTGTTGGTTTCTCTGTGATATACTTTTCTACTTTTGCCCCTGACAGATCATAAACATTTCCAGTTTTTATGCCATGATGATCGGATATTACATCGTCCTTGTCCGCATCGTCAACAAGCGCAAGAGAAAGAGCTCTTCCTACCCACTTATCATCAATATCACTCTGACCATAGTGCGGTAAACCACCTTCGTATCCGTTACTGCCATAGGAAGGGAAATACTTCCACTGTACATCACCCTCTGATGTAAGAGGTACAGACTTGTCAGGAATCAGTAAAAAGAAATATATCAGTTCCGAATCCTTAAATTTTACATTATTTTTATACACGAACTTGAGCACCGGTATATCACTAACAGCCGGCTTATTTATCTTTTCCTTATCTACCCAATCAAAGCTGTCGCTATAATTATTGCCATTATACTCAGTTTTGATTATGAGTTTCTTATTAGAAGTATCAACTTCTATAAGTGTCACATTAGCTTCCACTCTAGTTCCATCAATATTCTTTTCATAATATGCTCTTACATACTCATACCCCGGAAGTTTAAGCGCATATTTTTCTGGTGATCCTGACTCATCTGAATCAATCTCTTTTATGGTCTCTCCATAATTTGAAATATTTATTGCCTTTCCATTTTCATCAACAGGATCCAACTGGAATTTAGCTGCTTTATCGCCACTTTGTTTCAGAAAAGCAATTGTATAAATTGAAAAGTGCTCGGCATCAAAACCGATTTCAGTATCAGTTGAATTTTCCTCTCCCTTTTTTACCTCATCAACATTTTCAACTTCATCACCTGACTCTTCAACATGGTAAACAGCAAGTGCTATTTCCTCATCGGAAGCCTCGTCAATTTCTTCAAAAGTCACTCTAACAGTTCCATCTTCAGGCTGAACGAAATCCCCCTCGCTCTCTGAATAGATCTTGATATCGTAAGAGATTGTCTTTACTACCTCAACGTCTGCACCTGTATCTTCATCAATAGCTTCTGTAATCTTATCTTCAAAATCACTTTCAATTTCTGAAACCTGAAGCTCTGCATCATTAGGAAGAACTCCTGGAACAGCGTAAAGAGTAATCTTAACTCCGTTTAAAATTACAGGATCCGGACTAAACTCTATTGGTTTTTCTTCCTCAGAACTTGCAAGTGCTGCTGCATCTGATGATGCTAACGCAGCCGCATCAGAGCTAGCCAGCGTAGCTGCATCCTCGGAACTTGAAAATGCTGCCGCATCTGATGATGCAAGAGTAGCCGCATTACTTTCTTCTGTGCTGTTAAAAATAGCTGCAACTGCTTCTCCCTCAGCTGAGCTTTCCTTAACAGACTCTTCTATAATATTCTCTAAACCCTCACTTTTTTCCTCAGCAAGAGTAGCTTCCTCTGTAGCTGCCTCTGCTGTAGAATTGTCAACTTCTGTTTCTCCCTCAGCGTCAACTATCTCCTCCTCATCTTCCTCAGACTCTTCTGACGTCTCAACATCAGAAATATCCTCGAAAATGTCACCAATTTCAGATGAATCAACCGTTACTTCCAATTCATCCTCATCAGCAACAGCATATGCCCTTGCACTTGCAAAATCACTGCCAAAATTAGTAGTAATAAGCGCAAGCGCCAGAACAAGTGTAATAAATCTCCGTAGCTTTTTGTACATTACACTACCTCCCTCTCATAAAATCTCATAAAAAAATCCTTTTTTATCATAAAAAAATATCAATCATAAAAATCATCATAATCAGTCGTTTTTTTGTAAAAATAAATTAAAATTTCATAAATTGAACACACTTTAGACATTTATAAAAATAAAAAACAAAGGCGCAATCACAGTAATACTGCAATTGCGCCTAAATAGTCCTATAATCAATATTCAGTTTTAATCATAAAAAGTAGAAAGAAAACCTTCTATGACTCATAAATTCTTATGATTATTTTGCATTCTCTTTAACGAATTTCTTAATTCCCTTAAAAGTTTCAGGACTAATAATGTGTTCGATCCTGCAAGCATCGTTCTCAGCAATTTCCTCGTTAACTCCTGCAGTAAGCATCAAAAACTTTGTAAGGTTGGTATGCTTTTCGTAAACCTTTTTTGCAGTTTTTAATCCTTCCTCTGTAAGAATAAGCTCGCCATCATTCTCAACGACAATCAGTCCATTGTCCTTTAAGATTCCTACCGCTCTTGAAACGCTAGGTCTTGAAAAGCCAAGCTCATTGGCAACATCGATAGAACGTACCATTCCCTTCTTCTTTTTTAAAAGGTATATTGTCTCGATATAGTCTTCACCTGATTCGTGCATCTCAAAGCCCCTCTCCACATTTTTTTAATATACAATGTACAGATTTTTCTTTTAATCATAAAACATAATGATATTATATTGCACACAATCAATTTTATCAAGTACTATATCCTCTTTTTATTCAACTAATTCTTTTATCATACGTTCTGTGGCTCTATCATACTCTCTGAAAAGTTTTTTAGCAGCCTGAGGGCGGCAATACACCTTCCAGTATCCACTATAAAGATAGTTTTTGCCTCCGTTGCACATAAAGCCATTAACATCTTCAAGCGGATATCCAAGTATGATTCCCATTTCATGTGGAAAGTCCATTCGATCCATAAGATAAAGACTATACCTGAAAGAAAACTCTTTTAACACAGAATCCACATCAGTGTTCTCATAATCCAGCTTTCTTAAAAAAGAAGCAATCATATTTTTATTCAGATATTGTGATAGTCCACTTCTATTGTAGAGCAAAAGAGTAAGCATCCCATTGTTGTTTGATAGCGTCAATAATTCAACTTCTGTCCCCTTAAGTACGCTTAATACTTCCTCATAATTAATCGCTCTGGTAACAAATAGAGATGCTATCTTTAGCCCTGCTAAAAGAGGTGCACAACTCAGTACCATCATATGTCTTACATTATTTCTATCGATCTTATTTGCCAGTTCCGTACTCATCCCCGATTTTTTAGCTTAACTCTTCCCCTTCAATTTTTTAAACAAGAGCAAGTCCCAAATTCTTGCATGCATCAACAGCTTCATCATCCGGTGCACTATTAGCAATAACTCCCTCATTGCCGACTACAGTTGCTCCTGCAGCTTTCATTCTGTCGACCCAGTCGCGCATCCACTGGCCATCTCCCCAGCCATATGAACCAAAAAGGCCAAGCTTCTTCCCTGCGCACTGATTTTCAAAAGTTTCAATAAATGGCTCAACAACAGATTCCTCTAAAACTTCAGCTCCCATTGCAGGGCATCCAAATGCAATAGAAGTATCGGATGAAAGATCAGATGGGCTGATAGAATCAAATGTCACAACTTCAGCTTCTGCTCCGCCCTGTCTGATTCCATCAGCTACTGCATTAGCCATAGCCTCAGTGTTGCCACTTCCTGACCAATAAACTACTTTAACCTTACTCATACTTATTCCTCCAGTATTATTTTATTTGTAAATGGAAACATATTAGATGAATGTTAGCTACCGCTAACACTGTTATGTTAGCATATGCTTACGCACCTATCAAGATATTTTAGGAACGCATATTGAGAAAAAATGTCTGTTGCACATGGCTCTGCTTTTCACGCAAAAAAAGAAGCCGTCCTATTGGACGACTTCTTTGAATTATTTAGCGTATTCAGTTGCTCTACTCTCTCTAATGATATTAACCTTGATCTGACCAGGATATTCCATTTCATCCTCGATCTTCTTGGCAATATCACGAGCCATAAGTACCATATCGGCATCTGAAACCTGCTCAGGAACTACCATTACTCTGACTTCTCTACCAGCCTGAATAGCAAATGAGTGATCAACACCCTTAAAGCTATTGGTAATATCCTCGAGTTCTTTTAATCTGGATGTGTAAGTTTCTAAAGTCTCTCTTCTAGCGCCCGGTCTAGCTGATGAAATTGTATCAGCTGCCTGAACAAGGACTGCTATAAGTGACTGTGGCTCAACATCACCATGATGTGCCTCAACCGCATTGATAACGATCTGAGATTCCTTATACTTTTTACAGATATCTACGCCAAGCTGAATATGTGAACCTTCAAGTTCATGGTCAACAGCCTTACCAATATCATGTAAAAGACCTGCCCTCTTAGCAACTCGAACATCAAGTCCAAGCTCAGAAGCTAAAAGTCCGCAGAGCTGCGCTACTTCAACAGAATGTTTAAGGCAATTCTGACCGTAGCTTGTTCTGAACTTCATACGACCAAGAATCTTGATAACTTCAGGATGAAGTCCGTGAACTCCTGCCTCAATAGCAGCATTTTCACCTTCTTCTTTGATCTTGGCAGCAACTTCTTTCTGTGCCTTCTCAACCATTTCTTCGATTCTTGCCGGGTGAATTCTTCCGTCAACAATAAGTTTCTCAAGTGCTATACGAGCGACCTCTCGACGTATAGGGTCAAAACCAGAAATTACTACAGCTTCCGGTGTATCATCAATAATAAGATCAACACCAGTCATTGTTTCAAGAGTTCTAATATTTCTACCTTCTCTACCGATGATCCTACCCTTCATCTCATCGTTAGGAAGCTGAACTACAGAAATTGTAGTTTCAGAAACATGGTCAGCTGAACAACGCTGAATCGCGTTAACAACTATCTCCTTAGCCCTCTTATCTGCTTCTTCCTTTGCCTCAGCTTCCATGTTTTTGATCATGACAGCTGATTCGTGTTTTACATCATCTTCGACAATCTTTAAAAGATACTCTTTTGCCTGCTCGGAGGTTAAGCCAGAGATTTTTTCAAGTTCCTGTATCCTCTGTTCGTTTAGCTTTGCAACCTCTTCACTCTTCTTGCTCAGTGCCTCTTCACGGGCATTTAAGCTTTGCTCTTTTCTTTCAATCGCTTCAGATCTTTTTTCGACGTTTTCCTCTTTCTGCTGAATCCTTCTCTCGGTACGCTGAACCTCATTACGACGGTCCTTTACTTCTTTCTCGAGATCATTACGTGTTTTCAGTGCCTCTTCCTTTACTTCAAGAAGTTTCTCACGCTTCGTTTCTTCGGCAGTTTTGAGTGCTTCGTCAATAATCTTTCTTGCCCTTTCCTCTGCACTTCCGATCTTACCCTCAGTTACTTTTTTCTGATAACCTGTGGATATGAACCATGCTGCAACAAAAGCGACAAGAGCTGCTACTACTGCAATAATAACAGTGGTCATTACAGGAGCACCTCCTTATTCAATTTTCATTGTACAATATTTTGTATAGAGAGCCCAAAATATACTCTCTTTAATACAATTTTACAACACTTTAAATTTTACCTTTTATAAATGACAGTGTCAAGAAGCGCAAATGGGATAAAATCAGAAAATTAAAAGAAAAATTAAAAGTTATCCATTGCTTTTTTTACAAGGTCCATACTGTACCCTTTTCTAAGTAAAAAGGCCATAATCTTCTGTTTTTCCTTATATTCCATTTCAGGATCGTAGTGTTTTTTCTGCAATAAATGCTCTATCTGATTAAGTTCAGTTTCAGAAACGCTTTCAAAAAGACCTTCACTTTCAAGCTCATCAAATATATCCAAAATAATCTGTTTATCAATTCCTTTGGCAGAAAGATCCTGGATTACTCTGTTCTTACTTCTGCTTTCGATATGATAAACAATGTAATCTCTTGCAAATCTGTGGTCATCTAAATATCTGTATGATTTAACATATTCAATTGCTGCATCAATGGCATCATCAGAATATAAACCTTCAGAAAGCTTATCCCTAAGCTTTTTTTCAGTATAGTCCTTCTTTTGCAAAAGATTCATGGCTCTCTTGATAGCTCTTTTGGGAAGTAGTTCTGATGTGATTTCTTCATAAGCATTCTCTGACAACTCAGCATCAAGTTTTATCTTATAATCCCTAAGCTCGCCTTTATAAAGCAAAAAAGCAAATTCCCCATCTATGAATACCTTGCTTCGCTTTTTATCAAATTCAACTATATCTGAAATAATCATGCCAACATTCCTCATTGAAAATATCAAATGCTAATTCTTTACAGTTTTTCATTTATACAAGAATCGGTGGTCATTACGACCACCGATTAACATTTTTTATCTGATTATTTAGAAGCTTTGCTCTTCTTAGCCGCTTTTGCTTCATCATCACCATCAGCAGCTGTATTTGCCGCAGCTGCATTGCTGAAGTTATCTACAGGAAGTCCGTAGTGCGCACGAACCTTTGCCTCGATATCGTCTCTGATCTGAGGGTTGTTCTCAAGATAGAGCTTGGCATTCTCACGGCCCTGTCCAATCTTCTCTCCCTCATACTGGTACCATGCACCACTCTTATTAACAATATCAACGCCTGCAGCAAGATCGAGAATATCACCTGTAGCTGAGATACCCTTACCAAACATGATATCAAACTCTGCCTCTTTGAATGGAGGCGCAATCTTGTTCTTAACCACCTTGACTCTTGTTCTGTTACCGATGTTCTCACCGTTCTGTTTAATAGCCTCAATACGACGAACATCCATACGAACTGAAGAATAGAACTTAAGAGCACGTCCACCTGTTGTTGTCTCAGGATTACCGAACATAACGCCAACTTTTTCACGAAGCTGGTTGATAAATACTACTGTACAGTTTGACTTACTGATAACAGCAGTAAGTTTACGAAGAGCCTGTGACATAAGTCTTGCCTGAAGCCCCACATGAGAATCACCCATATCTCCGTCAATTTCAGCCTTAGGAACAAGGGCTGCAACTGAGTCAACTACAACTATATCAATAGCACCTGAACGTACCATAGTCTCTGTGATCTCGAGAGCCTGCTCACCACTGTCTGGCTGTGAGATGTAAAGGTTATCAACATCAACACCGATGTTCTTAGCATATACAGGATCAAGAGCATGCTCAGCATCGATGAATCCGGCAATGCCTCCGCGCTTCTGAACTTCTGCTATCATATGCAGTGTAACTGTAGTCTTACCACTGGACTCAGGTCCATAGATCTCAATAATTCTTCCCTTAGGAATACCACCAAGGCCAAGCGCGATATCAAGGCTAAGTGATCCTGTTGGGATAGTTTCTATATTCATAGTATCTGATGAGTCGCCAAGCTTCATAACAGCGCCCTTACCGAACTGTTTTTCAATCTGTCCAAGAGCTGCCTCTAATGCTTTTTGTTTATCTTCTCTTTCCATACCAATCTCCTTTTAAGAACATTCGTTCTGTATATAAACATACTAAAACAAGTGTTCGATTGTGTCAATAATTTTTTCTACAAATTTGATAATTCTTTTTACAAGTTACTCTTTGAAATTCCTGGCAGAAATGCCAAAAAGATCTGTCAGCATACAGCACCTGATAAATACTGTATAACCATTTCCCCTTAGAACATACACAAGTCATTGCCCAAGACAGGCAATGACTTGATAAAGGTTATCATATAAATACTATGTTGTCAAAATTATTTTTTAATTAAAAACACTCATGTCATACTGCCTGCAAAGTGAAGCATATTCCTGATTTATAAGCCGAACCATGTCTGCATCTCCGCTTATGTTGTCAGGATGGAACATTTTCATGAGGTCTTTATATCTCTTTTTCAATGTGAGTGGAGTGTTGGCTCCCCTGAAAAGAAGATCCAGAGCATCATATTCATTTTCTCTCTGATACATCTTTTCTCTCTCAAGTCTGATAAAGTCAGCCTCGAGTTTCTTTTTATCGCTGTTTAACTGATCAAATCCGCTGTTGAGGATTTTTAATCTCTGTTCAAATAAAGCTTTGTCATTATTAAGTTTTTTTGATGCAGTTTCAAGCTTTCTCTCTGCTATATCCATCCTGTCTCTAAAAGCCTGCTCATCTGCTTCCAAACGAGCATATCGCTCAGACAGCGCACTCTCCTGATTCTCAAGACGTACACTCTCTTTAAAAAGCCATACGCGAAGTTCTGAAAGATCATCCTCTGTGCCGTTTAAGATAATCTCTTCCAAATTTCTCTTTTCTACCATAGTAATTGCCCCCGTTACTACTGCCGCCTATATGGACTTTTGTCAAAAGGCAGCTCTTACAACATTACTCTTTATTGTCTTCCTGAGGAAAAGCAATGTCTACCGCTTCGCCATCGTCCATCATATTTTCTTTTTTGCTTGCAAAGCGATCCACAATATCCGGTACGAGATCAAGGACCTTTGTAACAGCATCCTGATTCTTGATATTAACAAGTTTTGTGGAACCATTCTTGATAACAAGGACTGCACTTGGAGACATCTTGGCACCAAATCCGCCTGTTCCGCCGTTCTTCTTGTCAGCAGATGTAGCACCGGCTCCAACACCAAAAGATACATCTACCAAAGGAAGAACAATAGTATCACCAACCTGAGTAGGCTGACCAACTACTGTCTTGGCCTCAATTACAGAATGCATTCCGTTTAATAATGACTCAACTACGCCGTTAAAATTATTCTCTCCCATCATACCCTCCAGATAATCAGTTTTATTACGATCTTAATATTTTTTTGAAGCGCCTGATTACCTTTTTAACATCTTTGTTAAAAAAGCAGACCGCCGCACTGTAAACAATAGTAAATACTGTGATGTGTCCCTTCAAATGTGCATCCATTTCTATGACTTTCTCATCAAAATCAGGTTCAAAACTGACCTTGTTAAAAAGAAAAGGATACATGGCGCCAAAGATACCTACAAGCTCAGCAGTCTGTGCCGGGTCCCCGGTTCCAAGACCTAATCGGATATTACATTTGTCAGGAAGGATCATCTTAATGATCCGTAAAAGTTTACGCTTTACGAGGCCAAATGCTCTCTTAAAGATGTCGTTCTCTATTGTGGTTTTAATCATACTAATCTTACCACAAACTCTAGATATTGTATATTGTATTTTTTCAAACACATTTTGTGGCGTTTCCAGAATACTAGTAACCTTATCTATGATATTCCAAAGTACATCCAAAAATGATCTTGGCTCGTCTGAAGCTTCTTCATCAGATTCTTTTCCGGCTGCAGCTTCATCAGAAGGATTTGTCTCTTCTTTTTCTGAAGCTTCAGCTGTATCTGTTTCTACTGTATCTGTTTCTACAGAATCTGCTTCTTCCTTAGCCTCCTCCACATGATCATTTTCAGGAATATTGCTCATTTCTACAACGCCGCCAGAAGGTTTACTCTCATCTTTATTATCTTTATTATCGGCCTTTTCCTTCTTTTTCCTTAAAGGAAAAATCCTGATGCCAAATAATCTGACTTCAAATTGCTTGTTCTCCGGATATACTATTCCACCGCTTAAAATGTGAAGGAGCCAGGAAAATGACACCTTGGCATATATTTTTTCTACATCAAATTCCTTTTCCAGATCTGTTCTCGGTATTAAACTGTCAATCCTGTATCTGACAGGAACAAACAGGATAAGAAGTAAAAGAATAAGGATAAATCCAATTACACAAAGCAGAATAATCCCTAATATCTTCAAAAATGTTAATACACCCGCCAACATAAAAATCCCCGTCAATTAATTTTTCTTATTTCAAGATAAGCTCTGCGAATTATTACTTTCTCTGCTATCAAGATAATCAATAAGTCTTCCGTCCATGCCAGCCATAGATGCTTCCTGCGAAATTCTGAGTACCAGGTCAACCGCCTCATCATGGCTGGTAGCAATTCCATAAATATAGGAAGGATGCGCTTTAAAATAAGCCTGTTTTAAGAAAGCACAGTGCACAATATCAAGCTGGTCACTTGTATTCAAGGCTCTTGTAACACAAAAAATAGAAAGCTGCCCCGCTCCATGTTTTAGTTTCCATTTGACCAGTGCCTTGTTATTTACAGAAGCTCCCCAATACAGATCCTTATAAAACTCACAGAATCCTCTTTTTTTCATCTCAACTCCCAAGGAAAAACTTTTTAATTCATATATATAATTTACAATCAATTCTAACATATTAGAGCTGATTATTATACTTTTTTACGGGCAGATCACTCCACTCCAAAATATGCGTCAAAAATACGCTTAGCGATAGGAACTGCGTAGCTTCCGCCGCTTCCTGCATTTTCAACTATGATCGTCACGCAGATCTGCGGATCTTCAGCAGGAGCATATCCTGTAAACCAGGCATGGGAATCTGACTGAGAATTAAACTCAGCAGAGCCTGTCTTACCTGCAGCGCTATAGGATAAACCCTTTAGCTTGCTGGCTGTTCCTGTTTGAACAACCTGCTCCATCATTTTCTTTAAAATAGCTGACTCCTCAGAAGACATAAGTCTCTTATATTTTTCAAAAGAAACATTCTCAACAACCTTTCCCTCTTCACTCTTAACCTGAGTATAGAAACAAGGCTTCATAAGGACTCCGTCATTGGCCACAGCACAAGTGATCATATTCATATGCATTGGCGTTACAGAAGTTGTTCCCTGACCAATGGAAAGCTGCATTTTATCTGCATTTGACATGTCATCGGAATACTCAGCACTGCTCTTTGAATATAGAACTTCCAAAGGTAGTTCCTGACCAAACATAAGGTCATCTAATGTAGTGCTAAAAGACTTTCCGGATACGCCCATACCTATGTTGGCAAATGATGAATTACAGGATTCAGCAAAGGATGTAAAAAGGTCAAGGCTGCCGTGAACCTGTCCATGGTAGCAGGAAATCTTATCTGTTCCAACACTAAAGCTTCCGGAACATGTATATCTGTAATTAGCATAATCTGTAGGGTGATCTTTTAAGTAAGCAAGTGATGTAATGATCTTAAATGTTGATCCAGGAGGGTAAAGGCCCTGAGTTGCTCTGTTTAACAGCTTTGCATCAGTGGATTTATCAGCCAAAAGGCTATCCCACTCCTGAGCTATGGAATTGGGATCAAAATCTGGTTTTGATACCATCGCCAATATCTCACCGGTTTTAGGATTAGATACTACTATTGCTCCTTTTCTTGCAGAAAGCGCATTGTAAGCTACTTCCTGTAGAGTTACATCCAAAGTGCTCACAACATTGTCACCCGGATACTTAGCACCTGTAGCATCAAGCTTTACTTTCTCGGAAAGATCTATACTTGTATTGATAAGATAGTAGTTGGCAAGCGCTTCTATTCCTGCCTTACCGTTTGTTGCATAGCCAACTACATGAGCAAATTCTTTTTCATAGGGATAGATTCTTGTTTCCGTTCCATCCTCTGCTTCCTCTGTATAAGCCAGGACTTCTCCATCCCTTGAAAGGATCTTTCCTCTTGAATTCTGTGCCAAAAGAATTGCCTGTCTTGTATTGAAACTGTTATTCATAAGGGTCTGTCTGTTTGAGTATGAATAGTAGCAGATATAACCAAGCATAGCCCCGAACAAGACAGCATAGAACACAGAAAGCACAATGATTGGATATGATCTTATCTTCTTCCTGTTAGTATTCTTTTCTTCTCTCATTTTCTCTGCGCCTCTTCATTCTTTCAATAGCTTCATATCTCTCATCTGTTCTGATCATAAAGATTCCCTGTGTTATCATGATCATCATTATTGTTACGAGCACAGATGAGCCGCCATAGCTCACAAATGGCAGTGTTACACCCGTAAGCGGAATAAACTTTGATCCGCCGCCAATTGTAAGGAAAGTCTGAAAAATATAGGCCACTCCAATTCCGCAGACTATAAGTCTGTAATATGTATCTCTAAGAAAATAGCCAAGTCTCATGATCTCAATAAATGTGCTGACACAGATAAGTGCCATGAGCACAGCAAAAATAACTCCCATTTCCTCTGCTATGGCAGAAAAAATAAAGTCCTGCTCTACAAATGGAATTGACTTTGGTGTTCCTCCATAAAGGCCAAGTCCAAACCATCCGCCTGAACTTATACCAAAAAGGGACTGTGATAATTGATAACCTGTTGATTCGATATCTGAGAAAGGATCAAGCCATGCCTGAACCCTGACCTGAATATGAGAAAAGAGCTTATATGCGATCACACTTGCCAGTGCTCCAAAAGAAAGCCCCATGGCCAAATACCCGATATTCTCTGTTGATATATATATAAGTGCCAGATAAATCACAAAAAAGATAAGGGCACTTCCCAGGTCTTTTGACAAAACCAGGATTATTACATGTATTGCAGCTACCGCTGAAGCAAGAAATAGCTGCCAGATATTCTCTGCACTATCAAGAGCTCCTGCCATAAAGAACAAGAAGAGGATCTTAACAAATTCAGAGGGCTGAAGTGTTATGCCGCCAATTGTGTAGGAAATTTTGGATCCATTAGTGACAGCTCCCAAAAGAAGAACTATTCCTATTGCCACGACGCCCATAGCCGCATATATCCATGTGAATTTCTTAAGGAACTCAAATCTGAATATGATCTCAGGCACAATAAAGCCCACTACGAATGAAGCGACAATAATAAAGAACTGCTTCACAGCCCTGTCATAGGACAGTCTTGTAAGCATGATAAGACCTATCATCATGAGCATACAACTGTTGTTTATGATAAGCCTGTTTCCGTCAGGATAGATAACATAAAACAAAAGAAGGACAGATGAAAAGGCAATTATCTGAAAGGCAAAGAAAAACAGGTAAACCGGCTTTCCGGTCCTTGCCATTATCTGAACAAAACATGCGATCTGAACCGCGAACATCAATATGATCTGCCTGATATATAGTCCTGTTCTCTTTTTTTCAGTACGCCATCTAAATGCAACAAATGCCTCCAAAGTATATAAAAACATAAGAAAAGCAATTACATATTTTGATATTTCAGTTACGTATAATTCCATTAGTCTATTCTACTCCGCGTTTAAAATGCCCGGTTGTAAATTTGAGATTATCAAACTCTTTGCCTATAGCACCATTTCTCAAAAAGTCTGAATAACCGTTAAGGACTTTTAATGATGCTGCACTATCCTCAACTGTCAGATCTACTCTGTAATTGTCAAAAGAAAATCTTCCAGCAATATTCTCCATCTTTTTATGAAGCGATGTTGGAAGTGCATTCCAAATAACATTGTAACAATTACGGCAATTTGTTGTTATCTTAAGCTCATTGCCCATTCTGTCTACAATAGCAGTTTGAGAAACCGATATTTTTCCCTGATTACCGCTGCATTTATCAAGTGTTTTTTTAACACACCCTGCACTTATCATCATTGGAGCGTATCCATAAACATTAAAGGATACAGGAATACCAAGGTTTTTCCTGACTTTATCTGTTACTTCAGCTGCCTCATGAATAGTAAGCTCCAGGGGAACAGACACTTCTGATACCATATCTTTTATCATGGAAGCTGCCTGCTCATTCCAAATATACATACCATAATCAAGGACAATCTTACCTGTATATCCTCTAAACTTAAGTATTCCAAGCTGTTCAAGATTGCGCACAAGAAGCCCTGAAGCCCCCTTCGCCATAGCAGAATCTGCTATTTTTTCAATATCAAGAGTTCCATCAAAGTTTTCATGCCTTGTCATATAAGGAAGCGCCACAAAAATCTCAGCTCCATTGCCGTCAAAAGAGCCATCACTTCCCAAAACAAGATTGCTGTCAATATAGATTCTGGATATATTATGTTTTTCGCTCTGAACCTCAAGCGCACTCTTAAGCTGCTGTGTTGTATTAACAAGAACGTGAAGACAAGGCTTGTGATCAGGTAGTTCAGATACCTTACTTTCAAGCTCATCTGCGTTTTCTTTTGTTACCTTCATAGCAGCAGAGTCGTTATCCGGCTCAGTAATGCATGCAATCATCTGATCACATAGATTCCTTCTAAGTTCATTGAGCTCACTTACAGGAATAAAAATGCCCTTTCCACTTCCGCGATCATCTATATCTATATCAATTTTCTCAGGTTCAAATGCTGTGCCGCCAAACTTTGAAAGCTGTTTAAGAACGCTTTCCTTGTCCATAGGACGCTTTGAAGCCTCCTGAACTTTGTTGCCATGTGTTTCAAGAACAATCTCCTGCCCACTATGAACAAGAGACATAATAAGAGATGCCTCTTCTCCAACGCAAAGCCTGCAGCTAAGCTTACATTTAAGTTTCAGCTCTTTATCAAGATATTTCTCTTTTACATCAGAAAGCACCTTATCTGACGTGCCGTTATAAGACGGAGAATCAAGAGTTACCATGTCCTTGCCGTTGTGCTTGTGATAATACCCCTGACTGATCTGAGACCTTAAATAAAGAGAACTTAGTACCTCCATATCCTCTTTGGAAATCTCATGATGCGCCGTAGGCTCTTTATAATACAGATCGATATATTTGCGGTAGATAGATGTCACGCCGGCAGCATATTCAGGGCGTTTCATTCTTCCTTCAATCTTAAAAGAATCTATTCCGGCTTCAATTAGTTCAGGAATAATGGAAACAGTGCACATATCCTTAAGACTAAGAGGATACTGCTCTTTAGCCTTCGTGCCTGCAAGAGAATACGGCAGTCTGCAGGGCTGTGCACATCTGCCTCTGTTGCCGCTTCTGGTTCCAACCATACTGCTAAAAAGACACATTCCAGAATAGCAGTAACACATTGCACCATGAATAAAGGCTTCTACTTCCACATCAGCCTTTTCCCTTATCTCTTTCATCTCCATAAGGCTAAGCTCTCTTGCAGGAACGACTCTTACACAGCCAAGTTCTTTTAAGAGTCTGGCACCATTTACACCTGTTACAGTCGCCTGTGTACTTGCATGAAGTTCAATATCCGGGAATTCGTCTCTTATTAGTTTCATAACTCCAAGATCCTGAACAATAACTCCATCAAGCTTTTTCTCTGCAAAAGGGAGCATAAAATCGTATAACTCACTGTATTCTCTCTCTTTTACAAGAGTGTTCACAGTCATATAGATTTTTTTGCCGAATAAATGTGCATAAGAAATAGCGTCCAAAACCTGCTGAGTATCAAAATTATCAGCGTAAGCTCTGGCGCCAAATTTCGCTCCACCAAGATAAACGGCATCAGCACCTGCATTAAAGGCGCCAACCATTGTTTCATAGCCCCCGGCCGGGGCAAGTAATTCTACTTTCTTCATAATATCTTTTAACTCAAAAATAGGCTGTCATCAGACAGCCTAAACAATCACTTTTTACTTCCTGTTCCTTTGACCTGAGTCTCAAGCTGAATGATCTTTTTGGATGAATCATCAAGCTTAGTCTGCAGGCTCTTACTGTTCTTTTCAGTATTCTCAAGCTTGATCTGAGTTGCAATAAGCTCGTGCTTCAGATCATATAGCTCTTTTTCTTTTTCTGAAAGCTGCTCTTCCATAAGCTCAATCTGCTTTTTAGATTTGAAATAATCATCTGCAATGTTGAGCTGCAGCAGGACATTTTGAGTATCAATCGGCTGCCTCTTGAAACCATCAATCTTATTATATTCAGCAATTTTATTGTTGATATATGAAGCAACCTTCTGCAGATACTCTTCACTTTCATATCCGCTTAAGGTAAAAACTTTCCCGCCAATGATAACTTCGGTATCTGTCTTGGATGCCATTTAAACTCCCCCCGAACACAAATTAATTATCGAATTATTACGATGTATACTTCATTGATTATATATCGCCATCGCTTGGGTTTTCAAGCCCTAAATGATGATAAGCCTCATCTGTTACAACTCTTCCCCTGGGCGTTCTGTTAATAAGTCCATTCTTTATAAGATATGGCTCATAGACGTCTTCAATAGTGCCGGAATCCTCACCTATTGCGGCCGCAAGAGTATCAAGCCCCACAGGGCCACCACCAAACTTATTTATCATAGTCAAAAGAATATTTCTGTCAGTATGGTCAAGACCGAGCTTATCTACATCCATAAGGTCCAAAGCCACATTGGCAACCTCTTCTGTTATGGAACCATCATACCTTACCTGGGCAAAATCTCTTACTCTCTTAAGTATCCTGTTGGCAAGACGAGGTGTTCCACGGCTCCTTCTAGCCATCTCTTTTGCTCCATTAGGATCAACATCAACGTTCAAAACTTTGGCAGACTGTCTGATGATAGCGCAAAGCTCATCAATATCATAAAATTCCATCCTATGGATCATTCCGAATCTGTCACGGAGAGGCGCTGAGAGCATTCCTGCCCTTGTTGTTGCTCCAATCAGAGTAAAATGTGGAAGGTCAAGTCTTATAGACCTTGCTGTGGGCCCTTTTCCTATCATGATATCAATACAGTAATCTTCCATAGCAGGATAAAGAACTTCCTCAACCTGCCTGTTTAGTCTGTGGATTTCATCTACAAAAAGGACATCTCCCTCCTGCAGATTGTTGAGTATAGCAGCCATATCACCGGGCTTTTCTATGGCAGGACCTGAAGTAATCTTTATATTAACCCCCATCTCATTTGCAATAATGCTGGCAAGTGTCGTCTTTCCAAGTCCGGGAGGCCCATAAAAAAGAAGGTGATCCAGGCTCTCGCCTCTTCCCTTTGCTGCCTCTATATATATCTTGAGGCTCTCCTTTATTTTCTTTTGACCAATATATGAATCAAGGTTCCTTGGCCTGAGTGAGCCTTCTATCTTAGCATCCTCTGCGTTTTCCTGAGTATCTACTCCCCTGGCATTTGTTACTATCTTACGTTTTTCCATACAATTCTTCCCTGTTATGAATTAAATCTATAAAAAATCTCATATTTCATTATCAGAACATCTCTTTTAATGCCTGTTTTAAGATAAGCTCAGTGTCACCTGACATTTCCGGATTAACGGAAAGGACCTTTCTAACGGCCTTTGTTGCATCCGTCGCATTATATCCGAGAGAAACAAGCGCTGCCACAGCCTCATCTCTTGCAGGACTCTCAGAATCTCCAATGTCTGATGAAGAAAGCCCTGCCGCAGAAGCAAGCATACTGTCTTCTGTTGCCTTTATTTTATCCCTGAGTTCAAGAGTAATCCTCTCTGCTGTCTTTTTGCCGACTCCGGGAGCTTTGGAAATTGCGCCGCTGTCCCCTGCAATAATTGCAAACCTCAGATCATCAGGCGTCATAACCGACAAAATAGCAAGGCCTCCCTTAGGTCCTATGCCATTTACAGTAATGAGCATTTTAAAAAGATTAAGCTCATCCCTTGAAAGAAAACCAAACAGTGTAAAAGCGTCCTCTTTTACATTGGTATAAGTGTAGAGTTTAACCGCCTCTCCAATTCCAGGCATCCTGTCCATGGTAGATCCGGATATATTCACATTGTAGCCAACGCCATTTACATCAACTACAGCATTTCCCTCTTCAATACTTTCCAAAATTCCATTCACATATGCTATCAAAGTTTCATCCCCGTTTTCACTTAATTCATAACTTGTATTGTAACACAAAATAAGGCTGTCGCACTAATTTAGTGTGACAGCCCCTTCATCATTTCTAAGACAACTCTCTATTACTCAATCACATGGATCCAGCCTTCTGGAGCCTCAACAGTGCCCATCTGAATTCCTGTAAGTGTGTCATAAAGCTTTTTGATAACTGGTCCCATCTCGTCCATTCCGCTTGGGAAGCAGATTTCTCTGCCATGGTCATTGATCTTGCCAACAGGGCTGATAACAGCAGCTGTTCCGCAAAGTCCCATCTCTGCAAAATCATCTACCTCTGAAAGCTTAACCGGTCTCTCCTCAACATTAAGACCAAGAATTTCTCTTGCAACATAAACAATTGATCTTCTTGTGATAGATGGAAGAATTGAATCTGTGTGTGACTGTGGAACTACGAGTCCTCCATCCTTTGTAACAAAGATGATGTTTGCTCCGCCTGTCTCCTCAATATATGTTCTTGATTCTGCATCAAGATATACATTTTCAGCAAAACCTTCTTCATGAGCTGTAACGATAGCATGTAAGCTCATAGCATAGTTAAGACCTGCCTTGATATTTCCTGTTCCGTGTGGTGCTGCTCTGTCAAAATCACTTATCTTAACAACGATTGGCTTTGCGCCGCCCTTAAAATATGGGCCTACAGGAGTGACAAAGATTCTGAACTGATACTCATCAGCAGGTTTAACACCGATAACATTACCTGTTGCAAACATTACAGGTCTGATGTAAAGTGTTGCTCCGCTTCCATAAGGAGGAACCCAGTCTCTGTTAGCTGCAACAACTTCTTCTACAGCCTTTATGAATCTGTCTTCAGGGAAAGGAGGCATCTCAAGTCTCTTTGCTGAATCTACCATTCTCTTGGCATTGAGGTCAGGTCTGAAAGTAACGATCTTGCCATCTTCTGTCTCGTAAGCCTTTAATCCTTCAAAACATTCCTGCGCATAATGAAGAACTCCTGAATCCTCGCTCAAAACAACTTTTGAGTCCTCTGTAAGGCATCCGTCATCCCACTTACCATCCTTGAAGTTTGACACATATCTCTTATCTGCTACCATGTAGCCAAATCCAATGTTTGCCCAATCTAAATTTTTTTTACTCATAATCTTCATCCCCTTTTAGACTTTAATACGTCAAAGCGCTAATAAATATCATTATAACCCTTTAAAAACGTTCGTCAAGCATTAATGAAACAACAAAACTCTTTTTTATACGTCTTTCTTTTCAGTTTGTTCCTTGATTTTATCAGTCTTTGCAACTTTCTTCTGCCTTGCAGCTTCTTTTATGCCATCCACATTAAAGATCTTTTTGAAGGTATCTGCCTCCTTGCTGGCATTGAACTTAACGTTCTCTTTATCACTCAAAGGCTTATACTGTTTATCCTCAATGTATGCCAGATCATAATAGTCCTCTGTGTTTGTACTAAGATTTCTCTTTTCCAAAAGAATATTTGTGATCCATCCCACAAGTGCATAGAACACAGCAAAGATAGGCACACCGATTAGCCATCCAACAATTCCCCACATTCCGCCAAACAATGTGATTGAAAAGATAACCCAGAAACTTGAAAGACCTGTTGAGCTTCCAAGGATCATAGGTCCTAAGATATTGCCGTCAAACTGCTGAAGCACGATTACAAATATAAGGAATATCAGCGCCTCGATTGGGTCAATGAGCACCAGTAAAAGAGCTCCTGCTATTCCTCCGATATACGGGCCAAAGAAAGGAATTATGTTAGTCACGCCTACAATAACCGAAATAAGCACCGGATAATCAATCTTAAGAAGCAGTGCTCCTATATAGCAGATAACACCGATTATAAGTGAATCAATGATCTTGCCGCCAATAAAGTTCTCAAATGTAGTCTTGGTAAATCTAAATCCACCGATCAGTTCATTGGCAAAATTCTCCTTAAATAAAGAATAGGCCATTTTTTTGCCTACTGTCGTGAACTTTTCTTTTGAGTTAAGCACATAGATAGCCACAATTATGCCGACTATCAGATTTATGATACCACCTACGATAGAGAAAACACTCTTTGAAGCCACTTTCACTATTGTATTTACGTTTGGCATCATTGGGATAAGCTTTTTCGTCAAAAACTCACTCAGGTTCTCATAATAAGCATCCAGCTGAGAATCAATGATCTTCTGAAGATCAGGATTATTGCTCAAAAATAAGTTTGAATACTCATCCACGTTCTTAACATAGATAGGAAGGTTTGTTGCAATCTCCTTGATACTGTCAACAAGCTGCGGGATGATGATCCTGAACAGACTGTAAACAATCAGCATGAAGATTATCATAGTCAAAAGAACTGCTATTTTCCTTATCTGACCTCTTCTCTTTTTATCTTTTTTATCGAATTCAGATGTCTCTTTTCCTATGAGCTTAAAGAATGGATAAAGTATCTTTTCCTCAATTCCCTCCAGGAGCGGTAACAAGACAAATGCAATAACTATACCTATTATGATTCCGGAAAGAGAATCAATCACTCCGCCAATTGATCTTGCCAGCGTGGTTCCATCAAAAATGATATAGTAAGCCAGCATAAGTGCCACAGCTAAAACAAATATAGTAATTGCCCAGGTTACCTGGTTTTTCTCAGGTCTCATTTTCATATATGATTTCCTCAGCTACTTTAATATACAGATAATGCTATTTTTATTGCTCTGCCATTCCCTCAAGAATATATGCAAGGCTTTCAAGATAGTCCTCTGAGATTTCCTCAATCTTTCCATTGTCGCAAAGTCCTGCAATGTCAGGATCAAGAGGAATCCTTCCAAGAATATCTATACCATTAGAAGCAGCATAGCTCTCAATCTTGCTGTCTCCAAAAATATTTATAGCTTCGCCGCAGTGTGGGCACTTCATATAGCTCATGTTTTCTACGATTCCAAGAACAGGAACGTTCATCATATTGGCCATATTGATAGCTTTTTCAACGATCATCTCAACCAAATCCTGAGGAGTTGATACAACAATTATTCCATCAACAGGAAGTGACTGGAAAACTGTAAGCGGTACATCACCTGTTCCTGGTGGCATATCCACAAACATAAAGTCCACATCTGACCAGTTAACATCAGACCAGAACTGTTTTACAATGCCTGCAATTACAGGGCCTCTCCAAACTACAGGATCTGTCTCATTTTCAACGAGCATATTAAGTGACATCACCTTAGTGCCCTTAGCAGTTGTAGCAGGTAAAAGACCTGTCTCATCTCCAACATTGAACTTGCCGATTCCAAACATCTTGGGGATAGATGGACCTGTTATATCAGCATCCATGATTGCTGTCTTAAAGCCTTTTTTATTCATAGCCACTGCTGAAAGACCTGTAACAAGGCTCTTCCCAACGCCGCCCTTACCACTTACGATTCCAATCACTTTTTTTACATGTGAATTGGGATTTGGCGCAGCCTTCATATTGTCTTCCATCTGCTTTTTAAACTCTTCTGGTTTCTTTGCCATTTTTAATAAATCTCCTACCATACATATTATTCATAAAGCAATGACAATCTATAATGATTGAAATTATCTCTTATAGACATACTCAGATGTCTCCATATCCTCTTTATCGCCGACATAAGACTCGATGATAAATCTTGGTCTGTTCTTAGTCTCGAGATATATCTTACCAACATACTCTCCTATTACACCAAGAGAGATCATGATAAGGCCTCCAATCGCCCATACAGAGAGAACTGTTGTAGTCCATCCCGGAATTGTCTGGCCTGTAAAGTGTCTTACAAGTGAATAGATAAGAACAACTATGCTAACGAAGAAGATAAAAAATCCAAGCCCCGTGATGAGCTTTATTGGTTTTGTACTAAGGCTGGTAATTCCCTCAATTGCAAAACTCAGCATCTTTTTAAGAGGGTACTTGCTCTCACCGGCAAATCTCTCTGCTCTCTCATAGTAAACAACATCAGTATTAAAGCCTACCATTGGCACAATGCCGCGAAGGAAAAGATTAACCTCACCAAATTCAGCAAGTGCCATAAGGGCACGTCTGCTCATAAGTCTATAATCCGCATGATTGTACACTGTGTTTGCACCCATGGAATTCATAAGCTTATAAAAAGACTCTGCTGTAAACTTTTTAAAGAAAGTATCAGTAGCTCTTTTGGACCTAACTCCATAAACAACGTCACATCCGTCAATAAACTTATCAACCATTCCGTCTATGGCATTTATATCATCCTGAAGGTCGGCATCAAGAGAGATTGCTGCATCACACAGATCCTTGGCTGTCATAAGCCCGGCTAAAAGAGCATTCTGATGTCCCATATTTTTTGAAAGATTGATTCCCTGAAAAATCTCATTTTTCTCATGAAGCTCTTTTATGATATTCCAGGTATTGTCCTTAGAACCATCATTTACAAAAAGAATCCTGCTATCATCTGAAATTTTTCCGGCAGCAATAAGGTCTCTTAACTTTGCCTCAAGCCTTTTTGAAGTTTCCGGAAGAACTTCCTGTTCGTTATAGCAGGGAATTACACAAAATAATCTATTCATGACTTTTTCCTTTTTCTTATTATTAAAAAATACACATTTACTATGATAATATAAAATGCTTTGTTTTTAAAGTGCGTCACACTCCAAAAACAAAGCATTCTTATATCATTCTTTACTGTTTATGTAGTTAATAAGACCCTCAGAATCAATTATCTTTTGCATAAAAGGTGGAAATGCCTGTCCTGTAAAAGTCTTGCCGCTTGTCTCATCTGTAATAAGGCCGGTGTCAAAGTCAATGCTTACAACATCACCTGCTTTTATGTTTTCTGCCGCCTCCTCGCATTCAATAATAGGAAGTCCGATATTGATGCTGTTGCGGTAAAAGATCCTTGCAAAACTCTTGGCTATTACACAGCTTACACCTGAAGCTTTGATGGCAATAGGTGCGTGCTCTCTTGATGAACCGCAGCCAAAATTTTTATCTGCAACAATTATGTCTCCTGCCTTAACCTTTGATGTAAAGTCCTTATCGATATCCTCCATACAATGCTTAGCAAGCTCTGCATGATCTGTAGTATTAAGATATCTGGCAGGAATTATTACGTCAGTATCTACATTATCTCCATATTTAAAAACTGTTCCCTTAGCAGCTTTCATTTTTTCCCTCCACAAAATCTGATATTTTAATGAAATGATATTCTGTATTATTCCAAAATCACAGTCCAAGCTCTGATGGCTGAGAAATCTTGCCTGTTACAGCACTTGCAGCAGCAACTGCAGGTGAAGCAAGGTAAATTTCTGAGTCTATAGCGCCCATTCTACCAACAAAGTTTCTGTTTGTTGTTGAAACGCATCTCTCACCGGATGCTAAAACTCCCATATATCCGCCAAGGCATGGTCCACAGGTTGGAGTTGACACGATTGCGCCGGCTTCTATGAAGGTTTTTAAAAGTCCCTCTTCCATCGCCTGCATATAGATTTTCTGTGTGGCAGGGATCACAATGCATCTCATGCCTTCTGCAATATGATGATCAGTCAAAACTTCTGCTGCAATCCTAAGATCATCAATTCTGCCATTTGTACAGGATCCAATAACAACCTGATCAATCTTGATATCATCTATATCATCAAATGTATGTGTATTCTCAGGAAGATGTGGGAATGCAACTGTAGGTGTAAGCTTACTAAGATCGATTGTGTATTCCTCATCATATTCTGCATCAGGATCTGCTTCATATACTGTATATTTTTTGCCCTTTGCATGCTCATTTATATATGCAAGAGCAATGTCATCAACAGGGAAAATACCATTTTTGCCGCCAGCCTCAATGGCCATGTTTGCAATAGTAAATCTGTCATCCATGGAAAGGTTTCTGATTCCTTCTCCCACGAATTCCATTGATTTATACAAGGCTCCGTCAACGCCTATCATTCCGATGATATGCAGAATGACATCTTTACCGCTCACCCATTTAGATGGCTTGCCAACAATGTTGAACTTAATAGCTGAAGGCACTTTAAACCAGGCCTTTCCTGTAGCCATTCCGGCAGCCATGTCTGTTGAACCGATTCCTGTTGAGAACGCTCCAAGAGCTCCGTACGTACATGTATGAGAATCGGCGCCAATAATAAGATCTCCAGGTAAAGTAAGACCGCTCTCAGGTAAAAGAGCATGCTCAATGCCCATTTTTCCTACTTCAAAATAGTTTGTAATACTGTTTCTTTTAGCAAATTCTCTGACACATTTGCAGTTCTCAGCTGACTTGATGTCCTTATTTGGAACAAAGTGATCGGGAACAAGGGCAATCTTGTCTTTATTAAACACGCCCTCTTTAGTAAACTTCTCCATTTCCTTAATGGCAACAGGGCTTGTTATATCATTTCCAAGCACCAGGTCAAGATCTGCCTCAATAAGCTGTCCAGCTTTTACCTCGGAAAGTCCCGCATGTGCCGCCAAAATCTTTTGTGTCATGGTCATTCTGCTCATACACGTCAATCTCCTCGTTAATTAATGTCAAAAATATACTAGTAAATATAACATGAAAACAAACAGTAAAACACATATCAAATTTAATCATTTTTCTTGATATATTTTAATGTATACCATGTGAGGCCACCCAAAATCAGAAGTCCGATGACGCTCATAATAAGGCCACTCTTAAAACCTTCAGGTGTATATGTAACTCTTATCTCATGGCATCCGCCCTCTACAGGAATTGCCATAAGTCCATAATCTGCAGACAAAATCTCAGTATCTTTTCCATCTACAGTGCAGCTAAAGCCTTTTGTATAAGGCACTGAGAAAAAGACAAGTGTACTATCCGGAAGCATTGCTGTCTTGGCAGTAAATCCGTAAGTATCAGTCACAAAACTCGTACAGGAAGTCGCAGCTCTTTTATCGCACTCAAGCTCAAAATCATAGTAAGAAAAATCATCTTCCATGAGATCTTCCGCTGTGAGCTCTGTCATTGCAAGCGTATCTCCGTACTCAACTGCTACATCATCAGGAATTATAAGGACTCTTGAGAGATCAAGGTCATGATCATCAGCATTCAGATCACTCCACTCTGACTCAGTAATATAGTACTCATAAGTAAATCCCATAGGAATGAAGTTCTGATTTACAAAAATATCGAATCCGTCCTGAGTATCAAGGTAAGTATAGCCTTCTGTTCCTTCACCATTGGCATATACTCTGTTCTTACTGATCTCAGCATTTTCAAAATAATATCTTGCTGAAAGAATAGCTCTTGCTCCGGCTCTTGAAACAGGGATGTTGGTCTCGACAGTTCTTGTTATTCCCAGTGTTCCATCAAGGAAATCAAAAATCTCAGAAGGAACAGTACTTAAAAAGCAGTGTATGGATGGCACACCCCAGACAATATCATAGTTCGTGGAGGTAGAATCAACCTCGCCTCTGCAGAAATCACTCTGATCCACATTGACTTTATTAAAGAGCATCTGCTCCTGCCACATTTTTTTGCCCCTGTCACTTATGATGGAACTGCCGTTTTTAACAGGTATGAAGGTAGCAAGAATGCAACTGCATATAACAACTATCAAAACAACAACATCTCTGATCTTGATCAGTGAATGTTCCTTGTCGAATTTAACTTTCTTTGGCAGTACAAAAACTGTAAGCAAAAGGAAGAAGCTAAGGATTGCCGTTCCAAGCACATCACGCAGGAATATCGTATTATTCTCTGTCATGTTGAACATGACCATCTCTCCGCTGTCATTTTTAGACGGGAAGAAATACACGAGAATGAAAAACATGAACATAAGCACTGCTGCAACTGCGCCTTTTTTCAGCTGAGGAGACTTTCCTCTCTGGGCAACCTGCGCTGTCATAAGGCACATCAAAAGAATCGGCATGTAGAACCAGCGTGCATAATATGAGCTGTTAAACATCGAAAATGCTGCGTTAAACACCGGTATAAAGGCGATCACTCCGCAGATTATCAGCATTGTCTTTTCCCAGTTGTGCTTCTTTTTGTTTAAAAGAAAATACGCGATGACACCTGATAATCCAAACAATGGCAGGTAAGCTGCAAGAGACGCATTCTTAACTGTTCCTGTGTAGAAAAGTGTTCCTTTTCCAATGATATCCGGAAGCATTGAAAGACTCTTTACTATATCCCAAAGAAGCTTCTCACTTGGATAAATCAGGATGTCATAACCGTTTATGTAATTATCAAGTCTTGAATTGCCCTGAATACCTGCAAACGCCTGCATTAGGAAAAAACCTGAGATCATAACACCCAGCACTCCGCTAAGGAGAGCTCTAAAGAAATGTGTTATGACCTGTTTAACAGTACTTCCCTTTATGTATCTGACCACAAAGTACAGGACCATATATACGACCTGTCCAAAGAAGAAATAGTAATTCACAACAGACATAAAAGCTGTCATAAGAGCAAAAAAGATGAATCTCTTATACTTATCTTTGCCCTCAGCTGACATAAGCTCTTCAAAGCAAAGAAGGAAAAGCGGGAAAAATGCAACTGAATCCGTAAAATGGTTGAATACAATATTGCAGGCATTAAATCCTGAAAAAGCATACAAATACCCACCGATCATTGCATAGGTGTACTTATAGACATATCTCTCAATGTACAGATATGCACAGGTAGCTGCTGTAGCATATTTCAGTGCCATAAGAAATGGCATAATATATGGAATTGCACTTTCAGGGAAAAGAACTGAAATCCAAAAGAATGGACTTCCCCAAAGATAGAAGGCAAAGTCACCGAACATGGTTCCGCCAAGATCAATATTCCAGTTCCAGAAAAACTCTCCGCTTCTTACAGCTCTATGAGCAGCAATATAAAACGGAACCTGCTGAACATTATAGTCGCCGTAATAGAAAAAAGGCAGACCTCTGGAAATGAGAATGGGTAAAATAGCAAGCACATACATCAGAAATGCGCTCAAAAACATTACTACAGGAGTATAGTACTTCTTTTTCTCAGACATTTTTTCATAATCCTCATCAAATAAAAATAGAAAGAGCACCGCGAGGCGATACCCTTTCTATCATAGTCTAATTTATGAACATTTTCAATTAAATGGACCCCTAACCCCGTCCCCAAGGTCCGTTTGCAGTTTAGTTGTTGATGAGCTTGTCTGACTCGTTGTTCCAGCTGTAGAGCTTTCTGATCTCTTCACCGATCTTCTCTGATGGGTGCTCAGCATGAAGCTTTCTCATAGCCTGGAAATGTACCTGTCCGCCAGCTTCAGACATATCAAGAAGGAATTCTTTAGCAAATGTTCCATCCTGGATATCAGAAAGAATCTTCTTCATTGTCTTCTTTGTCTCATCTGTGATGAGCTTAGGTCCTGTTACATAGTCACCATACTCAGCTGTGTTAGAAATAGAATATCTCATTCCTGCAAAGCCTGACTGATAGATAAGGTCAACGATAAGCTTCATCTCGTGAACACACTCGAAGTATGCATTTCTTGGATCATAACCAGCCTCAACAAGTGTATCGAAACCAGCCTGCATAAGTGCACAAACACCACCACAAAGAACTGCCTGCTCACCAAAGAGGTCTGTCTCTGTCTCTGTTCTGAATGTTGTCTCTAAAAGACCAGCTCTTGCTCCACCGATTCCAGCGCCATATGCAAGTGCAAGATCAAGTGCCTTACCTGTAGCATCCTGCTCAACAGCTACAAGACAAGGTGTTCCCTTTCCAGCCTGGTACTCAGAACGAACTGTATGTCCAGGAGCCTTAGGTGCGATCATAGCAACATCAACATCCTTAGGTGCCTTGATAAGTCCAAAGTGAACGTTAAATCCATGAGCGAACATAAGCATGTTGCCTGGCTGAAGGTTTGGCTCAATGTCCTCTTTGTACATCTTAGCCTGTTTCTCATCGTTGATAAGGATCATGATGATATCAGCCATCTTAGCTGCTTCTGCTGTGTTATATACTTTAAGTCCCTGTGCCTCAGCTTTTGCCTTACTCTTTGAGCCCTCGTAAAGTCCAATGATTACGTTGCATCCTGAATCCTTAAGGTTAAGAGCATGGGCATGTCCCTGTGAGCCATAGCCAATAATAGCAATTGTCTTTCCCTCAAGTAAAGATAGATTACAATCTTCCTGGTAAAAAATACGTGCATCCTGTGACATTAATTTTTCCTCCTACTATATAAAAAATTGAATAAACAACTTATTCATCAAAGAAAATAACCTTATCTGTTCCCCTGCCAAGACCTGCAATACCGGTGCGGGCAAGTTCAAGGATCTCGTAGCCTTCAAGTAACTTAAGGAAAGCATCAACTTTGGACTGGCTACCTGTTATCTCTATAATCACTGAATCAATGCTGACATCAACAATGTTGCCTCTGAAAATATTGGCAGTAGCAAGAATACTCTGTCTCTTGTCCGCCTCTGCCCTTACCTTAACAAGAGCGAGCTCTCTATATACACTATCCTTAGGTAAAAGCTCATGAATATCTCTTACATCAACCAGCTTACTAACCTGCTTTTCAATCTGCTCAAGAATCACATCGTCGCCAGATGCAACAATGGTAATCCTCGTAAACCTTGGATCTGCAGTGGTTCCTGCAGTTATACTTTCAATGTTATATCCTCGCCTGGAAAAAAGACCTGATATCCTGGAAAGAGTTCCCGGATTATTATCAACCAGTAATTGAAAGACTTTTTTTTGCATTTTGTGCTCCTTTTTAAGTCTTACTTTATGCTTTTAAGAATACCGGCTTCGATTTTTGAACCGATAATAACAAATTATACTCCTCTAGTGTACCACGTCAACAACTTTTTCTTTTAGACTTTAAACTTGCACTATTTTACAGTATTAAAGTATTTTTTGCAATCGTTTTTTATATTGAGGTTATTATAAACAAAAAAATTTATCGAAGGTAAAACTTTTTACTTCGTGAGTTATACTAATGGCATAATACTCTCTCTTTGTATAAGCGTAACTGACTTTTCTAACTCTCTATAAAAATTTAGATTGCGGCTACGTACGCCACCATTGACTGAACCTGAGGAAACCGCCCTGCAGGCTCTGCCGACGGTGAGGATGATGGGAACAGTAGATTTTCTCGCACCGTCGAATTCAGCATTTTAGCGTTTTCCCCAGAACCCGTCAATGTCAAGCACCTTCGGTGTGGCTGGGGTAAGGTGCCTCGGAATCCAATTCCGAGAACAGTAGCTGTTGATACTTCTAGAACGTATAAGGCTTTATTCCCTCGGCTCCCAATGAGAGCGAGCTGCTGTTTTGGGCATATAGCTCGTTTTCAATAGCTCAGCCACCTGCAATTAACCGGTTTTGGGCTCATAGCCTGATTTCAGGCTTTCAGCCACCACGCATTATAGCTTTTATCGTAGGCAATTGGGCATATACGGTAATTATCCGTTCGCAGCCACCTTTTAACAGGTGGCTCGAGTCTTGAAATCGGCCTATATGCCCAGTTGAATTTTCATGAGGGGTGGCTGACCTCGCAAAAAGCTGCTATATACCCAAAATAGTAAAGAATCAGAGGTGGCTGGAAGCTTTACAAAGCGCTATATGCCCAAAACGATATTTTTTCTATTATATGGATCGTTATACGGAAGGAATGATTTTGTAACAGCGATTTTCTGAGATATAGGATAAAACCTGACCATTTCTATCGAAATCCACTTTGATAATACCTATCATGACTAGAAACATGACCTAAGTAAAAGAAAAATACAAAATAGGTCATGAATTTTGTAGCAGTTTAAGCATTATCACGATAAAAAATATGACCTAAATAAATGAAAAATACAGAATAGGTCATGAATTTTGTAGTACTTTAGCAATATCACGACAAAAAATATGACCCCTAGATAAAAGAAAAATGCTGTTTAGGTCATGAATTCTGTAATAACAAGGCAATATCATGACAAAAATCATGACCTAGGCAAGTGAAAAATGCTAATTAGGTCATGTTTTTGGTAATATCCATGCAGATCATAATGAATTGTCACAGTGAAATGAGCAGATAGCCTGCACACTCTTGAAAGAAGCCACCCCTACTGTTCCTGGATTCAGAGCCTGAGGCATTAGATTACAGCCACACCGAAGGTGCTTGCCATTGACGGGTTCTGAGGGAAACGCTACAATGCTGAATCCGACGGTGCGAGATAATCTACTGTTCCCATCATCCTCACCGTCGGCTCGCAGATAAAGGCGTTTTCCTCAGGTTCAGTCAATGGTGGCGTACGGAGCCAAGCATTTACCAATTTCTTAAGCTTATACATAGAATAACAGGGGCAATGTCTGCCCCCTGTCTACCCCCTAACTTCTACCTCACTTACGCATATACAAAGCGAAAGCATTGTTATATGCAACACTTCAAGACTTTGAACACCAAAAAAGATGGCCTCTCGCACCTTCTCAGGAAGCGAAAAGCCATCTATAAAATAATCTGTTATTCTGGTATTTCTGGTATTACTTCATACCTGCAACATAGTATTCAAATGAATCATAGGCCTGTTTTGTATAGAATTTGGCAGTCATTGTTTCACCAGGCTTAAGCGCGCCTCCTGTGTTATAAAGACCGCATTCTCCAAAATCGACTATCTGGCCCTTATAGTAATACACAACTACAGCCTCTCCGGATACAGCTTCACTGCCTTTATTTGTAACATATATTTCTACATTTCCATTTCCTGCATCATAGCCTTTGGTATCAAGGTCATTACCTGCAGCTTGTACTCCATATGTTCCAAGTTTAGTATTTACGAAAAGGTCATAGTCATAGTTTGTTGCTGATGCTGAATTTGGGAATACTCCTACAAGCATATATATTTCGCCTGGAGCCAATATAAATACATCATCCTCAGCGTTTGCTTCAATTGCATTACCACTTGCATCAATAGAAATAGCATCCATTGAAACTGCTGTATCTACCCCATTTGTATTTGTAACTTCAACAAGAAGATACATATTTCCATCATCAAAAGTTGCAGAATACTCTTTACCGACAACAATACCATTAACAGAGCCAGATGCAAAAGCTGTGGTATAAACTCCAATAAGCATAGTAGCAACAAGCATAATAGCCAAACTTACTCTTATCTTCTTCATAACGATTCTCCTTTTAAACTAAGGTGGTTAGCGTGTATACAAAGTATACATTATCGGCTTGTCGTTTTGAATTAAACACTAGTTAAATCATTATAAAAAAACAGTAAAGCCCTAAAGCTTTACTGTTCCTTGCATTTCGTAAGAGCAACTGTCCCTGTTCGCGCTATTTCAACTATGCTCACGCTCTTAAGCATCTCAATAAACAGCTCAATTCTCTCTGATGTATCACATATCTGTATTACCATCATATTTTTGGACATATCAACTATAGAAGCGCCCATGATCTGGCAGTTCTCCATGATATCTCTTCTGTTATCCCTGTTGTACTTAACTTTGATAAGCATAAGTTCTCTATTTATACTCATGCTCTCCTTAAAAGTCTTAACCTTGATAACATCAATCTTTTTATTGAGCTGCTTTTCTATCTGTTCAATAGTTCGTTCATCGCCTGTTGATACAATAGTCATACAGGAAACGCTTCTATCTGCAGTTTCACCAACAACAAGCGAATCAATATTGAAATTTCTTCTTGAAAAAAGACCTGCCACTTTAGAAAGTACACCTGCCCTGTTTTCTACAAGAACTGAATATATTCTTTTCATGTTAAGCTACCTTTCCCCATTCCTTATCTGGTAAGTGCCATAGGATCAACAATTACTTCCATAAGACCGGACTTATCATCCTTCAAAAACTCTTTCAGGTTTGCATCAAGGTCGCTTTTTCCGTCGACCTTCACATATTCCATTCCATAAGCCCCAGCAATAAGTGACAAATCCGGATCACCGGAAAGCTCTACCATTGAATAATGATCATCATAAGTAAAATGCTGATGTTCTCTTACCATACCAAGATATCCGTTTTTCATAACGATTATCTTAACAGGAATATTGTACTGGCGCATTGTAGCGAGCTCCATCATTGACATTTGGAACGCCCCATCACCAATAACAGCTAAAACCTGCTTTTTAGAGTCAGCAAGCTTGGCTCCCATGGCCGCAGGAATTGAATATCCCATAGTTCCCATGCCGCCCGAAGTCAAAAATCTGCCGTCGCGCACCTTAAAGTATGAGCAGGACCACATCTGATTCTGGCCTACATCTGCTACATAAACACAGTCTCTGCTGACCTCTTCTGAAAGCTTATTTATAAAAATTTCCGGATCAACAAAGCCTTCCCCTGCAGGTTTTCTATCTACATGCATATCCTCTTTATATTTTTTAAGGAGATCAACCCACTCATCATGATCATCTGCATGATCATCCTGCTCAAGGAAATCTGCAAAAATATGCTTTATATCACCTACAAGAGGAATTGTCGGTCCAACGTTTTTGCCTATTTCAGCAGGGTCAACATCTATGTGTACCATAACCTTATTCTCAGTAATAAGATCAGGCCTGTTTACTGCACGGTCCGCAACTCTTGCGCCAACCATCAAAAGAAGATCTGACTCATTCATAGCTCTGTTAGCATAAGGAGCCCCGTTGTTTCCAACCATTCCAAAATAAAGAGGGTGCTCTGTTGGCATAACACCAATGCCCATCATGGTAGATACAACCGGAACTTTATTAAGCTCAGCGAACTTAACGATTTCGCTGGTAGCTCCGCTTAAGTGGACACCGCCTCCCACACAGATGATAGGTCTCTTTGCCTTCTCTACCTCTTTTATGACTTTTCTGATCTGAACAATATTGCCCTTTACAGTTGGCTTATATGAGCGCATGGAGATTGTTTCAGGATATGAAAACTTCCCTGAAAACTCTGCAGTCTGAACATCAAAAGGAATATCAATAAGAACCGGTCCTCTTCTTCCGCTGTTTGCAATATAGAAGGCCTCCTTGAATATCCTTGGGATATCATTTACATCCCTTACAAGATAGCTGTACTTAACAAAAGATTCCACAGCACCTGTGATATCTGCCTCCTGGAAAACATCACTTCCGATCATATCGCTATTTACCTGTCCGGTAATAGCAACAAGCGGAATAGAGTCAGCATATGCTGTAGCGATACCTGTAATAAGGTTTGTAGCGCCGGGGCCTGAAGTTACGGCACACACTCCGACTTTGCCGCTTATTCGTGCATATCCGCTGGCACAGTGAGCAGCATTCTGCTCTGTTCTTATCAAAACCCTCTTTATATCAGTCTTTAGCATTTCATTCCAAAAGGGGTCAATTGCAACTCCTGAATAACCAAAGATGACTTCTGTTTTTTCCTGTAACAGGCATTTAACTATTGCTTCAGCTCCAATCATACAACGCTCCTCAAATACTTTTTATCACTGATTGTCTTCGATATTAAGAATCTGTTTAACCACCCTGACAGCATCGGCTGCATCTGATGAATAGCCATCCGCTCCTATCTCCTGGGCGTAATCCTCTGTCACCACTGCTCCGCCGATTATGATCTTGGAGTCAAGTCCCTCCTCATGAGCAAGATCCACCACATTTTTCATTTCTTTCATGGTTGTAGTCATAAGTGCAGAAAGAGCTATAATGCTGGCATCGTTCTCCCTGGCTGCGTTTATTATTGTTTCCTTTGGTACATCTTTTCCAAGGTCAATAACATTAAAACCATAATTTTTGAGCATCAGTGCCACGAGATTTTTGCCGATATCGTGAATGTCACCATGAACAGTTGCTATAACAACTGAAGGGAGCTTTTTCCCTGTGGCTTCATCGCCCTTTAAAAGCGGTTCCAAAATTCCTATTGAAAGTTTCATGGCCTCAGCCCCTGATATCAGCTGTGGAAGGAAGAACTTTCCCTTATCAAAAAGATCTCCAACTTCGTTTATGGCTGGCATCAAAACCTCATCAAGGATAACCCTTGGCTCTATTCCTCTATCAAGCGCGGTCTGTGTATCTTTTACGATAGTTCTTTTTGATCCTTTTAAGACATCTGCCTTTATTATAGCAAGAATATCATCATTATTTGTAGACGCTGATTTATCCATTTTTGCAGCGCTGGTTTCTGTAGCGTTTTTATCCTCTTTTGCTTCTGCTATGCGCTGCATTCTCTCAATATATCTGATGTCAGCACCTTCTTTATTGCGCAAAAGATCTGATGCAAAAGCCGCATTTACAAGCATTTCCTGGGACGGATTGGCGATAGCCATAGTAAGCCCTCTTGAAATAGCCATAGTCAAAAAGGCGGTATTTACATTCATTCTCTCAGGAAGTCCAAAAGAAATATTGGAGAGTCCGCAAACCGTGGCATATCCGTTCTCATGACAAAAACTTATGGTATCCAAGGTCTTTATGGCAGCTTCCCTGTCAGCTCCAACAGTAGCCACAAGTCCATCAACCACGATATCTTCAAGGTTCATTCCCATATCGTAAGCCATTTTGGACAGTTCTTTTATATTCCCTATCTTTTCCTCAGTTGTCTTAGGAAGTCCCTCCGGACTTAGAGGTAAAAGAATAAACATAGCGCCATACTTTTTTGCAAGCGGCAGGAACTGTTCTGCTTTTCCTTTTTCCAAAGAGATGGAGTTCATAAGAGCTCTTCCCGGGTAAATCCTCAGGGCTGCCTCCATAACCTCGGCACTGCTGGTATCTATGCAAAGAGGAAGATCAGTCTGAGACATAACTTCCTCAAGCACCTCAAGCATCATCTCTTTTTCATCAATTCCGCTCATGCCCACATTGATGTCGAGGATAGATGCACCTTCCTGCTCCTGGCTTCTTGCAAATTCAGAAACCATGGAAAGATCCCCTTCACGAAGAAGTGCCTGTAATTTCTTTTTACCTGTGGGATTTATCCTTTCTCCCACGATCATGAAGTTTTCGTCAAGTCCAAAGGAAAGGCTCTGTCTTTCTGATGAAAGATACCTTCTTCCAACCATTTTCCTTGGTATATCATTTTCCGGTATATAGTCTGAATAGTTTTCTTTTAAAGCCTTTATAAAAGCAGGAGTTGTACCGCAGCATCCTCCGATAACGCTGGCGCCCGCATCAAGAAGTCTTTTCATCTCCTTAACAAAAGTAGACTCATCCATGTCATACTCAGTATTTCCATTTTCATCAACAGAAGGGAGCCCCGCGTTGGGCTTTGCAATTATAGGAACGCCTGTAACAGAAGCCATATTCCTTATAAGTTCTTCCATCTTATCAGGGCCTGTGGAGCAGTTCGCACCAATAGCACATGCTCCAAGTGCCTCTAACGTAATGGCACTTGCAGAAGCATCAGATCCGTAAAGAGTCCTTCCGTCAGCCTCAAAGGTAAGAGTTACCATTACTGCAATATCAGAGATTTCCTTGGCGGCAATAAGAGCTGCTCTGCATTCCTGAAGACTCATCATGGTCTCGACAATGATCACGTCGCACCCTGCTTTTTCAAGGATACTTATCTGTTCCTTATATGTATTTACAAGCTCTTCAAAGCTTAAATCTCCGATAGGCTTTAGCTGCTTTCCGGTCATGGTAATATCACCTGCCACCAGTGCTCTGCCATCTGCAGCCTTTTTGGCAAGTTCTACAAGCTCAGTATTTATCTCTTTTATGCTGTCCTCAAGACCGTAGTCAGAGAGCTTTATCCTGTTGCCTGTAAAAGTAGGGGCATAGATTATATCCGCCCCTGCATCAACATAGCTTCTCTGAAGTTTAAACATCACATCTTTATGCTCAAGGATCCATTTCTCCGGGCACACGCCGGCAGGCATTCCTGCCTTCATCAGATTCGTACCTGTTGCCCCATCCAAAAAAACTACTTTTCCCTTAAACTTTTCTAAAAACTCTTCTCTTTTCATACCGCTCAACCTTTTATATTTTTGTTTTCCTGCAGCTGTATTTTTTGATAGTCCTTGGTATAAACCATATAAACAAAAGGCACAGAGCCATTATCACAAAAGGCTTTGCTCCCATGGAAATATCCGGTAACACTCCATAGTAAGAAAGCTGATCCACAAGACAGATCACTAAAACATGATAGAAATAAATATTTGATGATCCTTCTTTTCCTATCTTCCAAAGGTACTTGCCACCGCCAATGCCTGTCTCTGATAAAAAGAGTATTCCAAGTACCATTAAAAGCGCTCCGAAAGGACATTCTTTTTTCCCAAGAAGAAGGAACTCGGCGCTGGAGATTACCATTCCTGCAAGTATACCTAAAAATCCCGGAATAATCCATTTTTTGCTGCGGATCCTATATTCATTCTCAGAAAGGTCTTCTTTTAATTTGCCAATGTAATCCGAAAACCAGATTCCTATAAGAACATAAGGCATACCCTCAAAAAGCCAGTTTCTGAGCACATACCAGGTAGTTATGCTGATATCAAAAGGTCTTATAGGATAAAAAGTCTGAAGCAGTTCTCCAAAATAGAGCCCTGCTAAAAGGATCACTACAAGAAATTTGTACCATTTTCTAAGAACAGGCGCAAATATGTAAATGAGCCCAAATACATAAAAAAGGGCAAACAAATACCACAGATGGTCAAAAGTATAAGATCCGTCATAGATAAACTTGCCGGAATTAAACAAAAAGAACCATCTGGCTTCAGAAAGATTGAATTTGGAAGTAAACCACTCTCCAAAACCAATGCCATTTTTTAAATGGAATAAAAGTGAATAGACCAGATAGATTAAATAAACTACCCCAGTGGTCTTTAAGAGTTTTCTGATGGCCTTGCCAACTCTTTTTCTGATATCTTCAGTATTTCTCATACTATAGGGTATGAGAAATCTTCCTGATATGGCAAAAAAGAAAGGACATATATATCTGCTGATAGCGTCCCAAACAAAACCAAAAGTCCCCGGAAATCTGGTGTGACCTATGATCACTCCCATTGATGCGATAAATTTTACTAAATATATAAATGTATTCATTATTCTTCTGTGCTCGTTCCTATCGTAGAGAATTGTATAGAATCCTGTGTCGTTACTGTAACGCCCTCTCCCGTTGGAACTTCGCCATGAAGAACCTGTAACATAACCAGTACTCTGCTATTGGCTCTCTGGTAATACTGACTAGCAAGCGACTCGCTGTCACCATCGAACTCATTATCATAGGCCTCATGATAAAACTGATCGGCCATTTCCATGTAGTCAGCAGCTTCAACTGCAATATCTGATATTCCTGAAAACTCCTCAGGAATTGTAAGCTCTGACATTTTCTTATACTCTTCATTCATCTCATCCAAATATCCTAAAAGCTGTGATACAGCCTCATCAGAATTAGGATCGATGCCATTGATTGATTCATCAAAATAAGAAAGCTTATTATAAAAAGAGTCCATGCTCTCCTTATAGCTTTCAAGTTCGTCATTTGTTTCCTTCTGACACCCGGTTAAAACCATACCTACAACCAGGGCACTCAAAAGGAGTGTCCTTACTTTTTTCACACTTCCTACTCCCCATTTAAATTAATCTTTATACTTAGAAACAGCTGACAATCTTGTAAGGGCTCTTGCAAGTCCTGCCTGAGACTTCTTAAATTCCTTGATCGACTGTTTCTGCAGCAGGTGCTCCTTAGCATATTCGTAAGCTTCCTGCGCTCTTCTCTTATCAATATCCTCAGGTCTTTCAACAGTATTTACAATGACAATGCATCTGTTATTGGCAACCTGAACAGAGCCAAGGCTTACTACTCCAACGGTCCATTCGCCACCCGGCTTTTTTATCTTGATTATACCGTCAGAAAGAGCAAGGATCATCTCCTCATGGCCTGCCAAAACCGCAAGCTCCCCATCATCACAAGGAAGAATGATCTCTTCTGCCTTATCATCATAAAATATTCCGTTTACGGAAATGACCTGAAGGCCAAAGGTAGCTACCCTTTCCTCACTCATACTCATGCCTCGATCTGTTTTGCTTTTTCAACAACTTCATCAATAGATCCAACATTAAAGAATGCTGCTTCCGGATACTTATCCATATCGCCTTCTATAATAGCTCTAAATCCCTTTATTGTCTCTGCCAAAGGCACAAACTTACCCTTTAATCCTGTAAACTGCTCTGCCACATGGAATGGCTGTGAAAGGAATCTCTGTATCTTACGTGCTCTGTAAACTGTAATCTTATCCTCATCACTAAGCTCTTCCATTCCGAGGATAGCGATAATATCCTGAAGCTCTTTGTACTTCTGAAGTATTTCCTGCACTCTGAGAGCCGTTTCGTAATGCTCTCTTCCTACAATATCTTCTTCAAGGATACGGCTTGAAGATTCAAGAGGATCAACAGCCGGATAGATACCCTGTTCAACAATCTTACGAGAAAGAACTGTTGTGGCATCCAAATGTGCGAATGTTGTTGCAGGTGCCGGGTCTGTAAGGTCATCTGCAGGAACATATACAGCCTGAACAGATGTAACAGAACCAAATCTTGTTGATGTGATCCTCTCCTGAAGAGAACCCAGATCAGTAGCAAGAGTTGGCTGATAACCTACCGCTGAAGGCATTCTTCCAAGTAGTGAAGAAACCTCAGATCCTGCCTGAACAAATCTAAAAATATTATCAATGAATAAAAGCACGTCCTGATGACCTACATCTCTGAAATACTCAGCCATTGTAAGTCCAGTCTCAGCTACTCTCATACGAGCTCCCGGCGGCTCATTCATCTGTCCAAACACAAGGGCAGTCTTTTCAATAACGCCAGACTCACTCATTTCTGACCAAAGATCATTACCCTCTCTAGAACGCTCTCCAACTCCGGTGAAAATGGAATATCCACCGTGCTCTGTAGCGATATTCTGGATAAGTTCCTGAATAAGAACGGTCTTTCCTACACCGGCTCCACCAAACAGACCTATCTTTCCGCCCTTAGCATATGGCGCAAGAAGATCAATAACTTTTATTCCCGTCTCAAGAATCTCTACTACCGGACTCTGATCAACAAGCTTTGGCGGATCTCTGTGAATCTGCCATTTTTCAGGAGTTTCAAGCTCTTCCTTGTGATCGATTGTCTCTCCAAGTACATTGAAAAGTCGTCCAAGGACCTTATCTCCAACAGGAACACTTATTGGACCACCTGTACAGTATACAGGCATATCCTTACATAGTCCCTCACTAGGAGAAAGCATGATACAACGGACTGTATCCTCTCCTATGTGCTGTGAAACCTCCATGACACGTTTTTTGTCTTCTACATAAACCTCGAGAGCATCACTGATATATGGAAGATCACTGTCTTCAAATTTTACATCCACTACAGGCCCCATGACCTGCAAAATCTTACCGTTTTTCAAGATTTGCTCCTTTTTTTCTTTGCTTCTTTGCTCTGTTTAAGAGCCTTGGCGCCACTGACAACCTCTGTTATTTCCTGAGTTATCAGTGCCTGCCTTTGTCTGTTATAGGTGCGTTTGAGATTACTTATCATCTTCTCAGCATTCTTATTTGCTGAATCCATAGCCATCATTCTGGCGCTTTGAACTGAACAAAAGGCTTCAACAAGCGCTCCATATATAAATCCGGTAATATAATTTGGAACAATATTGTCCAAAATTGCCGACGGACTTGGATCCATTAGGAATTCTTCCCGCATTACTCCCGGTGGGAGCGGCTGCTTTCTGATATCTGTAATGATATCAAGAGGAAGCAATTTCTCAAATCTGGTCTCACATACATTGCCCTGAACGGTAGTGTAGACCACATAGATCTCATCAAGCTTTCTCTCATAATAGTAATCAAGGATCTCTGCCGCAATCTTTCTGGCTCTGTGAAGAGTAGGATTCTGGGAAGTGAACATAAAGGATTCCTCTATATTCATATTCTTGGATGCAAAATGGAACCTTCCAACTTCACCAATAACAAAGAGCTTCCATTTGTCACCATCAGTCAGAATATGCTCTTCGGCAAGCTTCAGAACATTGTGGTTATAGGCACCGGCAAGTCCCTTGTCATCTGTAAAAATGATATATCCCCTTCTTCTTTCTTTTTCAGGGATATCCTGCCAGGTCTCCAGAAAGATATTTTCAACTCCCTCCGGGAGATGCCTTACTACTCTGGAGATCATTGCCCTCGTAGCAAAAAAGAATGGTTCTGTATCTTCAAGCATCTTTTTTGCTTTTCGAAGCTTGGTCGACGAGATCAGGTACATAGCATTTGTAATTTTCCGGGTATCATTTACCGAATCAATTCGGTCCCTTATTTCCTTAATTGTTGCCATGAGCTATCTCTATTTCTTCCTTAAGCTGTTTGTTTTCAACATCATTAAACGCATCAACACTATCAAGAATTCTCTTTTTAAGCTGGTCCGAAAGTTCTCCGCTCTTTTCAAGTTCTTCACAGATATCACCCTGCTCAGTATTGAAATAGTTAAGGAGTTTTTCTTTATAGTCCCTTACCTGCTTAACAGGTACCATATCAAGCCTTCCGGCATTGGCTGCCACAAGGATGATAACCTGCTCATGCATCTTAAGAGGATGCTCAAGAGGCTGTTTTAAGAGTTCCATAAGAACGCTTCCATGACGTAGCTGATTCTTGGTAGTTTCATCAAGGTCTGAACTAAACTGTGTGAACACAGCCATTTCCCTGTACTGTGCAAGGTCCACTCTTATACTTCCGGCAGATTTCTTCATTGCCTTAGTCTGAGCAGCACTACCTACACGGGAAACAGAAAGTCCTACATTTACAGCAGGTCTCATACCCTCAAAGAAAAGATCGCTTTCAAGGAATATCTGTCCATCAGTAATTGAGATAACATTGGTAGGAATATAGGCAGAAACGTCGCCTCCAAGTGTCTCAATTATTGGAAGTGCTGTGATAGAACCGCCACCAAGTTCTGATGAAAGCTTACATGATCTCTCCAAAAGTCTTGAATGCAAGTAGAATACATCTCCAGGATAAGCTTCTCTTCCGGGTGATCTCTCAAGAAGAAGAGAAAGTGCTCTGTATGCTACCGCATGCTTGGAAAGATCATCATATACGATCAGTACATCCTTTCCATCATGTAAAAAGAACTCTGCCATAGCCGTTCCTGAATAAGGAGCGATATACTGAAGTGGTGCCATATCAGAAGCTGTTGAACTCACTACTATTGTATAGTCCATTGCCCCTGTCTTTTTAAGGGTCTGAACAAGTTTGGCAACAGTAGATGCCTTCTGACCTATAGCCACATATATACAAATTACATCTTTGCCCTTCTGGTTTATGATCGCATCAAGAGCTATAGAAGTTTTACCGGTCTGTCTGTCGCCGATGATCAGCTCTCTCTGTCCTCTTCCTATCGGGAACATGGTATCTATAGACAAAATACCTGTTTCCATGGGCTCGTTTACTGACTGTCTCTCAACAATACCAGGTGCAGGCTGCTCCACAGGTCTGTACTCGGTTTCTTTTATTTCACCAAGTCCATCAACAGGAGATCCAAGTGCATCAACAACTCTTCCAATAAAAGCCTCACCAACAGGTATTCCGGCTTCCTTGTAGGTTCTGACAGCTCTTGTACCCTGTCTTATTCCTGTGTCGTTACCAAAGAGGATACAACCGATATGGTCACTTCTGATATCCTGTGCCATTCCTCTTGTACCATCTTCAAACTCAATGATTTCGCCATAAAATGCATGCTCAATACCATCTACATTGGCGATGCCATCACCAACCCAGGTAACTGTTCCTACTTCCCTGTCCTCGACCTGAAGCTTAAAGTCCACGACCTTATTTCCAAGCATGGATATGATCCTGCCTGTATCGTGTTCTTCAGTTTTCTTGCTAAGGTTATTAAGTTCTGCGCGGAGCTGCTTTGCTCTGCCGGCATCAGACCAGTCGTATTCAAAGTTCTTGCAGGATACAACAAAGCCGCCTCCTATAGAAGGATCCTCTATTGTCTCAACTTCGATTACTGCGTCATCGAACTTCTTTTCAAGAATTTTCTTGATCTTTTCAATCTGCTCTGAACTTGGAGGAGTACTTGCATAGCGCAGTTTTGCTTTTAAAGTTTCACTCATTATTTGCTCCAGCTTCACTTATAAATTTCTCATACAGTTCCATATCATCTTCTTTGCTGTGTTTTGTCGCAGCAATTTTAGAAGCGGCATCCACAACCATATCAGTGAGCTGAGCTGCATAAGCTTCTTTTGCACGCTCGTTCTCAACTTCTGCGTTGTGTCTCGCTTCAACTATGATCTGCTCACCTTTTTTCTTGGCTTCACTTACGATCTTTTCATACTCGTCATAGCCCTGCTTCTTGATGTCTGCAAGAATCTGCTCTTTTTCTTCATCAGCCATCTCGATTTTCTTTTCATACTCTCTCTTGGTGGCAATAGCAGACTTTGTGGCCTCATCAGCAGCTTTGGTGGCAGTATCCACTTCTTCTCTTCTCTGCATCAGAACCTTGTCCACTCTCCCAAAAAGAAATTTCCTGAACAAGAAATACAGAATGAGAAGATTAAATATAGTACATGCTATGTTTACAATACTGGTTGTTAACACTTTGTATCCCCTTTACACGTCTAGAATTATCTTCTCTTATGAGAAAAGAATGATCATGATAGCTACTACGAAACCATAAATAGCTGTTGCCTCTGCAAGAGCGCAACCGAGAAGTAAAAGTTTCATGATCTTGCCATCTGCTTCAGGCTGACGGGCAACAGCATCCGTTGCCTTTGAGGTAGCAAGACCGATACCAAGACCTGCTCCAATTCCTGTAAATGCGGCAATGCCTGCTCCAATCGCTGTTAAACTCATTATAATTCCTCCTTTTTGTGTAAATATTATTCCACTGCTTCTTTAATATAGAGTGATGTCAAAAATGCAAAAACATAAGCCTGTATACATCCATCGAATATATCGAAGTACAAGCTAAGTAGTGCCGGGAAGATAACCGGTACTACGAACTTGATAAGTTCCATGATTACTGTAGCACCCAAGATGTTACCAAAAAGTCGCATACACAGAGAAAGCGGCCTGATAAGGAGCTCTAAAACATTCATCGGTGTTATTACCGGCATAGGCTCCGCAAATCCTTTAAGCCACTTCTTGGGACCTTTCTTGCGAAGACCTGCTGCCTCTACAAGCACAATGCTCATAACCGACAAAGCTATGGTCACTGTAAGATCCATAGTGGGAGGTGTAAGGCCAAAAAGTCCGACCATATTGGAGCATGCAATAAAGATAAGCACTGTCGCAATATAATCTACGTACCTCTCTCCTTCTTCGCCAAGCATTCCCTTAACTGCACCTCTTATCCAAAGAACAAAGGCCTCAACTGCCGCCTGCCTCTTGGAAATATTATGCACTTTAAGATTACTTGTCATGATCAGAATAAAAATAAAGACAAAACCTATAATCACCCACGAAAGGACAACAGATTTATATATATCAAAAAATCCATTGCCAAAAGGGAAGTGAATTAAAGTTTTGTCTTCCATAAGGATTTCATTAAGTAATTCCTTCATAATTTTATACCCCAGTAATTCTTTTTTTAGTTAGCCCCGTTTAATCCTCCATTGCAACAAACCCCCAAGCTATCTATAATTATAGAAACTGCTTGGGGATTGTGCAACCCTTTTATTGATTGTTTATATTTTAATCATTTTTGTTTATTTTTTCGTCCTCTTTATTGATTTTTTCATTGCTGTCATCATAGAATATCTGTTCTTTATTTTCTATTTTCTGAGAAATCTTGACTCCGATCTTATTAAGTATTCCCGGAAGCTTTCCGCCATGTCTTACTACAAATACTATTATCAGCACAATTATCAGGAGTATTCCAACTAAGATTCCGACAATTCCAAGTACAACCAGATATACCGTTTTTTCGGCGCCATTGAACTTTATATCAAGGGTAATACTATTGCCTTCTATCTCGTAGATATTGTAATTGCCCAGTTTTCCCTTTTTCTCAAGAAGCGTTTGCTCCTCACCCTTAACCAGATATACATCATAATCTTTAAAGCTCTTTGCAAGATCTACAAGAGGTTTGATCCTTACATCATGGATATTTGCCCCATCATCAGGAATCTCAACAGCAATAGTCTCATACTTTACCAGATCTTTTATATTGGCAACCTTTTCAAAATTGTTATCATCGTAGTACAAGGTGTGAGTTACAGTCAGCGTATCATTTTCTTTGAATTGTCCATCCACTAAAACTTCTGCCTGATAAAAGCCGTCTTCATCACCTGATGTATCCTCAGAGATCGTTGTCCTGTACTTCACATAAGATGCTGTAACAATTTCATCAGTCTTTATGCTGTCTATGCAGTCCTGGTCCCATGAAACATAATAGCCTTCTTTTGGCTCTATCTCAGGATAGTCATTAAGACTCATGCTCTCGCCAAAGCGCTTGCTGACTTTTTTCACCAGCTTTTTACCGCCATCTATATTTTCATCCTCAAGGATAAAAGAGATAGTAAGATTTTTAAAATCATATGGCAGATCAGCCGCATTATAGCTAACAGGTTCCGCCTTTAGCGACTGGCTTGTCCTGTCTATTCCAGCAAGGTCATCGCTGATAAACGTGTTGTTCCTCACAACTCCATCGTCGCCCACATGACCGGAAACCGCACCATAAAAGCTCTCAGCGTCCTCTATTTTTACCAAAGCCAGACAATCGCTAACATTCTGCCCCTCACCGGTTATTCCGCCAACGTAGGACTCCCCTGACAGAATTCCCATGGAATTTGAACTGACCACGTAGGACAAAGAACTGCCGCATACTCCGCCTGTATACTGACCTGAATTAGACTTTAGATTCCCAAGATTGGTGCATTTAAGAACTGTACCCATCTCCTGAAGTCCGCAGATTCCACCAACATAGTTCTTTTCACCTGTTACATCGCTATAGTTCTTGTTATTTCGCAGAACGCACTTTGTCAGATACGAGCTGTTAAGTCTGGAATCTTTGATGCCTGTCGCATCGCTTTCCTTGTCGAAATCGTACTCAATCGCCATAGTTCCGGCAATACCTGCAGTATCGATATCACCTTCTACAGAACCATAGTTTATGCACCAGTCTATGGTTGCATCAGTACAATTCTCAGCTTCGTCAAAAGAAATATCTTCATAATTTGATGTATAATCAGCCTCCAGCACTCCATCAACCGCATCGGAGAACAAAAGCATAATAGTATTGAACTGGTCGTTCATTTCCTGCAGGTCATCTACTATAACTCCTGTAGCATTATTCATCTCCGAATTAAGAAGACCAAAGTTATCATTCATCCCCTGCATATTATCAACAAAGGATGTTGTTCGTGCTCTGTATTCACTGCTAAACTGAGGAAGAGCTATACTATCCCTTCCGGCTATATTACTTATTATAGCCTTAGTATCAAAACCGGCCTCCTTTAGATGGTCTGTAGCCTGTTCAAAAGAGTTCACGGCCTTAACTGCATCTTCCCTTGTGGCATCAGTCATCTTCGAAGTTGCATCAGCTGCTATGGCAGCAACCGTTGCACTGGAGGTCGTAAGATCATCGATATAGGCATCCTCGCCTTTTTCTCCCGTTACAGGACTCTGATAATTTCTCCTTGCATATCTGTCTGCCTCCCCTGCAGCATCTTCCATAGCAGCCTGGTTGAGAGCCTGATCCGCTTCATACCTTGGATCTGCACTATCGCTTACCGGGAATAATGCGCCATCTGTACTGTGCTTCCATGTACCGTCTCTCGCATCTTTTTCAAGCTCCGTACCATCACTTGAAACATATACAAGATCCTCTGTTTCATCTGATCTGTGGATTTTTACATATTCATTGTATTCCTCATAATATTTCGCCTCATACAGCGATTCATATTGACTTGAAAGTCCTTCAAGTACATCCAAAGCATTGTTATACTGCTCTTTTTGGTTATCATCCATGTACAGTTCAAGATCCAAGTCTTTTACCGTATCCTTAAGGCTCCCGGCAGAACTGTGAAGATCTTCTGCTGCATAGGTTGCCTGATCAAGCGCGCCATCTTTCTTGGAGGATTCATCAAGAACATAATCGACCCTTGAAAAAGCTTCAGTAGCTGCTCCTGACACACCATTTGCAAAGTCGATGGTTCCCTGGGCAATATACTTTACGTCTTTTATGGCTCCATCTGTGAACTGCTGAATTGCAGATAATCTGTTAGATATAGTATTGGACTGATTCCTGGTATCATTTAAAGTCACAGTGACTATATCATGGAGCTTTCCTATAGCTTCGGAGAGCTGGTATGCGATATCAGAACTTAAATCAACAGTGACATAAGGCTCTGCCTGTCCGACAATTCCGCCCACGTCTTTTCTTCCAAGTATATCGCCGTTATTGGTGCAGTAATATAAATACCCTGACTGTCTTCCTGCAATTCCTCCCACATTGTAACCAACATGTTCATATCCCACATCGCCAATATTGATACTTCTTCCAATTATACCTATAGAAAGACCTGCAATTCCTCCAATGTCAGATGCAGTAACATCTGCGTTGGCATCCTCTGCAGTGTTGTTAATATTCTTTACAAGTGATATCACTTTGTTGAGGGTGCTCATTGAATCTATTGTGATCTGAGTGTCTTCGTTGGTTGTATTTACCAACGCCTCATTGGTGCAGCCATAAATATTGCCCATGTTCTCACCGGCAATACCACCCACATAGTGAACACCATGGATAAATCCCTTTGAAGTGCACCCTTTGATATCGCCTGACAGCTGGTTGATTCCGGCAATTGCTCCTATATAGTCATTGGCCGTTATGACGCCCTCAAAATCACAATTCTTAATAAGTCCGCTGTTATCTGATACAATTCCTCCAATTATGATATTTTCACCGCTTGGCAGAATTGAAGCTTTGACCTTAAGATCACTTATGCTTCCTGTTTTTTGAAGGGTTACAAAAAGTCCCACATGAGAGATGTCTTTTCCAATCGTAAAATCACTTATTGTATGGCCATTTCCCAGAAATTCTCCAGCAAAAGTCGGAACACCTTCAAAGTTTGTTCCCAAAAGTGAAATATCTGCATTTAAGGAAACTCTTTTATTCACAGACCAGGTATCAAGTTTACAGTTCTCGGCAAACTGCAGGAAATCTTCAACAGAGTTTATACTTATCTCCTCTATTTCCTCTGATATTTCAGCCTCTATATCTTCCTTGATGTCCTCATCTACATCTACTTCATTCTCAATAGCTCTTTCCTGGGTACCTGTCTTAACAATTTCTCCTTCTGTTGCAAGTGCTGAAAGCGGCATAGCAAAAGCAATAGTTATTCCAAGAAGGAGTGCACATAATCTCTTTTTCATATTAGTTTTCCTCCCCTTCTGAATAATAGAAATCGCTTTCCTTAGCACTTGTATCATATGGCTCTTCGTCCATCATGGTCACATCTCCGTTTTCTATAAAGGCACTTACATTGCCTTTGACAACCGCGTGGATGACACCTGTGACATTACCGTCTATATGACCTCTTATTGCACCATCAATCCTCATAGTTCCTGATCTTTGTTTGGTGGAAAGAGGAACATTCATGACAAAGGCTGTAAGCTCAATTACCTTATCTCCCACAAGAAGTATCTGCGGAAGCACAAACATTGTAATAAGAATAGAGATAATTGTTCCTCGTCCAAGACACTTACCAATTCCATAGATTGCGCAGTCTGATGTCATCTTACCAATAAGGGTTCCCGCAACAGCAAGCATGGTACCTGATGTAATGATAGTAGGGAATGAAAGATTCATTGTATCGATAATGGCATCTCTTTTACCCATGGTCTGTCTGAGCTCTGTGTATCTGCCTGCGATAACGATAGCGTAGTCGATGTTGGCACCCATCTGGATAGAACTAACGATCAGGTATCCAAGGAAGAACAAATTGTCATGCTCTATGGCAGGTACTGAGAAGTTGATCCAGATACACCCCTGAATAACTGCAATAAGGAGAACAGGCATACCTGCTGATTTGAAGGTGAAAAGAAGCACCACCAAAACCGCAAGTATTGATATGACACTAGTGACCATATTGTCCCTTGAAAAGCACTTCTTTAGGTCATACTGGCTGACAGACTCACCAACAACATATATCTTATCCTCGTCGTAATATTTTTCAGCGTAGGTATGCATTTTATCAAGAAAAGCAAAGGTCTCATCAGATTCCTGTGGAAGATTCAGATAAACAAGTATTCTTGAGTAGTCTTCTCCCTGAAGCTGCTTTTTTGCGAACTCCATCATCCTGTTGGCATTTTCAAGTTTTTCCATCAGCTCGTCGCTCAATGTCACATAGCCTTCTTCTACTTCCCTGTAAACAAACATAAACATGTCAATAAGGGGAACCTTATAATTGGCAAGACCATTGACAACCTTGGCGTAGTCCTCATCATTAACCGCATAGGCCGTGTATATGAGTTCTGCTATCTCATAATCGATATTTAAAAGCTCTGAAAACTGTCTTGGTGTGAGCTTTTCAGTAAGCGTGTATCCATTTAAGGCCTCAGTGTTGGCAAGGCCTGTTATAGATGAAACATTCTCATCATCCAACAGATCTTCGATCAGCTGCTTTTCTGTATCGTAATCTCCTGACGGAAATACCAGAGCTACCATATTGTCTGACCTGAAGTTATCATCCTGCATGTTCTGGGCTGCCTGAACTTCGTTGATAAGCGGCGGCGTGATCTTTGTATAGCCATATACATAAGGTGTTCCTGAAGAGATTCTGTTGGCGATTATGATCACAACTACAAAAGCCGGTGCTATTACATACCTTGTGGCATAGGCAAACTTACCGACAAATGGAATCTGTGGAATGAAATTCTTGTGCTTTGTCTTTTCCATAAGACCCGAAAATACCATGATAATTCCCGGCATAAGAAGGAATACAGACAAAAGGCTTAAGATAATAGCCTTTATAAGAACGATTCCCATATCTTTTCCTATTCCAAACTGCATAAACAGCATGGCAATAAGACCGCCGATCGTAGTCAGTGAACTTCCTGATATCTCAGGAATAGACTTGGAAAGGGCGATTATACATGCTTCTCTTGAAGGAAGCTCAGCATGTTCCTCTTTATATCTGTTAAGGAAAATAACAGCATAGTCTACAGACAAAGCCAGCTGCAGAACTATAGTCACAGAATTGGACACGAAAGAAATTGTCCCAAGAAGGAAGTTTGTTCCCATCTGCACCAAAGCAGCACTTCCAAAGGTAAGGAGAAGTATCGGAACCTCTGCATATGCCTGAGACGTAAGAAGTAATACTCCAACCACTACAAAGACAACGATCACTGAGATTACATCCATCTCTTTTGCAATAAGCTCAGACTGAGTATCTCCAAGAGTAGTTGAAAGATAGTAATCATATTTAGTAAAGTAATTTTTTACCTCATCAAGAAGTTCAAGGCACTTTTCATCTTTTTCATCATAATCAAAGGTTATATTAAAAAGAGCTGAGCCATTATTATAGTGTTTGTCAGTATCATCGAGCTCTGCTGAAAATACACCATCCATGTCCTCAAGGTCTTTTTGAATCATAAGTGCCTGATCATAAGAAACATTGGCAACCATGACTTTAGTCGAGCCATATGTGGTAAACTGCTCTGCCATCAGATCAAGTCCAAGCCTTGTCTCAGACGTTCCCGGCAAATATTCTGACAGTTGGTTTTCTACCCCAACCCATCCTCTTGATACAACTGCGAAAATACACAGAATCGCATAAATAAGAAAGAAAAGATTGCGCTTATCAACTATGAAAGCGCAGATTTTGAGCATAAAACTATTACTGGTTTTCTCCCCGCCGTTTTCCATATTGTCCCCCTGAATATATATGCTGCATCTACGCTATATTGTACACCCTATTTATTTTATTAACAATTTTCTGGTTGTTTTTGCATATAAAAGCATCATATCTGAATTGATATGCTTAGGCGAATTTTCATAGAATTAGTGTTATAAAAATATAATATTTTGGGGGTATTTCAATGAAAAAAAGTTTTGTTACAAGAATTCTTGCCTATTCTATGGCAGGCTTCTTAAGTGTGGCATCATCTGTAAGCTCTGCATCTTTCATTTCTTATGCAGAAGAAGATACAGAAGTTGTTACCAAATCTTTCACCTTAACAGATCTTGTATGTAACACAACCTTAACATCGCAGGCAGCCAGTCTTGGAAGTTCAAGCAACGTTTCTTTTGACATCCAAAGTGATGAAGTGACATATGTCACTGATCTTGCTCCTGTTTTTCCAGGATACCATCTTGAAAGGGCAGATTACAAAAAGGGTTATTCAAACTATACAGGCATCGACTATTTCTTCCTAAAACCTTATACAGTAAAGGCAACAGGCGAGACTGCATATTCAGTTTATATCCACTACACAGGTTCTGCTGGAACAAGTAATCTTTCAACAAGTGCTGCTCACACAAATGGAACTCATCTCTTCTGCCACTACGCCCTTAATAACTACAAGGTAAGCTATCTTGCAGACGACGATGTGACAAATGTTCCGGTTGATGAGAACATTTATACAATAGAAAACAGTTCCTGCATCACTGTTTCATCAGAAGTTCCTGTGAAGGAAGGCTATAACTTTGATGGTTGGGTACTGGAGGGAACAGAAAACCTGTATCAACCAGGTGATACTATTTCTCTTTCAGACCTTACAGCCGAAGAAGTAAACTTCCTGGCAAGCTTTTCTGAGATTGAAGCTCCTAAGGCAAATATTGAAGTAAGCTCTGAAGTTGTAACAGGCTGGAATGATCAGGTTCAGCTCAATGTAACAGTCACAAACCTCTCCGACGTTACTGCAAAGAACTGGAAAATAGCTTTTGATTTTGACGGAAATATCGATCAGATTTGGAACGCAGAAGTTGTTTCTTCTGAAAATGGCAGCTACGTGATTTCTCATCCATCATGGAAAACAGATCTTGCTGCAGGTGAAAGCTACACCTTTGGACTTATTGCCACAAAGAATTCAGAAGAAGACCTTTCAATAAATGAATCAACACTTGTATCAAAAGAAGAATCTGTTGATCTTGAAAATGTCAACGTATCTTTGTCCAAACAGGCATGGAGCTATGGATACAATGGAGAAATAAAGATTGAAAACAACTCTGATTCATCTCTTGATGGATGGACACTGGAATTTGACTTTGCAGATGAGATCACAAACATCTGGAATGCAACTATCGTAAGCCACGAAGGTAACCACTATGTTATCGAAAACGCCGGTCACAACGGAAGCATTGCTCCCTCATCAAGCGTTTCCTTTGGATTTTCTGCTACTCCTGCAGATGGAGCTGAATTCTCAGAAGCAGACCTTGAAAATATATCTATAACTGTGATCAGATAATGCAATAAGAATACGTATAAAGATTTGAGGCTGCCATAAGTGATTGAGCGTATCACTATCTATGGCAGCCTCTATGGTTTATTTCTTATTTAAGAGAGAGCAATAATATTAAGACACATCCTGCACCGCTTCAGGGAGCTGGGCAAGCAGTGAATTGATTGGAATTGGTCTGTAATCAATTCCTAATACTTCCATGGTATTTTCATCTATAAACATATCGTATGTCATCCACTCTGTTGCAAATGTAACTTCATATAAGCCAGTCTGATATGTTACGTATACATTTAACATATCACCTTCTGATATACCTATCTCTCTGGCTGCTGCACAGACAGCCATTTTTCTTTTTTCAGACATAATAGCCTCCTGTTATCTTCCAAACAAGCTACTAATACTGTCAATTGTACTAAATGCAGTATTAATGACTTCTTCAACATCTCCTGATTCATCTAACACTTCTTCTACAGCTTCATTTACATTTTCGTTTACGGCTTCATTTACTACATCATTCACAACTTCGTTTATCGCTTCATCTACTACATCATTAGTCACTTCATTTACTATTTCAGTTACTACTTCCGGTGCAACATTTTTCACTGTTTCATTAACTATGGTGTTTGCAGTTCCTAACGTATTATCAACAGTTTCGAGAGTCTTTGAAACATCTGCTTCCACATGAATGTTTTCATTATTGTTCTTAACTTCAACGTTTGCTGTACTACCGCTGACATTCACGCTTACCGAGTCATTTGCTTCACTTACATGTACAGTAGTCTCAGTCTTCTTTACATCTACAAGTGTCTGTTCGCTTTCATGCTCCTTTGCTTTTACTACTGTCTCATTTCCTGCTACATATGGAAGATTAGTTATTTCTTTTTTGGTTGAATCTGTATATGGAAGGTTCACAAGTCCATCGCTTGATGTTTTGACCTCAATATCCCCATCTGTAAAAATGACGCTATGAACAGGTTCTTTTACCTTAACCGATTCAGAACTGTTATCTGTTTTCTTTTCAGTTTTATCGGCATTGTCTTTCAGAGTTTGCAAAGTGTATGGCCCTATCACAACTTTATCAGCCGCCCTGGTAAAAGAGCATGTTAAAAGAGTACTTGTAACTATGAAAAGAACCAGAATCAGATAGAACGATGGCTTTTTATAGTTAAGAATCTGTCTTACTCTTGTGGCTACTCCCACTTCACCAAATGCAATAGGATATACTGTTACAAGCCTTTTCCTGGTGCTGCATAAAAGAAGTGAATTGGCATAGGATTTCTTCTGCCTTGCAGACATATTGCTGATGACCATCTCATCACATGCAAGCTCAATATCTCTGCAAAAAAGAATATATGACAGCCATACAAGTGGATTGAACCAGTGAATAGCCACGATCAGATATCCTAATTGCTTCCTGATATGGTCATATCTCTTAATATGCACAAGCTCATGGGCAAGAACATTTTCAATTGTCTTATGGTCAAGGCCTGAAGGCAGATAAACTATCGGACGAAACATTCCAAAAATAAAAGGTGTATCAATTTCATCGCACACAAACACTCTTTCGCTTGAGCTAAAACGAATGGATATTCTGGTCTTTAGATATATCCTGACGTAGCTAAACACTGCATAGCCAAGAACCGCAGCCACTCCGATAAGCCATATAACAAGGATTCCTACGAAAAACTTATTATTTATATAACTTCTCACTGATGTATCCTGAGTATCTGCAAAAGCCAGTTCAGCATCTTTAGTGTCTGCAAAAGAAATATCACCAGCATAGACATCAGCCATTATTCCAACAGATCCGAGAACCTCTGTGTCCACCGCCTTTTCTGAAGTTGATCCCTTGGAAAAAGCCGAATTAACAATCTTCCCAAAGTCAGGCATAAAGCCAATATCTGACTGAATCTGAAGTGGAACCAGTAATCTTAATGCTACCACTGCCCATAAAACACCCATGAACCATTTCGGTGCTTTCTTAAGCGGTATTCTGATCAGTGACACTGCTATCATGAGAAGAATAGACGCCATACTCATCTCAATGACTTTTATAAAGATTAACCCCATACACTTACCCTCTGCCTATATAAAAGCGTAGCTACTACTTGATCTTATCTATAATGTTCCTTATTTCAGCTATATCTTTTTTTGAAAGCTTCTGATGTGATGTGAAGGCTGCCAAAAATGCCGGAAGCGAACCTCCAAAAGCCTCTTCGACAAACTCCTCACTCTTTTGTGAATAAAAATCTTCCTTGGATATTTTTGATGTGACTACTCCGTCAATGTTTTGGAACAATCCCTTCTCACATAATTTCTTAAGCACTGTATAAGTTGTAGATTTCTTCCATTCAAACTTTTCTGAGCAAAGCTTAACCAGATCACCTGAACCAATCGGTTCATTCTCCCATATAAGCTCCGCAAATTTCATCTGAACTTCCCCAAATTCTACGGCCATATCCTTCCGCCTTTCATTGGTCTATTTATTATAGACTTTATAATGTTAGTTTATAGTGAGTAGACCAATTTGTCAAGATGATATTTCGTTATTATTATAACGTGATTATCTCTTGTCCTGCTCCCAGATAAACCGCGAAAAGGACGAGCCTTTCGACTCGTCCTTTTCTATGTGTATACAAATTATTTATCGAAGCTGTCTTTGTTATTGGCCTTTACCTTGATGTTCTTTCTTCTTGCATACTCTTCTACTGAGATTCCAGCAGCTGCTGCGAGTATAGCAACAATCCACCATGGGAATGATGCCTGTTTTTCAGCCGGAGCTGCTGCCTTTGCTGACTCTTCATCAACAATTGTTACAGCCTCACCCTGAGCCGTCTTTTCTTCAGTATTCTTTGTCTCTGACTCTGCTACAACAGCTTCTTTATCTGATTCTGAAGCCGTATTATCAGCTACTGCCTCATTTGTTTCTACTGCCTTGTTCTCTGACTTTGAAGCTTTGTTATCAGAAGTCTTATTTACTTCTTTCTTTGTGTCAGTTACTACCTTAGTAGTTGTCTTGGCTGTATCAGAAGTAGTTGCAACTCTCTTTAATCCAAGAACCTGCGCGCCATCAGCTACAACTGGAGCAACTGCAGTTTCAGTGTTATCATCATTTGTTTCTGAATCTGCAGAAGCTTCTGTTGAAAGTGTAATAACAACAGGAGATGTATTTGATGCACCTTCATTCTGCTTTGCAGCTTCTTCTGCTCTCTTTGCTGCCTCAATTCTGGCAATTGTAGCATCAAGATTCTTTTTAGCCAAACCAAGCTTATCATCTATCTCATTTTTTCTGGAAACAGCTTTATCATAGTCTGTCTTTGCCTGATCATAAGCTTTATTTATCTCAGCTATTTTGTCAGAAACCTCATCAATTCTTATAACTGAGCCATTAACGATTACGACATTTCCAATACCCTCAAGTGCATTCTTAAGCTCATTAAGTCTGCTTGAAGCTTTTGTTACAGCAATATTTGCTTTCTCAGCAGTTGCAGAAATTTCAGTATATTCAGTCAAAGCTTTTGAATAATCTTCGCTCGCTTTCTTGGCAGTGTTGGCGATTTTTCTTGCTTCTTCTGCATTCTCCTTTGCGTCTTTAGCAGTTTTCTTAGCAGCTTCTGATACTTTTTCAAGATTTTCTGCTGTAGCCTTTGCATTGGTAGCTGTTATCTGTGCGCTGTCAGCTTCACTTCTAAGCTCTTTTGCTGCTTCCTGAGCCTTATCATATTTTGCTTTTGCTTCAGCTGCATTTTTCTTAAGCCTCTCAGCTGTTTTGCGGGCATTCTGCGCTGTTAAAGATTCACTTTCTGCGTTCTCTATAAGTTCCTTGGCAGCTCTGCTGGACTTATCAGCATTTGTGCGAGCTGTTTCAGCCTTGATTTTTAGTTCAGAGGCAGTCTTCTCTGCATTTGACGCTGTTATATTTTTTTCTGATGCTGTCTTTGCAAGCTCATCAGCTGTTTTCTGTGCTGCTTTTGCTTTAGTTTCAGCCTCTGTAACGGCATTTTCAAGAGCATCTGCTGTAGTCTTCGCATTATCTGCTGTTGTCTTTGCTGCATTAGCTGTGTTCTGAAGTTTTGTTGCAGTTTTCTGTGCATTACCAGCCTCTGAATTTTTAGCTGAATATTCGTCTGCTTTAGAACCAGCTATATTTGTATTATCTATAGCCGTAGCAAGTTTTTCTGCTGCTGTTTTCTTGTCTTTCATAGTCTTAAGAGAAGACTCCAAACCAGAAACTTCCTCTTTGGCTTTGTTTACTATTTCTGAAGCATCTTCACCTGCTTGTATTGATGCTGCTTCTTCATTTTGTAAATTATCGTACTTAGTCTTCAATTCACTAACTTTTTTCGCTTTGTCTTCTTTATCAGTTTTTGCCCTGTTATAATTAGCCCATTCGTCGGCGTTACTTTGGAATATTTCTTTTATTATTCTTTCAGTCTCATACTTTATACCAAATATTTTTTCATATGTCCTCTCTTTTTCATATACTGATATATAATCAGCTCCCGTAGAAAAATTAAAGTACTTAGTTTCCCCATTAACCTTTGCTTCTATAAAATGCGCTTGTGGTCCAGCATAATTAAAAAAATCCTGCTTAATAAAGTATATATCGCCAAGATTATTGACAGCATAATAATACTCAATTATTCGTTTAGCAATTTCAGCATTATTATCAACATCCCAATTTACCTCTGCATTGTATATATATTCTGCACATTCTCGCATTTTAGCATTGTACATTTTATCAAAAGTTTCTGATGCATTAGTTGAAGCAGCATAGGCATCATTATATGCTTTTTTTGCTTTATCAACTCTTTTCTGAGCTTCGTTTCCAGCTTTAATTTTTTGTGACACTTCAGAGTTTTCATCCTGGAGTTCCTTTAAGGCGCCGGATTTTCTTTTCAGTACAGCTTCAGCTTCGCTGATACTGATATCCTGTGTCAGCCCTTCATATTCTTTTTGTGCTGCTGCAGCATCGCTATTTAGTTTTTCAGCTGTTACTATTTCGCCCTCTGCATATCCTGCAGCAATAAGGCTCGCCTTTGCTGTTTTTTCAGCCTCTTCTGCATCTGCTTTTGCCTTAGCTGCGATATCTGCTAATTCATTTGCTCTGTTCTGCGCATTAGTTGCAGTTGTCTGGGCCGTAGTCGCTTCGTCCAGTAAAGCCTTTGCTGTTTCTGCTGCTTTGTCTGCGCCATTTCTGGCAGATTCTGCTTTGCCTTTCAGTTCATCAGCTGTTGCCTGTGCGTTATTTGCTGTAGTCTGCGCTGCGTTTGCTTCTTCTCTTAAATCCATAGCTGCACTGTTACTTTTGCCTGAAGCTTCTTCCGCATTTCTTGCCTGCTCTTCAAGTTCATCTGCTGTTTTTTTAGCATTATCAGCTGTAGTCTGCGCCAAAGCTGCTTCCATTTCAAGGTCAGATGCAGTTTCATTTGCACTGTCTGCATTTTCTTTTGCTTTATCTGACTTTATCTTAAGCTCATCAGCAGTTTTTTGAGCTCTATCTGCTGTAGCATCAGCTTCTTTTGCAGTTTCCTGTAAGTTCTCAGCTGCCTCTTTTGCTATCTCCGCATTTTTTGCAGCTTTTTCTGATGCTTCTTTTGCTTCAGCAGCTGCCTTTTCTGCATTTGTTGCAGCTTCATTTTTTCCTTCTAAATCCGCTGCTCCCGCCTTATCAGCTTCTTCTTTTGCATCATTTAAATCTGAAAGTTTCTGGTTTGCCTTATTTGCAAGCTCAGCTGCCTTAGCCTGGGCATTTGCAAGATCTTCTGAAGCTTTTTTAACGTCTGCTTCTGCATCATTAAGTGCTGTCTCATATGCTGATTTTGCCTGGTCAAGCTGATTCATGGCATTTTCAAAGCTTTCTTCTGCTTTATTGTAATTATCCATTGCTGCATTAACTGCTTCACCGGCTTCTGCAGCATTCTTTTCAGCCTCCTCGTATCCCTTCTGTGCATCATCAGAAGAAATAGCATTACTGATTTTCTCACTTGACTTATCAATTTTATCAGTAGCTTCATTCACTACTTTATCTATTTCTTCTGCAGCTTCCTGAGCTTTATCTGTTTCTTCCTGCGCGTTAGCTATTGCTCTATTAAGCTCAGTATTTGTTTCTTTAACGTTATTTATGTCATCTACAAAGTTGTCGTCCAAATTTTCAGTAGTATCATTTTCATTTGTTGTTTTGCTGCCAGTTGCAGGATCATTTACAACTCCATCATCTGCAGCAAAAGCTGTAACAGGCTGCATAGCCATGCTTGCGCTGATTCCGATTGCAAGTGCCTTGATAAGCTGTTTGTCCAATGTGTTCTTTTTCATTTCAATACCTCACAAAATATAATTCATATACACAAGTGGACATTCTACAAGATGACCTATCATATCACCTATCATAATTCGATTAATTTTTGTATTTTTACCTCATTTTTATTATTTGTTTCAAAAAAAATAATCCCTCCTGCAACTTTTTTGCAAAAGGGATCAGCAGTTTCCGGTATAGACAAATTCCAGGTTTTTCCTTGCTATATCTGCAAGATGATAGATGCTGTCAACATCTGTAGGTGGTCTGTCTGTCATTTTGAATCTTGGGAAAAATCTTGAAATGTGAAGCGGAACATTTTTGCCGATAACATTCCCACTCTTATCCTTAAGGGAGGCAATCCATTTGGAAATTTCTAATATTTCCTCATCAGAATCATTTTCCCCGGGTATTATAAGAGTTGTGATCTCGACATGGCAATGCTTTACTGCCTCGGCAATAAAATCCATGACCATCTGCCGATTTCCTAAAAGAACATCGCTGTAAAAAGAATCAGAAAAGCCCTTTAAATCTATGTTCATGGCATCAATATATGGAATGATCTCTTCTAAAACCTCCAAAGAGGCCATTCCGTTAGATACAAGAACATTTTTCATTCCCTTATCATGAACTAACCTGGCTGTATCTCTTACAAACTCGTAACCTATCAGCGGTTCATTATAGGTGAATGCAACTCCAATATTGCCACTTGTCTTATACCTTGCTGCAAGTTCAGCAAGTCTCTCAGGGGATACATATTCCGCCTCTTTTTCAAATTCATAGACTCCCTGGCCCCAGGAAATCTCATAATTTTGGCAAAAGGGACATCTTAAATTGCAGCCATAACTTCCAACAGACAGTACCATAGTCCCAGGCATAAACCTGTTTAAGGGCTTTTTCTCAATTGGGTCAAGGGCTATGCTTGTGAGCCTGCCATAGTTTAAGGGCACAATCTCACCATCTCTGCAGCTGCGAACGCCGCAGAAGCCGGTCTTTCCTTCACTGATCATGCACTTTCTATAGCACACATTACAAGCAGGCATCCTATTTCCTCTTAATTCAAATCATTTTCATTCAAGTAAATCAGTGGTTTTCATTAGTAGTGCCTTACTACCTTAAATCTCTGCAAACGAATCTCATCATCCTCAGTTATCCCGCCCTTTTGCATGGCAATAGCCACCTGCTGCTCTACAGAATCCACACCATCAAGGTCAGGTAAAAGAAGTCCTCTCTTTCTTCCACTTGAAACTATGACACCATATTTTTTGACATCCAGCTCATCAATGGAAGAAATGTTTTCAGGTTCCCCCAAAACATCAACATTTATCTCCAAAAACTCAAGTTCATTTGCAGTAATAGCATTAAATCTCGGATCTTTAGTGGACGCGCTTATGGCATTTTGTATGATCTCCTCAGCAACATTTTCGCATGTAGGCCCAATTGTCCCAATGCATCCTCTAAGCTTTCCGTGCTCATGAATTGACACAAAGGCTCCCGCTCTTATTCCAAGCATTTCTTCAGGAATATCACTCGGAACAGGTAGCACCTTTTTCTCAAGAACATAGCTGTACACTGACTTATAAGCAAGCTGCACATAGGCATCTGAATTCTGTCTTTTTTCTTTTATCTCTCTTTCTTTTTCCCGGTAAAAGAGATCCAAAAACCTCCTACTATCATCCTCATCCCCAGGCGTAAAGGTACATATTCCATAGCCAACGCCTGTAATATCCTGGTGTGAGAGCCTGTTTGCCCTGACCTTCATACCGTCAAGTGCACCTGCCATTATGACAAAAGACCTGTGACCGCACTCAGCTGCCTTGTCACAAAAATCCTCATCGAATTCCAAAAGTTCTCCAAAAGCTCCTCTTTGGCACACATCCATGACCTTTTGGTCATAAACAGGTCCTTCTGCTGAGTATCCATACGGTCCGTAATCCTGAAGCTTGTGAGAAAGATCTCCACTGGCAACATAGACAGCTCTTTTTCCTGTGGCATCCACAGCATCCTTTATTATCTGCCCCATTCTGTAATGATCCGTCAAAGGAAGTCCTGAAAGTCCTACTCTTACTATCTTTCCGCCTTTATATTTTTTTCTGATAAAGAAAAGAGGGACCATTGTTCCATGATCAAGATCTCTATCCACTTCTCCCAGAGTTCCTGCAGGAAAAGAAATTTTTTTAGCTCTTTTTTCTATTTCAGAAACAAGAGTTGTGTCATACTCCTCGATAAACTTCACCTTATCAGCTCCAAATCTTGAAAAAGACCCGGTAGCAGCATTTCCAGGAGATATATGGAAGTAATCAGCATACATAGTCGCATGAGGACTGGAAATTATGATTGTCTCAGGTTCAATTTCAGCAATTTCTTCTGCGACTCTTTCATATGCTATTTTTGTCTCCTCGATCTGTGCCTCACCACCTCTTCCTACATCAGGAATGATGAGGGGTGGATGTGGAACCATATATGCAGAGATTATAGGCATGGCAGCCTCCTTTATATACGCTTTTTTAGTAATATTATTATAACATGTACGTAAAAAAGAGATTAGTGTAATCCGCTTACACTAATCTCTTTTTTTAGTTTATCTTACATATTTTTCTTTCTTTTTACTTGCTGTTTTCTGCTTCTTTTTCTTTGTGTCTTCTGTACATTTCTTCACCGGCTGTTCCAAGGACTGCTATGAGAATCAGCCACCATAGAGATGTCTTTTCTTCTTTTGCCTCTGTGAAGGTATCTGCTAAAGCTGTGTCCTCATCTTCGATAGATACAAATGCCTGCTCAGTATTCTTTACAACATCATTTGCAACCATCTCTGCTGCTGAAGGAACATTTTCATCATCGATCTGAGTGTATGTATCATCATTTGCATCTTCTACAGCTGCTTCATTTGCTGTGTTATCAGCAGCTTCTGCTTCATTTATAACTGCCATTTCAGCTGCAAGAGGTGTTATCTGATCTTCGATGTTGATCATAGAACCATCAACTACGAATGCTTCAGGAGCTACATATGCAGGAGCCTGATCATCATCTGTGTTCTGATCATTTGTATCAGCTACGTAGATGAACTGGATTGTTGATCCTGCTGGAAGTGTGATTTCAGCTGCTTCTTCGTTCTGATCCTCTGCAGCAGCTTCATTCTCAGCTACTTCTACGTTTTCTTCTGCAACTACAGGAGCAGGTGCTAAAGGAACTTCAGCTTCTTCAATATCTGTAAAAAGATCTTCTTCTGCAGTAGCATTTTCTGTCTTATTCTCTGCTATGATCTCTTCGGTGTTTTCTTCTGTCTCAGCTTTTTCCTCAGCCTTAACTTCAGGTTCTTTTTCCTCTTCTGGAGCAGTTGAATACTTAGCTACAACTGCTTCATATTCAGCTTTTCCTGCTTTCTTCTGCTCTAAGATAATATCAAGATCTGCCTGAGCTTCTGCCACTTTATCTTTTGCCTCTGAAAGCTTTCTGTCAAGATATCTGATAGCCTGATTCAGAGTCATGTTATTCAGAAGATTTGCTTCCTCAGAAGTAACCTCAATGTTAAGATATGCTGCGATATCATCAACTCCTAAAACCTCTGTTGCCTTTACGATCCTGTTTGTGCGGTTGTCCTTAAGGGTATCGATTGCATCCTCAAGCTGCTCAGCTTTTTCTACTGCTTCATCTACTGCATTTCCTGCATTCTCTACTGCAACTTCGTAATTTGTATATGTATCAACTCTTTCCTGAGCCTTTGTGTAGAAATCGATGAATGCCTGATCGCTTGTATCAACTACATTTGTTCCGCCATGAACCTTGCTGTTCTGGTTCTGAACAACTTCGTGGATTTCAGCTTCTCCTATGTAAAGCTTGCCATCCTGATCGATGGTAATGTCGCCATTTTCAAGTGCATCTTCAAGTTCTTTTCTTACCATGAACTGTGTTTTTCCATCTTCAACATAAGCAAATACATCAAGCTTGCCGGCGTTTGCCATATTACGGATGTTTTCGTTAGTAGGGTGGGCAGCGAAGTACTTTTTAAGATAGTCGTTAGCATCGATCTCTTCCTGAGTCTTTTCAAAGATCACGATATCTGTTGATGATCCAAGAGCCTTTCCGTCATAGCGATTTTTTTCGTTAATGTACTTGTCTGCTCTGTCGTAGTTGAAGTAAAGGGTCTGTTTCTGGCCGTTACTATCCTTGTAAGTTATGATGTTGTAGTTGTAATCCTGTGTGTCATAACCTTTTACGTACTTCTCAACCTTTATGTCAGTTGCACCACTGTCTACAAGCTGAGGAATATAATATTCACGGATTATTGTGTACATGAAGTTACGCTGTGGGCCCCAGTCTACTACTACTTTATCTGCGCTATCCTTGATTTCTTTTGCAGGCTCAACCTGAGCCTCCATTTTTTCTTTTGTCTCTTCAACTATAGTTCCAAGAGTATCAACCTCTGCCTGAGCCTTTTCAAGTTCTTCCCTTGCATCTGTTGCATCGTCAGAAGCATCATTTAAAGCTGCCTCGTAGTCTGCCTCTGCCTGTACAAGTCTTTCTTTTGCCTCTTCATATTTATCATTAAGCTTATTGAAGTATTCCTTCTTGGCATTTATGTCAAAAGATGTATCCTCTATAACCTTTACAAGTTCATCATAGCTCTTCTGTGCATCTTCTGCAGACTCAGCTGTTGTTATGTCTTCTACAAGATCTTCAACCTGCTCTTTTGCTTCCTGTGCAGATTCCTGCGCACTTTCAGCTACTTTTACAGCTTCGTCAACATTTTCAACCATCTCGGCAGCTGCTTTATCCGCTGCTACGTCGGCCTGATCTGCTTCTACAAGAGCTGTTTCAACTTCATCGATTTTCTCAGCTGCAGTTTCAAGACTTTCGATGCTGGCCTCTTCAACATTTTCAATAGTCTCTAATGTCTCTGATGCTTCCTCGATAGCTTCTGTTGTTTCAGCCGCAAGTTCCTGTGCCTCTGCAGTTACGCTTTCCTCTGATGGACTTTGTGTATTTTCATTTTCAGAAGTTTCTGCTGTTTCAGGAGTGATATCAGGAATATTATTCTCATCATCCTGCGCATATGCAGTTATTGGAGATGAAATACTCATCATCGCCGATATTCCAACAAGCATTGCTGAAATAAGTTTCTGATTTGTAAGATTATTCTTCTTCATAATAGCTGCACCTTCCTCTTTCAAAAATAATTTACTCTTCAACACCTTCGGCTATATGCTCGAACAGGTATTGAAGAACATCCGGGGTGAATTTTCTTGCCTTAAGAGCAATTGTCTTTTTTCCGTTCGCTTCTTTATCTTCTCGTACTACATCGGCGTACATGATAAGTGTCTCTGCTACAACTATCACATCATTTCCGAGTATTGAAGGAGTTTTCTCGTCAACTGTGATAGCCATTCCAAGAGGACTTACGTTCTTAACTTCGCCGAAATATTTCTCAAGTGATTCTTTATCAACAATTACACTGTTTGCTTTGAACTCAACTCTGTTTATTTTTCTACGTTCTTCCATTGTTATCTCCTTCTTGTACTTTTATTATCGTCATTATACATCATAAAAATAATCATATTTAACGCGATTTTTGTTATTTATGATAGTTTAAGACTCCGTTTATTTTTGCTTAATATTTATTTATTTTCACTTTAAATTTGGTCAAAAAAAAGAACCGATTTGTTTATCGGCTCTTTTCTTTTTTATATAACCAGGATATTCTCTTTTTTTGCATCTGACCTAAAGATCATTTTGTCATAGGTTTTCCGATCGCTATCGAGTCTTAAAACCAGACCATCTATGACAAATACTGTTCCGGCGTATGCCACCTCAGTTATAACCGCCTGCGCATTTCCGCCTTTTTTTATCTCCTCTTCATAATAGAACTGTTTCTTCCTTAGTTCCTTCAGCTTACTCTCTTTCATGCCGACAGCTGCATTTATCTTGACCTTCCATTGCATTACCTGTCTGTCTACAGCACCGATTTCCTGAAGCCTGTCTCTCTCTTTTGCAAGAGTTCTGTAATCCTCTTCCTCTCTGCTTATAGTCTTTTTTATCGCACTGTATTCTGTCAAAAGAGCTGAATCAACCCCAAGGTTTACTATAGTTTTTGCTCCTGTCTTATTCCCTATGGAAGCAACTTCAATTCCATAAATGCTGTGGCAGGTTCCTCCATACAGGGTTCCTGCTCTTCCGTATGTTCTGATAAAGCCTTTTGCAGTGAGCTTACAGTTGATAAAAAAGTTTGCAGAAATATCTTTTCCAACGACAGTTACGCCTTCAAAGAATTTTGCAGAAACATTGCCCTTGGCAGTTATTCCTCCTCGGATCGGACATGTAGCTCCGCCCTTGATCACAACATCTCCGCCACTTGTTATCTCGGAGCTTTCCATATGCCCACCAATGATAACATCACTTGAAGCTATGATCTCACTTCCCGAATGGACATCGCCTTTGATATAAACAACCCCATCATAATTTATCTTTTTATCAGTTATCTTTACCTCAGGCATAACAAGGATTTTCTCTATTTTGATATTGCCATCGTGCATAGTAAGGGCACCTGTCCATTTAGCAACATATGTGACCCTGTCATTTAGGATCATAAAGCCTTCACCTTTAAGAATTGGAATCTCTTTTCCATTCTTTGCCTGCTTTACTTCTCCCAATACGTTAAATCCATTCACGCCTTTGGTTGCTTTATGATAAAGAGCTATCTTATCCCCTACATGCACCTGCACAAGGGAATCAAAGTTTGTAAGATCAGCTGTGCCATCAGCTAATATTTCCGGTTCCTTCCCTTTATTTGTATCAAAGAAATACTCATAATAGCCGTCATGCCCATCTACAGCTTCTTTACCAGCAGCCACAAGATATTTTTCTGAGTGGTTCAAGTTGGAAATCATATTGGCGATTCCCGGCTTATCTACTCCTTTCCTAACATTACATTTAAAAAGAAAGGCAAGAACCACATCCTCCGTGTACTCAAGGCCATCACTTCTAAGAGGAAGCTTTAAATAACACAAAAGATTGTCTGAAGCAAAAGAAAGATACAGGTCCCTGTTGGCCATCATAGAATCAAGTAGCACCTTGCTGTCCTTAGTCCCGGCAGTCCTGTCAAAAACAGTTTTTTCTGTACCGTCTTCATCTTCAACTGCCTTATATACGCCGGAAAGCATCTGCTCCCTGATCCTACGCATATCTTTGGCAGTGTACATCATGGTCGAGAACTTACTGATATCAAGTCCTTCTTCAATTCCCAGTCTTATCTCACGCATCTGATCCGCGTGGTACAAAGGCTTGGAATAAGGAGCTATATCAATCTGATGTTCAAGTCCAATGCGCATTTCAAACATTTGCATCCAGCCGTAGGATACATCTGCATATCTTGCCACATCTACACCATTTTCAAGTCCGATCCTGATCTCTTTTATGGCATCTCCACGCATGTCCCGGGTAATATAATCATCTATAGGGAGACCCTCTTTCAAACTGATCCTTATTTCCTCAAGCTGGTCCGCATCAAAGCGGTCCTTGATATACCTTGATACATCTATTCCATCAAGAAATGCCTTATGCATCTGGTCTAGCACAGATGCGTTGTATCTGTCTATCTGCTTGGTGTCAAAAAAGAGCCCATCCTCTGCGCTTTCTCTTACAGCACGCATTTTCATATAAGGAATATCAACAGAAGCATAACCGGAAATATCAATTCCTGCTTCAAGGCCTTTTCTTATTTCACGCATCTGCATGCAGTCAAATGCCGGATCCTGAAAAAAAATAATAGGAACCGGAGGCTTGGCTAAAAGTCCATGCCTTAGCTCTCTCATCTGAACTGCCAGATATTCTTTTTTTGCATATTGGGAAACGTCAATTCCTGCGGCAAGACCTTGCCTGATCTGAGACATCTGCAAAAAGTCGAATCCTTCATCACGATATTTGCTCATATCTATGCCCTGCGTCATTTCAAGACGGAGTTCCTCCATCTCTGTCCAGGCATACTTGGGATCCATATACTTTTTATAATCTATTTTATCAGTAATACCTTTTCTAATTTCAGCCAATTGGAGCGCATTAAATTTAAGAGCTTTCAGTTTTTCAACATCAGCTCCCAATTCACCACACAGCTTAAGCTCTTTTTCCAAAGCATTTTGGTTAAAAGAGTCCAACCCAGAATATTCACTTAATTCATCAAGTAGATCAACATCTGGTGAAGCCATATACCCCCCACGTCTTCGAAAAAATCATGTTATGACTTTTTCTAATGTAAGTATATTACAGCCATCTTCATACTTATAAAGGACTTTATCCATACTTTTTTTCACAATAAAAATACCAAGTCCGCCAATCTGACGTTCTTCAGCAGAAAGTCCCGTATCGGGATCCTCTTTTGCAAGCGGGTCAAAGGGTGTTCCCTGATCAATGAAGGTAATAACAGCAGTGGAATCCTCTGCTCTAAAGTCAAACCTTATTTCTGCCTGACCATCTTTTCCCTCATATGCATAGCTTGCAATGTTGACATATATTTCCTCAACAGCAACATCAATCTGCATTTGAACCTTCATGGACGCTCCGGCCTGCTCTAACTGTTCATCAACAAAGCCAAGCACTTCATCCAGTTTTTGAACCTGTGCATCAATTTTGAGTACGCTCATATGCATTCCTCATATTTGTACTTCATGATTGTTATACGCCTATAAAACCATTATATACAATATATCGTAAAAAGTGTTGCAGTTTTTATAAAAAAACGGGCAGAGTACTTTTTATGTAATCTGCCCAGTTTGTTAATCCTAAAAATTAAAGGTTTTAGAGCTCGAATTTTGCCACGAAATTCTGAAGTTCCTGAGCATTTTCAGCAAGTTTATCAGAAGCTTCTGCGACCTCATGAGTTGTTGCTGTCTGCTGCTGTGAAGCTGCTGATACATTCTGTGTCTCATCAGCAACACTTGTACTCATATCCTCGATCTTCTGGATATTTTCAGCTATGGTCTCAGTTCCATCTGAAAGCTGAGCAACGATCTCGCTCATACGGGCTGACTGTTCAGAAATTGTATAAACCATGTCAACGATATTGTTAAATGTATTACCTGCCTCATTGACTGTTTCTGTTCCCTCTGCAACACTCTCTGCACCGGATCTCATAGCTTCAACAGCCTCATTGGAGTTGTGCATGATCTCTGATATAAGCTCTGTGATATTGGATGCAGCTTCATTGGACTGATCAGCAAGTTTACTGATCTCACTTGCAACAACTGCGAAACCTTTACCCATTTCTCCTGCTCTTGCAGCCTCGATGCTGGCATTAAGAGATAGAAGGTTCGTCTGACTGGCAATCTCAGCAATTGTGTCAACGAATGTATCGATGTTTTTAAGCTGTTCTCCAAGGGCATCAACTACTGTAGCAGTATTTTCAACAGATGACTTGATAGTAGCCATCATATTGGTTGCGTTTGTCATGTCGGCAGCACCTTTCTTGGCTGCATCATTTGTAGAATCGATCATCTTAGTTGTCTGTTCAATAGCATCCTTGAATTCCTGCATATTGTCAACAAATGCTCTTGTTTCCTGACTTGCTCCGGTAACAGCTGTAATCTGACCTGCACAGGAATTAGCAACGTTTGTACAGGAATTAGCAACCATCTCACTTGCATCAGCAGACTGTGATGCACTGGCTGAAAGCTCTTCTGAAGCAGATGCAACATAGCTTGTCGTATCAAAGATCTTCAGCATAAGCTCTCTGATATTGTTGTGCATAAGATCAAGAGCTTCTGAAATCTGTCCAATCTCATTATTTTCTCTCTTAAGAGCACGAACCTGATTCATCTCTTCACTGTCACTAAAGTCGCTGTTAGACATTTTAACCATCTGATCAGTGACAAGAATAATAGGTCTTGTAATTCTCTTGCCCATGTAAATAGCTATAGCTGTTCCGATCACTATAAGGACGAGGAGCATAATAACAGATCTTGTAATATTGCTCATAAGGGCGGCATGTGAATGAGAAGTGTACTCTGCAAGAATTGTATCGATGTGATCAACCCATACACCGGTACCCATTACCCAGTCAAAGGGTTCGAAGTAAGCTGTATAATTGATTTTTGGAAGAGGCTCAGTCTCATTGGGCTTAGCGAACATAAGCTCTGTATATCCGCCACCATCCTGCATACCGTTTTTGATCATCTCCTGAATGAAATAAGTTCCATTAGGATCAACAGAATCCCATCTTGACTGACCTTCTGTATCTCTTCCAAGAAGAACTACGTTAACACCCTGAGAAGTGTCAACCCAAAAATATCCCGAACCATCATTATATTTTAGTTCTCTGATGATATCAGCAGACTCCTTTTTTGCTTCTTCAAGAGTCATTTCGCCTGCCTGGTATCTGTTATACATTATCTGGCAGACACTCATTGCTTCCTGAGTCTCATTCTTAAGCTCAGTCTTAATATCTTCCAAAAGTCTGCCTCTGTAGACATTTGTAGTAGATTTATCAGTGCTGATAGTGCTTGTTACTGAGAAAATCTCAATAGCAACTGCCGAAACAACAACAGCACAAAGTATTGCAAATACTATGACAAACATCAAAGAACCACGTTTCTTATCCATAACGACCCTTTCCCGAGAAATTATCGGTTTAACGACAGCTACATTTTCAATATACCATCAAGTAAAATCAATAACAATATTGCCATATATTAAAAAAGTATAAATCCCAGAATACAGAAAAAGCCTGGTTTTTCGCCAGGCTCTTTATAAATTATTTACTTATTATTTTTATAGTTTTTTGGGCATATTCAGATGATAGTAAGAATCTGTCTGATATACCTTCTGTCACATATACATTTCCATCTGATGTAACAAATACTGCCTCAAAATCATCTCTTTCTTTCCAAAAAGAAATAGCACTATCTAGGCCTTTTATATAAAGGGCTGTTGAATATCCATCACATTTAAGCCCGTCTTTTCCGACTATAGTCACAGAAACAAGTCCAGAATCAGCGGGAGCACCTGTAGAAGGATCTATTATGTGATGATATAACTTCCCATTCTCTTCAAAATATCTCTCATAGCCACCTGATGTTATAATGGCTTCATCACTTGCTCTCAAAACTCCAAGTATCCCTGACTTGCTGTCTTGGAATGGACTTTTTATGGCAACATTCCACATTTCACCATTTGACTTAGTTCCAATGCACTGCACATTGCCACCAAGGTTTATAAGTCCGCTCTTTACTCCGTTCTGGGTAAAAAAATCATAGAGCATAGTGCTTGTATAGCCCTTCACTACACTTCCAAGATCAATTTCCATGTTGGAAGGGATTTGGACAGATCTTTTTCCTTGTTCAGAGCTTTCACCTGAGTTTTCGAGTTTTATCTTTTTGTAATCAACTTCATCCAAAAGTTCAGAAATTCTATCCTCAGAAGGAACTTTATACTCACCTGTAGTAAAGCCCCACTCTTTCAAAACCGGGTAAATAGATACATCTAATGCCCCATCCGTTTCATCGCAGATATAAAGAGCATTTTCCAAAATGGTAGCTGTATCATTTGAAAGAAGAGTTTCTTTGTTCTTATTAAGAAGACTTATCTCGCTATCATTATCTGTCACTGACAATCTTCTCTCTAAATCTCTTATCTTTTCCTCAGCCTCCGGTAAAAGCTTCTCATCCCCTGCAACTTCCAATTCCATTACTGTATCCATTGCAAAAAGAGTGGAAGTTTTCATGGTCTCATTATTAAATTGGCACCCTGAAAAAATAAGGGCGCAGAATAATACTGCGCCCACATTTTTGATTTTACTAAAAATCATTGTTATCCTTAGAAGATTAGTTCTTCTTGTTCTCGTTATAAGCTCTCTTAGCTTCTTCGATACCAGCCTTAAGTCCAGCAAGTCCAGCCTTTGCAACTTCAGCAGATGCATCAGCAAGGTCTTTTGCAAGAACCTGAGCCTTCTCAGCAGCTTCCTTAAGCTTTTCCTTTGTCTCATCATCTACAACTGACTTCTTGCAATCGCAGTTAGCCTTAGCAGCCTTTTCAGCGATAGCAGCCTGTGCAGCAGCAAGTCTAGCTACAGGAACACGGAATGGTGAGCATGATACATAGTCAAGGCCAATCTTGTGGCAGAACTCAACTGATGAAGGATCTCCACCGTGCTCTCCACAGATACCAACATGAAGTGAAGGATTTACTGGCTTACCAAGCTTAAGTGACATTTCCATAAGCTTACCAACACCTGTCTGGTCAAGCTTAGCAAATGGATCGTTCTCGAAGATCTTTGTGTCATAGTAAGCATTTAAGAACTTACCAGCATCATCACGAGAGAATCCGAATGTCATCTGTGTAAGGTCGTTAGTACCGAAGCAGAAGAAATCAGCTTCCTTAGCGATCTCATCAGCTGTAAGAGCAGCTCTTGGGATCTCGATCATTGTACCAACTTCATACTCAAGCTTAGCACCTGCAGCAGCAATCTCAGCGTCAGCTGTCTCTACTACTACCTGCTTAACAAACTTAAGCTCTTTAACTTCACATACAAGAGGAATCATGATTTCAGGCTTTACATTCCAATCAGCATGTGCCTTCTGAACTTCAAGAGCAGCTCTGATAACAGCCTTTGTCTGCATCTTAGCAATTTCAGGATATGTAACTGCAAGACGGCATCCTCTGTGACCCATCATAGGGTTGAACTCGTGAAGAGAATTGATGATAGCTTTGATCTCTTCTACGCTCTTATGCTTTGCATCAGCAAGCTTCTTGATCTCATCTTCTGTTGTAGGAACGAACTCGTGAAGAGGTGGATCAAGGAATCTGATTGTAACTGGGCATCCCTCAAGAGCTTCATAGAGCTGCTTGAAGTCGTTCTGCTGATAAGGAAGGATCTTTTCAAGAGCAGCTTCTCTCTCTTCTACTGTATCTGAGCAGATCATCTCACGGAATGCAGCAATTCTGTCTTCCTCGAAGAACATATGCTCTGTACGGCAAAGACCGATACCTTCTGCACCAAGCTCTCTAGCCTTCTTAGCATCAGCAGGTGTATCAGCGTTTGTACGAACTTTAAGTCTTCTGAACTCATCAGCCCAAGCCATGATACGTCCGAACTCACCAGCGATCTTAGCGTCAACTGTTGCGATCTGACCATCATAGATGTTACCTGTTGTACCATCGATTGAAATGAAGTCTCCCTCGTGGAACTCTTTTCCAGCAAGTGTGAACTTCTTGTTCTCTTCGTCCATATTGATGTCGCCACAACCTGATACGCAGCACTCACCCATACCACGAGCAACTACGGCAGCGTGTGATGTCATACCACCACGAACTGTAAGGATACCCTGAGCAGCCTTCATACCTGTGATATCTTCTGGAGATGTCTCAAGACGAACAAGAACAACCTTCTCGCCTCTTGCAGCCCATTCTACAGCGTCATCAGCTGTGAATACAACCTTACCACAAGCAGCTCCAGGTGATGCACCAAGACCTTTTCCAAGTGGTGTTGCAGCCTTAAGAGCAGCAGCATCGAACTGAGGATGAAGAAGTGTATCAAGGTTTCTAGGATCGATCATTGCTACAGCTTCTTCTGGAGTCTTGTGTCCCTCATCAACGAGGTCGCAAGCGATCTTAAGAGCAGCAGGAGCTGTTCTCTTACCGTTACGGCACTGAAGCATGTAAAGCTTCTTGTTCTCAACTGTGAACTCCATATCCTGCATATCATGGTAGTGATTCTCAAGAGTCTCACAAACCTTGATGAACTCAGCATATGCTTCTGGGAATTCTTTTTCCATCTGAGCGATTGGCATAGGTGTACGAACACCAGCAACTACGTCCTCACCCTGAGCATTGATAAGGAACTCACCCATAAGTTTATTCTCACCTGTTGCAGGGTCACGTGTGAATGCAACACCTGTACCAGATTCATTGTTAAGGTTACCGAATACCATAGGCATTACGTTAACAGCTGTTCCCCATGAATATGGGATATCGTTATCACGACGATATACGTTAGCACGAGGGTTATCCCATGAACGGAATACAGCCTCGATAGCAAGCTTAAGCTGCTCTACAGGATCTGAAGGGAAGTCTTTGCCGAGCTGCTTCTTGTACTCAGCCTTGAACTGCTCTGCAAGTTCCTTAAGATCTGCTGCTGTAAGATCTACGTCAAACTTAACGCCTTTTTTCTCTTTCATCTCATCGATGAGCTGTTCGAAGTATTTTTTACCAACTTCCATAACAACGTCAGAGAACATCTGAATGAAACGACGATATGAATCGTATACGAAACGCTCGAATGCAGGATCTGGATTTCCTTTGATCATTGCTGCAACTACGTCGTCGTTAAGACCAAGGTTGAGGATTGTATCCATCATACCTGGCATTGATGCACGAGCACCTGAACGTACAGAAACAAGAAGAGGATTCTGAAGATCGCCGAATTTCTTTCCGTTGATCTCTTCCATCTTCTTAACGCCTTCCATAGCCTGAGCCATGATTTCGTCGTTAATCTTACGTCCATCTTCATAATACTGTGTGCAGGCCTCTGTTGTGATTGTGAAGCCCTGTGGTACTGGGAGTCCGATGCTTGTCATTTCGGCAAGGTTAGCACCCTTACCACCGAGAAGGTTACGCATTGTCATGTTACCTTCGCTGAACATATAAACCCACTTGTTCGCCATGTTTTTACCTTTACCCTTTCAAAACTATAAAAATTTATAATTTAGCTCCGCTTTTCGGAACGAAACTATCAAAAATAAAAATATCAAAGCCTTTTTTCGCATTTTCAAGCTGCTGTTCTGACTTTATAGTCCAGGCCGCTGCAACAGTTCCATATAAGTATCTGCAGAGTCTCCTGGAAATGTTATCTGCATATTTGTGATTAAATGCAATAAAATCAGGCCTTGTCAAAAAATTGAAGAATAAGTATGTAAGCAGGAAATATATCAACCCGCTAAACTCTTCCGGCTTATCCTTATGAAAATCATCTGATAGCTGGCCTCTCATGATCTCAGGTCTGTTCTTTTTATACCAGTGAACACCAAATGGATTAAAGGACTCAATACAATAAACGCCCTTATATTTTGAGAGAAGCTCATCAGCCTTACTACATACAGAAACGTCAAATCTCTCAATCTTAAGTTCAACTATAAGAGGAACCTTTCCATCAACCATTTTAAGGAAGTCTTCAAATCTGGGAATCTTTTCCTGTGAGTTCATAAGGTTAAAATTCAAGAGTTCATCGTATGTATAATCGATAACCTTGCCCTTCTGACCGGTAACTCTCTCGAGCGTAAAATCATGAAAAATAACCGGTACTCCGTCCTTACTTAGCTGAACGTCACACTCTATTCCATATCCTCCATCAACAGCCTTTTTAAAAGCTGCCATTGAATTCTCAGGAGCATCCGATTCATTATCGAACAGTCCTCTGTGCGCATACAGAACACCTGTGAAAGGCTCCCTTGAAGGTTTATTTATTATCCTGGGCATTATCATAAGCAGGTACAATGCAAGTAAAATAAGTAATACCAGGCCTATGACCTTCAAAAATACCATATGATCACTTCCTAAATGAAAATCATTGGATTTGTTAATTAATAAACATTACGCGTCCGCTAAATATTTTACAGCCTTATTTCATATAAAGCAACACTAATTTTATTAGGAAACTGCTATTACTTAAACGTTTAAAATGCCCCAAACCATCAAAGGTTCAGGGCACCGCCATTTTTACTCTTCAAATTTAAATAGAAACGTTTCCGGTTTGTCAGTTCTGTAAAACACCGGAATGACATCAATTGGAGCCTCAGTTTCTATATCACATCCACCTTGATACTTAATTCCGGTAAATGCATGTACCCAGTCACAGCCGGATGGAAGATAAACTTTTCTCTTCTTCTCACCTTCGTGGCAGATCGGTGCAACTAAAAGATTATCGCCAAACATGTATTCATCAGTAACATCCCAGCTCTTTTTATCCTCACTAAACTCAAGGAAAAGAGGTCTTATCACAGGTGTACCTGATTCAGAAGCCTGTTTCATGGCATTTCTCGTATAGTCACGAAGCTGCTCTCTTATGCCAATATAACCCTTCATGATCCTGTAAGCTTCATCACCATAGCTCCAGATCTCGTTAGGTGCTCCTGTTACTTCTCTCTCCTCGCCGGCTTTATTTATTATTTTGCTGTGAGGTTGCCTGCTGCCGTGCATTCTCATAACAGGGCAAAAGCACCCAAACTCAAACCATCTGAGCAAAAGCTCAGTGAACTTCTCACTTGTAGTATCACCGCCATGGAAACCTCCAATATCAGTAGTCCACCACGGGATACCTGCTATTCCCATCTGAAGTCCTGCAACTATCTGCTTCCTGAAATCTTCCCAGGAGGACATGATATCTCCCGACCAGACCAGTGCTCCGTACTTCTGGCTTCCTACCCAGGCGCATCTAATAAGATTAACTATGTCGTTCTGTCCGTTTTCCTTCTGTCCTTCATAGAAAAGCCTTGCGTATTCCCTTGGATAAATATTTCCTGTTTCAAGTACTGATCCGCTGTAATACTGGTAGTTTTCATAATCATAGCCTGTAAATTCAGGTTCAGCCTCATCAAGCCAAAATGTCTTTATCCCCAGATCAGCATAGTTCTTTTTTATCTTTTCCCATACATATTTTCTGGTTCTTGGATTGGTAGCATCCATAAAGAGATTATCCCCATGGAAAACCATCTGCACATCCACGCCGCTCCTGCTCTTTACCAGAAGTCCATTATGCTTCATTTCCTCATAATTCTCACTTCTGATGTCGACCTGAGGCCAGATAGAAACCATGCACTTTATTCCCATTTTGGTAAGTTCATCCACCATTTCTTTTGGATTAGGGAAATACTCAGGGTCAAACTTCCAATCGCCGCATCTTAGCCAGTGGTAATAATCAATAACAAGTACATCTACAGGAACTTTTCTCTTGTAATACTCTCTGGCAATTTCCAGCACCTGCTCCTGATTAAAGTAGCGAAGCTTACACTGCCAGTAACCAAGACCATATTCAGGCATCATTGGCGCTCTTCCAACAACCGAAGTGTAGTTCTCAATGATATCTTGTGGTGTATCACCTGCTGTGATCCAGTAATCAAGCTGCTTTGTCTCCTCAGCCACCCATTCTGTCACATCAACTCCGAAGTGAACCTCTCCAATTGCAGGATTGTGCCACAAAAATCCATACCCCTTATCAGAAAGAACAAAGGGCACACTTGCCTGTGAATTCCTGTGGGCAAGCTCAAGATTACAGCCCTTTAGATTCATCCTTTCCTGCTGATACTGGCCCATTCCATAGAGCTTTTCATCAGGATCAGACTCGAATTTCGCCCGAAGTTTAAACACATCACCGCTGATTCTCTTAAAGCTTCTAGCCTTTGTACAAAGCGCTCCGTTATTTGATATTTCTTTTAACAAAACCTTGCCTGAGGGTACCTCTGAGTAAACGATCTGCAGAGTATCTCCCCACGGCTGAACATAGCATGATGCTGTGATCTTTCCATTTGTAATACTTGCACTTCTGTATGAATCCTTTGGATCTTCTGAATCTTTATTATCATGGGTGACCACCTTGACTTCATGCATTTTTTCATCAGGAGGTAAAAGAGCTGCTGACTGATCTGTAACATCACCCAAAAAGACGCTCCTTACCCTGAGACTGTCTCTTCCCCATGGCTCAATTACAAGCATCTCGCCATTTCCTCTAAATATAAGTTTTCCGTTTTCCTCTGAAAAGAACTGCATAACTCCTCCAAATAATTCAGACCTTTAATTTCCAGTAGATACCATAGCTCTCTGTGTACTGATCAAAGTGAGTTGTGAATACAAGCGGCTTTGATGTTCCGATAAGATCGAATTCTGCTTCTCCATCTCTTTTTATAAGATATTTGTCTATATTTCCAACAAAATCTTCAACAGTTTTCTCTGAAACAATACTGATTTCATCGCTGTCTACGCTTCTTCCTGCAGAAGCAATAACTGCTATTCCATGAGGCTTTGTCATAATCTTTTTTGCCCCAAGTCTTGCTGAAAGCACATATGGGCCGTACAGGAAAGCATAGGTATTCTTTCCGTCAGGAAGGTTCTCGCAGGTAATTCCAAAAGGTATACACACTTCCAGTTCTGCTCCACCTGCTATATCCTCCTTAGAAACAATCAAAAAGCCTTCATTTTGCCCAAGCTCTTTTTCCTTGCCATTAAGCCTTACGCTTGGAACAGCCTTACTCCAGGTCGGAATTCTGAGCCAAAGATCATCCGCTACCACCTTGCCATCTGCAGGCTTGATCCTGATATTGACTTTGTCTGACTTTGTAAAATTGCAGTCCATAGTGACAACATAGTCATTAGAAACATATTCTGAAGCTATATATAGGGAAATCAAAAGTTTCTCATCTCCTTTATAGAATATGCCTCTCTGAAGCTTGGTGAAATTCTCATAGCCTGTTCCCGTGCAGCACCAGAAGTTTCCATCAAGAGTGTTAAACACTTTGTGGTAGCCTGTAGCCATGGGCTGGAAATAAGTTGTAAATCCTGTCTCATGGTTCTGTGATGCCATGATGGCATTAATAAGCGTTCTTGCAGAGTAGTCCAGATATTTCTTTTTACCTGTTACTGCAAAAAGCCGTCTTGAAAGCTTGAGCATGTTGTATGTATTGCAGGTCTCGTTGTTAACATTGGTCCTCTCTAAGTCAAGTACATTATCCTGACCAAAGTGCTCATTCTCACTGTTTCCACCTGTAACATAGGTATGTTTATTAACAACAAGGTCCCAGAAGCTTTCAGCATAATCCAGATATTTTTTCTCTGAATTAAATGCTTCATATCTTGCCAGAGCGCCTATAAATTTAGGAATTGTAGTGTTTGCGTGAACATTGTTAAGTAAATCTGCCTTACCGGATAATATCCTTTCAAAAAGCTCTGTCTCATCAAAGGCATGAGCAGCATCTGCAAAGCGTTCATATTCCTTGCTGTAAAGAGAGTTTCCCTTATCTTTCAGATCTCTGTTTATCTCATAAAGCTCATACAGGCAGTCGTTCATTCCGCCATATTCGATGCTAAGCACTTTTTTATGCTTATCTTCCGTCCAGCCTTCAGTTCTTTTTGCTATCCAGACACCCAGAGCATTAGCAATTTCAAGAGCTGTCTCACTTCCATAGTACTTAAAAGAAGCATTTAATCCTGTGAGGATCTTGTGCATTGTGTACCACGGCACCCAGGCCTCCAAAAATGGATGACTCAGACCTTTTTCTACATTTTCAAACTGAAGCAGTGGATTGTCTCTGAACTCCTTTGTTGGAAAGCCTGCGCCAAAGATAAAACCTTCATTTTCTGTTCCCTTTATCTTTTCCTGACATTCTTTTAATGAAACAAGCATATAATCAAGACGCTCTTTTACATCTTCAAGCTCTTTTCCTGTAACAGCAGGAGAAACTGCTGCCTGCGCAAGAGCTGTCAGATAATGCCCCATTGTATGTCCGCCAATAAGCTTATCTTCCCATTCACCGCCATAGCGCTGCTTTCTTTTCATGAAAGCATTTGTAATCTCTTCATCATCCCCCGCAAGAATGCAGGCGGTCTCACGGAAACCAGCAAGAAGTCTGTCCGGATCAAGCAAAAGCATATTCTTTACATCAATATGAAGTGCCTCATCGAAATATTTGTCTGTAACCTTTACATCTTTAAGTTTTGTCAATTCCCACATCTGATTGTATTTTCCCTCTCAATTATGCATTTCTTGTTAGTAACATCTATGCTAGCATTTTCGCCTGTTTAGTAAAATGGAACAATGATAGAAAGAGTGTCATTTTTACATATATTTAAAAAGCCGATTATACGTGGTAAAATGAAGAATGTATCAATAAAAAGTGTCATTTTTTTTAATTTTTAGTGTCATTTTTCCACTATTAGTGTCAAAACTTCTTTTTTGAGGAGAACTCAATGAAAAAAAATAAAGAAATAATGCAAATGGTTTTTCCAAGCAATCAACTGTTCCAGTATCTTAGAAACGGTAAATTTATCGCATTATCATCAGATTGGAAACACGCAAAAATGGGACTTCAGTTCGATTACGAGCTGATAGTAGTTACAGAAGGTGTACTATACCTTAGATATATGGATGAAGAATTCACTGTAAGGAGTGGAGAATACCTAATACTCCCTCCAAGCAATTCTAATAGAGAAGGTTTCAAAAAGGACTACTGCGCCTTTTACTGGATTCACTTCATTGTAGACACTGGAGCTTTTCCTGCCAGAATAAATACTTCTGATATAAAATCCTGCCAAAGAGCTAATTGTTTTCTAATGCCTCAAAAAGCCGCTGTCCCACAGCCTGCTAAACTAGTTGTTCAGATGAAACAGCTACAGGATCTTGATAGAAACAAATACCCAAGCATTTCATTAAATGCTGCAGTAACAGCTATACTAACTGAGCTGTACGGTCAGCTACAGGCAGAGAAAAACGAATCAGATCCATTAGGAAGCAAGCAGATTTATTCTGATATTGCTGACTATATTAGAATAAATATTTCTGAAAATCTTAAAACAACTGATATTGCTGATGCATTTGGATACAGTCCCAAATACCTATCCCACCTCTTTAGCGAGGTGCGTGGTATATCACTAAAGCAGTTTATCATGTCTCAGAAAATAGACACTGCCTGCTACTATCTGACAGACTCTGATAAGACTGTAACCCAGGTTGCCTCTGAACTTGGTTTCTCAGATATGCACAATTTCTCAAGAGCTTTTAAAAAAAGCACCGGGCTTACACCCAGTGCTTATAGAAATACTTATGCCAAAAGACTCTTGTATCATGTATGAACAACACGTTGAGAGTATGTTCCGAAAAATTGCTTTTTTTCAGCCCATACTAATTTTTCAATGTAGATTAGTGAGAGGATTTTGATGTTTGCAATTAGCATACATCAGAATCCTTTCTCTTTGTATATGCGTAAGTGACTTCTCTAACTCTCTAAAAATTTTAGATTGCGGCTGCGTACGCCACCATTGACTGAACCTGAGGAAAACGCCTTGTCAGCTTTGCCGACGGTGAGGATGATGGGAACAGTAGCAATGTCATTTAGTTAAGGTATTCAAGTGCATTTAATACATAACGGATGGCATAAAAACTCCGTTTTAGAAAACTTCATATCTTGTTTGCAAAACAAATGGCACGCCAAGAAAGCAGGATTGCTCCTGCTTCTTCCGTGCCATTTATTCTTGGAGAAATTTATGCTCTATAACTTAGTGGAACTACACGTTTGGTATGCTTTTTTCTTGGATATGTGCGGCCTTCTCGGATTGGCGTGACGTTACCTATCAACAACAGTTCCACTGTATCACTAGACATTCTGTTATGCAGGAAATCCCTGCAAGTAATCACAGCATCAGAAATAGAGACTTTGTATTCCAACAAGC
>NZ_FNUR01000003.1 GCF_900108105.1 Butyrivibrio sp. Su6 | reverse complement strand
CGGACCGCTGGTGTATCAGCTGCATCGCCAGATGCATAAGGCTGGGTAGCCACGTCCGGAAGGGATAAACGCTGAAGGCATCTAAGCGTGAAGCCCCCCTCAAGATGAGATATCCCTGGCTTGTCCAGTAAGACCCCTTGTAGAGTACGAGGTTAGATAGGCACAAGGTGTAAGCATGGTAACGTGTTCAGCTGATGTGTACTAATAGGTCGAGGGCTTATCCATAAAGGTAAGTATAGAGAATTGGATTTAGATAAATCAGTGTTCGGTTTTGAAGGTACAAGAGATATGAAAGACCATGCAGAAGCATGGTATTTTGTATATAAGGTATCTTATAATCCTCCTTAGCTCAGTCGGTAGAGCATTCGGCTGTTAACCGAAGTGTCGTTGGTTCGAGTCCGACAGGGGGAGTTAGAGCACCTAGTGAGGTATTGTCGAACTTGGTGCGAAGCCTGCACAGCTACTTAGCGAGTTTTCTCACGAGCTTAGTAGAGTGGGCAGAGCGAAAAGCACAAAGCACCGTAGCACGGTTGCAAAGCATATGGCTCCGTGGTCAAGCGGTCAAGACATCGCCCTTTCACGGCGGTAACACGAGTTCGATTCTCGTCGGAGTCATTTAGGAGATTTAGCTCAGTTGGTTAGAGCAACCGGCTCATAACCGGTCGGTCCCGGGTTCAAGTCCCTGAATCTCCATTAGTTCTTTAGAACTTAACCCAGTATATGGGGTCTTAGCTCAGCTGGGAGAGCATCTGCCTTACAAGCAGAGGGTCACAGGTTCGAGCCCTGTAGGCCCCATTCGCGATATGTTGTATATAGCATATCGCGTATTTTTTACCAGAACTTAATATGGTAAATGCCGGCGTGGCGGAATAGGCAGACGCCCGGGACTTAAAATCCCGTGGGTAGTGATACCCGTACCGGTTCGACCCCGGTCGCCGGCAGTAAGAGAGAAGCAGTGATGCTTCTTTTTTTGCGTTCATTTATTTTGCTGAGTCAGTTTATTAAAGTATTCTAATAACCTTTTTTCTAAGGATTTATCCTTCTGTAGAGAGTTTACAAATGAAAAGAGTTCTGGGTCTTCAGATGAAGAAATCGTTATTGTACTTGGATTTGGATCATCTGTTAAGCCATAAAGATAGTCAGAAGTAGTGTTGAACATTGACGCTATGAAACATACTGTTTGGAATGATGGCTCCCTTTGCCCATTTTCATAACGACCGTAACCCATTGCAGACATGTTGAGTTTTCTTGCTGCTTCAGCTTTGTTCATACCTAATTGTTCACGAATTTGGATTATTCTTTCAGCTTTGAATTTCATATGGACCTCATTTCACTATTGACAAGTAACCAATGGTTATGTATCATACAATAACCGATGGTTATATTATAGCCTAAATTTTACATTTATCAAGGAGGAATAAAAATGGGATGTTGGATGATTGGGGCAGGTGAACTAGAGATAATTCCTGCGCCAGATGAGACATTGATCAAGGAGTACATAAAGTTTTCAAATAGGATCAATCCATATGAAAAAATGGATGAAAACTTTCCAAATCCGTGGTTTTTTAATGAGGATAACCGATTAGAATCGATAGCTGGTAAATTTGCGGAACCTTCTGTCTGGTATAACTACATAAAGAACTTTTTTGAGGCGCTAGGTTATAAACTGGTTGGTGAAAAGCAAATAGTTGGCGAATGTGATCCTGAAGTAAATTTCTGGGAATTGGGTGATATTCAGTACAAGAAGTACAAAAAGTGGAAAGAGAGAATTCAGGATTATGGATTGGAAGCATAAAAATGTGCAATGAAATTCCTATGAATTATCTCTTTATATTCTTGACTTAAGGTTTTGATTACAATACTATAATCTTAACAGCGGACACTTGAGGTTCGTTTGAACGTCGAAATCAAAGAGGGTTCTGGAACGCTTTCTTTGATGGAGTTCTAGGTGGGTTCGATAAATAACCACAAACCAGATAGGATTATCCGAAAGAAAATTATCTAAAAGACCTTGTAACCAAATACAAGGTCTATATTTTTGGGGAGATACAATGGGAGTATTAGAATCTTTAAGCTCATATGACAAACTGTTAAATACGGAATATCTTATAAAAATAGGCCGTAAAGGAAAGGCTGGCGTTCTTTGCCAGGTTTTTGATAAGGTTGATTGGTTCCACACGATCAAAGCTATTCTAATGATTAAGAGAGCGTGAAAAATGGTTATACATCCGATAAAACCTGTTTATGATAAAAATTCAAAAATTCTTATTCTAGGGAGCTTTCCTTCTGTTAAATCAAGAGAAGAAGGTTTTTTCTATGGACACAAGCAGAATAGATTTTGGAAGGTTGTTTCTGAAGTATTTGAAGAGGGAGAGCCAGTGACAATTGAGGAGAAGAAAGCTCTTTTGTTAAGAAATAAGATTGCATTATGGGATGTTATAAAGTCTTGCGATATTGTAGGATCATCGGATTCCAGTATCACTAATGTAGTACCGAACGATCTAAGCGTTATTTTAAATACAGCGGATATCAAGGCAATATATGCTAATGGTAAAACGGCACTTAAGTATTATGAAAAGTATACGGAGCCAGTGATCAAAAGGCCTGCAATATGTCTTCCTTCGACGAGCCCTGCAAATGCCGCATGGAATATGGAAAAGCTTCTGGAAGAATGGAAGTGCATAAAATGTATATAAAAAAGTATTGACCTTGCCCTTGGGGCAGCCCTTAACATTAAGCCATCACATGATAAGAAGGTTAATATCATCTGTTTGGTCTAATAGTAATGGAGATTTTTTTATCTAAATGGAGGGCAACGATATGAAAGAAAAAATGACATCCGGAGAAATTGCAAAGCAGGCAGGAGTATCAACAAAGGCGCTTCGTGTTTATGACGAAAAAGGGCTTCTTAAGCCTATTGGGCTTTCTGAAGGGAATTACAAACTCTATGATAAAAGCTCATTAATTATTCTTGAAAAGATCATTGCGCTTAAGCATATTGGATTTAGCCTTGAAGAGATAAAGAGCAGTCTTGAGAATGATGATCAGAGTTCCATAAGGGAAATCCTTGAAAAGCAGCTTGAAATGATGAATCAGAAAATATATGAGCTTCAAAAGTCTGCGAAGTGCATCAAATCAGCACTTGCAAGGTTTGATGAGAATCCTGACTGGGACGATATTGCAGATATCATCAAGAAGATGGAAATGAGTCAGGGGGCGGATGAACGCAGGTGGTATGCTGAAGAACATGCAGCTGACGGAATCGAGTGGTATGAAAAGATTTTTAATTCGTTATCCTTTGAGGAAAATGATACTGTTCTTGACCTAGGTTGCAGTTACGGCTTGTTATGGAGAAAGAACTGGGAGCGCATTCCTGAGAATTTCAATGTGGAAGGTGTAGACATCCACGGAAACTGGGCTGATGATTTCTATAATTATCTTGAAGAGAACCGCGAGACGCTTCCTAAAGGCTCTGATATACAGGTCATTTTTAGTAACCTTGAAAAAGATGATACCTGGGAAAAGATAAGAGAGAAGAGGTATTCAAAGATTATTGCTCATTATCTTTTATCTTACCTGCATGATGATGCATATTTTATCAAGAATGTGGCGCAGGTACTGGCAGCAGGTGGCATGTTTTCTGTGAATCACTATGGTGAAGCGGTTAAGGAATATGATTTTTGGGAAAAGTGTTTAACTGAAGCGGGACTTGATATTTCTTTTGCCCATAAAAAGAGAGATGAGAGAAGGCAGGCAGACGTAGAGTTTGAAGCGCTTTTATCAGAGAGTTTTGACAGAGTAGAAAAGATAGCGCTTCCGGGACCGCTTGTATTTGATAATGCAGGTGCTCTTTTTGACAGAGTGCTGAAAAAGTATCCAGAAGGCGGAAAATACCTTGAGGATAACAGAGAGAAAATTGAGAAATATTTTGATAGTGCCTTGCTTGGTGACGGACCTGTTACTGTGGATATGGACAGTGTGTTCTATCATTGTTTTAAGTGACATGTGAGCTAAATATGAACCGGCAGTAATTGTATGTGGCTTCAAACTTAGAGTTTATCTATGTTTGAAGCTTTTTTATAATAAATCAAAAACGGTACAGATGTAAAAATAATCGTCTTTATGCATGTGATGCTGGCGTCATAACAATAATAATGAAATGTGTTATAGGTTGTAATAAGTGGCTCATAAAATGTGTGAAAAAGGATTGAATGGACTGACTTTTGTGTAAAAAAGACAACTAATATTGACCTTGCCCTAAGGGCATGCTTTATCCTTATAGTTGAAAACTAATATGCAAAGGGGAAGCTATGAACAGAAAAGATATATTAGGGAATGAAATTAAGTCTGAGTGCGTAGGATGCGCAATTGTGCGTGGCGAGATGAAACTTCCTGGGGGAATAATTTATGATGGGGAGTCGATTATTCTTGCCGCAGATCCTGAGATTCCAATTCCCGGTTTTCTAATAATTACAAGTAAAAGACACATTCAGTCTTTTGCGGAATTAACTGTAGACGAGAGAGCTGAGATAGGAAATGCAATAGCAATTGCAGAAAGAGCTGTAAAGGATCTGAAAATTGCCGAAACTGTTACATTGGTTCAGGAAGAACGCTCCAAGCACTTCCATATATGGATTTTTCCTAATCAGGAGTGGATGCTGGAAAAATTTGGATATGGTTTGCAGTATCTGCGTGATATCAATGCTTTTGCCAAAGATAATGCTTCTTATGCGGATATTGAGAACGTGATAAGGACTGCCGAAGAAATCAAGAAATACATAGAAAGCGAAGACAAATATGACTAAAATCATTCCGATAAAAGAGCTAAAAATAAAAGAAACTGCAGCAAGAGAGCTTCCTAAGGATATTGAAGAAAGAGTACAAGTTTACTGGAATGAACTTACAGCAAAGTATCCGGGGATGTTTAATGGGGCGTTATATTCTGTAATCAATATGGAAAATGATGACGGCATAGTCACGATAACCTGTGAGCCTTCTGATTATGCTCATTACAAATACAGTGAGATCAAGGATCTTGGAGAGTATGCATGTAGAAGTATGTATGCCGGTTGCATATTAGTTTCATCTGACAAAAAACTATTTGTTTCGTTAAATGGCGTAGGTTCAGAGTTTGTAGGAAAGATTCAGGGAATAGGTGGAGTTATGGACCCTTCTGACAGGTTTATTGGTGGCGCCATACATGAGGATGGCAGTACAGATAATAACAAGTTATCACCTTTAGTGACAGCATTTCGAGAGCTTGGAGAAGAGGTTGGAAAGGAAATCAGGGATAGCGTTACTGATATAGGCAAATCGTATCTTGTTACTAATGACAATAAGTATGGCTTTCCATTTGTTTTTTATTCAAACCTTGATTCAAAAACAATTCAACATGCCTTTGATTCCTTTAAGAAGGAGACAGGCAGTAATGAGGTTGATAGACTGATTTCTTTTGGGAAAGATGATATGGCTGAACTTGAGAAATATGAATCCGGACAAGATATTGGTGTAGTGGATCTTTTGAAAATCATTATGGGGGAATGGACCACAAACCCCGTCCCCTAGGACCACCCGAAGGGGGTTAAGTTTAAGTGGATTTGTGTCGATATATTTGTTGATAAGGAAAAACAGGAAGATTTTTAGGTTTACAGGTTCATGGATGTCGGCTTTTTTACAAGGAGGTAGATCAGTATGGCAGGGATTAATGGTGTTTCCACTTATCAGCAGAGTAGTCATGGTGTCTATAATGAGAAATCAGTAGCATCGAAGACTTCTAATACAGGTAAGACAGATCAGGCTGGTTCAGCCAATGCTTCTCAGGCAACAAAAACAAATACAAAACCGTGGAGTCCGATTGATACAAAGAGCTCGCTGGTGCCAAAGATGACAGAGTTTGGCGCTACTATTGGTGATGTTCAGCTTTCGGATAAGGCAAAAGACTATCTTGGAAAGCTGCAGTCGAAATTCCATAACATGGAGTTCATAACGGTCAGCAAGGATATGAAGGCGCAGGTTCAGCAGAATGCTGCGGCTTATGGTAATGCCAACAAAATGGTGGTTCTTATTGACGAAGAAAAACTTGAGAGAATGGCCACGGATGAGAACTTCCGCAAGAAATACGAAGGAATAATTGCTTCATCCCAGGCTAAGATGTTGCAGGCCAAGATGGGGCTTACAAGTAGTGGCGCTAATATAAAGAACTTTGGAATGAGCGTCGATTCTGATGGAAAAGAGAATTTCTTTGCCACAGTGACTAAATCATCAGATATTCAGAAGAAGCGCATTGAAAAGAAGGCCGCTGAAAAGAAAGCACAAAAGCATCAGGACAAGAAGAAAGCAGAAAAGAAGGCTCAGGAAGAGCGTATTCAGAAGGCAAGGGATAAAAAGGCTGAAAAGGCAGATCAGGACAAAGAAAATACTGAAATTCAAAATGATGAGGAATATGTAACATTTGAAGCAGATTCTATGGATGAACTCCTTTCAAATGTACAGGCCTACTCCTACAATAATGCGTCCGGAACTGTCATGACAGAGTCAGAGAAAATGGTTGGAACAAAGATAGATTTCAGAGGCTGATGGAAGTAAGCGGGGTGCGGTATGAATATATCTTTTAATACCAATAACCAATACTATTCATCCTACATGAAGAATGCCCAGGGGAGTCTTTTTGCCCAAAATCAGGTAGGAAAGCAGGGCGGAGCTTCGAAAAACACCATTATGGGAAAGAGTCCTGTAAACCCTATGGCCTCAAGTTTTGATAAGATCACAGACAGAGCAGCGGAAGATAGAAACGGCTTATCACAGCAGATGCGGCAGATGATCCGTACTCTGAAGCAGGATTCCTTGCAGAATCAGAATAATAAAAAGGTAAATGATTTTCTGGAGACGTCAGGTGCTCCTGATGCAGCAGAAACAGAGATGGAAAGCGCTGAAAAGTACAACTACAAAGAAGTTGCATCCAAGATACGCAGTGCCAAGACATCAAACAGTGCGGGGCAGGCTGTGCTTGCGGCCAAAAGAGCTGTCACGCAGATAAAGAGAAAGATTTCCTCCGGGGATGGAGACCCTGAGGAACTGCAGCTGGCTTTAACCCATGCAAAGCGCATGGAAATGGTAGCAAAGAAAAAGAAACATCACTTGGAGCTTGAAGAAATGGTGACTCGTACTCAGAAGAGAGACGAGCGCTTAGACCAGCAAAAGGATGCTGTTCAGGGTATGCAAAGTGCCATAACACAGGCTGAAGAAGAAAAGATCACTGAAAAAGAAGATGAAATCTTTGATGAGCGTGAGGAAATGCTTGAAGAAGCACTTGCGCAGATAGAAGAAAGCGGAGAAGCTGTTTCGGATGAAATGATGGCTGAGCTTAATAAGATGATCTCAGAATTTGGAGAGGAAGAGCTAAAAGAGCTTCAGGAAGCCATGGAAATGCTTGAAACAATGGAAGTTGTAGATCCTCACATGAGCAGGGAGGACCTTGAAGACCTTAAGAGAAAGCACAGGGCTTCAGAGGAAAAAGCCATCACAAAGGCTAATATGGAATATCTTAAAGATATGGTAAAACATGAACTTGGAAAAGCAGGACATATACCCACTATGGGAGGCCAAAATGCAGCTCCCATAGTGAGTGGAAATGTGTCTTTTTATTCTCCTGAAGCTATGGGCTCTAATTCTTTATCAGCCAGTTCTTTTTCATGTAATGCCTGAATGTCGTCAATTGCAGAGAGCATAGGCTTTACGTCCTGATGGAGAATGACTCTCTGAACGTAGTTGTGGGTAATCTTCATAACTGTGCCGCTTAATGAAAGGACGCCGATAAGGTTAGGTATTGCCATCATTCCGTTGAATGTATCTGAAAGATCCCAGGCAAGTGTAAGATCCATAGTTGCGCCAAATACGATGAATACCACGAAAATTATGTGGTAGAACTTTATATTTTTTCTTCCGAAAAGATATTCAAAAGCTTTACTTCCGTACTGGCTCCAGCCAAGAGTAGTAGAGAAGGCAAAGAGCAAAATAGCGATTGCGATAAAGGCATATCCGAACTTACCAAATACAGTTGAAAAAGCTTCAGCAACAAGAGCGGTTGATACCTGACTTGAAGTTACAACGCCGGTCTCAAGGTCCACAAGACCACTTGAAAGAACTGCAAAAGCTGTGATGGAGCATACAATTATAGTATCTGCAAATACCTCGAAAATTCCCCACATTCCCTGAACTACAGGCTCACGAACGTTTGAGCTTGAGTGAACGATTACTGATGAGCCAAGTCCGGCTTCGTTAGAGAATACTCCTCTTTTCATTCCCCACTGAACAGCCATTGCTACGCCGCTGCCTACAATACCGCCGCCTACAGCGCGAAGGCCAAAGGCACTTTTGATGATTGATGTAAATACTGCGCCAAGCTGGTCAATGTGCATGATGCAGACTATGATTGCGCCAACCATATAGATGATAGCCATAAAAGGAACAAGTTTTTCTGTGACAGAGGCGATTCTCTTAAGACCGCCAACGATAACAAGGCTTGCAAGGATCATAAGTAAGATTCCGGTAACAATGCTTGGGATACCAAAGGCAGTGTTCATATTGACTGCGATTGAATTGATCTGACCCATGTTGCCGATACCAAATGAAGCAAGGATACAGAAGATACTAAAAAGAACTGCCAGGACAGAGCCTGCAACCTTGCAACCGGGCTTGGAACCCAGGCCATCACGAAGATAATACATAGCACCGCCGCACCACTCATTTCTCTCGTTCCTTCGGCGGTAGTAAATACCAAGTACGTTTTCTGAGAAGTTAGTCATCATTCCAAAGAATGCCACAATCCACATCCAAAAAATAGCACCCGGACCACCGGAAGCGATGGCAGCAGCGACACCGGCGATATTACCTGTTCCGATTGTAGCTGCCAGTGCTGTACACAGGCTTTGGAACTGTGATATCTGAGTGTCATTCTCTTTTGTATGTGCAGTGACATGTGAGTCTTTAAATATTCCACCGATCGTGTTCGAAACCCAATGTTTAAAATGGGATATTTGGAAAAATTTAGTGAGACATGTCATAAGAATTCCTGTTCCTACTAAAAGAACAAGCATTGGAAGTCCCCAAACAAATCCGTTAACAGCATTATTGACGTTTTCAACAGTTGATAAAAATTTCTCCATACGACTCTCCATCCTATTAAAAAAGTTTTTTTAACTTTATCACATTAAAATGAGAAAGAAAAGTAAAATGTATAATTGTATACAAAAATATTGCAACAATACATGCTACCGATAAAAAGAAAACGTGTTTATAATAAATGTAGCAAAAAAGCATATTACTATGAGTGGGGGATTCTGGACAATGGAGGAAGGCATCTTTAGGGGAAGAAAGATACAGTTTTCGCAGGACTATCTAAATCTGAAGCAGAGTAAGCAAATCCAGGCGCTTGCGTGCATCGGAATCATGATACATCACGTCACACAGCAGATAACGTCATATGGAAATAATCCTAAAGGACCCATCACTGTATTTAGTTACATAGGATTTATGTTCACAGCACTGTTCTTTTTCTTTTCCGGATATGGGCTTATCTATAGCTATCTAAGTAAAGAGGACTATCTTGGAGTTTTTTTTAAAAAACGCCTTCCGGCGGTGCTTATCCCTTTTTGGATCACCAATCTTCTGATTGTTTTGGCTCAGTTGTTCTATAAAAAAGAATCCCTTGGTTTAGTCAAGGGGGCAAAAGAGATACTTGGCCTTATATTGGTAAACAGTAATGGCTGGTTTGTGATAGAGATTGTTATTTTGTATCTTTTGTTTTATGGCGTTTTTTTAGTTATGAAGAACAAGGACATGGCGCTGCTTTTGCTGTGTCTTTTGACGGTTGCACTGATTGGATTCAGCTTTTTCCAGGGCCATGATCCATATGAAGGAAAGGTCCACTGGTTTAGAGGCGAGTGGTGGTACAATTCGACGATCTGCTTCTGCTATGGGCTTATATATGCAAGATTCAAGGAACAGATAGAGAGTTTATTAAAAAGAGCTTACTATCCAATTGTTGTTGTGATGGGAATTCTTACGCTGCTCATGACAGCAGGCAATATCTACTGCCTTGATCACTACGGCTATTATCGTGAATGGGTGCATGATGGGGCGAGTTTTGCAGCGATAACTCTATTTGTACAGATGGTCACATGTATTGTTTTTACGACCTTTGTACTTCTTCTCAATATGAGATTTCCGCTAAAAAGCAGAATACTTGAGTATCTTGGGAGCATTTTGCTTCCGCTGTTTCTGGTACATGGGTATGTGGTGAATACTCTTTTGCATGATATCAGGGTAAGTGACTTATTAAGATATGTGATAATAATCGGCGTAAGTATAGCGCTTTCGGTTGTTATAGCGCCGGTTACAAATTTTGCTGTCAAGGCTGTAAAAGAACTTTTGAACACTTCTTTTGAAGCAAAGGCAGCAGTGGGAACAACGAAGACCCCAAAAGCAAATTTAAAAAAGGTGGCGATCATTTTAGCTCTTATGTGCGGCTTGGCAGTAATAGCAATCCCTGTAATCCATTCAGTTGTTATTTCAAAAGAATTCAGTGAAGAATGCGCTGTTTTTAAGGATGCGCAGGTGGGCGACGTAGTAAAGTTTGGGCATTATAATACAAAGCTTAATAATCCCGGGAAAGAAAGGCTGACCTGGGTAGTTGTAAAGAGGCAGGAAGATAAGCTGTGCCTTATGTGTGAGTATGGAATTGCAGGAAGTTACTACAATCAGCATCATCAGGAGATAACCTGGGAAGATTCAGATATAAGAAGACTTATCAATTCAAAAGAGTTCACGGGAATCTTTAGTGGTAAAGAAGCGGATATCATCATTCAAAATGACGGGGATATGCTGACTTTGTTAACCCCTGAGGAGGCAGAAGAGTTTTTTGAAAGTGATGAAGCAAGGCAAATTGCAATAACAGATGTTGCGGCCAGAAACGGAGTGAACATCAACACTCCCAGCAAGGTCAACAACTGGGATATGAAAGGCTACAGGTCCTCCTGGTGGTGGCTTAGAGGTGAAAATACAACTCCATGTATAACTGCGCCTATTGTAACAGTTGACGGAACAATCGTTATGGATGAAAAAGTAGTAAATAAGCCAGGTGGAGCAATAAGACCTGTTGTCTGGATTTTATTGCGTTAAACCAGTGGCGTATTTTGGGGCGTTAGTGTATAATCTTCTTTATGTTTTTTAAAGAAGTTGTTATAGATTGGAGAGTAGTATTTTGAAACAGGAACACAGAGGATCTTTTTCCGGAAAAATAGGCTTTGTATTGTCTGCGGCAGGCGCGTCAGTAGGCTTGGGAAATATTTGGAGATTCCCTTATCTTTGCGCTAAGTATGGCGGAGGCATTTTCCTTATCGTGTATATTCTTTTGGCGCTTACATTTGGATATACCATGATAATTGCTGAGACTGCTATTGGAAGATATACCAAGAAAAGCCCGGTTGGAGCATTTAACAGTATCAGTAACAATAAATTGATGGGACTTGGCGGATGGATCAATGCCATTATCCCAATCCTGATCGTTCCCTATTATTCAGTAATTGGCGGTTGGGTATGTAAATATCTTTTTGAATACATTACAAATGATGTTAACGTGATAGCAAGTGATACCTTTTTTACCGATTTTATAACTGATGGTATTGCGTCAGAACTTTGGTTTATAGTCTTCGCTGCTCTTGTCATGATAGTAATATTCATGGGAGTTGAGGGCGGAATAGAGCGTGTATCCAAAATGGTTATGCCTGTTCTTGTGGTACTTGCAGTTATTATCTGCGTTTACTCAGTAACAAGACCGGGAGCTTTGGAGGGTGTAAAGTATCTCTTTGTCCCTAATTTCCAGCACTTTTCCATCATGACTATAGTTACGGCCATGGGCCAGATGTTTTATTCCTTATCAATAGCGATGGGAATCCTCATCACTTTCGGTTCATATGTAAAAAAGGAAGTCAGCATTGAAGGCTCAACCAAGCAGGTTGAGTTCTTTGACACGATCATAGCTGTTCTTGCCAGCCTTATGATAATTCCTGCAGTATTCTCTTTTTATCACGGTGATGAGAGCATGCTCAAGGCAGGACCATCACTTATGTTTATAACTATGCCACAAATCTTTGCGAGCATGGGTTTTGGTAAGATCATAGGAATCCTTTTCTTTGCACTTGTCCTGTTTGCGGCAGTTACAAGTGCCATTGCACTTACAGAAAGCGCAGTTTCCACATTTGCCGATGAGTTTAAGTGGAGCAGAAAAAAGGGAAGCATAATAATGATCGTCATCATGCTTTTACTTGGAAGCCTTTCATCCCTTGGAAATGGGCCTCTTAGCTCTGTGACAATAATTGGAATGCAGTTCCTTGATTTCTTTGATTTCCTTACAAACTCAGTTATGATGCCTATTGCAGCTGTTGCTACATGTATCCTTATAACAAGGTTCATGGGAATTGAGAAGCTCGAAGCGGAAGTTGAGCAGGATGGACATCCATTTAAAAGAAAAGGAGTCTTCTCTTTTATGATCAGATTCCTTTGTCCTTTATTTGTACTTATTATTCTGGTAAGTGCGATACTTAATGTTTTTGGTATTATCAGTATGTGATAAAAAAGGAATTGCGGCATTGATCGATGATCTGTGCCGCAATTTTTATATACCCAATTATCAGTTTGTCTTTTTGTCATACATGTTGATGATAAGCTTGCAGATGCCAACAGTGACAGCATTTGGATGTTTCATACATGTATAGAGAAGCTTGTTTGATTTTGAAGTGATATCTATTTTTGTAGATGTCACTTTTTCTTTTATATCAGGTCGTAAAAAGAGATTCTTTACTCTTTTAAGTGTGTCTTTTTCAGGGCAGCGCAATTCGTTTTTAAGAATGACAAACAGCATTATAATAAACTCTCTGTCCATCTGTTTATCATAGTTTTCGATGTTTTTATCTGCAAAAATATCCCTGAAGGTTTTATCGGTAAGCTCCAGGTTCTGAAGGAGCTTTGAGTTGTAGGAATGAGCAATGGAGCTGCCTACAAGTCTGTAGTGATAATTATACGCGTCTTTTAGGATAACAAGTCTTTTGCAGTCCAAAAGGCAAGGAAGAGTAATGTTTACGTCTTCACTCATTGTAATGTCGTGATTGCAATACTTGAGGTTATCAAGCAAAAGCTTTCTGGAAATGAGCTTCATGCATCTGGACATAGTAACGGGACGGACTTCATCCCCAAGGATATGTGAGTGGAGAGCCTCAAGCTCTTTTCCCATGTAAACGCCGGGGGCAAGAGACTGTGTCTCTTTTCTGCGCTCGCCAGCCTTCTCAACAATATAGTTGCTTGCGATGATCTCTGAATCGGCAAAAGCAGGGTCTATGTGAGCCACAAGCTCTTTTGCCAGATCAAATTCAACCCAGTCATCGCTGTCGACAAAGGTGAGATAGTCCGATGTAGCAGCCTTGGCACCTGCTATCCATGCGGACATGAGGCCACCGTTCTCTTTGTGGATGACTCTGATGCGCTTGTCAAAAGAAGCATAGTCATCGCACATCTGTGGGCTTATACCGTCAGTTGAACCATCATCAATAAGAATGATCTCAATGTCTTCATAGGTCTGGCCCATCACTGAGGTCATGCAATCATCAAGATATTTAGCGGTGTTATAAACCGGAATAATAAAACTTATTTTAGCCATTTATATTTAAACTCCAATAAAATTTCTTTTCTTATATTAACACAGGGCAGTTCTTTTAACCACAAATCAACTCAGATATGATAGCATACTTCGGCAATTTAAGGTAAAATAGTCATATAAAAATCTCTCTTTGGAGGTACAGGGTATGGGCAAGGTATTTCATGTTGATAAGCAAATAGCGAACAAAAATGTTGAGGATTCCATCACTGAATGGACTAAGGTGGTTAAGTACGATGATATCAATGCCGAGGACAGACTCTTTGGCGGAAAACTTATGAGTTGGATTGATGAGGTTGCAGGAACTGTGGCTGTCAGACATTCAGGAAACCCAATAGCTACTGCAGCAATCGATAATATGCAGTTCAAGCAGGGGGCAGTTCTGGGCGATGTTCTTGTGATGATAGGCAAGATCACATATGTTGGCAAAACTTCAATGGAAGTAAGGGTAGATACCTATGTTGAGGATGTTAAGACGGGAATGCGCCATGTGCTCAACAGAGCATATCTTACTGAGGTGTGCATCGATGACGACGGGACACCATGCCTTGTTCCTTACGGACTTAATATAAAGACTGAAAATGAAAAGGCTGAGTGGGAGGGTGCCATCAAGAGGCGTGAGTTCCGCAAACAGCGCAGAATGGAAGGCTTCTAAATTCTAATAAAAAATTCATAAAGACGTTGAAATTAACAATAGGGAGTGTTAAACTTTTGTCATATGGCGAAGTTTAACACTTTCTTTACTTTATAGACAAATGGAGGTTTATTAAAATGAGTAAGAGCTTTGACGACATTCTTGCTAAACTTAAGACAGCAAGCACCAAGAAAATGTCTGTTGCAGTTGCACAGGACACACACGTTCTTGAGGCTGTCAAGATTGCAAAAGAGAGAGGAATCGTAGATTCTATCCTTGTTGGTGATAAGGACCTGATCGAGGAGAAGGCAAAAGAGGTTGGAATGGACCTTTCTGACTTCGATATCATCGATGTTAAGGACACTATCGAGGCAGCTCGCACAGCAGTTTCACTTGTATCATCAGGCAAGGCTGATATTTATATGAAGGGTGCTCTTGAGTCAAAAGACTTCCTTAAGAGCGTTCTTGATAAAGAAGTTGGTCTTCGTACAGGCCGTCCACTTTCTCACGTTTGCGTATTTGAAATCCCAGGCATTGACCGTCTCTTATTCCTTACAGACGTTGCTTTCATGCCATATCCAACACTTGAAGATAAGAAAGTTATTATTGAATATACAGTAGATGTTGCAAGAGCTTGCGGCGTTGAGTGCCCTAAGGTTGCTCCACTTGCAGCAGTTGAAGTTGTTAACCCTAAGATGCCTGTTACTGTTGAGGCAGCAGAGCTCACAAGACTTAATGAAGAGGGCGAGATCAAGAACTGTATCGTTGACGGACCTCTTTCAATGGACCTTGCTATTGACCCTGAGGCAGCTCAGCACAAGGCTGGCGCCCTTGACAGAAAGATTGTCGGCGACGCTGATATCCTTCTTTTCCCTGATATTCACGCAGGAAACCTTACATACAAGACTATCGTAAGACTTGCAAAGGTTAAGAACGGTAACATTCTTACAGGAACAAAGGCTCCTGTAATCCTTACATCAAGATCAGATTCTGTTGAAGTTAAGGTTAACTCAATCGCACTTGCTGCTGTTGTAGCTAATAAATAAGCCAAGAGGCGTAACTACATTAAGGAGAATAATCATGATAAAAAGTTTGATCATAAATCCGGGTTCTACTTCTACAAAGGTTGGTATTTTTGAAGATGAGACTCTTGTAAAAGAGGAAACATTAAGACACAGCACTGAGGAGATCAATCAGTTCGCAAGCATAATCAATCAGAAGGATTTCCGTAAGAACATCATTCTCGATTTCCTCAAAAAAGAGAGTATTGATATTAAGTCTTTTAATGTAATAGTTGGAAGAGGCGGTCTTTTAAGACCTATCCCTGGTGGTACATATGAGTGCACAGATGCTCTTTTAGAGGATCTTAAAAAGGGCGTTCAGGGCCAGCATGCTTCTAACCTTGGCGGTATCCTTGCAAGAGAGATCGGTGATGAGATCGGTGTTCCTTCTTACATCGTTGACCCTGTTGTAGTTGACGAGATGGAGCCTGTAGCACGTATCTCAGGTGTTCCTGAAATTGAGCGTGTATCTATCGATCATCCTCTTAACCAGAAGGCTGTTGCAAGAAGATATGCAAAAGAGATCGGCAAAAAATATGACGAGATCAGCGTAATTGTTGTACACATGGGTGGTGGTACATCAACAGGTGTTCATAAGAACGGCAAGATGGTAGATGTTTACGCAGCACTTAACGGTGACGGCGCATTTTCACCTGAGAGAGCAAACGGCATTCCTGCAAAGGCTCTTGTAGATATGTGCTTCTCAGGTAAGTACACATACGATGAGATGAAAAAGAAGATCGTCGGAGGCGGCGGACTTAATGCATATCTTGGAACTAACGATATGAGAGAAGTTAACAAGATGTGTGAAGAGGGCAATGAGAAGGCAATTCTTGTCCGCGATGCATTTATTTACCAGATCTGCAAGAACATTGGTGCTTGCGCAACAGTATTAAAGGGTAAAGTTGATCAGATTATTCTTACAGGTGGTATTGCTTACGGTCAGGTGATCACAGATGCCATCAAAGAGAGAGTTGACTGGATCTGCCCTGTAACTGTATATCCTGGTGAGGACGAGCTTCTTGCTCTTGCACAGGGTGCTATCCGCGTTATGAACGGTGAGGAACAGGCAAAAGAATATTGATGATTTATCAAGGGTGTCGGTCATTTTGACCGGCACCTTTTTGCTGCAATTAGATATTTACTAAGGTGACAAGCGTATTGAAAAGCTATCATTAATCTGCTACAATGTACAACGGACTTTTGCTAAAATATTGGGTTATTATGCCCTTTTTTATGAGGAATAAAACATGAGTATTATTGATAAGATTATTGGTACACATAGCGAAAGAGAACTTAAGAGAATCCGCAGCACTGTTGATTCAATTGAGGCTATGAGACCAAAGATGCAGGCTCTTTCTGATGAGGAACTCAGAGGCAAAACAGATGAGTTCAAGAAGAGACTGGCAAATGGGGAAACACTTGATGATATTATGCCTGAGGCATATGCGACAGTTCGTGAGGCAGGTAAGCGTGTTCTTGGAATGGAGCACTTCAGAGTACAGCTCATTGGTGGAGTTATCCTTCATCAGGGCAGAATCGCTGAGATGAGAACCGGTGAAGGTAAGACACTTGTGGCTACACTTCCTTCTTACCTTGACGCTCTTGAGGGCAAGGGTGTTCATGTAGTAACAGTTAACGATTACCTTGCAAAGCGTGACGCTGAGTGGATGGGTAAGATTCATGAGTTCCTTGGCCTTACTGTTGGTGTTGTTTTGAACAGCATGACTTCTGAAGAGAGAAGAGATGCTTATAACTGTGATATCACTTATGTTACAAATAACGAATTGGGATTTGATTACCTTCGTGATAACATGGCAATCTATAAAGAGCAGTGTGTTCTTCGTGGACTTAACTATGCCATCATCGATGAGATAGACTCTATCCTTATTGATGAAGCCAGAACACCTCTTATTATTTCCGGTCAGTCCGATAAATCAACAAAGCTTTATGAGGCATGTGACATCCTTGCCAAGCAGATGACACGTGGTGAGGATATGGAAGACCTCACTAAGATGGATGCCATCATGGGTGTTGAGAGAGAAGAGACCGGTGACTTTATCGTCAATGAAAAAGACAAGATCGTAAACCTTACAGCACAGGGTGTTGCCAAGGTTGAGAGATTCTTTAGAATTGAGAACCTTGCTGATCCGGAAAATCTTGAGATCCAGCACAATATCATCCTTGCTCTTCGTGCAAACAACCTTATGCAGAGAGATCACGACTACATCGTTAAGGATGATGAAGTTCTTATCGTTGATGAGTTTACAGGTCGTGTAATGCCGGGAAGACGTTATTCAGACGGTCTTCACCAGGCAATCGAGGCAAAAGAGCATGTTAAGGTTAAGAGAGAGTCCAAGACTCTTGCTACTATCACCTTCCAGAACTTCTTTAACAAGTTCGAGAAAAAGTGTGGTATGACAGGTACTGCTCTTACAGAGGAAAGAGAATTCCGTGATATCTACGGAATGGACGTTATCGAGATTCCTACAAATGAGCCTGTTATCCGTAAGGATCTTCAGGATGCAGTTTATAAGACTAAAAAAGAGAAATTAAATGCTATCTGCGATGCAGTAGAAGAAGCTCATGCAAAGGGACAGCCTGTACTGGTTGGTACCATCACTATCGAGTCTTCTGAGGAAATAAGTAAGCTCCTTAGAAAACGTGGTATTCAGCATCAGGTACTTAATGCCAAGTTCCATGAAATGGAAGCTGAGATAGTAGCAGAGGCAGGTAAGCACGGCGCAGTTACTATTGCTACTAACATGGCAGGTCGTGGTACTGATATTAAGCTTGATGAAGAGTCAAGGGCAGCAGGCGGACTTAAGATCATCGGTACAGAGAGACACGAGAGCAGACGTATCGACAATCAGCTCCGTGGTCGTGCCGGACGTCAGGGTGATCCTGGTGAATCCAAGTTCTACCTTTCACTTGAGGATAACCTTATGAGACTCTTTGGTTCAGAGAGACTTATAGCAATGTTCAATGCTCTTAAGATTCCTGATGGACAGGAAATTGAGCACTCATCTCTTTCAAAGGCTATTGAATCTGCTCAGAAGAAGATCGAGTCCAATAACTATGCTATCAGAAAGAACCTTCTCGAGTATGACCAGGTTAACAATGAGCAGAGAGAGATCATCTATGCAGAGCGTAAGAAAGTTCTTGATGGAGATTCCATGAGGGATTCAATCTACAAGATGATCACTGATATTGTAGAAAATGCGGTAGAGACAGTTGTAGGCGAGGAGAATGATCCTGATAACTGGAACCTTGCAGAGCTCAATGAGCTTTTGCTTCCAACTGTTCCACTTAAGAAGATCACAAGAGGACGTATCGAGACTCTTACAAAAGCAGGACTTCTTCAGCAGTTAAAAGAGGAAGCAGTTAAGCTTTACGAGACAAAAGAGGCAGAGTTCCCTGAACCTGAAACAATCCGTGAGATCGAGCGTGTAATCCTTCTGAAAGTAATTGACAGAAAGTGGATGGATCATATCGATGATATGGATCAGCTCCGTCAGGGAATCGGTCTTCAGGCATATGGCCAGAGAGATCCTAAACTTGAGTACAAGCTTGCAGGCTACGAGATGTTTGATGATATGACCAGAAACATCAAGGAAGATACAGTGAGACTTCTTTTCCATGTTCATATCGAGGAGAAGGTTGAGCGTGAGCAGGTAGCCAAGGTTACAGGAACAAATAAGGATGATTCAGTTGCAAAGACTCCTGTTAAGAGAGTTGAAGCTAAGGTTTATCCAAATGATCCATGTCCATGCGGAAGTGGCAAGAAGTTCAAGAATTGTCACGGAAGAGTACAGTAATACGTTTGAGAAGTTTGTTATAGAAAGGTAAGTTTATGGTAGTTTTAGATCAGATGAAGGTTGAGATCCAGAACCTGCAGGATACTTTAAAAGAAGTTACTGCTTCTCTTGACCTTGAGTCTAAGAAAAAGATAATTGAAGAGCTTAGTCGTGAGATGGAAGAGCCTGGTTTCTGGGATGACGCAGAAAAGGCCAACAAGAAGACAAAAGATCTTAAGAATATGCAGGATCTTGTTGAAAACATCGAAAGACTTAACAATCAGTACGGCGATATTATTGATCTTATCGATATGCAGAATGCAGAAGGCGTAGATGATGATGATATGGCTGCTGAGATTAGATCAGAGCTTGATGAGTTTGAGGAGACTTTAGAGAATATCCGTATCAGCAATCTTCTCAACCAGCCTTATGATAAATATGATGTAATCCTTCGACTCAACGCAGGAGCAGGCGGAACAGAGGCTTGTGACTGGGCAAGCATGCTCTATCGTATGTACACTAGATGGGCAGAGAGAAAGGGCTTCACAACAGAAGTTCTCGATCTTCTCGATGGTGATGAAGCCGGAATCAAGTCAGTTACATTCCAGATTTCAGGAACAAATGCTTATGGACTTTTAAAGTCAGAGCACGGTGTTCACAGACTTGTTCGTATCAGTCCGTTCAATGCACAGGCTAAGCGTCAGACATCATTCGTATCATGCGATGTTATGCCTGATATTGAAGAGGATGTAGATGTAGAGATCAATCCTGATGATCTTAGAATTGATACATATCGTTCAAGTGGTGCCGGTGGACAGCACATCAATAAGACATCATCAGCTGTACGTATCACACATATTCCTACAGGCGTTGTAGTTGCCTGCCAGAATGAGCGTTCACAGTTCCAGAATAAAGATAAGGCTATGCAGATGTTGAAGGCTAAACTGTTCATTATGAAACAGGAAGAGCAGGCTGCAAAGCTTGACGGAATCCGTGGTGAAGTAAAGGATAATGCATGGGGAAGCCAGATCAGATCCTATGTACTTCAGCCATACACAATGGTAAATGATACAAGAACAGGATTTAAGGCATCAAACGCGGATGGCATTCTTGATGGTGATCTTGATCCATTTATCAATGCATATCTTAAGTGGCTTGCAACAGGTGGTAAGCCGGTTGGAGATACTTCGGAAGAATAATTACAGGGGATGCGACTTTTATGCCGCATCCTTTTTTGATGTTTTTTATTCAAAAAAATGACTTTCGAAATTTACCTATTCCTAGTACAATATTGTATTAGGGGAGTTGTACTTATGAAAATTATTGAAAATGCCAAGGCTTTATTGAATTTATTTAAAGATTACCGTTCTATGAATGATGATGATCTGGCTGATTTTTACCAGTCAAAATGTGATTATTATCAGAATTATGTCGCTATCAGTTTAGTGGTTGGCGCATTTTTTTCTATTACATATATTTTCTCTGATTATTTGCTCAATGGCACTTATCTTCCGACACTTATTCCAAGATTTTCAATACTTGTAGCGCTGGCGCTTTTTCTGGTGCTCATTAATTTTGTGCGCGACAGCAAACTCATCACCTTTTTGGATTTTGCCCTTGCGCACTGCATAGTGCTTGCGACTATGTGGTCCATCTATCATCTTGATATCAAGGTTCATGCCAGTGAAGGCTTCATAATCATGAACGTGGTATTTTTGACAGTTGGATTTGTTTCAAGACCAAGATATACCTTTCTTTCCAGTGTGATCTTTATTCTTGAGATCCTTATCACCAACACTTTTAATCACTATCCAAATCTTGATATTATTCTTGCGCTGCAGATCCCGGTTGGTCTTGCGGTTATAAGTTCACATGTGCTTCTGACATTGTATTACCTTGATCATTACAGGGTTCGCCAGAAGCTTGAACTTGCGATGGTTACAGACCCGCTCACTCAGGTTTATAACAGACACCTTTTGGAAAAAATTGTAACAAAGAATGCTCTTATTGATGCTCAGGAGCCTATCGCAATAGCAATGCTTGATATCGATTACTTTAAGCAGGTCAATGATGAGCATGGTCACTATACAGGGGACCTTACACTTTTGTATATCGGTAAAAAGCTTTCAACAGAAACTCACGGTGATGACTATGTTATCAGATTTGGCGGTGAGGAATTCATTATTATCTTCAAGAACTGCGATGTGAATAATGCCTGCGCAAGAATGGAACAGTTCAGGCGCGATATAGAGGCTGCTACAGATACACCTGTTCCCTTTACGGTATCTGTGGGCGTTTCCAAGTACACGGGCGATTTTGCAAAGAGTATACAGAACGTTGATTCAGCTTTGTACAAGGCTAAAAATACAGGAAGAAACAAGGTAGTGGTTGTTTAATATGGGGAGCATAAAAGATATTCGAGATAATGTAGCGAGGGTCTTAGTTGGTAAGGACGAGACAGTTCTTTTGACAGTGATTGCTATGGTGGCCGGTGGACATGTTCTATTAGAGGATGTTCCCGGAACCGGCAAGACCATGCTTGCTAAGGCACTGGCCAGATCAGTAGATGGAAGTTTTAAAAGAATTCAGTTTACACCGGACCTTCTCCCATCTGATATTACAGGACTTAATGTTTATCAGATGTCTAAGGGAGAATTTGTTTTTAACAAGGGCCCGGTTTTTTGTAACATTCTTTTAGCGGATGAGATAAACAGAGCAACACCCAGAACTCAGGCGGGACTTCTTGAGTGTATGGAGGAGAGGCAGGTAACAATTGATGGGCAGACAAGAACTCTTGAGAGGCCTTTCTTTGTTATTGCAACTCAGAACCCTGTTGAGACCAGCGGAACCTTCCCTCTTCCGGAGGCACAGCTGGACAGATTTCTTATGAAGCTGTCTGTAGGATTTCCTGACAGAGCTGAGGAGATAAAGATATTAGAGCGCTTTGACGGAAGTGGAAGCAGTGAATCTTTGGAAAAGATCGGCCCTGTAGCAGGTCCAAAAGAGATAGAAGAAATGCATGATGAGGCTATGAAGGTGAAAGTGCATCCTCAGATAAAAGAGTACATTGCTGACATTATAGTTGCCACCAGAAACAGAAGGGATGTGTCTTCCGGTGTCAGCACAAGAGGAAGTCTTGCGCTTCTTAACTGCGCCAAGGTTTTGGCCTATGCTGAGGGCAGGGACTATGTTGTTCCTGAGGATATCAAGAGGCTTGCAGTGCCTGTTCTGGCCCATAGACTTATTCTTTCTTCCGGCTATGGGGTAAATGCTGATGCAAGTGGAATAATTCAGAGCATTCTTGATGAGATCTCTGTACCGACTGAGGATTTCTGATGCCTATTATACTTATACCGATAGTTATTTTTGCTTTATATCGTTTTGAAAAATGGCTTTTTGGCAACTTTTGGGACAAAGGGCTTATGGCCAGACTTGTTTTTGTGGAAGAAGCGGTAAATGAGGGAGATAAGGCTCATTTGCAGGAGGTTATCACGAACAGGAACTTTTTGCCTCTTCACATTTTGCAGGTCAGCTTCCAGACTGATAAGGGTCTTGAGTTTTCCGATGGGACCAATTCCTCTGTCTCTGACAGGGTCAATGTGACGGATGTGTTCAGTCTTGGACTATATGAAAAGATAACAAGAAGGCTGGAGCTTGATTGCCGAAAAAGAGGGTATTACAGCATTTTGAAGACTTCTCTTAAGGCGTCAGATCTTTTTAGCCCTGATATCAGATACAACACCTTTGAACAGCACACAAATCTCTATGTCTATCCGGCGCCGCTTTCTGTCAGTAAGACAGAAGTGCCATTCAGGCAGCTTATGGGGGATGTGCTTTCAAAGCGTTTTTTGTATGAAGATAATTTTACTTTTCGCGGAATCAGGGATTATTCCAGGACTGATCCACAGAACATGGTGAACTGGAAGGCAACTGCCAAGACTGGGGATCTGAAGGTAAATCTGCATGATCACACCTCTTCTCAGGAAGTGAAGTTTATTTTAAATGTGGATGAGCCTGGGATTTTGTTCGAAAGGGAACTTTTGGAGGACTGTATAAGGCTTACCATGTCTTTGGCTGGGAGATTTATTTCAGAAAATGTGCCGGTATCTCTTTTGACTAATGGAAGAGACAAGGTTACAGGGGAAAACATATCTCTGATGGCGGGAGCTTCAGCACTTCATATGGTCAGCGTCAAAAGAGCTCTTACAAGGATCGACCTTGAAAAGACAACTCCCAATTCTATGGCTGAAATTGTGGAAAGAGAAGTGGCAAACGTTGATATAGAAAATACTACCTTTTGCTATATTTCTACCACCAGAGGCGATGATTCTTTAAAGGCAGCAGGTCTTTTGGCCCAAAAGGCAGGGAAACTTTTGTGGCTGTGTCCACTCACCAAGGACATGAAGAAGGAGTGTCCTGCAGATTCTAAGATTGATTTCAAAGTGGTCATACATGAATAAGCGAATAGAAATATTAAGGATAATAAACAACATAGTCATAGCCCTGAGCCTGAATATTCTGGGGATTATGTCACTTGGGCTTGGCCTCAAAAAGGAAGTGGTCATTGTATTTTTGGGGATCACTTTACTTTTGGTGCTGATAATAACTGCTCTTGAGAGAGTGAGAGAAAACCTTGTTTTTTATCCTGAGATCTCTGAGGCTTTTTTCTTTATCGTTCTCTATATCTTTTGCAGGATCGCAAAGATTCAGGAAGGCGTGATCATAGTTCTTGCAGGTGAGGCTGTATGGGGGATTCTGGCGGTTTTGTATTACAACGCCAGGCAGATACTGGATGCAATGGTTCCATTTAAAGACGGAGCAAGTGTTCCTATGGACATGGTAAAAAAGAATAATGGCAAGATGGTCAGCTTGTCAGTGGCAGCGGTGGCTCTTTCAATGTTTATCTGTACTTTGCTTGATTACGGAAAAGAGATAGCGGCTGCGGCAAAGTACCTGATTATCAGCTTTCTCAGGTGGCTTTTTGGATTTTTTAAGTTTAAAGAGCATGAAGAATATGTACCTCTACAGGAGAAGCAGGAATTTGGGCAGCTTCAGAGTCTTTTGCCTGAAGATTATGAGGATGATTCTATTTGGCACAGCATCTGGGAAATTCTGTACTGGGTTCTGGCAACGGTTGTCCTTATTGCTGCGATAGTTCTTTTGATAAGGGGAATAGGCAGACTCTACAGGACGCTTAAAAACTCAAGGAACGTTCTTAAAGATAAGCTTATGCGTGATAAAATTGAGTATTTAAGCCCCTTTGATAAAAAAGAAAGCGGAAAATCCGGCAACGGAAGCGGATCTTTTTTGCAGATGAGGCTCAGCAACGAGGGGAGAGTAAGGCTCCTATTTAAGAAGTATATTAAAAACGGAAGCGGCTATGCTGATGTCAGGGAAAGCCAGACGCCAAGTGAACTTGAAAAAACTTCAAATGGAAGGGCGTCTGCGGCTTTTAGTATCTATGAAAAGGCTAGATACAGTGAACATCAGGTAACCGCTGAAGATTTGAAAAATATTAAAAAAGCTGTAAAGGGGCAGGATTTTTAAAATATGGAGCTGACATCCGTGATGCTGTTGTCAGTCACCTTAAATGACCAGATTGAGTGGCCCTTAAGTCTGTGCTCTGTAAGAAAATAGGTATCGTCTACATTCGAGATGTAGTAAGGAGTTCCGCCTCCAATGAAGTACTCTGAGTAGATATCTTCATATTTTCCCTGGCTCAGGTCATACAGGGAAGGGGTTTTTATTATGGTTGCGTAATCCTGTGAACCTGTTGTGTCTGTTGAAACAGAAATATAATAGTAATCCTGGATCTTGGTAATCTGCACCATTCCTGCGACTTCTGCGGGGACGGTGTATTTTTCTTTTATCTCTAAGGTATCGAGGTCGCACATTATGATGTTGGAAGCTTCGGCGGAATCTGTATCGGAAACTCCTGAAACAAAGTATATGTAGCCATCAATTATAGAGAATGAGCGGACGTAGATCCCGTCAAGCTCGTTGATTTTCTTTATATCTGTGAGATACATCCTTGTGGAATCGGATGTATGTCTGAAGCAGTAAAGCTCCCCGGTCGTAGAACTCCATACATAGAAGGTGTCGGTGATATCGTTGTAAACGGTGTAATGTGGCCTGTTTCCTATATCATAAAAGGTCTGCGTATGGACAAATTTGTCATTAACTTTTTCATAGATGAGAACTCTGTTATTCTCTGTGTCATCGATCATGTAGACGGAGCCGTCGCTTGCAATTGTGTGAGGCTGTGTGGCATCTCCTGACATGATGTACCACTCATCGAGTGGAGCATTCAGATCGTCTGAGTAAATGACTCTGTTGTGGTAGCAGTCTACTATGAACCAGGTATCATCCTGCCTGGTAATGTAAGTTGGCACGCTGAGCTCGGTGTCGTAGTTTTGTACAACGTCTACGCCTGCTATAGCATCTTCAATGTCAACGTCGTCCTCTGCCTCTGCAAGCTCCTGGCCGAGTGAAGTAAGGCTTGATTCCTTGATATATGTTGTTCCATCAAAAGGTGATGAAGGAGTCAGAGTAGTTGAAGCAAAAGAGGCCTGGCTGGTTTCTGCAGGCGCTGAAACAGAGTCTGCACCTGAAATCTGGCATCCTGTGAGCATTGAAATGACCAAGATAAGGCCTGTTGTTTTATGTAAAAATGTCTTTTTCATTAAAATATGTCCCTTTTCAAAACTCCTTTTAGTTTACATTATGTTTGTTTCAAGGTAAAGGATATTGAAAAATATACTATAAAACGTTACGATTATTATAATAATATCGCATATCCAGGGGGTATAGTATGGTTACGATCAGTCTCTGTATGATAGTTAAAAATGAAGAAAATTGCCTTGAGAAGTGCCTTGGCAGCCTAAAAGGCCTTGTTGACGAGATGATTGTGGTTGATACCGGGTCTACAGACAGGACAAAAGAAATTGCGAATGCCTTCGGTGCTAAAGTTTACGACTTTAAGTGGACCGGAGATTTTAGTGAGGCCAGAAATTTCTCTTTTTCCAAGGCAACCTGTGACTACATATATTCGGCAGATGCAGATGAGGAGCTGGATGAGACAAACAGGGAAAGGTTTTTGCAGATGAAAAGAGATCTGGAAGAGCTTGATATTGACATCGTACAGATGTACTATTGTAACCAGTTGTCTTTTAGGACGGTTTATAACTTTGATAGAGAATTAAGACCAAAGCTCTTTAAGAGAGTCAGGTATTTTACATGGGAAGACCCTATTCATGAACAGGTGGTTTTGGATCCTGTTATCGTTAATTCTGAGATTGAGATCATACACAATCCCGGTGAGAATCACTCTGCCAGAGATTTGAATACATTCAGAAAGGCCATCGCAGATGGGAAATTCCTGTCAAGGCGCCTTTATGGGATGTATGCAAGAGAGCTGATGATGGCCGGAACTGATGATGACTTTTTGAAAGCAAAAAGTTTTTTTGAAGAATCACTAAAGGATACCCACAGAAGTCTTGATGAGATAAAAGAGGGAAGCTGCATTCTGTCGCATATTGCTGTGATAGAGGGAGATGTGTCAGCTCTTTTGAAGTATGCCTTAAAAGACGCAATAACTGAAATGTCCAGTGAGGTTTGCTACGAACTTGGTGATTTTTACTATAGCCAAAAGGACTATGATGAGGCTATAGTGTGGTATTATAATGCAGCATACGAGTGCGAGAGCATTCTGGATGTTAAAAAATCAAAAGAGCTTCCAAGGCTTGCGATTGCCAAATGCTACAGAGCCCTTGGCAACAGTGAGCTTGCAGAAGATTATGAAAAGGAAGCTTTAGAAGTACAAAAGGAAGAGTAATGTTAGAGTTTTACAAAGGAAAAAGGGTGCTTGTCACCGGGCATACAGGCTTTAAGGGAAGCTGGCTGACCAAGATCCTGGTCATGGCCGGAGCTAAAGTCTATGGCTATGCATTATCTCCTGAGGGAGATGAGAATTTATTTGAGATTTCCAAAGTGGGTGATGATATTTGCTCATGTATTGGAGATATCAGAGATTTTGACAAATTAAAAAGTTTCTTTGACGAGGCAAAACCGGAGATAGTTTTTCATCTGGCTGCCCAGCCCATTGTCAGAGATTCTTATGAAAGACCGCGCTATACCTATGAAACAAATGTCATGGGTACGGTAAATATCTGCGAGTGCGTGAGAGAGTCAGGCACTGTCAGATCTTTTTTGAATGTTACAACTGATAAGGTTTATCAGAACAATGAGTGGGAATGGGGCTACAGAGAGGATGAGAAGCTGGACGGCTATGACCCGTATTCCAACAGCAAGTCCTGTTCTGAGCTTGTCACTCATTCATATATCAATTCTTTTTTTAAGGAACTTGGAATTGCTACATCCACAGCCAGAGCCGGAAATGTTATAGGCGGCGGTGATTTTGCAAAAGACAGGATTGTTCCTGACTGCGTAAGAGCGGCCAGAAGCGGACAAAAGATAACACTTAGAAATCCTGATTCTACAAGGCCATATCAGCATGTACTTGAGGCTTTGTCAGCATATCTTTTGATCGCTCAGAAGCAGTATGAAGATGGTGGTTATGCGGGCTACTATAATGTAGGTCCCAACGAGTCTGATGCTGTTACCACCCTTAAGATTGCCAGGTTATTTAAGGAAAAATATGGCAAGCCTGATATTGAGATTAAATCTGATAATGGACCTCACGAGGCCAATTATCTTAAGCTCGACTGCTCAAAAATTAAGAGCAGACTGGGCTGGGCGCCAAAGTGGGATATTGATATGGCTGTTGAAAAGACGGCTGAGTGGACCCGTGGGTACCTTGAGGGGCACGCAATAGAAGTTATGGAAAAAGAAATAAAGGAGTATTTTAATTAATGATAGACAATGAAGCACAAAAGGCTGCAAGAAAGCAAATCTTGGATCTTGTGGCAGATTACTATGATAAATTTTTGAAGGTAGATAATACAGGCTTTGAAGAAGGTGACAGGATTCCCTATTCAGGAAGAGTCTTCGATGAGAAAGAAGTTAAAAACCTTGTGGATTCATCCCTTGATTTCTGGCTTACAGCTGGAAGATATACAGATGAATTTGAAGAGAGATTTGGAAAGCTCCTTGGAGTAAAGGGCGTAAGCCTTGTAAATAGCGGATCTTCAGCTAACCTCATCGCATTTATGGCTCTTACAGCTCCTGAACTTGGGGACAGAAGAGTGAAAAAAGGCGACGAAGTAATAACAGTTGCCTGCGGATTCCCTACAACTATCGCACCTATCATCCAGTACGGCGCAGTTCCTGTATTTGTTGACGTTACAATTCCTCAGTACAACATTGATGTGAACAGGCTTGAAGAGGCCTTGAGTGAAAAGACAAAGGCAGTTATGATCGCGCATACCTTAGGTAATCCTTTCGACTTAAAGCATGTAAGAGAGTTCTGCGACAGGCATAATTTATGGCTTATTGAGGATAACTGTGATGCTCTCGGCTCAAAATATGAGATCGACGGTGAAACAAGATTTACAGGAACCTGGGGCGATATCGGAACATCAAGCTTTTACCCGCCACACCATATCACTATGGGAGAAGGCGGATGCGTTTATACCAACAACGGACTCTTGCACAGAATGGTAAGAAGCTTCAGAGACTGGGGAAGAGACTGTGTATGTCCTCCCGGAAAAGACAACTTCTGCGGCCACAGATTTGACGGCAAGTTTGGAGACCTTCCTGTTGGATACGACCACAAATACGTATACAGCCATCTTGGTTACAATCTCAAAGCAACAGATATGCAGGCAGCAGTTGGATGTGCTCAGCTTGATAAGCTTATTCCTTTTGCAAATGCCCGCAGAAATAACTGGGAAATGCTTAAAAAAGAGCTTGAGAGCGTAAGCGATGTTCTTATTCTTCCTGAGGCAGCAGAGAACTCCAATCCTTCATGGTTTGGCTTTATCATGTGCGTAAAAGAGGAGAGCGGTGTATCAAGAAATGATATAACAAAGGCTCTTGAAGCAAACAATATTCAGACAAGACTTCTTTTCTCTGGAAATATCTTGAGACATCCTTGCTTTGCTGAGTATAAAGAGGGCACAGACTACAGAGTTGTAGGTTCTCTTGAAGTTACAGATAGAGTTATGAACAATGCATTCTGGGTAGGCGTTTATCCGGGAATGAATGAGAAAAAGATTAAGTTTATGGCCAGCATTATCAGAAAGGCCCTTGGAAGGGAATGATGAGGACTGCTATTGTAACAGGCGCATTTGGATTTGCAGGTGTCAATCTTGTAGAGGAACTTTTGGAAAATGACTATGTTGTTTATGCCATTGGAAGAGAAGGTTCACTCCACAATGACAGATTTGGAAATGTTCAAAATTTGAAATCACGCTTCATCAATATGGAGGACTACGACAAGATTGGGACTCTTATTGATGAAGAGGATGTTAAGGATAAAGAGGTTATCTTTTTTCACCTGTCCTGGGGCGGTGGAAGGGATGACTTTGATGCTCAGCTAAAAAACATAGACGGAAGCCTTAAAGCTATGGACAGCGCTATTTCTTTTGCTAAAAAAGGGGCTAAAGTGGCCTTTGTCGGCATTGGATCTCAGGCGGAGTATGGTGTTAAGACTGATTCAAAAGAGCTTGATGAAAATGCGCTTTTAGAGCCGTTTTCCGCCTATGGAGCTGCAAAGGCAGCAGCTTACCATCTTCTAAAGAATAAAGCGAAAAAAGCCGAAATACACTTTGTGTGGGGCAGAATTTTCAGCCTCATAGGAAAGTATGAGCCATCTGGCAGAATGCTGCCGGATCTGGTGATGAAACTAAAAAGAGGCGAAGATGTATTCTTAAGTTCCTGCAGACAGTATTGGGACTATCTGGATGCAAAAGATGCAGCCAGGGCCATTATGCTTCTTGGAGAAAAAGGAAGAGATGGCGAAGTTTACAATATTGCAAGCGGCGATTATAAGGAGCTGAAAGCCTTTGTAAAAGAGGCAGCAGATCATCTTGGGGCAGATGAAAAGCTTTTGCACTTTGGAAATGATCCAATGCCCTATGTTTCTTTTAAACCATCGGTGAAAAAGCTCATGGAAGATACCGGATTTAGAGCTGAGACTTCATTTTTGGATTCTATCGATAACTATGATCAAACTGTAAGGTGAGACATGTACGAAAGACTGCAGGAGCTGATTTCAAGCGGAGATTACAAGGAGGCCCTCTACGAGTTCCAGGAGGAGTTTCTTCATATTGACCGGCAGACTGATGAGGATGCGGCCAGACTTTGCCTTCTTGAGGCCTCTCTCTGGGAGGCGCTTGAGGACAGTTTTGCAGAATTTGATGCTATAGCAAGGGGGATGAAGTATGATCCCCAAAACTATGAGCTCTTTTACATGTTGGGACTTTTTTATAAGGACGTAAACATTAATAAAGCATATCTTTGTGTGCAGCAGGCACTTCTTTATTGTGAGGTGCCCGAGGATGCTGCGGCTATCAGAGATATGCTTTTTGAATTGGAAAAAGACTGCTCGCTCAGGGTAAAAAAGCTAAGTATAATGGTACTTTCTTACAATGATCCTGAGCTTTTGAAAAAGTGCATTGAGAGCATTGAAAATACCTGTTTTCTTGAGGATACAGAGGTTGTGGTCGTGGATAATAATTCCACTGATGAAATGGTAAAAGAGTATCTGAGAGAAAAGGAAGGCTCTGCTTCATATGACTTTAGGCTTATTGAGAATGAAGAAAATATGGGCTTTCCCTTAGGCTGCAACCTAGGAGCCAAAAACTGTGATAAGGACAGGGATATTTTCTTTTTAAATAATGATGCGGTACTTATGCCAAACGCTGTGTTCTTCCTTAGAATGGGACTTTATGAGGACAGAAATGTCGGCGCAGTGTCGGCTTTGTCAAACAGCGCATCACTTCAGGAAATAGAGCCAAAGAATTTTGAAAAGTATGCAGGGAGAGACCTGGGACAGCTGTGGCACAAGGAACTTCCTCTTGAGGAGAGCCTTAGGATCTTTAATAGCTATTCAAAGGATATGAGTATACCAAAGCATGATCCTTATATCAGGCGTTTTAGACTTACAGGCTTTGCACTTATGGTCTCCAAAGAAGCCCTTGATGTGGTGGCACCTGGAAGGGATGTGTTTGACGGACTCTTCTCCCCGGGGTATTTTGAGGATGATGACCTTGGAATGAGGCTTGCAAGAGCGGGATTTATGCAGCTTGTCTGCGATAACAGCTTTATCTATCACCATGGAGGCAGCGGTTTTGAGGGGCATAATGACGCCATGGAAAAAGGACGACAGAAGTTTATAGACAAGTGGGGATTTGATGTCTGGGGCTACAGCCTTCACTGGGATGAAGCCTGTAAGGCAATAGTGGAGCTATATAATGAGCGAAAAGAACCACTGAGAGTAATTGATTTTACCTGCGGATTTGGGGCTACTGCATCGTTTTTAAAACATGAAATTCCTGATATATATGTGGCGGGCGTTTGCAGGGTGCCTTTTGCAGCAAGCATCGCAAGAAATATGGCCGATTCGGTCGCCTGGGGGGATCTAAATCTCTGCAGACTGCCCTGGAAGAATCATTCTTTTGACGTGGCTTTAATAGACAGGACTGACGTGTGCAAGGTGAGGGCTTCACAATTTGTCAAACAAAATGGTATCATTATAGATGAGGAATTTTTCAAAGGAGACGAAGAGTAGTCAATGCGTTGTCATAATTGCAAGCAGATCTTAGATGATAAAATAAGTTCAAAACTAAATTTTTGTCCCCTTTGCGGGACTCGCCTCTTTGACGAGAGCAAAACATTTTTTATCACTATTTACAGTGTGGGGCAAAGAGAAAATGTTGCCGGGGAGATGCTTATCTTTGTGGATGAGAGAATTCTCTATGAGGCTACGCCCGGAAATGGTGTTTTTTTTAATATCAACGGAGGCTTTCATACTATCAAGTTCAGAAGCGGTGTGAGGACTAAAGTAATACAGATCCTTATAGATTCTGACTTTGAGATCAGGGCTTATTTCAATTCTCTCACAAGCCTTATTGAGACAAATGTGAATCCTTTGGAGGGAACAGGAGCTGGCCATACTCCTAAAGAGATTGCGGCTGAGCAGTTTACCGAGCCTAAAATGGTTTCAGATATTGGAGAAAAGGGATTCCAGATGATCCTCGGTGAGGAAGAGCCTGACTATGATGTAGAAGCTACAAGTGGACTTATGGTTGGAAAACTTAAGATCTACGGCGACAGGATGGAGTTTTCTCCTGACAGGATAAATAAAACTGATGTGACTGACTTCATAAAAATCGTCGCAGTTAGGCGTAAAATGGGCGCTATAGACGTTCAATGTGAGGGAAATGTTCATAAAATTTATAGTATTCCGAAAGATACCTACAATGAGATTATGGTATATTTAACCAATAGAATTCAGGAAATAAGGGGATAATTCGGAATTCAGGTATAGACACAAAACAAAATAACATACATTATATGATGATAAACAGCACTCTGGTGCTGTTTGTTTTTTCGTCAATTGTTCTGATAATTCCTTCGGTTAACGAATGTGCGTCAATATGCTGTTAACGTAAAAAAGTCATCATTGTAACAATGAATTGTGAAAAAAGTGTGAACACTTTCGCAAATTCTTGTTATCATATGCATTTTCGTTAAAATGCCAAAAAACCCTCGTCAAACTTGATGAAAATTTATTAGAAAATTCCCCTAAAAAGTGAATGACGAAAAAACGTTAATGTGGTAGACTTTACTTTGCCAAAAGAATGATTATTCACAAGATAAAAAATAAATAGGAGGTATGACATGACAAAGGCAGAAATTTTAAAAAGAGAAATCTTACAGCAGTATAAGAGTGTCAGACAGTTCGCAATAGATATGTCTATTCCATATAGCACACTTGTTACAGCACTTGATAGGGGGATCGAGGGTATGGCTTACGGTACAGTTATAAAGATGTGCGATCGTCTTAACTTGAATCCAGTTGATTTTTCAACACTGGAGCAGGGAACTGATCTTGGCAAGAAGATTGTTGAGAACCGCGTTATGCAGCAGTATGTTAAGCTTAACAAGGCTGGACGCAAGAAAATCCTTGATATGATGGGTGACTTCTCACAGCTTGATAAGTACCAGGCTGACTGATTTCAAAAGTGGCGCATGACCATATACAGGTAAGTGCTTTATATTGAAAATTTAAGTAGCTATGTGACATAAGTCGCATAGCTATTTTTTTTCTGTTATAATGTAGCAGATATAATCATAAATTGAGATAGGAGAAGTATCATGAAATACGATTATCTGGTGGTTGGAGCGGGGCTTTTCGGAGCTGTGTTCGCGCATGAAATGGCTGTTAAGGGCAAGAGTGTCCTTGTTATAGACAAAAGGTCACAGGTGGCCGGAAATATTTATACAGAGAACAAAATGGGAATAAATGTGCATAAGTACGGCGCGCACATTTTTCACACTTCAGATAAAGAGGTGTGGGACTATGTTAACAGGTTTGCTGAATTCAATAACTATATTAACTGCCCTGTAGCTTCTTATAAGGATGAACTTTACAATCTTCCATTTAACATGAACACCTTCAGTAAGATGTGGGGAATCAAGACTCCTGCTGAAGCAAAGGCTATTATTGACAAGCAGGCCGGTGAAGAAATAGAGAGAATGAACAGGGAGAAGGGCACAACTGAGTTTGTTGCTGACAACCTTGAGGAGCAGGCTCTTTCTCTTGCCGGTAGAGATATCTATGAGAAACTTGTTAAGGGCTATACTGAGAAGCAGTGGGGAAGAGACTGCAAGGACCTTCCTGCCTTTATCATCAAGAGACTTCCTATGAGATATATCTATGACAACAACTACTTCAATGACAGATATCAGGGTATCCCTATGGGAGGTTACACTGCACTTGTTGAGAAGCTTCTTTTGATCGGAAAAGAGGGAGAAGTGCCATTTGTCTCAGGTTCTATAACTGTTAAGACAGATACTGATTATTATGACTTTGTAAAGATGGAGGGCAATCTTCCTGCGCAGCCTTTTGAATCAGTAAATGGTGACAGTTTCGAGAAGATTCTTTTCACAGGTATGATTGACGAATTCTTTGGTTACAAGCTTGGAACCCTTGAGTACAGATCACTTAGATTCGAGACTGAGGAACTTCCTGATGTTGATAACTACCAGGGCAATGCGGTTGTCAACTATACAGAAAGAGATATTCCTTATACAAGGATGATCGAGCATAAGCACTTCGAGTACGGCACGGGCAAAGGAACTATCATAACAAGAGAGTATCCTGCAAACTGGAAGCATGGCGATGAGCCATATTATCCAATGAATGATGAAAAGAATAATAAGCTCTTTTCACAGTACACAGAACTTGCCGGCGAGTACAGGAACATCCTCTTTGGCGGAAGACTTGGCCAGTACAAGTATTACAATATGGATCAAGTTATAAGGGCTGCTCTTGATATGGTTGCAGAGCAGTAATCATATTACAATAATTTATGCTTTTTTAATTTTTATTTCGAATATGTTTATTGACTTATTTGCACTTTTAGGTGAATATATAAGTAACTAAAGGTGGCTAGATGTGCCCTCGTGCGATAGATGCCAATGGAATGGCAGAGGAAAGGACTCGTACGTTATCAAGGAAGAAAGGAGGGGCTACATATGGCAGGCGTTTCTTTAAATGGCGTTTACAACCATTTCATACAAGATTACGTTTCTAAAGATGTTACACAGGCTGATGCGCATCGCAAGGATGAGCTTCGGGATGTGTATAAATCTATTGCAAAAATCAATAAACAGTCCCCTCTGTATTTGTTAACGGACGATGATATAACCCGCAACGATGCGATTGAGATAAAAGAAAAAGCAAGACTTCTTCAGGGCAATATCTTTAGCCTTAGTAATCAGGAAGATAAGTCTTCGCTTAATCATACCTCTGCGTTTACGTCAGACGACGAAAAGGTGGATGCTTCTTATATTGGCAAAACTCCGGATGACGATGTTGGCAGCGCAGGTTTTGATATTGAAGTTTCGCAGCTTGCTACAGGTCAGACCAATACCGGTAAATTTATAGTAAAGGATTCTTCGTCAGTTCTTTTACCTGATAATTACGCATTTGATGTCAGGATTGATAAACAGGAATATGAGTTCCAGTTCAGTGTTTATCAGTCTGATAAGAATATAGATGTTCTTCAGAAGCTTGAAAAGCTCATTAACAGGGCGGGAATAGGGCTTAATGCCGAGGTTGTAGAGAGCGGTGATAACAGGGCGGCGCTTCAGATAGGAGGCACCCACACCGGTATCAGGACCGGTGAGAACAGTCAGTTTGAAGTTTATGAGTCCTCCGGCGAACTTGCGACAGGTTCTGTTGCAGCTCTTGGACTTGACCAGATATCCTCACCTGCAGCAAACGCGCACTTTACCTTGAATGGTGAAGACAGGATGGCTATATCCAATCATTTTACGGTTGGCGGTAAGTTTGATATTCAGATAAAAGATATTACTACATCGCCTGTAAGTGTAGGGGTTAAAAGAGATAACGAGGCGCTGGTAAAGCATATTTCGTCTCTTGTTGATAATTACAATAAGTTCGTGCTCGAAGCATCAGGTAAGCAGGATGCGAAGTTTAAGAGTGACAAGCTAAAGAGTGAGGCAATAGGCATTGCAAGGCAGTATATGTCAGGCATAGAGGATATGGGAATTAAGCTTGAGGGTGAAGGAACCATCTCTATAGATGACGAAATGCTGCATCAGGCGGTAGCAGGGCTTCAGAATGATGAAATGCTTAAGCCGATCAGAAACTTTACAGATGCACTTATAAATAAGGCAAAAGATATAGCTGTTGACCCTATGAAATATGTCGACAGGCCGGTTGTTAATTATAAGAATCCGGACAGCAGGGACAACACAGCATCACCGTATATTACAAGCGAGTACTCAGGAATGATGTTCAATAATTATTGCTGAGATCGCGCTTAAGTTACCTTTTCTGCAGGAAGGTGACTTGAAATAATATATAGAAGCGGCGTACATCATGTGTATGCCGCTTCTTTGCATTTGTGGGGATTTACTCTATCGTGTATAATGGCGTAAGTGAGGTAAAAAACTGATGATATTTGTGATGACGATTGTGGCTATGCTGCTTTTAAGTGTCTGCATAGCTGATAGATATAAAGTGAGTGTTGGCGATGGAATAGCCCTTTCCGGCTCGGTTACAATTCTGCTTCTTTATGTTCTTGCTTTTTTTAGGGGCATGAAGCTGATTGGGGTTATTGGACTTATATTTGTTGTGGTGGTATTTAGGCTAAAGAAATATGTATTTGACCCGCTTTTGCTTATGTTTGTGGTAACGGTGGCTGCAGTTACCCTTCTTACAGGGCAGCAGGTTTTCTCCTGGTGGGATGACATTAATTTTTGGTCATCTGATGCCAAACAGCTTTTTTATATGAATGGATTTCCGGGAAAATATGGAAATGTTTCTCCTGAGTTTGGGGATTATCCACCTGTTACATCAATATTTAAATGGCTCTTTTTACAGATAAGTTCCGGAAGTTATAATGAGAGCCTCCAATTTGCAGGCTATTTTGCATTAAATCTAACTTTTCTCATGCCACTAGCAGGCAGGCTGAAAAAGTGGGCAGAGGATGGATTTAATTGCAGAGGGGCAAAAAAAGCCGCTCTTCTGTTGATTTGTTTTGCATCGGTAGCTCTTTTGCCCGGGGTATTTAATGGGATAATATATTACGGAACACCTGCTGATATAACCATGGGAATTGTGTACGGAGCCCTTCTTCTTGCCATTTATGAACAGGAAATGGTTGGCGAGAATTTTTACTATATCAGGATCACGCTGTACTCGGCAGTTCTTTTCCTGACTAAGTCTGTGGGCGTAGAGTGGGCGATATTTGCATTTCTCTTTTACCTTATAACCAGGAAAAAGAGCTGGAAAATACTGATAACCGGTGCTGTATCAGGTGGATTTTATGTAAGCTGGCTGCTGTTCTGCCTTATCAACCGAAGAGTTGCAAAGCTGACCGGAGCGGGGCTTCGTATGGCAACATCCGGAACCTACACTGCGCCACAAAACACAATGGAAAAGGCAAGATACTTCATAGAGGGATTTTGGACAATGCCTATGCATGCGGATTCAAATCTTACATTTGATATCTCTACAGGCGTTGCAGTCCTGGTTCTGGCAGTATTTCTTTTTGTCTTAATGAAAAGTGGAATCTTTGAGAAAACAGAGGCAAAGAAAGTTGCGATTTTTCTGGTGATATCTGGACTTTTATGCTACGGGATCATATTCCTTGCTCATATTTCTATATTTCAGACGGAAGATCAGTACCTGGATGCTTATGCCATGGCTGTTTCCATCGCAAGGTATGCCTGTCCCTTTGCTCTTGGAGGTTTCTATCTTTTAATGGGGGCTTTTTGTGACAGGAGTGGTAAGATACCGCAAAAGAGTGGAATGAGGATAGGAATCGCATTTCTTTTGTTTGTTCTTTTGACTGCTGATTATACGGGCGTTTACAAGCACTTGCTTGGCTACAGAAAAAGTGTAGAGGAAAACATAAATTATTGTTATGATATGGTTGGTGATGAAGGCAGGATTTTAGTGGATAAAGTTGCGCAAAATGAGAGCCTTTGGGGAAAACGTGTTCTTGTCATGCGAGACGGCCATACATACACATGGGTTCATGACACTTATATAAGTAAAGAGGCTTCACCTGTGGCCCTTGTATATGACGGTTATCTGGCTGAACAGGAGAGCTCTGCGGACATGGCGGGCAAGATAGTAACAAGCCATGCTTCATATTTATATGTGGAAGATGCGGATGGAATGGCAAAAGATCTTTTTTCTCCCCTGATGAAGGAAGGAGAAGAGTTTACTCCATGCACCGTTTATAAAATTGAAATAAGTGAAGAGGGAGTTGTTCTTACTTCAATATGAATATACCGATTATAATTCCGGCTTACGAACCGGATGAGAAGCTGATAAAGCTGGTGGATGAATTAAATAGCGCTTCAGTAGGCCCCGTTGTTGTTGTAAATGATGGCTCGGATAAAGTAAAATTTGGCCACATTTTTGACAGTGTTAAAAAGAGCGGGGCCATTGTCCTTGAGCATGCGGTCAATATGGGAAAGGGCAGAGCACTTAAGACTGCCTTTAACTATTGCCTTAATGAATATGAGGATCTGGCGGGAGTTATCACTGCTGATTCCGACGGACAGCACACGGTTTCAGATATTAAAAAGTGTATGGAAGCTCTTTTGACTGATCCTAAGGCTCTTGTACTGGGCGTGAGAAATTTTGATGAAAGCGGAATACCTGCAAGGTCCGTATTTGGAAACAAGGTTACACGCAGGATAATGAAGCTGCTTGTGGGACTATCGATCAGTGATACTCAGACCGGGCTCAGGGGAATTGGGCCTTCCTTTATGAAATATCTTTTGACTGAGGATGGGGAACGCTTTGAGTTCGAGACTAATATGCTGATAGCTACAAAGGATCAGGGAGTGCCTATAATCGAGGTGCCTATCAGCACTATATATTTAGAAGAGAATAAGTCCAGCCACTTTAATCCGATAGTTGATTCAATCAGGATTTATGCTATTTTCCTTAAGTTTTTGTTTTCTTCTTTGTCGTCAAGCGTTGTCGACATGGTGATGTTCAGTATATTCTGCGCCATATTCAGAAACGTTCCGATGGCAATCGGGTATATTATGCTCTCAACAATCCTGGCCAGAGTTATTTCTGCGATTTACAATTTTGCAATTAATTATGGCATTGTATTCAAAGGAAAAGGAAGTAAATTTAATGCTGCGGTCAAATATTTTGTTCTTGCAGTATGCATTATGCTTCTTAGCGGTTTCTTTGTAACGGTAGGACATGGATTGTTTGGCGGTGTGCCGGAAATAGTTGTTAAGGTGCCTGTTGACTGCGTCTTGTTTTTGCTTAGCTTTATCGTTCAGAGAGAAATTGTTTATAAATAAAAAAGTCATTGACTAAGATTAGTTACTATGATATATTAGACAAGCGACTAAAGATTTACGTCTTTTTTTTATGCAAAAAAATGATGATAAAAGGCGCAAAGTTAAGATAATTAGAACACACCGGAGGTGAGATTATGCGTACAAGAATTACATTAGCATGTACAGATTGCAAGAATCGTAACTATGACACAACAAAGGATAAGAAGACACATCCTGATCGTGTTGAGATGAAGAAGTACTGCCCATTCTGCAAGAAGCATACATTACACAAGGAAACAAAGTAATTTCATTCCTTATTAGGAGGGAGACTACGGGTATGGAAGAGACCAAGGTAGTAGATAACAAGTCTGAGCAGACTAAGAGCTCTTCTGCCAAGAAAAACAAGAAATCAAAAAACGGACTTCTTGGAAAGATCGGTGCAGTGATCACTAAGATTGGTGATTTCTTTACTGGGGTTAAGGCGGAGTTTGGTAAGATTATTTGGCCAACTAAGGATGATGTGATCAAACAGACAACAGCAGTTGTTGCTGTATCAATCATTTGTTGTGCTCTTATCGCTGTATTGGACTATGTGTTTGAATATGGTATGAATTTCATAACATCTATATTCTAATTTAAAGGAGATAATATGTCAGAAGAAATGGAAAAGTCTTTTGAATCTGATGAGCAGTTAGAAAATGCAGAAGCTCCTGTTAATGAGGAGGCTGAAGCACCTGTTGCAGAGTCTGTCAACGAGAATGCTCATTGGTATGTTGTTCATACATATTCAGGATATGAGAACAAAGTAAAGGCCAATCTTGAGAGCGCTATTGTTAATAGACATCTTGAGAATCAGATTTTTGAGGTTAGAGTTCCTCTGCAGGATGTTGTTGAAGTTAAGAATGGTGTGCGCAAGAATGTGCAGAGAAAAATGTTCCCTGGCTATGTTCTTGTCAACATGGATATGAATGACGAAACTTGGTACGTAGTTCGTAATACACGTGGAGTTACAGGGTTCGTTGGACCGGGAAGCAAACCAGTTCCGCTTACAGATGCAGAGATTAAACCTCTCGGAATCAAGACTGATACAATTTCTGTTGATTTCTCAGTTGGTGATGAAATCGCTGTTGTTGCCGGTGTTTGGAAAGACACTGCCGGTGTTGTTCAGAGAATGGACTTTGGTAAACAGACAGCTACAATCAATGTTGATCTGTTTGGCCGCGAGACTCCGGTTGAGATCAGTTTCGCAGAAGTTAGAAAGATTGATTCATAATATTTTAGATATTCGATGCGTGAGCATTTGAATATATAGCAATCACAGATTGCACGTAACCGCTGAGTGGGAGCAAAACCCATCGAGCGTATTCCGCTCGATGTTGGTTTTGCCCCTGCGATAGGTTCCAGCCGAGGTTTTCTCGAGGCTGTTGAACCGAACCGCTGGGAGCAAGACCATTGTGGGGATTGCGTCCGACCACATATTTTCAGGAGGTGCCATTATGGCAAAGAAAGTCGAAGGATACATTAAGTTACAGATCCAGGCTGGTAAAGCAACACCAGCACCACCAGTTGGACCAGCACTTGGTCAGCATGGTGTAAACATCGTTGAATTCACAAAGCAGTTCAACGCACAGACAGCAGATAAGGGTGACGTTATCATCCCTGTTGTTATCACAGTTTATGCAGACAGAAGTTTCACATTCATCACAAAGACTCCACCTGCTGCAGTTCTTCTTAAGAAGGCAGCTAAGATCCAGAAGGGTTCAGGAGTTCCTAACAAGACTAAGGTTGCAAAGATTTCTAAGGAAGAAATTAGAAAGATTGCAGAGACAAAGATGCCTGACCTCAACGCTGTTGACATCGATGGTGCTATGAGCATGATCGCTGGTACAGCACGTAGTATGGGAATCGTAGTAGAAGACTGATGGAGGATGAGAGATGAAACACGGAAAGAAATACGTTGAAGCTGCTAAGCTTATTGATAAGACACAGCAGTATGAAGCCGCTGATGCAATAGCTCTTGTTAAGAAGTCAGCTACTGCAAAATTTGATGAGACTGTAGAAGTTCACATCAGAACAGGTTGTGACAGCCGTCATGCTGATCAGCAGATCAGAGGCGCAGTTGTTCTTCCTAACGGAACAGGTAAGACTGTTAAAGTTCTTGTATTCGCTAAGGGCACAAAGCTTGACGAGGCTCAGGCTGCAGGTGCAGATTTCGTTGGCGGTGAGGAACTTATTCCAAAGATCCAGAACGAAGGATGGCTTGACTTTGATGTTGTAGTTGCAACACCTGACATGATGGGCGTTGTAGGACGTCTTGGTAAAGTTCTCGGACCTAAGGGTCTCATGCCAAACCCTAAGGCTGGTACAGTTACAATGGATGTTACAAAGGCTGTTAACGATATCAAGGCTGGTAAGATCGAGTACAGACTTGACAAGGCTAACATCATCCACGTTCCAGTTGGAAAAGCTTCTTTCTCAGAGGAGCAGCTTGAACAGAACTTTAACGCACTTATGGATGCTATCTCAAAGGCTAAGCCTTCATCTGTAAAGGGTCAGTACCTCAAGAGCATTACTCTTGCTACAACAATGGGACCTGGCGTAAAGGTTGTATCAAACAAGTATTAATTTGCATAAATGCAAGTATGAAGCGAATCGCATTGCGGTTCGCTTCTTTTTATATTCAGAATTGAGCAGGGTAGTCTTCTTGATTATGGAATATTAGAAAACCACAATATATTGTGGTATTATAAAATAATGAGACATGAATATGACTATGATAAAAACACAAACGGAACTTCTGCTATAAGGGTATTCTTATTAACCTTGTCGATCATACTTATAGTTGGAATTCCTTCTTTGTTTGTCATAAAGAGACTTGGTGAGCATGATGATGCCGGAGAAGTAAAGCTGGCAAGTGGATGGGAAAAAATACCTGAAGCCGGAGTGGTCGAAAACGTTGTGGTATCCGAAGGTGAGCAGGCGGAAGAAGAATTGATTATTCCTGAAGAAGATAAAGCATACACTCATGTGATTGAGACTTCATCTGACGATTCTGTTACTATTGGTTTTGCCGGAGATATTCTGTTTGATGATAATTATGCAGTTGGCAATGCGTTCAAGAATGCAGGGAATTCTGCTGAAGGAGTTGTGAGTCAGAGCCTTCTTGAAAAAATGAGAGCTGCTGATATTATGATGGTTAACAACGAATTTCCATATTCCTATGGAGGAACTCCTACTGAGGGAAAAACTTATACCTTCAGAGCTAGACCTGAAACAGCTTCAATTCTTAATGAGATGGGAGTTGATATTGTTGGCCTTGCAAACAATCATGCCTATGACTATGGAGAACAGGCTCTTCTTGATACAATGGATACGCTTGACAGTGTAAGCGTTACTTATGCAGGAGCGGGTAACAACATAGAGGAAGCATCACACCCTGTGTACTACATTACAAGTAGCGGAATGAGAATCGCTATCATATGCGCAACTCAGATAGAAAGACTTGATAATCCTGATACAAAAGGGGCTACGGAGTCTGCTCCCGGTGTTTTCAGATGTCTAAATGATGCTCTGTTGCTTCAAAAAGTTAGAGAGGCAAGAGAAAAGAATGCTTATGTTATCGTTTTTATTCATTGGGGAACAGAGAGTACTTCTGAAATAGATTATCTTCAGGTGGATCAGGCAAAAGAAATTGCTGATGCAGGGGCCAATCTGATAGTTGGAGCTCATCCACATGTGCTTCAAAAAATTGATTATGTGAATGGTGTTCCGGTTATATACAGCCTTGGCAATTACATTTTTAACTCCAAGACACAGGATACTGGAATGATCCTGACAACGCTGCATAAAGATGGCGTTGTGAATATCCAGTTTGTACCGGCGATACAGAGTGGTTGTTCAGTATATGAACCCGCTGATGATGAGAGACTTAGGATACTTAATGAAATGGCCGGAATGTCACCGGGGATTACTCTTGATACAAATGGATATATATCTATGAGGTGAGCGCAATTGAAATAATAAACAAAAAATAGTAGAAAAGTGTTGACATGAATATTTGAGTATGTTATTTTATTAAGGTCGTCGAAAAAGACGATAATATATGCCGAAGACAGTAGGTGTTCTTTTGAACATAATGAGCAATCGCCTACCGAGGAAAAGTTAAAACATGACTTTTTACCTCTCGATGTCTTCGAGAGGTTTTTTTCGGCGGTTAATTCTATAAGGAGGTAAAAAGATGGCAAAGGTTGAATTAAAAAAGCCTGTAGTTGAAGAAATTTCAGAGAAGATTAAAGACGCTCAGGCTGTCGTACTTGTAGATCACCGCGGACTTACTGTTGCACAGGATACTGAGCTTCGTAAGAAACTTCGTGCAGAAGGCGTAACATATAAGGTTTACAAGAACACGATGATGAACTTCGCATTCCAGGGAACAGATTTCGAGCAGCTTAAGGATCTCCTTAATGGTCCTAGCGCTATGGCTGTATCTGCAACAGATCCAGCAGCTCCAGCTCGTGTTCTTTATGAGTTTGCTAAGACTGCTAAGGCTCTCGAGATTAAAGGTGGTGTTATAGAAGGTAAGTTCTATGATGCAGCAGCAATGACAGAAATTGCTACTATCCCTTCAAGAGATGTCCTTCTTTCAAGATTGCTTGGTTCTATGCAGTCACCTATTACAAACTTCGCTCGCGTTATCAAACAGATCGCAGAGAAGGATGGCGAAGGCGCTACAGAGGAAGCTCCAGCTGAGGAAGCTGCAGCACCTGCAGAGGCAGAAGCTCCTGCAGCAGAGGCACCAGCAGCAGAGTAATTTGCTTGCACCATGTGCTTAGAAAATGAAAACAAATAATTTTTAATTATACTATACGGAGGTATATAAAATGGCAAAGTTATCTACAGCAGAAATTATTGATGCTATCAAAGAGTTAACAGTTCTTGAGTTAAATGATCTCGTAAAGGCTTGCGAGGAAGAGTTCGGCGTATCTGCAGCAGCAGGCGTTGTAGTTGCAGCAGCTCCTGGAGCAGCAGCAGCTGGTGAAGAGAAGACAGAGTTCAACGTAGAGCTTACAGAAGTTGGTCCTAACAAGGTTAAGGTTATCAAGGTTGTTCGTGAGCTTACAGGTCTTGGTCTTAAGGAAGCAAAGGAACTCGTTGATGGAGCTCCTAAGATGATCAAAGAGAACGCTTCTAAGGCAGAAGCTGATGACATCAAGGCTAAGGTTGAGGCTGAAGGCGCTAAGGTTACTCTTAAGTAATTTTTCGATCTTCGAATTTAATCAGAAAAACATAATGGGCGGTTTACACAAGGTAACTTGTGTAAGCCGTTTTTTCTTTCACTTGATTTAATTTATATGATGAGTTTTTCTGGCATTTTTCTCACATATGTGTTTTAAAGAAAATGCTTGACACAAATTTTCATTCGATGTATTATGGATAATGCACTATTGTGGTGTGGTGGGCTTTTTTGCGCGCTTTTTTAAAGTGCTCTAAAATGCCTCTTTTCCACTACTAAAAAATAAGAACGGGGTGAATGTCAATGGAAAAAAACAGATTACATCCTACCGGCTCTGGTAAAAATATTCGTATGAGTTTCCAGCGCCAGAAGGAAGTCCTGGAGATGCCAAACCTTATTGAAGTTCAGAAGAACTCCTACCAATGGTTTCTTGACGAAGGCTTAAAAGAAGTCTTTGACGATATCTCTCCAATTGAAGATTACAGTGGTAAGCTTAGTCTTGAATTTGTTGATTTCAAACTTTGTGAAGATGAAATTGATAAGAATAAGAATACTATTGAGAAATGTAAAGAGAGAGACGCTACTTTTGCAGCGCCATTAAAGGTTAAGGTTCGTCTTCATAATAAGGAAAAAGATGAGATTACCGAACATGAGATTTTCATGGGCGATCTTCCTCTTATGACTGCAACTGGTACCTTTGTTATCAATGGAGCTGAGAGAGTTATTGTCAGCCAGTTGGTTCGTTCACCCGGTATCTATTACGATATTACATACGATAAGATTGGTAAAGAGCTTATCGCATGTACAGTCATCCCTAACAGAGGAGCATGGCTTGAGTATGAGACAGACTCTAATGATGTGTTCTATGCAAGAGTAGACAGAACAAGAAAAGTTCCTGTTACTGTTCTTATCAGAGCACTTGGTATTGGATCTAATGAAGAGATTCTTGAACTTTTTGGTGATGAGCCTAAGATTCAGGGAAGCTTCTCAAAGGATTCATCTACTGATTATCAGAGTGGTCTTCTTGAATTGTATAGAAAGATTCGTCCTGGTGAGCCTCTTTCTGTTGAAAGCGCAGAGAGTCTTATTAATGCTATGTTCTTCGATCCTAGAAGATATGATCTTGCTAAGGTTGGTAGATACAAGTTTAATAAGAAACTTCACTTTAAGAATCGTATCAGCGGACATGTTCTCGCAGAGGATGTTGTTGATGAGACAACAGGTGAGATGATCGCATCAGCTGGAACAAAGGTTGATCGCGCTCTTGCTACAGAGATCCAGAACAGCGCTATTCCTTATGTGCTCATTCAGTCAGAAGAGCGCAATGTTAAGGTGCTTTCAAATATGATGGTTGACATCACTCACTTTATCGAGTGCGATCCTGAGCAGCTCGGTATCAATGAGGATGTTTATTATCCTGTTCTTAAGGAGATTCTTGACGAGTACACAGCTAAGAATGATCCTGAAGGACTTGCTGAGACTATTAAGAAGCGTGTTCATGAGCTTATTCCTAAGCACATTACAAGAGAAGATATCATCGCTTCTATTAACTATAACATTCATCTTGAGTATGGAATTGGTAACGATGACGATATCGATCACCTCGGAAACAGACGTATCCGTTGCGTAGGTGAACTTTTACAGAACCAGTATCGTATCGGATTATCAAGACTTGAGAGAGTAGTTCGTGAGAGAATGACTACTCATGATACAGAGGAAGTTTCTCCTCAGTCACTGATCAACATTAAACCTGTACAGGCTGCTGTTAAAGAATTCTTTGGTTCTTCACAGCTTTCACAGTTTATGGATCAGAACAACCCATTGGGTGAACTTACACATAAGAGACGTCTTTCTGCCCTTGGTCCTGGTGGACTTTCAAGAGACAGAGCCGGATTCGAGGTTCGAGACGTACACTATACACACTATGGCCGTATGTGTCCTATCGAGACACCTGAAGGACCTAACATCGGTCTTATTAACTCACTTGCTAGCTATGCAAGAGTAAATGATTACGGATTTGTTGAGGCTCCATACCGTAAGGTTGATCAGTCTGATCCTGCTAACCCAAGGGTTACAGATGAGGTTGAGTACCTTACAGCTGATGAAGAGGATAATTACCATGTAGCTCAGGCTAATACTCCTCTTGATGAGAATGGATACTTCAAGAAGAACACAGTTTCTGGTCGTTACAGAGAAGAGACTTCTTCATATCCTAAGACATCATTTGAGTATATGGACGTATCTCCTAGAATGGTATTCTCAGTTGCTACAGCACTTATCCCATTCCTTGAGAACGACGATGCTAACCGTGCGCTGATGGGATCAAACATGCAGCGTCAGGCGGTGCCACTTTTAACAACAGAAGCTCCTGCTGTAGGTACAGGTATGGAACGTAAGGCAGCTGTAGACTCTGGTGTCTGCGTAGTTGCAAGAAAAGCCGGAACTGTAGATTTTGTAGACAGCAAGCTTATTCAGATGACATATGATGATGGTGAGAAGGAAGAATTCCATCTTATTAAGTTCCAGAGATCTAACCAGAGTAACTGCTACAACCAGAGACCTATAGTCTTCAAGGGTGATCATGTAGAAGCTGGTCAGGTTATCGCAGATGGTCCTTCAACATACCAGGGAGAACTTGGTCTTGGTAAGAACCCTCTTATCGGTTTCATGACATGGGAAGGTTATAACTACGAGGACGCTGTTCTTCTTTCAGAGAGACTTGTTCGTGACGATGTTTATACATCTGTTCATATTGAAGAATATGAGGCAGAAGCTCGTGAGACAAAGCTTGGACCAGAAGAAATCACACGTGATGTACCTGGTGTAGGTGATGATGCACTTAAGGATCTTGATGATCGCGGAATTATCCGTATCGGTGCTGAGGTTCGTGCGGGTGATATCCTTGTTGGTAAGGTTACACCTAAGGGAGAAACAGAGCTTACAGCTGAAGAGAGACTCCTTAGAGCTATCTTCGGTGAGAAGGCTAGAGAGGTTCGTGATACTTCTCTTAAGGTTCCTCACGGCGAGTATGGTATCGTTGTTGATGCTAAGGTATTCACAAGGGACAATGGCGATGAACTTTCACCTGGAGTAAATCAGGCAGTTCGTATCTATATTGCTCAGAAGAGAAAGATCTCTGTTGGTGATAAGATGGCTGGTCGTCATGGTAACAAGGGTGTCGTTTCTCGTGTACTTCCTATAGAAGATATGCCATATCTTCCAAACGGTAGACCACTTGATATCGTGCTTAACCCTCTGGGCGTGCCTTCTCGTATGAACATTGGACAGGTCCTTGAGATTCACCTTTCTCTTGCAGCTAAGGCTCTCGGATTTAACATTGCTACACCTATCTTTGATGGTGCTAACGAGATTGATATTCAGGATACCCTTGAAATGGCTAACGATTACGTTAACAATTCATGGGAAGATTTTGAAAAGAAATATAAAGATCTTGTTCATCCGGAGATTATGGATTATCTCTATGAGAACAGAGATCACAGAGAACTTTGGAAGGGCGTTCCGATCAGATCAGATGGTAAGGTACAGCTCCGTGATGGTAGAACAGGTCAGAAGTTTGACTCACCTACAACTATCGGACACATGCATTACCTCAAACTCCATCACCTGGTTGATGATAAGATTCACGCTCGTTCAACTGGTCCTTACTCACTTGTTACACAGCAGCCTCTGGGTGGTAAAGCTCAGTTCGGTGGACAGCGTTTCGGTGAGATGGAGGTTTGGGCACTTGAGGCTTATGGTGCTGCTTACACTCTTCAGGAAATCCTTACAGTTAAGTCTGATGACGTTGTAGGACGTGTTAAGACTTATGAGGCAATCATCAAGGGTGATAACATACCTGAACCTGGTGTTCCAGAAAGTTTCAAGGTTCTTCTCAAAGAGCTTCAGTCACTTGGTCTTGATATTAAAGTGCTTCGTGAAGACAATACAGAAGTTGAGATTATGGAAAGCGTTGATTATACAGATTCTGATTATCGTTATGAGATTGAAGGCGATAATGCAGGTCGTGATTATGGTCAGGAATCATTTGAAGCAAATGGATTCTCACAGGGTCAGCTCAATGAAGATGGCGATATTGTAGCTGAAGAGAGTTCAAATGATGATTTTGAAGCAGAGGAAAACTTCGACGATTTCGAAGAGTAATCTGATTAAAAGTAATTGTGACTGTTAATTAGCGTTTAACATAAAGAAAAGAGGTTACGAATGTCTGATTCAACCATGAATAAAGCAATAAATGAAGCTTCTAGCGGAAGAAGCAGTTTGCAGCAGCAGACTTATCAGCCTATGACATTTGATTCTATTAAGATTGGACTTGCTTCTCCTGAAAAGATCAGAAGCTGGGCTCACAGAATTGATAACGATCCACACAGTGGTGAAGTTACAAAGCCTGAGACAATCAACTATAGAACACTCAAACCTGAAAGAGATGGTCTTTTCTGCGAAAGAATATTTGGACCTACAAAGGATTGGGAATGTCACTGCGGAAAATATAAAAAGATCAGATATAAGGGTGTTGTCTGCGACCGTTGCGGTGTTGAAATAACAAAGAGCAGCGTACGTCGTGAGAGAATGGGATACATCGAGCTTGCAGCTCCTGTATCACATATCTGGTATTTCAAGGGAATACCTAGCAGAATGGGACTCATTCTTGATTTATCTCCTCGTGTACTTGAGAAAGTACTTTACTTTGCATCATATATAGTTCTTGATCCAGGTGAGACAACACTTGAATACAAGCAGGTTCTTTCAGAGAAAGAATATCAGGATGCCAGAGAAGAGTGGGGCGGCAAATTCCGTGCAGGAATGGGTGCTGAATCAATCAAAGAGCTCCTTCAGGCTATTGACCTTGAAGCAGAGTATCAGGAATTAAAAGAAGGTCTTGATACTTCCAGCGGACAGAAGAGAGCAAGAATCATCAAGCGTCTTGAAGTTGTTGAAGCTTTCAGAGAGTCTGGCAATGATCCAGCTTGGATGATCATGGATTGCATCCCTGTAATCCCACCAGATCTCAGACCTATGGTTCAGCTTGATGGTGGACGTTTTGCTACATCAGATCTTAATGATCTTTATAGAAGAATTATCAACAGAAATAACAGATTGAAGAGACTTCTTGATCTCGGTGCACCTGATATCATCGTACGTAACGAGAAGAGAATGCTTCAGGAAGCTGTTGATGCACTTATCGATAACGGTAGAAGAGGAAGACCTGTAACAGGACCTGGTAACAGAGCTCTTAAGTCTCTTTCAGATATGCTTAAGGGTAAGTCAGGACGTTTCCGTCAGAACCTTCTTGGTAAGCGTGTAGACTATTCTGGACGTTCAGTTATCGTAGTAGGACCTGAACTTAAGATTTATCAGTGTGGACTTCCTAAGGAAATGGCTATCGAGCTGTTCAAGCCTTTTGTTATGAAAGAGCTTGTTTCCAGAGGAATATCACAGAATATTAAAAATGCTAAAAAGCTTGTAGAAAGACTTGATGAGCAGGTTTGGGATGTTCTTGAAGATGTAATCAAAGAGCATCCGGTTATGCTTAACCGTGCCCCCACACTTCACAGACTTGGTATTCAGGCATTTGAGCCAATTCTTGTAGAAGGTAAGGCTATTAAGCTTCACCCACTTGTATGTACACCTTTCAACGCCGACTTCGATGGTGACCAGATGGCTGTACACCTTCCTCTTTCAGTAGAGGCACAGGCTGAATGTAGATTCCTTATGCTTGCTCCTAACAACCTTCTTAAGCCTTCAGATGGTGGCCCAGTTAACGTTCCTACACAGGATATGGTACTTGGTATCTACTATTTGACACAGGAGAGACCTGGAGCACTTGGAGAAGGTAAGTTCTTCAAGAGCGTTGATGAAGCTATTCTTGCATATGAGAATGGATACTGCACACTGCAGACAAGAGTTAAGATCAGAATGGATAGAACAAATGCTGATGGCGAAGTTCAGACAGGTATTGTTGAGTCCACACTTGGAAGATTCCTCTTCAATGAGATCATTCCTCAGGATCTTGGTTTTGTAGACAGATCAGTTCCTGAAAATACATTTAAGCTCGAAGTTGACTTCATGGTAGGTAAGAAGCAGCTTAAGCAGATCGTAACTGCTATGATCAATACACATGGAACATTTGCTACAGCAGAAGTTCTTGATAAGATCAAAGCTACAGGTTACCACTATTCAACACGTGCAGCTATGACTGTTTCTATCGCTGATATGACAGTGCCTAAACAGAAACAGGAAATGCTTGATGAAGCACAGGCTACAGTTGATAAGATCGCAATTAACTATCGTCGTGGTCTTATTACTGACGAAGAGCGTTACCGTGCAGTAGTTGATACTTGGATGGAAACAGATAAAAAGCTTACTGATGAGCTTCTTGCTGGTCTTGATAAGTACAACAACATTTACATGATGGCTGACTCTGGTGCCCGTGGTAGTAACCAGCAGATCAAACAGCTGGCTGGTATGCGTGGACTTATGGCTGATACAACAGGTCGTACAATCGAACTTCCTATCAAGTCAAACTTCCGTGAAGGTCTTGACGTTTTGGAATACTTCATGTCAGCTCATGGTGCTCGTAAAGGTCTGTCAGATACAGCCCTTCGTACAGCCGATTCAGGATACCTTACACGTCGAATGGTCGATGTATCACAGGAACTTATTATCCGTGATATCGACTGCTGTGCAGACAAGGAAGTTATTCCTGGAATGACTGTTAAAGCTTTCATGGATGGTAAGGAAACAATTGAGCCATTAAAGGATAGAATCACAGGAAGATATTCATGTGAGACTATTAAAGATAAAGATGGAAATGTGATTGTTAAGAAGAATCACATGATCACTCCATCACGTGCAGCAAAGATCCTTTCAGTAGGTGTTAATGCTAAGGGACAGCCTGTAGAGGCAGTTAAGATCCGTACAATCCTTACATGTCGTTCACACAACGGTATCTGTGCTAAATGTTACGGTGCTAACATGGCAACAGGTGAGGCAGTTCAGGTCGGTGAGGCAGTTGGTATCATCGCTGCTCAGTCAATCGGTGAGCCTGGTACACAGCTTACTATGAGAACATTCCATACTGGTGGTGTTGCCGGTGGTGATATCACACAGGGTCTTCCTAGAGTAGAAGAGTTGTTCGAAGCTAGAAAGCCTAAGGGACTTGCTATTATTTCTGAGCTTGATGGTAAGGTAGAGATCAGAGACACTAAGAAGAAACGTGAAGTTATCGTAACTAACGATGAAACTGGTGAATCAAAGGCTTACCTCATTCCTTATGGATCACGTATCAAGGTTCAGGATGGAATGACAATTGAAGCTGGTGATGAGCTTACTGAAGGTTCAGTTAACCCACATGATCTTCTTAAGATCAAGGGTATCCGTGCAGTTCAGGATTATCTCTTAAGAGAAGTTCAGAGAGTATACCGTCTGCAGGGTGTTGATATCTGTGATAAGCATATTGAGGTTATTGTACGTCAGATGCTTAAGAAAGTAAGAATCGATGAGAGTGGAGATACAGATTTCCTTCCAGGAACTCTTGTAGATGTACTTGATTTTGAAGATACTAACGAAGCACTTACTAATGAAGGAAAGAGACCTGCAGAAGGTAAGCAGGTAATCCTTGGTATCACCAAGGCAGCTCTTGCTACAAACTCATTCCTTTCAGCAGCTTCATTCCAGGAGACAACAAAGGTTCTCACAGATGCAGCTATCAAGGGTAAGGTTGATCCACTTATTGGACTTAAGGAAAACGTTATTATCGGTAAGCTGATTCCTGCCGGAACAGGTATGAAGAGATATAGAAATACAGCTCTTAATACAGATGCTAATTTCAAAGATCCTGAGAAACTTATTCTCAAGAAAAAGAGAAGAGATTTTGATGATGATTTAGCAGATGGTGCTGATTTCGATATCGATGACGATGAAGTATCAGTTTCAGACGAGGACTGATAAGTTTTTGCAAAAGAGTTGTCATAAAAAATTTAGTTGACAACTAAAATAATAGTATTTATAATTCATAATTGCGTGTGTAAGCAAAGGGGATACTATGCCCCTTTGCTATATGCATATATTTAGGGTGTATTCGCCCAAGTGTTTTTATCAAAATAGGAGGTAAAAAGAATGCCAACATTTAACCAGTTAGTTAGAAAGGGTCGTCAGACATCTGTTAAGAAGTCTACAGCACCTGCTTTGCAGAAAGGCTTCAATTCTTTACACAAGAAAGCTACTGCAACAGCTTCTCCACAGAAGCGTGGTGTTTGTACAGCTGTTAAGACTGCAACCCCTAAAAAGCCTAACTCTGCTCTGAGAAAAATCGCCAGAGTACGTCTTTCAAACGGCATCGAGGTAACAAGCTATATTCCTGGTGAGGGACACAACCTTCAGGAGCACAGCGTTGTTCTTATCCGTGGTGGAAGAGTTAAGGATTTACCTGGTACAAGATACCACATCATCAGAGGTACTCTTGATACAGCAGGTGTAGCCGACAGAAAACAGGCTCGTTCAAAGTACGGCGCTAAGAGACCAAAGGCGTCAAAGTAATCTATTAACAAATCTAATTTTTTAAAAGTGTTGGTGTTCTATTCTATATATACAGATATATAAAGTAGTAAATATACCGCACGTACACTAAATTAGTGAGTACCGATGATTTATAGTAAGCAGTGAGCTTTACTGATCATTGCAATTCTAAAGGAGGGAAGAACCGTGCCGCGTAAAGGACATATTGTAAAACGTGACGTATTAGCGGATCCTTTATACGATAACAAGGTTGTTACTAAGCTTGTTAACCAGGTAATGCTTGATGGTAAGAAGGGCGTTGCTCAGAAAATCGTATATGGTGCATTCGCACAGGTAGAGGAGAAGGCTGGTAAGCCTGCTCTTGAAATTTTCGAGGGAGCTATGAATAACATCATGCCTGCTCTCGAGGTTAAGGCTAGACGTATTGGTGGTGCTACATATCAGGTACCTATCGAGGTTAGACCAGACAGACGTCAGGCTCTCGCACTTCGTTGGCTTGTAACTTTCTCACGTGCTAGAGGCGAGAAGACTATGGTAGATAGACTTGCTTCAGAGATTATGGATGCATACAACAATACTGGTGCAGCTGTAAAGAGAAAAGAAGACATGCACAAGATGGCAGAGGCAAACAAGGCATTCTCACACTACAGATTCTAATCTATTGGTGAGAGTTTCGTTTATATTTATTTAGGAGGAAGAACCTTTGGCTGATAGACAATACCCATTGGAGAGAACCAGAAACATCGGTATTATGGCTCATATCGACGCTGGTAAGACAACTCTTACAGAGCGTATCCTTTATTATACCGGTGTAAACTATAAGATTGGTGAGACTTACGAAGGTACTGCTACCATGGACTGGATGGAACAGGAGCAGGAAAGAGGTATCACAATCACATCTGCAGCTACAACTTGCCACTGGACACTTCAGCAGAATGGTAAAGTTAAACCAGGCGCTCTTGAGCACCGTATCAACATTATTGATACTCCTGGTCACGTTGACTTTACTGTTGAGGTTGAGAGATCACTTCGTGTACTTGATGGCGCTGTAGGTGTATTCAGCGCAAAAGAAGGCGTTGAGCCACAGTCTGAGAACGTTTGGCGTCAGGCTGATGGATTTAATGTTCCTCGTATGGCATTCATCAACAAGATGGATATCATCGGAGCAAACTATTTCGGAGCTGTTGAGCAGATCCGTAACAGACTTAAAAAGAACGCTATCATGATCGAGATTCCTATCGGAGCTGAGGATCAGTTCCAGGGTATCATTGACCTGTTCGAGATGCAGGCTTACATCTACAATGATGATAAGGGTGAGGATGTTACTATTGGTGAGATCCCTGCTGATCTTAAGGATGATGCTGAGCTTTATCACTCAGAGCTCGTTGAGAAGATCTGCGATCTTGATGAAGATCTTATGATGGAGTACCTTGAAGGTAATGAGCCTTCTGTAGATGCTCTTAAGGCTGCACTTCGTAAGGCAACTTGCGAATGTAAGGCATTCCCTGTTTGCTGTGGTTCTGCCCACAAGAACAGAGGTATCCAGAAACTTATCGATGCTGTTATCGAGTTCATGCCTTCACCACTTGATATCCCTGCTTGTAAGGGTACAGATATGGATGGCAATGAAGTTGAGGTTGAGTCAACAGATGATGGCCCATTCGCAGCTCTTGCATTCAAGATTGTCAGCGATCCATTCGTAGGAAAGCTTGCATTCTTCCGTGTATATCGTGGTACAGCTAATTCTGGATCATATGTACTTAACAGTACAAAAGACAACAAGGAACGTCTTGGACGTATTCTTCAGATGCATGCTAATAAGCGTTCTGACCTTGATAAAGTATATTCAGGTGATATCGCTGCAGCAGTAGGTCTTAAGAATACAGTAACTGGTGATACACTCTGCGATGAGAAGAACCCAGTTATCCTTGAGTCTATGGAATTCCCTGATCCTGTTATCGAGCTTGCTATCGAGCCTAAGACTAAGGCTGGTCAGCAGAAACTTGATGAGGCTCTTATGAAGCTTGCTGAAGAAGATCCTACATTCAGAGCTCATACAAACCCTGAAACAGGTCAGACAATCATCGCTGGTATGGGTGAGCTTCACCTTGATATCATCGTTGATAGACTTCTTAGAGAGTATAAGGTTGAGGCTAACGTAGGTGCTCCTCAGGTTGCTTATAGAGAAGCTCTTACAAAGGCTGTAGACGTTGAGTCTAAGTATGCTAAGCAGTCCGGTGGACGTGGTCAGTACGGACACTGTAAGGTTCGTTTCGAGCCTATGGATGCTAACGGTGACAACCTTTACCAGTTTGATAGCGAAGTTGTTGGTGGTGCTATTCCTAAGGAATTCATCCAGCCAATCAGCGAAGGTATCGAAGAGGCTATGAAGGCTGGTACACTTGGCGGATATCCAGTAGTTGGTGTTCATGCTACAGTTTATGATGGATCTTACCACGAAGTAGACTCATCAGAAATGGCATTCCACATCGCTGGATCTATGGCATTCAAGGATGCTATGGCTAAGGGTGCTCCTGTACTTCTTGAGCCTATCATGAAGGTTGAGGTTACTATGCCTGAAGAGTACATGGGAGATGTTATCGGTGACGTTAACTCTCGTCGTGGACAGGTTGAAGGTATGGATGATCTCGGCGGCGGAAAGATCGTAAGAGCACATGTGCCTCTTGCTGAGATGTTCGGATACGCTACAGACCTTCGTTCTAGAACACAGGGACGTGGTAACTACTCAATGTTCTTTGAGAAGTACGCTCCAGTTCCTAAGAATGTTCAGGAGAAAGTCCTTTCTAACAAGGGCAATTGATGAAAAAAAGTAAATGTATGCTGACTAAATCAAGTTTTTTGCTTGATTTAGCGGCAAACATTTAATATAATCGATATAGTCGGTTAAATTATGTATGTAAATGTTTATTAACATTTCACTAAGGAGGATATTTAGAAATGGCAAAAGCTAAGTTTGACAGAACCAAACCACACGTTAACATTGGTACAATCGGTCACGTTGACCATGGTAAGACAACTCTTACAGCTGCTATCACAGCAGTACTTGCTGATAGAGGATTCAGCCCTGCAGTAGCATTCGATCAGATCGATAAGGCTCCTGAAGAGAAGGAAAGAGGAATCACAATCAACTCTGCTCACATCGAGTACGAGACAGAGAAGAGACACTATGCTCACGTTGACTGCCCAGGCCACGCTGACTACGTTAAGAACATGATCACAGGTGCAGCTCAGATGGATGGATCAATCCTTGTTGTTGCTGCTACTGATGGTGTTATGGCTCAGACAAAGGAGCACGTTCTTCTTTCACGTCAGGTTGGTGTACCTTACATCATCGTATTCATGAACAAGTGCGATATGGTTGACGATCCTGAGCTTCTTGACCTCGTTGAGATGGAGATCAGAGACCTTCTTACAGAGTATGAGTTCCCTGGAGATGATACACCTATCATTCGTGGTTCAGCTCTTAAGGCTCTTGAAGATCCTAAGTCTGAGTGGGGCGATAAGATCATGGAACTTATGGATACAGTTGATTCATACATTCCTGAACCTACTCGTGAGAACGACAAGCCTTTCCTTATGCCTGTTGAGGACGTATTCACAATCACAGGACGTGGAACAGTTGCTACTGGTAGAGTAGAGAGAGGTTCACTTAACCTTAACGAAGAAATCGAAATCGTTGGTATCAAGGAAGAGACATCTAAGTCTGTTGTAACAGGTATCGAGATGTTCCGTAAGACAATGGATTACTGCGAAGCTGGTGACAACGTTGGTCTTCTTCTTCGTGGTGTTGACCGTGATGGTATCCAGAGAGGACAGGTTATCACAAAGCCTGGTACAGTAACTTGCCATACAAAGTTCACTGCTGAGGTTTACGTTCTTACAAAGGACGAGGGTGGCCGTCATACTCCTTTCTTCACAAACTACAGACCACAGTTCTACTTCAGAACAACTGACGTTACAGGTGTCTGCAACCTTCCAGAAGGTGTTGAGATGTGCATGCCTGGTGACCACGTAACAATGAGCATCGAGCTTATTCACCCAATCGCTATGGAGCAGGGTCTTAAGTTCGCTATCCGTGAGGGTGGACGTACAGTTGGATCAGGTAAGGTTGCTACAATCGTTGAGTAATTCTTATCGGATTGCATAAACACAGAGTTTATAAAGAGCTTCAAGCCTTGTGCTTGGGGCTCTTTTTTCGTACAATAAAGAAACGTATTGAGTATATTTGGGGGAGTAAAAGACTATGCGTATCATTATTTGTGGTTTAAATGGAGCTGGTAAAAGTACTTTGGGGAGAGCACTGGCAGGGCAGCTTCATTATGAATTCAGAGATATCGAAGATTATTATTTCCCGAAAACAGATGATAAATATGAATACAGTGTTCAGAGGACAGAGGAAGAAGTAGCAGTGCTGTTACTCAAAGACTTGGAAGAAAACGATGATGTTGTACTTGCATCAGTTCGTGGTAATTACAGTGAGCAGATAGAAAAACTATTCGATATGGCAGTATACATTGATATACCCAAAGAGATTAGAATGGCAAGAGTAAGAAAAAGATCCAATGACAAATTTGGAAATCGTATGTTACCAGGGGGAGACCTTTACGAGAGTGAAGAACATTTCTTTAAAATGGTCGAGGCTAGATCTGATGATCATGTAAAAGGTTGGCTGAATGATTTAACTTGTCCTGTGATTAGTATAGATGGAACTGCCGAAGTGGCTACCAATGTTGAAATAATATTAAATCGTATTGATCGCTGAGTGGATGCAAGGGTGATGAATAAGCTTGTGAGAAAGGTATTTGAAATATGCAATTGTTATATGCTACAGGGAATGAATCCAAAATATGTAATATGAGATACAGACTCACGGGATATGATGTAGAGATTATTACTCCTAAAGACCTGGGAATTCATATAGATGTCGATGAATCAGGCAGTACTCCTATAGAAAATGCCAGATTAAAGGCAATGGCGTATTATGAAAAAACAGGACTTCCGACATTAGCAGCAGATTCAGGGCTCTATGTAGATGATATTCCTGCAGATGCGCAGCCAGGATTATTTGTGCGCAGGGTAAAAGGTAAGACATTATCGGAAGAGGAAATGATTGAGCATTATAGTAATCTGGCTGCAAGATACGGAGGAAGGCTGAAGGCACGTTATATTACAGGATTGGTTCTGCTGATAGATGGAAAAGAATATACTACAGAAGTACCTGATGACGATTTTTACATATCTAATGAACCAAATGTTAACAGGAAACATAGAGGTAATCCGCTTGATGTTGTAACGATTTGTCCTGCCAACGGCAAGTACTTTAATGACTGCTCATTAGATGAGCTTTCAGTTCTTGCAGGTTCTTTTGATGAAAAGTGCATTAGATTTTTGCAAGAATCCAAAATAATTCCGGAAAAATCATGTGGTGCTGTAGTTTATTCGATAATAGATGGTCACACAGAATATTTTTTAGTTGAGGAAACGTCTGGATTTTATAGTTTTCCGAAAGGCCATATTGAAATTGGTGAATCTGAGGAACAAACAGCAATTCGAGAGATTTTGGAAGAAACGGGACTTGATCTAAAATTGATATCAGGTTTTAGAAAAGTTAGTGAATATGTACCTGCCGAGAGACCAACCATAAAGAGGCAGATTGTGTACTTTCTTGCAGAAAATAAAAATCAGGAGCCTAGGATTGTAAGGCCACAAGAAGTGAAAACTATCAAAAGATTGAAACTTGAAGATGCATTACATCTGTTGGAATATGAGGCTCCAAGAAGAATACTGTTTGAAGCAGATGAATTTATAAACGGCTGAAAATGCCTATTTATGGGCATACACCATAATGGTGACAGGAATTTTTTCATAAAAACGTTAGTAAGGGATTGTATTATGAGCAATGTAATATTCCTTGATGTGGATGGAGTCCTTAAATCGAAGTTTTGGGACAACGAACATCAACGTGAGATTAGTAATGGCAAATATATTGATTTTGAGGCTGTAAAGTTACTTGGAAGCCTTGTGAAAAGAACTAATGCTAAGATAATTCTTCATTCTGGCTGGAGATTTTGGTTTGATGAAACGATGAAACCATTAAGGACGGAAGCAGATTTTTTGGCTAACACAATGAAGGAAGCAGGCATTACGATTGCAGGAGTAACACCAGACTTAACTACGGAAGAGATAAGAAAGACCAAGAAGTTTAGCCTGGTTAAAGCTGATGAAATTCTTTTGTGGTTAAAAGATAATCCCTCTGCAAATTGGGTAGTACTTGATGATCTTGAACTTCATAATAGTGAGATTGAAAAACATCAGGTAAGGACAGATGCTGAGGTTGGCCTTACTACAAAAGATGTTGAAAAAGCTATAACTATACTACTGGGAAATTAGTTAGAAGGAAGAGACTATATGTTAAGACTTGAGAAGATAAATGGAAAAAATGTTTGGGATATATTAAAACTATCTGTTAATGAAGACCAGAGAGAATTTGTTGCTTCTAATGACGTTAGTATCATTGAGGCTTATACAACCATCACAAATAATGGTTATGCTTTCCCTTTTGGCATCTATGATGAGGATATTCTGGTTGGATTTGTCATGATCGGATATGACAAAGATGATTATTGGGACGATGCTCCAGCAATTGCAAACAACAACTATAATCTTTGGCGGCTGATGATAGATAAGAGATATCAGCAAAAGGGCTATGGCAGAATAGCAATAGAACTTGCGCTCGAATTTATTAGGACATTTCCATGTGGAAAGGCTGAATACTGTTGGCTTTCATATGAACCGGAGAATAAGGTGGCAAAAGCTCTTTATGAGTCTATTGGATTTGTAGAAACCGGGGATGTGGACGGAGAAGAATTAATTGCAGTTTTAAAACTATAATATCGGGAGATATTGGGGAATGGCAGCTATTCTATGAGAGTAATGATAATTAGGCATGGAAAAGTACTTCATGATTGGAAAAAGTGGTGCACATCTGCTGAGTTTGATGAGCAGTGTGCGTTATATGACAAAGCTCCAATTGATAAGGCATCTGTAGATACAGTGAACGATGATATTCAAAAAGTTTATATTAGCGATTTGGACAGGACTCTACAAACTGCAGAAAAGATATTTGGAGAAGAGGCTTTCAATAGGACAGCACTGCTAAATGAGGTTCCGCTTCATTCAGGATTTGATATAGCAATACGTTTGCCGTTGGGGGTCTGGAATGTTTTAGGAAGGCTGCAATGGCTGACCGGAAATAAAAGACAACCTGAAGGCAGGAAGCAGACTTCTAAGAGAGCTGAGCAGTTTGTGAACATGATAATAAAGCATAATGAGGATTGTGCTGTAGTCACACATGGCTTCTTTATGCATACTTTGATTAGAATAATGAAGAATGTGGGTTTCAAAGCAGATAAAGAGCGAGTGAACTATAGGAATGGAGAAGTGATTTTACTTACAAGAAAGTGTTAAGGGGAGAATTATGTCAGATTTTGGTATAAATGAAATGCTTGATATGCAGAGAGCTTTACAGGAGAAGTACAAGGATAAGTGGGAAGGTATTTCTCCGGAAGTTGGGAAGAGTAAGCTGCTGTGGATGATTGGTGAAGTTGGAGAAGTCATTGATATAGTGAAGAAGTATGGCCCTGAAGCGTCTAATGCGGATAACCCTGAGCGTGAGCATCTGATAGAAGAGCTTGCAGATGTCCTAATGTACTATAACGATGTGCTTCTTTGCTATGGAATAACTGCAAAGGAGTTAAAAGATACTTACACAAACAAGTTTCAAAAGAACATGAAGCGCTGGTGACGTAAATCACTATGCGAATTATTATTTGTGGACTAAATGGAGCAGGAAAAAGTACCTTGGGGGAAGTATAAGTATGAACAATAAATCATTTGATTCGCATAGAATTGCGGAGGGGTATGCAAAAAGACCTTGGTTACACAAAGGTGTAATTGACAGGTTTAGAAAAGATTGTGATTTGCCCGAAGATTATATGTTAAGTAATGGACTTGATGTTGGCTGTGGTGCAGGGCTGTCAACTAAAGCGCTTAAGACTATATGTAGACATGTGACAGGTACAGATATCGCAGAATCAATGGTAGAGGTCTGCAATGAATTATATGGATCAGACGAAGCATATAGTTTTTATACTGCGGGGGCAGAAGATACTTTGATACCTGATGAAAAGTATGATGTTGTATCAGCCGCAGGAATGGTCAATTGGGTTGATGAAAAGAAATTTATGGAAAACCTTATCGAAGTGACCAAGAATGAGTGTTTTATTATAATTTATGATTTCTGGATTACAGATAAAATGAAAAATGTTCCTGAATATACAAGGTGGTATCAAGACGAGTATTTGAAACGATTCCCCAAGCCACCGCGTAAAGAGAATATCTGGACTGATGCAGATTTAATAAACGGATTAAAAATGTATAAGCAGATTAACTATGAACTCATTCATTCCTTTAGTTTGGATGACTTTATAGACTTTATGATGATACAGTCCAATGTTAATGCCAAGATTGAAAGTGGTGAGATGGTTGAATTACAGGTCAGGAGCTGGATGAAGGATACTTTATCTCTGATTTTTAAAGATAAGGAGCAGGAGCTTATTTTCGATGGCTATACTTGGTATATAAAAAGATAATACATGAGAGTTTTAACGACGAAAATATATTTGGAGGAGGGCAGATTTAATGGATTATAATATAGTACTTGCGTCTGAGCAGGATAGGCAGCAGATATTGGATTTGTACGAGGAGCAGAAGGGCAGGGAGTTTTGTCCATGGGATGAAGATTACCCGTCAAATGAGACTATTGATTTTGATCTGTCCCGAGATGCTCTGTTTGTTATGAAAGCGGACGGAAAGGTCATTGCAGCGATATCGTTAGAAGTGGATGAGGATGTAGACAATCTTGTGTGCTGGAACAGAGATATTTTCCCAGGTGGAGAACTGGCCAGAATTGCAGTTACACCTTCTATGCAGAATAGGGGACTTGCCAGAAAAATGATGCAGCACGGGATGGAAGCATTGAAGGAACGAGGCTACAAGAGTGTTCATTTTCTTGTAAATAAGTATAACGTGAAGGCAATTAAGTGCTATGCTATATTTGGCTATAATGTAGTAGGCGAGTGTCACATGTATGATCAGGACTTTTTGTGCTATGAAAAAGAGCTAATATAACAACCGGGAGTAAAACGTTATGGATAAGGGGAAAAAGTGGATAATAATATCGTCAGTGCTGATGGGAATTCTATGCGCACTGACGATATTTTTTGTGGTATTAAAGCAGGGAGAGACTGATATTAGGAAACTGCATAGATGGTGCAATGATGCAGGAATGTGGCTGGTTGTCATATGGCAGATTGTGCTCGTTATCATCTGCGCTATCATTTGGATCAAAGTGTTAAAAGATGTAGCAAATCCCGGGAAGACCATTTTACGGTGCGCCAGCCTTGGGGTCACATGTCTTGCAATTATTTTTTTGGCGGGAAGTTGGTTATATCTGGCCTTTGATTACAACTATGGACATGTGGTGCTTCAAAAAAGCAACCTGTACCTGATAAAAACTGAAGATGGCTATGGAGGATGTGACTATTCTGTATGGTCAAAGAGCAGCTTTTTTTACAGAAGGCTTGAGCATGATATAGGAGATTCAGCAGATTCTGTAGCAGAGGGAATATTCTATTCGTATGTTAATGGTTTTAAAGACAATACAGGAGTGGATATTACGGCTGCTACCGGAGATGATTCAGGTGAGATTTCTGAGCAGATTAAAAAAGAGTATCAGTACTTAAATGATTTCATTGCAGTCACAGAAGATACTTTTCCTGAAAGGTTTCAAAGAGGCCTTTATTGGCAAGAAAAAGCATGCACTGAAAACAGTATCGGAAGAGTTCAGGTTCCCATAATCGATGAGAATGGGATGCAGGATATGACCTGGTTTTGTGAGAATATCTGTCAGTGGCTTGAGTCCTGCCTTGAAAGAGTTCCCTATGAAGATGCACCCTGGTTATACAAAGAGATTGTTTTTGCTATGCCATCCATTTCTGATTCATTTGATCCATCGCCATACATCAGTGTTGGATATGATCACGATCCTTTGTACGAAGCGATATATGACTTTGTGGATAAAAAGCTGACATCAGCAGATTATCCAAAACATAAAGCCTATGGAATGCTTGAGTTTGTGGATGATGGGAGCGATGAATTTTTCCCGTCTGTTGAGCCGGAGTGCTCCTATACAACGAAGGACGGAGTAACATATGGCATGCTTCTTGTGGACAGAGCAGGTGGCAGCAGTTACTACTCCCTTGTTGCTTATCAAAAAGGAGAAAAAACACCGGTCATGGTAAATCGTGATCCCTACAATGGCTTCGGTGGTCAGGCAGAATGGATAACATTCATCGATGATTCGAACCTTGGATTTTCCTGCCTGTCTTATAACGGCGGTGATGATGCGCTTCTTTACAGAACTGAAGACGGAGGAAAGTCTTTTACCCAGATAAATTATCCCTCTGCAAAGGTCAAACTTTCAGATGGAACAATTTACAATCCTTTTGTAATACCGGAAAAGGTGTGGCTTGAAGATGGCAGTTTATATATGCTTGCAGGTCAGAGCCCATGGTCAGGGGATTATTACAGCGAAGAACTTGGCAAACACCCATCAGGACTGTATGTATCACATGATGATGGTATGAGCTTTGAATACGTTGGTGAGCAGTGAATACACAAAATTCTAAACAAAAAATAAAGCCCTTGGTTAACGAGTGGTTAATCGATTATACAAAAGCCCATTTTATGGGCTTTTTCTAACTTCTTTAAGATTTCTTTATAATTTTAATCAAATGTTAAGCGGAAAGCGACGTCAATCATTCCCTTTATGATGGGGGAAATGATTGACGTTTTTTTACAATAAGACTATCAGAGAAAATCATATCTTTAGAGATAGACTCTAAACTCGTACAAGAGAGGAGATGCCTATGGAACAAAGACATGATAAACAAACATTCATTGTTAAGATCTCTAACTGTCAGAACGGCACTTGGCAGGGCAGAGTCATCTGGGCCGATGAAAACAAGATGCAGCATTTCAGAAGCGCACTGGAACTGCTAAGGCTCATAGATGATGCAACCAAGGCTGTATCTGAATTACAGGTCAAAGAAGTGTCTGGAAAGTAAAGTCAAGAAATCGAACCCAAAATTTAGTAACCAAAAACAAACCAAAAACGAAAACTATTAACCGGCAACAAACGCCCAAACACAAAAGCAAATCTTTATGAGGGAGGAAATGCTTATGTTGAGAAAATGGAACCGATTTTTAGCTATTCTTCTAGCATTCGCACTTGTGACAACCACTTTTAACAGTGATTTTGCAAGTGTTCGAGTTCATGCTGATGGAGAAGAAACTGAAGAATCCGTAGAGGAACAGGAAGAGTCTTCAGGTGAGGATGATTCCGAAGAAGAAGGTTCTGAAGAAGACAACTCTGAAGAAGAATCTCATGAAGATGGAAATGAAGAATCAGGCGACGATGCTCAGGAACAGAATGAAGAGCAGAATGAAGAACAAAACGAAGAGCCTGAAACTACAGATCCTATCGCTGAGAATGAAGAAGTAGCAGAAGCTACTGCAGAGATAGCTACGGAAGAACCGAAGGAAGAACCAAAAGAGGAGAAAAAAGAAGAAGTTCCTGCAGCAACTGAAACCACAGCTGCAGCTACAGAAAGCTCATCTCTTTGGGAACCTATTCCTGAAGAAGCAGCAGTTGCAGCATCTTCGCTTGCTTCAGTAGAGGAAGAAGAGAAAGAAAAAGAAGAGAACCTTGTAACTGTAAAATACTATGTTACTGAAGGCGGAAGTATCTCAAGAGATGAAGAGACAGTTGATCTTAATGATGAGGAAGCAAAGTTTGAGGGATCAACAGCCACAGCTGACAGTGAAGAGTATGAGTTTAAAGGATGGAAAGATAGTGACGGCGCTATAGTTACTACAGATAACACTATAGTTCCTAAAGATATTGAGGAAGACACCAGCTTTACAGCAGTATTTGAAAAGAAAGTAAAAGAAGAGAAAAAAGATGACATGCCGGCCAAGGATTTTACAGGAAGTGCCGGTGGCATGGATGTTTTTGTAAGCGCAGATGAAGGTGTGTTCCCTAAAGGAACCACGATGAAAGTAAGAGCTATATCTGATGCAGAAGCGCTTGACGCAGCTAAAGATGCTCTAGGAGAAAATGCAAAGTCTGCAAAGGGTGTTGATATTTCATTTTATGACGAAGATGGAAATGAAATCGAGCCCGCAGATTCAAAGTCAGTACGAGTATCAATTTCACTTTCTAAGGAACTTGAAGGCGAGTCATTCAGCGTAGTTCATAAGGATGATGAAGGAAATGCAGAAGAAATCGCACCAGCAAGTTCCGACGGTGCAGAATTTGATGCTGATTCTTTCTCTGTTTATGTTCTTGCGGGTGTTGAAAACGGCAATGAAAAGGCTGTTGCAACATATGTTTTCAAGGTTTACAACATTGAAACTGAGAACTGGGATGTTGTATCTGAGCAGAGAGTAAAAGACGGTGAGATACTTAATAATCCGGGAATTCCAAATATTACGAAGGATCAGGTTTTTAAAGGGTGGTTTACAGAAGACGGTGAAGTTACTTTTGGCGAAAAAGAAGTATCTGTAACAGAGACAATTACAGTTAAAGCCAAAATAATTACAACCTATTACTCTACTCTTAGAGGTATTGGAGGAGTAGTTGAACAGACTCTTGAGAAAGAAGCAGAGAATGATGGAAGTGCATATGTAACACTTAATGTTTTAGTTACACCTGAACATGCTGAACAGGCCTTTAAGGGCTGGAAGAATTCTGAAGGTGAAGTATTTGCCTATGGAACACGGATTGATATTTCCAAACCAAAGAATAGTATCCTTAATGCGGAGATAATCAGTGCATACTGGATTAACTTTAACGAGAATGACGGCGGAACAGGTGGCGGTGCTTCTTTCACATCACCTATTTATGTAACCGAGGAAACTAATTATAAGGCAACTCAGCCGACTGCTCCTACAAGAAGCGGGTATGTATTCGGTGGATGGTACAAAGAAGCTGCATGCACAAATCTGTTTGACTGGAATACAACAATAACAGAAAATATCACGCTTTATGCAAAGTGGACTCCGGGCAAGGCAAGTTTTACAGTGATCATATGGAAGCAGAAAGTTGACAGTCCTATTTCTGAGGGCAAGACATATGATTATGAAGACAGCAGAGTTATATCAGACTATAATGCGGGTGATACTATAACCGCCGGGATGCTTGGAAATGATCTTAGTAAGAGCTATACAGGATTTAAGCGAACACCGACCTGGGAAGTAGTAAATAAAAACAGTTCTGACGGAAATACGATTGTTGCTAAAGGAACAACTGTTGTAAATATTTATTACGACAGAGAAGTAGTTACATTGTATTTTAAAATAAGAAGTGGTGGTAGGTGGGTTGATTATCCGGCTATATCTGAGATGAAAGGACTTTTCGGATCAACACTTGCTTCAAATGGGTATACGTGGCCGGCAGAGAGAGTGTGGCATAGAGATAGTATTGACGGAACACATACCACATTCCTGGATGCTTTCATTCCACCGACAGGGTATACAGGATATACTATTACTTATTATAGCAATGAGGATACATCAGGTAATTATATAATTCAGCATATCAAACAGGACTTGAATGGTGGATATACAATAGTTGCAAACGAAACAAAGTCCGAGGGTGGAAATGCCACATTTAATTTTACAAATAAATATACCGGATTTGAAGTAGTCCAATATTCAACAAACGGAGTAAGCTGGACCAATACAAGCGCAGGACAATCGACCGGATACAGCAGAAATCTATACGTTCGCTATATGAGAAAAAGCTATAAGTTCACTCTCGCACATACAATTTACGGTATTGATCCTGTGACAGGCGATCCGATTGATGTTTCAGCAACATACCTTGAACCAAAATATACACTTTTATATGAAGCACCTATTGGAAATGCGAAGGAAAGCGTTGTTGCCGCAGCCGACGCACTTTCTGCACCTGAAGGCTATATGGCAAAGGCTGGATCTGGCGGCGGAGTAGGTATTTTTGCAGATCCTCAGGGAAATCAGGAAGTAGACTGGACAACTCCAATGCCGGCAAGTGATGACATAATATTATATGTAGTATGGGTTAAACAGAGATTTACTGCTAAGCTTGACCTTAACGTTGATGGCGATAAGGATTACAACACAACCGGTGGATATTCACAGGTTCAGGTATCAAATAATCAGGCTACAGAGTTTAGACCATATTATGGCGCAATAATTGATAAAAACGCTATAATGAATAACTTTAGTAGAGCGGGCTATGATCTCGTAGGATGGTTTGATAAAGAAACGGATCAGCCCTATGACTACGGACATGTTACCAGTGATGTTAATCTCTATGCTAAGTGGAGAAAGACAGGTACAGTTAAGGTCAAATATGACGCAAACGGCGGAACCCTTATATCTGATGAACCTGATAGTAATCAGTATGCAGGAGATTCAACTGTAGTTGTAGCAGCGCCTCCAAAGACAAATCCTCCTAAGAAGACTTTCATAGGTTGGGAACTTCTTGATAAGAACGGAAATGCTACTAAGCTCCTTTATCCAAATAGTAGTTTCGTGATAGAGGATACGCTTATAGCAACAGATGCTGCCGGCAATTATGTGAAACTTAGAGCAAAATATGTTGATACAGGTTTATCTGAAGAGGAACTCAGAACAAGCTTTACATATCATCCAAATGGTGGAAATGGCAGTGCGGTTACAATTTCTACAACAGGAGATGACAATCATCCTCTTCACGTAAATGAAGCAGTTACAGCTTGGACATATGATGAGGCTGTCGCACACTTTACAAGAGAAGGATATAAGCTTCTTGGATGGAACACAGATCAGACACAGGCCAATGCTCAGGTAGTAAGCATAGGATTTGGCGCAGAGTACATAATTGCTGACAATGAGGACAATCCGGGCAATTCTTCTGCAAACATACTTTATGCAGTATGGAAACCTGAAATTGAAGTAGTAGTAACAATTAAAGGAAATACCAAGACTGAAAATTATAGCGGTACTGAATATGAAGTCAGTGGATTTGAAGTAACTGACATATCCTATATGGTTGGCGGTCAGCCATACAGTGGAAGCGGATTTGCTCCTTCTGACGTAAAACTAAAAGAAGGTGTAGCAGCATATGCAAAAGGAACTGATGTAAATACATACAATATGGGATTAACACGAGACAGCTTTACTACAACCAATACTTCTTTTGATAAGGTATCATATGTAGTAACAGATGGATGGTTAAAGATTGATCCTATAGCTGTAACGGTAACAATTACAGGTAACAACAGCACAATAGTTTATGATGGTGAAGATCATAAAGTAACAGGTTACACAGCAGTAGCAGATAACCAGGCATTTGATGTAAATAGCATATCTTTTACCGGAGAAGCAAGTGCAACACAAAAAGAAGTTGGCACAAAATATATGGGACTTGATGCATCACAGTTTTCGGCAACAAGTACTAACTATACAGTATCCTTCACTGTAACTGATGGTTATCAGGCAATTACTCCAAAGGATGTTACAGTAACTATCACAGGTCACCATAGTGTTGATGAGTTTGATGGAACAGAGCATACAGTTATCGGCTATGATGTGGAAAGCAGTAGTCCTCTTTATACAGAAGCTGACTTCACATTCTCAGGCACTGCAGAAGCTAAAAGAACTGATGAAGGCACAACAAATATGGGCCTGAAGCCAGAGCAGTTCACAAACACAAACTCTAATTTCGGAACTGTAACCTTTATGGTAACTGATGGATATCAGACGATTACACCGGTTGATGAAGTTGTTGTAACAATCACAGGTCACAAGAACGTTGCAGATTACGATGGAACTGAGCATACAGCGGAAGGATATGATTGGAAAATCAGCAGTGATCTTTATACAGAAAATGATTTCACATTCTCAGGTTCTGCTACAGCAGCAAGGACTGATGCAGGAACAACTAATATGGGACTTGCAGCTGAACAGTTCGAGAATACAAACAGTAACTTCAAAAAAGTAACCTTTAATGTAACAGATGGTTATGTAACAGTTAATCCAATCAGTGTAACGGTTACTATCACAGGTAACAAAGAATCTTATGATTATGATGGTGAAGAGCATAGCGCAACAGGCTACGAAGTAGCGATAAGCAACCCTCTTTACAAAGAATCTGACTTCACATTTAAAGGTTCTGCTACAGCAGCAAGGACTGATGCAGGAACAACTAATATGGGACTTGCAGCTGAACAGTTCGAGAATACAAACAGTAACTTCAAAACAGTAACCTTTAATGTAACAGATGGATCTGTAACCATCAATCCTGTAAGTGTAACAGTGACCATCACAGGTCATAAAGAATCTTACGACTATAATGGCCAAGAGCAGAGCGTAACGGGATATGATGTGGCAACCAGTAATTCTCTGTACACTGCAAATGACTTCACATTCAGCGGAGATGCAACAGCAAAGAGAACTGAAGTTGGAACAACTGACATGGGACTTGCCATAGATAAGTTCACCAATACAAATGCAAACTTCGAGAATGTAACTTTTGAATTAGCTGATGATGGTGCAATAACAATCAATCCTATCAGCGTAACAGTTACAATTGAAGGCCACAAGGGTTCTGAGGTTTACGATGGCGCAGCACACACAGTAAAAGGATATGATGTAAAGGCAATCAGCAATCCTCTTTACACAGCAAATTACTTTACATTTAGCGGAGATGCAACAGCAACCAGAACTGAAGTTGGAACGACAGGTATGGGACTTGCCATAGATCAGTTCACTAACACAAATACAAACTTCGCTGTAACATTTAAAGTAACTGACGGAGAGATGGAGATCACTCCTGTAACAGAAAAGGTAACAGTTACAATTACAGGTAACACATTAACAAAGCCTTATAACGGAAGTGAGTGGGAAGTAACCGGCTACACATTTGCAAGTAACAACGCTCTTTATACACAGGACAGCATAGAATTTAAAGGAACTGCCAGGGCAGCAGGAACAGATGCTGATACATACCAGATGGGACTTGCAATAGAGCAGTTCTCCAACACAAGCGATAACTTCGCAAATGTAGAATTTGTAGTAAAGGATGGCTGGCTTAAGATTACTCCTATCAAGGCGACAGTAACGATAGTTGGTAATCACGATGCAGTAACCTATGACGGAGCAGAGCATGAAGTAAGCGGATTTGAGAGTATCACATACAGCACTCCACTCTACAAGAGAAGCGACTTTAGATTTGACGGAACAGCAGTAGCTAAAAGAACTGAAGCTGGCACAACCAACATGGAACTTAAGCCTGAGATGTTCGTTAACCTGAATACTAAAAACTTTGAAACTGTAGAGTTTAAGATTGTTGATGGTTATATCACGATTGTTCCTGCTGGAGAGGTTGTAGTAACAGTTACAGGTAACCATAACACCTTTGACTACGACGGAACCGAGCATGAAGTATCCGGCTATACATTTACAGCAAGCGATCCCCTTTACACAGAAAAAGATTTCACTTTCGAAGGAAATGACAGTGTAACAAGGATTGATGCCGGAACAACCAACATGGGACTTACAAAAGAAGATTTCACTAACATAAGTGAGAACTTTGAGAAAGTAACCTTTGTAGTAACAGACGGATACATTACTATCAATCCAATAGCAGTAACAGTAACGATCACAGGAAATAACAACACTTACGTATATAACGGAAGTGCGCAGGCTGCAGAAGGATATGAGGCAAAAGCTGACAACGAGCTTTACAGCGCAGACAGCGTACTCTACAAGGGAGAAGCCACAGCTCAGCGCACAGACGTTGGAACAACTCCAATGAACCTGGATGCCGGATTATTCGAAAACACAGATACTAACTTCAATGATGTTACATTCGTAATTGGAAAAGATGGATTCGTTACAATAACTCCTCTGGAAGTAGTAATTACTGTAACAGGTAATACCAAGGAAGAGACCTACGATGGAAAAGAGAAGGAGGTAACAGGATACACAGCTAATGCTAATAACGATCTGTACCAGCTTTCAAAGGTTAATATGACAGGCCAGGCACTTGCAAAAGGAACACTTGTTGGAACATACAACATGGGACTTAAGGCCGAGCAGTTCACAAATACTGATGAAAACTTCAAGGCAACCTTCGAAATAGTTGATGGTTATCTGAAGATCAATGACAGAGGAGAAGGAGAGAAATTCCTTGTAACACTTATAACTGATGATGTTGAAAGACCATACACAGGCCAGGTTTACAGCGGATTCGGATATCACGCAGAAGGCGGCAAGAGTGTAAACGCAGCGGCAGCAGCTGTTAACAGAGTAGTAAACTTCTTAAGCGGAATTATTACACCAATATCAGCAGGAGCAGCAGATGGAACTTCTTCAGATCCTAATATCACGATCGATGGAGTAACATACAAAGTAACCGGACTTTCAGTAGATGTAGCAGAAAGAGATGCAGGCAAGTATCCACTTACTATCAGCGGCGACATGGTAATTCTTGATGAAGCCGGAAATGATGTAACAGATCAGTTTGCAGAAGCTACCAAGAAGGAAGGAACTCTTACTATCACTCCAATGCCTATCACAGTAACATCAGGAAGCGCAAGCAAGACTTATGATGGAACAGCTCTTACTAACAGTGAGATCACAACAGACAGGGCATGGGGCGAAGGCGACGCAGTTGGATACAATATTACAGGAAGACAGATAGAGGTTGGCGAAAGCGATAATACATTCGATGTTATCGGAGCCGGTAACACAAACCTTGAAAAGAACTACGTAGTAACCAGGGTTTACGGAAAACTTACAGTAAGTGATGCTGTAGTTCCTCCGACACCTACACCAACACCTACACCAACTCCAGATCCAACACCGGATCCAACACCTACACCTATCGATGACACACCTACTCCAACAGCACCTGCACCAGCACCGGTAGCACCAGCACCGGCACCATTACTTACAGGAACACCTGATCCTGCAGTACTTGGAGCACAGAGAGCAGCAAACCAGGCAGCAGTTCTCGGAGCAAGAAGAGCAAAGACAGAAGATTCTACAAACGATGCAGCAAGGCTCTTTGCAATAATCATTGCGGCAGCAGTGGCTATAACACTTATGGCTACCAAGAGACGCAAAGAAGAGGAATAATACTTAAAAGCCTCAAATGAGTAAATCACTATAATAGTTAAATGATAAAGGAGCTATCGATCAGACAGTTGGTCGATAGCTCTTTTGCCGTGAAGATTTATTTTTACAATAATGATAGTTTATTTGACTTGGAGCAAAAAAGCTTATAGAGTTAAATTGAGGTATTTTATTTATTTTAGGGGGTTTTTATTCTATGAGTGAAGCAAAACAGATGCTATTTGCAAGAAATGTGATATGTATTTGCATTGAAAAAAAAGAAAGCGGAGATTATATTGGTTTATTGTGGCACCAATATTCTGATGATTCCATTGAGTTTAACGGAGTTAGCGACATGCTGATGCTCATGGATGATCTTTATGATGAGTGGGATTTTCCTCAGAGGAGCCTTGAAAAAAGAGAATTCAATAAAACAAGGGACCATGAAGAGATGAATGGTGATCCTGACAATCTTGTTATCGATAAGGTTCAGGCTGCGTCAGGAGTCAAGAATGTTCAGAATAAGAGGGGAAGCCTGGGGACATTTTTCGTTCAGGTTAAGTTCAGACAGAATGCTACATGGCAGGGAACTGTGATCCATGAAGAGTCCAACAAGAAGTTTGATTTTACCAGTGCAATGGGACTTGTTGAAATTATAGATAAGTCTATGAGTAGTAATTGAAGGGTTAGGAATGAAAAAGTTTAAGAAAATTGCGAAATGGGTCGTATTAGCTATTATTGCTGTGATAATCGTCGCGGTGATCGGATTCAAGATTTATACACAAGGTTATTATAAAGCTGATATGGAAACCATAACTGCTATAGAGACAAGGCTTGAAGCAAGCGTTAATTCATATTCGGATGAGAACGGAACGGTATTTCTTCCGGAAACATCTGTGCCCAAGGCAGTCATAGTTTTTTATCCTGGAGGCAAAGTGGAATACAAGGCATATAGCGGCCTTATGTATGAGATTGCAAGTCGCGGATATATTTGTATTTTGCCGAGAATGCCGGAGAACCTTGCTTTTTTGAGGATAAATGCTGTGGAAAAGATCACTGCCAAATATACGGCTGATGTGGATTCGGTCAAAAATCTTGACTGGTACATTGCAGGGCACTCCTTAGGCGGAGTCGCAGCATCTTTGTATCTTGAAGATAAAATAGATGAGTATGCAGGTATTATCCTTTGTGCGTCATATCCTAATGCGGATTTTTCAGATAAAGATATAAGACTTTTGTCCATTTACGGGGAAAATGACGGAGTTATAAAGGCTGATGCTTACGAGAATAGTAAGGCACATTGGCCGAAAGATTCTGAGGAATATATCATTGCTGGTGGAATCCACTCATATTTTGGATGTTATGGGATTCAGAGCGGGGATGGAACTCCCGAGATATCCAATACAGAGCAGATTGCTGAAACAGCGGATATGATAGCCACTTGGATAGATGACTGAAATTAAGGAATATAGGAGTAGGGTATGGATTTTACAATTGTAGAAGTATTTAACAGAAGCGTGACTATTGAGCTTGTTTCCGATGCTATTTTTAAGCAGGAAAAGAGCTTTGAATTATTTATCGATGGTGAGAAGGCACTTGATTCTGACAGAAATGTGGTTTCTGTTTCAGGTCTTTTACCTGACAGAGAATATAAGATTGCTGTCGTATTCGATGGCGAGAAGGTTGAAAAGAGCTTTACAACAAAGCATGAGTCAGTTTTACTTGATGTCACCAAGTTTGGCGCAAAGGGAGATGGAAAGACTGTAGATACAGCGGCACTTCAGGCAGCTATTTGCTCATGTCCTGTAGATGGAACTGTTTATCTTCCAAAGGGTACATATTTGACAACAGCTCTTTTCCTCAAGAGTAACATGACCTTCTGGCTTGGCGAGGGCGCTGTTCTTCTGGGAGATACTGAAAGAGATCATTACCCTATTCTTCCGGGAATGACTTTTACTACAGATGAAAAAGATGAATACAATCTTTCAAGCTGGGAGGGCAATCCGCTTACTAGCTTCGCGTCCCTTATTACAGCAATTGATGCGGAAAATCTTGATATCATCGGTCCCGGCGTCCTTGATGGAAATGCCCAGAATTCAGACTGGTGGGTTAATCCTAAGGTAAAAAGAGGTGCATGGAGACCAAACACTCTTTATCTTTGCAGATGTAAGAATGTGAGAGTTCAGAACATTACAGTTCAGAATTCACCTTCATGGACAGTTCACCCATATTATTGCGATAATATTTCATTTTTGAATCTCTATATCCATAATCCATCAGATTCACCTAATACTGACGGCCTTGACCCAGAGAGCTGCAACAACACACTTGTTCTTGGAACAGTTATCTCTGTTGGTGATGACTGCATGGCGATCAAGAGCGGTAAGTATTACATGAGTCTTGAGCATCATAAAGAGACAGATAATTGCATTATCAGAAACTGCAAGTTTGAGAGGGGCCACGGCAGTGTGACAGTAGGCTCCGAGGCAGCAGGCGGTGTTAAGAATGTTCGCGTTTCACAGTGTATTTTTGACGGAACAGACAGAGGACTTCGCATAAAGACCAGAAGAGGCCGCGGTGAGAGATCAGTTCTTGATGACATTCTTTTTGAAAATATTGATATGAATGGTGTACATATGCCATTTACTGTAAACATGTTCTATTTCTGCGATCCTGATGGACACAGCGATTATGTTCAGAATCAGAATCCGGCACCTGTTGATGAAATGACACCTGTAATCGGTTCTATCACCGGCAGAAATATTAAGTGCGAAGGCGTTTCTGCATGTGTACTCTGCGCAGTTGGACTTCCTGAGAGACCTATTGGCGAGCTTAGATTTGAGAACATCACAGCTTCATTCCTTCCTGAATCAGAGCGTGTTCCTGAGCGCCCTGTAATGATGGACAACTTCGACGAGATGAGCGGCAGAAGTATTTATGCCAAGAATGTTAAGTCACTGGTATTAAAAAATGTTGCTATCAGCGGAAGCGTTGACAAAGAACCTGAATTCTATGGCGTTGAGAGCAGTGAACTTGATAATGTGAAGTACGAGTGATCACTGAAATAATCTGTTGGTAAGAACCAATCATTTATTTGGAGCATTAAATGAAACGGATTAATGGGCAAATAATTGTAACTGCATTATTATTTGTTATGCTCACACTTTTTGGATGTGGAAAGTCTGAGATAAGTGAAGATACTGCTTCTTCAGAAAATGAAGCTTTGGCGCCTGATTCTGCTGTTATTGCGGAATCAGGAGCTGTAGCAGCAGAGGTTGCATCAGATAGTTATGATTCGTCTTCAGGGGCAGAGACAACAGACAGTTATGATGTGGTTTCTGCAGATGAAGATTCATCGAAGGCTTTAATTGATGAATACGGAATCTATGACAGCAAGGATGAAGTAGCTCTTTATATTGTGACTTACGATAAACTTCCATCCAATTACATTACCAAGAAAGAGGCCAAAAAGCTTGGCTGGAGCGGTGGCTCTTTAGAAAGCTATGCTCCGGGGAAGTGCATCGGTGGAGACTACTTTGGAAACTACGAAGGAAATCTTCCCGAAGATACTGAGTATCATGAGTGTGATATAGATACTCTTGGGAAAAAGAGTCGTGGGGCTAAACGCATAGTTTATTCTGATGACGGATATATTTATTACACAGAAGATCACTACGAGACGTTTGAACTTTTGTATGAACCATGAAATCTTTGTATTTGGTAGCTTTATGAACTGAATGACATGAGGCTATGTGCGGCATCTATTAAATTGAATGGTGAGAAAAAATTCTGCTAATGAATTATGAGGTTTTGTTATGGAAAAGGTCTTCTATATTGATTTATCCGGAATAGAAAGCAAAGAAGAATTCCATAAGGTGTTAGAAAGAGAGCTGCCTCTTCCTGAATATTACGGAGAAAATCTTGATGCATTGTATGATGTGCTGACAGATGTTTCCGATGAATGGAACATTATTTTTTACAATTCTTCAGATCTTAAGCTGGGTATGGAGAAATATTTCAGTAGCTTTGAAAAGCTTTGCAGGAATGTGACCAAAGAAAATGAATGCGTAAGAATACGCATATATCCTTAAAAATGCCTGAGATTAAATACCTGTTATATGCGGATAATATATAAAGTAAACAGAATTACCTCTGCGAGGAGTTTTTTGTTTGACTTTGCACGCTAAGTCTCGTAAACTAAATACAGTTAATTGGTAAGAGGGAGTAGCTGGCCGATGTTTTGTTGGCAGCCAGATCCGTCAGGACGATGCGAGAGCATCCGAATCTGGCATAAGGTTACATTTTCGCGTAGCGATTTGAACTGACAGCAAGACTTTTATCATAGCTGCTTGCTATGGTAAAGGTCTATTTTTATGTCTGCTGACAAGGCCTTTACAGCTGTTTTTACTTATCAATGAAGGGAGATTATTATGAAAACACTAGCTATTATTCTTTTTATTCTCATGTATGTTCTTTTAATAATATTTAAAAAGCATCGTGCGAAGATTGCAATTGCAACTGCAATTATCTTTGTAGTAACAGGAATTCTTCCTTATACTCAGGTATTTGCTGCGATTGACTGGAACATTCTTCTTATGCTATTTGGTACTATGGTAATTGTTGATTACTTCATAGAGTCCAAAATGCCTAATCTTATTGCAGATAAACTTCTTGATCTTGCCCCTAATGTAATGTGGGTAACAATCCTGATGTCTCTGTTTTCCGGTATCATATCTGCATTTATCGACAATGTGGCAACACTTCTTATGGTTGCTCCTGTTGGACTTGCTATTTGTAAGAAACTTAAGATTTCACCGGTTTCAATGATCATCTGTATTGCGGTTTCATCAAACCTTCAGGGAGCTGCAACACTTGTAGGTGATACAACATCTATCATGCTTGCAGGCGCTGCTAAGATGGACTTCAATGACTTCTTCTGGATGCAGGGAAAACCAGGTATCTTTTTTGCAGTTGAGCTGGGTGCTCTTGCAACTGTACCTATCATGATGATTCTTTTCCGCAAGGATAAAGAGCCAGTTCATTCAGACGAGCACACAGTTGTAACAGATTATATCCCAACAATTACAATGCTTGGACACGTTATTTTCCTTGTTATTGCTTCATTCTTCCCTAACAAGCCTGAGCTTACAAACGGTATCATTTGTATGGTATGGGGAATCATCAACATTGTTTGGGAAATCATTGTTTCAAAGGGAACTGACAGCATGTGGCATTCTCTTAAGGCTATCGACTATGACACAATGCTTCTTCTTGCAGGTCTTTTCTGTGTAATCGCTGGTATTACAAATGTAGGCCTTATCGATGATCTGGCTCACATCATTGCCGGTGCAGGAAAGGATAACGTATTCCTATTATATACTCTTATAGTATTTGGATCCGTAGCTATATCTGCATTTATTGATAACATCCCATACGTAGCAACAATGCTTCCGGTACTTGCCAGCCTTGCCGGCGTAATGTCAGTTAATCCGCTTCTTTTATACTTTGGACTTCTCATTGGTGCTACACTTGGCGGAAACCTCACTCCAATCGGCGCTTCTGCAAATATCGCAGGTGTTGGAATGCTCCGTAAAGAGGGCTATGAAGTTTCTTTTGGTGACTTCATGAGAATCGGTGTACCATTCACACTTACAGCAGTAGTTGTCGGATATCTGTTCATCTGGATCGTATACGCATAAAACGATAAAGACACAGAAATAATACGCCTTGTTTTCTTTCATGATTATTTATGAGAGAAAACAAGGCTTTTTTATTATAAATATTAAATCGCATACAGTAAGGGTATAGGAAAATCGAGAAATTTAATATCATGAAAAAGAATGAAATGTTGGTATCGCGGACCGGTCGCCACCATTGACTGAACCTGAGAAAAACGCCTCAGTTTAAGAGCCGACGGTGAGGATGATGGGAACAGTAGTTAGATTCATACACCGTCGGATTCAGCATTGTAGCGTTTTTCTCAGAACCCGCCAATGGCAAGCACCTACGGTGTGGCTGGGTACAAGTGCCTCGGGTTCCAATTCCGAGAACAGTAGAAGTGGCTAGTTTCAATAATGTGTAGGGCTATATTCTCATTTTACTGTGACAATTTATTTATTATAACCTGCACGGATAACGTGCTATTACAAAAAACATGACCTAATTAGCATTTTTCACTTGCCTAGGTCATGATTTTTGTCATGATATTGCCTTGTTATCACAGCATTCATGACCTAAACAGCATTTTTCATTTGTCTAGGTCATAGTTTTTGTCATGATATTGCCTCGCTATTACAGAATTCATGACCTAATCAGTATGTTTCTTTTACTTAGGTCATGTTTTGCTTTATGGAATGAATATTGAATAACGGATGACCAAATCCATAGATAAAAAGCACATTATTTAAGCACTTTATCTATTTCACTGTGACAATCCAGAGCTAGGAGAAGATGTAGGATAAAAGCGAAAGATTTGTAATACTTATCCCACTCTATCCAAGCCGATTTTCAGATGTGTGGGATAAAACCTGAAATTCTCTTGAGATTATCCCACATTTTCAGCCTTCTGAGCACTGTAATTGTCCAAAAAGTAGGATAATCGTGAAAAAATCAATTGTTTTATCCCACAATTCTCAGTCAGAACCATGAGAATTGTGGGATAAAATGAGTAAAAGTCAAACGTTTATCCTACTCACGAGCAAAATCCATTATCAGAATGGTCAAATCTGTAGGATAAAAAGCGCTAAAATCAAGCGATTATCCTACATTCGGATTGTCACAGTGAAATGGGTATATAGCTATACTTTTTAAGTTACCACATCCATCGGCTAAATTTTCAGGAAGTGTAATTGGGCATATATGAGAAAAAATGGATTGCCACATCCATTGGATGAGTGAACTTTAGACATATGATCTCTATATAATGGTGTGGTAACCTCAAATAAGGCCGTATATACCCAAAATCACACGTCAAAATCCTTGTCGAATGGTGTTGTAATCTCAAAAATCAGGCTATATTTCCAAAACAGAATCTTCGCTCTCTTTACATTGAAAGACGCAGACATACATCTTTGAAAGTAGCCATCCCTACTGTTCTCGGAGTCAAAGCCTGAGGCAATAATCCCCAGCCACACCGAAGGTGCTTGCCATTGGCGGGTTCTGAGAAAAACGCTACAATGCTGAATCCGACGGTGTATGAATCTAACTACTGTTCTCATCATCCTCACCGTCGGCTCTAAGGCCAAGGCGTTTTTCTCAGGTTCAGTCAATGGTGGCGTACGGAGCCATTACAAATGCTTCCAGAGCTATGTCTTTTTTCATGACAATATAATCAATATGTTAGCAAGTAATTGTCTTGTGTTTTGCATGTGTTATCATTTATAATGTAAGCACTTACATATTGCGTTTATAAAGAAATGGAGATTCTTATGACAAGAGAAGAAACCTTTGAGATGCTCAATGAATATGTTGATTATCTCCTTGAGAAATCTGATGCTGAGCATCCATATTGGAACATTGAAAATGTCCTTAGTGGAAAGCCAAATAAGTGGAACTACATTGATGGATGTATGATCACAGCTGTTTTATCACTTTACGAGCAGACTTCAAACAAGAAATATCTCGATTTTGCTGATAAATTTGTTGGCTGGTTCGTTCAGGAGGATGGTCAGATCAAGACTTACAGTACAGAAGAGTACAATCTTGACAATATCAATCCATCCAAGAATCTCTTTAAATTATACGAGCTTACAGGCAAAGAAAAATATAGAAAAGCCATGGATACTGTAAGAGCGCAGCTTGATACAATGCCAAGAACTAAGGCAGGAAACTTCTGGCACAAGAATATCTATCCTTATCAGGTATGGCTTGATGGCATGTACATGGCACAGCCTTTCTATATGGAGTATGAGAAGCGTTTTAACAAAATGCAGGGCTGCCTTGATTCTTTCAAGCAGTTTAAAAATGTTGAAGCTCTTATGAAGGATGAAAAGACAGGTCTCTATTATCATGGATATGATGAGAGCAGAGAAATGTACTGGGCTGATAAGGAAACAGGATGCAGTCCTAACTTCTGGCTCCGTGCTCTTGGATGGTTCACAGTAGCTTTGGTTGATACAGCAGAAGCAATCGATGAGTCTATGTACTACGAGAAACGTTACCTTCAGACAATGCTCAAGAATCTGGCTGACAGCCTTATTCCTTTCCAGGATGAAAGCGGGATGTTTTATCAGGTTGTAGACAAGGTAGACGATGAGAGAAATTATCTTGAGACTTCAGGAACAGCACTTATTGCCTATGGACTTTTGAAGGGCGTGAGACTTGGATATTTGCCTGAACGTTTCAAAGATATTGCTATCAAAGCCTTTGACGGAATTGTTAACAAGTATCTTTCACGTAACGAAGATGGTTCACCAAGACTTGGCGGAATCTGTCTTGTAGCAGGACTTGGCGGAGCACAGCACAGAGATGGCTCGCTTGAGTATTATTTCTCAGAGCCTGTTGTTGAAAATGAAGCAAAAGGTGTGGCACCACTTATTCTTGCATACACAGAGCTGCTTCGTTTGAAATAAATAGCTAATATATCAATTTGTTTATAATGCGGCACACCCTTACGGGGTGTGCTGTTTCTTTTTTGCATGATCTGGAATTTCTAAACTTGATAATGTCACTTGTAACATTCTTTTTTCTATATCATATTTATAATTGTGTGGTATACTGTTCTGATGAAATTATTATGAATTGAGAGGTATTTGAAATGGCAGATATTACAAATAAAATGCTTGATTTTATAGATGCTTCACCGACTTGTTTTCATGTTGTTGATAACCTGAAAAAAGAGCTTGTAAAAAACGGTTATGTAGAGCTCTCTGAGAAGGAAGAGTGGAACCTTAAGGCAAAGGGGAAATACTTTGTTACAAGAAATGATTCTTCTATTATTTCTTTCAGAATTCCTAAGAAGGATTTCAAGGGCTTTTATATGATCGCAAGCCACAGCGATTCTCCTTCTTTTAAAATCAAAGAGAACCCTGAGATGGAAGCAGCAGGAGCATACGTTAAGCTCAACGTTGAAAGATACGGCGGAATGCTCTGTGCCCCATGGTTTGACAGACCACTTTCTGTTGCAGGAAGAGTTTTTGTAAAGGGTAAAAAAGGAATTGAGAGCAGACTTGTTGATGTAGATAGAGATCTCGTTATGCTTCCTTCACTTGCTATCCACATGAACCGCGAGGCAAATGATGGTTACAAGTACAATGCGCAGACAGATATGCTTCCTATTTTCGGAGATGAAGCTTCAAAGGACAGCTTTTTTGATGTTATTGCAAAGAGCGCAGGGGTAAAGAAAGAAGACATCTTAAGTCACGATCTTTTCCTGTATAACAGAGTTAAATGGACAACCTGGGGAGCAAACAACGAGTACATTTCATGCTCAAGACTTGATGACCAGGAATGTGTTTATAGCTCTTTTGACGGATTCCTTAAGGGAAAAGAAAAAGAGAATGTGCCGGTTCACTGTGTATTTGACAACGAGGAAGTTGGAAGCGGAACCAAGCAGGGCGCTGCTTCAACATTCTTAAAGGCTACACTTGTAAGGATCAATGAGTGCCTTGGAAGAACTACAGAGCAGTACTACACAGCACTTGCAAACAGCTTTATGGTCTCTGCTGATAACGCGCATGCAGTTCATCCTAATCATGTTGAGAAGGCTGATCCTGTAAACAGACCTGTAATGAACAAGGGGATTGTTATCAAATACAACGCTAATCAGAAATATACTACAGATGCTTTCTCTGCTGCATTCTTCAAGAATGTTTGCGAAAAAGCAAAGGTTCCTTATCAGACATTTACTAATCGTTCTGATACAGTTGGAGGCTCAACACTGGGAAATATTTCTACAACTCAGGTTGCAGTAGATACAGTGGACATAGGACTTGCACAGCTTGCTATGCACTCACCTTATGAGTCAGCAGGTGCAAAGGATCCTGAGTACCTTGCAAAGGCATCAAAAGAATTTTATTCATTATGATAAAGTATAGAGGAGATAGGTTTTAATGGGATTATTTGATTTATTTGGTGGGAAAAAGAACGGGGCTGATGATGAAGCTTCCAAGGAACAGGAGCTTTTATCCAGTAAGGAAAAAGAAATAGAGGCAGCCAGAAAGGCTCACGCTGAGCTGACATGGCCTACTATTCCAAGGCTCAACCCTGTGAACATAAAGGATGCTGAGACTCATGAGATGGAGGAAACAGTGTCTCCTGAGAGAAAGAGCGAGGTTGGTCAGCTTATTTATGAGCCTGACATCTCAATTGATGCTCTGGTTGATCTTTCAGGGCAGGAATTGTTATTTCTTTTGACAGCTATGGAAGTCTTTAATAAGACAGCGCCTCTTCCTGACTTTGAGAAGAATCACAGAAAGGTTTACAACGAGATTCTTGGAAGACTTCGTGATTCAAAAGAGCTGTATGTTCTTTATGATACATCAACAGGCTATCCTTTCATCGACCACGGATTTGCCAATGTTTACTTTGAAGAAGACCTCGCTGAAAAAGCAAGAGGCATGTTTGAAGGCCAGTACAGAAAGCTGGTTGTCAGAAAAGTAAAGGTAGAAAATGAAGAAGCACCTGCAAGTGTAAGGCGTGGATTCTTTGATTATCTCTACTACATTGGTATTGAGAATCTTATTGTGGATAATGGTGCTTACAGGGCAAGATTTAAGAGAAATGAGATAGTTGTTTCTCCTATGGACTGGAACAGCGAAAAGAAGGATGCTTCACCTGTTAACCCTGAGCTCAACTTTGCTATGATCGACTTCCTTGAGGAACTTCGCTGGCCTGTACAATACGAGAAAAGAGCTGATGTATTAAAGGCAAAAGAAGTGAGAATGCTTTCACTTATCAGAAATGCTAACTATATCATTCCTATGCAGCATGAAGGCCCTGCAGAAGTCATGGAAGATGGCAGGATCAGGATGGGTAAGGACACTAAGCTCAAATTCCTTGTTATGAAGACCAAGGATGATAAGCAGTTCCTTCCTGTTTATACTGATGCCATTGAGTTTAGCAAAAAGCTCACTGGCACAGAGTGGAATGCGGCAGTGTTCAAATATCAGGATATCCTTAAGTTTGTACAGGACAAGGAAGGTATCAGGATCAATCCAAACGGACAGGGCATTGTCCTTCCAAAAGACAGAATGATGGCCATCGAGATCGCAGCACAGCAGGCAGCTATCATGAGAGGCAAGGCCGGCGTTAAGCCTCAGCAGACAGGGTCTGCAGCTTCAATGAGTGAAGATGCAGCAGTTCAGGCAGCACTTAACCAGGCAATGGCCAAGATGAACGAAAAAAGAAACACAGAAGATTTTAAAGAGTCTGAAGAACAATAATAAGCTTGTTAATAAACGGATAATAGTCTAAAATAGTAGTATAGTAGGCTATTGTCCGTTTCCTTTTTTATAAGGAGTGGTGTGATGTTAGACAGACTTATGGGTGCTTTCATGGTTGAGAGAGGACTGATGACAAAGAATCAGCTCGATCAGGTCATTAAGGCACAGGAATCTAATAGAGCTAAACTTGGTGTGGTAGCGGTATCTGAAAAGCTGATGACGATTGCTCAGGCTGAGCAGGTCAATGCACTTCAGGCTTCTATGGATATGCGTTTCGGAGATATTGCCGTAGAAAAGGGATATCTTACTGATGCACAGGTTGAGCGGCTTCTAAAGCTCCAGGGAAATAGTTACATGGCATTTGTTCAGGCCGTGGTTGACCTTGGAATTCTCCCAATGGAGAAAATATCTGAAATTGAAAAAGAATATGAAACATACGTCGGGGCTACTGCCATAGACATGGTTGAGCTTAAGACGGGTAATATCGATAGTATTGTCCCGCTTTTTTTACATACAGGGAATGAAACCTATAAGAGTATCTTTTCCATGGCTATTAAAGCTCTGTACAGGCTTGTAGATACCCATGTTTATATAGGGAAAACGTATACTGTCGATACCGTAAGAGAGGAAGTAATAGGATATCAGCATTTTCACGGGGATATAAGCGGGGTGCTTGCTATCTCGGGAAAATATGACAGTATAAAGAAAATGGCAATTGCCTATACCAAGGAAGAATTTATTGAAACCAGGGAAGATGCCCTTGATGCAATCTGTGAGCTTATAAACTGTATCAATGGTTTGTACGCCACGGAGGAGAGCAAAAAAGAGGTGAAGCTTGAACTGAATCCACCGGATTTTTCTGTGGCTTTTCAGGGTATAGACTATGAAGGTATTGTAGTAATGCCGGTTTATATCAGCGGCGGCGAGATAAAGTTAACTGTCAGGATTGTTTGATCATAAACTTAAGCTTTGGAGGCGAATTAAATGAAAAGTGTTTTGATAGTAGATGACTCAAGAACTTCCAGAAGATTTTTATCAGATATACTTGAAAGAGCTGGATATAAGATAGTTGGTGAAGCAGTTAATGGTCAGGAGGGCTTTGATCAGTATGTTAAGCTCCGTCCGGATATTGTGACTATGGATATAACAATGCCTGTTATGGACGGCATTGATGCCCTTAAACTTATAAAAAGAAATAACCCTGATGCGAAGGTTGTGATGATAACCGCAGCAGGGCAAAAAGAAAAAATGATGGAAGCACTGAAAATAGGTGCAGTTGAGTTTGTTTCCAAACCTTTTATCGAAGAAGCTGTTTTGGATGCACTTAAACGCTGCTGATATTTTGAACCTATAGAGCATATAAAAGCGCTGAAATGCGTTTTTATATGCTTTTTTCATGTGAGAATGTAATATATAATGTAACCATGTTTTTGAAAGGGTTTTGATTATGAACAGAAAAGTATTGATAACAGGTGCTTCAAGGGGAATTGGCAGAGAAATCGCTATTTCTTTCGCCAGTAAAAAAGATGAGCTGTTTCTGACCTGCATAAATAGCATAGATGAGTTAAGACGCCTTGGGGATGAGCTAACAGAGAAGTACGGCGCCACCTGCCACGTATTTAAATGCGATGTGGGAAGCTATGAAGAGGTAAAAGAGCTCTTTTCACAGATAAAGGACATTGATATAGTGGTAAATAACGCCGGGATTGCATGGATAGGTCTTTTGACAGATATGGAGAAAGAGGATTGGAAGAGACTTATGGAGACCAATCTGGATGGGCTGTTTAATACTTCCAAATTTGCTGTGCCTCTCATGGTAAAAAAACATTGTGGAAGGATCATCAATATTACGTCAGTATGGGGAAGTGTCGGGGCATCATGTGAGGTGGCTTACTCTGCGTCTAAGGGCGGTGTGAATTCTTTTACCAAGGCCCTTGCAAAAGAGCTAGCGCCCAGCAATATTCAGGTTAATGCCATATCCTGCGGCGTCATCGATACAGATATGAACAGAAGGCATCTTACCAGTGAAGATCTGGAAGAGCTTGAAAATGAGATCCCCATGGGGAGAATGGGGCAGGCCGGGGAAGTTGCGGAGCTTGTTTTAATGGTTTCTGAGGCGCCTTCTTATATGACGGGACAGATAATAACAATTGATGGCGGATGGATTTAAAAAAAGTACTTTACAAAAAACAAAAAGATGTTACAATTAAATTGTACACAATCAAATGTATTTATGAATAGGAGGTATTCTATGTACGATTTAGTAATTATTGGTTCTGGCCCTGCTGGTTTATCTGCTGCAGTTTATGCAAAAAGAGCAGGTTTGAATATGATCATTATAGAAAAAAATCCCGTGAGCGGAGGACAGATCATAGACACATATGAAGTTGATAACTACCTTGGAATTCCGGGTGTGAATGGTTTTGACCTCGGAATGAAGTTCAGAGAGCACGCTGATAAGCTTGGAGCTGAGTTCGTTGACGGAACAGTTACAGGAATTGAATGCGTAGACAAGGGCTCAGATGATAAGGCTCCTATTTACAAAGTAAAGACTGATAACGGCGAGTACGAGACTCATACAGTTATCATTGCATCAGGAGCACATCATTCAAAGCTTGGTGTTCCGGGTGAGGAAGAGTATATCGGAAAGGGCGTTTCTTACTGCGCTACATGTGACGGAGCATTTTACCGTGACAAGGTTACAGCTGTTAACGGCGGCGGTGATGTAGCTGTAGAGGATGCTATTTTCCTTGCAAGATTTAGTAAAAAAGTATATCTCATCCACAGAAGAGATGAGCTTAGAGCAACTAAGATCCTTCAGGATGAGCTCTTTGGACTTGATAATGTAGAAGTTATCTGGGACAGCGTTGTAAAAGAGATCAAGGGTGAGGACAAGGTTACTCATTTAAAGGTTGAGAATGTTAAGTCAAAAGAGATGAAAGATGTAGATGTTGATGGTATTTTCATTGCCATAGGTATACATCCTTCAACAGATCTTTTTGCTGATATTGTTGAATGTGACGAAGGCGGCTACATTATCGCAGGTGAGGATGGCAGAACTTCAGCACCTGGCATATTTGTAGCAGGTGACTCCAGGAAAAAGAGGCTTCGCCAGATAGTTACAGCCGTTGCAGATGGCGCAAATGCAGTAACCAGCGTGCAGGATTTCCTTGTTGGAAAGGAAAAATAAGTACTGATGTGGGTGTTCCAAAAAGTCCACAAAAAGCAAGCGTTTAAAGATTAAAAATTGATAAAATTTGACAAAAATGAAGAATGGGCGTATATTGTTAAAAGATGTGAATTTTTTTGTAACAATTTATGTAACAATTGGAGGCCCATTTTGAAAAAAGCTAGCAAGCAGCTAATGGCTTTAAGTGTTGTAGCTGCAATAACCTTTTCAAGTTTGAGTATAGATGCTTATGCATCTTCCAACAAGGTGACAAGTGTTCTGCCACAGGCAGGAATAACATATGCTCTTGGTAATAATCAGGTATCTCTTTCAAATCTTCAGCAGTCTGCAAGTGAGGAAGCTTCTGATGCAGAATCTAAAGAGGAATCTTCAGTAGAGTCTGCAAGCAGCACAGCTGAGAAAGATATTGAAGCTTCTTCAGCTGTAACTAATGAGACACCTAGTGCTTCTACAATTACCGATAATATTCTTAAGGATATTCAGAATGCCACAGGTGCAGTTATCAGTAATAAGGAAGGCAATGAGGGTGAGGAATCCGAAGAGGTTTCTGAGGAAGAGAGTTTTAAGTCCCTTGTTATCGCTAAAGTTAATGATTACGTCAATGTTCGTGATCTTCCAAGTGAGGAAGATGGCGAGATAATCGGTAAACTGTACGATAAGTCAGTTGGTTATTTTATCGAAGAGGAGAATGGCTGGTATAAGATCAAGTCAGGATCCGTAGAAGGATATGTTAAGGCTGAATACTGTGTCACAGGTGAGGATGCAGTAGAACTTGCCAAGGAAGTAGGAACCAGAATCGCAACAGTTACTACTACAACTCTTAAAGTAAGAAGCGGCCCTGGACTTGATCAGGAAGTGCTTGGTCTTGTTCCTATCGAGGACGAACTTGTTGTAGAGGAAGAGCTTGACGGCTGGGTTAAGGTTAGTATCGAGGAAGGTGATGGTTATGTATCACTTGACTACGTAACACTTTCAACTGAGTTCGTAGAGGCTGAGTCCAAGGCAGAAGAGGAAGCTCGTCTTGCCAAGGAGAAGGCAGCAAGAGAAGCAGCTAATGCAGCAGCTAAGACAGGTACATCCAAGTCATCAGGTTCATCAAGCTACAATGCAGCAAGCTCATATACAACTGCTACAAGTTCAATCGGATCTGCAGTTGCTCAGTTTGCTCAGCAGTTTGTTGGTAATCCTTATGTATATGGTGGAACATCTCTTACAAACGGTGCTGACTGCTCAGGCTTTGTAATGAGTGTATACGCTAACTTTGGTGTAAGCCTTCCACATTCTTCCGGTGCCGACAGAAGTGTTGGTTCAGCGGTTGATGGACTTGCCAATGCACAGCCTGGTGATATTATCTGTTATTCAGGTCATGTAGCTATTTATATCGGCAATGGACAGATTGTACACGCTTCAACAGCTAAGACCGGTATCAAGATTTCAAGCGCAGATTACCGTACAGTCCTTGCTGTAAGAAGGATCTTCTAAACATTCTAAAAATGAGAAATGCACACTCGGAATCTTCGATTCCTCGTTTCATGGCATTCGCCATATATAAATAAAAAGAAAAGTGACAATATATGAGCAAGCTCATATTGTCACTTCTTTTTATTTATGCATTTCTCATTTTGACACAAAATTCAAAATATTGTACAATAAATAAAACGATTAACCCCTCATAAATTGAGGAAATAGCATTAAAATATATACGGAGGTTAATATGATAACCTTAAAAGATATCGCAAAAGAGTGTGGCGTATCCACTGCTACTGTATCCAATATATTAAATGGCAAAAATAAAGTAAGTGAAGAGACCAGAAACAGAGTTCTGAAGGTAGTTAACGAAAGGGGCTATAAGCTAAACTACGTAGCCCAGGGGCTTAGAAAACAAAAGACCCAGACTATTGGCGTAATAGCAGAGGATATAGCCCAGTTCACGACTCCTGAGATCATAGAGGGTATCATGGAGGTATGTGAGGAGAGAGGTTACAGGACCATAGTTCAGAACCTCCGTCTCTATGCCAGATGGCAGGACCTGTGGTTTGACAATGACAAGATGTATTACTCTGTTATGAACCCTGCAGTGCAAGAGATGGCTTCCATCAGAGTTGATGGAATAGTATATGTTGCCGGCCATGCCCGTAAGATACATCGCTTCCCTAACGACAATCAGATACCTTCAGTTCTTGCATATGCTTACTCTCAGGAAGAGGAGGTTCCATCTGTAGTAATAGACGACGAAGAGGCCGCAAGAGTGGCTGTTGATTATCTTATAAAAAGAGGACATACCAAGATCGGCGTTATGGCGGGTGAACAGGAAAACATCCACACCAAGCTCAGAATCCTTGGCTATCAGAAAGCTCTTTATGATGCAGGTATTTTGTACAATCCTGAACTTGTGACATATGCCGGTTGGGGGAAGGAGCTTAGTTATAATGCAGCAGAAGCTCTTTTGCAAAAAGATATCACTGCAATATTCAGCATGAGTGACAGAAATGCCGGAGGAATTTATAAATATCTCTTTGAACATGGTAAACAGGCAGGCAGAGACATTTCTATAATAGGATTCGACGATGAGATGATCTCGGATTTCATGACTCCCGGACTTACCACTATGAGGATCGATCTTCTTGGAATCGGCAAAAAAGCCATAGAGATGCTCTTTGACAAGATGGAAGGCAAGGAAGTATCAAGAGAGATCAAGATGCCTTGTCGATTGATAGAAAGAGCCTCTGTTAGCAATGTATGAAAATGGTTAAACGATTAAACACTGTGAAAAATGCACAGTAAAGCAATATATAAATCATACTTTATTAACAAAATGCACATCTAATCATTGAAAATATGTTGACAACTCAGGTTGAGTTGTCTTATATTTTAATCATCAAGTTAATCGATTAACATAAAACAGAATAATGAATATCAGTTGCAAAGATGGAGGATGCTATGAAAAAGAAAATTGCTTCTTTATTACTAAGCGCAACAACTGCAGCTATGATCTTCAGCGGATGTGGAAGCGCGGCAACACAGACACCTGCTCAGAGTGATACTCAGACTACAAAGCAGGAAGCTACTGAGCAGTCAAATGCAGAGCAGAAAGATGACGGGGGAAGCAGCGAGGCTGCGTCAGATAAGGCTGCTCAGGCTATAGCAGACAGAAAAGCCAAGGCTGAAAAGGATGGCAAGTACGAGAAGGTTGTTATTGCATTTTTTGACTGGACAGGAAGACCTGCGGGTCTTGACAGGATCAACGAAGCATTGTCTGCTTATACAGAAGAGACCCTTGGTCTTGATGTAGAGCTTATGATCATAGACTCAGCTGCATATGGAGAAGATATGAAGCTTATGCTTTCATCAGGTGAGCAGGTAGATCTTTTCTCAACATGTATCCTGGGATATAACCCATCAATAAATAATGGTTATGTTCTCGACCTTGAAGAAGATGGAATGTTTGATGATTACTGCAGCGGAATAAAGGAAAAGATAAGAGCTGATTACCTTGATGCCTGCAGAGTTGGCGGCGTATTATACGGAACACCTCCAATTAAGGACTATGCTATTGAGACAGCTGCTGTATGTGTAGGTCAGGAATATCTTGATGCTATCGGATACGATGTTACTGCACTGCCAACAGGTGAGCTTGGATATCCAAAGGCTACATGGGATGATATCAATGATATTTTCACACAGCTCCATGCTCAGTTCCCTGACAAGTATGTAATGGCTATTCAGGACAATGAACTAACACAGGGAAGCTCAGTTGACAATATTGCAGGTGATTATTTCGGAACACTTCTTGACCCTCAGAACTCACTTAAGATTGAAGATGTATATGCATCTGATACTTTCAAGGAATGGGCTCAGAGAGCTTATGACTGGAATCAGGCAGGATTCATTTCACAGGATGCTCTTACAGATACAACAGGTGCTTCTGCAAAGGTTAAATCAGGAGCTTACATGGCTATGATGGCTTGCAGTAAGCCTGGTTACAAGACTCAAATCTCAGGTGAGTGCGGAAGAGATATGGTTGTATTTGATGTTGGTGAGAGCTTTATGAGTTCTTCATCAGTATCATCATTCCCTTGGTGTGTTAACCAGAACACAGAAGATCCTGTAGCAACAATTCAGGTTCTTAATGCCCTTTATACAGATTCAACAATTGAAACTCTTATGTGTTGGGGACAGGAAGGAAAAGAGTTTAAGGTTAATTCTGACGGAACTATTTCCTACGCAGATGGCGTAGATGCCAATAATTCTGAGTACTATCCAAATGTTCTCTGGCTTATGCCAAACCCATATGTAACATATGTATGGGAAGGTGATCCGCTTGATCTTGGACAGCAGATCGCAGATTTCAACGACAATTGTACATGTAAGTCAAAGGCTCTTGGATTTACATGGGATAACACAGACTATGCATCTGAGTATACAGCACTTAAGAATGCATATGATGAATTTGGACCTAAGGTAGTTTACGGTTTTGTTGATCCTGAAACAGGAATTGCAGAGCTTGAGCAGGCTCTTAAGGCAGCAGGACTTGATGACTACATGGCTGGAAAACAGGCAGCTCTTGATGCTTGGGCAGCTGAGAACGGAATTAACTAAGATCTTTTAAAGAGCTCCGGCTATCGGGGAAGGATAGCCGGGGCTTTTATAGCATTTGGGAGCGAAAAACGTATGAAAAATAAAAGGAAAAACTTTAAGAGGTATATTCCTCTTTATGTCATGGCTTTTCCGGGCTTGCTCTATCTTTTTATAAACAATTATCTGCCATTGCCCGGACTTATTCTTGCTTTCAAAAAGTTTAATGCCAAGAAAGGAATATATGGTTCTCCCTTTGTTGGCTTTAAGAATTTTAAATATCTTTTTGCCACAAAGGATGCCTTTGTAATCACGAGAAATACTATTCTTTATAATCTGGTGTTTATTATCGTTAATACCATTATGGCAATCTTTGTAGCGATTCTTCTGGCAGAGATGACTTCCAGGATAAAAAAGGCTTATCAGTCATTTATCCTGTTGCCATATATGATCTCCATGGTAATCGTAAGTTATCTTGTATTTGGTTTTTTATCCACAGAAAACGGATTTATCAACAATTCAATATTAAAGCCATTGGGGATGGACCCTGTCTCCTGGTATATGGAAAAGAAATACTGGCCCTTTATCCTTGTGTTCGTAAGTGCATGGAAGGGTGTTGGCTATAACTGCGTTATCTATCTGGCGAGTATTTTAGGAATAGACAGAAGCATCTATGAATCTGCGTCAATAGACGGTGCATCCAAGTGGCAGCAGATCTTCAAGATAACTATTCCTCTTTTGAAACCAACAATTGTGATGCTTACTCTTTTGGCAATTGGAAGAATATTCTACTCGGATTTCGGGCTCTTTTATCAGGTGCCTCAGAATCAGGGAGCACTGTTTAGCGTGACAAATACAATTGATACCTATGTTTACAGAGGACTTTTGGAGCTTGGTGATATGTCCATGTCCTCGGCAGCAGGTCTTTATCAGTCGCTTGTTGGATTTATTTTGGTTCTTGGTTCTAATCTGATCGTGAAAAAGATAGACCCGGATTATGCATTATTCTGAGCATTAAAGGGGTGAGTGACAATGAGAACAAGAGAAGAGAGAAACTTTCAAATATTTGCGCATGTTGTGATGATCATATTATCGCTCCTTGCTGTGGTTCCGTTTGTGCTGCTGGTTATTTCTTCATTTACGGACAACGATGTACTTATTGCTAACGGATATTCTTTTACTCCGGCAAAATGGAGCACCTATGCGTATGAATATATTTTTAAAACAGGAAATTCAGTAGTTCATGCCTATGGAATATCGATAGTGCTTACCTTGGTGGGAACAGCGCTGGCTCTTTCCATCACAACGCTTTTGGCCTACGCTCTTTCAAAACCTGATTTGCCATTTAGAAGTGTCCTTTTATTTCTGGTATTCTTTACACTTTTGTTTAATGGCGGACTGGTTCCGACTTACATCGTGTATTCCAATATGCTGAACATTAAAAATAGTTTTTGGGCACTTTTAGTTCCGGGGCTTTTGATGAATGGCTTTAACGTAATGCTGATGAAATCATATTTCTGCAGCAGTATACCGACTGAGATTCTAGATGCAGCTTACATTGACGGCGCTTCTGAATACAAGACATTTTCGAGTGTGGTATTGCCTTTGTCAAAACCAATAGTGGCTACAATAGGTCTTTTTGCAGGAATTGCATATTGGAATGACTGGATGAACGGATACATCTATCTTACAAAGAGAACTGACCTGTATTCTGTTCAGAATCTTCTTAACAGAATGATGCAGAACATCCAGTATCTGTCACAGAACAGCGCAAGAGTGCAGGATGCGGGAGTTGGTCTTGCGTCCATTCCTTCAGTTTCAGTTCGTATGGCCATGGCCACGGTTGGCGTATTACCTATACTTGTATCATATCCATTTATTCAGGGAAATTTTGTGAAAGGTATAACTCTTGGTGGAGTTAAGGGTTAAAAGGGGAACGATGAAATTACATATTAACGAGAACAGAAAATTAAGTCATATTGAGCCTGAAGTTTATGGGCACTTCAGCGAGCATCTTGGAAGATGTATATACGGAGGCCTCTATGTCGGTGAGAATTCTCAGATAAAGAATGAGAACGGCATGAGGAAGGACGTTGTGGATGCACTAAAAGAGATAAAGGTGCCGGTACTTAGATGGCCGGGAGGAAACTTTGCTGATGAGTACCACTGGATGGATGGTATCGGCCCCAAGGAAAAAAGAAAGAAAATGATCAACACTCATTGGGGCGGAGTGATTGAGGATAACAGCTTTGGCACACATGAGTACTTTGAACTTTGCAAACAGCTTGGGTGTAAAACATACGTAAATGGGAACGTTGGAAGCGGAACCGTAAGAGAAATGAGCGAATGGGTGGAGTACATGACATTCGACGGTGTTTCACCTATGGCGGAGCTCAGAAAAGAAAATGGTCATGAAAAACCATGGACTGTGGATTACTTTGGCGTTGGCAATGAAAACTGGGGATGCGGCGGAAATATGACTGCAGACTATTATGGCAACAAGTATAGGAATTATCAGACCTATGTGCGCTGCTACAATGGAAATAAGCCTATAAAGAAAATTTGCTGCGGCCCAAATGCCGATGATTATAAGTGGACAAGTGAAGTTATGGAAGTGTGCTTCAGACATCCGGCACCAGCAGCTGCCCACGGTTTTATGGATGGGCTTTCTGTTCATTACTATGTTGTTGTCAACAATTGGGAGCACAAGGGAAGCGCAAAAGAGTTCTCGAAAGAAGAATATTACAGGGCCATGAGAAAGGCTGTGTACATGGATGAGATCATTACAAGAAATGACCATATCATGTCTGAGTACGATCCTGAAAAGAAAATTGCGATGCTGGTAGACGAATGGGGTTGCTGGCACGATGTGGAAGAAGGAACAAATCCGGGATTTTTGTATCAGCAGAATTCAATGCGCGATGCACAGGTGGCAGGCGCTACCCTTAACATCTTTAACAAGCATTCAGACAGAGTAAAGATGGGATGTCTTGCCCAGATAGTAAATGTACTTCAATCGGTGATCCTTACAGAGGATGACAAGATGGTTCTTACACCAACCTATCATGTATTTCATATGTTCCGCCATCATCAGGATGCAGATCTTTTGGAAAGCTACCTTGAGGGAACAGAAAGAATAGGAGAAGGCGAAGATACAGCAGAGAATGTAAATGAATCCGTTTCTGTGGATAAAGATGGAATTGTGACAGTTACTTTGAACAACATCGATGTGGAAAAAGAAAACATTGTGGATATCGATTTTAGAAATTCTTCGATTGGTGAAGTTACAGGAACAATCCTTTCAGGAAAAATGGATGATTATAACAGCTTTGATGACCCGGAAAAAGTTATGGAAAAGAACTTTGAAAACTTTGAAAGCAGCGGAAATATGCTTAAAGTAGCCCTTCCACCATGCAGCCTTGTTTCCCTGAGGATAAAACTTTCCTAATTTCTCCAATGTGCACATAAAGCCAAAAGTCAACATAAATTAATAAATATTTTATAGTTTGTTTATAAAAAGTTATCCACAGGATGCTTTTTAAGAATGGCTATTTTTCGACTTATACACGAACTTATCCACATTGTCCACATAAAGGGTGTTTTGCAAGTGAATTTTACACAATAGAAAGCAACAGATATTTTTTTGTGCATTATTGCTAAAATGAAGTTGTTTATAAAAAGATTAGGATTCAAAGTGTGTTATGTGTTGGATAAATTGTCAGATAAATGCTATAATATGTTATACATTTTAGTAGCAAAGGGGATGATTGCATGAAATTTACAATCGTAGGAAAGAACATTGATGTTACACCAGGGCTACGTGCAGCAGTAGAGGAGAAAATTGGTAAGCTTGAAAAGTATTTTACTCCTGATACTAATGCCAACGTCACACTAAACGTCGATAAGGAGCGACATAAGATTGAGGTGACCATTCCTGTAAAAGGCAAGATCATTCGTGCTGAGCAGATCAGTAATGATATGTATGTTTCAATCGATCTTGTTGAAGAAGTTATTGAGAGACAACTTAAGAAGTACAAGAGCAAGCTTGTTGATAAGCAGCAGGCAGAAGCCAGCAACTTCAAAAAAGAATACATTGAGAGTGAATACGTTGATGATGATGAGATCAGGATCGAACGTATGAAAAAATTTGATCCAAAGCCAATGTATCCGGAAGATGCCTGTGTACAGATGGAACTTTTAGGACACAATTTCTTCGTATTTGTTAACGCTGAAACTGATCAGGTAAGCGTAGTTTATAAGAGAAAAGGAAACACATACGGAATAATTGAACCTGAAGTGTGAACTTGTTAATTAAATAACAATTCGTTAATTTAATATCAATTTATTGAGATTTTATAAAATAGCTCCCTGAGGGGAGCTATTTTTTATTGCATTTGACTATATGGTGTGCTAAAATTATTCTGTTCTGATAAAAATTTATCAAGCGATTCTAAAGTCAAAACTAAATAAAATATGGACATAGACATGTCCCAAAAAACGGAGGTAATACTTTATGGCACAGAAAGTAGTTTTAGCGGGTGCAGTGAGAACAGCTATCGGCAAAATGGGTGGAGCCCTCAGCAACACTCCTGCAGCAGAACTTGGTTCAATCGTAATCAAAGAGGCACTTAACCGTGCAGGTGTTAAGCCTGAGATGGTTGACGAGGTACTGATGGGATGCGTTATCCAGGCTGGACTTGGACAGAACGTAGCAAGACAGGCTTCAATCAAGGCTGGTCTTCCAATCGAGACTCCTGCAGTTACAATCAACGTAGTTTGCGGTTCTGGTCTTAACTGTGTCAACATGGCAGCTGATCTTATCAAGGCTGGCGAGGCTGATATAGTTGTTGCTGGTGGTATGGAGAACATGTCTATGGCTCCTTATGCACTTCCTAATGCACGTTTCGGATATCGTATGAACAACGGAACAGTTGTAGATACAATGGTAAACGATGCTCTTACAGATGCTTTCAATCACTATCACATGATGATCACAGCAGAGAATATCTGCGATAGATGGGGACTTACAAGACAGGAACTTGATGAGTTCTCAGCAAACTCACAGCAGAAATGTGAGAAGGCTATGGCAGAAGGCAGATTCAACGACGAGATCGTTCCTGTTCCTGTAAAGGTTAAAAAGGAAATGGTTGAGTTCAAGGTTGATGAGGGTCCTCGTGCCGGCACAACAGTAGAGACACTTTCAAAACTTAAATGCTGCTCTGGTAAAGAGGGCGGACTTGTAACAGCTGGTAATGCTTCAGGTATCAATGATGGTGCTGCTGCAGTAGTTGTTATGAGCGAAGAGAAGGCAAAAGAACTTGGAATCAAGCCTATGGCTACATGGGTAGGCGGAGCACTTGCAGGTGTTGAGCCTGAAGTAATGGGTATCGGACCTGTTGCAGCTACAAAGAAAGTTCTTAAGAAGACAGAGCTTTCACTTGATGATATCGATCTTATCGAGGCTAACGAAGCATTCGCAGCTCAGTCAGTTGCAGTTGCCAAGGACCTTGGATTTGATATGAATAAGGTTAACGTTAACGGTGGTGCTATTGCACTTGGACACCCTGTTGGAGCGTCAGGATGCCGTATCCTTGTAACTCTTCTTCATGAGATGCAGAAGAGAGAAGATGCAAAGAAAGGTCTTGCAACACTTTGCATCGGCGGCGGAATGGGCTGCGCTACTATAGTAGAGAAGTACTAATTTAATAGGGGGAAAACAAAATGGGATTTGTTAATTGTGAGTTAAAAGACAACGTAGCAATCGTTACAATCAATCGTCCTGAAGCACTCAATGCTCTTAATTCACAGGTTCTTGATGACCTTGCTGCTACATTCGATGCAATCGACACAAATGTAGTAAGAGCAGTTGTTCTTACAGGCGCAGGAGAGAAATCTTTTGTTGCCGGTGCTGACATCGGAGAGATGAGCACACTTACAAAGGCTGAAGGCGAAGCTTTTGGTAAAAAAGGAAATGATATCTTCCGCAAGATCGAGCAGTTCCCTGTTCCTGTAATTGCTGCAGTAAATGGATTTGCTCTTGGTGGTGGATGTGAGATCTCAATGAGCTGCGATATTCGTATCTGCTCAGAGAACGCTATGTTTGGTCAGCCTGAGGTTGGTCTGGGAATCACACCTGGATTTGGCGGAACACAGAGACTTGCTCGTCTTATTGGTGCAGGAATGGCTAAGCAGCTTATTTACACAGCTCGCAATATTAAGGCTGATGAAGCTCTTAGAATTGGTCTTGTTAATGCAGTTTATCCACAGGAAGAGCTCATGGCAGCTGCAGAGAAGATGGCTTCTCAGATCGCAGCTAATGCTCCTATCGCTGTTCGTGCATGCAAGAAAGCAATCAATGATGGACTTCAGACAGATATAGATGAAGCAATCGTTATCGAAGAAAAGCTCTTTGGTTCTTGCTTCGAGACAGAGGATCAGAAAGAAGGAATGGCTAACTTCCTCAGAAAGAAAGATGATCCTGCAAAAGTTAAAGTTGTAGCTTTTAAAAATACCTAATTTTTCATAAATAAAAAAATTTTTTTTAGGAGGATTTTAAAATGAAGGTAGCTGTTATTGGCGCAGGTACAATGGGTTCAGGAATTGCTCAGACATTTGCTCAGGCTGAGTCTGTAGAGAAGGTTTATCTTTGCGATATCAAGACTGAGTTTGCTGAGGGCGGATTTGCAAAGATCAAAAAAGGTCTTGATAAGCAGGTTGCTAAGGGAAAGAAAACTCAGGAAGAAGCTGATAAGATCATCGGCAAGATCCAGACAGGTCTTAATGACATCTGTGCTGATGCTGATCTTGTAGTTGAGGCTGCTCTTGAAGTTATGGATATCAAGAAGAACCTCTTCAAAGAACTTCAGGACAATATCGTAAAGAATCCTGATTGTATCTTTGCATCAAACACATCATCTCTTTCAATCACAGAGATCGGTTCAGGTCTTGCAAAGCCTATTATCGGTATGCATTTCTTTAACCCAGCTCCTGTTATGAAGCTCGTTGAGGTTATCCAGGGTGCTAACACTCCTGATGACATGGTAGAGAAGATCAAGAAGATCTCAGAAGATCTTGGAAAGACACCTGTACAGGTTAATGAAGCAGCAGGATTCGTTGTAAACAGAATTCTTGTTCCTATGATCAACGAAGGTATCTTCGTATATTCAGAAGGTGTTTCAGATATCCAGGGTATCGATACAGCTATGAAGCTTGGATGTAACCACCCTATGGGACCATTAGAGCTCGGCGATTATATCGGACTTGATATCGTTCTTGCTATCATGGACGTTCTTTATTCAGAGACAGGCGATTCAAAGTATCGCGCATGCCCACTTCTTCGTAAGATGGTTCGTGGTAAGAAGCTTGGCGTTAAGACTGGAATTGGTTTCTACAACTATGCAGATGGAAACAAGGTTCCTACAGATCGCGCCTAACTACATTATAGATTTAAATGATTAATATGATTCGGAGGAAAAAATAATGGATTTTCAGCTTGATCAGCAACATGAAATGGCTAGAGCTCTTTTCAAAGAGTTTGCAGAAAAAGAAGTTAAGCCACATGCAATAGACGTTGACGAGACAGAAGTATTCCCTAGGGAAACAGTTGCAAAGATGCAGAAATATGGATTCATGGGTATTCCGATTCCAAAGGAGTACGGTGGACAGGGTTGTGATCCTCTTACATACGTTATGTGTGTAGAGGAGCTTGCAAAGGTTTGTGGTACAACAGCAGTTATCGTATCTGCTCACACATCACTTTGCTGCGATCCTATCATGACTTATGGTACAGAAGAACAGAAGCAGAAATACCTTGTACCTCTTGCTAAGGGTGAGAAGCTTGGTGCTTTCGGTCTTACAGAACCTATGGCTGGTACAGACGCTCAGGGCGTTCAGACAAAGGCTGTTCTTTCAGAAGATGGTAAAGAGTGGATCCTTAACGGTTCAAAGTGCTTTATCACAAACGGTAAGGAAGCTGATATTTATATCATCATCGCTTACACAGATATCGTAGAAGATAAGAAGGGCAGAAAACAGAAGAAGTTCTCAGCATTCATCGTTGAGAAAGATACTCCTGGATTCACTTTCGGAACAAAAGAAAACAAGATGGGTATCCGCGGTTCATCAACATATGAACTTATTTTCCAGGATTGCCATATCCCAGCAGAGAACCTTCTTGGCGCAAGAGGAAAGGGATTCCCTATCGCTATGCACACACTTGATGGTGGACGTATTGGTATCGCTGCTCAGGCACTTGGTATTGCTGAGGGCGCCCTTGACAGAACAGTTGAGTATGTAAAAGAGAGAAAGCAGTTCGGAAGATCTATCGGAGCATTCCAGAATACACAGTTCCAGCTTGCAAACATGGCTACACAGTGCGAAGCTGCTAAACTCCTTGTTTACCAGGCTGCTGATGCAAAGAAGAATAAAGACTACTATGGCGTTGAAGCTGCAAAGGCAAAACTCTTTGCTGCAGAAGCTGCTATGGATGTAACTACAAAGGCTGTACAGCTTCACGGTGGTTACGGATACATCAGAGAGTACGAAGTAGAGCGTATGATGCGTGATGCTAAGATCACAGAGATCTACGAAGGTACATCTGAAGTTCAGAGAATGGTTATTTCCGGAGCATTACTTAAGTAATCAGTTAGCGAAGAAAAATATAAGGAGAAAATACAATGAAAGTAGTTGTTTGCATTAAGCAGGTCCCTGATACAAAGGGCGGCGTTAAGTTCAAACCCGATGGAACATTGGATAGAGGTGCAATGCTCGCTATCATGAATCCTGATGACAAAGCAGGACTTGAGGCAGCACTTAGATTAAAAGATCAGTATGGAGCAGAGGTTACAGTTCTTACAATGGGACTTCCTAAGGCTGATGCTGTTCTTAGAGAAGCTTTTGCTATGGGCGCAGACAAGGCAATCCTTGTCACAGATAGAGTACTCGGCGGCGCAGATACATGGGCAACATCTTCTACTATTGCTGGAGCACTTAGAAATCTTGAGTATGATCTTATCATCACTGGCCGTCAGGCTATCGATGGAGATACAGCTCAGGTTGGTCCTCAGATTTCTGAGCACCTTCACCTTCCTGTAATCTCATATGCAGAAGAGATCAAAGTTGATGAGAAGGCTCGTACTGTAGAAGTAAAGAGACAGTTTGAAGACAGATATCACATCGTAAAGGCTAAGATGCCTTGCCTTGTTACAGCTCTTTCTGAGCTCAATGAGCCCAGATATATGACTCCAGGCGGAATTTTCGATGCTTTCGAAAAGGAAGTTACTGTTTGGGGAAGAGCAGATCTTAAGGACGTTGACGATTCAAACCTTGGTCTTAAGGGATCACCTACACAGATTGCTAAAGCTTCTGATAAGGTTAAGAAGGGTCAGGGAGAAAAAGTTGCTCCTGATTCAGCTGAAGAAGCAGTAGATTATATCGTAGGTAAGCTTACAGAAAAGCACGTCATCTAATATTTTTAATTGAAAAGGAGAAAAGTCATGTCTTTAGAAGAATATAAAGGTGTATTTATATTTGCTCAGCAGGTAGACAATGAACTTTCAAGTATCGCACTTGAACTTCTGGGCAAAGCAAAGAGTCTTGCAGAAGACCTTGATGAGAAAAAAGTTACAGCCGTACTTCTTGGTAGTGATGTTAAGGGGCTTGTAGACAAGCTTGCTGAGTATGGCGCAGATAGAGTTATCGTTGTTGATGATCCTGCTCTTAAGGATTACAGAACAGAACCTTATACACATGCTCTTGCATCTGTAATCGATGAGTTTAAGCCTGAGATCCTTCTTGTTGGCGCTACAGCTATCGGAAGAGACCTTGGTCCTAGAGTATCATCAAGAGTACATACAGGTCTTACAGCTGACTGTACAAGTCTTGATATCGGTGATTTCCCTCTTGAGCCTTCACCAGTTAGAGAGACAAAGCACAAACAGCTCCTTATGACAAGACCTGCATTTGGTGGAAATACAATCGCAACAATCGCTTGCCCTGATTTCCGTCCTCAGATGGCTACAGTTCGTCCTGGTGTTATGCAGAAGATCGATCCTATCAAGGGTGCTAAGGCAGAAGTTGTTGAATTCAATCCTGGATTCGAAGAGAACGACTGCTACACAGAAATCCTTAAGATCGTTAAAGAGGCTTCTTCAGTTGCTGATATTCAGGCAGCTAAGATCCTTGTATCAGGCGGCCGTGGAGTTGGCAGCGCTGAGAACTTCAAGATTCTTGATGATCTTGCAGAGGCTCTTAATGGAACAGTTTCCTGCTCACGTGCAGTTGTAGATTCAGGCTGGAAGCCAAAGGATCTTCAGGTTGGACAGACAGGTAAGACAGTTAGACCACAGCTCTACTTCGCAATCGGTATTTCCGGAGCTATCCAGCACGTTGCAGGTATGGAAGAGTCTGATATCATCATCGCTATCAACAAAGATGAGAATGCTCCTATCTTTGACGTAGCTGATTATGGTGTAGTTGGAGATCTTAACAAGATCGTTCCTGCTCTTACAAAGAAGATCAAGGAAGCTCTTGCAGCAAAGAACTGATAAATTGATCATTAAAGGCCGGTGCCATTTTGGTGCCGGTCTTTTTTCTAGAAACTAACAGGAATCACTGGATGATAAAATGCTAAAAAACAAATTATATTACGTTGAGTGTGCGTTATTAAAATGATAAAATAGAAGTGGTATACACTACTTCTTTTTATTTATAAAAAAACTGGAGGAAAAGTTATGGCAAGAAAAGTAGTTTTGGCGGGAGCATGCAGAACAGCAATAGGAACAATGGGTGGAACATTATCAACAACACCGGCACCGGCACTTGGCGCTATTGTTATAAAGGAAGCGCTTAAAAGAGCCGGAGTTAAACCGGAGCAGGTTGATGAAGTATATATGGGTTGCGTAATCCAGGCAGGCCTTGGACAGAACCCTGCAAGACAATCAGCAATAAATGCAGGAATCCCTGTTGAAGTTCCTGCAACAACAATAAATGTACTTTGCGGATCAGGACTTCACTGCGTAAACCTTGCAGCAAAGCTTATTGGAATGGGCGATGCTGATATTATCGTAGCAGGCGGCATGGAGAACATGTCAATGGCGCCATACCTTATGCAGCAGGGCCGTTACGGATACAGAATGGGTTCAGGAGAACTTCAGGATGCAATGATCAAGGATGCCCTTACGGATGCATTTGGCGGATATCACATGGGTATCACAGCTGAAAACATCGCTGAGCAGTGGCATCTTACAAGGGAGCAGCTTGATGAGTTTGCAGCCTGGTCACAGAACAAGGCTGAGAAGGCAATTGCAGAAGGAAAATTCAAGGAAGAGATTGTTCCTGTAGAAATTAAGAAAAAGAAAGAGACAATCATTTTTGATACAGATGAAGGACCAAGAAAAGGCGTTACAGTTGAAGGCATTTCACATCTTAAGCCTGCATTCAAGAAGGATGGCGGTGTTGTTACAGCTGCTAACTCTTCAGGAATCAACGATGCTGCATCTGCAATAATCGTTATGAGCGAGGAGAAGGCAAAAGAACTTGGTGTTAAGCCTCTTGGAACATGGATTGCAGGAGAACTTGCAGGCGTTGAGCCAAGCATCATGGGTATCGGACCTGTTGCTGCAACACAGAAGGTTATGAAAAAGACAGGCCTTTCAATTGGTGACTTTGATCTTATTGAGGCAAATGAAGCTTTTGCAGCGCAGTCTGTTGCAGTTCAGCACGACCTTGGATTTAGCAGTGATATCCTCAATGTGAATGGTGGCGCTATCGCACTTGGACACCCTGTTGGATGCTCAGGCAACAGAATCCTTGTATCTCTTTTGTATGAAATGCAGAGAAGAGACGTTCACAGAGGCCTTGCTACTCTTTGCGTCGGCGGCGGAATGGGATGCGCAGCTATAGTTGAAAGATAAGTTTTTTTAAAAAGCATTTAAATCGGAGGGCATATGGCGGATCGCTCAATACTTGTTGTAGATGACAATGAGATAAACAGAGGCATCTTAGGAGAAATATTTAAGGACAAGTACAATATTCTTGAGGCTGGAGACGGCGTTGAGGCTATGAAGATCATGGAGCAGAATGAGGATAAGCTCGCGGCAATTCTGCTTGATATTGTCATGCCTGAGATGGATGGTTACGCAGTGCTGGAGGCCATGACAAATAAGGACAATTTAAATGAAAGTATCCCTGTTCTTATGATCACAGCAGACACATCCACCGAAGCTGAGAGAACCAGTTATCAGAAAGGTGCAGCGGACGTTATACATAAGCCATTTGACCCTGTTATCGTTGACAGAAGGGTTTCCAGAACTATAGAGCTTTACGATCACAAGAATAACCTCGAAGAGAAAGTCGATGATCAGTCCAGAGTTTTGAAAAAGCAGTTTCTGTACCTGAAAAAGCAGGAGGAGAAACTTAAAAACAGCAACGAAAGGGTTATTGATACCATAGCGACAATTGTTGAATTCAGGAGCATGGAGTCAGTTTACCACTTAAAGCGAATAAAGGGCATCGTGCGTATACTGGCTCTTGTTGCTATGAATAATTATCCTGAGCTTGGCCTTACTCCCCATATGATAGAGGTTATAACTCAGGCGTCAGCCATGCATGATATAGGAAAAATATCTGTTCCAGACTCTATTCTTTTAAAACCTGGAAGACTGACCACAGAGGAATTTGAAGTCATGAAGTCCCACACCACAAGAGGGGGTGAGATCATAGAGATGCTCAAAGATATCCAGGATAAAGAGTATTATGAGGTGTGCCTTGATATCTGCAGGCATCATCATGAAAGATATGATGGAAGAGGCTATCCTGACGGACTTAAGGGAAAAGAAAACTCTATTGCAGCCCAGCTTACAGCTTTGGCGGATGTATATGATGCTCTTGTAAGTGACAGAGTGTATAAGGCAGCTTACCCTGTGGATAAAGCCTATGATATGATCAAAAATGGTGAATGCGGAGTATTTTCTCCAAGCCTTATGGCCTGCTTTGAATTTGCAAGAACTGATATGGAAAAGCTCATTGCTGAGACGAAGGCTGAAGAAGCAGCTGAAAAGGGCGGTTATTCTCCATACGGAAAACCTGTTGGCAAATAATTAAAAATAATGTTGACAAAGAACTGTGCCATGCATATAATATATTTTGTTGTCGATATGGCACATGTGCGTGTAGCTCAGCTGGATAGAGCGTCTGGCTACGGACCAGAAGGTCGTGGGTTCGAATCCTGTCACGCACACTGGAAGATGCATCTAGTTTAACATTAGATGCATCTTTTTTTGTGCCCTTTTGTTTGTTATAATCGGAGTTATGATGAAAAAATATGATTTAATTTGTCCATGTCATTTTGGCCTGGAATCCGTTTTGAAAAAAGAAATAATAGACCTTGGCTATGATATCACAGAAGTCTCAGACGGAAGGATTTCTTTTGCCGGAGATGCAGATGCTGTATGTCGCGCCAATATCTGCCTGAGAACTGCAGAAAGAGTCCTTATTAAAGTCGGAAGCTTTCACGCTGAGACCTTTGAGGATCTTTATCAGGGAGTTAAGGCGCTTGCCTGGGAAGAGTTTATTCCGGAGAGAGGCAAGTTCTGGGTAAAAAAAGCATCCAGTGTTAAGAGTAAGCTCTTTAGCCCTTCTGACATTCAGTCCATTGTGAAAAAAGCTATCGTTGAAAGAATGAAGCAGAGCTACAATACTGACTGGTTCAAAGAGGACGCTGAAGAATACCCTATCAGAGTCTTTTTAATGAAGGATGAGGTTACGGTAGCTCTTGATACTACAGGTGATTCTCTTCACAAAAGAGGCTACAGAAAGCTTGAGTCCAAGGCTCCTATCGCAGAGAACCTTGCGGCTGCTCTTATAATGCTCACTCCATGGCACGGGGACAGGATTTTGGTGGATCCTTTCTGTGGAAGTGGAACTATTCCTATTGAAGCGGCCATGATCGCGGCTCATATCGCACCTGGTATAAACAGGCATTTCACAGCTGAGAAGTGGACCAATCTGATAGATCCCAAGAACTGGGAGGATGTCCGTGAAGAGGCCAGAGAAGAAATCCTGCCCGATATTGAAACTGACATTCAGGGGTATGATCTTGATCCTGAAATGGTTGAAATAGCCAGGATAAATGCCAAAAAGGCCGGTGTTGATCATCTGATCCATTTCCAGGCCAGAGACATTGCTGAACTTAGTCACAGGAAAAAATACGGCTTTATTATAACTAATCCTCCTTATGGTGAGAGAATTGGTGACCAGAAGGAGCTTCCTTCTCTTTATAGGACTATTGGTGAGAGATACAAAGCACTTGACGCCTGGTCAATGTACCTTATTACAGGATTTGAACAGGCTGAGAAATATATTGGCAAAAAAGCTGATAAAAACAGGAAGATCTATAACGGTATGATCAAAACATATTTTTATCAGTTTATGGGGCCAAAGCCTCCAAGAAAGAACAGCTAAGCTTTTTGGAGGCCTCTTATGATGGGGAAAAAGATCTATGAATAACGAGCAGATGAAAAGGGTGGCTATAAAAGCCGGGATTTTTGGAGCAATTTCCCTTGTGGTCATGCTTCAAAGGGCTGCCACCAAGCATATTCTGATCACGGATGCCGCAGGAACGCATATAGACAGGGCAACTACTGTGGATTCTTATAATATACTGATTGACCGGAATGTCCAAAAAGGACAGTCTGGCAAGCTTATAATACCATTGTCCAGGACTGTAAGTTCTGATGACATCGTACTCGAAGACAGGTATATTGATCATGAACTGAGGATTTATATAGACAGCAGAGAAGAGGGATTTTACCTCGACAATGCAGTGGTTACGGATATTGATATTTTAAGAAGCGCGGTGTGTGTTGCTGAAAATGACAGCGGAAGTGTTTGCCTTGACTTTGTGCTTGATGGACTGTATGCAAGTTCAATCTCTCTTACGGAGTCAAGTACTATTGAGGTTGAGTTTAATAAGCCTTCAGACATATATGACGGCGTAGTTGTTGTTGATCCGTGTGCCAGCGATATATACGGTATGGGTGGTGCAATAGAGATTGCCCGTGAGTTAAAAGATATTTCTGCAAAAGATGAAGAAAACAACTTAAAGATATACTTTACAGATCTTTCGGGAGATACTGTTACACAACAGCGTGCGGCAGAGTTTGTTAATGAAGCTCAGGCTGACCTTTTAGTAGCTTTAAATGCTACGAAAAAGGATGATACGAACGGAGCAAACGTATCAGCCTACTATAATAGTCAGTTCTTTTTACGAAGCCTAAATAACGCGGAATTTGCTGATATGCTTGAAAGAAGCACGGCAGAAAAGCTTGGGGCAGTGGCTGAAGGAATCTATGAGGCCAAAGAAGACGATATGCTGCTGAATACAGCTACTATACCATCTGCAAGGTTATACATTGAATATGAGTCCAACGGGGATGAAAAAAAGGCAGCTGAGGGGCTTTATGAGGCTATATTAAAAGCGGAAGCAGCTGTAAATAAATAATTGGGAGATATCTGGTATGAGGATAGTATTTGCGACAGGCAATAAGAATAAGATGAGAGAGATCCGCGAGATACTTGGCGGACTTGGTATGGAAATTCTCTCTATGAAAGAAGCAGGCGTAGATGGAGATATTGTGGAGAATGGAACATCTTTTGCTGAAAACTCCATGATAAAGGCCAAAGCTGTCTATGAAATGATAAGGGAAAAAAGCTCGGAAGAAGCGGGGGAGACAATTGTTCTTGCCGATGATTCGGGGCTTGAGGTTGATTATTTAAACGGGGAACCCGGAATCTACTCTGCAAGATACATGGGAGAGGATACATCCTATACTATAAAGAATAATAAGATCATTGAAAGACTTGAAGGAGTGCCTGATGAAGAGAGAACAGCGCGCTTTGTATGTGCTATTTCAGCGGTACTTCCTGATGGAAAGACCTATTCCTGCCAGGGAACCATGGAGGGCAGAATAGGCTATGAGATTGCCGGAGAGAACGGCTTTGGATATGATCCTATTTTCTTTTTACCTGAATTTGGAAAGACATCCGCAGAGATTAGTCCGGAGGAAAAGAACTCTATCAGCCACAGGGGAAAAGCTCTCAGAGAAATGGCAAAGTTACTTGGGGAAGGAATTTGATTTATGCATAAGTATTTAGTTGTGAGTGATACTCATGGCAGAGATAATAATTTTTACGATGTTTTAGACCTTGAAGAACCTTTGGATGGAATTATTCACTGTGGGGATTTTGAAGGCTCTGAGGGCAAATTTGCCATAGCTGCAAACTGCCCTGTATATTTCGTTGCCGGAAATAATGATTTTTTCTCTGACCTGAATAGAGAATTGGAATTTACATTTGATGGTCACAAAGCTTTTTTGACCCATGGACATAACTATATGGTATCTATGGATCTTGATTATATTCGCAGTGAAGGAATTGCCAGAGGAGCCGAAGTTGTATTTTTTGGTCACACTCATAAACCTGTTGCCAAGACCATGGGAGGAGTTTACCTGTTCAATCCTGGCAGTTTATCATACCCCAGGCAGGAGGGCAGAAGACCAAGCTACATCATACTTACGACAGATGACAGTGATATAATAAACTATGAAATAAAGTACTTATAAAAACGTTAAAAAAATTGCAAAAAACTTGTTGACATTTCGGCCCGAATCATTATATAATAAATCTCGCGTTACGGCGAAAGGCAATAAAGCAAGACGGGGTGTGGCTCAGTTTGGCTAGAGCACCTGCTTTGGGAGCAGGGGGTCGCAGGTTCGAATCCTGTCACCCCGACTCAAGTTTTCAACTTGAAACGTCAGCTTTGCCGAAAACGTAAAAGCAAGACAATTTCATTATGAAATGTTTTGCGGGTGTAGTTCAATGGTAGAACACTAGCCTTCCAAGCTAGATACGTGGGTTCGATTCCCATCACCCGCTTCATGTGTCCGTAGCTCAGCTGGATAGAGCAACGGCCTTCTAAGCCGTGGGTCGGGGGTTCGAATCCCTTCGGGCACATCTTTTTTATGAGCAGAGTACTTGCCGGTTTTATGGCTAGTGCGAGCCATTGGTGGACACTGACAGTTCCATCGTTAGTGTAGCACCGCAATATGGTGGCTATAGCGTAGTTGGTTAACGCGCCAGATTGTGGTTCTGGAGACCGAGGGTTCGAGTCCCTCTAGCCACCCTGCACGAAAGTGCGTTGGGCTATCGCCAAGCGGTAAGGCACAGCACTTTGACTGCTGCATACGACGGTTCGAATCCGGCTAGCCCAGTTAGGCGTAACAGGATGTGATTTTGCGTCGAAATTTGTTCATAGTAATACATGGGATACTAGCTCAGTCGGTAGAGCACTTGACTTTTAATCAAGTTGTCGGGGGTTCGATTCCCCCGTGTCTCATTTCAAGAAGCCTTGTAAACGGTATGTTTGCAAGGTTTTTGTTTTGCCACATGCATGTGCATGATTTAATTGTTCTTAATTTTTTAGGTGTGTTATGACAAAGGGTTCTATTTCCAAAAATCTGATTTTATTTGCAATTCCACTTTTTTTAGGACAGCTCTTACAGCAGCTGTACAATGTAGTCGATTCAGTTGTAGTTGGTAATGTTCTTGGTAAAGAAGCTCTGGCTGCTGTTAGTACCACAGGTAGCCTTATTTTTTTGATGGTTGGCTTTATAAATGGTCTTTTTATGGGAAGCAGTGTTATCATCGGAAAAAGATACGGAGCCGGAGATGAAAAGGGAGTATCAATTGCTGCTCATACAGGGATAACATTCTCAATCCTTATGGGACTTGTACTTACAGTATTTGGTTATTTCTTTACACCGGTGCTGCTTGGATGGATGGGAACTCCTGAAGATGTAATGCCCAATTCGATCATGTATTTTAAGATATATTTCCTTGGCGGACTTGGAAATGTACTTTATAGCGCCTGCTGCGGCGTATTTCAGGCCATGGGTGATTCCAAGAGGCCTTTGTACTATCTGATGGTCAGCACGGTGCTTAATACGGTACTGGATCTTTTATTTGTAAGAGATCTTGGTTTTGGAATCGCAGGGGCAGCTCTTGCCACGGTTATTGCTCAGTTTGTCAGTGCACTGCTTGCGTTTATTAAGCTAACACAGGTTCAGGGGCCTCACAGGATCAATATAAGGAAACTTAGAATGGATCCTGAGACTATTAAAAAAGAGCTTATGATAGGTTTTCCTACAGGAATACAGAATAGTGTTATTGCCATCGGAAATGTTGTGGTTCAGTCCAATATCAACGCATTTGGCTCAGCTGCAATGGCAGGATGCGGAAGCTACTTTAAACTTGAAGGTTTTGTATTTTTGCCTATAACATGTATGTCCATGGCTTTGACCACTTTCGTAAGTCAGAATGTAGGAGCAAAAGAACTTGCGAGGGTAAAGAAAGGCGCTGTTATCGGAAGTGTTATCAGCGTCAGCTGTGCTGAATTTATAGGCCTCATGGTATTTTTGTTTGCACCGGTATTTCTCAGAATGTTTTCATCTGAGCCGGAGGTTCTTTTGATAGGAGCAACTCAGGCAAGAACAGAGAGCTTATTCTACTGCCTTTTGGCCTTAAATCATTGTCTGGCAGGAATATACAGAGGAGCAGGTAAGACAACAGTACCAATGGTTGTCATGCTCTCTAGCTGGTGTCTTCTGAGAATTACCTATATAACTATAATTGTCAGGATAATTCCTGTGGTCAATGTTATATTCTGGGCTTATCCACTTACCTGGTCTGTCAGTGCCATAATCTTTATAATCTACTATTTCAAAGGCAACTGGCTCACCAAGGTTTTTGAGAATAATACTTGAAATTAGTTTATAAACTTTGTATAATCAATTTTGTTCGTGTGAAGCGGATATGCGGATGTGGCGGAACTGGCAGACGCGCTAGATTTAGGTTCTAGTGTCTCCGACGTGCAGGTTCAAGTCCTGTCATCCGCATTAAAAAAGACTATTCATGATATTTTCATGATTAGTCTTTTCTTTTGCCCTTTTTTATTTCTGTTCGTATAAATAATTATCCACAATATTTTTAAGGGGGTAATTGATATGAACAACTTTATTACAAATTTTATGGCAGACCTTTATATGAACACAATATTTGTTATCTCCATGATGATTGATGTTCACAAGTATATGAAAGAGGAAAGAAAGGCAAACAATAGCAAGCTTATTCTTTCCGTATAAAAAGTATTTATAAACCTTTATATCTTTTTGCCAAATATGCAGACAGAAGTATCAGTCCAAGGGTTTCCGTGAAGTGATAAATTATGGATGTCCATACTATTCCTATTTCATGACCCATCAGATACACTGTCTGCATTTGTAATATGGAAAAAGACAGTAAAAATAATATCAGTATGATAAGGGATGCAATCTTTAGGTACTTGTCGTTAAGAAAAATACCTGTCATAACAATTCCTAAAAGAATCGCCACGAGGATCTCGATATATTTAAATCCGTGAGTCATGTTATATAGGAGAATAAAGGTGCTGTCTGTTAAGTCGCTGGCCTGATCAAAAAGGCTCATCAGTATAGCGATAAATCTCCTGTACATGATCGAAGTAAAATCATAGATCAGTTCTGCACAGATAAAAATTACTGCCCAGAGCTGCAAAAGTCTGCTTACAGAGCTTGCTGATAATGTGGCAAGATTTTTTCCAAGGTACTCCTGCTGTAAAAGACCTATCTCATTCTGATCATCCTTCGGAACAAGATTCATGTAATGCCAAAGCTTTTTCCAGGATAAATAAAAAATTATAAAAATTAAAAGAATCTGCAGCATGGAGCTGATTATCTGACAGGTCCAAAGCATTGAATCGAGCATGCTTGGAGAGTCAGATGAATTGCTGCTTAAGAATATCCTTATGGCACCTTCGATCAGAGCGGCAATTATTTTTATTATGGCAACTGAAAGAATTGCCCTTGAGAGAATGTGCTTTTTTATACTAATGTACATTTTTACAACCTCACTATGATTAATCTTACTTCAACAATGTCAAAACGGTCAAACTGTGATAAAATACATCCTTATGAGAACTAGTGATAAATCAATGAATAAAATAACTGAAGGACCAATAGTTTCCGGAATGCTTTCCTTTTTTGCAGCCCTTCTTTTAGGCGCTTTTTTCCAGCAGTTCTATAACACGGTTGACGCTGTCATAGTAGGGCGTGTAGTTGGCGCAGATGGACTTGCGGCAGTAGGTGGTTCCGCAGCTATGATCGTAAGCCTTTTTGTTGGCTTTTTCCAAGGGCTTTCGACAGGAGCTTCTGTAGTAATTGCCCAGTTCTATGGCGCTTCAAGAGATGATGAGGTTAAAAGAGCTGTACATACTTCAATTGCCATGGCTGTCATTGGAGGCATTATAATCACTGTAATAGGCCTTTTATCTGCCTCATGGGTCATTTATATTATGAAGACTCCAGAGGAGATTATAGACGCCTCTACGGCTTATTTAAGGATATATTTCCTTGGTATGGTAGCCAATCTGGTTTACAATATGGGCGCAGGAATATTAAGAGCAATAGGAGACTCAAAAAGACCTCTCTACGTTCTTATTATCAGCTGCTTTGTAAACATATTTCTTGATCTTTTGTTTGTTATAGGCTTTAAAATGGGCAGCATGAGCGTAACGATGGGAGTTATCGGTGTTGCCATAGCCACAGTTATGTGTCAGATATTAAGTGCTGCAATAGTTCTTTTTATGCTGATGAAAAGTATTGGTTCATACAAGCTGTATCTAAAAGAGATAAGGATTGACCCTGATATGCTTCACAGAATCATCAGTATCGGACTTCCTGCAGGTATTCAGACAACCATGTATACTATTTCAAATATGCTTATACAGACTGCTATAAATGAGGTTGGGAAAAATGCTACAGCAGCATGGGCAGCATATGGAAAGATCGATGTACTTTTCTGGATGACTATAAGCTCTTTAGGAACAGCGGTAACGACCTTTGCAGGGCAGAATTTCGGTGCAGGCAAAAATGACAGAGTTCATAAAAGCACACGGTACGCCTTTGTCATCGCATTTATAATTACAATTCCTTTAAGTACATTATTGTATTGTTATGGTGATATCTTCCTTAAAATATTCGTAGCAGACAGAGAAGTAATTGAGGTAGGAATACAAATGATAAAATATCTTGCTCCGTTCTACTTCACTTATATAGGCGTGGAAGTTTTATCCGGAGTGCTTCGTGGGATGGGAACAGCTGTGGTTCCGATGCTCATTACCTTGAGCGGTATATGTGTTCTTCGTGTAGCCTGGATACTTATCGCATTTCCTCTCAATAAGACGATTGAAACTATAGAATTCAGTTATCCACTAACCTGGATAACAACCACAATCTTATTCACAATTTATTATATTTATTACACCAAAAAACACAGACTTTAAAAAACTAAGAAGACCACCGGATTAACCGGTGGTCTTAATTTTTGAAAAGTTTTATGTAGTTAGTTGCCGGCAGCTACGTTTTCAGGAACTGTGTCGACTACAGTTTCCGGTGCAGCTTCTGCAGCGGCTTCTGGGTTAGCTGCTGCGGCAGCGGCCTGAGCTGCAGCCTGTTCTGCGGCGATTATCTCGTCTATGCCTTCCTGAGCCATAAATTCGGCTGTATGGTGACAGGTGTTGAGAACAGTAGTAGTATTTCCGTTTTCGTCTGTAACAGTCGTATATGCAGAATTGGTAGGTGTATAATTTACAAATCCTGACTGAAGAGCTGCAGGTACTTCAGGAGTAAGTTCAAATACTCCGGCAGTCTTAAATGGACAGCTTTCAGTGGATGGACAACCATCTATTGCACACATTGTTCCTGCATAGTGAACATCACAGCTTTCTGTAGGTACTGTGCCTTCTTCAAAATACTCAGTATAAAGAGTTCCGTCACAAAGGCCTGCAATCGGCTGTTTGCCTGATCTTGAGCAAACCGTTGCTGAAACAATTCCATCTGGTATGCTGAAGGAGGAGTATGGAAGATCAGCGTGGATCTTTTCCATTACCTTTCTCCACATTGTCTTGGAGAGGTTCTTTTCAGCTGAATTGGTCATCTTTTCGTTGTTGTCATAACCGGTCCAGGTTGTTGCTGTGTAGTAGTTAGTAAATCCTGCAAACCATACATCTACATAGTCTGAAGTTGTACCGGTCTTACCTGCTATTGCTGTTGTACCAAAGTTAACTGAACCACCGGTACCACTTGTAACAACGTCCTGCATTGCGCTTGTGAGAAGGAATGCTGTTGTTTCTTTTAAAATTCTCTTTGAGTTAGCCTGTGTATTATCAAGGATAACATTTCCATCGTGATCCACAACCTTAGTGTATAACTTAGGCTCAATATAGACACCGCCATTAGCGATAGCAGCGTATGCTGCATTAAGTTCAAAGTTCTTAACACCCTTTGTAAGACCACCAAGAGCAGTTGACTGCTGAATATCTGAATATGTCTTGCCGTTGATCACTTCTTTTTCAACAATTGTTGTGAATCCGAAGTTCTTTAGGTAATCAAATGCAAGCTGAGGAGTGATGAGCGTAATAGCTTCAACTGCGATAACGTTCATTGAATCTCTGATCGCAGCTCTTACGTTGTTGAGTCCTCTGTATTCAGAACCCCACCAGTTTCTTACAAGAGTTCCGTTTGAATAAGCAAATGGAGCATCATTAAATACTGTAGCAAGTGTGAGACCTGCACTGTCAATACCGGGAGCATAAGTTGATATAACCTTAAATGTTGAACCGGGCTGTCTGTAAGAATCAGTAGCTCTGTTAAGAGTTCTGCTGGCTGTCTTGGTACCACGACCTCCGACCATTGCAACGATGTAACCTGTGCTCTGTTCCTCAATAGTAAGTGATACCTGAGGCTGAGGTGTGAGATTTATCTTTTCACCAAGGACTGTGTCACCATCTGACATAACAGCTGCCTTGTATTCTTCTATAGCAGCGTCTGCTTCTTCTGAGGAATTAAAGAGCATATTGAAGCTGCTCTTTTGCTCTTTGAAGTAGCTTGTAAACATCTCGCTGCTGTAGTTTGTAACAGTACCATCAGCTGCCTGTACAGATAATTCATAAGCAAGAAGGTACTTAGTTCCTTCAGGATAGTTGCTTTCGTCTGTGTAGACTTCATCACAGATTGCCTGGATCTTAGGATCCTGTGTTGAATAAATCTTAAGGCCACCGCTGTAAAGAAGTGTATAAGCCTGAGTTTCATTGTAGCCCGCATCAATAAGGTCTTCTAAGACTTCATTTGTAAGTGCATCTACAAAGTAGGAGTTAACAGTTGAATCGCCGCCTGTCTCCTGGTTTACATTCTGGATCCTTGCATATACATCATCTGCCATGGCCGAATCATATTCAATCTGTGAAATATAACCCTGCTCAAGCATTTTTCTAAGAACCTTGTTACGGCGCTCTGAGTTGTTTTCAGGGTGAGTGATAGGGTTAAATCTGCTAGGGTTCTGAGTGATTCCGGCGATAACAGCACACTCTGAAAGAGTAAGCTCACTGACAGATTTATTAAAGTAGCGAAGTGATGCAGCCTGAACGCCAAGAGTGTTAGAACCAAGGTTGATAGTGTTCATGTAGTTGATCAGAATATCATCCTTGCTCATTTTCTTTTCAAGCTGTATTGCAAGATACTGTTCCTGGATCTTACGCTTGACACTCTGGAGCTTTGTCTCGTTTGTCCAACCTGAGAAAACGTTGTTCTTAAGAAGCTGCTGCGTTATGGTACTGGCACCTTCAGAGAAATTACCGGTTGTGATACCTCTTACTGCGGCACGGATAATACCCTGAATATCAATACCATTGTGCTCATAAAATCTTTCGTCCTCAATGGCTACAAAAGCGTGTGCCAGATTCTCGGGAACCATATCCATAGTTACAGGAATACGGTTAGAATCTGTGGAGACAAGCTTTGCAGTCTGGTTTCCTTCTGTGTCATATACAAAAGTTGAGAAACCGGATGGAGTGACATCAATATTTGTGATATCAGGCGCTGTTGCAATGATGCCGTTGAAAACACCTATTCCGGCGCTTGCTCCAATAATAAAGAAGCCTATTATAAGAGAAAGCAGAATATAGAATCCGAAGAGACTAAATTTCTTTCCCCATTTATCGGTACCGGAGTTAAGCTCTTTGGCTTGATTTACGATACCTCTTTTTCCGTAATTCATACATTAACCTTCCTATACTTAGTCCATTTTAACCAATAAAGTATAACATGAATCCAAGGGATAATAAAGAAATGGGGCGAAAATTAAGAATTGTAACAATTATGCCACATTTCTGATATAATTTAGCACATGAGTGAAAGAGATTCTTATAAAGTAGTAATTTCAAATGGATGCGGAGAGATTGTCGAGAAAAAATCCCGCTTTATCGCAAATGTTTTTCCTGTGGAAAACCAGCAGCAGGCAGAAGAAAAAATAGCAGAGATTTCCAAAAAATATTGGGATGCACGTCATAACTGCTACGCTTTTGTTATTGGAAAAAATAGCGAGAATACAAGATGCAGTGATAATGGCGAGCCTTCAGGAACAGCAGGAAAGCCAATACTTGAGGTAATAAAAGGTGAGGGCCTTACCAATACCCTTGTAATAGTAACCAGATATTTTGGTGGGGTATTACTTGGAACAGGTGGCCTTGTAAGGGCTTATACCCAGGCTGCACAGGCAGGAATCGCAGATGCCCGGATTGGTGAAATGGTATATTCACAGAAGCTCACCTTGGAAGTTGCCTATAACATGGTAAATAATGTTCAGTATTACCTTGGGCAGAACAATATCACCATCGCAGACTCCCGTTATGAAGCTAACGTTCAGTTTGATATCTGCGTAAAAGAAGCAGATGTAAAACGCATAACTGACGGCCTTACCCAAAAATGTGAAGGCCAGATAAGCATTATAGAAGGGGATAAGGACTATTTTCGGCAGTAGATGTATTCTATATTAACATCGTAAGCTCGGAGGCACTGTGAATAATATTTTTCTCATTTTCAGAGCCATTTACAAAATTTTATGCTGAAGATTAAGGGAGAGTATTCAGATAAATGTAATTAGCATAAATCTGAATACTCTTTATTTGTATATGCGTAAGTGACTTCTTTAACTCTCTAAAAATTTTAGATTGCGGCTACGTACGCCACAATTGACTGAACCTGAGGAAAACGCCTTGGCCTGCGAGCCGACGGTGAGGATGATGGGAACAGTAGATTCTATCGCACCGTCGGATTCAGCATTGTAGCGTTTTCCTCAGAACCCGTCAATGGCAAGCACCTGCGGTGTGGCTGGGTGTTATTGCCTCGGGCTCTGACTCCGAGAACAGTAGGAGTGGCTACTTTCAAGAGTGTGCAGTGCTATATGCTCATTTCACTGTGACAATCTGGAGATAGGAACTGATGTAGGAGAGGATGTAGGATAACTGCTTGATTTTAGCGCTTTTTATCCCACTATTCTTATCATTTTTGTTAACAATTCTGCTGATTTGTGGGATAATTCGGTGGTTTTTATCGCGCTTATCCTATTTTTCATTCAAGCGCAGTGCTCAAAGGCTGAAAATGTAGGATAACTTCAATAGAATTCCTGGTTTTATCCCGCGTCTCTGAAAATCGGCTTGGATAGAATAGGATAAGTATTATAATTCTTTCGCTTTTATCCTACATCACAGCAGTATCACTAGGACATAATAGGATAAACGTTACAGTTTTTTTGATCTTATCCCACATCTCAGTTAATCTCACATTTATCCAATTTGAATCGGCAACCAATAGAAATTGCTTTGGGCATATAGCGCTTTTTAGAGCTTCCAGCCACCTAAGATTTTTACTAATTTGTCCTTATAGCAACTTTTTGCGAGGCCAGCCACCCCTCATGAAGGTCAACTGGGCATATAGGCCGATTTCAAGACTCGAGCCACCCGTTAAAATGGTGGCTGCGGACGGATAATCGCCGTATATGCCCAAATGCCTGCGATAAAAGCTATGATGAGGGGTGGCTGCAAGCTCGATATCATGCTATATGCCCAAAGCCGGGTGGACGAGCTATCTAAACATGACCTAGACTTATGAAATCCACTGATTAGGTCATGGATTCTGCAATAGCAGAGCGATTCCATGACAAAAAACATGACCTAGACTTATGAAATCCGTTGATTAGGTCATGGATTCTGTAATGGCAGAGCGATTCCATGACAAAAAACATGACCTAGACTTATGAAATCCGTTGATTAGGTCATGAATTCTGTAATAGCAGGGCGTATCATGACAAAAAACATGACCTAGACATTTGAAATCTGCTGATTAGGCCATGGATTCTGTAATCGCAAGGCGTATCATAATAAATTCTCACAGTAAAATGAAAATATAGCCCTACACGCTCTTGAAAGTAGCCATCCCTACTGTTCTCGGAATTGGATCCTGAGGCATAAAAACCAGCCACACCGAAGGTGCTTGCCATTGACGGGTTCTGAGGAAAACGCTACAATGCTGGTTCCGACGGTGCGTGAAATTTTACTGTTCCCATCATCATCACCGTCGGCTTGCAGACCAAGGCGTTTTCCTCAGGTTCAGTCAATGGTGGCGTACGTAGCCGATTACCTACCTATTTCTTAAAAGTTATTCAAAGCAATACTTACGCATATACAAAAAGAGAGTACTCTGATGTATGCTAATTGCATCCATCAGAACACTCTCCCTAATTTACAATGTATATTTTGACAGTTTACTGTGTCCTGCTTGCAAAAAAGAATTATTTCTTGAAGCCAGCTCTTTTACGAAGAGTAGGATCAAGGATTCTCTTTCTGATACGAAGGCTTGTAGGTGTTACCTCCAAAAGCTCATCGTTATCGATGAATTCGATGCACTGCTCAAGGGACATGATCCTAGGTGGAACAAGACGAAGAGCTTCATCAGAAGATGATGTTCTTGTATTTGTAAGGTGCTTTGTCTTGCAGACATTAACCTCAACGTCCTCAGACTTACCACTTGTTCCGATAACCATTCCTGAGTAAACCTTATCACCTGTCTTGATGAAGAGCTGTCCACGATCCTGAGCATTGAAAAGACCGTATGCTGTAGCTTCACCTGTCTCGAAAGCGATGACTGAACCTGTCTTACGGTAATTCATATCTCCCTTATAAGGAGCATATCCGTCGAAGATTGTGTTGATGATACCATTACCCTTTGTATCAGTCATGAACTCACCTCTGTATCCGATAAGTCCACGTGAAGGAATGTTGAACTCAAGACGAGTGTATCCACCGTTTCCGGCACCCATGTTTACAAGCTCACCTTTTCTCTCACCGAGCTTCTGGATAACGCTTCCTGAGAATTCATCAGGAACATCAATGTAGCATTTTTCCATAGGCTCAAGTTTGTGACCCTGTTCATCTGTGTGGTAGATAACCTCTGCCTTACTTACAGCGAACTCAAAGCCTTCACGACGCATTGTCTCAATAAGAACTGAAAGGTGAAGCTCACCACGTCCTGAAACTTTGAATGTCTCTGTTGTATCTGTATCTTCTACACGAAGAGAAACGTCAGTGTTAAGTTCCTTATAAAGTCTGTCACGAAGGTGACGGCTGGTTACATATTTACCTTCCTGACCAGCAAGTGGAGAGTCATTTACAATGAAGTTCATTGAAATAGTAGGCTCTGAAATCTTCTGGAATGGAATAGCAACCTGATTATCAACTGAGCAAAGTGTATCACCGATCTTCAGATCTTCGATACCTGAAATAGCAACGATTGAACCAATCTTTGCTTCCTGAACTTCAACTCTTCCAAGGCCATCGTACTCATAGAGCTTGCTGATCTTGGTCTTGATACGTCTGGCTGGCTCGTGGTGGTTAACAACAACAACTTCCTGGTTAACCTTAACGACACCGTTATCAACCTTACCTACACCGATACGTCCAACGTACTCGTTGTAATCGATTGTGCTGATAAGTACCTGTGTGCTCGCATCAGGATCACCAACAGGAGCTGGAATATAATTAACGATTGTATCAAGAAGTGGCTTCATATCTGTGCCGGGTTCATCAAGTGAAAGTGATGATGTTCCAGCCTTGGCTGATGCAAATACGAATGGGCAGTCAAGCTGGTTATCATCGGCACCAAGATCCATAAGGAGCTCAAGTACTTCATCGATAACATCGTTTGGTCTTGCTTCAGGACGGTCAATCTTGTTGATACATACAATAACAGGAAGACCAAGATCCATTGCCTTACCAAGAACGAACTTGGTCTGTGGCATAGGACCTTCGAAAGCGTCAACGACAAGGATTACGCCGTTAACCATCTTAAGAACTCGCTCAACCTCACCACCAAAGTCTGCGTGACCTGGAGTATCAATGATGTTGATCTTGATATCTTTATATGTGATAGCTGTGTTTTTAGACATGATGGTAATACCACGCTCTTTTTCGATATCCCCGGAGTCCATAACACGTTCTACAACTTCCTGACCGGCACGGAATACACCACTCTGTCTTAAAAGTCCGTCAACCAGAGTTGTTTTACCATGGTCAACGTGAGCGATAATAGCAACGTTTCTTACATCATTTCTAGTCTGCTTCATAAATAAACCTTTCTTATAATTAATACAATTAACAATTATTTCTCAAAACTTTAGTAGTATAGCACGCGTTTTTTTCTAGTTCAACCCCATTTTCATTTCCTTAAGAAAGTAATAATAAAATGTTTATAGTGGCTACTTTATTGGAAAACGTGCGGCGCTCTTGACACGCTTTTCTTCGTGTTGTAGTATTTAAAACAACTAAAGACGGTTTAGATAGAGGTTGCGTATTTAATGAGTATTTCTGTGGATGTGTCAGGCACAGATGAATCAGGAAAAAAGGTAAATACGCCGAAAGGTTCAATTACCTGAGGATTGGATACTTGGGCATGCAGTAAACAGCTGTATGACTGTCATCGAAAGATGGGGCGCTATCAACAATACAAATGCTTTAACCAGGATTGTTATAGGCTCATCAGATTTTCTGTTGAGCCTTTTTCTTTGAAAAAACAGTATTAGCGCACCAAAAGCCAAAAGGAGGGCAAAATGGCTATTTTTAAGGGAGCAGGAGTTGCAATCGCAACACCATTTAAGGAAAACGGAGAGGTTAATTACGAAGAATTCGAGCGTCTTATCGAGTTCCAGATCGAGAACGGAACAGATGCCATAATCGTATGCGGAACCACCGGAGAGGCAGCGACCATGAGCGAGGAAGAGCACATGGATGTTGTAAAGTTTTGTATAGACAAGGTAGCAAAAAGAATTCCTGTTATCGCAGGAACAGGTTCTAATTGCACAGAGACAGCTGTTAAGCTTTCAAAGCTTGCCGAGGAGTATGGTGCTGACGGATTACTGCTTGTTACTCCTTATTACAACAAAGCTACACAGGGCGGTCTCATCGCACATTTCTCAGCAGTAGCAAAAGAGGTAAATATACCGATCATTCTCTACAATGTACCAAGCAGAACAGGCTGCAATATCCTTCCCGAGACAGCTGTTAAGCTTGCGCGTGAATACAAAAATATTGTTGGTATCAAGGATGCTACAGGCAATATTTCACAGACAACCAAGATGATGCAGCTTGCAGAAGGATGCATCGATCTTTACTCAGGTGATGATGATCAGATTGTACCTATCATGTCAATTGGTGGTCTTGGTGTCATCTCAGTTCTTTCAAATATCGCTCCACGACAGACACATGAGATTTGCCAGAAGTGTCTTGAGGGGGATTATGCAGCTGCAAGAGAGCTTCAGTTCAAAGCTTTTCCTCTCGTGAAAGCTCTTTTCTCTGAGGTTAATCCTATCCCTGTTAAGAGTGCCCTTAAAATGGTAGGCTTTGCGGCAGGCCCTCTTCGCCTTCCTCTTACAGAGATGGAACCTGAGAATCAGGAGAAGCTTCGCGCAGAGATGAAGAAGTTTGGACTTATCTGATCGCGTTTATCACCAGGAACGTGCTCAAAAAAGTAAGATATCCACAATTGATCTGTGTATAACTCAGTTTAAACATACGATTTCAGAGGAGTAAATATGACAAAAATGATAATGCACGGCTGTAATGGCCGCATGGGACATGTAATTATCGACCTTGTTAAGGAAGATAAGGATATAGAAGTTGTTGCAGGAGTAGATGCATATGGAGAGAGCTCCTACGATTTTCCTGTTTTTAAAAGCCTTGAGGAGTGCAATGTGGCAGCAGATGTCATTGTTGATTTTTCAAATGCTTCTGCGGCAGAAGGCCTTCTGGCTTATTGTGAAAAGACATCAACACCTGTTGTTTTGTGTTCCACAGGCCTTTCTGAGGAGCAGCTTCTTAAGGTAAAAGAGACATCTAAGAAAGTTGCAGTTTTAAAGTCTGCCAATATGTCTGTTGGTGTTAATGCTCTTATGAAGGTTTTAAAAGAGGTTTCTCCACTTTTTGCGGCAGCAGGATTTGACATTGAGATAGTAGAAAAGCACCACAATCAGAAACTTGATGCACCTAGTGGAACAGCAATAGCCCTTGCTGACAGCATCAACGATTCTCTTGGCAATGAATACGAGTATGTATATGACAGAAGCACAAGAAGAGAAAAGAGACCTGAAAAAGAGATAGGAATTTCAGCGGTACGTGGCGGTACGATCGTTGGGGATCACGATGTTATCTTTGCGGGACACGACGAAGTTGTAACTCTTTCTCACAGGGCTTATTCCAGAGCTATTTTTGGAAAAGGAGCTATAGAGGCAGCCAAGTACCTTGCTGGAAAGCCTGCCGGAATGTATGACATGAGTGACGTACTTGCCTGATGATATGGCTGAAGTTATACTACACACTCTTTTGGGATGTATGTGCAGCAGGACTTCAGCCATTATTTATGAGAGGAATGATCATGAAGCTTAGACCATGTATTGATATTCATAACGGAAAAGTTAAACAGATTGTGGGTAGCAGTCTTAGAGATGCCGGAGATGTGGCCAGTGAGAACTATGTGTCTACAAGGGAAGCGGCATTTTATTCCAATATGTATAGAGAACTGGGGCTTTCAGGCGGTCATGTGATTCTTCTTAATTCTGTGGACAGTCCTTATTATGAAATGACAAAAAAACAGGCTTTTGGAGCTCTTTTAGCTAATCCTGGTCTTTTGCAGGTTGGCGGCGGGATAACTGCTGACAATGCGCAGGAATTCATTGATGCAGGTGCTTCTCATGTTATAGTCACTTCATATGTGTTCAAAAATGGCAAGGTCAGCTATACGAACCTGAAAAAGCTCGTTAAGGCTGTTGGTAAAGAAAGGATAGTTCTTGATCTTTCCTGTAAAGCAGGAGAAGATGAAAGCAAGGATGAGCCTGCAGCTTACTATATTGTCACTGATAGATGGCAGAAGATGACCGATGTGAAACTTTGCAGCGAAACTTTGGATGAACTTTCAGAGTATTGCGATGAGTTTCTGGTTCATGCAGCAGATGTTGAGGGCAAGCAAAACGGAATAGAAAAGAATGTGGTTAAGCTCCTGGCCGATTGGGGGAAAAGACCTATCACATATGCCGGCGGTGTTGGCAGTATATCTGATATTAAAACTTTGAAAAAGCTTGGAAAAGAAAAGATAGATGTTACTGTTGGATCTGCGCTTGATATATTTGGTGGGAAGCTGAAGATGGAAGATGTGATCACAGCATGTGAGTGATTCAAGGCTAAAAAAGGCCATCTGACTAATGTCAGATGGCTTTTTCTATTAATCATTGTTACAATCTTGCAAATTCAATATATATATATTAGAATAAGGCACTTTGTAGTCTGATTAATTGCTCTAATTCAGAATTAAAGCTTGTTTACGTTTACGGCCTGAGGTCCCTTTTCGCCCTGGATTACATCATACTCTACAGAAGCGCCCTCTTCGAGAGACTTGAAACCTTCCATGTTGAGTCCTGAATAATGTACGAATACATCATTTCCAGCCTCGTCTGAGATGAAGCCGTAACCCTTCTGGTTGTTGAACCACTTAACAGTACCTTTGTTCATTGTAATACCTCCACTAAAAATAAAAAAATATTCGTTCTGTTGTCTAGTCTATGACAACATATTTACAATAGCACAGTAAAAAACAAAAGTAAAGCGCATATTTTGTATTTTGCGTATAATCATTACAATTTTTAGTGCTTTTCCGATATTAAAATTACCTCTTTACTTTACAAATTTAGAGTGATAAAATGTTTAAGCACGAAAGTGTTTTATACGAAATATTGATAAGTTGTGGCGACAGAAAAAATATTGAATTGGAGGACATGGCATATGAACAAAAAAATAAGAACAGATGCAGTAGATCACCTGTTTGATGCAATTCTTTGCCTTCAGAATAAAGAGGAGTGTTACAGCTTCTTTGAAGATCTGTGTACTGTTAACGAGCTTCTTTCTCTTTCACAGAGATTTGAAGTTGCTTCTATGTTGAGAGAACATAAGACTTATCTGGAGATAGCGGAGAAGACCGGTGCGTCTACCGCAACCATAAGCAGAGTTAACCGTTCACTTAACTATGGTGATGATGGTTACGAGTTAGTTTTCGAGAGAATGAAATAAAACAAAAAAATGCGCTTGCCTTGGATAATTTCCGTGGGCAAGCGTTTTTTATTTAATTCATTATCAGTTTGTTTCTGTCTTATTTTCTTCAGCTGTTTCTTCTTTTGATTCCTTGTCAGCAACTGCTCTTTCTTTTGCTATAGAAGCAGAAGACTTGTCCTGACCGGTCATCTCACATTTACCCTGGAAAACAGCATTTTCATCGATGATGATTCCTTTGCAGGAAATGTCGCCGTAAACTTTTCCGGTATCACTTATTTCTATTTTGCCCTGTGGAGCAGTGATATTACCTGTAACCTCACCGGCAACATATACATTAAGTGCTGATACAGTACCGGTAATCTTGCCATCCTGTCCAATGATAAGTGCACCAGAGATGGTTACGTTTCCCTTAATGATACCGTCAATTCTGGTTGAATCTTTAGTTGTCAGTGGGCCTTCAATTACTGCGCCGGGGCCAATGATAGTTCCAACCTGTTCCAGTAATGCGTTGTCTTCGGCTGAGTCTTTTTTGTTTCCGAACATGATTATCCTCCGATTTAACCATTAATCTCTATTAGTTCTTCAGGATCGATAAATTTATCATCCTGCTGAATCTGATATCCAAGGGTGGTATTATCGCTTACCACAAAGATTATATCACCTCTGTCTATGGCATCGCCTTCAGAAACAAGTGGATCGCCTGCGTTTCTATAGAAAGTGATATATCCGTTGCCATGGTCAATGGTGACCATATTGCCAAATTTGGCATCAGTAGTTACTGATAAAACTGTGCCTGTACCTGTTGCAATTACATTGCTGCCGGCTGCAGCTTCAAATAAAACAATAGGATTGCCGGTAGCAGTATCTTTATTCTCATCTGTAAGCTTGGTAACAGTGGTAGAATTCGTATCGTCAACTGCTGCAATAGGTGCTGAAGCTCCCGCTGTAAGCGGAAAACCTGTTGGGACAGCCAGAGTCTCAGCTTCTTCAGCTGACTGCTGTTCGTTTTCCAGTCTCAGATTAAGAGCTGCTCTAAGTTGTTGTTCCTCTGTTACGAGAGTCTCATTCGATGCTTCCAAAGTACTGTTTTCTACTTTGAGATCTTCAATCTGTTTTTTCTGCTCAGCCTGTATGGACCTAAGAGTATTTATGGTCATTGCCGAGTAGATAATGTAGCAGACCAGTGCAAGAACTATTGCAAAAGAACAGTAGGCAAGCAGCTGGGTCTTAAAATGATTAAGATGGAGTCGCTTTGTGCTTCCATCAGAATCTCCTGAAATGATCATAAAAGTATAATGTCTCTTATGCCTGTGCTTTCTGGGCTTTTTATCTGCGCTCATATTCACCTCCGACTGACTAAATATTCTATCATATATGCCAGTAAAATGGCAAATTTTGCGCAAATCCCCAGCGTAATTCACAAATCTATGCAAAAAAACTCCCTACACCGTAGGGCTCTAATTGAGCCACAGGGCGCGGGAGTTTTAGATTTTATTTTGTGCCTGTTAATGCGGTGCCATTTACATAAAGAGTGTAGCCATTACTGATGATGCTTGATGCGTCGCCGTCGAAGGATGTGATATAAGTGTCAGCGGTAAGTGTCCAGGTACTGCTTGAGTCGATACTTACTGATACTGTGCCGACCTTTGTTGACACTGTCTCGCCGTCTGCGTTTGTTATGTTACCGTCGATAGCTCCTTCAAAGGTTGATCCGTTTGTGAGGTTTAGTGTGAATTCAGAATCGTCTCCAACAAGAATTGTTCCGGAGAGAATCTGGTCATCTGCATTAAGTGTAGCTATATTATTGTCGCCGGTCCATCCGTCTGCACATACAGAAAGAAGGATGTTATCTGAATCTTTGTTGTTGATGCTTACGCTTGAAAGATTGATAACTGCGTTTGTATTTGTAACGTGGAATACGTGACCATTTTTACTTGTAAGTGAGCCGCCGTTCATTGTGAATGTAGATGTTCCGCTGTCTGCATCACCTGACATTGACTGGTAGATCATAATAGTGTCGTAGAATGTCGCATTACCATTAGTGTCAGTGTTATTTGCGGTCATGTCACAATCGTTAAGTGTAATGGAGTTTATACCCTCTATGCATACACCCTCTGAAAGATTTGAAGTGAGTGTTGCGTTAGAAACGGTGATATCTGCAGTTGAGTAGATTGCAGGTGATCCAAGTCCGTTTGTTGTATAAGTTCCGCCATCTACTGTAACAGTTCCGCCTCCTCTGTCAGTTCTGATAGCAGCAGAAGACTGGCCTGAGGTCTCAACAGTGAGGTTGGAAGCTTTTGTTATACCGCCACCTGTTGTCATGATACCGCCTGAACCGTCACCAGTTGTTGTAATGGATGTATCTGAAATGATAACTGTTGTGCCATCTCCTGAAGCGCCGTTCTGTCCGCCGTTACCGCCGTAAGAAAATACGCCGTTTGCGCCGTCTGCGTCAGAAGTGATAGTTCCACCTGTAATAGTAGTTGTTGATCCGTCTTTTACAAGGACAGCAGCGTTAAGTCCATAGAAGTTACAGTTGTCGCCACCGTCTGAATCTCCTGTCTTTTCTACAGTTGGATTAGTTATTGTTACGTCTTCAGAAGTTGCGATCAAAAGAGCACTCTGATCAACTGTACTTGTTGAATATGTCTTTGAATCCTGAGAGTCGGCTGATGTGATCTCAACTGCACCTGAATAATCTATATCAGCGCTGCTGCTTCCGCCGCCAAAGCCACCACCGCCTTCTCCTCCGGGGCCGCCGCCAGGTGCTCCGTCTGGCGCTTCGCCCTGAGGCTTTTCTCCATCAGGTGCTTCGCCTTCAGGCTTTTCACCTTCCTTATTATCTGCAGGCGCTTCGCCCTGAGCCATGTCTTTTTCACCAGCTTCTGCAGGTGCTTCAACACTGCTTTCAGCCTGGGCATCCTGAGTTGAAACTGTACTTTCCTGACCGCAGGCAGCAAGTGATGCGCACATTACTGTTATAGCTGCAGTAGATATCAGTTTTTTGACATAATTCTTTTTCATCTTAAGTAATCTCCTAAATGATTTGCTTTTTGTTTATGCATGCATTATGGAGCTTGAACCTAAAATTTAACTTAAAAAGAAATGACCAAAAAATTAAACAATAATTATATTCTCGCGTTTGCCGTCTACTCTTACCGTAGTTGTGGAGTAAAGTGGCTTATCCTGATCAATTTTGTGGATAACCCCACCGATAACAAAAATAACACCTGCATATATATGGTTGCTGATAGAAGCTGTTGCTTTCGCACTTTTATTTAGCGTCTCTTCAATAGCTTTTATTTCAGCAATACGCTCATTTATCATTTTTTTCTTTACATCGACAGCTGCACTTATCCTGATTTTCCATTGGAGCATTTCCCTGTTTTTTACGCCAAGCTCATTGAGTCTTATCTTTTCTGTTTCAAGAGTCTGCAGCTCTTCGTTGTCTCTTTCAAGCTCTTTTTTTCTCTGCATATGGTCAGCATAAAGATTGTCAACAGCTCCAAGACTTACTATGGTTTTAGCGCCGCCCTTACTTCCTAGGTTGGCCGTTTCAATACCTAAAAAGCTCTGTGTTGTTCCGCCGTATATTACTCCGTCTTTTCCAAAAGTCTTTACTATTCCTTTTGCGAGAATATTGCAGTTTACAAAAGAGTTGGCATAGACATTCATGGCATTAACTTTCACACCCTCCAGGAATTTGGCAGATACATTGCCTTTTGCGTCAATACCTCCGCGGACAGGGCATGTGGCGCCGCCCTTAATGGAGACATTTCCTCCGCTTACAAGAAGAGAGCTCTCCATGTGGCCACTTATGACAATATCTCCTGATGCACGGATCTCTGAACCTGAGTTGACATCACCTGTAATGAACACAGTTCCATCGTATCTTACGACCTTGTCTGTAATCTTAACTTCACTCATTACAAGAATTTTCTTTATGAATATATTGCCATCGTGCATTGAGAGAGCGCCGGTATATCTGGAAACATAAGTAACTTTGTCGTTTAATACCATGAAACCTGCGCCTTTTAGCATAGGAATCTCACGGCCTTTTTTGGCAAAGAGCTTCTTTCCGAATACGTCAAAGCCGTCCGTACCAAGGGTAGAGCGGTGATATTTGGCAATTACATCGCCTACATTTATTTTTATCAGAGAGTCTAAATTTGAAAAATCAGCGGTTCCATCTTCATTTTCAGACAGCTCGCATTCTTTTGGCAGGTCAAAAAAGTACTCGTAGTAGCCGTCATTTCCGTTGACGGCATCAATTCCGGATGCAACCAGTTGTTCTTTGCCTGTTTTTCCTTCTTTTGCGATCCTTTTTATTTCCTGCCTGTTTATACCAAAAGAAATACCGCATTTTGTCAGAAAACTCATGATGATATCTTCGGTATACTCTTTTATCTGCGGGACATCTATCGGCTTGAACCAGCACAGCATTCTTTCGTGGGTAAAAGAAATAAAGTCATCCTTATGCTCAAGCATATAGAGAAGGACTTCTTCTTTACTACTTTTTGCGGCAGGTTCTTTGGCTTTTAAAGTAGCATCCGCTTTATCAACAAAAGTGCCAAGCATCAACTGTTGACGGACACGGCGCATGTCTTTTGCTGTGTACATCATTGATGAATACTTGGATATATCAATGCCTTCCTCAAGGCCGAGCCTTAGCTCGTGCATCTGGTCTGCCCAGTAAAGTGGCTGGCATAAAGGCGTAATATCAATGCCGTGCTCTAGACCAAGTCGCATCTCACGCATTTGCTGCCAGTTAAAGGCAACATTTGCATACTGGTCTACAATGACACCATTTTCTATGCCGAGACGTATTTCGTGGATGGCATCACTTCTGATATCCGGCGAAATATAATCATCGATCGGGAGGTTTTCAACAAGGGCAGAGCGGATTTCCTCCAACTGGTCTGCGTCATATTTCTGGGCAATATAATCTGTAAGATCAACGCCATCAAGGAAAGCCTTATGGAGCTGGTCCAGGATTCCATAGGAATAATTCTTGATCTGTTCTTCAGTGAGGAAAAATCCATCTTCAGCGCTTTCGCGGACAACACGCATTTTGAGGTAAGGAATATCAACGTGAGCGTAATCTGCAACGTCGATCTGTGCTTCAAGGCCCTTTCTTATTTCTCTCATCTGAAGAAAATCAAATTCAGGATCGAGATAGAAGATCACCGGGAAATTTTTAGAGAAAACAAGACCTTTTCTTATTTGCTTCATCTGTTCAGCAAGAAATTCTTTTTTTGCATAAAGAGATACATCGACATTTTCATAAATGCCGCGCCTTATCTGGTATATCTGACTGCTGTTAAAGTTCTGCTCACGATAGGAGGTCATGTCTATTCCCTGAATAGCTTCAAGACGCATTTCCTCCATTTCGAGCCAGGATAATTTGGGATTCAGATATTTTTTTACATCAATATCAGCTTCCAGACCTTTTCTGATCTCTGCAAGCTGAAGTGCGTTGAAATTATATTTGCGAAGGACCTCCGGTTTCAGTCCTAAAGATTCACACTTAGTAAGCTCTTTTTCAAAAGAGTCATCATCAAAAGAAGTTAAGCCATTGTAGACCTTAAATCCGCTTACAAAAGAATCGTCATGTGTTACCATACTACCCCTCCTGATAACTTATCGGCGAAGTAATTTTATCAAAAAAAAGTAGATAAAGTCGATATGCAAAAAGCCGCACAAATCTGTTTTGAATCAGAATTCATGCGGCTTTTAGGCACTTCTTAAAAGAGGTATAAAAAAGTATAATTTTTTTATGAAAATTAAGTTTTGTGGTCGATAGTTTTTATGAAATAAGATTACATGATAACTTCAACTTTGTATTCTTTTACTCCTGCTTCGTAAGGAATTACAGTTCCTTCAATCTCTTTGCCATTTACAGTGAGCTTCTTAACTCCGCTCTGTGAACCATTTGTCTTAACATCGATTGTATAAACGGCATCTCTGTACTTTCTTGTGAGTGTAAAGTCACCAAAGTCCTCAGGTACACAAGGGTTTATTGAAAGACCGTTGTGAGTAGGATATACACCAAGGATGTACTGTGAGATATTAACAAATGTCCAGGCAGCAGTACCTGTAAGCCAGCTGTTCTTACCCTGTCCGAAGAACTTAGCATCTTTTCCTGCAACCATCTGAGAATATACATAAGGCTCAGTGCAGTGAACATCGCTGATGTCTTCAATATAAGCAGGACATGTCTTTTTATAGATCTCAAAAGCTCTGTTTCCGTGGCCAAGAACTGTCTCAGCAATAGAAACCCAAGGATTGTTGTGACAGAAGATACCTGCGTTTTCCTTGTATCCCGGTGGATATGAGCTTACTTCACCAAGTTCAAGGTGATATTTTGTGTAAGCAGGCTGAAGGATCATTACGCCATACTTGGTATCAAGTCTTTCTTCAACGCTCTTAAGAGCCTTAGCTGCAAGGCCTTCCTTAACACCGATTCCTGCGAGAACGCAGAAGCCCTGAGGCTCGATGTAGATCTGACCTTCTTCACATTCTTTTGAACCAACTTTGTTGCTGTAAGCATCATATGCTCTAACAAACCATTCGCCGTCCCAACCTGCATCGAGCACAGCGTCATAAACTTTTTTAACTTCGTCTCTTGCGCGCTTTGCTTCAGCATCATCGCCTAAGAGTTCAGCGAGCTGAGCGTACTCTTCACCGTACTTAACGAACATTCCGGCAATGAATACAGATTCTGCAACAGGTCCTTCAGAAGGTCCGAATGTCTGGAATGATTCACCTGGGTGCTCTGAGAAGCAGTTGAGGTTCAGGCAGTCGTTCCAGTCAGCTCTTCCGATAAGAGGAAGTCCATGAGGTCCCTTGTGAGTGATAGTGAAGTTAAGTGAGCACTTTAAGTGTTCCATAAGTGTCTTTGCAACACTCATATCGTTATCGAAAGGCACAATCTCTTTTAATATAGAAAGATCACCTGTCTCTCTCACATATGCGCTTGTTCCTGCAATGAGCCAGAGTGGATCATCATTGAAGCCAGATCCGATATCGGAGTTACCCTTCTTGGTAAGTGGCTGATACTGATGATATGCGCTACCATCCTGGAACTGAGTAGAAGCGATATCAATTATACGCTGTCTTGCTCTGTCCGGAATAAGGTGAACAAAGCCCAGAAGATCCTGACATGAATCTCTAAAGCCCATTCCACGGCCGATTCCTGACTCATAATAGGAAGCAGAACGTGACATGTTAAATGTAACCATGCACTGATACTGGTTCCAAATGTTGACCATTCTGTCAACCTTCTCATTCTTAGAAGAAATATGGTAGATTCCAAGGAGGTTATCCCAGTAATCACAAAGCTCTTTAAGAGCTTTATCAACAGCTTCCTCTGTCTTGTAGCTGTCAAGCATCTTGAATGCAGGTTTTTTATTAACAACAGAAGGAGCTTCCCATTTATCATCTTCAGGATTCTCGATATAACCGAGTGTAAAGATGAAAGTCTTGGACTCGCCAGGAGCAAGCTCAAGGTTGATCTGCTGAGATGCAATAGGAGACCATCCGCTTGCAACTGAGTTTGTTGCCTTTCCTTCTGCAACTACATCAGGGCTGTCAGGGCCGTTGTATGCACCAAGGAAAGCATCTCTGCTAGTGTCGAATCCATCAACTTTAGCATTTACACCGTAGATAGCATAGTGGTTACGACGCTCTCTGTACTCTGTCTTGTGGAAGATAAAAGATCCGCCGTCAATAACTTCAACTTCACCTGTGCTAAGGTTTCTCTGGAAGTTCTTCATATCATCGTCAGCATTCCAAAGGCACCATTCTACATAAGAAAAGAGTGACAATTTAGCTGCTGTGCTCTTGTTATTTGTGATAGTGAGCTTTGAAATCTCACAGTTGTCATTCATAGGAACGAATGTTAAAAGCTTTGCTTCAACATCATTTTTGGATGATGTGAACTTGCTATATCCAAGGCCGTGACGACATTCGTAGCTGTCAAGCTTTGTCTTGACCGGCTGCCAACCCGGATTCCATACAACAGTGTTAGCGGCATCTGTTACATCTTTAATATAGAAGTATTTACCATTGTTGTCATAAGGCACGTTGTTATAGCGATATCTTGTGAGTCTTAAAAGCTTGGCATCCTTATAGAATGTATAACCGCCACAAGTGTTGGATATTAGTGAAAAGAACTCTTTATTCCCGAGGTAGTTGATCCAGGGAAGGGGAGTCTTTGGGGTAGTGATGACGTATTCACGAGCTGCGTCGTCAAAGTAACCGTATTTCATATCGACCTCCTAATACTTAAACGTTTAAGATAATTTCCTAGTGACATTATATATGGCAAGTTGATGGAATGCAATAGAAAAAATCGAAAAAAGATTCACCTGAATGCCGCACAAAACCTAAGGGTAATTAAAATAGATAAATCGTTTCCACAAAAGAAGCGTAGAACCTGAATTATATCGAAAACGTTTAAATCAAAAATGAACAAACTATGTACAAGTTCAGAATAATGTATGAAAAAGCGATAATGAATTTGTAAAAAACAAACAAAATTATATAATGTGCACAAAAAAGTATTAATGATACTTGATTTGAAAGTCAAAATGATGTATATTGAAATCACGAAAACGATTAAGTGTATGTGAAAAGGTACAAATGACAAAGAGAATGGTTTCACTCAAAGACATATCTAAGGCTTGCGGAGTGTCGGTTGCGACCGTTTCCAAGGCCCTTAATGATCATAGTGATATAAGTAAAGAAACAAAAGAACGTGTCAGAGAAATCGCTGAACAGCTTGGGTATCATCCCAATGCTGCGGCCCAGGCGCTCAAGACAAACAGAACCAATAACATAGGAGTCCTTTTTGTTGATGAGGCAAACAGCGGCCTTACGCATGATTACTTTTCACATGTTCTTGATAGTTTCAAAAAGAAAGCGGAGCAGGAAGGTTTCGATATCACCTTTATTAATGGTGATAAGACCCGCAACAATATGAGCTATTTATCTCACGCAATCTACAGAGGATTTGACGGTGTGGTAATTGCCTGTGTTGATTTTTCAGATCCGCAAGTGGATGAGCTTATTAAGAGCAACATTCCTGTTGTCACTATCGACCACTCTTTCTTCAATAGAATATCGATCATGTCTGACAATATAAAAGGTATTAAGGATTTAGTTACTTATATATATGAAATGGGACATAGGAAGATAGCTTATGTACACGGTTATGAAAATACCGCCGTTACACAGAGCAGATTGGCAAGTTTCTACAATACATTGCAGGAACTTGGTATAAACGTTCCGGATGAATATATTGTGGGAAGTCCTTACAGAGATACTGAGAAGGCTTATGAAGCTACCAAAAAGCTTCTTGATCTTCCTGATCCACCGACATGTATTCTTTATCCTGATGACTTTGCAGCGTTTGGCGGATTTAATGCAGTCAGAGAGAGGAACTTGCGCATCCCGGAAGATATTTCCATTGCCGGTTATGATGGAATTGAGCTGGCAAGGCGAATAAGTCCTTTGATGACAACAATAGTTCAGAATACAGACAAAATTGGAAGGACAGCAGCAGCCAAGCTGATTGATCTGATAAATAATCCGAAAGGAACGCTGATCGAGCAGATAGTTATAGAAGGGACTCTTGAGAAGGGTGAGTCCGTAGGGCGTATTGAAACAGTTAAATAAGGTTTAAGACGGCAAAGCCGTTTTAGATAATACTAAAAAACACTCATATAAAAGGGAGGTACATTAGTTATGAAGAAGAAAGTACTTGGATTGTTACTTTCAACAACTATGGTAGCAGGTATGCTTTCAGCATGCGGTAGCACAGCTACTACAACAGAGACTCCAGCAGCAGAGACACCTGCAGCTGAGACAACAACAGAAGCTCCAGCAGCAGAGACACCTGCAGCTGAGGCAACAACAGAAGCAGCTGCTGAATTACCAGCAGATGAGGGAAAAGTTCTTAACATTTCAGCATGGAACGAAGAGTTTAAGTCTCGTCTTACAGATCACTATCCAGGATATGAGGTAATCGATGGAACAACAGGTAAGATCGGTGATGTAACAGTTAACTGGCTCATTACTCCTAACGAAGAGAACGCTTACCAGAACAGACTTGATGAGCTTCTTCTTGCACAGGATAGTGCAGCAGCAGATGATAAGGTTGACCTTTTCCTTGTAGAAGCTGACTACGCTGTTAAGTACACAGATACAGATTACACACTTCCTGTAAAGGATCTTGGAATCACAGATGATGATCTTAAGGATCAGTATGCATACACACAGGCAGTTGTTACAGATTCTAACGGAGTTCTTAAGGGAACATCATGGCAGGGCTGCCCTGGCGTTATGATCTACAACAGAGCAATTGCAAAAGAAGTATTCGGAACAGACGAACCTGCAGATATCCAGGCTAAGTTCTCAGATTGGGATAAGTTCTTTGAGTCAGCAGGCGAACTTGATAAGGCTGGCTACGATGTAATTTCTTCAACAGCTGATACATTCCGTGTATATCAGAACAATGCTAAACTTCCTTGGGTAGACGGAACAAAGATCCAGGTTGATGACAACCTTAAGAAATGGGTTGAAGATTCTAAGAAACTTGCTGACGCTGGCTACTGCAACACTTGGGGACAGTGGGGCGAAGACTGGAACAAGGGCTTCTATCCTGAAGGAAAGGTATTTGCTTACTTTGGACCAGCTTGGCTTATCGATTTCTGTATGGCAGCTGATGTAGAAGGTTCTGTTGCACATGATGGCGGCTGGGCTGCTACAGAAGGACCTCAGGGCTTCTATTGGGGCGGTACATGGATCTGCGCAGCAGCTGGAACAGATAATGCTAACCTTGTAGCAGATATCATGAGAAAGATGACATGCGATCCAGAAGTTATGAAGGACATCGTTCTTAAGGACAATGATTTCGTAAACAACAGACCAGTTATGGAAGGTCTTGCAGCTGATACATCATACTCAAATGCAGTTCTTGGCGGACAGAACCCTCTTAAGATGTTCTGCGCTGGTGCTGATAACATCGATATGGCTAACCTTACAGCTTATGATCAGGGTCTTCTTGGTGACTTCCAGACAGCTATGGGCGACTACATCAACGGCAACTTCGCTACATATGATGAAGCTCTTGAGCAGTTCTACACATTAGCACTTCAGAGATATCCTGAACTTACAAGATAATCATTCTTAAGATTATTGCCTAATAAACTGCCTGCCGGTTCGCCGGCAGGCAATTCTTTAAAACGCTTTGGGTTTAAAGAGTAAAATATCGCGGAGGTACGGGAGTATGGACAAAAAGAAGTCCAATTCTAACGTGGTTAAGTTTAACAGATGGGGATACATCTTTCTTATACCATTCTTTGTAACATATGTAATTTTTAGTTTAATTCCACTATGTTCAACAATTTATAACAGTTTCTTTGAAAATTATCGTTCCGGTCTTAAGCAGATAGGACCTAACTTTGTTGGAATCAACAACTATATTAATCTTCTTAACTCACCGGAAATTTGGAAATATTTGATAAATACACTGATCATGTGGGTTGGTGGTTTTATTCCACAGATCACTATAGCTCTTTTACTTGCTTACTGGTTCTCTGATCCATCTCTTCGTCTTAAGGGACAGAGATTCTTCAAGACAGTAATTTACATGCCTAACCTGATCATGGCATCAGCATTCTCTATGTTGTTCTTTGCTTTGTTCTCAGATTCAGGCCCTGTAAATCAGATTCTTTTAAGCGTTGGTTTTATTAAAGAACCATTTAAATTTTTCCAGTACGTAGTTGCATCAAGAGCTCTTGTAATGCTTATGAACTTCCTTATGTGGTTCGGTAATACAACAATTCTTTTGATGGCTGGAATGCTTGGTATTGATGCTTCACTTTATGAGGCAGCGCAGGTGGATGGGGCAACAGCTTCACAGGTATTCTTTAAGATCACAATGCCTATCCTTAAGCCTATTTTCACATATGTACTTATAACATCTCTTATCGGTGGTCTGCAGATGTTTGATGTTCCTCAGATCCTGACAAATGGTAGAGGTAATCCTACAGATTCTCTTACCACAGTTATCATGTTGCTCAACAGATACCTTACAAGTAAGGACGTTGGCCGTGGTGGTGCCTTGTCAGTATTCTTATTCATAGTAACTGGTATTTTGAGTCTGGTTGTATTTAGAATTAACAGCTCAAAGGACAAAGACTAAGGAGGAAAAGGGATTATGGAAAATCAGACAGCGGCTAAAACCCATGGACTTCCTATAGGAGCAAGAAGAACTATTGCATATATTGTGCTTGTTTTCTTCTCATTCTTATGTCTCATTTGGTTTTATATATTGCTTATTAATTCAACAAGATCACATTCAGAGATGACACTTGGATTTACAGTTCTTCCAAGCACACATCTTTTAGATAACTGGAATAGCCTTATAACAGGAACTATTCCTATTGCAAGAGGTTTTGCAAACAGTATTACAGTTTCAGTTTGTACAAGTATTCTTTGCGTATACTTCTCAGCTATGACAGCATATGCGATTAATACATACAGATTTAAAGGAAGAGATGCGATTGCTGCATTCATCCTGGCAATTATGATGATTCCTGGACAGGTTACAGCACTTGGTTTCTTACAGCTCATTAACAGAATGAAACTGGATGACTCAATTATTCCACTTATCTTACCGGCAATTGCTTCACCTATTACTTATTTCTACCTTAAACAGTACATGGAGAGTAACCTTCCATTATCACTGGTTGAGGCGGCGAGAATTGACGGCTCAGGTGAGTTCAGAACATTTAACACAATTATTATTCCGCTTATAAAGCCTGCTATCAGCGTTCAGATGATATTCAGCTTTGTAGGTAGCTGGAATAACTACTTCACACCAGCTCTTATCTTACATACAGACACAAAGAAGACTTTGCCTGTTATGATCGCTCAGCTTCGAGGAGCTGACTGGCTTAGATTTGATATGGGTCAGATATACATTATGATTGCAGCATCTATTTTCCCTGTTATCGTAATATACCTTATCCTTTCTAAGTATATTGTAGGAGGAGTTTCAGCTGGAGCAGTAAAAGGTTGATTTTTTGTACAACAATTCGTTGTTTTAATTTGATGAGGTGACTTATTTTTTATAAGTTTATCTTCATATTTTACTCTTTCCTTTTATAAGCGTTTAGGAAGCCATGACATTCCCCGTGTCATGGCTTTCTGCATTAATATGTGAAAAAAGATACGAAATAAGTGAGATTGCGTCTGTAAGTGGTGACATGGGCTAAGATGTATTGTAGAATTAGTAGAAATGGATTCAAGCAGTGTGTTAGTTGGAGGTTTATATGGGAAAAAGATCTATTAAGGAAAATAAAAACATTTACTTTGAATGCAGGGATAATCTTGGATTGTCAAGAGCTCAGGCCAGTGAACTTATGGAAGGCATTTCAGAGAGCAGTCTTGAGAAGATGGAAACAGGCAAAACAAATATATATCCTGAGGACGTTGTTCTTATGGCCAAAGCCTATAAGAGACCTGATCTTTGTAATTATTACTGCACTCATGAATGTGCTATTGGAAAGACATCTGTGCCTGAGGTAAAAATATCATCACTTTCAGAGATAGTACTTGGAATGCTTTCATCTCTCAATTCGCTTGAACGTCAGAAAGACAGACTCATAGAGATAACAGCCGATGGACAGATATCTGATGACGAGCTTGAAGATTTTGCAAATATCCAGAAGCAGCTTGAACATATAGATGCTACAGTTGAGGCACTCAAGCTCTGGGTTAATGGCACAATAGCTGAAGGAAAGATAAATAAAGAAAAGCTTGATTCTTTGAAGTAAAAAAACTAAAAATTTAATTTTGCCTCTTGTCTTTAAAACTTTAATGTGCTAAAATTCTTTCCAGTACATACAAATGTCCGTGGTAGAAAAACAAATATTAAAAAATGTAAGCGAGAAGGAAAATGGAGCAGGATACCGGTTTTTATGTAATTAAAAAGCAAGCGGTGCCAGAGGTGCTTTTAAAGGTTGTAGATGCCAAAAAGCTTCTGGAATCCGGTAAAGTAAAAACTGTAAATGAAGCTGCTGACAGAGTCGGAATCAGCAGAAGTTCTTTTTACAAATATAAAGAAGATATCTATGAATTCCACGATAGCCTGCAGGGAACTACCCTGACACTCACTTTCCAGATGAATGATGAGGTGGGGCTGTTATCTTATGTGCTTGGACTCATCGCTGAGTTTGGAGCCAATATACTTACGATTCATCAATCAATCCCACTTAATGGTGTGGCATCCATTTCTATAACTATTCAGGTCCTTCCCACCACAAGAGATATCATGGACATGATAAATAAGATGGAAAAAGCTGACGGAGTCCACAAGGTACACATTACGGGACGAAGTGCAACTTTTACATAATAGATACAATTTTGGAGGAAGACATGGCAAAAGTAGCAGTATTAGGATATGGCACAGTTGGTAGCGGCGTAGTTGAAGTATTGGATACTAATGCAAATGAAGTTGCAAAAAGCGCCGGTGAAAAGATAGAACTTAAGTATATTCTTGATTTGCGCGATTTCCCTGGGGATAAGCATGAATCACAGGTAGTTCACGATATCAATACTATTTTGGATGATCCTGAAGTAGACGTTATTTGCGAGACCATGGGTGGTATTGAACCCGCATTTACTTTTGAAAAACAGGCTCTTTCCAAGGGCAAATGTGTATGCACATCCAATAAGGAGCTTGTTGCAGCTCATGGACCGGAACTTGTGGAGCTTGCAAAGAAAAATGGAGTAAGCTATCTTTTTGAAGCAAGTGTGGGTGGTGGAATACCGGTTCTTCGTTCAATAAATGATTCCCTTAAGCATGAGAAGATTGACTCAATTACAGGTATCTTAAACGGCACTACAAACTATATTCTTACCAAGATGGATAAAGAGGGAGTAGGCTTTGCAACAGTCCTTAAAAAGGCTCAGGAAAAGGGATATGCAGAAAGAAATCCTGAAGCTGATGTAGAAGGATATGATGCATGCCGTAAGATTGCCATCCTTTCAAGCCTTATGAGTGGCAAACATGTGGATTATGAAGATATCTACACTGAGGGCATCACACACATCTCAATTGAAGATTTTGAGTATGCGCGTGCACTTAATATGGCCATCAAGCTCCTTGCTATGTGTAAAAGAAATGAGAATGGCTTCTTTACTATTGTTGCGCCATTCCTTATTCCTTATGAGCATCCGCTTGCCAATGTTAATGGTGTATTTAATGCGATAAATGTTCATGGAAACATGCTGGGTGATGTAATGTTCTATGGAAAGGGCGCAGGTAAAAACGCCACAGCAAGCGCTGTAGTTGCCGATGTTATCGATATGGTCAAGCATAAGGGCAAACATATCGAAGTTAACATGAATTCTGAAAAGGCTAAGCTCACTTCAAAGGACAACGCTGTCAGAAGATTCTTTGTGAGAGTTTCTGAATCCCTTAAGGACCAGGCAATTGAGCTCTTTGGATCAGATATCGACGTTGTAAAAAGAAACAGCATTTCCGGTGAATTTGCATTTGTTACAGATCTTATTTCTGAAAAGGATTTTGAAGAGAAGCTTTGGAAGCTTGATAGTGTTAAAGGTTATATAAGAATGTATTAAAAATAGCTATTATTTTTTAGGAGAATATTATGAAAAAAGTAGTTAAATTTGGCGGAAGTTCACTTGCCAGCAGCGAACAGTTTGAAAAAGTAGGAAATATCATAAAGTCTGATCCTGACAGGGTTTATGTGGTTCCTTCAGCACCAGGAAAAAGAAATTCCAAGGACACTAAAGTTACGGATATGCTTTACAAGACATATGCTCTTGCAGAGGCAGGAAAAGACTTTTCAAAACAGCTATCAGACATCAAAGCAAGATATGATGAGATCATAAAAGGACTTGGACTCAAGCTCAACCTTTCAAACGAGTTTAAGACCATAGAAAAGAACTTTAAGGCAGCAGCCGGAAAGGACTACGCTGCAAGCCGCGGCGAGTACTTGAACGGTATTATCATGGCTGCATACCTTGGCTATGAATTTATTGATGCTGCAACAGTAGTATCTTTTGATAAGAACGGAGAGTTCGATGGAGAAAAGACCAACAAGCAGATGGCCAAAAAGCTTGAGAAATCTCCAAAGGCTGTTATCCCTGGCTTTTATGGAGCTTATCCTGATGGAAGCATCAAGACCTTCTCAAGAGGAGGCTCAGATATTACAGGTTCTATCGTAGCAAGGGCCATAAAGGCAGATGTCTATGAGAACTGGACAGACGTATCAGGATTTTTGGTTGCTGATCCAAGGATCATTGAGAAGCCACCGCACATCGAGACAATAACTTACACAGAGCTTCGAGAGCTTGCATACATGGGTGCTTCAGTTCTTCACGAAGATGCAATCTTCCCTGTCAGAAAAGAAGGAATCCCGATCAATATCAGAAATACCAATAAGCCTGAGGATCCAGGAACATGGATTGTAGAGTCAACAGCTAAAAAGTCCAAATATGTTATCACCGGTATTGCCGGCAAAAAAGGTTTTTGCTGCGTAAATATCTTAAAGGATCAGATGAACTCTGAGGTTGGCTTTGTAAGAAAAGTACTTCAGGCATTTGAAGATCAGAATATTTCAATTGAGCATGTTCCATCAGGAATTGATACTATGACAGTATTTGTTCAGCAGGATGAGTTCATTGAAAAAGAGCAGGCAGTAGTATCAGAGATTCACAGACTTGCAAGACCTGACATGCTCGAGATCGAATCAGACCTTGCACTCATCGCAGTAGTAGGCCGCGGCATGAAATCAACACGAGGCACTGCCGGAAGAATCTTCTCAGCACTTGCACATGCCAGCGTAAACGTCCGTATGATCGACCAGGGCTCATCAGAGCTTAACATCATCATCGGCGTAGAAACCCGCGACTTTGAAAAAGCCATAAGCGCCATCTACGACATCTTTGTAACAACACAGGTCTGAGACATTTTGTAAAAATAGACTTCCTTTGTAGCCGCCCCGCGGCTGCAAGGGAAGTTTTTGTTTATAAATTGGTAATACTTTTTTATGATTCTTTTTTGCCATGTAGGAAAATGGCTCGTATATAATGGTAACAGAAACAAAGATATGATGGAGGTAAAGATCATGAATAATATGGATATAGATAAGAAAGTTATTTCTGATAGTAATCTTGAATATGTTACCGGCGGAGTCGGTATGGAGACTATCCTTAATAACAATGCAAAGATGAAGAGAATACCGGATGCACTGGCACCAAAGAATAGTCCTGGCGGCAATGACTGTTTTAGTGCCCTTAAGAATAAAGAGGGTGAGAATGAAGGCGCAGGACTGGCGTAAGTGGCGTGCTTTACATTAGAATAAGGCACAGTATAGAGGAAAATGCCTCGTATATAATGGTAACCAAAAAAGTTACGATGGAGGTAATTATTATGGCTAATAAGGAGATGGAAATGAAAAAGATTTCTGATAATGACCTTGAATTTGTGTCAGGCGGTGTCGATTCTGAGGAATATAAAAAAATGATGGAGCATCTTAAAAATGCTCCAAAACCAATGGGGCCGAAGAGTAACCCCGGTAAGAATGACGACTACTTTACAGGTGGGAAGTAAAAGCCTGGGAATAATTGTGAAAATGGATTGGCTTAATGCTGGTGTTGGCTTATCAAAGACGGCATTACTTTAGTAAAAGGCACAGCATAGTAATGTCATCGTATTGCTCTTCGCCTGAGGTGAAGTCGTTGATAGCTTCGGTGATAGCGGTCAGTAGCTCCTGAGAAGATGAGCCTTTATGAGCGTTTAGGCAGCTTTCAATGCGATCTGTCTCGAACATCTTATCATCAGCTCTTTTAGCTTCGGCAACGCCATCGGTGTAGAGGAATATGCCTCCGCCTTTCGTGATTTTAATCTCATAGTCTTCGTATTCAAGGCCCTCAAAGGCACCGCAAAAAGCGCCGTGAGGGTCTTTATATATGCTAAAGACCTGATTTTCATCGGCAATAAATGGGTATTCGTGCCCAGCATTAGAGGCAGTAATTATACCTGTACTTATTTCAAGTATTCCAAGCCAGACAGTTATGAACATGGCATTGTCGTTACCTTTTGCGAGAGCATTGTTGACATATCCAAGTATTTCTGATGGTTTTCCACCTTTCTCGGCTCTGATCTTAAGGAGTTCTTTTCCTTTCATCATAAAGAGGGCCGCAGGTACGCCTTTTCCGGATACATCGGCTATGATCATGGCAAGATGATCCTCGTCGATCATAAAGAAGTCATAGAAGTCTCCTGCAACTTCTTTTGCAGGGGTCATTGAGGCACACAGATCTACATTTTCATTTATGGAGAAGTCTGTGGGCAGTGCTGACTGCTGAATCTGGGCAGCGATATCAAGCTCAGCTGCGATTCGCTCTTTTTCAGCGCTGACAAGTCTGATTTCTTTCATGGATCTGTTGATATTCTGCTCCATATCAGCCATGGTATCGCGAAGCTCGGCCAATTCATCAGAGGAGTGAATATTTACATTTCCAAAAAAGACAGAGCTTTCTTCTTCGGAGACCTTATCCCTTTCGGTATAACTTCTGGCAGCTTTTACAAGCAAGTGAATAGGTGAGATTATCCTTATATCTATACTTCTTGAAAGGATAATTGAAAGAATAAGGAATAGCGCAAGAATAGTAGGTACAAACATTGTAAGGAAAAGAAATAAATTATCGGAAAGAACGTTGAGACTTATATCAAGTGTTGTGAATCCGATCATAGTTCCGTCCGGACCATACAGCGGCTCATAGTCAGTTGCAGAGTAGCCAAGCAGTGAAGTATGGCTTAGAGGCATGTAAGAATCTGAACTTATTGTTTTTTGAATCTCATCCCAGCTTTCTACTACACCGTTATCATTAGAGATATATTGCCCGGGGAGGTAGGCGTATCCGGACTTGTCTCCGTCTACAACAAGAACAAGCCTTACATTTTCTCTGTCATAGAATGTGAGACTTATATTAATAATATCAGTGGCTTCCCTGCAGTTAGTCAGAACTTTCCTTGCTTGAAAAAAGTCGTCATCCAAAAGAGGAATAAAATATTCCTTATAATCATCGGCAAATGGATCCTTACGATTTTCTTCAGGGATTTTTTCATATATTTCTTTTGTTTCACGGAATATTTTTTCCACATACTCCATATCCAGTTCAGACTGTACGTATGCGGCAAGCTTTTCATAAAATATTTTATGATTTCTTACTGTGGATTTCAGGAAAAAACGAGAACATACCAGTACGGTTATAAATTGCAGCAAAAGAACACTGACAAAAATCAGTTGTAAAGCCTGTCTTTTCAATGATTTTTTGTTTTTTGTTTTTTCTTTTGACATGCTTTATCCTGCCTTCGGACTAGGTGAAAAAATTGTTAATACAATTATATTACAAAATAAACTGTATGACGATAAACTAGAGATTAAATAACTTGCTTTTCAGGCGACCGCCACCATTGACTGAACCTGAGGAAAACGCCTTGGTCTGCGTGCCGACGGCGAGGATGATGGGAACAGTAATTACATTCATGCACCGTCGGATTCAGCATTGTAGCGTTTTCCTCAGAACCCGTCAATGGCATGCACCTTCGGTGTGACTGGGTACAAGTGCCTCGGGCTCTGAATCCAGGAACAGTAGAGGCGGCTGCGACAATTCGTGGGGGATGATAATTGCTTAAATATTTTTCTTTTTATCCTCGGATTTAACCATCCTGATAGTGGATTTTGCGCATGCATAGGATAAGTGTTTGAATTTTTTTCTTTTTATCCCACTCGTCTTATCATTTTTGTTAACAATTCTGCTGGCTTGTAGGATAAATCGATGTTTCTTTCAAGTTTTATCCTACTTTCTGGTAAAGCGCAGTGTTCAGAAGGCTGAAAATGTGGGATAACTTCGATAGAATTTCATGTTTTATCCTACGACTCTGAAAATCGACTGTGATAGGATGGGATAAGTTTTACAAATCTATCTTTTTTATCCTACATCGCAGCTAATCCCCGAAATGATCCCACATATAAACAATGTTTGAATCGCCACCAGCTAGCAGTTGTAATGATTTATATGAAGCATTATGCTCATTCAATCCATATCATTCCGTCCGTATAACTGTCCATATAACAGTCCATGTAAATGGAAATAATTCTTCTGGGCATATAGCGCTTTTTAAAGCTTCCAGCCACCCCTCGTGAAAGTTCAAATGGGCATATAGGCTGATTGCAAGACTCTAGCCACCCGTTAAAAGGTGGCTGCAAGTCTGATATCCGGCTATGAGCCCAAATACGGTTTCATTACAGGTGGCTGAGCTATTGAAAACGAGCTATATGCCCAAAACAGCACTCCGCTCTCATTACATGGGGAACCGCGGGAATATAGCCCTACACATTCTTGAAAATAGCCACATCTGCTGTTCCTAGATTCGGGGCCAGAGGGACTTGAAAGCAGCCGCCCCTACTGTTCTCGGATTCAGAGCCCGAGGCGCTTATATCCAGCCACACCGAAGGTGCGTGCCATTGACGGGGCTGAGGAAAACGGTAAAATGCACCTTCCGACGGTGTATGAATATATCGAATTACTGTTCCCATCATCCTCACCGTCGGCAAAGCTGACAAGGCGTTTTCCTCAGATTCAGTCAATGGTGGCGTACGGCTTTGTAAAAAACAATTCATTTGTTTCAATAAAATCTATAGCTATGAATAGAGCAGTTGAGTATAGAGCAATTTTGCATGATCAATAGAGATCAGCTAATATAAAAAGCCTTGTTTTTTCATGAACAATTACCATGAAAGAAAACAAGGCTTTACTTACTTTATTGATTTTTTAATCGATGTGACAAATATAAAATATACTTATTTATTTTAGAAGATATTCAATGAAAAGTTTTGCGTTATCAAGGCGGGTTGTGTTGGCGATTATACCGACTACAGGTGTTGTACCCTGATAGAGACTGTTGTCTGTTATAACACTTGAATCATCAATAATGATTCCTACGGGGATAGGGTTATCCATTTCATTTACAGGAGTATCAGGATACTGGCCTGTTGCATATATATCAGCAGCCATGACTGCGTACTTATTGTTTTTATCGTAGGAGCCATTCATAAGAAAATCCTGGTAAGCATCAGATGCGATGTAATCCACAAGACCTCTGTCTACATAGAAAAGCTTATCGGCATATTCATTAAGGAAATTCTCATCATATATAGTCCTGAGATCCGTGAATATATCCTGATGTGCGTAATATGCAAAGGTGTTCTTATCAGCTGCCATGGAATCAAGCTCTGCAGCTGAGAGATTTGCCATGATCTTCTGGCTGGTGGCAATCGTTACTTCATCAATTATTTCTGTATTATATGTAACTGAAGTGTCTATAAAGCAACTGTTTGTTGTAGTATCAATGCCGGCATATTCTGTGAATTCACTCTCAAGGACTTCTTCTGCATTTGATGAATAGCTGTTGAGCATTAGCGCGTAAAAAGCGTAAGGCTTATTGTTTGTAACATCTTTTACCAAAACTACTATAAATATGATGGCGGCTAAGGCGACGATCGTATGTATTTTATAGTAGTCCCAAAAATACTGCAGATGAGCCTTTATGCCCTGACCTTTTAATTTCTTTTGCTGTTCTCTGATCTCTTCATGTACTGACATTTTAAAACCTCCGGAGCATCAAAAAATATTAACAGAAATATAATATTTTTTGTTCGTAAAAATGTATATAATAGAATTGATGACTGTGTGCAGGAACAAAATAATTTGTTTAAGAGCACTTGTCACATATGATACAAATTTATGTCCTTCAATGTCAATAAGAATAATCGTGGTTGCCCTTGACATGGCATTAATTTGAATATAAGATACTTGATAAAAATGGCGACTAACAGGAGGAGTAGTTTTACAGATGGTTAACGACAATAGTTATGTAGAATGCCTCGTTGAAAGTAAGGCATCGCCGGTTATTACTTTTCTCAAGTATTTGAGCATTTTCTTTGCAGTTGTTTTCTTCATTGCAGCTTTCATGCTTGGTTTTGGAATAATTGGTCTTATACTTTGCGTGGCAGCAGGTTTTGGTTATCATTTCGCAGCACTTAATGCAAACATTGAGTACGAGTATCAGTATTGTGACAAAGAGATTTCAGTAGACAAAGTTCTTAATAAAAGTTCCCGTAAGCATGTGGGTACTTATTCAGTTGAGCACATTGAGGCAATGGCTCCATCCAGATCATATCATTTAGACGAATTCAAGAATAAGACATACAAGACATCAGATTTTTCATCAAAAAATAAGGACGCACAGCCGGATCCTACATACACAATCTATTACGATGGAAAAGACAAGATAATATTTGAACCAACAGAAGAGTTCGTTGCAGCAGTTAAGGCTGTGGCACCTAGAAAAGTTTTTACAGATTAAATTAAAGATTGTAATTGAATAAAAGATTTATAGATAATGGGAGATTATAATGGGACAGATAATTGGTGAAGGAATTACTTTTGACGATGTGCTTTTGGTACCTGCTTATTCACAGGTTATACCTAATCAGGTAGATGTTGGAACATGGCTTACAAAAAAGATCAGACTTAACATTCCTATGATGAGTGCAGGAATGGACACAGTTACAGAGCACAGAATGGCTATTGCGATGGCCAGACAGGGTGGTATCGGAATCATCCACAAAAATATGTCAATTGAAGCTCAGGCTGAAGAGGTTGATAAGGTTAAAAGATCTGAGAATGGCGTAATCACAGATCCATTTTCTCTTTCACCGGAACATACACTTGCAGATGCAGATTCACTCATGGCTAAATTCCGTATTTCAGGTGTACCTATCACAGAGGGCAGAAAGCTTGTTGGTATCATTACTAACAGAGATCTTAAGTTTGAAAAAGACTACTCCAAGAAGATCAAGGAAGTAATGACAAGCGAAAACCTCATTACTGCAAAAGAGGGTATCACTCTTGAAGAAGCAAAGAGTATCCTCGCCAAGTCCAAAAAAGAAAAACTCCCAATCGTTGATGATGACTACAATCTTGTAGGACTTATCACTATTAAAGATATTGAAAAGACAATCAAGTATCCTCTTGCTGCAAAGGATGACCAGGGAAGACTCTTATGCGGAGCCGGTGTTGGTATCTCTGCAAACTGTCTTGACCGTGTAGCAGCTCTTGTGGATGCTAAGGTTGACGTTGTTGTTCTTGATTCTGCACATGGACATTCAGAGAACGTTCTTAAGTGCCTTAGAATGATCAAGGAGAAGTTCCCTGATCTTCAGGTTATCGCAGGAAACTGTGCAACAGGCGCTGCAACAAAAGACCTCATCGAGGCTGGTGCTGATGCTGTCAAGGTTGGTATCGGACCTGGTTCTATCTGCACAACACGTGTAGTTGCAGGTATTGGTGTTCCTCAGATCTCAGCTATCATGGACTGCTATGCAGTTGCTAAGGAGTATGGTATCCCGATCATCGCTGATGGTGGTATCAAGTACTCAGGAGATATTACAAAGGCTATCGCAGCCGGTGGAAACATCGTTATGATGGGTTCAATGTTTGCTGGTTGTGACGAAGCACCTGGTGAGTTTGAACTTTTCCAGGGAAGAAAATACAAGGTTTACCGTGGAATGGGCTCTATTTCAGCAATGGAGAACGGTTCAAAGGATCGTTATTTCCAGGAAGATGCCAAGAAGCTTGTTCCTGAAGGTGTTGAAGGCCGTGTAGCATACAAGGGAACAGTTGAAGATACTGTATTCCAGCTTATCGGTGGACTTCGTTCAGGAATGGGATATTGCGGATGTCAGACAATTGAGGAGCTTAAGGAAAACGGAAGATTCATAAAAATCACTTCAGCAGCACTTCGTGAGTCACATCCTCATGATATTCAGATCACAAAAGAGGCGCCTAACTACAGCGCATCTGATAGATAAAAATAATCTCCGGGAGTGAAAACTTGCAAGAGTTTATTAACGAAGCAGAAGCAAAAAACGCCAGTGAAATGGGTTCTCTAAAGGATTTTAGCGGAGCCCTTGGTGATTTTGCGCAAAAAAATGCCGCTTCGATCCAGTCATGGCAGGACAGATTCTGTGAGATGGCTGGCATATATGCTTTTTGCCTTGACACTAATGAAGTACCTATAAGTAATTTTTCAGGTAATCCGAGAGAAATAAAAATAATTCAAAAATACGTGACAGAAGTAAGGATACACAACATATTCAAGCGTGTATCCGAGAGCGAGCTTGAGGATCAGGCTGTGGAGATCACAGAGGTTCCAAATTTAAAGCTCGCTGCTGTTGCTGTCAAAAATGATAATTCTACTGCCGCTGTGTGGATCGTATGCGGCGTACTTACTGATGCAGAATATGAAAAAGAGTTCTATCATGTTCCGCCATTAGAATCCTTTGCTTACCAGATTTCAGAAAGAAAACTATATAAGACTTTAGATCTTCTCAGAGAGTCCCTTAGTGTGATTTTGGGTATTGAAACATCCAGAACAATGGCTGAAGCCAGCAGTAAGGTCAGTAAAAAGCAGGAGCTTGAGATGACCAGTTCCTTTAGAAGAGCTGAAACCATGACAGAGATAGTATCCCTTCTTGATAGTGACGATTCGATTGAAGAGATAATGGTGGATATGCTATCTAAACTCTGTGAGTATCTTCAGGTAAGTAATGCATACACCTGTAGGATCCATCATGGCCATCTGATGGATATTGTAGTTCAGTGGACGGCAGCAGGCGTATCCAAGATGTTTCCTGATACGACAGATCAGGAGAAATGCTGGTTCCTTGGCTCTGAAAAAGCGGTTGTTGTATCAAGCGACAGCCAGATGAATGCAGGTGAAAGGGAACAGCTTGATAATCTGTCAATAAAGGCACTTGTGGCCATGCCTATAATTGTCAACGGCGCTATCCTGTTCTATGCGTGCTTTGCAGAGACCAGAGAAATAAGGATATGGTCCATTGATGACATCAAGTACATAAATGATGCTATAAGAGTGCTCCAGAGTATTATTACCAAGAGACTTCAAAAGAACTCCCTTGCAAGCTCTTTTGCATCACTTGAGTCAGTTCTTGATAATGTGGGAAGTTCCATTTATGTAAGAGATATTGAAACTGGAGTTCTTCTGTTTGCAAACAGAAGCTTTAAAAAGAACTTCAGCAGGGAAATAAGTGAGAACTCTCTTGTGGATCTTTTTGAATCCAATATTCCGTCAAGAAGCCGAAGCGGTAACTATGAAGTTAATCACAGGGCAAGAGGAAAATGGTACGACGTTTACTACACAAGAATAAAGTGGGTTGACGGAAGGCCTGTATCTCTTTGCGCCTTGTATGACATAACGGAGAAAAAGTTATATCAGAGAAGGATTGAGCTTCAGGCTTATACTGATTTCCTGACAGGTCTCTATAACAGAATGTGCTGTGAAAAAGACCTTGCCAGATATGTGGATGAAGCAAGGCAGAATAATACCCACGGCGCGCTTATGTACCTTGATCTTGATGACTTTAAGCATATAAATGACAGTTTGGGGCATCAGTATGGCGATATTCTTTTGCAGGATATTTCCAAGTCGATCAGCAGGATTGAGGGTATCGGAAATTCCTGCTACAGAATGGGCGGAGATGAGTTTGTCATCATCGTTCCACCTGATAGTTTTGACAGACTTGATAAGATAATGGAGGAGATCAAGGATGCCTTTGCTACGCCCTGGTATCTTAAAGACAGTGATTACTACTGCACTATGAGTATGGGTATTGTGAAGTTTCCTGATCACGGGGATAGTGTATCTGAGCTTATCAGAAAATCTGATGTTGCCATGTATGAAGCCAAGAAATCCGGCAAAAACCGCGTGGCAGAGTACTCAGATAATATTGATTCTTCTTCTATCCACAGACTTGATCTTGAAAAGAGCATGTATGATGCCATTGGAAAGAGCTGTGATGAGTTTGAAGTATTTTTCCAGCCAATTATCATGCAGCCTTCTGACCTTAAGAGCGGCACCGGTCAGTATAAGCATATAGGAGCGGAGGCTCTTGTCAGATGGAACAGTGAAAAACTGGGATTCCTTAGTCCTGATGAATTCGTTCCTCTGGCGGAGTATTTGGGACTTATAAATCCTATTGGCAATTATGTCCTGAAAAAAGCCTGTGAATGCTGCAGACAGTGGAATGAATCGGGAACAGGAGAGTTTGCGGTCAGCGTAAATCTTTCCGTAGTTCAGATCATGCAGACAGATATTGTGGATGTAATTAAAAAGTGCATAGAAGAAAACCATTTAAAACCTCAGAATCTCATATTAGAGCTCACTGAGAGACTTGCTATAAATGATCTTGCAAGGACCAAGCAGACTCTTCTTGATATAAAAGCACTTGGAGTAAGGCTTGCACTTGATGATTTTGGAACGGGATATTCAGCACTTAGCAGTTTGAGAGCGCTGCCCTTTGATATTATCAAAGTTGACCAGAATTTCTCCAAGGGAATAGAAACAGATGATTATTCCAAAGCTTTCATAAAGACCATAAGTCAGCTTGGCAAGACTATAGGTGCAGAGGTATGCGTGGAAGGTATAGAGACCAAACAGCAGCTAAGTGCTTTAAAGGGACTGGGAGTAAAATACGTTCAGGGCTATTATTATGACAAGCCTTTAAGAAGGGCTGCATTTGAGGAAAAATACGTCTATAGTTAAATGTTGCGTACTATGATATACTATGTTGTACGATTATAATTTTTAGAAAGTTGGTTATAAGAACAAAATGGCAGAAGAAGTAGTAACAAAAACAAATGAAAATGCTGAAGAAGGCAATACTCCTTCAAGGCATTTTATTGAAGCAGCAATTGATAAGGATCTTCAGGACGGAGTATACGACCACGTACATACTCGTTTTCCTCCTGAACCTAACGGCTTTTTACATATAGGACATGCTAAGAGTATTCTTTTAAACTATGGAATGGCAAAAGAGTACGGCGGCAAGTTTAATATGAGATTTGACGACACCAACCCTACAAAAGAGAAGGCAGAGTTTATGGACTCTATCATCGAGGATGTTAAGTGGCTTGGTGCAGATTATGAGGATCGTTTATTCCATGCATCAGATTATTTTGATGAGATGTATGAAGACGCTGTAAAGCTTATCAAAAAGGGCAAGGCTTATGTTTCTGAACTCACAGCTGATGAAATGCGTGAGTACAGAGGAACTCTTACAGAACCGGGTAAGAATGATCCTAACAGGGACAGAAGTGTAGAAGAGAACTTAAGACTCTTTGAAGAGATGAAGAGCGGCAAGGTTGAAGATGGCGCTATGACACTTCGTGCCAAGATCGATATGGCTTCACCTAATATCAACATGAGAGATCCTATTATCTATAGGGTTGCTCATATGACACATGCAAGAACAGGTGACAAGTGGTGCATTTATCCTATGTACGACTTTGCTCATCCTATTGAGGATGCTATTGAGGGCATCACACATTCTCTCTGCACACTTGAGTTTGAGGATCACAGACCTTTATACGACTGGGTTAAGACAGAATGTGAATATAAGAACCCACCAAGACAGATTGAGTTTGCAAAGCTCTATCTCAACAATGTTGTTACAGGTAAAAGATATATCAAGCGTCTTGTAGAAGATGGCATAGTTGACGGATGGGATGATCCAAGACTTGTTACTATCGCTTCACTTAGAAGAAGAGGATTTACTCCTGAATCTATAAAGATGTTTGTTGATATGTGTGGTATCAGTAAGGCAAACTCTACAGCTGAGTATGCTATGCTTGAGTATTGCATAAGAGAAGATCTTAAGCTCAAGGCTAAGAGAATGCTTGCTATCCTTGATCCTGTAAAGCTTATTATCGACAATTATCCTGAAGGTGAAACAGAGTATCTTGAGATTGAGAATAACAAGGAAGTTCCTGAAATGGGAACAAGAAAGATTCCTTTCGGAAAAGAGCTCTATATTGAGAGAGAGGACTTCTATGAGAATCCTCCTAAAAAGTATTTCCGTCTTTTCCCTGGAAATGAAGTAAGACTTATGAACGCTTACTTTGTAACCTGTACAGGATGTGATAAGGATGAGAATGGCAATGTTATTGCTGTTCATTGCACATATGATCCTGCAACAAAGTCAGGAAGCGGATTTAACGAGAGAAAAGTTAAAGGTACAATTCATTGGGTTTCTGCTAAGGAAGCACTTAATGCAGAAGTACGTTTGTATGAGAATATCATTGATGAAGAAAAGGGTGTTTATAATGAGGATGGATCACTTAACCTTAATCCTAACTCCATCACTGTGATCAAGAATGCAAAACTTGAACCTGAGCTTAAAAATGCAGTAGCTTATGACAAATTCCAGTTTGTAAGAAATGGATTTTTCTGTGTTGATTCAAAGGATTCCAAGGAGGGAGCACCTGTATTCAACAGAATAGTGTCATTAAAGAGCTCATTTGTATTACCTAAAAATTAATTTAAGAAAAGAGGTATAGGCATGGCTGGTATTTTTTCTGGACTTGAGAAACTTGGACTGGGAAACATCGGTGGCGGAGACCTTTTTGAGGATCCAAAGAAAAAAGAAACTGTAGTTAAAAAGGAAGAACCCAAGAAAAAGCTTGCGCTTGTTAATGAGGAAGATTACCTTTTTGACAAGAAATATAAATGTCCGGTTTGCGAATCAGAATTTGAAGCTAAAACTGTAAGAACAGGTAAGGTCAGAATGAAGGCTGTAGATATTGACCTTAGACCAGATTACAGCGAGGTCGATCAGAATAAATATGATGTTATAGGCTGTCCAGAATGTGGCTATGCAGCTCTTGGAAGATATTTTTCAACTCTTAATAAGTATCAGATCGAAGATATCAGAATAAAGATCTGCATGAATTATAGGAAAATAGTCTATAAAGAACCTACATACAGCTATGAACATGCCAAGAGTCTTTATCAGCTTGCACTTGCCAATGCAGTTGTAAAGAAAGCAAAAAACAGTGAAAAGGCATACATCTGTATGAAAACCGCATGGGTCATAAGAGGAGAGACACAGCGTCTTGATGAGTCTGATCCTGATTATGAGACCAAAAAGAAGGAAAATGATGAGCAGGAGAAAGAGCTCCTTACAAATGCCCTTAACGGATTTGTAATGGCAAGACAGTCTGAGGAATTCCCTATTGCAGGTATGGATTCAACAACTCTTGACTATCTGATTGCAGCTCTTGCTATGGAAACAGATCAGTATGATGTTGCAAGCAAGATGATCTCTGAGCTTCTTACATCCAGAGTTGCAAACAGCAGGATCAAGGATAAGGCCAGAGTTTTAAAGGATATGCTCACAGAAAAAACTGGAGAACAATAAAAAAAGAGGTGCTAAGCACCTCTTTTTTAATACTCATTATTTCTCGTCTTCGTCGTCAAAGAATTCTTCTGATGAGGATGGCTCCTTATCAGCTTCGTTTTCTTCCTCATCTTTTGTATCAGATTCAGAAGTCTTGATATCAACATACTTTCTGGAAGTTGTCTTTATATCTTTTTCCTCATCGAGATCATCCTCGAAATCATCATATTCATCAAAATCATCGTCGAAGCTGTCAGCTATCTCAGCTTCTCTCTTGGAAAGATAGTAATAAGCACCTGCAGCTGCAGCGCCTACTGCTGTACAGAACAATATAAACTTACCAAATCCACTGTTTTTGGACATTTTAATAATCCTCCTATCGAACGATAGTTTAATTTTAATACAATTTAATTACAAATAAAAGCGTTAATTCATTGATGGGCAAAAAAAGTTTAAGGAAATCTAATGCTTTTATAAGAATTAAGAAATAATTAGGAGATGACCTTGATGATATAATGTAATACAGCAAAACATAATTGCGATAACTGTGCCTTTTGGGAGATTTTTTAATGCTTTCAATTAATCTTAGAAAGATAGGAATTATATATCTGTTTTTATTAGGCTTCTTTCTGATGCCTTTATCTGTAAATGCCGAGGAAGAAAACACTGAAGAAAATGTCGGCGGAGCCATGGCAGCCACAGGGCAGGTGAAAGGTCTTGGATACGCCACCAAGCTCTATAATTCATCGAATGGACTTCCCACTTCTGATGCAAATTGTATTTTATCAGGCAGCGATGGGTATATATGGGTTGGCGGATATGCCGGACTTATGAAGTATGACGGTATTACCTTTGAACGCCAGGATTCGACTAATGGTCTCACCAATGCCAATACACTTTTAGAAGACCATAAGCACAGGCTGTGGGTGGGAACTAATGACAATGGAATAGTGGTCCTTGATAATGGAAATACTATCAGATACAGCTACCTTGATGGTCTTAAATCTTCCACAATGAGGTCTCTTGCAGAGAGTATAGATGGAAATGTTTATGCCGGATCTACTAACGGTATCTCATATGTTGACGAATATATGAGACTTCACCTGGTTGATGATTCTCTTTTGTCTGATGCATATATCATCAGGCTTATAGCTGATTCTGACGGAAAAGTGTATGGATGTAACAGGCTTGGAGAAGTTTTTTGTATAGAGGACGGAGAGATAATATCCTGCTATTCCAGCGAGGATCTTGGAATAGATACAATTACAACAATCTTTGTGAATCCTGATTCAAAGGGATATCTTTATTATGGTACAACCAATGACCTTGTATATTACGGCAGATATGGCAGTAAGGGAATGGGACTTAAGAGAGTCTCTGTAAGTCCTGCATCAGATATTTCCTGGATAGGCAAAGCTGCAGACAGAATATGGGTCATGTCAGGCAGTGTGGTTGGATACCTTGATAAAAATAACAGATATATCACATTGGATAACCTTCCTCTTACAAGCCTTATTGGTTCCATGGTAGAGGATTATGAGGGAAATTTATGGTTTACTTCCACAAGACAGGGAGTAATGAAACTTGTTGCTAACAGCTTTGTGAACCTCTCTGACCAGGCCAATGCAGGTAATGAAGTTGTTAATGCTACTTGTACTTATAACGGGTCATTATACATTGGAACAGAAAAAGGCCTTGAGGTCGTTACTGCAGGAAATCACAAGGTGGAGAATGAACTGACAGAAGAGCTCAAAGATGTAAGAATAAGGTGCATTATAGAGGATTATGATAACAATCTTTGGATTGGGACCTTTACAAAAGATAAAGGCCTTATCCGTTATAACAAAAGAGGCGAAATCGTTAAGTTTAATGAGAAGTCCGGCTTTATATGCAATGAGATAAGAAGCATCACATTGAGAAAAGACGGAGCTGTTTTAGTTGCAACTAACAGAGGCCTGGCAGTTATCAAAGATAAAGCTGTCGTAGACACAATTGGAAAAGAGACCATAAGTAATACTTTATTACTTACTTCCTGTGAGGGGCCAAATGGCGATATTTATATTGGCTCTGATGGAGATGGTATCTATATAGTTGATAAGGATCACAATGTTAAAAGACTGGGAAGAGATGAGGGGCTTACCAGTGATGTTATCATGCGCATTAAATATGACGAAGAAAGACAAATCTATTGGGTCATAACATCTAATGCTCTGTGTTACATGAAAGATGAGAAGATCTACAATCTCACAAAATTTCCATATTCAAATAATTATGACATTTTCTTTTCTAAATCAGGAGATGCCTGGGTTCTGGCCTCAAATGGTATATATGTGGCAAACATAGAAGACATAATGAGTGGAAAAGAGTTTAAATATCAGTTCTTTGATGCCTCAAGCGGTCTTCCAAGCGTTCCGACAGGTAACTCATATAGCGAAATAGATGTTGATGGAAATCTTTTCATATGCGGACGAAGCGGGGTCAGCAGGGTAAATATAGATGACTATCAGGATCGCGAAGCGCATGTAAAGATCTATATCAAATCCATAACCTGTGATGACAGGGAGGTAAAACAGAGAGAGGATGGGACTTATGTTATACCTGCTTCCAAAGGCAGAATTCAGATAAATGCTTCTATACTTAATTACACACTTATAAATCCGCTGGTGAGAATCTACCTTGAGGGATCAAAAGATGAAGGCGTGACTATGTTTCAGAATAATATGTCAGCCTTGACATATACGAGTCTTCCTTACGGAAATTACAAGCTTCATGTCCAGCTTCAGAGTCAGGCCAATGGAAAAGTATATCAGGATGAAGTATTTAACATAAAAAAGGAGGCAAGGCCCACAGAGATAGTTGCCGTAAAGGTAACAATTGGCATCCTGGGAGCTATTCTTATTGCGGTGGTTGTGTGGCAGATCTTAAGCGGAACCATTATAAGAAGGCAATATGAGCAGATCCGCATAGCTAAAGATGACGCTGAGAGAGCAAACAGCGCAAAGTCGCGATTTCTTGCAAATATGTCCCATGAGATCAGAACGCCTATAAACACTATCATGGGAATGGATGAGATGATAATGAGACAGAACTCTGATGGAGTTCCCAAAGAGTATTATCAGAGCATAATGAGTTATGCAAGCGATATAAAAAGAGCGTCGGAATCTCTTTTGGGACTTATAAATGACGTTCTTGACCTGTCCAAGATCGAGTCAGGAAAAGTTCATCTTGTGGAAGAAGAGTATGATCTTGTTGAACTATTAAGAGCGATCATCCCTATGATCAGGGTAAGAAGCAATTTAAAGAATCTTGATTTCAAGGTGGAAGTAGATGAAAATCTTCCCAAGAAATTATATGGTGATGATGGCAAGATAAAACAGGTGGTACTAAACCTTCTTACAAACGCAGTGAAGTATACCGAAGAAGGCGAATTTACCTTAAAGGTCGAAAGGGTTTGGGCTGATGCTAAAGACTGCAGACTTAAGTTTGTGGTAAAAGACACAGGAATCGGAGTTAAAGAAGAGGATATTGAAAAGCTCTTTTCCGCCTTTGAGAGATTTGAAGAAAACAGAAACCGCTCTATCCAGGGGACAGGACTTGGACTTCACATTTCGAAGCAGTTTGCAGAACTTATGAAAGGTGATTTAAGGTGCGAAAGTGAGTATGGAAAAGGTTCAACTTTCACTTTTGAGGTCGAGCAAAAAATAGTTGATGGAAGTGCCATTGGTAGTTTCACAGAAAGCAGTGGTGATATACATATTGGTCCATATGTACCTGAGGTTTATGCGCCTGAAGCAAAGGTTCTTGTGGTGGATGATGATGCCATGAACAGGCAGGTTATTTCAGGACTTTTGAGCAAAACAGGCCTTAAACTCACAACTGCTACCAATGGAAAAGAGTGTCTGGAAAAGCTAAAAGAGGACTCTTTCCACTTAGTCCTTTTGGATCATATGATGCCTGTTATGGACGGAATAGAGACAATAAAAGAGATAAGAAAGGACTACCCGGATCTGCCTGTACTCATGCTGACTGCAAATGCAGCTAACAGCGGAAATGAGTTTTATTTAAGCCATGGTTTTAATGGATATCTCCCCAAACCTATAAATGGTGCTGATCTTGAAAAGGCAATAAAGAAATATATTCCAAAAGATCTTTTGCAGGATGAAATACCGGAAGAAATCAGAGAAAAGCAGGATAATGCGGGGGCAGACATGGGAGAATTATCCTGGGTAAAAGACATCGATGATATCTCTGTGGATGAAGGAATACTAAACTGTGGAGGCAAAGACTCTTATGTAAGTGCACTTACTCTTTTTGCAAACACGGTATCAGATAATTCGGATGTTATTGAAAAAGCTTTTAACGAGAAGGATATTAAAGCTTTTACCATTAAGGTCCATGCCCTAAAGAGTGCCGCAAGGCTCATCGGTGCGATGGAACTTTCGGAACTGGCCAAAAAGCTTGAGGCAGCAGGCAATAATAACGACATTGAATTCATAAACGAAAAGACAAAGCAACTTCTGGAAAAATACAGGAATTTCAAGGATAAGCTCAAAGGGCTTGTTGATAAAGAAGAGGATAATTCTGACAAAGATCCCATTCCGGAGACTGAACTTAAGGAAGCTTATGATGCTTTGAATGAATTCGTTACCCAAATGGAGTATGATGGCGCTATAATGGTAGTGGAGCAGGTTAAGAAGTACAAGCTGCCGGAAAAAGATAAAAAGAAATTTGATAATATAGAACATGCTTTAAAACAATTTGACTGGGACAAAGTTGAAGATGAACTAAAGACATGATACTTACGGAGGATAATTTATGTTTTTTGGCTCAGGTAAGGTGCTGGTAATAGGCGAGAAAGAGACTTTTATAATAAAAGTCTTACTTGGAAAACTAAATGATGCAAGATTGCAGACGTCTTTTGCTTCAGAAAATTTAAATGCAATAAATGAGGCATGGCCAGAGGATGGTCTTATTGTGTACTATCTGGAAGCAGGAAACAGAATTTCACCTGAAATATCCACTTTTTTGAAGGATAAGCTGTCAGAGGACAATAAACAGCTCTTTGTCATTGGTGATGCTGTTGATACCAGAAGCGTGATAGATTCAATGCCACCACATCTTATTGGTAAAGTCTTTGAAAGGCCGCTTAATTATGAGAACTTTGTCAGCGCAACCCTTGCTTATTTCAATATGGTGGCTGAGGGCGAAACTAAACGCAGCGTCCTGATCGTGGATGATGATCCTAACTATATGGGACTTGTTAGAGAGTGGCTAAAAGATAGCTATAAAGTTTCTATGGCCAATTCAGGAATGAGAGCAATAAAGTGGCTTAGCTCAAACAGTGCAGACCTTATACTCCTTGACTATGAGATGCCGGTTACCGACGGACCGCAGGTTCTTGAGATGTTGCGAAGTGATCAGGAAACCAAGGATATTCCGGTCATGTTCCTTACCGGAAAAGATGACAAAGAAAGCGTAATGGCAGTTCTTTCGTTGAAGCCCGAAGGCTATATACTAAAGACTAGTGGAAAAGAGGAACTTGTAAACACTATTCGCAAATTTTTTATGTCAAGGTGAATGATATCTGATGAGAAAAAGAGCTTTTAAAGATTATTCATCAAAAGAAATATATATTTACAAGGTGACGTTGATCCTGGCGGGCATCCTTTTGAACCTTGCCGGAAAATGGATTGCCGGTTTTTTTGGACTTCCGCTTTTTCTTGATACTATAGGAACAATATTCGCCTCTGCTGAATGTGGCTTGTTTGCAGGCCTTTTTGTTGCGCTTATGACAAATGTGGCAGGCAATTATTTTGATGGCGTATCCTTGTATTTTGCCATTGTAAATATGGTTGTTGCGCTTTGTTCTACAAGATTCTTTTATAAGAATTATCTTAAGAGAAAGTCCGGACTTATTTCTTTTATTTCTGTGATATCTATAATATCAGGAACCCTCTCAGCATTTATAGAGTGGTCTATCCTTGGAGTGCCGGAAAATGAACTGGTTGCCGGATTTACTGCACTTGTTTTGGACAAGGCAGATCTTCCATACATGCTTTCCTATGTTATTGGCGATGTGGCAGTCAATTTCATTGATAAAACAGTAGCTGTGGTCATAGCACTTCTTTTGGTCTGGCTGATTCCTGGTGGAGTAAGGGATGGAATATGGAACAGGGAGATAAACTATGCTGAAGTAGCAAAGGAGCAGTTCTATAACGGCGAATATAATGACATGAATCGTCGAAAGATAAGAATAAGACTTCTTTCCATAATTGCTTTGGAAGCTACATTCCTTTCAGCAGTTATTTCGTATGTGAGTATTTCGCTCTACAATGAAAATGCTGTACGCGATAGAATTGAGCAGGTTAATGGAGTGACAAGACTTATTTCAGGAGCCTTTGATGGCGATATGATGCCTGTTTTTCTTCGGGAAGGTTTTTCCAATCAACAGTATCTTGGCCTGGAGGGTCTATTAGTTGCGGCCTGTGTTAATTCTCCCGGGGTAGACAGGGCATATGTTTATCAGATAAAAGAAAATGGTTATTATATAATTTTTGATTCTGATCCGGGATTTAAGGTGGGTGGCTCTGTTGGTGAGTATCATCCGCATATTGAGGGATTTTTGCCTTATGTTCCGCAACTTGTGGCAGGTGAAAAGATAGATCCTGTGGAGATCAATGACGACAGCGGCTGGTATATAACCGGACTTCAACCTGTGTATAACAGTGCGGGAGAGTGCGTGGCTTATGTTGGCGCGGATATGTCCATGAAGGATATATTAAGTTATAAACATGATTTTACAATAAGAGTTTTACTGGTTGCCGTGAGCTTCCTTGTACTTAGCATTTCTTTGGGAGTATGGCTGGCAGGTAAATATCATACAATTTTGGACAGACAGTACGACATGCTTCGCGAGGCAAAAGAGGAAGCTGACAGCGCCAACAGGGCAAAGACAAGATTCCTTGCAAATATGTCTCATGAGATCAGAACGCCTATTAATACCATCATGGGCATGGATGAGATGATACTTCGTCAGGACACAGAAGGTGTTTCAAGGGACTATGTGGAAAATATTCAGGGGTATGCCGCATCTATCAAGAAAGCATCCGAGATTCTTCTGGGATTGATAAATGATATCCTTGATCTGTCCAAGATAGAATCAGGGAAGATGAATTTGGTAGAGCAGAACTATGATACAGCGGAAGCTCTTAGAAGCATAGTATCAATGATACGTGTTAAGAGCAATGAAAAAGGCTTGGATTTCAAAGTTGAGATAGATAAAGATATTCCGAAAGTACTTTATGGTGATGTAGGAAAACTGAAACAGGTTGCATTAAACCTTCTTACAAATGCGATTAAATACACAAATGAAGGTGGCTTTACTTTAAAAATGGCCCTTCTTCGTTCAGATGGCAACAAATGTGATCTGTATTTTGGCGTTAATGACACCGGAATAGGCATTAAATCCGGGGACATAGAAAAAATCTTTGCACCATTTGAGCGAGTTGATGAAGTTAAAAATGAAGCTGTTCAGGGAACTGGTCTTGGTCTTAACATCTCAAGACAATTCGTTAAGCTCATGGGCGGAGAACTTAAGTGTGAAAGTGAGTACGGCGAAGGTTCAACATTTTTCTTCACAATAAGTCAAAAGGTGATAAATTCTGATCCTATAGGCGAGTTTGTTGAGAAAGAGTATGAACAGCATGTGGGAAAATATGTTCCAAAATTTGTTGCACCTGACGCCAAGATCATGGTTGTTGACGACAATGAGATGAATCTTCAGGTTGTACTTGGCCTTTTAAAGAGGTCTAAGATAAATATCGTTACAGCCATGAGTGGACGAGAGTGCCTTGATAAATTGGATGACAGCTATAATCTTATTTTACTTGACCACATGATGCCCGGTATGGATGGAATTGAGACTCTTCAGGAGATACATCAGATCACTGTTGAGATTCCGGTAATTGCGCTTACAGCCAATGCCGCTCACGATGGAAGGGATTACTATAGAAGCAAGGGATTTATTGATTACCTTGCTAAACCGGTTGATGGAGATCTGCTTGAAGAAACTATCAGAAAGTATCTGCCCGACAATCTTATTCATGATGTTGATCCAAATGAAGTTGAAAAAGAAAAGCCGCATCTTTCTGAAAGCCTAAAAAAATTGATAGGTATTGAGGGAATAAATCTTGATGACGGTATCAACTTCTGCGGAAGTACTGATTCACTCGAGAAATTCCTTGATACTTTCTACGGGACCATCGATGAAAAGGCAAAAGAGATCGAGGATGCTTTTACTTCAGGGGATTATAGCTTTTATACCATTAAGGTACACGCCTTGAAGAGCACTGCAAGGATAATAGGTGCAAAAGAACTTTCAGAGCTGGCACTTAGTCTTGAAGAAGCGGGGAAGAGTGGCAATATTGATCTTATAAAAGAAAAGACAAAAACTCTTTTGTCCCTCTACAGAAGTTACAAGGGAAAACTGCACAACTATTTTGCTAAAAGGCATCAGAACGAAGGCGAAAAAGAAACCATTACAGAGGACATGCTGAAAGATGCCTACGGCGCTCTCAAAGAGCTTGTCCCTGCAATGGATTATGATGCGGTAGAAATGGTACTTAATGAACTTGATAAATATGATCTTCCTTCTGAAGAAAAGGAGAAGATAAATAAACTTCAGGACCTTCTTAAAAAGGCGGACTGGGATGAAATGGAAAATTTATTAAAATAGATCAGTGAGATGATAAAAGTTCATCGATCTTATCCCAATCAAAGGCCTTAAGGGCTGATGCAATATTATCAAATACAGCTTTATCCTCTTTTGGAAGAGCGTAATCATTTAGCTGGGCAAGGACTAATTCAGCACTATCATAGTCCATTTGCTCAGCTATTTCTTTTAATGAGGCATATGCACTACTCAGATCATCAGAAGAAATAGGCTCTTTTCCTGTGTCGTCAGAGGTTTCTTTGCTGCCAAGTTTTGAAAGCTTATCTTTAAAGCTCCTGTACATTTCGAGAAGCTCATCGTTGTGGGTGGTAATAAAGCCCAAATCGGATTTGTTTCCGGCGTCCTCAAGAGACTTTGCAAGTTCTGAAAGCTCATTAGCTCCCATAATGCGTGCAGCACTCTTTAAGGCATGGACCTTAATTGTGTAGAGTTTTATGTCGTTTTCTTTGTAGGCGTTTTCAATTACTTTTGCATTCTCATCTATGGTGTCATAAAAGAGCTGTGCAGAGAAAACAAAGCCTATGGCACCACCGGAGTTTTTGATTCCATCTTCAGCTTTAATACCTTCTACCTCTTCAAGCCACTTTTTATCAGGAGGCAGTTCTGGACTTTCTTCAGGAATTATAGGAGAAACGGCCTTTTTGATTTTTTCCTTTGGAATGTTGTCGATAAGAGCCTTTTCTAAGGCGGCTGCATCAATAGGTTTACTGATATAACCGATAAAGCCTTTTGAACCATAGAACTCATCGCCATTGGCCATATAGTTTGCGGTCAGGGCAATGGCAGGTATTTCTTTGTTAAATTCTCTTACCTTCTCAAGGGTTTCAATTCCATCCATTCCTGGCATCATGTGATCCAAAAGAAGAAGGTCGTAGTTTTTTTCTTTTAGCATATCCAGGCAGGCGAAGCCTGATTCAGCTGTGTCAATCTGCACTTTGATGGGCTTAAGGAATCCTTTTACAACTGCAAGGTTCATGGAGTTGTCATCAACAACCAGAATTCTGGCATCTTCTGCTGTAAATCCGGCCACGTGGAGTCCGACAGATTTCGTTTCTTCTGTTTCCTTAAACTCTCCAATAGGAGTGGCGTCAATTATTTTCTGGTTTACTGTGAAAATAAAAGTAGAACCTTCACCATAGACACTTTCGCAGGTGAGGCTTCCGCCTAAAAGCTCTGCGAACTGTCTGGAAATATCAAGCCCAAGACCTGTTCCCTGAATGCTGGTGTTTCTTTCTTCATCAAGTCTTTCAAAAGCTGAAAAGAGCTTAGGAATATCTTCTTCTTTAACGCCGATTCCGGTATCTTTAACAGAGAAAAGAAGATTACATTTATCACCTTCTACTGAGAGAACTTTCGCAGTAAGAGTAAAGCCACCTTCTTCTGTGTATTTTACGGCGTTTGTTAAGAGATTAAGTACTATCTGCTTTATTTTTCCCATATCGCCATAAAGTTTTGTAGGCAGCTCTTTATCTATATCGAGTTCAAAGTACAGGTCTTTCTGATTACTTCTTATGCGGATCATGGTAATGACTCCCCTAAGAAGCGTAGTAACGTCGTATTCCTGCTCAACAATGTGCATTTTACCTGACTCGATCTTGGAGATATCCAGGATGTCATTGATAAGTCCAAGCAAAGATTCAGAGGCATATCTGATATCGAGTGCGTAGTTTGTAATTGACATGAAATATGGCTTAGGAACGCCGGTGGCGTCTTCTCTTAAGATCATCTCATCCATTCCCATGATGGTGTTGATAGGGGTTCTGATCTCATGAGACATATTTGCCAGGAATCTTGATTTTGCATTGTTGGCCTTTTCAGCAGCCATTTTGGCTTCTTCGAGCTTATTCATATTAATGATCTCAAATACATAGACAAGCACTACCATTCCAACTATGGTCGTGTTCGTGAGTGAAAGGCCATAGGAAAAGATCTGTATTACTGTTGCCACGTATGGAAGAATGCTAAACAGAAGCAGAAAGATAGTAGAACTGCGGTACAAATATTTTCTGATCCTGATGATAGTGATAATCTGGAGCATAGTTATAGAAAGCGGGAATAAATATGACACAAGAAATCCCGGGTTTCTCACATAGTGATTGGATTCGTCAAAGTGATAATAGAATTTGGTAAAGAGGTTAGCGACTATCATAAGTGCACCGATAGTGAAAAGAAATTCACTGATAACCAGAAGTATCGGTGGCTTTTTAGTCTTTACTGTCGTTTTTATTATGTCTAGCAGATATACGTTAAAAGCGTGGGATACATATAAGGACAGCAAATAAACGAGGAAATTACTTATCCTTACCATCCAGTATCCTTTTTCTGATATATCACCTCTGTATATATATGCGAGTCTGTCAAAAATAAGAAGAAACATGGAAGAAAGTTCCATGGAAACAAGAGCGTGTTTTCGAGACTTGGTAAGAGTTTTGGTGGACAAAGCAAGGATTGTCAATACTCCACAACCACCACTTAGAAACAGCATGATATCAAGTTGGTAAGTTCTCAAAAAATCGTACATACAAATACCTGCCGAAAGACTATATTTATAGATACTACTAGTATACCATATTAATGATTAAAAATTGATAAAGTACGATAAAACGTTTGAACTGGACTTGGTAAAATGCTATATTTAAACTAGACTGTTGTAGTCAATTTGGGCTTCGTAGGTGATGCAGGATGAATGAAAAATTTTTTGAACTAAAAAAAGAGAAGCAGGACCGCATGATAAATGCTGCACTTTTGGTGTTTTCCCGTTATGGATATTATCATGCAAGCACTGATGAAATTGTTAAAGTTGCCGGAATAAGTAAGGGACTTCTTTTTCACTATTTTGGGAGCAAGATCGGGCTGTACTCTTTTCTATATGACTATGCGACCCGTTTTGTAACCCTTGAGCTTGCGCAGAATGTGGATAAAGGCGAGACAGAGTACTTTGAACTGTACAAGCAGATAGTTTCAGCCAAGGCAGCTTCTATGGGCCAGTATCCATATATATATCTTTTCCTGAAAAGAGCTGAGGATGAGACCTATGCGGAGGCTCTTTCCGAAATAATGGAAAGGCGTGAAAAATATCAAAGAATAATGGAAGCTTTAAGAGAGAGAGCTGATATAACAGTTTTTTCTCCTGAAATTAACTATAACAAGGTTTGGAATATGCTCGATCATACTGTTGATGGAGTTATGGAAAAAGAGCTGAAGCAGGACACCTTCAGGTCAGATCTGTTTTTAGAAGAAGCTATTGAATATGTTGATATGGTAAGCAAAATGGTTCTCTCATAAAAGGAGGCAAACATGAGCAAGTTTTTAGTAGCTGGAGTAACGCAGATTGAAACAATTGTCAGAGTGGACAAGATTCCCGTAAATTATGCTCCTTTGACCAGGGTTCAGGATTCTATCTACACTGCCATGGGCGGCGATGCTTACAATGAGTCACTGGCTCTTAAGTGGCTGGGAGATGACGTTACATTCATGTCCATTGTTGGAAGAAATCAGGATTTTGGCCTTATAAACCCGCCTGACAGAAGGATAACTCTTTCTACTGACTATATCATTCCTCAGATGCAGGAAACTCCCACTGAAGTGGTGCTGTATGACAAACAGAGAAAACAGCAGATATTTGAGGATATTAAAGACCTTAGAGAAAATGTCTACGACATGAACGTGGTAGCACCAATAGCCGGTGCATGTGACATGATGGTCCTTGCCAATGCTAATTTCTGCAGGCCTTTTGCCAAGACTGCTGCTGAGCTTGGAAAGCCGATAGCAGTCAACATAAGAAGCTATAATCCTGAAAAGGAAAAATACAATACGGATTTCCTTGAACCCGCAAAAGTACTGTATTTCAGCGATGATACTCTCACTGAAGATCCATATGATTTCATAGACAGAATGGCATCAACCTATGGAACAGAGGTCATCATTCTTGGACAGGGTAGTGAAGGTCTTATCCTGTTTGACAAGACCAAGGATATAAAGGCTCATTACAAGACAGTTAAGACCAACGAAGTTGTCAATACAATAGGTGCCGGTAATGCCCTGTTTGCATGTTTTCTTCATTTCTACATGGAGACGGGAGACAGTGTAAACGCAATAAAGAATGCTCTTTTATTTGCATCCTACAAGATCGGTTACATGGGTACATCCAATGGATTTATGACTGTAGACCAGCTTGAGCAGTGGAGAAATCTTATTTGGGGAATTAAAAAGACTCCTTTTGAAGAGCATGGTGTTTGATTTTTTCACTTGAAATAGTTTTTATAAACTGATAAAGTAGAGCTATGGAAACGTTACCGGGAACGGTAATTTTTTCCGTAGCTCTTTTGATGAAAGAACTGTTACAGTGATAGATTTTATTAGTGTTGAGAGGATTTGTTATGGCTAAAAAAAGTAAAAAGAAGACAAGAGCATGTGGGGTTTTACTTCCGATTTTTTCACTTCCGTCCAAGTATGGGATTGGAACATTTTCAAAACAGGCGTATGAATTTGTTGATTTTTTGAAAAAGGCAGGACAGAGCTACTGGCAGATCCTTCCGCTTGGCCCTACAAGTTATGGAGATTCACCATATCAGTCTTTTTCCACATTTGCAGGGAATCCATATTTTATAGATATCGAGGCCCTTATTGAAGAGGGATTTTTGGACAAAGCTGATGCAGATAAGTGCGATTTTGGTGTCAGCGACGAATATATAGACTATGAGAAGCTTTACAGATCAAGGTTTAAGCTTCTTAAAAAGGCTTTTGATAATCTGGATAAGGTTTCAAAGGCAGCAGAGATAAAGAAGGAATTTGAAGCTTTCAAAAATGATAAGGACAATGACTGGCTCTCTGATTATTCTCTTTTCATGGCTCTTAAAAATGTCAATGGCGGTAAGGCCTGGGATACATGGGAAGAGGGTGTGAGACTTAGAAAGAAAGATGCACTTAAGGCAGCCACAGAAAAATATAAGGTAGAAATAGAGTTTTACAGCTTTTTGCAGTATCTTTTTTCAAAACAGTGGAAAGCCCTCAAGGCCTATGCCAACGAAAACGGAGTTGACATCGTTGGAGATATCCCGATCTATGTGGCATTTGACAGCGCTGATACATGGGCAAATCCTGAACTCTTCCAGCTAGATAAGGACAATGTTCCTACGGATGTTGCAGGATGCCCACCGGATGCATTCAGTGCAACAGGCCAGCTTTGGGGCAATCCTTTGTACAGATGGGATTATCACAAGAAAACAGGCTACAAGTGGTGGATGAAGAGACTTGCCCACTGCTTTAAGCTCTATGATGTCGTAAGAATTGATCACTTCAGAGGCTTTGATGAGTACTATGCAATTCCATATGGCAATCCAACAGCTGAGATTGGTGAGTGGAGAAAAGGCCCGGGCATCGAGCTTTTCGATGTCATGAAAAAGGAACTTGGAGAGCAGAGAGTTATTGCAGAGGATCTTGGATTTTTGACTCCTTCTGTAATAAAGCTTGTTAAAAAGACAGGCTTCCCGGGAATGAAGATCCTTGAATTTGCTTTTGATTCAAGGGAGGAGAGTGACTATCTTCCTCACAACTATACAAAGAACTGCATCGTTTACACAGGAACTCACGACAATGAAACCTGCAGAGGCTGGTTCGATGCACTTCCAAGAAGCGACAAGAGATTTGCCAAGGAATATCTGGGTATCACATACTCAAAAGATGCAGTTAAAGCTATGGTCAGAGCGGCTTTTGCCAGCGTATCTGACACAGCGATCATTCCAATGCAGGATTATCTGGAACTTGGTGCAGAGGCAAGGATCAATACTCCTTCAACACTCGGTGGCAACTGGGTATGGCGTATGAGAAAAGATGCTCTTTCAGATTCTCTTTGCAAGGAAATGTATGACTATGCTAGAATCTATGGAAGATTGAGATAAAAAGAAAAAACGGATCCGATGGCGTGTGGACAGAAATCCATGCGGCATCGGACTTGTAGTTTCATAGAGATAGGTGGATGTTATGGCGGATATTACAATAGTTGAGATTGCGAAAAGATGCGGTGTAGGTGTTAGCACGGTATCCAGAGCAATCAATGACCACTCTGATATCAATCCTGAAACTAAAAAAAGGATTCTTGAGGTAATAAAGGAAACAGGCTACGTTCCCAATAACAGCGCGAGGAATTTGAAACGAACAGATGCAAAATGCATTGCAGTCCTGGTAAAGGGAATTACCAATCCATTTTTTACCCCGATGATACAGATAGCAGAGCAGGAGGCAGAGAATCGCAAGTATGCGTTGGTCCTCAGACATGTTGAGGCTTATGAGGATGAACTGGATGTGGCTCTTGAGCTGGAAAAAGAAAAGAGGCTTCGCGGCATTATATTTATGGGAGGAAGCTCAAGACATTCTTCTTCCAAGATAAAGCAGCTTAATGTCCCTGTTGTTTTTGCTACTATTGGTTCGGAAGTATCAGAAAAATTAAGCAAAAAAGAGTACTCGACAGTATCTGTGGATGACTTGCTTGAAAGCCGCAAGATGACTGAGTATCTGATCGGACTTGGACATAAAAAGATCGCAATTTTATCTGAAGGCAGCGATAAGCCTTCCATAGTAAAGCTTCGTCTTGAAGGTTATCTGGAGGCACTTAAGGAAAATGGCCTAGAGATAAATGAGAATCTTATCCGTTTGGTTGATAAGAGAATTTATTCCATGGAAAACGGCTACCAGACTACTAAAGCACTCATTGAGTCCGGAGAAGAGTTCACAGCTCTTTACTGCATTTCTGACGTGCTGGCTGTTGGCGCTCTAAGGGCTTTTGCCGATGCAGGGATAAGAGTTCCTGAGGATGTGAGCGTGGCAGGCTTTGACGGACAGGATATTTCAAGGTTCTGCGTGCCGAGACTTACAACAGTAAGGCAGCCCCTTGAAGACATATCAAAGGCAACAATGAAGTTATTATTTGACATCATCGACGGTGAAAGTGGTCATCGCCACATTACATTCCCCGGCGAACTGATCGAGGGTGAATCAACCAGGAGGAAATCATGAACAGAACAGCGATTTTTTTAGCAAATGGGTTTGAAGAAATTGAGGCACTTACAGTTGTTGATCTTTTAAGAAGAGCTCAGATAGAGATCAGTACAGTTTCAATCAGTGATTCTCTCGAGGTTACAGGATCACATAACATTACAGTAAAAGCTGATAAGTTATTTGATGATGTGAACTTTGATGAAATCGACATGATAATTCTTCCGGGTGGAATGCCTGGAACAAACAATCTGTTTAACTGTGAGCCATTAAGAGAAAAGATCACAGAGTTCAGTAATTCAGGAAAGCTTCTTTCTGCTATATGTGCGGCACCTACAGTCTATGGCAGAATGGGTCTTCTTGATGGCAAAAAAGCCTGCTGCTATCCGGGATGCGAAGTGGATCTCAACGGGGCCGACGTGCAGACATCAGAAGTTACCTTTGATGATAACTTTATTACCAGCCGCGGAATGGGAACAGCAATTCCATTTGGTCTTGCTATTATCGAGAAATTCCAGGGCAAAAAAGCTGCTGATGATATGGCTGCAAAAATAGTATATAAACAGTAAGCTCCAGGGAATGTTTCAGAAGGCATTCCTGTCTATTGAGGAAAAATATATGGGAATAGAGATTGAACGTAAATTCACAGTAAAAGAGCTTCCCAAGGACTTAGACCGATACCCCTACCATGTTATTGAGCAGGGGTATCTTAATGTTCACCCGGCAGTCAGGGTGCGCAGGGAAGATGACACCTATTACATGACATATAAGGGATCTTCCATGGAAAATGAAGATCCATCGCAGGATGGCCAGAGCAGGCCAATAGGTAAAGTAGAATATAACATGCCCCTTGATAAAGAATCTTATGATCATCTTGTACTCAAGGCTGATGGCAATATGATAAGGAAAAAGAGATACCTTATTCCATTAAACAGCGATGGATTTGATGAAGCTTTTTTTGCCGGTGAGCCTGATATAAAAAAAGCTATAGAAGAGGGAAAGATCAAGATAGAATTGGATATTTTTGATGCGCCTTTTGAAGGGACTATTCTTGCGGAAGTTGAATTCCCAAGTGAAGAGGCAGCAAGAGCGTATAAGCCGGCAAAGTGGTTCTTTGAGGATGTTACCGGCGATGTTAAATACAGCAACTCTCACATGAGCTCAGTAAAATTGTGATTTGATGAGAATTGACTTTTTTAAGATAAATTGTTGTGGAAAAAAATATTCAGCTATGTTATAATCTACAAGCGATTGTGCCTAAAAGGCCAGAAGGGTTTAAAAACCCTTTATATAAACAATTTTTAGAAGGAGAATTTAGCAAAAATGAGCGTAACAGTAGAGAAGCTTGAGAAGAGCATGGCTAAGCTTAAGATCGAAGTATCTGCAGAGCAGCTTGAAAAGGCTATCCAGAAGGCCTATGACAAGAACAAAAACAAGATTCAGATCCCAGGATTCCGTAAGGGCAAGGCTCCTCGTAAGATGATCGAGCAGATGTATGGCAAGGGAGTATTCTATGAGGATGCTGCTAACGAGCTTATCGAGGAAGAGTATCCTAAGGCTGTAGAGGAGTGCGGAGAAGAGGTTGTTTCTTCACCTAAGATTGATGTTGAGCAGCTTGAGGCTGGTAAGGATTTCATCTTTACAGCAGAAGTAGCTCTTAAGCCTCCGGTTAAGCTTGGTAAATATAAGGGCGTAGAGGCTGAGAAGATGGATCTCGAAGTATCTGACGAAGATGTTGATGCTGAAATCGACAAGCAGAGAAATACAAACGCAAGAACAGTAGAAGTAACAGACAGAGCTGTTAAAGATGGCGATATCGTTACTCTTGATTTCGAAGGATTTGTTGACGGAGTTGCATTCGAAGGTGGTAAGGGAACAGATTATCCTCTTACAATCGGTTCAGGTGCTTTCATTCCTGGATTCGAAGAGCAGCTTGTTGGATTTGAAATTGGTAAGGAAGGCGATGTTAACGTAACATTCCCTGAGGATTACCAGGCTGACAACCTTGCTGGTAAGGCTGCAACATTCAAGTGCACAGTTAAGGCTATCAAGGCTAAAGAGCTTCCTGAACTCAATGATGAGTTCGCTAGCGATGTATCTGATTTCGATACACTTGCTGAGTACAAGGAAGATGTTAAGAAGAAACTCGTAGAGAGAAAGACAAACGAAGAGAAGGCTAAGAGAGAGGACGCTGTAGTTAAGGCTGTTATCGAAGATTCTGAGATGGAACTTCCAGAAGCTATGGTTGAGACTCAGGCTAGACAGATCGTTAATGATTTTGCTCAGAGACTTCAGATGCAGGGCATGAGCATGGATCAGTACCTTCAGTATACAGGCAACACTGTAGACAAGATGATCGAGCAGGTTAAGCCACAGGCTATCGAAAGAATTCAGGCTAGACTTGTTCTTGAGGAAGTTGCTAAGGCTGAGAACATCACAGTTAGCGATGAGGACTTCGAGGAAGAACTCAAGAAGATGGCTGAGCAGTACAAGATGGAACTTGACAAGCTTAAAGAGCTTATGTCAGAGTCTGAGCAGAAGACAATGAGAAGTGACCTTGCTGTTCAGAAAGCTGCTGATTTCCTTGTAGAGAACGTTAAAGAAGTAGCTAAGAAGAAAGCTACAAAGAAGGCTGACGATGCTGAAGAAAAGACAGCAAAGAAGACAGCTGCAAAGAAGACAACAAAGAAAGCAGACGATGCTGAGGAAAAGCCTAAGAAGACAGCTACAAAGAAAGCTGCTAAGAAGGATGACGACGCAGAAGAGAAGCCTAAGAAGACAACAAGAAAGAAAAAGACAGAAGAAGAGGCTTAATTAACTCTGTATATTAGGGCACAACAATTTATAGAGAAATAGATTATAAAGAGGATTCTTGCGCAAGCTAATCGCTTGCGCGAGAGTCCTTTTTTTTCGTATATGCGTAATTATCGCTCGTTTATATTTTTATTTTGACGTAGCATTTTTATAAAAAAGTTAGATTTACATCGTTAACTAATATAGCAAAACGTACGATAAACAGATAAGTAATAGTCTTTTTATTAAGGGTGATTAATGTTCATGACTATTAAATCAGTACTTAATAAAAGAATAGCTGCAATATCTATGTCATTTGTGTTGGCAGCATCTGTCATCAATTTGACATCTTTTGCCAAGCCCGAAAAAGATGATGCGAAAGTCATCAGTAGTTTTCTAGAACTTCCTGAGGGTATTGCTACCCAGCGTCTGTCTGTGGGGGATCCGTTTGAAAAGATAATATTCCCGGATAATTTAATAGCATATGTGGTAACTGAAGGTGGAGAAGCTTCGTCACTTCTATCTTCTGATGAGTCTGCAGTTTCACTTAGCGCTTCAAGTGGAGATTCGGCAGATGCTGCAGCAAGCAGTAGCAGTTCACTAGACGAGGCAGATGCTGCTGCAAGCGCATCAACTGAAGAAGAGCATTCCGATGCAGCAACAGCAGGAAGTATGGTCGATAACCAAACTGATAGCAGTGAAAGCGGCTCTTCCCAAAATGAAAATGCCACTGAATCAGATACATCAGCCAAAGACAATACGATTGATGAATCCGGTGATGGGAATACAGACGAAAATAACAGTGATGGAAATAAAGACGAAGAGGCTACAAGTGAAGGCATAAATTCTGTAAATGATCAGGATGAAGAAGATAGTACCTCTGACAGTGACCAGGTGGATGCAAATACTGACTCCGGAAACGGGGATGAGGAAGGCGATGGTAATTCCGGAAATGGTGCTGAAAATTCTGAGGATGATCAGGATAAAGGCTCAGATAGTGAGGACAGTGATAATTCAGAAGAAACTTCAGGTGACAGCGCTAAGTTAACATTATGGGAGAGACTTTTTGGCAGAATAACAGTTTATGCTGCTGAAGAAGATGACGATAAGACATCATCTTACATAGCACCCGGAGATTACAACGAAGACGATACTGAAGATGATATTGATAAAGAGGATGATGAGAGAACTCTTGAAGAAATCTCGATTTCAGGAATTGAGTGGAAACTTGATGACACCAAGAGTACTTCGGAGGAATTTAATACTAAGGAATCCGGGGCAGTATTTGTTTACTTTCCTGTTATTTCTGATGAATACAGGATTGAGAGTAGTTTTCCAACTATCACTGTATATGTGGATGAGAAAAAAGAGGATGAAGAAGCTGTTTCTTTTGAACAGACCAGTATTATAAATGGCGTTTCAATAACTGTGAAGGCAGCCGAAGGAGTATTCCCGAAAGGTGCGCGCCTTATAGTAAGCCAGGTGTCTCAAAATGAAGAGGAGCAGATCTTAGATGCTGTAGAAAAGGAAAGAACTGATGATGTCAATGTGGCAGTATCATATTCTTTTGATATAAAGATCGTTGATAAAGATGGAAAAGAATTGCAGCCTGATACTTCAAAGGGTGAAGTAAAGGTTAGCTTTTCTCTGGTGGAAGTGGAAAATGATAACCTTGATACAGAAGTTTATCATGTGGCAGACGAAGCGGGAGACCTTAATGCGTCAAAGCTTGATGCAGAAACTAGTGGAAATGAAGTTACTGTAGAAACTGACGGCTTTTCTTTTTACACTGTTGAGTTCACCTATGGGAAGATCGAATACTCAATTAAAGGCGGCGGAAGGGTATTTCTTTCAGAAATCCTTGATGCAGTGGGACTTAAAGGAACTGCTACGGATGCGAGATCAAGCGATGAGGACCTGGTCAGTGTAAAAAGAAATGACGAAGGCGAGATATATCTTGTTTCCAACAGGGAGTTCCATTCAGATGAAAAGCTTGAAGTGGATATTAGTGGTATAACCTATGAGATCCTTATGACCGATGCAACTGTTACTGCAGGTAACGGAACCTTGGTATACGATGATGATTTTAGTAAGTCTGCCGGTGATCTGGTAAAAGAAATCCTCGGAGGCGGTATAGCTGCAACTAACGAGTCAAGGACGGGAACAGTATATACGTTTTCAAATGGACTAGCAGATGTAGGGATAGATGCAGGAATTATTCTTGATACAAGCGGAAAGATTGCTGGTGGAAATGATGCGCAGCTTAATTCAATTAAGGACTCTGCCTATAGCTATGGCGGCCATACGTCCACTTTGGAGTTTTCGCTGGTTGCCAATGGACCTCTTTTGACATTTAATTATGCTTTTGCTTCAGGAGAGTTTAATCAGGGGCCGCAATTTAATGATATATTTGGACTCTTTGTAAGTGTCAATGGCGGAGCATATGACAATATTGCGCTTATAACAAGGACAAATGGAAGCCAGGTTCCTGTCACTATAAATAACTTAAGAGCCGGTGTTGACGGCACTGAGATGAGTGGTGGTACCAGTACTACTTTAGGAGGAATTCACAGTCTTTTTACAGAAAAGCAAATTCAGATTAATGGCGGTACTATTAATGGAGTTTCTAATGTTTTTACAGCCCAGAAACAGGTTAACATTGGAGATACAGTAAAGATCAAGCTTGCAATCTGTGATATTACAGACACTGCTGTTAATTCGTATATTTTCATAGAGGCGGGCTCTCTTTCCTTCCATGCGCCTGAGGCTGAGATTGGATATATTGATGAAGAACTGGATAATCTTGATCCGTCATCTCTATTTGAAATAACAACTGATGACGGCACTATCCTTAGCATAACCTCATCGGGAAGTGGTGTTATTCCGCTTATAGGAACGGATGACAACGGAACACCTTATAACATTATTGATACTGCTGTAGCTATAGTAAAAAAAGGTACCGGCGGATACGGAGATTCACCTCCACAGCTGCTGGCTATTCCTCCAAGGCCAATAGCTGAAGATATAGATCCAAGTGGCGGAGGGATATCTGCTGATCCTGAGACGGTTTCAGTTATTTTCCCAGCTCCTGATCCTACGAAGCCTTTACAGAAATACAGGCTTTATGATAAAGATGGCAATGAGATCCCTGGAAGAGACTGGGTGGATGCACCAATGGATGGGACTCCTTTGACATTTGGAGGACTTGATGAAGATACTGATTATATTATAAAGACCTGGATTCCGGCTACAGACAGTAATTTCAAATCCGAAATTTCTGAAGGTACAACGGTACATACAAGACTAAACCCTGTGGATCTTTTACGTATCATTGTTACTGAGCCTGATAAAAAGACCATAGTCGCAGACGGCGAGTATCATTCATTTGTTTGTACTTCTGACCCGGCTGATGCGATCCTCAGATATTCAATTGGTGATGATAAGCATAACGGGTACTCTACGCCTATTTTCAAGGACGTTGGTCAGTATACAGTCTACTATCAGGCGGCTAAGGTTGGCTATGTGACAGAATATGGAAGCATGATAATAACCATATTGCCCCCTGAAAAAGAGACAATTGTGGATCTTGAAAATGGGGATGTGGAAAGCTCAATTTCCTCTGTAAAGGCTGATAAACTCTCGGATTATACGGATGAGCAGACAGGAGATAAGGTCAGAGTAAGACTTTTTGTAACTCCTAAAAAACCTGAAGATATTGATAGTGGCATTGTAAATAGCGTCACTTCGAAGATAGAAAGCCTCTATGACAGCGAAGTATTAGATAATGTGAAAAAAGAGTTTTTGGATATTGGTGTTACAAGGCGTATCAATGACGAAGATCCTGAGAATATCCATGACCTTGACAGGACAATAGAGATTGAAGTCGGCTTTGATATGACTGATAAAGAGGACTTTAAACTTGTCAGAGAACACGATGGAGAAGTCCTTGCCTTTGCTTCACTTTCAGACAGGCCAACAGATGACTATGTTGATGGTACTGTATATTTTGGTGAAGATGTGATCTGCATCTATTCAAGGTACTTTTCTACATATGTTCTTTCATATGTAGTTCCTGTGGAAGTAGTTCCGGAGCCGGAACCAGAGCCTGAACCAGAACCACAGCCTGAGCCAACGCCAACTCCTACACCGGAGCCACAGCCAGAGCCAAAGCCAGAGGCTAAACCGGAACCAAAGCCTGCACCAGCGCCAACTCCGGAGCCTACACCTGATCCGGAAGTAAAACATGAGGAAGTGGTTTATACTCCGGCCCCAGTGGAAGTGCCAGCGCCTCCTGTGATCATAACTCCGGGAAGAGCCCCTAAGACCAGTGGATTCTATGTTGGAAAGTTTACCGGAGTGTGGATTCTTATCCTTGAGGCAATTATTACAGTTTTACTGGCAGGTATATATATTTACATAGGTGAAAAGAAAAAAGATAAGCTGTGGTACAAGGATGGATGGAAGTCCATATGCCGCGTAGGACTTTTGATAATGGCTGTTTCTTTTATCCTTATATACAGGCTTAACCAGGACTATATAAAGTCTAAGGCTATGTACGATGAAGTAAAGAATGAATATGTCACTACTTCATCAGGAAACGCCGGTAAGATGACAGTTACAAGCGCGGCTGTAAGTAAAACTGTAGCAGAGTCTTTTGGCTATGCGGATGAGCAGGTGCTTGTGACGAGTGCGTCAAATGACTGGTGGAATCTTGCTCAGGTCGATGTAAAAGAAATGAGCAAAGACTATGTGGATGCCGTTGGATGGATAATGTTTGAAAACGAGGATATAAGCTATCCTATAGTTTATAGCGGCGATAATACCACTTACCTTGAGACTGCATACAATGGAGAGTGGGCCAATGCTGGAGCGATATTTGTAGATGGCCTTTCAACCCCTGATTTTAACGACCCTAATACTCTGATCTATGGCCATAATATGGGTAATCTTACCATGTTTGGTAAACTTAAATTCTATGAGAATGACAAAGAGTATTATGATGAGCACAAATTCTTCCAGATATTTACGAAGGACAAGGTTTATCGCTACCAGATATTTGCCTGCAAACTGATCTCTGATGATCACGAGATCTATTATGCATATGGACAGGATCCAAGGCATTACTGGAGTGCACTCAGTGATATCATCAAGAATGCAGATGTTGAATCAAGTGTTGCGCCTCAGAGCCTTGACCATATAGTTACGCTCTCTACCTGTACTTACGATGATTCCATGAGACTGGTAATATGTGCAGCAAGAGTTGATGAGCACTAATTTGTTGGTGACGGAGCATTTTGCGGAGCCGACGGCATTTCTGAAATGCCTTTAGAACCGGTATCTTGTGGTACCGGTTCTTTTATTGCATTATTATTGGTTTCGTTTGGGGCACCTTCTGTAGTTGGCCTGTTATCTGCAGGAGGAGCATTTTCTGAAGCAACGCTATTTTCTTTGGAAGCTTCATTTAACTGAGATGTATTTTGACTATCTGGTGCTATTTGCAAATCAGGATTGTTGTTGTCACCGGATGGGATGTCGGGATTTTGCAGGCTCTCGGGATCTTCAATTGGGATTTGCTTATCAGTTGTGTTTTCCTCCGGAATCTCGCCTGGAATTTCAGAAGGACCATTTCCGTTACCTTCAGCACCAGAGTACTCTGAGAGTATCTCTTTTACGGGGAGTGACTTATAAACATCTTTAAGTGTTGATAAGTCCTGGCTGTTATCACCGGTAAAAGAATCAGTTTCATTTAGAGGAGTGTTATCAGCTATCTGCTTCATGGCTTCGAGCCTTCCGGTACTCATACCGGAGTCTATGGCTTCCTGCCTTGAAGCTATATTAGATTCAAGGAGGCAAAGACTGATATTGCTATCATCAAAAGCTTCGGATATATCACCAGAAAGATCACTGTAAGAGCGTTCACTTCCGGGGACGACATCAATTAGTATTGAGGCATCGTCACCGAGGAGATAATTGTTTTCCTGCAAAACAGCAACTGTTTCTGATAGTGCATCGGAAAGACTTTTGTTTTTCAGACTATCACTAAGGGCATCAACAACCTCGGCAGCATCGTCATTGAGGGCGGTTACGTTTATTACCCTGTTCAGTCTGTTTAAGGTGTATTCTATGGATGGATTTACATCGACTGTAACATAGGAATAGGCAAGAGCTGTCTCGTACATATAGGAGAGGCCTGCAGCAATGATGATAAGGGCAGCAGCCGCATATGGCAGAAATAATCTATACATGCTTTGATGCCTGTTTTTTTTGCCTCTTATATGACAGGTTGTTGGCGAGTCTGCAATGACTGATATTTCCTGGCCGACGTCAAAGTTACCGGCTATTTTTCTAAAGCATCCGTCATCGCAAAGAACGGCACATATTCTTTTCTTTTTTTCCATTACAATTGCGTGCATGATCTGTCCCTTTACAAATTTGATGGAGAGTTAGTTATAAACCACATATATTCTGAAAGCTGTGGATAATCACCATTTATTATCAGTGTTGCAGTGATTATGTAGCGTCTGTATCTATCCAGCATTTTTCTTGATATCCGGCTTTTTTCCTCGAGTTCTTTCATTGGAAGAGTTTTTGAACGTTTCATTTTCTGCAGCAGTTCTTCTGAAGTTAACATCACCTTTATAGCCTTAGCGCATGCTCTCTTAGTCTTTTCCGTGCAGGGGGAGCATTTTGTCAGATCCATAAAGCTAAAACCATAGTCAGTAAGCTTGCTGCTGATCTCTGCTATCTCATCCTTTACAGTTACCTGATGGTCTATGGAATTTTGCTTTGCATAAGAAATATTTGCTGATTTTTCCTTGAGCTCAAATGAAATAGGAGACTCCTTGTCCTCATCTATTTCTCCTTCAAAAAGGTAGGGTTCTACGCTAAGCTCGCATTCATGGTGCTTTGCCTTTCTCATATGATCAAGAAGCCTTCTTTTTATGACCAGATTTGCAAAACTTGAGAAAGCTCCTTTGGAAATATCGTAAGAATCGATAGCTTCAAGGAAAGCGCTAAGTGCAATGGAGTACTCATCATCACTTTCTGTTATGAATCTTCCCACACATTTATATGCACAGTATTTTATGTACCCTGTGTTTTTTTCAATAAAAGAATTCAGCTGAGACGGAGTATTTTTTACCTCTATGACTTCTTCGCTAAATGCATTCTTTTCCATAATTAACTCCCGAGTATATTGAATTATTCGAATATGGATGGACAAAGAATGGGGTAGCCCGCCAAAAAAGATTTTTTGAATTTTTTTAATGTGACCCCACTATATTTGTTTGCTTGCAAGAAATATTACTGTGAGGAACTAAAAATAAATTAAAAATGGAGGAATCTATGATGAAAAGAATAATAGGAACAATGACAGCAATAGCTTCGGCGATTATAATGCTTGCGACTGTGCAGGTTACAGCCATGGCAGCACCTCAGGCAAAAGATGCGCAGCCACCTGCTCAGGGAGCGACACCTGCCCAGGGCGAAGCACCTGAAAAACCAGAGGGTGAGGCACCAAAAGAGGGTGAAGCTCCTAAAGAAGAGCCTAAGGATGGAGAAAAGCCTTTAGCAGACGCAGATATGACAACTTTGCTTGAAAATCTTCTTGAGTCGATCGAAGCTCTGGATGATGAAGATGTAAAAGAAAACATTACAGAATTATATGATGCATTTGTAGATGCTCTTGATGCAGAGCAGGCAGCAATAGATGCAGAATCTGATGAAGATACATTAGCTGAAGTTAAGCAGGCTGTTGAAGATGCGAGAGCAGCGCTGCAGAGCGCTTTGGAAGAAGCAGGTATCGATTTTGACCTTGAGCCAAAGACAGGTGATGAGGCACCAGAGGCTATTGAGAATGGTGAAGAGTTATCCGAAGAAATTGCACCAAAGGATGCAGAGCCTGCCGTAAATGAAGATGGAAGTGCTGATAAATCTGTTGAGAAGACAAGCCCTATCAAGAAGATTGGAAACGCAATAAAGAGCTTTTTTAACAAATTATTCAAGAAGAGCGAATAATTAAGAGTTTATTAAATTGTGCGAAAGACTTTCAAAAAACAGTATTTAGCCGTATAATATAGTGTGGTTGTGTATAGTTTTTTAGCTGTGCAGACCACACTATTTAGGTTTAGTGGTAAATAATGCTTTTTGATAAGGCAAGGTTGGAGGACAGATAATGAGTTTAATACCTTATGTCATTGAACAAACAAGCCGTGGAGAGAGATCTTACGATATTTACTCCAGACTTTTAAAAGAAAGAATCGTATTCCTTGGTGAGGAAGTTAATGCTACATCAGCAAGTATTGTGGTTGCACAGCTTCTTTTCCTTGAGGCAGAGGATCCTAACAAGGATATCCACATGTACATTAACAGTCCTGGAGGAGAGATCACTTCCGGAATGGCTATCTACGATACAATGCACTACATCAAGTGTGATGTAAGCACAATCTGTATAGGTATGGCTGCCAGCATGGGTGCGTTCCTTCTTGCAGGTGGTGCAAAGGGTAAGAGAATGGCACTTCCTAACGCTGAAGTAATGATCCATCAGCCACTTGGCGGAACACAGGGCCAGGCTACAGAAATCGAGATCGCTGCAAAGCACATTCTCAGAACAAAAGAGAAGATGAACAGAATGCTTGCAGAAAATACAGGAAAGACATATGAGCAGGTTTGCGCAGATACAGAGCGTGACAACTGGCTTTCAGCTCAGGAAGCTCTTGACTACGGTCTTATCGATTCCATTATTGAGAATCGTCCTGTAGAAAAGGAATCTAAGTAATCAAAGGAGATGTTATGGCAGGAAAAAATTCCGGAGAGATCAGGTGCTCTTTTTGTAACAAGACACAGGATCAGGTAAAAAAGTTAATAGCAGGACCTGCAGGAGTATATATTTGTGATGAGTGCGTTGAAATATGCGCAGATATCATAGAGGAAGAGTTCGAGGACGAGCCTGTTGCAGCCAGTGAGAAGAACATCAATCTTCTCAAACCGGTTGAGATCAGAAACTTTCTTGATGAGTATGTAATCGGACAGGATGAAGCTAAAAAGGTTTTAGCAGTTTCTGTTTATAACCATTACAAGAGAGTTCTTGCTCCTAAGAGCGAGGACAAAAACGATGTTGAGCTTCAAAAGAGTAACATCATCATGATCGGACCTACAGGTTCCGGTAAGACATATCTTGCGCAGACACTTGCCAAGATCATAAATGTTCCTTTTGCTATCGCTGATGCTACTACTCTTACTGAGGCAGGATATGTTGGTGAGGACGTTGAGAATATTCTTCTTAAACTTATCCAGAACGCTGACTACGATATTGAAAGAGCTCAGTATGGAATTGTTTATATCGATGAAATTGATAAGATCACCAAAAAGAGTGAGAATGTATCTATAACAAGAGATGTTTCAGGTGAAGGTGTACAGCAGGCACTTCTTAAGATCGTAGAAGGTACTGTTGCAAGTGTTCCACCTCAGGGCGGAAGAAAGCATCCTCATCAGGAGCTTATCCAGATTGATACAAGCAATATCCTCTTCATCTGCGGCGGTGCATTTGATGGTCTTGATAAGATCGTTGAGGCAAGACTTGACAGAAATTCAATCGGATTTAATGCAGAGATTGCTGATAAGTCAGAAAGAGAGATCGGAGAGGTTCTTAAAGAGGTAACACCTCAGGATCTTGTAAAGTTTGGTCTTATTCCTGAGTTTGTAGGACGTGTACCGATCACAGTTACTTTGGAAGGTCTTTCCAAGGAAGCTTTGGTCAAGATTCTTACAAAGCCAAGGAATGCACTTGTTAAGCAGTATCAGAAGCTCTTTGACTTCGATGATGTTAAGCTTACATTCGAGGATGAAGCAGTTCAGAGAATTGCTGAGATGGCTTATGAGAGAGAAACAGGAGCCCGTGGACTTCGTTCTATCATGGAGAAGACTATGATGGATGTTATGTATCAGATTCCTTCTGATGACACCATCAGTGAGTGCGTTATCACAGATGCTTCTGTAGATGGCACAAGCCAGCCACTCATTGTCCACAAGGACAGCAAGAAATTAAAACAGGCTAAATAAATAAAAGCTGTGAAAAATGAGAGATCATTTTTCACAGCTTATTTTTTGCTTCATTTAAGCTTCATTTGAAGGAGATGCTTCCGCGAGCAGTTCATCCATGAAATCGTAGATTTCCTGTCTTCCTTCTTTGGATAATGCTGAATATGGGAAGATTTTAATTTCATCAGGAAGGCCAAGGCCGTTCCTTAACATGTTCAGGTGCTTTTCACGCTGAGAAGGTTTGATCTTGTCAGCTTTGGTAGCGATGATGACCGGCTGGAAGCCCTGATGGACGATCCATTTGTACATCTGAACGTCGTTGGCTGAGGGCTCGTGACGAATATCGATAAGAAGGAAAACTCTAAGGAGCTGCTTGGATGTGTGGAGGTAGTTTTCAATCATTTTTCCCCACTGCTCCTTAACCTTTTCGGGGACACGAGCAAATCCATATCCCGGGAGGTCTACAAGATAGAACTCGTTGTTTATATTGTAGTAATTGATTGTCTGAGTTTTTCCGGGCTCCTGTGAAGTTCTGGCATAGTTTTTACGATTCATAATGCCGTTGATGAGGGAGCTTTTTCCTACATTACTTTTTCCTGCGAAGGCAAATTCAGGAAACTGATTGTCCGGAAGTGTGCTTGTGATTCCACAAACTGTTTCAAGATTTACATTTTTGATAACCATACTATTCTCTCTATTCTTTGTAATTGATGCTTAACAATAATCATTGATTAAGTTAAAATTTAAGGTGAATGTTAATACATTATAGCATATTCGGAGGCAGAGTATGGAAACACTTAAAAAAATGAAGTTAAATTACGTGATTGAAGCCATTGTGATGATTGCTATAGGTGCTGTTCTTATATTCTGGACAGAAGCAAGTCTTCTCATCATGGCAAGAGCGTTGGCAATCCTGCTGGTAATAGCAGGTGTGATATTTGTATTCAGCTATTTTTTACATAAAGAGCGCAGTATAGTAATGTCGGGCGGTTTTGCAATGGGAGTGATTATTGCAGCCATTGGTGTATGGATTTTCCTTAAGCCTGACGCATTTACCGATTTTATCCCCAAGCTCTTTGGCGTATTTATCCTTCTTAGCGGACTTATGAATCTGGGGCAGACAATCTCCCTTGTAAGCTATAGATATTCACTTTGGTGGATCTCATTGATCCTTGCAGTAGGAACTATCGGTATGGGAGCATTTCTTTTGTTTAATCCTAAGGATGCAAAAGAAATAGCGGTGACTATCATCGGAATATTCCTGGTTTATGATGGAATCACCAATCTGTGGACAATATCAAGAGTCTCCAAGTATGCAAAGAGAGTTAACCAGGAGATGAATGCTGTTGATGCTGAAGCAGTTGTTGAGGATGTAGATAAAAAGTAATGCTGGAAATTGAGGAACAATAATGACATTTGAACCAATAGAGGTATCGCTTGATGAGGGCTGCATTGATGCTTTCATCAGGCGATATCATTTTAATGACAATGAAAAAGCAGAAATAATAAGAATCTACAGGAAGATTGCTCCAAGAGTTCATGCTATTTTTCACCATATCATCGAAGAGGATGAAGAGGGAAAAAAGTCTGCACTGGTAGTAGCAAGCCTTGGACGAGCAATTGACGAGTTTCAGAATAATCTTTTGGAAAAAGGAAATATTCAGGAAGCCTACATTGTTGATTGTCTGGGACTGGATCTTTTATCACTTGCCTATGAAAAAATAGATGAAAAGCTCCATGAGTCCACAGGTCTTTATGCTGGCGGATATCAGTTTGCAGGGAGTGATGGCTTTTCACTCGAAAGTATTCCTGAAGCCATGAAAAAGCTTGGACAAAAGAAAATAAGATATAATGACGCCTTTGTGCTTGTTCCCAAAAAGAGTGTTGTGTTTAGGACTCAACTATTTGAAAATCAGCAGGAAAAGCATTCCAAGTGTAGTAGCTGCAGCGCTGAAAAATGCGTATACAGGACAAGTGAGTATGCCGGAGCTACAAGAGTTTTGAAAGATAATGCAGCTGTGAAAATAGATTTGTCGAAAGAGAAGAGAGAAAACATGGGAAATGTTGATAATGAGCCCAAAGGTCTGATCCACCTCTATACCGGCGATGGTAAGGGCAAGACTACAGCATCTATCGGACTTGCCATAAGGGCAGCAGGAGCCGGCAAAAAAGTTGTATTCACCCAGTTCATGAAAGGAAGAAAAACTTCAGAACTAAACTCTTTTGACAAGATCCCCAATATCAAAGTCATAAGGAGTGAGAAAAACCTCGGCTGGTTCAAAAAGGACTCAGAAGAATCCATAGCTGCTTTTACAAACGAACACAACAGAATCCTCACAGAAATAGAAAAACTCATAAGCGGTGGAGAGTGTGACGTCCTTATCATGGATGAATCCACCTACCCCTACAACTATGGCATCATCGACAAAGCAAGATTTGAAGCGCTTATCACTAATAAACCCGTTTCAATGGAAATTGTCCTCACAGGCAGAAATGCCCCTGACTTCTTCGTTGAACATGCTAATTACATCACAGAGATGAAAAAAATAAGGCATCCCTACGACGGGGGCATTGAAGCGCGCCTGGGCATTGAATATTAACAAAAAGAGCCCCATCTGGCTTATACAGCTGTGATGAGGCTCTTTATTTGTGCTATCTTTGCGATTATGAATTTGCTTCACTTAATGTGAAGAAGGACATTTTTTCGTTGAGGGTTTCTGCCATGTCACGGAGGTCATTGGCAGCACTGCTTATAAGAGAAAATGTTGCGTTAAGCTCCTCCATGGAAGCGTTTGTTTCCTCTGTTGATGCTGCGTTCTGCTGTGATATTGCAGAGAGCTCTGTGATAATGTCTGAGAATCCTGCCTTAAGCTCGTTGAGCAGGTGAATCTTTTTGGAGATGAGCTTTGTTGAGCTGTCTACGTTATTTACGTTTTCAACTACTACGTCCATATCATCCTTTGTTGTGTTGAGCTGTGTGTTCTGCTCCTGCATGCTCTTGCCAAGGAGTTCTATTGTCTCAACATTTTTCTGTGACTCAGCTACGAGTGACTCAACAATCTGCTTGATTGAAACAGCTGCCTCTTTTGACTGCTGTGAGAGGTTACCGATCTCTGTAGCAACCACTGAGAATCCTTTGCCGTACTCACCGGCCCTTGCAGCCTCGATAGAAGCATTGAGAGAAAGAAGATGAGTCTGCTCAGCGATTGCAGTGATCATGTTTGAAGCTTCTGCAATGTTTTTAACTGAATCGTTTGTTGTGCGGATCTGGTTGTGGATGTCCTGCATTGAAGACATAACGCCCTGATTTTTGTCCATAAGGTCGTTAAGTGTTTCAACAGTTCTCTGTGCACCGGACATCATCTCATTTGCTGCATTTGAAAGATCTTCAATTCTTCCTGTGATCTCGTCAATGCTGTCACCCATCTGGTTAGTATTTGCAACTGAACTTTCCATGCTCTCAGCCTGGGAAGCAGCGCCGCGGCTGATATCTTCAACAGCTGCTGTAATCTGCTCAGCAACGTTAGATGCTGACTCAGCAGAAGTGGCAAGCTTTACACCTGAATTTGTAACGTCTTCTGAGAGTTTTTTGGTTGCACTGATAACATCCTGCAACTTATCACGAACCATAGCGGAACTTTCTGCAATTACACCAAGCTCATCCTTACGGTTGAATGTACGATCATTGATGTAGAAAGAAAGTTCACCATCTTCCAGATTCTTAAGTCCAGAAACGATGTCACGTATTGATCTTGTGGATGTGCTTATCAAATAGCGGGCAACACCAAAATTAAATAAAAAGAAACATACAAAAGTTATAACAATAGAACGAAGCGCTGCGTTCATATTTGCTTTTACGATAGAAGTATCACGTCCTGCAAAAACCATACCAACAACAGAACCATCAGAGTTCTTAAGTGGAAGATAGTATGCGTACCAATCCTGACCTGCAATCTCAAAATTTGAAGCAAGATATTCGTTACCGCTATTAAGTACTTCGCTTATTACAGCTTCAGAAGCTTTTGTTCCTTCCATACGCTGACCTGTAGTTGCGTCTGTAAGAGATGTAACAAAACGTGTATCACCATAAAATAATGTATAGTGCATACCGGTTTTCTCATGAAGTGCATCGAGCTGTGCCTGATAAATGTCGTGAACAGCTACGTCACCTTTCATAAGCTGACCATCTTCTGAAAGTGTCCAGTCACCCTGAAACTGATTTGATACTTCATCATCTAAAAGTACAGCTGCCGCGTGCAGACCCTCAGAGAATGATGTGAGATAAGCTTTCTGGATGTTCCTGAATCCAATTATGCCTACACATGCAGCCATAAGCAGTGCAAGCACTGATGCAATAAGTATTATACCGCGGACCATGTTTCTGTTTTTCTTGTTCATTTTTTTTCCCTTTCCTCTAACCGACCACTTAACATTGTTTTGTCATGGAAGATAAAAAACTTATGACAAAAAAAGCATGGGACGAAAATGTCCCATGCTCCTATTAGTTAAGTAATAACCTACTTAAAGGTACAACTGGCTGACATTTTAAAGTCCCTATAGCTTTGCGTCACAGGCTTTGGCCTGCTTTGCCAAATGTAAAATTAAAAACTAGTGAGGATTATAATGTACCAGCTTACTTAATGCAATATTTATTTTTTGTTTATAAAAAATTTATATACTGTTTTGCATAAATGACAAAGCTTACCACTTTAATTTGGTGATATTGCACAAGCGTTAAATTGTACACGCAATTTAGCTTTTAGTGTGTTGCAAAGCAAAAAATTTATCATATATTTTGGGCATTTGCAACAAGTTCGCCATTTTCTACGTCAAAAGTGATAATATCGTGTGGTTTTACTTTATCTTCAAGAATGATCTTGGCAGAAAGTGTTTCCACATATTTTTGTATGTAACGCTTAAGAGGTCTTGCGCCGTATATAGGATCGTAGGCGTTATCAATTACATAGCTCTTGGCAGCATCTGTGAGCTTTATGCTGATTTCTCTGTCGGATAGACGCTTATTGAGATCATTTATTACAAGATCGACTATTCCGCCGATGTTGTCCTTGGTGAGAGGCTTAAACATTATTATTTCATCAAGCCTGTTCAGGAACTCAGGTCTAAAGTGAGAACGCAAATCTTCCATTGTGGCCTTTTCAGCATCTTCACTTATTGAACCGTCATCTCTGATACCATCGAGCAGATACTGAGCTCCAATATTTGAAGTCATTATCAGGATAGTATTCTTGAAATCTACAGTTCGTCCCTGTGAATCAGTAATTCTTCCGTCATCAAGCACCTGAAGAAGAATATTGAATACATCAGGGTGGGCTTTTTCTATCTCATCGAAAAGAACGACAGCATAAGGTTTTCTGCGAACAGCCTCAGTAAGCTGACCGCCTTCCTCATAACCTACATATCCTGGAGGCGCTCCTATAAGCCTGGACACACTGTATTTTTCCATGTATTCGCTCATGTCAATTCTGACCATGTTGTTCTCATCGTCAAACAGTGACTGGGCAAGGCTCTTGGCAAGTTCTGTCTTACCAACACCTGTTGGACCAAGGAAAAGAAATGACCCTATAGGCTTACTTGGATCCTTGATACCGGCTTTGGATCTCATAATGGCTTCGGATACTTTTACAACGGCATCATCCTGACCAATTACTCTCTGATGAAGCTCATCAGGAAGATGAAGAGTCTTGTTTCTCTCACTCTCTGTGAGCTTGTTTACAGGAATGCCTGTCCATCTGCTGATGATTCCGGCAATCTCGTCCTCTGAAACTTTTTCGTGTACAAGGGCACCGTCTGCCTCTTTTTCTTTGGCTTTTTCCTCAGCCTCTTCAAGCTGTTTTTTGAGAGCAGGGAGCTTTCCATACTGGAGCTCACCGGCTTTCTCATAGTCGCCATCTCGCTGGGCAATGGCAATCTCTGAATTGATGGTATCAATCTGTTCACGCATTGCTGCAAGCTTATCTACAGCTTCTTTTTCATTGGACCACTGAGCCTTTCTGGTATCAAAGTCTTCCTTAAGTTCAGCAAGCTCTTTCTGAAGATTCATAAGTCTCTCTTTGCTGAGGGAATCATCTTCCTTTTTAAGGGCAGCCTCTTCAATCTGCATCTGCATGATTTTACGGTTTAGTTCATCGAGCTCAGCGGGCATTGAATCCATCTCAGTTTTGATGAGAGCACAGGCTTCATCCACAAGGTCGATTGCCTTATCAGGAAGGAATCTGTCTGAGATGTATCTATTAGAAAGAACAGCGGCACTAACAAGAGCACTGTCCATGATCTTAACGCCATGGAAAACTTCATATCTCTCTTTTAATCCACGAAGGATACTGATGGTGTCCTCAACTGTAGGCTCTTCAACCATAACAGGCTGAAAACGTCTCTCAAGAGCGGCATCCTTCTCAATATACTGTCTGTATTCATTGAGGGTGGTAGCACCGATGCAGTGGAGCTCGCCTCTTGCAAGCATTGGCTTAAGCATATTACCGGCATCCATGGCACCGTCTGTTTTACCTGCACCTACTATAAGATGAAGTTCATCTATGAAAAGAATTATCTCTCCATCGGAGGCCTTGACGTCCTCAAGGACTGCCTTTAACCTCTCCTCGAATTCGCCGCGGTATTTGGCACCGGCTACCAGCGCACCCATATCAAGTGAAAAGATCTTTTTATCCTTAAGAGCAGTTGGGACATCGCCACTGGCAATTCTCTGGGCAAGGGCCTCAACGACTGCAGTCTTGCCGACACCGGGCTCACCGATAAGAACAGGATTGTTCTTGCTCTTTCTGGACAGGATCCTGATCACATTACGTATTTCTGTGTCTCTTCCTATTACAGGGTCGAGCTTTTGCTTTTTGGCTTTCTCTACCAGCTCTGTTCCATATTTACTTAAGGTGTCATAGGTTGCCTCAGGGTTGTCAGTTGTAACATTTCTGTTGCCTCGTACCTCTGAAAGGACCTGAAGGAATCTGTTTCTGTCGATACCAAATTCTCTGAAGATCTCTTTTACTTCTCTGTTGGGCTTCTTAATAAGAGACATAAACAGATGCTCGACGGATACGTACTGATCTCCAAGAGCCCTGGCTTCATCCTCAGCAGACAAAAGAGCTTTGTTGAGGTCGGCTCCGATGTAGGGCTGTCCGCCGGAAACTTTGGTTCTCTTTTCAATAGCGGAGATGATTCTGTTTAGGAAAGCTTCCTTATCTATGCCCATTTTCTCTATGAGCTTGGAAATAAGGCTGTCCTCAATAGTCATGAGAGAGTACAGAAGGTGTTCCTGTTCAATCTCCTGATTGCCATATTCAATAGCCACTTTTTCGCAGCCATTGACAGCTTCGATAGATTTTTGTGTGAATTTCTGTATATTCATAAAGTTCCCTCCTCATAAAAAAGGATCAATATACAATTGTTATTGTTGTTCTATTACAACTATAACACAGAAAATGATAATGTCAAATCCTATTTTTATGAATTACCAGGACTGGGGCAGAAATTCGTAAAGAGGCAATAAAATACAGGGACTGCGATGAGTGCAGCCCCTGTATTTGGGGTGAAATATATGAACGTTTAAAAGGGGTTCATTATTATATTATTTAAGAAGAGTTCTTTTTCCTGACTTTCTGATAACTGTTATTGCTGTAAATCCTGCAAGAAGGATAAACATAACTCTTATAGGTGCATTGGTTGTATCTTCTGTTGAAGCTCTTCTTGCACCAAGAACTGCTGCTTTATTTGTATCTCTGCTTGCACCAAGAACTGCGCCCTGTTCAGGAACTGCTGCCAAAGGAGCAGGAGCTTCTTCGATTGTTATCGCTGCAGGTGCAGGTGCTGTAGTAACTGCGTCTTCAGCAGGTGCAGCGTCGTCAGCTGCATCAGGAGTACCATCAGATGGCGTTTCATCTGCAGGAGCTGCAGGTGCCGGAACTTCTGGAACAACCGGAGTGATAGTAGGAACTACCGGTATTACAGGAGTTATTTCAGGAATAACTTCAGGTTCAGGCTCAGGTGTTACTTCTATTTCAGGCTCTGCAAGAAGATCCATAAGACTTATATGATCTAAGTAAGATCTTTTACTTGGAGCAGCGAGTTTTTCCATAATATTTGGAGTAAAGTCTATAAGGTTTAAGGTTGGCTCTTTTGGAACATTGTATGTCTTATAATTATTTTTCAGAGGATACCATAAATAGTTATATGTCATGTAGATTTCCGGAATATCAGATGGATATAAGGTTCCATCCTTGAATGATACTCTATGCGATGCCCCACAGTTGATAATATATTCTGAAAAATTTGCCGCAGCTTCGCAAATGGAGTATTGACTCCAAAAGCCCATCAGGTGAGATTCATCTGTGTTCATATAAAATGATGCATACCCTGGTTCAGTGCTCTCAAGCTGAACTGCAGCAGAATAAAAAGTTATTATGTCATTTTCGTCTATCTCAAAATCTTCTGTGTAGTAAAGGTTTACTTCTGGAAAAAGGTGCTCAATATGGACCGGAACAGCGTTGCCTGATTTTATTTCTGCTTCCTCAATTACATAGGAGTTTGCCATGGAAAATACTGCGTTTTCATCGGAATTTTTTGGAACAGAAGCATTTGCTTCATTATTTGCTTTGATCATTGTGGCATTGTATTGCTCTACGGAAGAGTAACCCAAAGCAAGTATTTTTCCTTCTATTACGAGGTCCTTATTATACTGTGTAAGTTCTTCCTCATACTGCGCTTGAAGCTGCGCGTTTTCACTCTCTACTTCAGCAGCCCTTGCAAGTTGTTCCTGATTGTTCTGCTCGATTTCTTCGTTCTTTTTCTCAGTATCTATAAGCGCCTGCTCATATTCTTCATCAACAGCCTTGTTGTAGTCATCAACCTGCTGGTTGTAATTCTCAGCTTCCTGGTTGTACTGGCGGATCTTGTCGTTATCAAGTTCGCCTTCAATCTCAGGCTTTGTCGGTTCTACAGGGGCAGAAGATGCGCTTTCTGGTGTTCCATTGTTTTCTTCACTCTGTGCATTTTCATTATTTTCTGTCTCATCGCCTAAATTATTGTCATCATTGTTTGATGTGCTATTATCTGTTTCATCGGAATTGCCTGCTTCATCAGACTCGTTTTCTTCGCCTGCGTCATTGCCATTGGTATCGGATTCATTATCGTCTGCTTCATCATTTGAAGCATTTTCTTCGGCGTTCTCGTTATTTTCATTATTATTGTTGTTTTCAGCAGCATCGTTGTTGTCACCGGCTTCATTATTTTCTTCAGCATCGTTGTTGTCACCGGCATCACCGTTCTCACTGCTGTCGTTTGTTTCTTCTTCATTTTCCTGCTGTTCATCTGCGGCGTAGGACTTAAGACTCATTCCTGCAGCTGATGAAAAAGATACAGCGGCTGAAAGGAAGATCACCATCATGTTCTTTAATTTGTAGTTCCAATAATTTTTTCTCATCATAACATTCACCCTCACTTTTCGTTTATATGTGCGTTTCACCCTTTTGTTAGGGTCATAATAACAAGAGCGCAATCATGAAAATTATCATAATTGCGCTCTGAAATGTTTATTAACCAAATGTTTATGATGGCTTTATTTTCTTTATTTTTGGGTTATATTTTGTATTGAATTTTTAGAAAATTAAGAAAATTTATTGTTGACTTTATCGTATATATAGCCGATGCCTTTTAGTTTAGATACAATATCTTGTAATTCATCATTTGAAATATCGAGGCCTTCCTGAAGAGCTTCAAGGCTTCCGTATTCATCTCGAAGTTTCATATTGATAAAACTAAGTAGCATTACAGGGTCCTGTGGAATCATGATCTTTCTCCTTTGTTTGTATGTTCTGTGATTATGGCATTTTGGCCATGCTGCATTTAACAGTTTATCATTCTGTTTTTTTATCAGCAAGAATAAGCATTTTTAGCCACCCAACATATTGGTTAAAATTTTATAAATTACCACATCATGTTGAAACGCCCGAAAATAAAGGTGTATAATTATTTTGATATATCATATATTTTTGTGCGGTCATTCGAAAAAGCTAAAAAGGTAGATGGTAAATGCAGACTTGTATTGATATTCATTGTCATGTAATGCCTGGAGTTGATGATGGTTCGCCGGATATGGAAACGAGCCTGAAAATGCTGCAGATAGCTGAAAAAGACGGCATTGTGGCCATGATCCTGACACCGCATCATAAGCCTATGCATCATAATGTAAGCCCTGCGCACAACGCATCTTACAAAGATTCTCTTAAAAGCAAAGCCAAAGATCTTGGATTAAAAATAAAGCTTTATTCCGGAAACGAAATATATTACAGCGAGAAGGTTCTTGAAGAGCTCGAAGAGGGTAAGATATGTACTCTGGCTGGATCTGATTATGTCCTTGTTGAGTTTCATCCAACCAATCCCTATAAAGCGATTCATAATGCAGTTTATCAGTTACTTGGAGCGGGATATATTCCTATTATTGCCCATGTTGAAAGATACAGTGACATAGTGTCTCACCCGTCTTATATAGAAGAGCTGATAAGTATGGGCTGTTATATACAGGTAAATGCTTCCAGTGTAATGGGGAAATATGGTTTTGGTATAGCTCATTTTACTAAGAAGATATTGAAAAAGCGGCTGGTTCATTTTGTGGCCTCTGATGCCCATGACACAGGAAGAAGGGCACCACATTTACAGGACTGCAGGAACTATGTGGATAAGAAAATAGGCGCTGATTATGGTCAAAAGATTTTTTGCGATAATCCATTAAGCGTTTTAAAAAATGAAGTGATATAAACTGTGCAGCTGATAACAAGTATCAGGGGAGATTTAGTGTGAACAAGAGAGATGACATCATCGAAATTAATCTTGGGGAACTGTTTGCAATCCTTTTGGGGAGAGCTTTTGTGATCATAACCGCCGGAATCTTTTTTGCCCTGGCGGGGCTGTTCGTCAGCAAATTTGTGCTTCACCCCGTATATGAATCAACAACCAAGATTTATATCCTGAACAAAGAAGAAAACCAAACGGTTACGTATTCTGATGTGCAGATATCCACACAGCTCACACAGGACTACGCTGAACTTATAAAAAGCAGATATGTTTTGGAAGAGGTTATCCAAAGGCTCAATCTGATAGAGATGGATTATAAAGACCTCTCAGATGTTTTAAGGGTTGATACACCATCTGACACCAGAATTGTTGCAATTACAGTAAAAGACGAAGATCCTCTCATGGCAATGAAGATTGCAAACTGCATCCGTGAAGTTGCAAGTGAACATATCACAAACGTTATGGATATTGACGCCATAAATGTGGCAGAAACAGCCAATGTCCCCACAGAGAAGGCAAGCCCCAGCGTAGGCAGATGGACAGTTTTTTCAGGATTTATCGGAGCGGTTATAGTAGCGTTTTTTGTAATACTTGGTTACCTTCTTGATGACACAATAAAGAGCAATGACGATGTGGAGAGATATCTTGGACTTAGTACACTGGCGCTTGTTCCACTGACTTTAGAGGAACAGGATAAAAAGAAAAATAAGAAAAAAGCAAAGAAGAAGTAAATGGGGGATTTATGCAGAACGCGAAGCTTCATTTTAGCCAGTCAGAAAACAATTATCAGATAAAAGAAGCCTATAAGACCTTGCGAAGCAATATTGAGTTCAGCGGCCAGAATGTGAGGATCATCTCAGTTACCAGCTGTACTCCCGGTGAAGGGAAGACAACTGTGGCCATGGCTCTTGCAAGAGCCTTTGCTGAGGCAGGTAAAAAGACTATTCTGGTGGACGCCGATATGAGAAAGTCAGTCCTTGTGGGAAGATACAGGACAGGCTCGGTAAGGCTTGGACTTACTCATTGCCTTGTCGGAAGAGAGAGGCTTTCAAGTGTTATATGTGAGACGGATACGCCCAATCTCTATGTTGTATTTAGTGGACCTGTACCGCCGAACCCCAGTGAGCTTTTGGGCGGAAGAATCTTTGAAAAGGTCCTTGAGAATATGAAGCAGGTCTTTGACTATGTAATCATAGATACGCCGCCTCTTGGAAGCGTTATTGATGCGGCAGTTGTCTCAAAGCAATGCGATGGCACTGTGATGGTGATTGAGAGCAATTCCATAAGTTATAGATTTGCCCAGAGGGTAAAAGACCAGCTGGATAAAGCAGGGGCAAAGATACTTGGAGTTGTACTTAATAAAGTTGATATTTCAGGAAAAGGCTATTACGGCCACTATGGAAATTATTACGGCAAATACTACGGTAAGTATTATGGCAAATACTATGGAAACGGAGAGGATACAGCTGACAAGCAGGTTCGCCCAAAGGCAGCAGAACCGGCACCTCCGGACGATGATGACCTTGATGAACTTAACTATCTTGCCGGAGTTACAAGAAAAGACTGATTTTATGGGGAGATGCAGGTGAAAGGAAACATTTTAGGCATTTTTTTTACCATATTAAGCGGGGTTCTGATAGCACTTATAGTGCTTGCTTATGGAAGAAGCGACAGGATGGCACCGGAGTTCAGATTCTCAGCCCTTAATCTGACTTACGACTCCGAGACTACGGACAAAGACTTGCTTGTTGGCATAAATGCGTATGATTCCAGAGATGGAGATCTTACGCAGAGAATTGTAGTTGAAAAGGTGGTGCTCAACAGGGATGCCGGAACAGCGGTTGTGTACTATGCTGTTGCGGATTATAGCGGGAATGTGACAAAACAGTCCAGAGTATTTCCGGCAGATATAAAAGATATTGATAACAACGGAGATGCTGTGGATGTTATGGAGGATGGTCTTTTCCCTGATATGTTATCAGGTGGAGAGATGGAAGCCGGCGAAGAAAGCAGTGAGGGGGATTCAGCAACGGGTGCATCAACAGAAACTGAAAACTAGGAGCGATAGCAAATGCGAGGAGCAGGAAAGGTTTTTCTCATAATCTGGGCAGTGCTTATGACAGTGACGACTCTTGGTCTTGCTGGTTTTGAAGTTATGAGAATACTTGGAAAATCGAATCTTGACTCTAAATCTGCGACGTCAACACCAATGATGGCGCAGACGGATATGTCTGTCTCTGAAAGTACAGCTGCTTACTGGGAAGACGACTGGGTACCTTACAATGGAAATGTTTACGATTACAACGATGACATAATTACTTTTTTGATAATGGGAATCGATAAGGACGACGAAACCGTGGTTAAGGTTGCAGAGGGAACTGATGGAGGCCAGGCGGATGCGCTGTTTCTTTTGGTACTAAATCCACGTGATCAGTCCATAAAAGTAATTGGAATTAACAGAAACAGCATGACTGATATAGATGTTTACGATGAATATGGAAGATATATGACCACTGTTATAGCTCAGATCGCGACCCAGCACGGCTTTGGAGACGGAATGGAAGAGAGCTGTAACTATCAGGTCAAAGCGGTTTCAAATATGTTTTACCAGCTTCCGATACATGGTTATGCGGCCATAAATATGAGCGCAATTCCTACCATAAATGATCAGGTTGGTGGCGTAGATGTAACTGTCTTGGAGGACCTTACCAAATGGGATAAAACGCTGAAGGAGGGGGCACAGGTCCATCTGGAAGGCGACAGCGCTTTTTACTATGTTAAAGCAAGGGATGTACATGTCTTTGGCTCCAATGAAAACAGACTTGAGAGGCAGAGGCAGTACCTTGAAGGCTTTATAGATGCTGCAAGAGAGACTACAAAAGAGAATAATAATGCGGCAGTGGAGCTCTTTACAGCCATAAGCAGCAAAATGGTTACCAATATAAGTGCAGATGAAATAAGCTATCTGGCACCATATATTTCTTCATTCAGTTTTAGCTCTGATGACATTATTACCATAAAGGGCGAAAACGTGAAAAATGGAAAGTTTGAAGAGTTTTATGTGGATGATGATGACCTGTACAAAACAATATTAGAAGTTTTTTATGAAAAAGTTGATGTTATGGGCTAAATAAATGAATAAAACTAGACGATATATTGATATAGATAGGAAAGCTGTTAAAAGTCTTATTTTAATATTCCTTTTTTTGCTGATCATGACAGGATGTGGCAAAAAAGAGGAAGTTGTCAGTACTTCAGAAGAAGGCGGACCGATCATTGATTTCGAAAAATTAAAAAAGGAGAACGGAGATATATTTGCATGGATATATGTTCCGGGAACGCCAATCAATGGTCCAATCCTTCAAAATGCAGATGGTGATGACAGTTTTTATGCAAGTCATAATGTGGCAAAAGAACCGGATGCAAAAGGGTGCTTTTACATAGAAGCCGCTAATATGGCGAATATGTGCGACTTTAATGAAGTTGTCCACGGAGTGCCAACAGAGGAACTTAGTAAGTTCCTTGACAGGAGCTATTTTGAAGGGCAGCAGTACATACATGTATATATGGAAGGAAATGCTCTTATCTATTACATTATGGCTGCTTATACAAGAGAAAATACAAGACTCTTGGAACAATATGACTTTTCCTATGCGTCAGGGTGCCAGCAGTTTATCGATGAGATTTATTCCGGCAGGACCATGAACAAGAATATAAGGTCAGGATGGGAGACGGGCCTTGAGCCCAGCCATTTTCTTTTGACACTTACATCGGATGACAGCGACAGGCAGATTGTGGTAATCGGGTGTCTTGTTGGAGATGCGGCAGGAAAGATTGACAGAGAAATCGACTGGGGAGATCCGGAAGAGGACTTTTCCACAATAGGTTGGAGCAAGCCTTAAAATGGCCAAAGAGCCACAGCTGGAGGGATCCAGATCAGATATAGATGGCTAAGTTGTGTTTTTGAAAGTGTATGGAGGCAAATTATTATGAAGAAAATTCTTGCTCTCACAGTTGCAGGTGTTTTGCTTGCATGTTCATCACTAAGTGTGTGTGCAGCAGATGGTACCACCAATACGGGATCAAACAGTGTGACTACAGATGATCTGATGAAGCAGATTGAAGAACTGCAGACAAAGCTTGAAAGTGCAATTAAAGAAAGTGAAACAAGCACCAGTGAGCAGGTTACAACTCTTAGGGAGAGCGTGGCTACTTTGAGAGAGAATGTTGTAACTTTGCAGGAAAAAATACAGACTCTTAAAGAGGAAATAGCTACTCTTGAAAGCAGCGAGAGTGCTAATACAGAAAAAATAGAAGAACTTAATGAAAAGATGACTGAGTATGAAAAGGCTCTTACCGAGTATGAGGAAGAGCTTTATGTAAACACTGCTCAGCTTGCAAGCCTTACTACTCAGGTTCAGAATCTTGCCAATGCGATCAATGCAGGAGGCGGAAAGAGTTCAGGCTCATCAGGTTCATCCGGCGGATCAGGCGGAGGCGGCGGAGGAAGCTCCTCATCTGCTAACGATTTTTACAAGAGAAATAATATAATCGGCTATGGCTCAACAATTGTTGGACAGGGCGGTCACGTTGAGATCAACGGTGGAAAGAGTAATGTAACATTTGTTCTTACTCCTGCTACAGGCGGACAGCTCACAGCAGCTACAGGCTTCTCTGCAGGTCTGGGCGGAGCGCTTCTCAACGTTGTAAATACAAGTTCTCCCGGAGCTTCATTTAAAACAGCTAAAGTTAACTTCTATGTAAGTGGAGTAAATGCAGGAGACAATATCGCAGTTTACCAGCTTCAGGGAAGCAAATGGGTTCAGCTTCCGGTTGTTGAGACAAGAAAAGACCATGTCATTGTAAATATGACCAGACACGGCACAGTAGCATTTATCAGAGTTCCTGTTCTTGCATATGCTACTAACTGACAAAAGATAAGCTGTCATTTTTGACCTATGAGGGGGCTAATATATGGCAAAGGCTTCTACAGTGCCGGTAAGGGTTGAACGGGTCCTGGCCGGAAAAAAGATAATTGAGCTTAATTATCAGGAAATCTATGATCATAAGCCCAATATTTATAAGTGGATAAAAAGGGTGTTTGATATTGTCGCATCAAGTATTGCGATCATTATCCTCTCGCCTATATTTGTACTGACAGCAATTGCCATATTACTTGAGGATGGCGGACCTGTCTTCTTTACGCAGCTGAGATCAGGCAAGGACATGAAGAGCTTCAAGATTTATAAGTTCAGAAGCATGTATAAGAATGCTGAATCCATGTTCGAGAGGATGCAGTCACAAAATGAGCAGACCGGACATGCGTTCAAGATAAAAAATGATCCGAGAGTTACCCATGTGGGTAGGTTCATCAGACGGTATTCAATTGATGAACTTCCACAGCTCTTTAATATCATCAAGGGTGATATGAGTATTGTTGGACCAAGACCTATCCTTACATCTCAGATGGAGGCATGTAATGCTTACGAGAAGCAGCGCACTATCGTAAAACCCGGGCTTACCTGCTACTGGCAGGTATGCGGAAGGGCAAAGATAAAGTGGGATAAATGGGTTGAACTTGATCTTAAGTACATTGAAGATATGAGTATTGCAAAAGATATAGAACTTATTTTCCGTACCTTCCCGGCAATCTTCGGACAGGACGGAGCGTACTGATTGAATAAGATGCGCCTGCACAGATAGATTTCTGTGCAGGCTTTTTTTATCCAAAATTATAAAGGGGATGCAAAGCTTTCGAAGGATAATTACACTTTGTATATGCGTAAGTGATTGGCTCCGTACGCCACCATTGACTGAACCTGAGGAAAACGCCTTGGTCTGCGAGCCGACGGTGAGGATGATGGGAACAGTAGTCAGATTCATGCACCGTCGAATTAAGCATTTTAGCGTTTTCCTCAGAACCCGTCAATGGCAAGCACCTTCGGTGTGGCTAGAGATTATTGCCTCAGGCTCTGACTCCGAGAACAGTAGGGGGGCTGCTTTCAAGGCTCCATGGACGCAGCTTTCGAATGCTGCATACAAAGCGTTAAAGAGTTGCTTTGATATATAGCTTGCTTTAAATAGCTCGGCCCCCGAAATAAAACGTGATTTGGGCATATTTCCTGTCTTTCAAGATTACCACATCCCTCGCCAATGTTTTTGACTTGCGATTTTGGGTATATACGGCATTTTTGAAGTTTACACATCCTTTTATAGATGATTGATTGTCTCGAATCACTCATCCAATGGATGTGGCAATCCATTATTTCTCGTATATGCCCATTTTCACTTCCTGAAAATTTAGCCGATGGATGTAGTAACTTAAAAAATATATCTATGTGCCCATTTTACTGTGACAATCCAGAGATTCCGTCCGTATAACAGTACATATTTAATGGAGATAGTTATTTTGGGCATATAGCGCTTTGTAAAGCTTCCAGCCACCTCTGATTCTTACTATTTTGGGTATATAGCAGCTTTTTGCGAGGCCAGCCACCCCTCATGAAATTCAACTGGGCATATAGGCCGATTTCAAAACTCGAGCCACCTGTTAAAAGGTGGCTACGGACGGATAATTACCGTATATGCCCAATTGCCTACGATAAAAGCTATAATGCGGGGTGGCTGAAAGCCTGAAATCAGGCTATGAGCCCAAAACCGGTTTAATTGCAGGTGGCTGAGCTATTGAAAACGAGCTATATGCCCAAAACAGCAGCTCGCTCTCCTAACATTGGGAGCCGAGGGAATAAAGCCTTATACGTTCTAGAAGTATCAACATCTACTGTTCTCGGAATTGGATCCTGAGGCAATAAAACCAGCCACACCGCAAGGTGCTTGCCATTGACGGGGCTGAGAAAAACGCTACAATGCTGAATCCGACGTTGCGAGAAATCTACTGTTCCCATCATCCTCACCGTCGGCTCGCAAACCAAAGCGTTTTCCTCAGGTTCAGTCAATGGTGGCGGACGCAGCCAATTACTTACGCATATACAAAATGTAAGTATCCTTCGAAAGCTTTGCATCACCTATATAATTTTTTATTGTAATTTAAGAAAGCTATTTCCTTTTAATGATAGTTAATGCTCGTTTAATTGTATTTTTTTGTGGGGAGGGTAGACTAGAAGTGTAACTGTGTGGGATGGCTTTTGATATAAAAAGCCAGAAGTTCTCTTTGAAAGAGAGGTAAATTGATGAAACTAAGTAGATTATTTGCGGTCGCTTTAAGCGGATTATTGTTTATTCAGGCACCGGTTGTTGCTTTTGCAGAGGAAGATGTTTATCAGGATGGTAAATTGTATCAGTGCGATGATAAAGGTAGTGACTACTTGTTTGTAGGGAAGAATGGTTTTTTCTTATCTGATACGGAACACGAGAATAAAGAAACCCCATATCCTATAGATGGTGATAATACGGCTTTCACTCAGGTTACTGATAATAGTGCCAATGGGAAAGAGTATGGAGCTGGACATGCTTTTGATTGCGCCCAAAGCCCAGAATCAGGCTATGTAGGAGGCTTGAAAGACCCTTATATTACAGGTCATAGTGAACCACTGACAGATGGACAGGTATTAAAACTTTCTTATTTAGGAGAGGACACTAAGAATTATAGATTGAGTTTGATAACTGCTTCATCAGGATCAGAATCATCAGAAAAAAGTGGTAGTGAAGGAGAACAGACAAATCCACAGGAAGGTTCAAGTGAACAGGGACAGACTACAGAGCCTGCTACAGAACCTGCATCAGAGCCAACTGTAGAGCCAGCACAGCCAGAGACTCCAGCAGAACAGAGCTCAAATACTGAACAGGCTACAAATACATCTGACGATTCTCAGAATCAGCAGAGTACTCAGGAACCTCAGGCTCCTGACACAACAGGTAAGATCAATGTAGTAAATACAGCAGTAGGAAATGCTCTTCCAACTACTGAACTTGGTAATGCCCAGGCTCCTACTAAGACAGTATCAATCGATGTATTCAGTGTTTCACCGGCTCAGTTTAGTTCAGCAGTAATTGATACTGTTGCTAATGCTCCAACTAGTGGAGAAGTAGTTATCGAAACCAATACTATTGCATGCCTTGACAAAAATATGGTTGATTCTATGTCAAAAAGAACTGACGTCGCAATCAGCATTATCTTTAAGAATAAAGATGGTCAGAAGCTTAAAGTTACAATTCCAGCAGGATACAATGTAACAACACTTCTTGATTCAAATGGATACTGTGGATATATGCACCTTGTAGATGTTTTTGGTGCTACAGTTTTGACAGAGTAAGACGGAATTATTATTGAATAAAATAGAATTGAAGATTATTACGAATGCTTACGCCACCGGCGTAAGCATTCTTTTATTGCGCAATTAGTGGAAGTGTTAAAATACATAGTATCAGGAGAGAAAATTAGTGCATTAAATCCTGGTCAAAGAAGCCAAGGATGAAGGAAAATAAATAAAGCTAATTGGACAGATATGTAAAAAACTTTTTAATGGAAAAAGCAAAAATATTATAGCTTCTGAAGTGGAGGAAGATGAAGAGCATGTAAAGGAAATCGCTTCTATAGCTGAAAAGTACCTTCCCGATTATGACGAAGAGAAGATATATGAGGAGTGGAAAAATGCATAATTGTTAATGAGTTATAGTTAAAAAATGTATGGTATAATATCAGTGTGGTTTTATGAAAAGGAGTTTACAGCCATGAGGAATAGAACTACGCTCCTTAGAGCAGAGCAGAGCAGAGCAGAGCAGAGCAGAGCAGAGCATGGGCTAACTTCGCCCTTTTTGCGTTCTGCAGGGCGTTTGAAACTGAATACTACATTTGTGATGGATAACCGTCGGACTTGACGGGGGTAGTATACCCTGTCAGGTTCGGCGGTTTTTACGTATAAGTTCTTGTTAATGAACTATCCGTAGCTTATACGAAGGTATGGTGCATAATGGCAATGCGGCGGTCATAACAGCCATGAATAAGAAAAAAGGAGAAAGATTGCTTATGAAAATTAAGAAACGTTTTTTAGGAATCCTGCTCAGCCTTGCGCTGATGCTGGGTATGACGCCGTGGATGAGCCTGACGGCATATGCAGATAATGTCACCAACTACAATCTCAGTGTCGGCGGAACAGAGGTAACGAGTTCAAATGCTTCGAATATTGTTGGCGATAATACTGCAAGTTATGATGCAACGAACAACACATTGACATTGAATGGTTTTAATTATAATGGTATTTTTCCTGGCATTCTTAATAATATTGACGGGTTAACAGTCATTATTGAGAATACTAACACTATAGGATCGTATATTGTTTCCGTGGGCTCATTAAATATTAAAGGAAACGGAACGCTGAAAATAGAAGGCGCAGGTGGTTCGGCCATCCATTCACAGGGTGATTTGACTATTTCCGAAAGCGTTAACATTACGGCTGATAAGAGTGGTACTGGTATTATTTGTGGAAGTTTGACATTGGAAAGTACTGGTGAAATAAACGTAAAAGGATCGATTTCGGGACTGCATAGTGATGGAAAAATTGAGATAACAAATGGTAATGTAACAGCTGAAGGCGGCACCTTTGGAATTGGTCAAAATGGAGGCGGAGCCCCTCTTTTCATCGGAACGAATGCTAAATTAATTGCTATTGGCGGTGACAATGGGGCAATCTATTATGATACGGACAGTAATTACAGAACGGTTCAAAATGATATCGCCGGAGTGGCTTGGACAAATAAGGAAGGTACGACAGACGGGCAGAATATTGCTGTCAATTCTGAAGGACAGCCGATTTCCAATATATACAAGAAAGTGGAGTTCTCGAATTCACACATCCACAGCTTCACCTACTCCGCAACCGGTGCAACCATCACAGCGACTTGTAGTGACACGAGTTGTGCTCTGCATAGCTCTCCCGCAACGCTGACCCTGAGCGCCACCGATACGACCTATACCGGCAGCGCTTATACCGGAGCAAGCCTTACCGATACGACGGCGTGGACGGGTGCTGGACTGACCGTGCCAACGATTGAATATGAAGGACACAGCAATACAAGCTATACAAAGAGCGAGACAGCGCCGACTAATGCAGGTACTTATACCGCCAGCATCACGGTAGGCGGCAAGACCGCAACGGCGGATTTCACGATCACCCCCATTGCTCTGACCATTACTGGTGCGACAGCGACGAACCGCGCTTACGATAAGAACAGCACAGCGGTCACAATCAGCGCCGTTACGTTCGAGAACAGCAGTCAACAAGCCGTGGCACTTACGGTGGGCGAAGAGAAAGATTACACCGTTACCGGCGCAATGTCCGATGCGAATGCGGGTGACGGCAAGACCGTCAATGTCACCGTGACGCTCAAGAACGCAAATTACAGCCTTGCGACGAATACCACGACTGCCACAGTTGATATCGGCAAGGCGGGCGCACAGACTATCGCGGACATGACGGACACACTGCTGTATAAAGCGACCTCCGTTTCTGAGTCCGTGGCGGGCAAAATGCCCGATGACGCTGGAACGCTGACTTATTCGGTGGGGTCCGCGAGCAAGACCGGCAGCGTTACGGTTTCCAACTTCGCCGTGAATGAAAGTGGCACTGTGACTGCCACGCTCTCCGGCGGCGCGGCGGGCGATACCGTCACCCTGCCTGTGACCATCGGTTCTACTAACTATGCCGATTCCACGGTCAATGTCAAAATAACGCTCACGGCAAAGTCTGACGCAGGGGTGGACATCACAGGTGTTCCCGCTTCTAAGACCTACGGCGACGCGGATTTCACGATTACAGGCAGCGTGACAAACGAAGGAACTGGAACAGGCAACTGGACTTGGAGTACCAGCGATGAGACGGTGTTCCAGATCACACCGAACGGGGCAACTGCGACTGTTAAGATTTTGAAGGCAGGCTCCGCTGCGGTTACGGCAAAATATGAGTCTGACACAACAATTGATACAGAAACTACTGCTATTGCGGTCAATACAATGACGCTTAGAATCACAGCGAAGGATCAGAGCATCTATGTAGGTGGCACAGTTCCTACGCTCTCCGGCTCGGATTTCTATACCGTTACCGGACTGGTAGGAGAAGATACATTGACGACCGCCCCAACGCTGGCCTATCAGAAGGACGGCAGCGCGGCCGCTCCGGATAATACTGCGGCAGGCACCTATGACATCGTTGCCTCCGGCGCAAGCGCAGGAGATAACTATGCCATCAGCTATACAAAAGGAACGCTGACGATCAGCGAGAAACAACCGCCAACGGTAACAAAAGCACCGGAAGCAAAGACTCTGACCTATACCGGTTCTGCACAGTCGCTTGTGACCGCTGGTTCAGCCGAAGGCGGCGAGATGCAGTACGCGCTCGGTACGGATGCAACCACAGTTCCTACTGATGGCTGGAGTGAATCCATTCCAACAGGTAATGAAGCGAAAAACTATTATGTGTGGTATAAAGCTGTTGGCGATAATGACCATGCAGACTCAGAAGCAGCAGTGATTGAAGTAACCATCTCAGAAAAAGCTGTAACTCCGGAAGTTAGATTTGATGTTACAACCATGGAACTTGAGAGTGGTCAAACCGGTACCATAGCGGTAACAGTTGAACCATCAGATGCAGTGGTTACTTGGAGTTCGGATAAGGAGACAGTTGCAACAGTAGATAACACCGGAAAGGTAACTGCAGTAGGCGCAGGAACAGCCAAGATAACAGTAACCATAAATGTTGCCGGCACCCAGTACAAGGCAGAGTGCACGGTAACAGTCACGGGCTCAGCTCCAAGTGAAACTGTTCCGGAGATATCTATTTCAGATCTTTCAGAAGCAACAGAAGGAGAGGCCTATAACCAGACACTTACTGCAAGCGGAGCGCAGCCTATTACCTGGGCAATCACAGCTGGATCACTTCCTGATGGACTGGCACTTGGATCAGATACGGGTGTCATAAGTGGAACTCCGACAAGCACAGGAACAAGCGTATTTACTGTAACAGCAAGTAATTCATATGGCAGTGTGTCAAAAGAATTATCAATTACAGTTCAGGCAGGAAACACAATTGTTGCTAAAGAGGGTACAGCGCCTTATGATGAAAAGACTTCTGTAGAGAATGATCCTGCTGAGGTGCGTGCATTAGTATCAGGGGTTACTCCTGTTGATGAAAGTGATACGGTAAAACTTATCCTTAATACTGACAGTAAGGACGAGGGAAACTTATCAGACGATGAAAAAGAAGCTGTTGATACCATTAAAGGAATGGCTGAAGCAAATGGCCTTACAGTCGGAAGTTTTGTTGACCTTACTCTTATATATGAAGTTACAGATGCCAACGGTGCACTGAAGTCTAGAGATCAGATAAAAGAGACATCAAGGAAAATAAAAGTTAAGTTCCCGATACCACCTGTACTTCAAAAATCCGGAAGACTGTTTTCTATTTTCAGATTCCATGACTCAGGAGCACAAATAATAGGACAAGGCTCAGGGGATGCGGTAGACGTAGATACAGATAAGTTTTCTATGTATGCAATAGCATATGAGGACGGCGCTGCACCAGCAGAAGATAGTGAAAAGAAGGTAGTAAGACCTCATACCCATACATATGCGTGGGACAAAGTTGAGGCTACAGAAGACAGAGATGGTGAACTTAGATATCAATGTACAGAGTGCTACGATATTCTTGTAAGAGTTCCTCTTTCTGCATATTACGTATTCAATGCCAACACAGTAGACAAGATTACAAAAGCAAAACAGGGCGAGACAGTTAAGATAACCACCGACAGATGGATCTCTTTCCACAAGATGGTATTTGATGCACTTGCTGCAAGACCAGACGTAAGCCTTGAAGTGAGCTTCCTTGACGGAGAATACAAAGGAAACCGTGTATCCTTCACGATTCCGGCAGGAGCAGATTCAAGTGATCTTTTCACAGAGAACAACTTTGCAGGATTTATGTATCTTGGAAATAAATATGGCTTAACTGCCGAATGAGAATTATTTAAAAAGGCCGTTTCATGGATTAGGTTCATGAAACGGCTTGTTCTCATTTATCTACAGCATAGAAACTTGCTAGGATTCCTGTTACATCATTCCGTGGTTTTCAATCTTCATAATCAACAAAATTCATCTATTATTCTTATCAAATTTACACTATAGACTAACGCAATATCGCATGAGTACAATTAATTCATTGATATTCTTGGGGAGGTCTATATGTTTTGTACATGTCACTATTTTAGCCACGTTTTAAATCACAATACGGAGATTAATGTTGTAATTCCGACTCCTGAAGGAAATGAGCAGATTACTGCTACAGGGAAAGATATGCGTTATGACTATGAGAATGGTCTTCCTGTAGTTTATTTGTTGCATGGAGCTTTTGGGGACAACAGCTCATGGTCAAGGTTTTCAAGCATAGAAAGATACGCTCAGGCACATAACTGCATTGCGGTAATGGCGGGCGTTGAAAATAGCTTTTATCAGGATATGGCACGGGGAGGCCAGTACTATACATATATGACAAAAGAACTGCCGGAGTACATTACACGTATTTTCCCTGCGTCAAAGAAAAGAGAAGATACGTATGTTGCAGGACTTTCAATGGGAGGATACGGAGCCTGGTTTTTAGCACTTTCAAGACCCGATATTTATTCAAAAGCTGCATCAATGTCAGGAGCTCTTGATATCGTGCGCCTTCATGATGAAGCAATGGCCGGTAAAGTGGATAACCCATTCCCTTGGGAGGATGCTTTTGGTGAAACGGCTGGCCACCTTGAAGGGAGCGACAGAGACCTGTTTGCATTATTAAAAAGAGATATGGAAAACGGACAGGTTCCAGAACTGTACCAGTCATGCGGCACAGAAGACTTTTTATATAAGCTCAATCAGGGCGTTCATGAGAAACTTGAAAAGATGGGCGTGAATACAGTCTATAAAGAAGTTCCGGGCTATATGCACAACTGGGAATTCTGGGATCTGGAGATCAGAAGCATCCTTGACTGGATGTTTCCAGCATAATTGAAACAGAGTATAAAAATGAACTGATGAGTAAAGTGAATTCTCTATATTTGAAAGGATTAGGAGTATCCCATGAAAATTTGTAAAAAGTTAAACAGCATAAAAAAGACTGATTACGGATATCTGGCTGAACTTGACAAAGCATACATGAAGATATGTTTTTTAACTGACAGCATTGTCAGAATTAAGGTATCTTTTGGAGATATTGCAGATGCTGAAAAGCCAGAAGGATCATACATACTTCAGATGACAGGTTGGGATGACAGACTTGATTTCCTTTTTGAAGGCAGAAAGCATGTAACTCCACTTGAAGCTCTATTAGAGGAAAAAGAAAATGAGATATGTCTGAAGACTGATTCAGTATGTCTTTTGCTGGAAAAGAACCCGCTTAGCATAAAGCTTGTGGATAAAGATGGAGATGTCATTTATGAAGGTGTAAAAGGAAGTCCATTTATAAAGGATGCTAATAACAGAGTAACCGGTTACACCAGAATGAATGAGGACGACTGCTTCTATGGTTTTGGTGAAAAGACTGGTCCAATAAACAAGAATAAGGACTTTATCAGAGAACGAGCCACCGATTGCTGGAGCTACGATCCTGAGAAGTGCGACACCATGTACAAGCACATTCCTTTTTACTTAAGGCTTGACAGGCAGACAAGGAAGGCAACGGGACTTTTTTATAACAACTTCCATGAATCAGTATTTAACATGGGAAAAGAAAAGAGTAATTACTGGCCAAGATACACATACTTCCAGGCTGATGGCGGAGACCTTGATCTTTTCATATTCACCGGCCCGTCCATAAAGAATGTGCTTGATGATTATACAGCTTTGACGGGAAGACCAGCTCTTTTGCCTAAGAGGGCTCTTGGCTATCAGGGATCATCCATGTACTATTCGGAACTGGAAAAAGACTCTGATAAAGCACTTATAGAATTTGTCGAGACCGTCAGAAGAAAGGGATTCCCAATCGATGGATTCCATCTCTCTTCCGGTTATACATCATATGACAACAAGAGGTGTGTATTTACCTGGAATAAAGAAAGATTCCCTGATCCAAAGGGATATTTTGCAAAGATGAACGAGCTTGGAGCTCAGAATGTTCCTAATGTTAAACCGGGAATTCTCTTGATGCATCCAAAGTTTGATGAGTTCAAAAAAGAAGGCGTTTTTGTCAGAAACAGTGAAAATGATAAAGAACCGGCTGTAGGTTCCTGGTGGGGTGGCCCCGGGGCATTTTGGGATTACACAAGCCCTAAGGGAAGAGAACTCTGGAAAAAATATCTGACAGAAACTGTTATTGATATTGGAACCAATTCTATTTGGGATGATAACTGCGAATATGACAGTCTTTTGGACCATGACAGCAAGTGCGACTACGACGGCGAGGGTGGCAGAATTGGCGAGTTTAAGCCAGTTATGTGCACCATCATGAGTAAGCTTGCCTGCGAAGCGGTAAAAGAGCATGACAAGAGCAAAAGACCTTATGTCGTTTGCAGAAGTGGTAGTAGCGGAATTCAGAAATATGCTCAGAACTGGGTTGGTGATAACTGCACAGCGTGGAGAACTTTAAAACACAATATACCGACAATGCTTGGAGTGGGACTTTCAGGTCAGCCTAATACGGGCTGTGATATTGGCGGCTTTGCAGGACCAGCGCCTGAAGAGGAGCTTTTTGTCAGATGGGTGCAGCATGGCATATTCCAGCCGAGATTTTCAATTCATTCGGCAAGTAGTGACAACACTGTAACAGAACCGTGGATGTATTCAAGACAGACTGACAGGATAAGAAATGCGATCCTGCTTAGATATCGCATGCTTCCACATTTCTACTCGTTGGAGTATGAAGCTCATGTGACCGGTGCGCCAATAATGAGACCTCTTGTCTATGAGTTCCAAAATGATGAGAACGTCTATGAAGAAAACTTTGAGTTTATGCTTGGAAAAGACCTGCTTGTGGCAAATGTTCTTGAAAAGGGGCAGATAGTAAAAGATATCTATCTTCCTGAAGGTACTAAATGGTTTGATCTTGAGAATAACTTTAAGTGCTACGAAGGCGGACAGGTAATATCAATACCAGTAAATATCAACTCTATCCCAAGATTCTTGAGGGAGGGTGCAATACTGCCAACAGCTCTCAATCAGCCTATGAATGCAGAAAAAGACCCTGTGACGGATTTAAGCCTCACATTTGTTCCGTATACAGATGGAAAAGAGCATGTATCAGAGTATGTATATTACGATGATGACGGCTGCAGCAATGATTTCGAGGACGGAGTATACAGAAAGACCACTATTACCATGAGTGGCAGCGGTATCATCGATATCTCATTTAAGGGCGAAGGAACTTATAAAGATACTGTGGAAACAGTGGTAGCGACAGTTGTGTATAAAGAGAAAGCGCCTTTGTGGATATCCTTTGAAGACAAGAAGCTAACTCACATTCTGGATAGGGAAAAGTTTGAAGCATCCGATAACTGCTGGTATTACAGCGAGACCTTGAGAGCAGCCATTGTCAAATTCAGGAACCCAAAGCACGATGCTACGCTTAAGGTATCTTTTGAAGAGTTTGACCTGATTGGTATGTGAGCGATATAAGGATTCAAGTAGATACAAAGCTGTGCTTGCACAAAGCTTTGTATATATATGGTTGTGCAACATGCACATATTATCAATAGGATATCAATATTTTGTGTCTAATATTTACAGAGGCACAAAATAACGATATAATAGGGTATGGTATATTTATACAAAAGCCTGCAATTAAACTTAGGAGGGAAAGAAATGAAAAAGAAAGTTATTTCAATGGTATTGTCAGGAATGATGATCATGTCCCTGGCAGCATGCGGAGAAACAGCCGCAGACACTACTGCACCTGCAGCAGAGGAAACACCAAAGGCTGAGACGGCGACAGAGACTCCAGCGGCAGAGACTCCGGCAGCCGAGACTGCTGATGCTTCAGCTGCAGCTTATGATCCTGCAACAGCAGGTGATGTAACTGTTGGATTTGGATGGTGGGGCAACCAGGTTCGTGATGAAGTTACAAAGGCTGCATGTGACCACTTCACAGAGCTTTATCCAAATGTTACTTTTAACCTCAATTCTCAGGCATGGAATGACTACTGGGCACAGATGACAAGCTTCTCATCAAGTGACACATTGCCAGATCTTATGCAGCAGGATTACGCATACTTTGAGCAGTGGGTTGAGGCAGGAGACCTTCTTGACTTAACACCTTATGTTGAGAGCGGTGCACTTGATCTTTCAAAGATTCCTGAGAGTATCGTAGACACAGGTAAGAGCGCAAGCGACGGACACATCTACGCTATCTGTGCAGGTATGAACGCTCCGGCTCTTTCATACAACAAGACACTTACAGATGAACTTGGAATCACAGTTCCTGATAACATGACATGGGATCAGTTCGCAGAGATTTCAAAACAGATTTATGACGCAAAGGGAATCGGTGTTGTATGGCACAACTTCAACTCTGAGAACCCAATTGCATACTTTGCTCGTGGCAAGGGCCACAACGCACTCTTTGAAGCAGATGGCGTTACAGTCACAGAAGAAGAGATGACTGAGTTCTATACACGTCTTCAGAACGCTGTAGCTGAAGGATGGCTCTTCGATACAGATAAGTTCGCATCTGTTGACACAGCTACAATTCCTCAGAGCCCACTTGTATATGGTTCAGATCCTAGCGTAAGAAGCTGGTGCTCATTTAACTTCTCAAACCAGTACATGGCATTCTGCGATGCAGCTAAGGCTGACGGAATCGAGCTTGGTATCACAACATGGCCAGAGGACAATGGAGCACAGGCTAACTACCTTAAGCCTTCTCAGTTCTTCTCAATCACAACAGATACTCAGAATCCTGATCTTGCAGTAGCAATCCTTAACTACCTCATCAACGATGTTGAGGCTAACACACTTCTTAGAGCAGAGCGTGGTGTTCCTGCTAACAGTGAAGTAGCTGCAGCTATTGCTGATACAGTATCACAGACAGACTACACATATCCTATCATTGTTTCTTACCTTGATATGGTATCAAAGAATTCAACATCAATCTTCCCTCCACTTCCTGGATATGCAGGAACAGTTAACACAGACGTTATCGAGGGAATCACAAGCAGAGCACTTTCAAAGAATCCTTCAGATACACCTGCAGACCTTGCAAAGGCATTCGTAGAGGGCGCAAATAAGGTAGCAGCTGATTATTGATCTGGGGAATAACAGTTTTACCTTAAGCAATTGAACCAAAGAGAGGCGTTATTTTTATAACTAATAAACTGGCGCCTCTCTTTTTTTACAAAAATTACTGGACATCAGGAAGAAAGGGGAGAGTTCTATGGATAAAAAGAAAACCTTCCGCCAATGGATTGGGCAGGAGAAAGTGGCAGGCTATGTGTTCAGCTTGCCGTTTATCATTGGTTTTTTGATGTTCATGCTTATACCGATGATACTATCGCTGTATTTTTCATTTTGTAAGTACGACATTCAAAACCCTGCAAAATTTATTGGTCTTAGGAACTATATCAACATTTTTACCGATGACACATCATTTTGGAAAGCCTTAAGGGTTACCTGTTATTATGCACTTATAGGCACACCGTTAAAGGTTGTTTTCGCTCTTATCATCGCTCTTATTTTGGCAAAAGATACAAAGCTTACAGGTTTTTATCGTGCAGCATACTACCTTCCTTCAATCATTGGCGGATCAGTTGCTGTAGCAATTCTTTGGAGAAGAATGTTTGAACCCACAGGTACTATCAATGCCATTCTTTCAGTTGTGTATCCCGGAATATCCAATTTTAACTGGTTTGGAGAGGGAAGCGCGATCTGGGTTCTCATTATCTTAACTGTCTGGCAGTTTGGATCATCGATGCTTATTTTCCTTTCATCACTTAAGCAGATCAACCGCGAATTGTACGAGGCTGCGGAAGTTGATGGAGCTAACAAGTGGAGACAGTTCTGGAGGATAACACTTCCTCTTTTGACTCCTACTATTTTCTTTAATCTGGTACAGCAGACGATCAACTCGTTCCTTGCTTTCACACAGAGTAAACTTATTACAGATGGTCAGCCAAACGACAGCACATTGTTCTATACACTGTATGTGTACAAAAAAGCATTCCCTAACATGGGAAAGAGCCAGATGGGTTATGCATCAGCTCTTGCATGGATAATGCTCATCATTATTTCCGCTGTAACAGCTCTGTTGTTCTGGAGCCGTAGCAAGTGGGTATATGAAGATTAAGGGGAGGCGCTTATTATGAATACGAAAAGAAAGATCTTGGATTTGATCTATCATATACTGGTACTTTTTGGAGCCTTTGTTATGATCTATCCGCTTTTGTGGATGATCTTCAGCTCTTTTAAACCAACAACTTATGTTCTTCCAACTGCAAAACAGCTCATTCCGTCAGTATGGACACTGGACAACTACAAGACAGGATGGAAGGGATTTATGGGTTATACCTTCGCAACCTTCTTTAAGAATTCCTTCTTTATTTCCATCACATCAACCTTTGGAACTCTGATTTCATCATCACTTGTGGCTTATGCACTTCAGAGACTTGACTTTAAGCTTAAAAAGCCTTTGTTCATTCTGGTGTTGTCCACAATGATGCTTCCACCACAGATTCTGATGATTCCTCAGTACATGTGGTTTAGAAGACTTGGCTGGGTTGGTACTTACTTCCCAATGATCCTGCCATATTTCTTTGCTATTCAGGGATTCTTTGTATACCTGATTATGAACTTTATTCAGGGTGTGCCAAAAGAGCTGGATGAGGCTGCCAAGATTGATGGCTGCTCATTTTACGGAATCTACTTCAGGATCATCCTGCCACTTATCGTACCTGCCATGATCACAAGTGCCATCTTCTCATTTATATGGAGATGGGATGATTACCTTTCAGCTTTGCTCTATGTTACAAAGCCTGAAATGAGACCTATATCACTGGCCTTAAAGCTCTTTAACGATCCATCAGCCGGTTCAGATATCGGTGCAACACTTGCTATGTCAACACTTTCAATCGTTCCTGCAACAATTCTTTTCCTTATATTCCAGAAGTCTCTGGTTGAGGGAATTGCAAGCTCAGGTATTAAAGGATAAAAACAACAAAAATACGTAAAATAGTGTAATAAATAATAAGAATGATCTCTCGCATAATGAAATAATGAATATGCGAGAGATTATTAGTTTTCGTTCAAAAGGGAAGGGGTAAAAAATATGAGGTATGAAGCAGGAAAAATGAAGGATGTGGACATTGCCTATATAGGCGGTGGCTCAAGAGGCTGGGCATGGACTTTTATGACAGACCTTGCTTTGGATGATGAAATTTCAGGAACCATAAGACTTTTTGACCTTGATGAGAAGGCAGCTGAGGCCAATGCTGTAATAGGTAATAACCTTATGGCGAGAGGTGACGCGAAGGGTGACTGGAAGTTTGTAGTTAAGAACTCACTGGAAAGTGCCCTGACAGGCTGTGACTTTGTAGTTATCTCAATCTTGCCGGGAACTTTTGATGAGATGGAGTCGGATGTGCATCTGCCTGAGAGACTTGGGGTATATCAGTCAGTTGGCGATACAGCCGGCTGCGGCGGAATGATCCGTGCTCTAAGGACTATTCCTATGTTCACTGAGATTGCAGAAGCTATCAGGAAGTATTCACCTGACGCATGGGTAATCAATTATACTAACCCGATGTCACTTTGTGTGAAGGCTCTTTATGAGGCATATCCTCAGATCAAGGCCTTTGGCTGCTGCCATGAAGTATTTGGTACACAGAAGGTTTTACAGACAATTTATGAAAAAGAGACAGGTGAAAAAATTGATGACTGGCATGATGTTTTTGTAAATGTAGTGGGGATCAATCATTTCACATGGTTTACCGAGAGCTCATACAAGGGAATAGATCTTTTCCCTATTTACAGGAGTTATATTGATAAGCACTTTGATGAAGGTGTTTCTCTTGAAAGTGAGAACTGGCTAAATGCAAACTTTGTATGTAAGCACAGGGTCAAGATGGATCTTTTTAATAGATATGGACTGATCGCGGCAGCAGGTGACAGACATCTTGCAGAGTTTATGCCGGGTAATGAGTACTTAAAAGACCCTGAGACAGTTGCAAGTTGGAACTATGCACTTACAAGTGTTGCATGGAGAAAGAAAGACCTGGAGGACAGGCTTGCAAGAAGCAGGCGCCTTGCCAGTGGCGAAGAAAAAATGGAGCTTAAAGAAACAGGAGAAGAAGGAATCCTTCTCATTAAGGCACTGTGCGGACTTAGCAGATTTGTAAGTAACGTAAACATTCCAAACTCGGCGCTTCAGATTCCGAATCTTCCGGCAGATGCTATCGTTGAGACCAATGCGGTGTTCTCAAGAGACTCCATCAGGCCTATATTTGCAGGCGCTATCAAAGAAGATGTGAAAAAACTCATTGAGCCTCATATAAAGAACCATGAGAGAATATACAAGGCTGCCACAACATATGACAAATCCCTTGTTTATGAAGCTTTTGAAAATGATCCGCAGTTCATAGGCAAGAACTGTTCTACAGAAGACATTCATAAGCTTGTTGATGACATGATTGAAAATACGAAGAAATATCTGCCTAGAGGTTGGAATTGAGATCTGCCAAGTATGCATGCGTGGCTATGGCGATTGTTGGCTCTTGGGTGGGATTTTTGGTGGCCTATAGTTCATCTTGCCAGTGATTCTTCGCTGACCGGTATAAAAACAGGGTGCTCCTTTGGAGTTTCATTTGGCTGGTGAAGGACCATCATAAGGTCGCCGTCAAATGTTCTAAAGAGCATGCCGTGGCCGCCGTCTTTATCAAAAAGGGGCTTTTCGTCTATGGTCCAGGTGCCGTCGATGTTTCCGTTGTCGGAGCGGGCAATGGCTTCAGCGTAGCCACCTTCTGAGATACTTGCCCAGAGCATGATTAGCTCTCCGTTTTCAAGGCGGTGCATGAATGGACCATCTGTTACGTAGCAGATTTCATCGCGGAGTCTGTGCTTCATGCCTTTTACCCATGGCTTTGCCTGGGAAGCTTTGAATAAGGTTACAGGCTCTGATACGGGGTGTGTCAGATCATCAGAGAGTTCAACAGAGCAAATCTCCCCATCTGCGAGGTCTACCCACTCATGGCTGAATACCATATATGGCTTTCCTTCAGGGGACAGATAGAAGGTTCCATCAAGGCTGTTCCATTCATCCGGAGTAATTTTGCCGTCACTGTGAACCTTAAAAGGTCCAAGAGGGCTTTCAGATGATAGGATCATGGTGCCTTTTTTATCGAGAGCTTCAGAATTAAATGTCGCAAACATGTAAAAAGTGTTATTGTAAATATGTACTTCAGGAGCCCAGTAGTTTTTGTCAGCCCAGAAATTTTCAGGCTTGTGGAATACTTCAAAAGGGCCGTCCCAATTTACCAGGTCCTTACTGGTATAGCAGTCAAAGCCATCGGCGAGTCCCCAACAGGTCTTGGCTCTTGTTCCGTACATGTAATATGTGTCTTTATAAGGTAATACAAAGGGATCACGAATGTTGATTTCTTCAAGTGTCATAGTAAAAACCTCGTTTTTGTTTTTAATTTTATCACATGGATTTTTTTATAGAATCACTATTTTTGACATAAAAACAGAAAAAACGGACCTTGTATCATAACGTAGCAATTCAGGCATAAATATATATTCAGTGGAGGAAGGATGTATAAGGAAGTATACAAAGGGGAATATGTGAGCAGGATGTACGGGGTTGTGGTAAAAAGAGATAAACTCATCTGGAGCAGTATAAAAGAAGATGAGGGCTTTTATAAATATCGTGCGAGAAACCCCCTTCCGATGAAATCGGTTGTGGGATGAATCGCACTAGCTTTTCTTTTTGTATTCCCCCGTCTTAATGTATTTGCGTTTGTGTTCTTCTGTTCGCTGATCTTCAATATATTTCTTAACAGTATCAAGAGAAACGCTTCCGGTAGTTGCACAAAAGTAACTTGCACTCCAGAAGGGTGAATCTCCCCACAGATACTTTTCTATATGAGTCCTATATGTATTTCTCACTTCTTTGGAAAGCTGTGATTTTAACGAGTTGATGAGCTTTACAGGAGCCACATCAGGTGGCATGGAGATCAGAAGATGCATGTGATCGACATCTGTCTCTGCTGAAATGAGTTCACTGTTCATGCGTCCGCATAGGTAAGCAGCATAATTCTTCATGAAATCACCAATCTCATCTGTGATCACTTTCTTTCTGTATTTAGTTACGAAAATCACATGGTATGTGAGTTTGTATACGGAATGTGAGCCTCTTCTGTACTCGTTCAGGATATCTGATTCCAGCCTCGATTTCTGCATAAATTTACTCCTTATCTAAAGAGAACATGTGTTTGCGGAATTATGAAATGTGTGCTATAATACTAACTATAGAATACTGATAAGGAATTTACAACCGTGTACAGAACAAGGCAATACAGGATAAGCAAAAACCACATACTCTATGACTATTGCAGGGATATCTGCAGATCATCAGCCATTCTGTACAACAGGGCAAATTTCATCTTAAGGCAGTATTCGTCTGCAGTAGATTCAATGGCCTTGTTCAAGCCTCTTTTCCCAAATCAGATGATGGTTTACAGGCTCGTAAGGGATAGCCTTTGGGGGACTAAATATCTTGGTGACAGCAAATGGCTCTCATATAATGCCCTTGATCATATGCTAAAGGTTACAAGGGATAAGGCATACTATGCCCTTCCGTCACAGGCTAATCAGCAGATATTGAAACTTCTTCTCAGAGACTATAAGTCTTTCTTTGAAGCTGTAAAAGTATATGGCAGGAATCCTGGGGCATTTACTGGTCGCCCCAAGATGCCGGGATATATGTCACAGGGATCATTCAAGACAGCTGTCCTGACTAATCAGATATGCAGGATCAAGGATGGGTATCTAAAGTTTCCGGGGACAAAGGATAGGCTGTCTCTTGGCCAGCTCCCTGAAGAAGTGTGCCTTAAGGAAGTACGTATAAAGCCCAGCGGAAACAGTTTTGTCCTGGATGTAGTTCTTTCTGTTCCTGATAAAGGAATAATGCCAATGTCTGATAAGGATATCCTCTCTGACCTTTCGGTCGTATCAGATCTGAAGGGCTTGAGAGTAATGGCTATCGATCCCGGAACAGACAACATAGCTGCTGTAGCAAACACTTTTGGTGCAAGGCCATTTGTGATTAAGGGAGGAGTGATCAAGTCAATCAACCAGCTTTACAACAAAGAGATGAAAAGACTCTCTTCCTGTGCCATGACATGCAACAACAGGTACAGGACAAGAAAGATGAATGCTCTTACTGAAAAGAGGAACAGAAGGATAAAGGATCAGTTCCATAAGGTAAGCAGACAGCTTGCAGACTATGCAAGGGATAACCATGTAGATGTAGTAGTGATGGGACATAATACATACCAGAAGCAGGAGATAGGTATAGGACATGTCAATAACCAGAACTTTGTGCAGATACCAATGCTGATATTTGCAGACATGCTCAGATACAAACTTGCTGAATATGGTATAAAGTTTGTCCTCACAGAAGAGAGCTACACGTCAAAGGCCGACTTTCTTGCAAAAGACTATATCCCTGTGCATAAAAAGAATAGCCCGGAAAGCTACTCTTTTTCAGGAAAGCGGATACAGAGAGGACTTTACAGACACTACGATGGTACAATAACAAATGCAGACATAAATGGAGCTGCAAATATCTTGAGGAAAGTATTCCCAAAGGTAAGCCAATGGGATAGGGGCATAGTGGACATGCCCTGTTCTGCAGGATGCATAGAACATCGTGCAGGTTCATGCCGCCATGCGGCATAACAGAAACCCTTTCCGACGTGGAGTCGGTGAGGGTAGTTCATGCTTTTATTGACGGGAAGGAAAGCTTTTCTTTTGACAGAGGAAAGCGCATCGAAACGGATATGGAAGGAAAGGAGCATTTAAAAGAAAATGACCTATAATATTCTGGATTATGGAGCAGTGGCCGACGGAAAAACAAAATGTACATCTGCTATACAGGCGGCAATAGATGCCTGCACTGAAAAAGGCGGAAGAGTTGTGGTGCCGGCAGGAACATTTTTATCAGGTACCCTTCGCCTCAGGTCCAATGTGGATCTGCATTTGGAGCATGGAGCAGTTCTTTTGTCCAGTCTTGATGAGGCGGATGTTATCGATTATTTCAAGGATGGCGACGAGGACAATGAGGTTGACGGCTGGGAAGGCGGTTGCTTTTTATTTGCGCTTCATGAAAAGAATATTGCGATAACCGGAACGGGAACAATTGATGGTCAGGGCAGGAATTCTTTTTTTGACGATGATGATCCTGAGACTGCTAAAAATGGTAGTCCTTTAAATGTCAGAGGCTTCAGACCCAGAATGAGCTATCTTGAGGATGTGGAAAACCTCACTGTTACTGATGTTACTTTTTTTGACTCCGCATTCTGGACTCTTCACATGGCGGGCTGCAGGAATGTCAGAATAGAGAACATTGTTATTGATAATGACAAAAGAGGTCCCAATAATGACGGAATAGATCCGGATTGCTGCCAGAACGTTATCATAAAAGGCTGCAGGATAAAAACTGGTGATGACAGCATTGTACTTAAATCCACAACTCCAATGTATAAAAAGTATGGGGATTGCAAGGATATTGTGGTTAACGGATGTCTTTTGTCATCAAATTGTTCGGGGATCAAGATCGGAACAGAGACCTTTGGAGATATTCACGACATAATAATCTCTGATTGTATAGTTCGTGACTGCATCAGGGGAATAGGCATCTGGTCAAGGGATGGCGGCGAAATCTACAACATCGATATCCACCATGTTCGCGGAACAACCAGAAATTTTGTGGATTGCAAGGACAGAAGGACCGGAGTCTGGAACTGGTGGGGTGAAGGTGAACCGCTGGCTATTACTGCGACTAAGAGGGACGGAGTGGACAGGCTCCCGGGAAAAGTCAGGGATATAAATATCGATCATGTTTTTATAACCTGCGAGTCACCGATAATAATGGCCGGAGAAGACTATTCTCCTATCGAAAATATCAGCGTCACTGAGTCTAAATTTGTTTTCAAGAATCAAAGTGGCAAGACAGAGCTTATTCTTGATGAGCGTCCATCTGACAGGGGCCGCTATTCTATGAAAATGGGATATACTTATTTTAGAAATGCAAAAGATATAACGATAGATGCTGAATTTGTCGTTGATAAGAGCATGGAAAAGCTTATAGATCAAGATAATGAGGCATAAATGCACATTTTTGTGATAAAATAATTTTCAGTCAATACAGCCAGTGGAGGTGTGGGGCTTCCACTGGCTTTTTCTTTTAGGAAGCAGGTGAGTACGCTTGCATAATTGCATTATATATGCGATAAAAGAAATAGTATTGGTTGATATTTCAAAAAAGGAGTAAAAATGTTATGAAAAGAAAACAGATTTTGGCAGCTCTTTTGACAGGATGCTTGTTACTTGCCGGGTGCGGAACTGCAGCTGATAGTGCGGTAACTGAAACTCCTGCCGAGGGGGCAAGTAAGGAAGAGGTGGCAGCAGATACATCGGTAGATACTGCTAGTACTGAGTCTTCCGAAGAAACAGCACAGGCTGAGGGCGGAGCTTATGTTGTTGATGGAGGAAGTCCCTGGATAAACTCCAACATCAAAGAGAATTGTCTTAATTTCGAAAAGCCGTCAGAGAAGGACGATCTGAACATGGCGGTAAATTATGACTGGGTCAGAAACACCGAGATTCCTGCAGGATACACCTCTACCGGTACCTTTGTTGAGGTTGGACAGATAATTGACGACAAGGCGTTGGCAACTTTAGAGGATGAAAGTATAGAGGGGCATGATGCTGAACTTGTAAGAGCATTTTACAATGCTTTTCTTGATTGGGATGATCGAAATGCAAAAGGTGTTTCTCCGATTGAACCTTATGTGAAAGACATCGAATCTCTTTCGAGTATAGATGATGTCACAGCATTTGTTACTGATGCTGACAGGTCATTCTTTACACCTGCTTTGGTGGGCGTTGGAAATACCGGAGATCTCACAGATTCAACCAGATATGTGACAGATTTTGACCATACAGGTCTGCTTCTTGGAGATTCTGCAGAGTATAAAGAGTTTAGTACTGTTGGTAAGCTAAAATATGATGCTTATAAAAAACTCTTTTCTAGTATCATGACAAGAATGGGATATACACAGGATGAGGCTGATAAGTACTTTGAAGAGTGTATGGCCTATGAGACAGCGCTTGCTGAAAAGGTATATACTTCACTCGAAAATAACGATCCTGCAATTTATGATAAGATACTAAACTACTACGCTCCCGAGGAAATGGCAGAGCTTGCGCCTAATTTCCCGGTAGATGAGTTTATTAAGTCAAATGGTTTTGATAATGCAGAGCTTTTCCTTGTAACAGAGCCTGAAGCTCTTGCCAAGGTATCTGAACTCTATACAGATGAGAATCTTGAGAACATAAAAGGATATTTCATGGTTCAGACAGTTTTAGGATGTACAGCTTATCTTGACAAGGAGACTTTTGAAGCAAGACTTGATGCCCAGCGTTCAATTTATGGTGCGTCAGGAGCTCTTTCTGATGAAAAATATGCATATGTCTATTTAAATAATGCTTTGCCGGAATCAATGGAAAAGGCATACATGGCTAAGTATGATGTTACAGAGACAAAAAAGACTATAACAAAGCTTTGTGAAGATGTGGCCAGTGTCTACAGGGAAATGCTTGAAGGCGAGGAATGGCTCTCTGATGAAACAAAAGAATATGCTATTAGTAAGCTTGATTCTCTGAAGATCAATGTAATTGAGCCAAATGAATATGAGGACTATAGCGGTCTTGATCTGAATGGCCTTTCATATTTTGAAGTACAGAAGGCACTTGCGAATTATAGGTGGGAAATCGATAAGAAGAGAACAAATGGAAAAGTAAATAAGAATATTTGGGAAGGCATATCTACTCTTGAAACAAATGCCTACTACGACCCAACTGTAAATTCGATCAACATACTTCTGGGAATTCTTGACGGAGATTTCTACAGTGATGATATGGCAAAAGAGCAGCTCTATGCAGGAATAGGTTCTATTATCGGACATGAGATAAGCCATGCTTTTGATACAAATGGAGCTCAGTTTGATAAGGATGGTAACTACAGTAGCTGGTGGACAGATGAGGACTATGCTGCATTCCAGGAAAGAGCCCAGAAGCTGATCAATTACTATGATGGAATAACAGTCTATGGTGATGAAAAAGCTATTGGTTCTCTTGTTCAGACTGAAGCTATTGCAGATATGGCAGGTATCAAAGCTATGCTGACTCTTGCAGCCAAGGAAGAAAACTTTGATTATAAGCTTTTCTTTGATAGCTACGCCAATATATGGAAAGATATACAAACATATGAAGCAAACTATACACAGCTTACTCAGGATCCACATCCTCTTAGCTACCTCAGAGTAAATGTAACAGCACAGCAGTACGATGAATTCTATGAAGCTTTTGATGTAAAAGAGGGCGATGGAATGTATCTTGCGCCGGAAAACAGAATACTGATCTGGTAAGGATTATAAGAATTATATGCTGTAGATTAACGAGAGGATTACTGCAAACCTGTTTGGTTACGCAGTAATCCTCTTTATGTTTGTATATGCGTAAGTGAGTTAGAAGACATTGGGACGGTTCTAATGACTTATGAAGACACTGATATGTATAAGCTTAAGAAATTGGTAAATGCTTGGTTCCGTACGCCACCATTGACTGAGCCTGAGGAAAACGCCTTGGTCTGCGAGCCGACGGTGAGGATGATGGGAACAGTAGATTATCACGCACCGTCGAATTCAGCATTGTAGCGTTTTCCTCAGAACCCGTCAATGGCAAGCACCTACGGTGTGGCTGGGTACCAGGGCCTCGGGCTCTGACTCCGAGAACAGTAGGGGGATAATGTAAGGTGCCTCGGGTTACGAATTCGGAAACAACAGAAGTGGCTAGTTTCAAGGAAACATGGGCTCGCAGCTTTTCATATCGCGCGCGAAATTGGGGCTAACGGGAGTTTGTATGTGTCTACTCTATAGGCAGTAGTTTATGCTACGATGTAGGATAAAAAAGATAGATTTGTAAAACTTATCCCATTCTATCCAAGTCGATTTTCAGATGTGTGGGATAAAACCTGAAATTCTCTTGAAATTATCCCACATTTTCAGCCTTCTGAGCACTGTAATTGTCCAAAAAGTAGGATAATCGTGAAAAAATCAATTGTTTTATCCCACAATTCTCAGTCAGAACCATGAGAATTGTGGGATAAAATGAGTAAAAGTCAAACGTTTATCCTACTCACGAGCAAAATCCATTATCAGAATGGTCAAATCTGTAGGATAAAAAGCGCTAAAATCAAGCGCTTATCCTACGTTCTCTCCTACACCTTCTCCTACATCCGGATTGTCATAGTGAAATGGGTATATAGCTATACTTTTTAAGTTACCACATCCATCGGCAGAATTTTCAGGAAGTGAAATTGGGCATATACGAGAAAAAATAGAACTACACACCCATTGAATGAGTGATATGAGACGATCAATCACCTATAAAATGGTGCGCAAACTTCAAAAATGCTGCATATACCCAAAATCGCAAGTCAAAATCATCGTCGAGTGGTGTTGTAAATTCAAAATCAGGTTATATGCCCAAATCACGTTCTATTGCAGATGGCAGGTTCACTTAAAAACAAGCTATATGCCAAAGCAACATTTTAACGCTTTGTATGCGGCATTCGAAAACTGCGATAATGGAGCCTTGAAAGCAGCCGCCTCTACTGTTCTCGGAATTGGAGCCAGAGGCATTTTAAACTAGCCACAGCGCAGGTGCTTGCCATTGACGGGGGCTGAGGAAAACGCTACAATGCTAAATCCGACGGTGCTAGAAAATCTATTGTTCCCATCATCATCACCGTCGGCAGAGCTGGCAAGGCGTTTTCCTCAGACTCAGTCAATGGTGGCGTACGCAGCTACAACCTATACTTTTCTAAGAAGTTAAATGGACGGTTGAATGACTTGCTTTTAATAAGTCATTAGAACCGTCCCGGTGTCTTACTGACTCCCCAACTAGCTTACGCTTATACAAATAAAGAGGAATATTGCGTAACCAAACAGGTTGGCAGTATTCCTCTCGTTAATCTCTTATGCGTAAAAAACTTAATAAGGGTTGAAATTTAATTTATCACTTGCGATAGAAAATTTTTTACAGTGATTTAATTCGGTTAATGGCCTCTACGGTGTTTTCGTAGCTGCCAAAAGCAGTGAGTCTGAAATAGTGTTCCCCGCTTGGACCAAAGCCTGAACCAGGAGTTCCGACAACATTGGCTTTTTCGAGAAGGTAGTCAAAGAATTCCCAGCTTGTCATGTTGTCAGGAGTCTTAAGCCAGATATATGGTGAATTTTTACCGCCGTATACTGTGTATCCTGCTTCCTTAAGACCATCATAAATGTATTTTGCATTCTTCATGTAGGATGCGATCATTTCTTTTACCTGAGCTTTGCCTTCAGGGCTGTAGATGGCTTCGCCTGCCCTCTGTACGATGTATGGAGCGCCGTTGTACTTGGTTCCATGTCTTCTTGCCCAGAGGCTGTGCATCTCGACCTCTTTTCCCTGGAAGGAAACTTTGAGGTCGTGAGGAATAATCGTTGCACCGAGTCTTAAACCGGTAAATCCTGCATTCTTGGAAAAAGATCTAAGCTCAATAGCACATGTTCTTGCACCATCGCACTCATAGATAGAATGAGGAATGTTATCCTCTGAAATATAAGCCTCATAAGCAGCATCAAATATGATGACAGCACCTGCTTTGTTTGCGTAATCAACCCATTTCTGGAGCTGGTCCTTTGTTATTGCTTCACCTGTCGGATTGTTAGGGAAGCACAGATAGATAAGGTCTGGCGTTTCTGATGGAAGTTCAGGTGCAAAGCCGTTTTCAGCTGTACAAGGCATGTAGATAACATTGCTCCACATTCCTGTATTTTCATCATAATCCCCGCATCTACCTGCCATAACGTTTGAATCAACGTATACAGGGTAAACAGGATCGCATACAGCTATCTTTGCATCTTTTGAAAAGATTTCCTGAATTGCTCCGGAATCACTTTTAGCTCCGTCAGAAATAAAAACTTCATCATCTGAAATCTCGCATCCCCTAGCCCTAAAATCGTTTTCAGCAACTGCGTGGCGAAGGAACTCATATCCAAGGTCAGGGGCATATCCTCTGAAAGTTTCTGCATTTGCCTGCTCGTCAACAGCCTTGTGAAGAGCCTCAATAACTGCTTTTGGCAGTGGCTTTGTGACGTCACCGATTCCAAGTCGGATGATCTTTTTATCTGGGTTTGCTTCCTGGAAAGCAGCAACTTTTTTTGCAATTGTACTAAAAAGGTAGCTTCCGGGTAGTTTTAAATAATCTTCATTTGGCTTAAACATAGTGTGTTCTCCTGTCATTACTGTGTTATACTTTTCTCGTATCTGTCGTGCACAATTTAATTTGTGATTTATCCTACACCATTTTTGTATAATTGTATACATTTTTCTTGAGATTTTTTTGCGGAATGATTAATATGGAAATTAAAGATGGAAGTATATAATTATGGCTGCTGGTAAGGAAAAGTCATGGTTTTAATTGTAGAAACGATTGGCGCCTTAATGATAATGGCTATAAATTGAAATAGAAAGGGCACTTTATAAGGTTGTTGGAAGTGATGAGGGATTAGCATATGAAGTTTACGAAAATGCATGGCTGTGGAAACGATTATGTTTATGTAGATGGAAAAAGTGAGAAGATTTCTCAGGAGAAGAAGTCTGAGCTTGCCATAAAAGTTTCTGACAGACATTTTGGAATAGGATCAGATGGTCTTATTTTTATCAATCCTGTGGATGATGAGAGCATCGACTTTGAAATGGAGATGTATAACGCAGACGGCTCTCGTTCAGAAATGTGCGGTAATGGCATAAGATGCGTTGCAAAGTACGTATATGATAAGGGGCTTACTACTAAAAAGAACCTTGTCATCGTAAGTGCAGGAAAAAAGAAATACATAGATCTTACAATTGGTGATGATGGAATGGTCTCATCTGTGAAGGTTGATATGGGTGCGCCTATATTAAAACCGGAGGAAGTGCCTGTGAACTATTCCGGTGATCAGGTCGTTGATGCTCCAATTATCGTAGATGGTAAGACATGGCACATGACCTGTGTTTCAATGGGTAACCCTCATGCGGTAGTATTTTTACCTAAAGATATGAGCCTTGAGGACCTTGATATTGAGAAGATCGGACCAAAGTTTGAAAATCATGAACTTTTCCCAAGACGTGTGAATACTGAATTTGTAAAGATTGATGATAAAAACAACGTTCACATGCGCGTGTGGGAAAGAGGAACAGGTGAGACTCTTGCCTGCGGTACAGGATGCTGCGCAACAGGAGTTGCCTGCGTTTTGAACGGACTTACAGATAATAATGTGACAGTTCACGTACTTGGCGGGGAAGTAATGGTCTCCTGGGACGGGGTTAGTGGTTCATCTGTCATTATGGAAGGCCCAGCAACAACAGTGTTTGAGGGCGAGATTGAGGTGTGAAGATATCACACTGGATGTGATGATAATAGGGTAACGTAGGATTAGAAGTAAATTTGACATGCAGGGATAAAAGAGATTGCCAGTTTAAAAATGATATGTTAGACTATGCTTTATCATGGTAGAGTAATAAAGTAACGGAGGATTTAACATGTCTTGGGAAGAAAATGTCAGGAAAGTTGTTCCATATACTCCCGGAGAACAGCCTAAAATAAGCAATATTATCAAACTAAATACAAACGAATGCCCCTATCCGCCGGCTCCATCTGTAAAGAAGGCCCTGGATAGTTTTGAATATGAATCCTTAAGGTTATATCCGGATCCGGGTTCTGGCATATTGATAAATGCTTTGTCAGATTATTACAACGTGCCTGCAGACCAGATATTTGTTGGCGTTGGATCGGATGACGTGCTTTCTATGGCTTTTTTGACATTTTTTAACTCGGATAAGCCCATTCTTTTCCCTGATATCACCTATTCTTTTTATGATGTGTGGGCTGACCTGTACAGAATTCCATACAAGCAGATTCCACTTGATGAGGAATTCAGGATAAAGAAGGAAGATTACTATGTTGAAAATGGCGGCGTGATCTTTCCTAATCCCAATGCACCAACGGGCCTTGTTGAAGATTTGGACATGATAGAAGACATCCTTAAGAACAACAGGGACGTGGTTGTAATCGTGGACGAGGCCTACATTGATTTTGGTGGAAAGAGTGCCCTGCCGCTTATTGATAAATATGAGAACCTGCTTGTTGTTCAGACTTTCTCAAAATCAAGGGCTATGGCCGGCATGAGGATAGGCTTTGCTTTTGGTTCTAAAAAGCTTATAGGTTACTTAAATGATGCCAAGTTTTCTTTTAACTCATATACAATGAACAGGCCATCTCTCGAGCTTGGAGCAGCAACACTGGCTGACAAAGAGTATTTTAAGGAAACTTGCAGCAAGATAATCGCAACCAGGGAGAGAGTTAAGCCACTTTTGTCAGAGCTTGGCTTTGTTTTTCCTGATTCTTCAAGTAACTTTATTTTTGCAAAGCACAAAACTGTTTCCGGGAAAAAGATATTTGAGGAGCTGCGCAAGCGCGGAATTATCGTAAGAAGATGGGATCTGCCACGCATCAGTGAATACCTGAGAATCACTGTTGGCACCGATGAACAGATGGATACGCTGATAGAGAGCTTACGGAAAATTGTCTAAAAGAAGAATCTATAATACATGATTGCGATTAATACAGTTTAATGATAAAATTTCTGAGTTGCTGACTGAAAACAAATGTAGATCATATTATTAAAGGTTTACAGTCAGATGTACACTAGTTAAGAACGCACATACGATTAGGAGATTTATTCATGTTAAAAAAGTATATTATAGTATTTTTAATCTCAATGGTTCCGCTTGTAGAGCTCAGAGGAGCAGTACCTTATGCAATTGCTATGGGACTTCCGGTACTTCCAAGCTACATTATAGCAATTATCGGTAATATGATCCCAATGCCTTTTATTTTCTTCTTTGCGAGAAAAGTTCTTGAGTGGGGAAAAGATAAGCCAGTGATTGGAGGATTCTTTACATTCTGCCTTGAAAAGGGACATAAGGGTGGAGAAAAGTTAAAAGAAAAAGCCGGAAAAGGCTTATATTGGGCACTTTTCCTGTTTGTAGGAATTCCACTTCCTGGAACAGGTGCCTGGACAGGTACACTTGCTGCTTCAATCCTTGATATGGATTTCAAAAAGAGTGTCAAGGCAGTTATTTGCGGTGTAGTACTTGCCGGTATTATAATGGGACTTGGAACAAAGGTAGTACTTCTTATAGGAAGTCTGTTCTGATCAGGAATCAGTTTTGAAATGGATTTGACTGTTTGATCATCAATCAGTTGTGATAAAAAGGAATAAACATGGAAGCTTATACAGATTTTGCAAGCGTATATGACACATTCATGGATGAAACCCCATACGACGTATGGGGTAATTTTATTGCTGAATTAATTGAGAAATATGGAGTCAGCAAGCCTATAAAAATTGAGAATGTCAATGAAAAAGCAGTGGCTTTTGACAAGAATGAAAATGTTGAATCTGATTTAGAGGCAGATGTAATAGAAGATGGAAGCCAGGAAGCCCTTGACCAGGAAAAAAATCTTGTGGTTGAGCTTGGTTGTGGCACAGGAAGCTTCACCATTGAAATGGCAAAAAAAGGCTATGACATAATGGGAATTGACTTATCTCCCGACATGCTTGATATTGCCAGAAACAAAGCGGCAAATAAAGGACTTAACCTCATGTTCCTTGAACAGGATATGAGAGAGCTTGACCTGTACTGCACCGCGGGAACAATAGTCAGCGTATGCGACAGCATAAACTACCTGCTTGAAGATGACGACGTTATAGAAACCTTCAGACTTGTCAATAATTTCCTGTTTCCAAAGGGAATATTTATATTCGATTTTAATACCCTTCACAAGTACAGAGATGAGATCGGTGATGTGACAATTGCAGAAAACCGCGAGGACTGCAGCTTTATATGGGATAATTACTATCATGAAGATGAGCATATCAACGAATATGATCTGACAATCTATGCCCTTTGTGATAAGGAAAAAGAACTGTTTAGAAGGTCAGTAGAAACTCATTATCAAAGGGGATACACTCTTGAAGAGATGATTTCTTTCGTAAAACAGGCCGGTCTTGAGTACATAACAGCTATAGATGCGGATACTCATGAAGCCACGACTGAAGCAAGCGAGCGAATCTACATTATCGCAAGAGAGTCAGGAAAAATGCCTGGATAAAGACCTATCCGGATTGGTATCATATTTAGGAACTGAACGGTGCAACACTGGTTTACATATCCAAGCAAATATATTAAAATAACGTGTATGCTTTGAACAAAAGTAAAAATTTATAATAAAAAAAGAAATAGGAGTATTTGGTTATGGCATTACTTAAAAAATGGCGTGATATGGCTTATTCTGAGACTGCAGATAAGGGAAGTCTTCAGAAGCTCTGGACAGAATATTTTCAGAAAGAACGCGATATCTATGCAACTCTTTTAAAGAACCCTGATGAAGTTGTAAAGGGAACTGTAAAAGAACTTGCTGAGAAATACGGCGTTGATCTTATGACAATGGTTGGATTCCTCGATGGTATCAATGACTCTCTTAAAGAGCAGAACCCTATCGACGATATGGAAGAGGATACAGAGGTTAACCTTGGATTTGACAAGGAACTTCTTTATAAGAACATGGTAAACGCTGGTGCTGACTGGCTTTACAACCTTACAGAGTGGGAAGCTATCTTTGATGCAGACAAGAGAAAGGCTCTTTACAAAGAGGAGAAGGCTTCACATACAATCAGAAAAGAGGACAAGGTATATCCTAACGATCCATGTCCATGCGGAAGTGGCAAAAAGTACAAGAAGTGCCACGGCAAAAACGCTTAATTTGAGATATTGATCCGACAGGTAGAAATATTAAAGACTTTTGTCTTAATATTTCTATTTGTTGATTAATACAATATAGATTATGAAAGAGGCTGCTCCCGGTAGGGGTAGCACGAAAGGATGAAAAAATGAATAAAGAAGAGTATTTACAAGTTTACCGTCACTCACTTGCGCACATTCTTGCCAAGGCAGTTATCGAGCTTTACGGCGAGGAAGTTCAGTATGCTATCGGACCTCAGATTGAGGATGGATGCTACTATGATTTCGTACTTCCAAAGGCTGTAACACAGGATGACTTCAAGACAATCGAAGACAAGATGCGCGAGATCATCAAGAGAAGAGAGGATTGGACACGTAAAGAGGTCTCAAAGTCGGAGGCACTTGAAATGTTCAAGAATCAGAAGTTCAAGACTGAACTTATCAATGACCTTCCAGAGGATGAGGTAATCACTGTTTACTATACAGGTGAGGATTATGTGGATCTTTGCCGCGGACCTCACGTAGAAAACTCTCAGGAACTCTTTAATGCATCTTATCAGATTAAGTCTGTTTCAGGTGCATACTGGAGAGGCGATGAGCATAGAGATCAGCTTTCAAGAATCTATCTTTATGCTTTCCCAAGCAAGGATGAGCTTAAACAGCACATCAAGATGATCCAGGAAGCTATGGAGAGAGATCACAAGAAGATCGGTGCTGCACTTGATCTTTTCATGTTTGATGAAACAGCTCCAGGTATGCCTTACTGGCTTCCAAGAGGATGGAAGATGTATCAGGCACTTCTTAAGTATTCAAGAGAAGTACAGGAAAGACACGGCTATACAGAAATAGCTGCTCCTCTTGTTAACAACAAAAAGCTCTGGCTTATCAGTGGTCACTGGGCTCATTACGTAAACAACATGTTCATGGTTCCTGGTGTTTCAGGATGGCTTAAGGCAGATGCTGAGATCCCCGGTGTACTTGAGAACATCAATGAGCCTGCAGAAGAACCAAAGAACATCAAGATCCAGGCTGGTTCAGTTATCTACAATCGTGAGCAGGATGACACAATGGCAGCTAAGCCAATGAACTGTCCTAATGCCATGATGACATATAAGAGAACAAATCACTCTTACAAAGAGCTTCCTATCCGTTACAGCGAGTATGATGTTCTTCACCGTAAAGAGAAGTCAGGACAGATGAATGGTCTTTTCCGTGTTCAGGAGTTCCGTCAGGACGATGACCATACATTCGTAATGGAATCTCAGATAAAAGAGGAAATTGCAGACGTTATCTCAATCGCAGATGAGATCTACAAGACATTCGGTGTAACATACAGAGCTGAGCTCTCAACAAGACCAGAAGACTTCATGGGTGATATTGAGGTTTGGAACAGAGCTGAGGCTGCTCTTAAGGAAATTCTTGATGAAAAGTACGGCGAGGGTGGATACGAAGTAAATGAAGGTGATGGTGCTTTCTACGGACCTAAGATCGACCTTCAGATCAAGGACGCTCTTGGAAGAGAATGGCAGTGCGGAACAGTACAGCTTGACTTCCAGCTTCCTCATAACTTTGGTCTTACATACCAGGCTCAGGATGGAACAATGCAGATGCCTGTAGTTATCCACAGAGCTATTTATGGATCACTTGAGAGATTCATCGGTATCATCATTGAGAACTTCAAGGGTGTATTCCCATTCTGGCTCAGCCCATATCAGGTTGGTATCGTTCCAATCAGAGTTGAGCATAACGAATACGCTGAGAAGGTAGAGAAAGCTCTTATGGCAGCAGGCGTTCGTGTTGAAGCTGATTACTCAGACAACAACATGAAAGAGAAGATCAAAAAGTTCAAGAATTACAAAGATCCATACATCCTTGTAATTGGAGATAAGGAAGCTGCTGAGGGTACAGTATCTATCAATGTACGCGGTTCGAACAAACAGGTTCAGAATGTTCCTTTAGATACATTTGTTGAAATGTGCAAGAAACTTAACACAGAGCATTCACTTGAACTTATAGAATCACTTTAATCAATCATAGGCACAGCTATTTATTGGCTGTGCCTATTTAAGAGGATGGAATGTCTGAAAAAAGAATTAAAGTCACAAAAGACTGTATTGGAATAGCTTTTATTGTTGCGGCTATATATTGTCTGGTCAGAGCATTTCTTCTGACTTTTTCTACTGATATTTGGTACGACGAGCTCTTTTCCATGGAATTTGCCAAAAGACCTTTCGGGGAGCTTATCAGTCTTACCTCAAAAGATGTGCACCCGCCGCTTTATTACATGATCGTGAGGGTGTTTTTGATTCTGGGAAGCAGCGTTGGTCTGCCAATTGAAACAAGTGGCAAGATTGCTTCAATCCTGCCGTTTTTATTGCTTTTTATTTATGCAGTCACTGTTATCAGGAAAAACCATGGAATGCTTGCAAGCGGGCTTTTTTGTTTTGCGTCAGTCACCATGCCGGGACTTCCTGAATACACAACAGAAATCAGAATGTACAGCTGGGCACTTTTCTTTGTGACAGCTTCACTTATACATGCCTTCAATCTGATGAAAAATTATCTGAGCGAGGACAGAAAATGGGATTTCTTAAACGGAATCGCATTGTTTTTGTATGGAACAGCAGCGTTTTATACCCATTACTATGCTGCACTTTCAGTAGCAATTATTTATTTCTATGTTCTACTTTGGATGATAATAAAGTACGTTGCTGTCATGCGCGGAAACGATAGCAAAAAGCACCTGAATTTCAAGGCAATCGCAGCTGTTATCATCAGTGCGAACCTGACTGCTGTCTGTTATGTTCCATGGCTTTCAGTGCTCCTTGGACAGGCACATACTGTGAGCGGCAGCTACTGGATACAGCCTGTGGGACTTAGAACTTTTGGAAGTTGTATCAAATATCTTTTCAGTGGATATTTCTCAAATGGTATCATTACTACTGCAGTGGCGGTTATATTGTTCATACTTGTTGCTTTAATTGTGGTTAACAATGTGATCAGGCTGATAAAATGTGGATATCAGGATGAAAAAGAAAAGATAAAAGACCTTCAGAATCTTATGGCAGTCATGGTGCTTCCTTTGCTGGTTATTGTAGGAATTGTAGCATCGATGCTGATCCGCCCTGTGTTTGTTAACAGGTATATGATTCCTGCAATGGGGACTTTTTATCTGGCTTTAAGTGTTGTTATAGGAAGTGCTTTTAATAAGACTACATCCGGGAAAATAATAAATATATCCTATTGTATATTAGGGATGCTTATTGCTATAGTTGGATGTGTGGATTTTAAAGGCTTTATTGGCAACGAAGAGTACCGACAGGTCAACATGGAAAAGACATTAGAACTCTTTTCAGAAATAGATTCAGATACACTTATTATCAGTAACTTTGATCATGTTCAGGCTCTTTTGGCTTATTATCTAAATGAAGATGTGTCAGAGGATGAGCACAAGATATATCTCTACTACGGACAGCCTGAAGCACTTGTGGATGAAATGCTCACAGGACTCTATACAATCGAGGATTCTGTGGATGTTGAGAATTATCTTTTATCAGGAAAAAGAGTCCTCTTTCTCGGAAGCTTTAATAGCAGAGAAGCCATTCTTGATGAGTGGAATAAAGAATATGGTATAACCTATGAGAACCTTGGAAGCTATCTCATGGAGAGATATTGGTTTGACGTATTTGAGCTAAGCCTTTAATTTGGAGGAAATATGAAAAAGATACGAGCCGTTTATCTGCTTTTACTGGCTGTCACCATAGCCATTGTAAGTAGTGTTGGATTTTTAGATGGCATAACAAGTTTTGCCAAGGATGAATTAAAAGAGGCCAGACAGTGCACCTTTGTTGTGCCTTCAGACTTTGTACTTCAGGCTGAAACAGACACTTTTGTCAACAAGAATGAGCCTATGGAGTCTTCATCCATCAGCTACAACATATATGATAATGGAAAAAATATCACCCTTACTAACAGGGAGAAGAAAAGAAATCCTGCATCCATAGAAAAGGCAGTTATAGACAATACAGCCAATCTCACAAGGAGTGAGTATGAAAAGCTTTTGTCAGAATCCTATAATGAAGCCTTTGGCAGTGACGTGGACTTTACAGTAGAGAGCTTTGAGAATATTACTATCGACGGTTATCCGGGCTACCATATCGAGTCTAGTTTTATGGTGCCTGATCAGCAGAAGGCGTACCAGACGGTGTACATGATAATGTCAAAGTACAAGACCTTTACGATTACTTATCAGAGAGCGGAAGATGACAATTGTCAGGAGCTGTTTGAGCAGAGTGCAGCTACAATTCATGTAAATTAAATGAGCTAAGTATTGCTGTTTTTTGGGCAATACTTAGCTTATTCTTTGGAATAGCCGATATATTAATAGCTATTTGTGGTAGAATATATAAGGATTTTTATGTCTTTGGAGGAATGTTATGCGAATTATTATCGTGGGCTGTGGAAATGTTGGTCAGACTCTTACTCAGCAGCTCAGTAAAGAAGGACATTATATAACCGTAATAGAAGAAAAAAGCAGTGTTGTACAAAACGTTGTAAACAGCTATGACGTTATGGGAATTGTGGGCAACGGCGCAAGTTACTCTATCATGAAGGATGCCGGTATTGAAAAGGCAGACCTGATGGTGGCTGTAACTGATTCGGATGAGCTTAATCTTTTATGCTGCCTTATAGCTAAAAAGGCAGGTAATTGCCATACTATCGCACGCGTACGTAACCCTGTCTATAAAAAAGAGATTAATTTTATCAAAGAAGAACTTGGCTTATCAATGGTCATCAACCCTGAAGAAGCAGCTGCAAATGAAGCTGCAAGACTGTTAAAGCTCCCTTCAGCTACAAAGATTGAGACCTTTGCAAGGGGCAGAGCAGAACTTATCAAGATGGTCATCAGTGAGGACTCAAGGCTTTGCGATAAGGCACTTAAGGATATTCCAGCAGATCTGAAAAAGCAGGTTATCATCGCAGTTGTTTCAAGAGGAAAAGATGTCTTTATCCCTGATGGAAACTTTATATTAAGGGCGGGAGATGAGATTACTATCATCGGATCCAGCAGAAATACACTTAATTTCTTTAAAAAGATGGGACTTCCTACTGCAAAGGTGCACTCAACAATTATTGTTGGAGGCGGAGAAACCGGTTACTATCTTGCGGGACAGCTTATATCCTACGGTATTAAAGTAACTATTTTTGATAAAGATTCAGAGCGCTGCAAGGAGCTTTCTGAGCTTCTTCCACAGGCGCTTGTCATAAATGGTGACGGCACTGATAAGGATATGCTTTTGGAAGAGGGAATTACCAGAGTTGAGTCTTTTGCTTCCCTTACCAATCTTGATGAAGAGAACATAATGCTCTCAATGTATGTGAAAAACATCAATCCAAAGGCTAAGCTCATAACAAAGGTCCACAGAGTTAACTATGGTGAGATAATCGGATCACTTGATATTGGAAGTATAATTTATCCAAAGAATATTACTGCAGAGAGAATCGTGCAGTTTGTACGAGGAATGTCGGCGTCAAAGGACAGTAACATAGAGGCACTTTATAAGCTCAATGATGAAAGAGCCGAGGCTCTTGAATTTATTGTAAGAAGTGGAAGCCCTGTTATTGGCGTTCCTTTGTCTCAGCTTAATCTTAAGAAGGGTATTCTTATAGCCTGCATAAATCATTACGGAGAGATCATAACTCCTAGTGGAGAGAGCGTTATAAGAGACAGAGATTCGGTAATCGTAGTAACAACACGTACCGGATTAGATGATATTAACGACATACTGGAGAAGTAAAATGAACTATTCAATGATCAGATATATCCTGTTCAGACTTTTCAGGATCATGGGATTTCTTTTGATGTTGCCGTTTTTTGTGGCAATCATTCACAAGGAATATGACAGCGCGGAGTCTTTCTTTTTACTGATTGTTATCACGCTTGTTGTCGGTATACTAGGCTCGATAAAAAAGCCAAAGAGTACCGTTATTTATGCTAAAGAAGGCTTTGCCATAACAGCTCTTGCCTGGATATTTATGAGTATGCTTGGAGCTGTGCCTTTTGTTATGACAGGAACTATCCCCAATTATATTGATGCCCTTTTTGAGACTATATCGGGCTTTACGACCACAGGAGGAAGTATCCTTACCTCTGTGGATGGCATTGAATACAGTGTTCAGTTCTGGCGTACATTTACCCACTGGATCGGTGGAATGGGAGTTTTGGTGTTCCTCATCGCTGTTATTCCAATGGTTGATGGCTACAGTATGCACCTTATGAGGGCAGAGAGCCCGGGACCGGTTGTTGGTAAGATTGTTCCAAAGGTAAAAGATACAGCGAAGATCCTTTACCAGATATATATAGCTATCACTCTTTTGGAGATCATCTGCCTTATTATCACAGGAATGCCTATTTACGATGCGGTTACAATTACTTTTTCAACTGTGGGAACCGGTGGATTTGCAGTTAATAATGCCGGTATTGGTGGATATTCAATCGCAAGCCAGGCGGTTATCATTGTATTCATGGCACTTTGCGGTGTTAACTTTACCGTTTATTATTTCCTGATCAACAGAAAGCCAAAAGAGGCTTTTGCTGTAGATGAGGTTAAGTACTATTTTGCGACTATGCTCATAGCTGCGTGCCTTATCTCAATAAATGTATACAGAGCAGGAATCATTACCGATGGAAGACTTTCCTTCCATCACTCTCTGTTTGCAGTTACATCAGTTATGACAACTACAGGTTTTGGAACAATGGATTTTGATAAGTGGCCTATGTTTTCCAAAATGATCCTTTGTCTGTTATCTCTTGTAGGAGCCTGCGCGGGTTCAACAGGTGGCGGATTTAAGTTTTCAAGAGCAATAATCGTCATAAGAAATGCCAGAAACGAGCTTAACTACCTTGTTCATCCAAAGGCTGTAAAAAGAGTATATATGGATGGTCATACTGTAGAGGGTACCACTGTAAAATCAGTTTCAGCTTATTTGGGTCTTTATGTAGTTACTTTCATGATTTCCTGCATATTGGTGGCTCTTGATAATTTTGATTTTCAGACCACAGTTACTTCAGTGGCAGCAACCATGAATAACATTGGTCCCGGACTTGGGATGGTTGGTCCTATGGGCAATTATTCAGAGTTTTCACCTCTTGCCAAAATTGTATTGATGTTTGACATGCTTGCAGGAAGACTTGAGCTACTTCCTATACTCATATTCATAAAGCCCAAGACCTGGAAAAGATAAAATAATTATTAAATTTCTATAAACAAGCTCTTGAAAATTGTGTCCAAAATGTGATAGACTCTAGTAGTATTTGTGAATAGAAATGAATTTATAGGTGGGTTGAAATGACAAAAACAAGGAGAACAATGCTTATTGTTCTTGGCGCATTTCTCTTGGGGATATCGATACTTGCCGGTGCGATAGTGTTATTTAGTACTGCAAGTGAAGCCAATATGGATATTAGCCGTAGTATTTATGAGGGTTCTCATGAAACATCGAGTAAGAGCGAACATATTAGGCTCTCACAGAGAGTGACAGTTAAGACTGACGAGGGAACGCTCCCTTTTAGCGGAACGATTACCAAGTCGCAGGATGCTTTTTATCCGGGAACATACAAGATAGTTTTCAGTAACAATGCTATTTTGACTGATACAGCAACTATAGAGGTTAAGTTCCAGGTAAAAGAGGGAGAGACTGTATATATTCTTACAGGCAATAAGGATGGTGGATATTCACAGTATGCTGAAGTAGTCGCTCATGAACCGAATTGTGTTGAGTTCCAGACAAACATATTGCAGAATTATACACTTTCTACTACAAATATTTGTGGTGCTCAGGAGGCTATGGCTAGTCTCGTAGGCAACTGATCATATTTTATAAATTGCATAGCGGATTGCGTACAACAGTAGTAAATGTGCGGGGTAGAAGATATAGAAAAGATATTTGAGCTTTCCTAGATTTTTGCCCCGCTTTTTGTTATAGAAAAATAGGAGAATAAAGCCTGGGAAGGATTTGAATTCATTGTTGATTCCGCAGAGCAGGAAATATGAAGCTAAAAGGCTTACGGATTCAAAGGAATGAAAGAAGTAAAAGATTAGCATTATGCCAATGCCAAATTCGCGATAGTCACAGTTAATAACATGCGCCGTGTAGGCGCCAACTGCTATAACAAGGGCACTTGCAGGATAAAATGCAATGCGGTATATCTTTTTATCTGACATAGAAAATTCTTTTCTGAAAAAGTCTACAGCCCATATTACGAGAAGACCGATAAAAAGTGAAAACATGACATTTGAGCTGTACATGAAATCACCTTCAGTCTTATTAAAGGCCAGATCATAGGGATATTCAGAAATAATAGCAAAAATAAACAGACTAAGAGCGTATCTTAGTCTGTTTTTAGTGTGGTAAAAACCTTCAACCATTAGAAAGGCAAATATCGGAAAGGCACTGCGGCCTACAAATCGTAAAACCTTGTAAAACATGTTCAGCTTATCGAATTCAAAGATATCTTTCTGAACTCCGGCCTGGAATACCGGGAGAATGACTGCTGCGCCGATATGGTCTATAAGCATGCATATGCATGCTATTAATTTAAGTGTATTGCCATTAAGTTTGCGGTATTTGTCTATATTGAAAGTCATATTGTTTTATTCGAAGATAATTTTTTCCCAGGTGTCATCAGGAACAAGTGCAATGTATGTTTTACCGTTGTTGATCTCAAGTTCATCGCCGTTTTCATCATAGAACTTTGTTACATCAGTGTATCCTGATTTAACCCATGTAACGTCCTTGGCAACGCCGTTTGTGAGGTACCAGGCGTATTCACCAGCGCCGACACAGTTATAGATCAGATATCCTTCATCATCAAGCTGTGTGAAGCTGCATTTCTGAAGAATAACATTTTTGAACGAAAGAACTTCGCCGCTGTCGGCATCTTCATGAGGCTCTCCATATTCAGAGTACTCATAAAGTCCGGTCTCAGGGTTATAGGTAAGTGTTGAACTGTTATGAGGGAATGGAAGAGATACCTTGTTGGCAGAATATGATCTGTCATATTTCTCATCAAGTTTTATCTCTGTGCCATAGTCTGTAAAGTTAAAGTGGCTTCCTTCATTGGCAAATTCGTTATAGGTTTCTGAAATGTTTGCTTTAGGTATTTCTCTTTCAAGATCGCCGGAAACAATGTATTCAGTAAACTCTTTGTCCTTACCGTTGTTGATTCTTGAGAATAATCCTGATATATGGTCTTTAGCCCAATCCATGGCAAAATAAGCATCGTTATGGACAGGACCACCATCATGACAAAGAATTGCATTCCACTCTGAAGCTAAGATGATATTGGTAGGTCTGGTGCTACGAATGCTTCCAAACTGTTCAAGTGATTTCCAGTCTTTTACAACACACATGAGACGTGTAATACGGTCATTGGCAGTGCTGTTCATCATCTCGTAGACTACGTCAGCTTTGGCTGTTTCATAATGTGGAAGAGCCTTGATCTCGTTATCTACCATAACTGCAATAGGGCGCTGATCCTTGAATTCTTCACTAATCGGCTCACCTGTGAGTTCACTGAAATACATTCCCTCAGGGAGAACGTAAGGTTCGTCAGAAGTCGCAACATCCTCTACTGTTGTAGCTTCTGTGCTTGAATCATTTTTTTCTATTGCTTCATAAGAAACATCACCTGAGGAAGTATCCTCTGTGTCAGTTGATGAACATGCAGCTACTGAAAACACAGTAACAGCACACATTATGGAAGCGATAGCTTTTTTGGCATATCTATTAATATACATTTCCAAAGTCTCCTTAAAATAAAGTCAATCTATATTGTAACAAATTTACGAAAATATTTCCAATAATGTCAAAGAAACAACAAAGTGCCGTGTGAAACCGAAAGTATGTTATACTGATAAAAGCGAGGTATTGCAGATGAAACTTATGTTTATTGGTGCTGATCATGAGGTGACGGGTAGTTGTCATTATCTTGAGGCAGCAGGTAAAAAGATACTGGTGGATTATGGAATGGAACAGGGCAAGGACTATTTTGAGAATGTTTCACTTCCGGTGAGTGCGCCTGAAATTGATTATGTTTTTCTGACTCATGCCCATGTTGATCATTCCGGAAATCTTCCGCTTTTATATTCTAAGGGCTTTAGAGGAAAGATTTTTTCTACTGTTGCGACAGCTTCTTTGTGCAATATAATGCTAAGAGACTGCGCCCATATACAGATGCAGGAAGCAGAGTGGAGGAACAGAAAGGCCAAAAGAACCAAAGACATATCCGAGATGGAACCGGCATATACCATGGAAGACGCCGAGAAGACCATAAAGAGCTTTGTGCCCTGCAGATATGATGAAGAGGTTGAGGTCTGTGAAGGCATTAAGATCAGATTTACCGATATAGGACATCTGCTTGGATCGTCCAGCATTGAGGTGTGGCTTCAGGAAAAAAATGTATCTAAAAAGATTGTTTTTTCCGGGGACATTGGAAATAAGGACCAGCCACTTATAAGGGATCCACAAAAAACTGATGCGGCAGATTACGTGGTAATGGAGTCTACTTATGGTGACAGACTTCATACAACTGACAGGCCTGACTATATTAAAGCTCTTACAGAGATTCTTGAAAGAACCTTTGCAAGAGGCGGCAATGTTGTCATTCCTTCTTTTGCTGTGGGCAGAACCCAGGAAATGCTGTATTTTATCAGAAAGATAAAAAAAGAAGGACTGGTAAAGTCAAATCCGAATTTCCAGGTGTTTGTGGACAGTCCGCTTGCTGTTGAGGCCACAGAGATATTCAACGACAATCAGATGGATTGCTATGATGAAGAAGCCATGGAGCTTGTTAAAAATAGGATAAATCCTATCACATTCCCTGGACTTAATCTTGCAATCACCACCGAGGAATCAAGAGCAATAAATGAGGACCCTGAGCCAAAGGTCATCATTTCTGCTTCCGGAATGTGCGAGGCAGGACGAATAAGACACCATTTAAAGCACAATCTCTGGCGACCTGAGTGCACGATATTGTTTGTTGGATATCAGTCGGTAGGGACGACAGGACGTGCTATAGTAGATGGAGCCGAGCAGGTAAAACTCTTTGGAGAGACGATTGATGTAAAGGCAGATATCTGTAAGCTTGAGGGCTTGTCAGGACACGCAGATAAAAATGGACTTATAGAGTGGATAAATGGCTTCACTGTGCAGAGACCTAAAAAAGTTTTTGTGGTTCATGGTGAGGACAGTGTATGCAGCTCTTTTGCCGAGTGTCTGAGAAGCGAATACGGATTCGATGCCATGGCACCTTACAGCGGCACGGAAGTTGATCTTGTTTCAGGAGTTGTTCTTAAGGAAGGACTGCCTATTCCTGTAAAGAGAAAAGAGTCAACGCTTGTTTCGGATGTTTATGCAAGGCTTAAAGCTGCCGGGGCAAGACTTATGGGTATAATTGCAAAGAGCGAGGGGATAAGCAATAAAGATAAAGCTAAATTTGCAGATCAGATTAATTCACTTTGTGATAAGTGGAGCAAGTAGGAGGAAAGTATGAGCAGAGCTGACGAGATCTTTATCAATATGTGTAAAGATATATTGGAGAACGGAACTTCAACAGAGGGAGAAAAGGTAAGACCGCACTGGCCGGACGGAACACCGGCTTATACCATAAAAAAATTCGGCGTGGTCAACAGATATGATCTTTCCAAGGAATTTCCGATAATGACCCTTAGAAAGACAGCACTTAAGAGCGCAACAGACGAGATTTTATGGATATACCAGAAAAAGAGTAACAACATAAATGATCTTAACAGCCATATCTGGGATGAGTGGGCTGATGAGACAGGTTCAATCGGAAAAGCATACGGCTATCAGATCGGACAAAAGAGCATTTATAAAGAGGGTGAGTTTGACCAGATGGACAGGGTTATCTATGATCTGAAAAATAACCCTTTTAGCCGCAGAATCATGACTAATACTTATGTATTCTCTGATCTCCATGAAATGAATCTTTATCCTTGCGCTTACAGCGTAACTTACAATGTAACACAGAAAAAAGGTGAGGACAGGCTTACGCTTAATGCGATTCTCAACCAGAGATCACAGGATGTTCTGGCAGCCAATAACTGGAATGTGGTCCAGTATGCAGTTCTTGTGCACATGATCGCACAGGTTTGTGATATGAACGTAGGTGAGCTCGTACATGTTATTGCAGATGCTCACATCTATGACCGTCATGTGCCGCTTATCAAGGAGCTTATTGAGAGAAAACCTCTGCCGGCTCCAAAATTCAAACTTAATCCTGATGTAAAAGATTTCTATGAGTTTACAAGGAACGATGTATCACTCGAAGGCTATGAAGTAGCCGGAGACCAGATAAAAGATATTCCGATAGCCATCTAATAACACAATTTGGAGGACATATGAAAGCAATAGTAGCAGTAGACAGCAATTGGGCAATTGGACACAAGGGCAAGCTCCTTGTCAGTATTCCTGCCGATCAGAAGAATTTCAGAAATCTCACAACAGGAAATACTATAGTTTACGGGAGAAAGACTCTTGAGACTTTTCCACAGCAGGTGGTTCTTCCAAACAGAAGGAACATAATCCTTTCAACAAGAGAGGACTATACAGTAAAAAATGCAGAGGTGGCTCACAGCAAAGAAGAGCTTTTGGAACTTGTTAAAGATGTTGATACAGACAGCGTATTTATTATTGGAGGATCAAGTGTCTATAACGAGTTTATTGATGAATGCGATACTGCAATAGTTACTTTTATCGACAAGGAATACCAGGCTGATTCTTACTTCCCTAATCTTGATAAGGATCCAAACTGGGAACTTGTAGATGAGAGCGACGAACAGGTTTATTTTGATATAACCTACACATATAGGACCTATAAACGCAAATAATAAGCGGGCATCAGTGCTGATTTGGCTGTAATAAAAAAATGTGAGCGGAGTTGTATTTTTAATTATGGATAAAAAAAGAGCATTGATTCTTATAAACAAGACATCCGGAACAGGAAGGGCTGCCAGCGAGACTTTGGAAATAGCGACAGCTCTTGCACAGAAAGGGTATGAACCAATTGTTTACCCTATTCTTCCGGGGAGCAATCTGACATCAGAGGAGATAATACCTCAATATGATGGAAAAGTGGATATGATCATGTGCAGTGGCGGAGATGGAACCCTGAACCATGTCATGAACGCCATTATGCATATGAAGAAAAAGCCACTTCTTTCCTATGTTCCATCGGGAAGCACAAATGATTTTGCCAAGGGACTGGGAATTCCTTCTTCCAAGGCAAAAGCCATAGAGGTGGTTTCCAAAGGGATGCCTTATACCTATGATGTTGGAAGAATGAACGACAAATATTTTAATTATGTGGCTGCATTTGGTGCATTTTCAAAGGTTAGCTATGCTACAGATCAGGATCTGAAAAACGTATTGGGCTACGCTGCCTATGTTATCAGTGCAATAGCAGAACTTCCTCAGAATATAGGTTATAGCTGTCATATGAAGATTGAAGCTGATGATCTGTATGAAGAGGGAGATTTTATTTTTGGCGCAGTAAGTAATTCTGCTTCAGTTGCAGGAATGACTCTTTTTGCAGACAGCGATATAAAGCAGGATGATGGTTTCATGGAGCTTCTTTTGATCAAAGCTCCTAAGAATCTGGCTGAATTCAATGCGGTAATAGCTGCGCTTGCTACAAAAGAGCCTGACAACCCATATATTATTTACAAGCAGGTAAAAAGCGCAAAGTTTGTCTCAGACGATGAAACTGAGTGGACTCTGGATGGGGAATTTGGCGGAGCATTCAAAGAAACTGAGATAGAAGTTGTTGAAAAGGCAATAACCATTCTTGTCGGAAAAAAATAGTATTGACGAAAACGTTTAAGTAAGTCAATATCATTAGTAAAAAACATTTATTTTTGAGGTTAGGTTATGAGCAAGACGTGGGATATAGAAAAGTTTAAGCTCGCAGCAAGAAGTGCAGCAGCAGAGGGCATTGTTATGCTCGAGAATAAAGACGGTGCGCTTCCTCTTGAGAAAAATGAGAAGATTGCTGTTTTTGGAAGAGCTCAGATGAACTATTACAAGAGTGGAACAGGTTCAGGCGGAATGGTCAATGCCCGCTACGTTGTAGGAATTTACGAGGCGATAGAGGCTTCAGGCAAATTTAAGATAAACAAAGATGTCAGGAAAGCATATGAAGATTTTGTAAAAGAAAATCCTTATGAGTCAGGATTTGGTTGGGCATCAGAACCATGGTTTCAGAAAGAAATGCCTATAACTGATACTCTTGTAAAAAAGGCAGCAGCTGAATCTGATAAGGCTATTTTCATCATCGGAAGAACTGCCGGTGAAGATCAGGATAATAAGGCCACAGAGGGAAGCTATCTTTTGACCAAAGAAGAAAGTAAGGCTCTTTCTAAGGTATGCAAGGCATTTAAGCAGACAATAGTTCTTTTGAATGTTGGAAATATCATAGATATGAAGTGGGTAAAGGAGTGCAAGCCTTCAGCCGTACTGTACGTCTGGCAGGGCGGTCAGGAAGGTGGAAACGCTGTTTGCGATGTCCTTTGCGGAGATGTTAATCCTTCAGGTAAGCTTTCAGATACGATTGCTTTAGATATTAAGGATTATGCTTCAACTGAAAACTTTGGCTCAGATAAACAGAATTTCCAGGCAGAGGATATTTATGTCGGATACCGCTATTTTGAGACTTTTGATAAAGAGAAGGTTCTTTATCCATTCGGATATGGACTGTCGTATACAAGCTTTGATATAGCTTTGGGAGATTTTTCTTTTGACAAAAAAGAAGGAGTATCCCTTGAAGTATTAGTTTCGAACACCGGTGACAGAGCAGGTAAGGAAGTTGTTCAGGTTTATTTTGAAGCACCAAACGGCAAGCTTGGAAAGGCTAAAAGAGTCCTTTGCGGCTTTGAAAAGACAGATGTTTTAAAGCCTGGTCAGTGTCAGAAACTTGAATTTGATGTGCCTAAGTACTGGATGGCTTCTTATGATGACGGCGGTGTTACAGGTCACAAGTCTTCATATGTTCTTGAAGAGGGCAAATACACTGTTTATGCAGGCAGTGATGTAAGAAGTGCTGAAGTGGCAGGTGAGTTTTCTTTAGACAAACTTGAAGTTGTATGTGAATGCGAGGAAGCGTATGCACCTGTTGACAAGTTTAAGCGTCTTAAGGCAGAAGTATCTGGAAAAACCGTTAAAAAAGCCTATGAAGACGTTCCTCTTAGAACTCTTGATCCTAACAAAAAGAGAAAGGACAGACTTCCAAAGGCTCTTAAATATACAGGGGACAAGGGATATAAGCTTGTTGATGTGGCCAATAAGAAAGTCAGCCTTGATAAGTTTATAGCTCAGCTTTCTGACCGTGATCTTGTTACTATGATGCGCGGCGAGGGAATGTGCTCTCCAAAAGTAACTGCTGGAATTGCAGGTGCTTATGGCGGAGTAACAGATTCTCTTTCAAAATTTGGAATTCCTGTAGGCGGATGTTCAGATGGACCTTCCGGAATCCGTATGGACTGTGGAACCCACGCTTTTTCACTTCCGAATGGAACATGTCTTGCCTGCACATTTAATGAAGATATAAACGAAGAATTATTTGGCTGGGAGGGACTTGAACTTAGAAAGTTCAGGATTGATGCCCTTTTAGGACCTGGAATGAATATCCACAGAAGTCCTCTTAACGGCAGAAACTTTGAGTATTTCTCTGAAGACCCATTCCTTACAGGTAAGCTTGTTTCTGCGCAGCTTCGTGGTATGCACAAGTACGGCGTAACAGGAGTTATCAAGCACTTTGCGGGAAACACTCAGGAGACTAACAGACACAATGTAAACAATGTTGTATCTGAGAGAGCACTTCGTGAGATTTACTTAAAGGGATTTGAAATTGCTGTAAGAGAAGGCGGAGCAAGAGCAGTCATGAGCACATATGGCCCTGTTAATGGTCTCTGGACAGCAAGCAGCTATGATCTTCTTACTACTATCCTTAGAGGAGAGTGGGGATTTGATGGCATTGTCATGACAGACTGGTGGGCAATGGGAAATGATGAAGCAAATGGCAAGGGAAGCTATGCCAACGTTGCTGCACAGGTACGTGCCCAGAACGACCTCAACATGGTCAATTCAAGCGCTGAAGAGAATTCCAACAAGGATAATCTTGATGATGCTATAGAAAAAGGACTTGTAACAAGAGATGAGCTTGCAAGATGTGCAGGAAATATCTTAAGATTCCTTCTTAAGACACCTGCTTTTGAGCATCTTATCGGCAAAGAGTCTGCTCTTGATAAGGAACTGAAGGATGCGATTGATGAGGATGATGCATCTCTTCAGGATATGATCAAGGTTAAGTTTGATAAAAAAGAACTTTCACTTGATACAAAGCTTATAAATACAGAAAAAGGTGAAACAACAGTATTTCTTTTGTCTACACCTACAAAGTGCGAAATGGATGTTGAACTTGTACTTCGAGCAGATAATCAGCCAGATGTTGCGCAGCTCCCTCTTTCTATCTTCCAGGACAGACAGCTCATACAGACCATCACACTTACAGGAATGGACAAAGAATGGAAGAAATTCCGTATAAAACTTGCTCCATCTTTCCTTGGGAACTTCTACCTGAAGTTCTATTTTGCCCAGAGTGGTCTTGTGATTGATTCTGTAAAAGTTATAAAAACTAAAGAAATGTAAGACATAGAGAGTATTCTAGCGTAAGTTTTTGCTTATGTTAGGATGCTCTCTTTTTGAATATGCGTAAGTGAGAAGACACAGGGACGGTTCCAATGACTTATTAAAAGCAAGTCACTCAACCGTCCATTTAACTTCTTAGAAAAGTATAGGTTGTAGCTGCGTACGCCACCATTGACTGAACCTGAGGAAAACGCTTTGGTCTGCGAGCCGACGGTGAGGATGATGGGAACAGTAGTTAGATTCATGCACCGTCGGATTCAGCATTGTAGCGTTTTCCTCAGAACCCGTCAATGGCAAGCACCTTACGGTGTGGCTTGGGATTATTGCCTCGGGATCCAATTCCGAGAACAGTAGTGGTGGCTACTTTTAGGGCTGAGTATGGCTAAGAATAGTAGATGCGGATACTTCCTGGAATATGTAGGACTAAGAATTGCAGATACGGATACTTTCCAAAATGTATAGGGCTATATGCCCGTGGTTCCCGCTGTAGAGAGAGCTGCAATTCTGTTTTGGGCATATAGCTTGTTTTTAATAGCTCGGCCACCTGTAATAAAACCGTTATTGGGCTTATAGCCGGATATCAGGCTTGCAGCCACCCCTTACCATAGCTTTTATCGCAGGCAATTGGGCATATACGGTAATTATCCGTCCACAGCCACCCTTTTAACGGGTGGCCAAAGGCTTGAAATCAGCCTATATGCCCATTTGAGCGCTCGTGAGGGTGGCTGGTCTCGCAAAAAACTGCTATATGCCCAAAATAGTAAGAATCAGAGGTGGCTGGAAGCTTTACAAAGCGCGATATACCCAAACCATTATTCTTCACAATCATATGGACTGAATGGAACATAGAAAATTCGGATTGTCAAAGCGAATTGGGTATATAGTCATATTTTTAAGTTAACACATCCATTGACAGTATTTTCAGGAAGTGAAACTGGGCATATACGAGAAAAAATGGATTGCCACATCCATTGGATGAGTGAACTGAGGACATATGATCTCTATATAATGGTGTGGTAATCTCAAATAAGGCCGTATATGCCCAAAATCACAAGTCAAAACCCTTGTCGCATGGTGTCGTAAGCTCAAAAATCAGGCTATATTTCCAAAACAGTATCTTCACTCTCTTTACATTGAAAGACGCAGACATATAGTCACATATATCTTTGAAAGTAGCTACCCCTACTGTTCTCGGATTTGGATCCCGAGGCCCTTGTACCCAGCCACACCGCAAGGTGCTTGCCATTGACGGGTTCTGAGGAAAACGCTACAATGCTGAATCCGACGGTGCATGAATCTAACTACTGTTCCCATCATCCTCACCGTCGGCTCGCAGACCAAGGCGTTTTCTTCAGGTTCAGTCAATGGTGGCGGACGGAGTCAACTCACTTACGTGTATACAAAATGAGAGCATTTTACTAAGCACAAAGCTTACGAAAAATACTCTCATTGGTGCTGTAGTGATCTATATTATTTCAAGAGCCCCTCAAATACTCTGATTACTCGATTTATCCAGATGAAACGTTGCTTTAATTGATTAAAAGCATAAAATCATATAAAAAAATAACCCCCCAGGGGGCTTAAAATGGACTTTTCTCTGTCATATAATCCAATAGACATTAAAAATTGGAGGATGGGGATGAAGAGTAAAAATATTTCATTAGTACTGGGGATCATTTTAGCTTTCTCTATGGTCGGATGTGGCCAGAGCGCAACTACTGAGTCAAAGGAGGTTCAAACTTCAGAAACTCAGAATGCACAGGCAAAACAGGAAGCAAGCCAGGGACAGGCAGAAACTACAGCTGAAAATGCAGAGGTATCTAATGATTCCGAGAGCATCAATGTTTATATAGGTGGATCTATTTTTGATTCGAGCATGGATCCTGTTAAAGGCTTTATGAGCTATGGATATCCATTTGTAAATGAGGCACTTATCCAGGCTGATACCAATTCTGAATATGTTGCAGATCTTGCAACTGATTGGGAAGTAAGTGAGGACGCACTTACTTATACATTTAATCTTCGTGAGGGAGTTACATTCAGCGATGGAACACCTTTCACAGCAGAAGATGTTGTTTTTACCTATGAAGAGGTTCAAAAGAACCAGGCCAATAATGAAAATGTTGATCTTACAAAGCTTAAATCTGTAGAAGCAGACGGTGATTACAAAGTTATATTCACACTTAATGAGTGCTATTCACCATTCCTTGATACAGTAGCAATGCTTCAGATCGTTCCAAGCGATTCATATAACAGCGAGACATTTGATACAGCGCCTATAGGAACAGGTGCATATAAGGTTGCTCAGTATGATACAAATCAGCAGATCATTCTGCAGATCAATGACAGCTACTGGGGTGGCACACCTGATATTGAGCAGGTAAACATCATTTCAATGGATCAGGATACAGCTTATTCCAATGCAGTATCAGGTCAGCTTGATGTAGTCATGGTTGGTTCAACATATATCAATGAGACAATTGACAGCATGACTCTCCATAAGCTTGAGACAATGGACGTTCGTAATGTGAGCCTTCCTACTCTTACAGAGCAGGTTATGAAGGACAGCCAGGGCAATGAGTACAACGTAGGTAATAATGTTACAAGTGACATCGCCGTTCGTAAGGCACTTTCAATCGGTATCAATCGTCAGGAGATCATTGATAACGCATTTAACGGCGAAGGAAAGCCTGCTGTTAATTTCACAGATAATCTTCCTTGGGCTTCAACTGATGACTATGAAGACAATCAGGTTGATGAGGCTAAAAAGATCCTTGAAGATGCTGGTTGGACTGATGCTGATGGCGATGGAATTCGTGAAAAAGGAGATCTTAAGTGTTCATTTGATCTTATAGCTCCAGGTAACGATGAAGATCGTTATAAGCTTGCGACAGCTCTTGCTGAGAATGCTAAAAACCTTGGAATAGAGATAAACGTTCGCAACGAGTCGTGGGATGTTGCTGTAGTAGAAGAAAATACAACTCCTATTGTTTGGGGCTGGGGACAGTTCTCACCAACAGTTATCTATTCAACATATGATTCAGAGATGTTCCTTGAGACTCAGTATGCCAATGTAACAGGATATACAAATGCAGATTGCGATGCAGCTATTGAAAAAGCCTTTGCAGCATCAAATCAGGCAGATGCCAATGCTGCATGGAAAGAGGCGCAGGCTATCGGTGACAGTGAGTATCCATACCTGTACCTTGTAAATATAGAGCATTCATACTTTGTAAAAGATAATCTTGATATTTCAGAATCTACGCAGATTCCGCATCCACATGGACATGGAAGCCCAATCATATGCAACCTTAAGGACTGGGTGTTAAACTAATAAAATATTAAAATCGAAGATAAATCATTCGGATACCACCCCATGAATGAGGTGGTATCTTTTTTGAGGTAAGTAGCTATGAGAACCAGAAATATCCTATACGAACTGATTCGTATGCTTCTTTTATTGATACTTGTGAGCTTTTTGGCTTTTGTACTGATTGCAAAATCGCCAATTGACCCGCTGGTATCTTATATTGGAGCCAACTCAACATTGTCACCTGAAGCTAAACAGGAGATTGTGGAGCATTGGGGATTAAATGAGCCTGTTTTTACGCGCTTTTTTAAGTGGCTTGTTAATATCCTTCATGGAGATATGGGAATATCAATAACATATAAAAAAGCAGTTAGCAGCGTTATTATTGAACGCTTCTCATATTCGATAGTGCTTATGCTTTTGGCGTGGATATTGTCAGGAATACTGGGATTTGTCATAGGCGTTATCTGCGGAATAAAGCAGGGCGGAATATATGACCGGATTACAAAGCTCTTTTGCCTGATGGTCAAATCAGCACCTACATTCTGGCTGGGACTGATGTTTCTTGTTATATTTGCAGTCAGCCTTGGATGGTTCCCCATTGGAATGGCTGTTCCTATGGGAAAATTAAAGAGTGAAGTTACTGTATGGGACAGGCTTTATCATTTGGTGCTCCCGGTAATCACTCTTACTGTGGCCAATATAAGTGAAGTGGTTCTCTATACAAGGCAAAGAGTCGTTGAGATTATCGGAAGTGATTATATTTTGTATGCAAGAGCCCGGGGTGAGAACCAGGGACAGATCATTAGACGTCATGTTCTTAGAAACGTTATGCTTCCTGCTATTACTTTGCAGTTTGCTTCATTTAGTGAGCTCTTTGGCGGGATGGCACTTGCTGAAAATGTATTTGCTTATCCGGGGATTGGAACAGCGACTACAGCTGCGGCTTTAAGTGGCGATGCACCTCTTCTTATGGGGATTGCGCTTATCAGTGCACTCTTTGTTTTTACAGGCAATCTTATTGCCAATATTTTGTATGGAATTTGTGATCCAAGGATCAGGGAAAAGGAGGAGTCATGAGAAATACATCTTTGTGGAACAGACGAACACGACTCACTCTCCTTATTGTTTTAGCAGCTACTTATCTTTTAGGGGTGTTCTTCTGGGGCCTTTTTATTGATCCAAGCGAGTATGGTGTTCATTACGAAAATAAGCTCCTTGCTCCAAGCGCTCAGCATTTTTTTGGAACAGATGCAATGGGAAGGGATATGTTCAAGCGCTGCATCAAGGGACTCTCAAACAGTCTTGTGATAGGTCTTTTGGCTTCTCTTGTAAGCTCTGTGGTTGCGCTTGTCATGGGAATTGCATCTGCGGTATTTGGCGGATTTGTGGACCGATTTGTGAATTTGTGCGTTGATCTTTGCATGGGACTTCCACATCTTGTTTTGCTGATACTTATTTCATGCATGGCAGGCAGAGGAACAGTTGGCGTTACTGTGGCGGTTGCCCTTACACACTGGCCATCACTTACCCGAATCGTGAGGCAGGAGGTTTTGCAGCTTCGAAATACGCAGTACGTGCTGGCAAGCAGAAAAATGGGAAAAAGCTATCTGACTATTGCCCTTACACATATGGTTCCCCATGTGCTTCCGGCTTATCTTATAGGTCTTATACTCTTGTTCCCACATGCTATCATGCATGAAGCATCAGTTACTTTCCTTGGATTTGGCCTGCCAAAAGAAATGCCGGCTATCGGAGTTATTTTGGCAGAATCCATGAACCATATCACCACCGGGAAATGGTGGATGGCTCTTTTTCCAGGGCTTATGCTCCTACTTGCTGTTGTCTTGTTTGACCTTATCGGTGAGACACTCAAAAAACTCTGGAATCCAAACAGTGGTAACGAGTAAGGAGGGAACATGGGAAAGACACTATTAAACGTTGAAGACCTGGTTGTAGCTTTTTCTATGTACCAGGGCGACTCATTAAAAAAAGAAAACCTTGAAGTTATCCACTCACTCTCACTTGATGTAAAAGAGGGTGAGATCCTTGCTGTTGTTGGATCAAGCGGATCAGGAAAGAGTATTTTGGCGAGCGCTGTCCTTGACCTTCTTCCTAAGAATGCAGTTGTGAGCGGAAAGATCACATACAATGGTAAACCACTTTCCATGCAGGCTACACCTGATCTTTATGGAAAAGAAATCTCTTTTATCCCTCAGTCTGTGGATTATCTTGATCCACTTATGAAGGTTGGAAAGCAGGTCCAGGGAGTAAAAGGCAGCAAAGCAAGACAGGAAGAACTCTTTGAGAAGTACCGTTTAGGCAGGGATACAGAGAAAAAGTATCCATTCCAGCTTTCTGGAGGAATGGCAAGGCGTGTGCTCATTTCAGGAGCGGTGATGGGAGATCCAAAGCTTATAATAGCCGATGAACCAACACCCGGCCTTGATCTTGAACTGGCGATGGAGACATTAAAGCATTTCAGAACTCTTGCCGATCAGGGGACAGGAATCCTTATGATCACACATGATATAGATCTTGCCCTTAATGTGGCAGACAGGATCGCAGTTTTTTACGCAGGAACAATAGTTGAGATTGCATCGACAAAGGACTTTTTAAGTGGAAGAGATGCTCTTAGACATCCATACACAAAGGCTCTTTATGATGCGCTTCCACAAAACGGCTTTAAGCCTATACCCGGAGCACAGCCCTATGCAGGAAGCCTTCCTTCAGGGTGTCTTTTTGCAGACCGCTGTCCATACAGGGACGATGCCTGTGCCGGTGCGCAGCCTGAGCGTGAAGTAAGAGGCGGAAAGGTTAGGTGCGCTCATGCAACTTGAAGCAAAAAATATAAGCTTTAGATATGACAAAAAAAGTCCATGGGTTTTGAAGGATGTTTCACTTTCAATAGAAGAAGGCGAGAGAGTGGGAATAGTTGCTCCATCCGGCTTTGGAAAGACAACTCTTGCAAGGATACTGGCAGGATATGAGAAACCATCGGAAGGCCAGGTGCTCATAGATGGAAAGGAGCTGCCTTCAAAAGGTTTTTGCCCGGTGCAGCTTATCTATCAGCATCCGGAGCTTTCGGTAAATCCCAGATGGAGAATGGAAAAGACACTTAATGAGTGCTTTACTCCGGATGAAGCTCTTTTGACCAAAATGGGAATCGAGAAGGAGTGGTTGCACCGTTGGCCTTCAGAGCTCTCAGGTGGAGAACTTCAAAGATTCTGCATAGCAAGGATCCTTACACCAAAGACAAAAATCCTTATCTGTGATGAGATTTCAACGATGCTGGATGTGATCACTCAGGCTCAGGTCTGGAATATCCTTCTTGATATTGCCAAAGAGCGAAACATGGGCATGGCAGTGATCACCCACAACAAGGCCCTTGCAGAAAAAGTCTGCACAAGAACCGTAAGACTTGACAATTAAATATACTTTCTTGCGAGTGGCATAAAATCCAGAAGTGCCCATAACTTCGGATAGATCTCGGAGTATTCGCAAAGACACAGTAAAAATGTATGCTGAGATTAGTGGTTGTTGCATTTTGGGCAACAACTATTTTGTACATCTGTAAAAAATGATATAGTTCCGATGATTGAAGAAATGATGCTATAATATCATAAGATATACGGTAATAATGAGACTTCATTTATTAGGTGAACATATATGCTAAGAATATATTTTGGTGAAAAAGAAGATGTAATGCATGGGCCATCATGGTTTAGATTTAATTATGATGAAGAATGGCTGGCAGACCCTTTTGTGGAAGAGATGATGACAGATATTGATAAATCACATTATAAGGGAGGTCAGCTAATTGAAAGTGATGTTTTGGGACCAATTCCGCCAGAGAAACTATCAGGTGGATTGCAGACTCTTATTTGCATTTATAAAAGACCGGATCTAGTTTTCAATGCCACAAGCTGTGGAGAGAACTGCGCAAAATGGCTTATAGAGATTGGAAGAAGAGAGGATATTACCGTAAATCTTAGATATTACATGCCTTTTGATGATTGCGGTGATATAGAAATCGAAATTCTTAATGAGAATATCAAGGTAACAAATGCCAAGGATTATATGCATGAAGCATTAAAATATGTTTGATGACTAGGAAGTATTATACATATGAAGAATAAACATCATGTAGTTGTTGAATCAAAGCGACTTAAATACGAATTTGATATAAAGAGGAATATTACTGTCATTCAAGGTGATAGCGCATCTGGAAAGACTACACTCTTGGACCTTTTGGGGACGCATTCAAGGTTTGGAAAAGAAAGTGGCATTAGCGTACAGTCAGATGTTCCTTGTGTGGTATTTGGTGGAGATGCAGGTCTTTGGAAGACGATTTTAGAAGCTTATCAAGATAGTATAGTATTTATCGATGAAGATTATCCATTTATTTATTCCAAAGATTTTGCGGAGTTGGTACAGGCGTCTTCGAATTATTTTGTCTTGATTACAAGACAGCCTCTGTATAATTTGCCATATAGTGTTCAGGAAATCTATGGAATCAGGACTACAGGTAAATATCACTACCCCGAGCAAGTCTACCACGAGTTTTACAGAATTTATAATGATTCAAATGAGGCATTGGATAAAGAAGTTTTGGTGTTGGTAGAAGATTCAAAGTCTGGATATCAGTTCTTTTCTAAGGCGTGTAAGCAAGGAGTTCTTTAGTTGGGAGAGGTATTTTACTGATTTGCTCATTACAGCAACTGCTGATGATAGTATTAAGAAATATGATAAGAGCCAGTTAAAGCCTTATTATATTGAAGGCAAAACCAAAGATGCTATTATCGCTGTTCTTCCTGAAGAGTTAAGAAAAATCACTGAATATGGATACCATTGAATGATGGTTATAAAAAGGGATATTGGCAAAGATGCTGATATCCCTTTTTACATAGAAATCTCATGTATCTATATATTCTTGAATTGGTAATTTTTAGAATGTATATTATTATGAGGTGGAATTTATTTGAGGTCGGGTGAAGGCAATATGCCATTTTTATATGTAATAAATGTAAGTAAAAAAGACAGTCATAAGTTTGCAGAGATTACAGGATTTGAGGGAAGTGTCAGAGAGCTGGTTGTGCCGGATAGAATTGATGGCTATGTGGTTGAGGCTATCGGTAATCATGCTTTTTCCGGAAGAGATGATATCGAAAGTGTTGTTCTTCCGAATACTATAAAGACTCTTTACGGCTTTGCTTTTCATAACTGCAGGAAACTAAGGAAGATAAGTCTTTTTGACAGTATTGATGACTATTATGACGGAGTATGCAGGCAGTGCGACTCCTTGTCTGATATTGAGATACGTATAGAGAGAAATTGGTATGAGGTAATTCGAAACTTTCTGGCTGATAATGACAAGACACTTAGGTTTCTGATAAAAAGAGATGAATATACATCCTGCCTTGTTTTTCCTGAGTATGTTTACGATTTTTCTGAAAATACCATGGCAAGGACAATCCAGTTTTCGATTGGCGGCAGCGGGATGATCTACAGGGAATGCGTTGACCGAAAGAACGTGAACTACAGGGAGTATGACAAACTTTTTGAAAAGGCCGTTATAGATGGAAACGCTGTTTCAGAAGATATCGCCATAGGAAGAGTTCTTTTTCCATATGAGCTTGCAGAAGGCTATAAAGAAAAGTACGAGAGCTTTATAAAGAAAAATGGCAAAAGCATTGTGGAAAGACTCATAAAAAATATTGAAAGCAGTGGAGAAAATGCAGCTTTGGATGCTGATGAGGTTTCTCCGATGAATCTGATAAAAAAGCTGATCGCATTTTTGGATGATGAGGCCATGGATCATGCTATAAAGCTTGCTTCAGAAAAGGGACTTACTCTATTGAGTGCAGTTTTGATAGGGAGTAAGAAGCCACCTGTGGCCAGTGTTTCGAGATTTGAATTCTAGTGAAAATGTTGAGGGTAAAGGGTGTTTGAAAAAGTATCTGTAGAAAAGTGTGCATCATACGATAAAGAACTTGTGAAAAATAGCCTTGATAAGGCAATTGATGAGATAGATGGTCTTTCTTTTGTTAAGGAAGGCATGACTGTTGGGCTTAAGCTTAATCTTGTAGGGGCAGCAGCTCCGGAAAAGGCAGTGACAACGCATCCTATGATTGTCAGAAGACTATGCGAGCGCCTGACACAAATGGGGGCAAGGGTTGTCATAGGAGACAGTCCGGGAGGAGTATTTAACAAAAACTACGTGTCTGGAATTTATAAGGCATGCGGGCTTCTTGAGCTTGAAAAGGATTTTGACGGAAAGGTGAAGCTTAATGAAGACTTTTCGGAAAAAGATGCAGAGTTTGCAGATGCAGTCAGCATAAAGACTTTTACCTATACAGGCTGGCTTGATGATGTGGATGCTATCATAAATATATCAAAGCTTAAGACTCACGCTATGATGGGTATGAGCTGTGCGGTTAAAAATATGTTCGGAACTATCCCCGGAGTTACTAAGCCTCAGTATCATATGAGATTTCCAGAGGAGAGGGCGTTTGCCAATGTCATGGTGGATCTCAATGAGTTTTTTAAGCCGCAGCTTTATATCGTTGATGCCATAGATGGAATGGAGGGCAATGGCCCTACAGCAGGAGACAAAAGACATATCGGTGCAGTCTTGGCCTCTAAAAAGCCCTATGCTCTTGACGTTGTCTGCGCAGACATGATTGGAATGGGCATCAGGGATGTTCCGACTATAGGGGCTGCTTTTGAAAGGGGCCTTGGACCTGAAAGCATTGCAGATGTTGATATTGTTTCTTCATCTGATGGAGAGCATATTAAGATAGCTGATTTTAAGAGAGCAACTATACATCAGTCAATTGACTTTAGCGGAGACGGATTTGGCAATAAGATGAAGTCCGTATTGATAAAGCTCTTTTTACAGACCAGACCACAGGTAAAGGCGTCAGAATGCGTTGGCTGCAAGAAATGCTATGAGACATGTCCTGCAAAGGCTATCACAATGGTAGAAAGAAATGTGAAGGGGAAGGCTTTACTGGTCCCTGAGATTGACAGAAGCAAGTGCATTAAGTGCTTTTGTTGTCAGGAGTTTTGCCCAAAGGGAGCTATGAAAGTACATGAAAATCCGCTGGGTAAATTTGTAAGTACGATGTAATGAAAACTAATGTGATCATGGAGCAGGTCAGACAATAAACTTATGTTACACGAGGAGATAAGTTACAGGGAAAAACTTGAAAAGATAGGATGGCAGGTTCTTGAAGCATCAAGAACTGAGCTTTACGTAGCCATGAGATTTATGGGAGAAGCTCTTTCTTCGCTCTCTTATGAAATGGACCTTTCAACGACTACGGTAGGTACTGATGCTGTGTCCATCAGGTATAATCCGACTTACGTGTCATCTTTGTTTGTGGAAGAGCCGGGGAAATTAAACAGAACCTATCTTCACATGATACTTCACTGTATTTTCAGGCACATGTACACTTCGGCCAGATACGAGGATGTGGATCTTTTTGACCTGTGTGCTGACATAGTGGTGGAGATGATCCTTGATGGGATGGACTATCAGTGCATTTACAGGGTTACATCGGACTATCGCGAAAGGTGGTACGAGCGCCTTGAAAAAGAGCTGAAGGTCCTGACGGTAGAAAAGCTATACAAGTTCTTTTCTGATCCTGAAAATAACATAGATATTTTGGAAATAGAAAAGCTCTCAAGAGAGTTTAAGATGGATGACCACAGCTTTTGGCAAAGGCTTCCCAAAGACGACCAAAAGCCTGATGGCAAAGAGAAAGAGAAGCCTCCGATAGATGAGGATTTTGATGGCCCTTCCGGTAAAAATGAAGATCAGAAAACGACGGAAAAGTACATAAATCCCAAAAGGCTTAAGGCTATACAGAACAAAGAAAAAGACTGGGAAAAATCAGCAAAGCGTATGGAAACCGAGATAGAGACTATCGGCAAAAGACATAGCGATAAACTCGGGAAACTTGCATGGATACTGAAGTACGAGAATACTTCACGGACTGATTACAGGGAGTTTTTAAACCGCTTTAAGGTTATCCGCGAAGAGGGCGGTATTGACATGGACAGCTTTGACTATGGCATGTACAGCTTTGGAATAGAGCACTATGGGAATATGCCTCTGATCGAGGAGAATGAGTTTAAGGAAGTTCGCAAGGTAAAAGAGCTGGTAATAGCCATCGACACTTCAGCGTCTTGTAAAGACGAACTTGTTCAGCACTTTCTTAATGAGACAGCAAGACTTCTTTTTACAGAAGGATCTTTTTTCCAAAAGATAAAAATACATGTTATACAGTGTGATGATCAGGTTCAGAGGGATGAACTTATTGACAGCGTAGAAGCAATGAAGAAATATGCTACCGGGATACATGTTGAAGGCGGCTATGGAACAGATTTCAGGCCTGTCTTTGACTATGTTGATAAGTTGCAACTATCCGGCGAGTTTGAGAATCTCAAGGGTCTTATCTATTTTACTGATGGCTACGGCATCTATCCGGAAAAAGAGACTTCGTATGACACTGCCTTTATTTTTCCGCAGGACGGTGACTATGAGGATGAAAATGTGCCTGTTTGGGCAATGAAATTGTATGTATGATTAAAGAGGAAGCAGATCATGAATATAGATGAAGCAAAAGTTGAAGTCAAAAATGCAGTGAGAGCCTATCTTGAAAAAGATGAGGTGGGACAGTATGAGATTCCTGTGGAGAGGCAAAGGCCAATCCTTCTCATGGGTCCTCCCGGAATAGGTAAAACTGCAGTTATGGAGCAGATAGCCCATGAGCTGGGAATTGGACTTGTGTCCTATACAATAACTCACCACACAAGGCAGAGCGCAATAGGTCTTCCAAAGATTACGGAAAAGAGCTTTGGGGGAAAAGAGTATTCTGTGACTGAGTACACTATGAGTGAGATTATTGGGGCTGTCTATGAGCAGATTGAAAAGTCAGGGGTAAAAGAGGGAATTCTTTTCCTCGATGAGATTAACTGCGTGTCTGAAACGCTTGCGCCTACAATGCTTCAGTTCCTGCAGTACAAGACCTTTGGATCACATAAGCTTCCTGAAGGCTACATAATTGTTACCGCAGGTAATCCGCCCCAGTACAATAAGTCTGTTAGGGATTTTGATATTGTAACCTTGGACCGAGTACGGCAGATCAACATTGAAGAAGATTTTGAAGCCTGGAAGGATTACGCCTACAAGGCGGGAGTTCATGGCTCTATTTTGGCCTATCTTGAGATTAAAAAAGATAATTTCTACAACATAAGTACAGATGTAAATGGCAGGAGCTTTGTGACAGCCAGAGGCTGGGAAGATTTATCGAGGATAATCAAGGTTTATGAGAAACTTGGTATTGGTGTTGATGAGAACCTTACTGCCCAGTATCTGCAGAATAAGGAAATAGCGAGGAATTTTGCTACATATTATGAGCTGTACAGAAGATACAATGAGCTTTACAAGATACCTGATATTTTGGAGGGAAGATTTCCTGAGGATAAGGAGACTTTACGAAAAGGATCTTTCGATGAGAAGCTTAGTATCATAGGTCTTTTGTCTGATAAGCTCATGGAAGAATTCAGAGATTATGCGCAGGATGAGGCTGTTCAGAAGGAACTGTTTGAAATCATCAAGGCAGCAGGAAAGCTTCAGGCAGAGAATGCAGAAGGTGTGCGCGATTATCTGGAAAACAGGGCTGCTTTGTTGGAAAAAGAGACTGAGGATCAGCTTTCTATAGGCATGATCAGCAGAGAGGATGAGCGAACAAGGCGACTTGTTGTTACTATTTTGAAAGAGCTTGTGGAAAAACTAACGTTAACTGATGGTGATCAGTTTGAAGCCTCAAAGAGCTGGTTCAAAGAAAGAGAAGATGCAAGGCAGGCAAGGATTGTGGAGACCGGACGACATCTTACAAACAGCTTTGAGTTCCTTGAGCAGACCTTTGGAGATAAAGAGTCTTTGTCAGGAAGTCAGGAAATGGTTATTTTCCTTACGGAGTTATCAAGCGCTTACCACAGTCTTAAATTTGTCCGTGAGACAGGCAATGATGCTTATTATAAATACAATAAGCTCCTGCTGCTAAATGACAGAAAGCAGGAGCTTAAGGATATTGTAAAAGAACTTGTTTTGTAATCTGGTTATTTTGCGTTGTTTTTCCTAAAAGTACTTGGTGATATGCCAACGATTTTTTTGAAGGTTTTAAAGAAGTGAGCATAGCTTGAATACCCTAGTTTTTCCTGTACCTCTTTAACGGAAAAGCCTTGTTTTAAAAGGTTTTGAGCTGCGCTCATTTTTGATAGGCTTATATATTTTCCGAGGGAAGCATGAGCATACCTCTTGAACAACCTGGAAATATAGTCAGGATTTAGGTAGAAATGGTCAGCGATAGATGAAACGGATATTTCATCGCATATATGGTCGTTTATGTAGCTGATCATTTCGCTGACTTTTTCCTGAGTTTTATTTGTGTTGTACACATCTTTATTCTTGGAGACAGTTTCAGATACTGCCTCGTCAATCTTGGCCATCAGAAGAAAGAATTCTGAAAATGACCTTGAGTTAAATTCATTCCCCAAAACTATCATTTTTCTTATTTGTTTTATTATTTCTTTTAACTGATCATCAGATAGAGAGATCAAAACAGGAGCTGAGCTCTGGCCTAAGTAGTGCAGAGAATCATCTGTCCCTGAAAATACATCATCAAGCCATTTCATCTGAATGTTGATGACATATCGTTCATAGAACACATCGCTGTTGTGGTAGAGCTGGTGAAGGCAGAAGGGTGGAATTACTATCAAAGTTCCAGCCGGTACCCTCAGGACTTTATCCTCCAAAATCACATCCTCTAAATCTGTTAATGTGAGATAAAGTTCTGCTGCGTCATGTGAGTGAATCGCAACCGGGTTTTGAGGCTTGTTTTTTCTATATGCAATTGTATAGGGCTGTCCCTGAGTGAAAATCGGATGTTTCATACGCTCTCCGTATAGTTCTTAATTATCTGCAGATTATACCGGCTGCAAAAGAAGTCGGAAAAGTACATATAAATAGTTATATATGTATATATCATATCATGAATCAGAGGACTAAAATAGTGGAAAATATAGTATTCCTGAATGCTTGTTTTGATTGATTTTATGGGGAATATACATGGAAAGGAGTCGGTAAATAATTACTGACAAGGTGGTTACATGGAGAAGGTAAGACTTGGGATTATTGGTATTGGAGGAATGGGGACCAACCATGCACGCAGCATTTTGGAAGGCAAAGTGCCTAACATGGTTTTGACTGCGGTGTCTGATACCAGGCCAGAAAGGCTTTCATTTGCAGAAAAAGAGCTGTCAAAGGATCTGGCTCTTTATTCAGATGGAAAGGAACTGATCGACTCAGGAGATGTTGATGCGGTACTTGTAGCAACGCCACATTATATGCATCCTGATTATGTGATCTATGCACTCTCTCACGGAGTTCATGCTATCACAGAAAAACCAGCGGGTGTATATACCAGGCAGGTAAAAGAGATGAATGAGGCAGCAGGTAAGAGTGATAAAGTTTTTGCCATAATGCTCAATCAGCGAACAAACTGTGTTTACAGAAAACTCCATGAGATGATAGAAAGTGGAGAACTTGGTGCGCTAAAGCGCATGAACTGGATAATTACTGACTGGTACAGGACTCAGAGTTATTACGATGCAGCCGGGTGGAAGGCAACATGGGCAGGCGAAGGTGGCGGAGTGCTTATAAATCAGTGCCCTCACCAGCTTGATCTGTTGCAGTGGCTCTGCGGCATGCCTGTAAAAGTGAGAGCTTTTTGTCACAATGCAAAATGGCATGATATTGAAGTTGAAGATGATGTTACAGCTTATATGGAGTTCGAAAACGGCGCTACAGGAGTTTTTGTTACTACAACAGGTGATGCTCCCGGAACAAACAGACTTGAACTTACTTTTGAAATGGGCAAGATAGTTTGCGAAGATGACAAGCTTATTTTTGACAAGCTTTCAGAGAGCGTTTTTGAGCATTGCAAGCATGAAAAGGAAGGATTTAAAAAGCCGGATTGCACCAGAGTGGAGATTGAGACAGATGGGCTAAATGAACAGCATGTTGGAGTCTTAAAGGCATTTGCTGACAAAATTTTGGGAAAGGGAGAGCTTGTTGCCGAGGGAATAGAAGGAATAAACGGACTTACTCTTTCAAATGCAATGTACCTTTCATCCTGGCTCGATGAGACTATTGAACTTCCGTTTGACGAAGACCTTTTTTTTCGAGAATTGGACAAAAGGAGAGCAACATCAAAACTGAAGGAAGACAAGGGAATTGTTTTTGACACTACGGGAACATACTAAATAGCGAATTGGCCAGACATATGTTTTGAATAAAAAGCCTAAAAATGGAGAGATAAATCATGGATAAAAAATACATTCTTACAGGCTTTGCAGATGAAATTGCACCTGAACTTGATAAACAGATAGAAGGAATAAAGGGACTTGGCATGAAGCATATTGAAATGCGAGGTGCTGACGGTAACAACCTTATTTTCCACAGTAACGAGAAGGTAAAAGAAATTAAGGAAAAACTGGATTCAAATGGAATAGCCCTTTCGGCTCTTGGATCACCTCTTGGCAAGATCCAGATAACAGATCCCTTTGAAAAGCATTTTGAAGAGTTCAAAAGAGCTGTCGAGATAGCACATCTGATGGAAACACCAAGGATCAGAATGTTCAGCTTTTATGTTCCTGAAGATAAACATGAAATGTATAAGGGAGAGGTCTTTGATCGCCTTGGGAAATTTGTAGACTATGCAAAGTCAGAAGAAATCCTACTCCTTCATGAAAATGAAAAAGGAATCTATGGCGACAAGGCAGCAGAATGCCGTGAGCTTATGGATGAGTTCTATGGAGATAATTTCAAGGCTATATTTGATTTTGCGAATTTTGTTCAGGTAGGCCAGGATACGCTGGAAGCTTATGAGCTTTTGAAAGATTTCATTGTTTATGTTCACGTCAAGGACGCGCTTTTAAAAGACGGCAGTGTTGTTCCTGCAGGTCTTGGGGATGGAAATGTAAAGCTGATACTGACAAAACTTTTCGAAAAGGGATTTGATGGATTTTTATCTCTCGAGCCACACCTTTTTGATTTTGTTGGATTTGCAGATCTTGAGCAGAACAATGTTTCAATTGCCTCCGGCGAAGGCAGAAAATTGTCCGGAATTGAAGCCTTTACCCTTGCTCATGATGCACTTATTAAGGTTTTGGGAGAGATAAAATAAAAAAATTTAAAAAAAGTGTTTGACAAACATGTTAGACAATGCTAACATACATATTGTTAGCAAGAGCTAACAATCAAATGACATACATAGTCATAAGAAATCTCCTACCTATTTCAGCCACGTCTTGCCAACGTGGCTGATTCTTTTTTCATAAATATTTCTTTGCAAGGAATCACATTAATTTTAATCAATAAAAGTGATTAAATTCACCATGATGTAATTGGACAAAATTGTGGTAACATAATATTTATCAATAAAACAGAGCAATATTAATCTCTTTTGCGAAAAAATATCAATAAAGATGAACATAATTAATATCGCTACAATAAAAAACATCAAGGGGAGAAAGCAATGAAAAACGTTAACAAGTATCAGCGTCAGTACTTTATGCCGCCAAAAGCAACCTATGATTGGGTAAAAAAAGATTACCTTGATCATCCGCCAATCTGGTGCAGTGTTGATCTAAGAGATGGTAATCAGGCACTTATTGAGCCTATGAGTCTCGATGAGAAACTAGAGTTCTTTACCATGCTTGTTAACCTCGGCTTTAAGGAAATTGAAATTGGTTTCCCAGCAGCTTCTGAAACCGAGTTTGAGTTCGCCAGGACTCTTATTGAGAAGAACATGATTCCTGATGACGTTACAGTTCAGGTTCTTACACAGGCAAGAGAGCATATTATCAAAAGAACTTTCGAAGCTGTAAAGGGTGCTCCAAGAGCCATCATTCACCTCTACAACTCCACATCTGTAGCACAGCGTGAGCAGGTGTTTAAAAAGAGCAAAGAGGAAGTAATGAAAATTGCTGTCGATGGCGCAAAGCTTCTTGATAAGCTTGCAAAAGAGACAACAGGCAATTTCTCTTTTGAATATTCACCGGAAAGTTTCCCGGGAACAGAAGTTGACTATGCAGTTGATGTCTGCAATGCTGTTTTGGATGTATGGAAGCCAACTGCAAAGAATAAAGTTGTCATCAACATTCCAACAACTGTTGAGATTGCAATGCCACATGTTTTTGCAACTCAGGTTGAGTATATCAGTAAGAATCTTAAGTACCGTGATGCGGTAGTTCTTTCTCTTCATCCACACAATGACAGAGGTACCGGCGTCAGTGATGCTGAGCTTGGATGCCTCGCCGGTGCAGACAGGATTGAGGGAACTCTTTTTGGAAATGGTGAGAGAACAGGAAATGTTGATATCGTGACTCTTGCAATCAACATGTATTCACATGGTGTTGATCCAAAGCTTGACTTCAGCCATATCACAGAGGTCGGTGAGACCTATGAGCGCCTTACAAGAATGCACATATATGAGAGACAGCCATACGCAGGACAGCTTGTATTTACTGCTTTTTCAGGATCTCATCAGGATGCTATTTCAAAAGGCTTTGCCTGGCATGAGCAGAAAAAGGATGGCGGAATCTGGTCAGTTCCATACCTTCCTATTGATCCAAAAGACCTTGGAAGAGAGTATGACGGTGATGTTATCAGGATCAACAGCCAGTCCGGTAAAGGCGGCGTAAGCTACATTCTTAAGACTAACTATGGCATGATGGTTCCTAAGGAAATGCAGGCCGATGTCAGCTACACCATCAAGGATATTTCTGACAGAGAGCATGCTGAGCTTTCACCTGCCAGAATCTATCAGATTTTCGAGGACAAATACGTCCACAACGACAATGTGTTCAAGATTCCTTCTGTTCACTTTAAGCAGATTGATGGTATACTTGCAGAGGTTACAATTGCTCATGCGGATAAAGAGCATATTGTTGAGGCCAATGGTAACGGTCGTCTTGACGCTGTAAGTAATGCTATAAAGCAGTACTTTAATGTGAGCTATGAGCTTTCAACTTATGAAGAGCATGCTCTTTCAAGAGGTTCATCTTCAAAGGCCTGCACATATGTTGGCATTACCTTCAATGGCAAGAAGTTCTGGGGCGTAGGAATTGATGAAGATATTATCAAATCTTCCATCAACGCTCTTGTAATAGCGGTTAATCAGATTGATACGGTAAAAGACATCAAGAATAGTAAGGATGAAAGAATTAACTCCATCATCAATTATATTCAGGAGAATTACCTGACAGTAACACTTGATGATCTTTCAAAACAGTTTTATCTTTCAAAACCATATCTTTCAAAGTACATTAAGGAAAAATCCGGAATGACCTTTGGAGAGAATGTGAAGAGGATAAGACTCAATAAGGCCAGCACACTTCTTCGCAATGGTAACATGAAAGTTGAGAAAGTAGCAGAGGCAGCAGGCTATCAGAATGTTGAGCATTTCAACAGACTCTTTAAGAAGAAATATGGAATGACTCCTGTTCAGTACAGAAGTTCCAGATAATTGAAAGCAGGATTTATATGAACGGCTCACTCGAGTTTTTGAACATGATAAAAAATCAGTCCGGGAATAAGGAAAAAGCTAAGGAAAATAGACTGGTTGAAGAAGTAAAGAGCTATGATTTTGGTGCCGTAATTGCAGTTATCGATACTGAGACCAATTGGAATGATGAAGTGATGAGTCTTGGCGTTGCAATAGCAGATGCGTCTACCTATAAACTTCTTGGGAAAAGATATTATGTCTTTGACCCGGAATGCCGTGTGGGCGGTATTTACTCCAATGTTATGTATTATGGCGGAGTTAAAGGAAAATCAATGAACAGGGCAGATGCATTGGCTGATCTGAAAGCTTTTTTGAATAAAAATGGTATAGATAAAATTTTTGCTTACAATGCAAAGTTTGATTACAATCACCTTCCGGAGCTGCAGGAATTTGACTGGTACGACATTATGCGTATAGCTGCCTACAGGCAGTTCAACACATCTATTCCTGCGGAGCTTCCTTGCTGTAAAACCGGCAGATTAAAGATAGGCTATGGCGTTGAGCCGATCATGCATTATTTAACAGGCGATAGCAGATACCGTGAAGTTCATAACGCAGTATATGACGCTGTGGAAGAGCTTAAAATCATAGAGCTGTTGGGACATCCCGTCGAGACCTACGAGTGCGGACTGATTTGACCGGGAGCGGCAAGAGTAGATTTCGGATAATGGTCTATTTGAACCATCATATGAAATGCGTAAATTTAATAAAAATGCTATGATAAAAGTGGTGCTATTTGTGAATGGCATCACTTTTACTTATCAGGAGGTTGTTATGGAAGTAAAGAAAAATAGTTGGGTAAACGCACTTATTATTGGGGTCTGCATTGTAGCAAGCTGTGCACTTTTGGCATTTGGCTTGTCTCATTTCAGGTCAGAGAGCAGCCATGTCATTTCTGCAACAGGAAGCGCAAGCGTTGATTTTGAAGCAGACATTATTATCTGGAGAGGTTCTTTTTCATCAGTTGCATATACATCTCAGGAAGCCTATGCAAAAGTTAAACAGGATGCAGATTATGTAAGACAGTATCTTTTGGATAACAACGTATCTGAGGATGAGATAGTTTTCAGTTCAGTTGATATCAGAAGAACTTACAGAGATATTTATGATGCTAACGGTAATTATACGGGCTCTGAACCGGATGGTTATCAGCTTACCCAGAGCGTAACTGTTTCATCAGGTAATCTCGATAATGTTGAAAAGATTTCCAGAGATATCTCAACTCTTTTGGATAAAGGAGTGGAACTGACATCTGATTATCCTGAGTACTACTATTCAGATCTTGATGCCCTAAAGCTTGACCTTATCGATAAAGCTTCTGTAAATGCCAAGGACAGGATCGATATAGTTGCTGAGAACTCCGGTGCCAAGCTTGGAAAACTCAAAAACTCAAGCCTTGGAGTTTTCCAGATCACAGCCAAGAACTCAGGCACAAGCAGCTACTCCTACGACGGAGCCTTCGACACAAGCTCACGTTATAAGACTGCTACTATAACTGTCAGGTTGGAGTATGATCTGAAGTAAGCTGGGGAAAAGTGGCGTAATGAAAAATACTGAACATGTAATTGATAAAACTGCTTACATAGCAGATGGCGCAAAAGTAATAGGTGATGTATCGATAGGTAAGGACAGTGCTGTCTGGTATAACGCTGTAGTAAGAGGAGATTCTTGCAAGATTACAATTGGTGAACGTACCAATATCCAGGATCTTGCATGCCTTCATGTTGATAAAAAATATAAGCTTGTAGTTGGAGATGATGTCACCATCGGACATAGCGCAATAGTTCATGGATGTGAGGTTGGAAACAGAGTCCTTATCGGCATGGGAGCCATTATAATGAACGGTGCCAAGGTAGGAGATGACTGTATAATTGGTGCCGGCGCCCTTGTTACGGAGAATGTAGAGATACCTTCTGGCTCCATGGTTTATGGCTCTCCTGCAAAAGTAGTAAGACAGCTGACAGATGAGGAAAAGCAGGGGATACTTGATAATGCTGCCCTTTATGTGGAGCATGCAAGAAATGCGATGGATAAAAGCTGTTAACTTTTGTAGGAAATGGTAGTGGGAATCATTGTGTAATGAATAACCAGGAGATAAAAATGAATCAAAAAGAGAGAATGTTGGCAGAACTTCCTTACAAGGCATGGATGGACGGCTTAAGCGAGGAACGTCTTGAAAACAAAAAGAAGATATATAAGTACAACAATCTTGAACCTGGTAATTTCGAAGCTCAAGACAGGCTTATTAAAGAAATACTAGGTAAAACAGGAAAAAATATCAATATTGAAGCTCCTTTTCATTGCGACTATGGTTATAACATTGAGGTGGGCGAGAACTTTTTTGCCAATTATAATCTTACTATTCTCGATGTTGGAAAGGTGAAAATCGGTGACAATGCTCAGATTGCACCTAATGTTTCAATTTATACCGCTGGTCACCCTGTTCATCCAGACTCTCGCAATTCAGGTTATGAATATGGAATAGCAATTACTATCGGCGATAATGTTTGGATTGGCGGAAATACATGTATTCTGCCGGGAGTAACCATAGGAAACAATGTGGTGATCGGCGCGGGAAGTGTAGTAACTAAGGATATTCCGGATAATGTAATAGCTGCCGGTGATCCATGTAAGATAATCCGCGAAATCACTGAAAAGGATAGGGACTTCTACTATCGGGATCGTAAATTTGATGTGGGGGATTATTGATCAAAATATGAAACTAAAAGGATTGAAAGCGTAGATTTGATGCAAAATCTACGCTTTTTAATATGACAGAGAACAATATATAGTTTATAATTAATCTAAATAGAAGGTTAACCATTCTACATAGTGAGGTTGATTATGAATATTATGTATCTTTGCGATAACAATTACGCGTATATTGCTGGAATAAGTATTCTGTCACTTATGGATAATAATAAAGATGTTGAGGATATAACATTCTACATTGTTGAAGATGGTATTGATGATGAAAATAAAACCAAGATAAAAGAGTTAGTAGATAGATTTCATAGAAGTGTTTTTTTTATTCCTAAACCAGACCTTAAACCATTGTTAGGGGAAAGAATACAATTGCATTGGTGGATAGAAAATGTTTTTTCGCGTGTTTTTTTACAGGAAGTATTTAAGGAATATCCTGATGTAGATAGGCTACTATATATTGATTGTGATACTTTGGTTCTAGGGAATATAGAAACCTTATGGAATACTAAGCTTGGTAGCTATATTGGAGCTGGAGTCTGTGAGGCTATGGGAAATCTTCATAAAAAGGCAATTGGATTAAAAAATTTCGATAATTATTATAATGCTGGGGTATTTTTGATTGATTTAGCTAAATGGAGAGAATATGAAATAGATAAAAAGGCATCTATATTTGTTAAAAGTCATAAGGGAAAGCTTGAATACGCAGATGAATCTGTACTAAATGGTGTTTTGTCTTCACAGCTTATGAGTGTAGATCCTAAGTACAATGTTACTTCACTTACAGTTTATTTCAATGAAAAAGAATTGAAGAAGTATAGAAAGTCTTATCATACGTATACTGACGAGGAGAGAAAAGCAGCATTATCTGATCCGAGAATTGTACATTTTACTTCTACATTTTTGGATAACAGGCCATGGGTAGAAGATTGTAGTCACCCATTTAAGGATAAATGGGATTATTATAAAAGCGAATCGCCCTGGAAAGATAGAGAGTTAGCAAAAGATAATAGGAGCAAGAAAAAGAGGATAGCAAGGAATATTGCTATGAAATTGCCTAAATTATTTCGAATAGAGATTACGGGCTTTATTCATGCGTATATAAAACCTCTACAGTACATTATATAATTGGATACTTGAGTATGTTAGCAGATAGAGAAAAATGCACAGGTTGCAGTGCTTGAGCGCATGTGATTATAAGTGCATGTGGAAAATATGAATATGATGAAACTATGAAAATATGTAAGAATGTGTTTTTGGGAAAAATGTGTTTGTTATTACATTTAACGCTGTGGATGGAAAAAGTTGTTATGAAGATAATAGGAACTTGCAAAAAAGGTTAGCATTGAGGATGTTGAAAACTATAGGAATCTTGGCAATGGGACCGCATATATTTGTTATAGGAATACAATGTGCGAAACACTAATTTGAGTAACGTGTATGTGGTACTTTTGCCATAGGTGTTTAGAGGTTTATATAGAATGGAATTAATAAGCATAATTGTCCCTGTATATAATGCAGAAAAGTATATAGTAGAGTGTCTCCTCAGTATAAAAACACAGACATATAAAAATATAGAAATATTACTTATTGATGATGGATCAAAAGATAATTCTATTGAAAAATGTAAATCTATAATTGAAGGAGATGAAAGAATTAAAGTTTTTTGTAAAGACAATAATGGGCAAGCAAGTGCTAGAAATTATGGCATAAGGCAAGCAACAGGCAAATATATCATGTTCTGTGATAGCGATGATATTTTGGCGCCAACGTATGTGGAACTATTATACAACGCTGTTAATCGGGAAAAAAGTGATTTGGCGTGTTGCGAAACTGTAAAATTCTTGGACAATGATAATAACAAACTAAAAAATCTTTGGACTAAAGAATATTTGTATAATGAAAAATATAGATCATACGAAGGCAAGGAGCTAATACCAGATAGTTTATATGAAAAAATCCGTATTACAGAGCCTGTAGGGAAAATATATAAAACTTCTTTATTCGAAAAGGTGATGTTTCCGGAGGGACTCATTTTTGAGGATTTGGCTACGACTTATAAAGTACTATTGTTATCAGATAAAGTTACAATTATTGAACCTAAATTATATGGCTATAGAAAGCGTGTGGGCTCAACTTTAAATAGTCCGTTTTCTAACAAATGTTACAGTGCAATATGGGTTTCTAAACAGATGTTGGAAGATTTAAAGGACGATGCTTACTGTTATAATGCTGCGTGTTGCGCCGCGTTTAGAGTTAACAGATTGGTATATTACAGAATTAATTGGCGTGATATAGATAATAAAAAAATGATTTGGAATCAAATTTGTAATTATAGAAAAGCAGTTGTGCACGATGGAAGAGCCAAAAAATATGAAAGAGCATTGGCTATTCTAAGTTATCTTGGAAGAGATGCTTTTCTGTATATAGTACGTTTCTATGAAAAGATGAAGATAGTATATTATATGTTTCAAAGGTAGGAAGAATGCTTTTCTGGCTTATAAATGCGATTATTTTTGGTGTCTACTCGTTGTGGGGACTCATAGAAAAGAAGAATAACAAGTATTTAATGATAGCATTTGTACATTTGTGTACGATAGCTACACTTAGAGGCGCCCATGTTGGAAGTGATACATATAGGTATACTATTGATTACTTGAGAATTGTAGATGGAGTTTTTAATGGGAGCACAATTATTGAGAAAAACTCAGTATTTTACTATTATCTTAGAGGCGTTTCACTTTTTTTAAAAAAAGCTAATGGGTACATGATAGCCACTGCTTTTCCTACTGTTTCGATAGTTTTTTACATTATAAAAAAATACTCTGAAAACTACTATGCTAGTATAGTTATTTTTCTATCATCTTACCTTTATTTTTTTTCATTTAATGCAAGTAGACAATTCTTAGCAATAGCCATTACTATGTTGGCATTTGACTTTACACAGAGAAAGAAAATAGTATCATCGTTGGTTCTTTATTTTATGGCTATCAGTATTCATAATTCAACCATAGTATTTGGCGTTTTTTATATATTTCATTTCATTAAGTGGACGATAGCCAAATACATGATTATGTCAATTGCGACTGCTATTGCTACGGTACTTAAGAATCAATTTTTAAGCATTTTTGTTGCTTTTTTTCCAAAATATAGGTGGATAATAAAAAGCTCATATTTGTATAAGTGGTCTTCTAGTGGAAAAAGCTCTATTATATTGGCTAGTTATGCAGCATTAGCAGTATTGCTTTGTCTATACTGGATTCTTTCAAGTAATCAGATTATTGTTTTGATAATAAACAATAAAAGGATTGAGTGTGAAAGTACTATTAATAAGACACAGTTTTTGTTTGAATTGATGGCTATGATGACTGTGACTTTTGTAATAAATGCCTTTTTTCCATCGGTTATCTTGTTCACGAGGGTATCATATACGTTATTTGTTTACATTATCATTTTGTTAGCAAATTCTATTGAAAACATTAAGGGGTACAAATATCTTTTGCTGGCATTAACTCTAATGCCTTTGATTATTTATATGATAATGAAACTGAATGGTAATTATTCAGGGGTATTGGAGTACTATTTTTTTAATGGATGAAGTATTTGGGGGAGAAGAGAGCATCTTTATTGGGAGAATAGAATGATTTCTAGAAGTGAAACTATTGATAATTATCTTATATCTGTTATTATTCCGCACTATAATTGTCCACAAAAACTAAGTAGATTAATAGCATCAATTTATAACGATGATATGATTCAAATAATTGTAGTGGATGATCAAAGCACATTATTTACTGAACAATATGCAGAATTGGTAGAAAAATATAAGGATAAGGTGGAGTTCTACTGCAATGATGTGAATCAGAGAAGCGCGGGAAGATGTAGAAATATTGGTATAAAAAAAGCTAAAGGAAAATGGTTGTTATTTGCAGATTCTGATGATTATTTCCTAGATGATGCATTTGAATTGCTGCTGAAATATGCCAATACCTATTTTGAATATGATATAGTTTTTTTTTCACCAGATCATGAAGATAAAAGATCTAATCGAGTTCTGTTTTATCAAAGGTTAATATGGTCGTATGATAAAAGTAATGTTGGCGAACTCAGAATAAGATATCTTTGGGATGCACCATGGTCAAAACTAATTAAGAAAGAGATTGTTACCAAGAACAATATTAAGTTTGATGAAATTAAAGTGGCCAATGATGTAATGTTCTCATGTAAAGTGGGAAATGTTGCTAAGAAAATATGCGTTGTAGATGAAAAATTTTATATTATTACTGAGAATGATGGTTCACTTACTAACAAAAAATCAGCAGAAAATTGGATGAGCCGAATAGATGTATTAATAAATAAAAGTAATTATTTACTATGCGAATTGTCAGAAAGCGATTATAAAGCTTTACATATTAATGGTAGAAATATGCTTATTATGACTCTTACAAAGGGGTATGGCTTTAAGATGTTTATATCAATCTTACAAAAGCTATATGCGAATAGAATAAGAATTCTTTAGAGGTTTAGTCTGTGATATTGAGAACGTTTGTGATTTTGCTATAAATTGTGGTTATCTTATATAAAAAAGTTTGTGTTTTCTATGGGGTAGCAATGCAAAATATAAAGAAAATTAATTATACTATAAAGTCATATATGCCTAAGGAAATGTATCCATTATACTTGAAATATGCCTATTTTAAGCAATTTGGGAAAATATGCAGCTTATCATCTCCCAAAAGCTATTCGGAAAAAATACAGTGGAGTAAGCTACATAGAACAAATGAGTTGTTAACTAGGCTATCAGATAAAATAACAGTTAGAGAATGGATAAAAGAAAAGGTAGGAGAAGAATATCTAGTTCCTTTAGTTGGTGATATTTATTCAAGGGCAGAGAACATTAGTTTTGATAACTTGCCTAATAGATATGTTATGAAAGCTAATCATGGATGCGGCTTTGTTGCAGTGATAAATGATGCATGCCAAGTGGATAAGGATAGACTTAGATTCGAAGCTGATAACTGGTTAAAACATAATTTTGCTTTTGAAACTCTTGAACTGCAATATAAGAATATTGAACCCAAAATTTACTTTGAGAAAAATCTTCTTACATCTGAAATGAAAGGTTTGACGGATTATAAATTCTTTTGTTTCAATGGAAAAGTTTTTTGTTTATATGTGATGATAGACACATATCCAGATCATAAAAAAGCTAAATTGGGTATATTAGATCGGGACTTTAATATGTTGCCTTATCGAAGAGCGGATTTTGAAGCAATAGAAAGGCCTTTGAAAAAACCTATGAATTATGAAAAAATGATTGAATTGGCAGAGAAATTGTCTGAAGGTTTTTCACACGTTAGGGTTGATCTATACAATATTAATGGAAAAATTTATTTTGGAGAGATGACGTTTACCACTGGAAGTGGTTTTTTTAAATATGATCCGGAAGAGTTTGATGAAATAATTGGTGAAAAGTGGAATTTACATTTAGGAATATGAAAAGCAAAGGAAAAAGTATAAAGACTAATTTTGTTTTTAATTCTTTGTACCAAATTTCAGGTATAATTGTGCCTCTTATTACACTCCCGTATCTATCGCGCGTTCTTCATGCTTATGGATTGGGGAGTTATTCATTCGCTTATTCAGTGGCCTACTATTTTTATATTTTCATTAAGTTGGGGTTGCAAAACTACGGAAATAGAACGATAGCGTATGCAAGAAATGATAAAGACAACTTGTCAAAAGTATTTAGTGAGATATATGTATTTCAATTATTTATGGCGGGACTAGTAATATCAGTATATGCTATATATGTTGCTTGCTTAGCACCTAATAAACTTTTGGCATCTATTTTTTTACTATTGGTTATGGCAGGAGGAATAGATCTTACTTGGTTATTGTATGGACTTGAGGAATTCATAATAACATCTGTTAGAGATATTATAATAAAAATTGCTACAGCAATATGTATTTTTATGCTTGTGAAAACTGAGACGGATGTTTGGAAATATGCGTTGATTTATTCAGCGGGGGGGTTATTAAGCCAGCTTGTTGTATTACCATATATTTGTTCAAAGGTGAAATTTGTTGCTCCTAGTATTAATGGGGTAGTGGCACACATTAAGCCTAATTTGTTTTTGTTCCTGCCTACAATTGCGGTAAGCATTTATAAGACAATGGATAAAATAATGCTTGGTTCTATGACAACGGAATTAGAGCTGGGATATTACCATAGTTGTGAAAGTATTATAAGTGTTCCGTTGGCATTAATTACAGCATTAGGGACTGTTATGCTTCCGAGGATGTCCAACATGATATCTGTAGGAAAAACACAAGATGAAATAGGAAACATATTTAATAAATCAATTATATTTGCAATGTTTATGTCTTCATCTGTCTGTATGGGAATAATGACTGTAGCAGTAGAGTTTGTTCCTATATTTTATGGAATGGGATTTGAAAGATGTATATCATTGTTTTATATACTTCTTCCAAGTTGTTTGTTTCTTGCGTTTGCTAATGTTATTAGAACACAATATCTGTTGCCAAGGAAAAAGGATAAACTATTTATTACATCTTTGTTTTTGGGCGCGGCAGTAAATGTGTTGCTGAATTTAATACTTATACCACAATATGCTTCACTTGGTGCTTCGATAGGTACTTTGACAGCGGAGATAGTGGTATGTGTTGTCCAGGCAGCTTTCGTTTACAAGGAAGCCAACATAGGTAGAAATGTGGTCAATTCTTTACCATTCATTATTTCTGGAATATTAATGTTTGTTGTATTTAAGGGATACAGGCCTCCATTGCAAAATGATATCCTTGCTTTGCTTGTGAAAATAATAATAAGTGGCATATTTTATTTGGCAGTATTAGGAATTATCATTTTTGCGAAAAAAAGAATATGTTGTCACCCGAACTGATGTTTGCTAAAATAGACTGGTGCTACCATAACGGTAGGCGGTTAGCCCTATCCTAACGAAAGGAGGTAATAATCCAATCGAAAGGAGGGCATACATAATGGTGAACTTTTCAGATCTGTTTCAATACACGATGATGATTGTTGCCGTAGCAACCTTTGCTTATCTTTTAGGCAAAAGAAAATAACCGCCCCAGCCTAGCAACTGAACGGTTATTATCATAACTAATCATTTAAAGGGCTAACCGTCTATCGGTAGCACTTTTGTTAATATGATAATAGCACAAAAGAATTTTTTTTAAAAGACAAAAAGTAAGATAGTAAAAATGTGAAAATGAGGTAAACCATTGTTTAACAGATCAGACATAACCAGAAATCAGTGCCAACTCTTTGGTGGTCAGGCGAAGCTTGGGTACGATTGGTGGTGGCACTCTTTTACTGCAATAGATAGTGAAACCGGAGATGAAAAGCCCTTTTTTATAGAGTTCTTTTTATGTAATCCTGCCTGTGGAGGGGCTGAACCAGTACTTGGGCAGCTTCCTGCGAATAGAGCGAAAGGTGTGAAGCCTTCGTACCTCATGGTTAAGGCTGGTTGCTGGGGCGAAGGAGCCAGACAGATCCATAATTTCTATGGCTGGGAAAAGATTGACGTGGATATGGGAGTTCCTTTTTCAATAAAGGCAGGAGAGTGCTTTCTTACTGAGGATAAAACCTGGGGAAGAGTGAGTTTGTCTGAGGAAGAAGTGGATAAGCACCCTGAATATATGTCAGGAAGTGGAGAAATTACATGGAATCTGACAATAAATAAGAAAATTGCCTTTAATGTGGGATACGGAGCAGGAAACCTTTTTAGAAAGCTCCAGCTTTTTGAGATGTTTTGGCACGCAGAGGGCATGAAGACAGAGTATTCAGGTGAGATAGTATTGGATGGGCATAAGTACACTGTTGATCCCAAGACCTGCTATGGATATGCTGACAAGAATTGGGGAAAAGATTTTACGTCTCCCTGGGTGTGGCTTTCATCCAACAATCTTACAAGTAAGCTTCTTGATAAGAAACTTGAAAATAGTGTATTTGATATAGGTGGTGGAAGGCCAAAAGTTGGGCCTATTGCCTTGAACAGGGAGCTTCTTTCAGCCTATTGGTATGAAGGAAAGCCATATGAGTTCAATTTCTCTAAGTTTTGGACTTTTACGCGAACCTCATTTAATTGCAAGGAAACTGATGACAAGATTGTTTGGCGAGTAGAACAAAAGAATCTGTTTGATTGTATAGTTGCCAATATTTCATGTGATAAAAAAGACATGCTCCTTGTGAACTATGAAGCTCCAAATGGAAAGAAACTTCACAAACGTCTTTGGAACGGCGGAAACGGAAAGGGCACAGTAATGCTTTTCCATTGCGGACGACTTGTCGACGAAGTTATCTGTGAAAATGTTGGTTGTGAATATGGGGAATATGATCAGCGGTTATCAAGATTATAAATTCTATTTGACGCGCGTCAAATAATCTATCGAGCAAATACAGTTATTGGGGGAATACAAAATGGGGATACAGTACAAAGTTCCGGATTACAAGAAAATCAGAGTAATAATAGACACGGATGCGGCCTGTGAGGCGGACGATCCTTTTGCAATTGTTCATGGACTGCTAAGTCCTAAGCTTATTGTTAAAGCCATAGCGGCAGAGCATTTTAAGGTAAAAGACTCAGAACAAAGAAGCTACAAAGAGATAGAGACAATCCTTGATGCTATGGATTTATCAGTTCCGGTGCTTCACGGTCAAAAGGGACCATTAAGTGAGGATAAAGAAGTTTCGGAAGCATCAAGATTTATAATTGATGAAGCCTTGAAGGATGAGCCCAATCCTTTATTCGTTCTGTGTCAGGGCGCTATAACCAATGTGGCCAAAGCGCTTCAAACCTGTCCTGAGATAAAAGACAAAATGACGATAGTCTGGATAGGAACTCATGGGGAGGCTCCATGCAAAGCGCCATTTACAGAGTTTAATTCAGTGAATGACATCGAAGCAGCCAACTACGTGCTTCAGAGCGGAGCCAATATCTGGCTTATTCCTTCACATGTATACATTACAGTCAACATAGGGCTTGCAGAGATTGAGCGCCGTATAAAGCCATGCGGAAAAATAGGAAATCACCTCTACACTCAGATGACTGAATACAATATGTCCGAGGCAGCAGGCTGGACCCAGGGAGAGAGCTGGTCTCTTGGCGATTCTCCAGCTATTGCAGTAACTATTAATCCCGGATGCGGCCACTATCACACTGCCAAGGCACCTCTGGTGCTGGATGACACTTCGTCTGCAGTAAAAGATGATAATCCGGACATCAGAATATACACAGATGTGGATTCAAGGTACATCATTGAGGACCTTGTCGCAAAGCTGGAGTTGTTCGTCTTTACGTAATTTCTCAGGACGCCAGATCTCTTTTGTTATAGAACCAGAAAGCAAACAGTACTCCACAAATCAAAACGCCACAGGCAACGACAATTCCGGTCACCGGAAGCTTAGCCTCAGTGAATATCTCCGAAGCATTTGCATAGGAAAAGGGCCCGATGAACAAATACTTCTTTAAATCAGGAATAACCCTGCCCATTACGTCATAGGCGTAGAATAAAAGAGCCATTCCAAGTCCAAGTCCCATCCTGTTTTTGCCGGTAAGAGATGAGAGCGCAAGGCATATTCCTGCGACTTCAAGGTTCATAAGAAGCTGTCTTGCCATAAATGTGAAAAAGAGATCCAGAGGCATTTCTTCTCCTAAAATACTAAAGCCCAGCAGATAAAACAAAGTGCATACAGCGGTAAAAAGAACCAGCATAATAGCAACGCACAGCGATTTGGCAGTAAGAATCCGATTCCTTGAAAGAGGAAGAGAAAAAAGAAATTCGCCTGTGTGGGCATCTTCCTCTTTTGAAATGATATTGATTGCGATGATCGCTGCAAACATACAGCTTCCAAGGCCGTGAACTGCGCCTATTTCAGTGGCAAAGTACCCTTTCAAGGTTGCGATGCTCAAAGTGCTCATTCCAAAGGCCTCTGAAAAGGCTCCCATATTAGAAAAGGCATCAGCCATATCCTTCATTTCACCTTCCATAGACTTATATAATAATATGCAGACGAGCCCGAGAGCACCAACGGACAGGCTCCATATCAGAAGATTTTTAAGATTAAGTAATAGCTCTCTTTTCAATACAGCTCTCATTTTTATCCCTCCTCTTCTTCGTAGAAACTAAGGAACGTTTCATCATCTATATGCGGAGTGTCCAGCATCGTGAGCCTGCCTTCTCTCATGATTGCGGCATTTTTACAATACTTATCGACTTCCGACAGCACATGGGTAGACAAAAGACAAGTGGCTCCCTGGGCGACATATTCATTTATAAGTTCAAAGAATTTCTTTTGCATAAGAGGATCAAGACCTCCGGTGGGCTCATCAAAGATAAAAAGGCGAGGTCTATGCTGCATGGCACAGACTATGCTGACTTTTTTTCTGTTTCCAAGGGATAGTTGTTTGATCTTTTTATGAGTGTCAACTTTTAGTCTTTCACAAAGTTTGCCTGCTTCTTCGCTGCAATTAAGTCCGCGGACATCTGCAGCGTATTTTATGACATCAGCTACCTTCAGGGAATCGTAGAACCAGGCTTCTGAAGGCATATATCCAACATTCTTTAAAATCTTCTCATGGTCTTTTACACTGTCCATGCCAAGTATCCTTATGTTGCCGGAATTTATCTTCAAAAAGCCCAGCATAGAGCGGATGGTAGTAGACTTTCCTGCGCCATTAGGCCCAAGAAAACCGAATATATCTCCTTCTTTTACATTAAGGGAAACGTCGATAACGCCTCTGTTCTTGCCATAGCTTTTGGTTAAATGACTTATCTCAATAACGTTTTCTTTCATAAAGCACCTCCTCTTGTTCTTGTAATTTATTCATAACAAAAATAAAAAACGGGAACAATATCTGTTCCCGTAAGGTGCACTATTATGCCGCTAACATTCACTTAACTATCCTCTTTTTTGTGCTCAGTCTGAAAGAGTTTCAAATCTTCGTTAAGTTTTTTATCATCAATTATTCGTTTATACTTGTAAATCAAATATACGCAGACATAGACAAGAAGGATATATGCTGCAAATAGAAAAGTGACCAAAAGGTCTTTGTTAAACCAGTTAAAAAGCCAGGAAAGTAGGCAGTATACGCAAGTACACCCCACCATTCCTACAATTTCTTTTGCCTTAAGAGTATCTGCTTCATCAAAGTTCCACAATAGGTAAACTTGAATGTAGCCAATGATATAGCAGGCGAGGATCAGCTCTGTCATGTGCAGGATGCTGGCATCATAGACACCGTTTATCAACCTGTATACGCAGTAATAGAACAGGAAGGCAAAGAAGTAAAGACATGCTTTAAACTCAATCCCTATTTCTTTTGTAAGGTACAACTCCCAAAGTGTTACTTTTTTCTTGTTCTTCATCTATCTGCCTCCTTTCAAAAGACGCCTGAAATCTGATGCATATCTTCTTGAAATGATTATGTGTTCACCACTTTCCATGGTCGCGTCAATCCTGTTTGAAGACAGGCTCTTTAAGGTCTTTACCTTATTGACATTGATCACCATTGACTTGCTGCATCTGAAAAAGGCTTCATCGCTGATTTCCATGACAAATGAGTTGAGAGTTCCGTCTAAACGCACGACTCTGTTTCCGGTGTATGCGAAAAGCTTATCATCAACGGATTCCAGGTAGAGGATACTTGAAATGCTGATGCTTACAGTTTCTGTATCAGTCTTGCCCCAAAGTTTATTTTCCGACTTCTCCAGAATTCCAATTATTCTTTTTAAATCCGGAGAAAGCGCTTTATACCTGATGGTAATGCTTTCTTCGCCGAAATCGATTTTTTGAATATCTATTTTCATGTGGCTTGATTTTTCCTGATTATGAAATGCGAATTATTTGTCTCACTATTATTTTATCATAGCAGGCATGTATCTTGAATCTTTGATTCCTTATTACTGGTCATTAGCTACAAAGTAATGGTAAAATCAGCTTATGATTTACGAAAACATTATAGAAGCAAAATTCATATCAAGACCAAACAGATTCATTGCCATAGTGAGCGTAGATGGCGATGAAATCAAGGTGCATGTAAAGAACACCGGCAGATGCAAAGAATTATTGATCCCAGGATGCACGGTATATCTTGAAAAGGCTGGCAATCCGGAGAGAAAGACGCCGTATGATCTTGTTGCAGTTGAAAAAGACGGGAAAATAATAAATATTGATTCCCAGGCTCCAAATAAAGTTGTTAAGGAATGGCTTGAAAGCACAGGTAAGTACAGCAAGGTGCAGCCTGAATACAAGTATGGAAATTCCAGAATTGACTTTTATATGGAAAAAGAAATTCCTAATAAATCAGTACAGCCCTACCTTATGGAAGTTAAAGGCTGCACGCTTTTTAAGGATGGAATAGGGTATTTTCCTGATGCACCGACGGAGCGAGGAACCAAGCATTTAAAAGAGCTGACTATGGCCTTGGAAAAAGGAATAAAAACCAGAGTTGCCTTTGTTATTCAGGGAGAGGGAATCAGTGAAGTAAGGCCAAATGAGGAGACAGATCCTGAATTTGCCAAAGCGTTTTATGAGGCGAAAAAAGCAGGAGTTGAGATTGTTTTTTATCTGTGTGAAGTGACACCTAACACACTAAAAATTGTATCGGAAAGAGGGGAAGCAGAATGAGAGCAGTTGTTACAAGGGTTCTCTCGGCGTCAGTGACGATAGATGGAGAGAAATATTCAGAAATCGGGAAAGGATTCATGGTCCTTTTGGGAGTCCATACGAATGATACAAAAGAAATAGCAATAAAAATAGCAGATAAGATCTGCGGGCTCAGAGTATTTGAGGATGAAAACGGTAAGATGAATGTTAATCCAAAAGATGCAGGAGCGCAGATACTAATTGTCAGCCAGTTCACACTTTATGCAGATTGCAAGTCAAGGCGTCCGGGCTTTACAGATGCCGCAAGACCTGAAATATCAAATCCGCTGTACGAGCTTGTAGTTGAAGAGTGCAGAAACAGAGGCTTTGAAGTTAAAACAGGCGTCTTTGGCGCTGATATGAAGGTTGAGTCTATAAATGACGGACCGGTGACAATACTTCTTGACAGCGACGAGCTATATGCAAAAGGGTGAATAATTAGAATTGATATTTGTTAATGCTAAGATTATGCTATAGTTATTTGCAATCAATTTCCTGTATAATGAACTTCATATGCTATATGGAGGAAATTGAAAAATGACAGAAAACAAAAATTCATTTTGGACACTTGCGCCGTTGGTTGTGCTGGTGGCCATATTTTGCTGCGTGTTGTGGGGAAGCGCATCACCTGCAATCAAGATTGCTTATGAGTTATTCAAAATAGATGCAAGCGATACGCCATCAAGGCTGGTTCTTGCAGGTGCGAGGTTTATGCTTGCGGGAGTTATGACTATATTTTTGGGCTCAATACTGGCCAAAAAGCCTTTGATACCGCAGAAAGATTCGTGGAAATATATAGTGGTACTCTCACTTTTTCAGACTATAGGTCAGTATTATTTCTTTTTTATGTCACTGGCAAATACTTCAGGCGTGAGAGGCTCTATCATAAATGCATCAGGAAACTTCCTGGCTCCGCTATTTGCTATTTTTCTATTTAAGCTTGAGAAGGTTTCAGCCAAAAAACTCATCGGCTGCGCAACAGGTTTTCTTGGAATCATTATGTTCTTTGGCGGCGCAGGAGCTTTGGTGAGCGGAGCGCCGATGACTTTAAATGGTGAGGGAGCGATGCTTGCAGCAGCTTTTTTCTATGCTATATCAGGCTGCAGTATCAAAATCTTTTCAAAGCATGAGAATCCTGTTATCCTCAGTGGCTATCAGTTCTTTTTAGGCGGTGCAGTTCTGCTTATCATTGGACTGGCCCTTGGAGGAAGCCTTAATTTCTACAGTACAGGCTGTTATCTTAACCTGATCTACATGGGCTTTATTTCCGCAGGAGCATACACACTTTGGGGAGTTCTTCTTAAATACAATCCGGTCAGCAAAGTTTCAGTCCTTGGATTTGTTAATCCGATAATGGGAGTTTTGCTGTCAGCGCTTTTTCTGGGAGAGGGACAGGAAGCACTGTCAATGGCGAGCATTGTGGCACTTTTGCTTGTTTCAGCCGGGATTATTATAGTAAATTATGAGAGGTCAAAGAAATGGCAAGAAGAGAAGGCTTAACGACTCTTTGTTATCTTGAAAGAGACGATAAATACTTAATGCTTCACAGAGTATCAAAAAAGAATGATATCAGTAAAGACAAGTGGATCGGCGTTGGCGGGCACTTTGAGGAAGATGAGAGCCCTGAAGAATGCATAAAAAGAGAAATTCTTGAGGAGACAGGATATGATGTTCCGCTTGAAAGTTTGGAATATCGTGCAATAATCACATTCATTTCACAAAAAGGTGACTATGAGCTTATGTCTTTATTTACTGCCAAAGCACCTGACGGTGAGCCAAAAGATTGCGATGAAGGAGTGCTCACATGGGTAGAGAAGGATAAGCTTTTTGACCTTAACCTCTGGGAAGGAGACAAAATATTTTTCAGACTCATGGAAAAAAGTCATGATTTCTTTTCACTGAAAATGGTATATGATAGAGAAGACAATCTCATTGAGGCAGTTCTCAATGGAAAAAAGATGCAGTTGTAAGAATGTGTATTGCTGATGCGATGCGGAGTTTTTCACAGACAACTTGTCAGAAAAAAACGATTTTGGAGGATAAAAAGATGGTAAAAGATAATAATTGTGGATATTGTGTTGGCGGAGAGCCACTTGCAAAATTTGGTATAAAGATCTGCGACCTTGAGGTCAGCCAGCTTATTCTTTTTAAAGAGCAGAGCCATCCGGGAAGATGCATTGTGGCTTACAAGGATCATGTCAGTGAGATAGTTGATATCTCAGATGCAGAAAGAGATGCATTTTTCAGAGATGTAAACAGAGCATCCAAGGCTATACATAAGGCCTTTAACCCTGATAAGGTAAACTATGGCGCATATGGCGATACAGGCTGTCATCTTCACATGCATCTTGTACCAAAGTACAAGGACGAATTTGAGTGGGGAGGAGTTTTTGAAATGAACCCTGGCAAGAAGTTCCTTACAGATGCAGAATATGAAGAAATGATCAATAAGATAAAGGAAAATCTGGAGTAAAGCTGCATTTAAAGTAGGCAGCCACTTCAGTTAATAAGGAAATACTTATGACTACCTACGAAACAAGTAACAGAGAAGAAGCAATAAAATATAAATTTACTTTGCGTGAATGCCTTGTCGGAGACAGGGCATTTTACAGCAGGGCAGCTATGATAGTTGCCCCGATGATCATACAGAATACGCTGTCCAATGTCGTGGGACTTTTGGATAACGTAATGGTCGGACAGGTCGGAACACTTCCGATGTCAGCAGTAGCTATTGTGAATCAGCTGCTGTTTATTTTCTATTTGTGCATATGGGGATCCCTTGCCGGTGCCGGAATTTTCAGCACACAGTTCTTTGGAAAAGGAGATATGGATGGCGTCAGATATTCCATTAGATTTAAGCTGATGGATGCGGTCGTTATCTGCGCTATAGCAGTAACGTTCCTTTTTCTGGCAAAAGAAAATCTGATATCCCTTTACATTTCTTCCGGCACTGCAGATGCAGACAGGGCTGCCACTTTGGCCTACGCTACATCGTACCTTGATATAATGCTTGTGGGACTTATCCCTTTTAGCCTGACGCAGGTCTATGCAAGTGCCATGCGAGAATCAGGAAAGACCACTCTTCCAATGATCGCAGGTATGACAGCTATGCTTGTGAACTTCGTGTTCAACGCACTTCTTATTTTTGGACTTTTGGGTCTTCCTAAAATGGGAGTTATGGGTGCGGCTACTGCAACTGTCATTTCCAGATTTACAGAGCTTTTGATAGTAATAACAGGTGCACACAGGAAGAACTCCAAGTATCCATTCTTTAAAGGTGTATTCAGAAGCCTTTATGTACCTTTTTATCTGGTAAAAACGATACTTGTAAAATCCCTTCCACTTCTTTGCAATGAGTTTTTATGGAGCCTTGCTCAGGCAACGCTGTTGCAGGCATACTCGGTAAGAGGAATAGCTGTAATCGCTGCGATGAATATAAGCGGAACAGTATCTCAGATATTTAATGAGGTCTTTTTATCAATTGGTAATTCCACAGGAATCATTGTAGGACAGGAGCTTGGCGCAGACAGGCTTGTATCTGCCCGCAGGACTGCCTGGAGAATGGCCTCACTTAGCGTGGCTTCCACCTTTGTAATGGGTTCGCTCCTTGCAATCGCAGCGCCTGTAATCCCTCAGATCTACAATACTGAGCCGGAGATAAGGCAGCTTGCCACCAGGTTTATCTGGGTTGTTGCAATCTGCATGCCTATAAATTCCTATGCGAATGTGTCTTATTTCACTCTTCGTTCAGGTGGGAAGACAGCGGTTACATTTGTCTTTGACAGCTGTTTTGCATGGCTTATCAGTGTACCGGCAGCCTATATCCTTTCAAGGTTTACAAATCTTCCGGTACTTAGCATATTTATGATGGTTTCAGCTCTTGAACTGTTAAAATGTACGATCGGATTTCTTTTAGTGCGAAGCGGAGTATGGGTCCGCAATATAGTTAAACACGCTTGATCTATAGTGCACAATCTTTTACGTCTACTGGTGGAAAACCTTGTAAAAGATTGTGCAATTTGTGTATATATCCTCTTTATTTTTATGGGCAAAAATTGTAGAATAATATAGTCTGTCTACAATTATAAAGAAAAGTAACGAAGCATTTATGGATCTGTTTGAATATATGAGAGAAAATAACTATGAGAAGGAATCGCCGCTTGCCGCCAGGATGCGCCCGAGGACCCTTGATGAAGTAGTGGGTCAGCAGCACATCATTGCAAAAGACAAGCTTCTTTATCGTGCGATTTTGGCAGATAAGTTAAGTTCTATCATTTTGTATGGCCCGCCCGGAACAGGAAAGACTACTCTTGCCAAGGTCATAGCAGGTACCACAAAGGCTGAGTTTACTCAGATAAATGCCACCATAGCCGGTAAAAAGGATATGGAGGAAGTCGTACAAAAGGCCAAGGATAATCTTGGAATGTATGGCAAAAAGACAATTCTTTTTATAGATGAGATTCATAGATTTAATAAGGGTCAGCAGGATTATCTTTTACCATTTGTTGAGGATGGAACGGTAATACTTATTGGGGCTACAACTGAGAACCCTTATTTTGAAGTGAACGGAGCTCTTATATCAAGGTCTGTTATCTTTGAGCTTAAGCCGCTTGGACCAGATGATATAAAAGAGCTGCTGAGTAGGGCTGTTACTGACAAAGAGCGTGGGATGGGTTCCTACAAGGCAGTTTTGGAGCCTGATGCAGCTGACTTTTTGGCAGATCTTGCTGATGGAGATGCAAGGCATGCTCTGAATGCTCTTGAACTTGGAATCCTTACGACTGAGAGAAGTGATGATGGACTTATTCATATCACTAAAGAGGTTGCTGAGGAGTGTATCCAGAAAAAGGTTGCCAGATATGACAAGGATGGAGACAACCACTATGATACGATCTCCGCTTTTATCAAGAGCATGAGAGGTTCAGATCCTGATGCGGCGGTTTACTACCTTGCCCGAATGTTGAATGCAGGAGAGGATCCCAAGTTTATTGTAAGACGTATGATGGTCTGTGCTTCTGAGGATGTTGGAAATGCAGATCCTCAGGCACTTCAAGTGGCAGTTGCGGCATCTCTTGCTGTAGAGAGGCTTGGAATGCCGGAAGCGAGGATAACACTTGCCCAGGCTGCAAGTTATATAGCTACAGCGCCCAAGAGCAATTCAGCTATCGTTGCAATAGACAGTGCAATGAGTACAGTTACAGAAACAGGCAATCTTCCGATACCACCACATCTTCAGGATGCACATTATAAATCAGCATCCAAGCTGGGCCACGGTATTGGTTACAAATATGCCCACGATTATCCTGATCACTATGTTAAACAACAGTATTTGCCATATGAGCTTAATGGCAAGGAGTTCTACAGCCCTTCAGGAAACGGCTATGAGCTCAAGATAAAAGATCACATGAGAAAGCTCAAAAACAGAGAAGATAAAGATAACTAAGGGGTTACATGGATAAAAAGAAACGCAGGCTTCGCACAGGGAGAAAAGCCCGTCACAATAGAAAGTTAATAATTCTTACAGGAATAGGCGTAGTTGTTGCGGTTTTATTCATTGTAGCCATGACTATGTGGCTGTTTATCAGCACCGGAAGAGTGTCTGATGAAGGGCAGGATGAAGCGCCTTATCAGGCTTCTATAGAACAGACATCCATCAGCGAGATCGTGTATGTTCAGGAAAGCGTTGTTGACACGATCGTAAACGGTGGAAAAAGAGTGTCAAAGGCCCTTTCTGAAAGACCTAAAACTGTAGAAGTTACAGCTGAAGATGCTGCAGAATTTGGCAATCTTGAATGCCAGATTGTCGGAACATCCAATGTTGAAGTAAACATTACTTCTGAGGGCATTCCTGCCAGTGACGATAAGTATTATTACCTTTTTGAGATGGCGACCTATGAGGATGGCATCGCTGCAGATGCAGAGCCTCTTTCCAAGATCTATAAGGGAGATGACGCTTCTTTTACCATAAAGCTTAACAAAGGTCTCTCTAACACAAGACTCTTTTCCAAATTTGCAGTTGCTGTAAAGATGGAAGATCAGTATGTTCAGGTGGCACATGCCAAGTACATAACCAATCCTGAGGATTGTGCAGGATACTATTATGACAGCATGGACCATGATTCTATAAAGGGTATTTTGCCATATCCTCTTCGACTTGATGAGCTCTCTGACCTTGGAGTTAATTATTGCGCTTATAATATTCCTCTTTCACATATCCTTACTACGTCAGGGGGAATTGCCTATTCATATGGCGGAGTGACATATCACTTCAATGCCCGCATTATCAATGACTATGATACATTGTTCAAAAAGCTCAATTCCATGGGCATAGATATAGCGGCCATCATCTTGAATGACGCCAGTACTTCAGCTTACCCTGAGATCACGCATCCAAGTGCGCGAAGTGGCTCAACGGCTCCGTACTATATGTTCAATGCTGCCGATGAGAGCGGTGTAAAGGCACTAGCTGCCATTGGAAGTTTCCTTGCAGGCAGATACTCCGGTTCCGGTCACGGCAATGTCAGCATGTGGATCATTGCCAATGAGGTCAATGCCAGAAGAGAATATAACTACATGTCTTATACAGATGTGAATACTTACACTACGGCGTTTACAAGAGCTTTCAGAGTTTTTTACAATGCTATAAAGAGTCAGAATGCTGGCGCCCTTGTGTATATTCCATTGGATCAGAGATGGACCTATAATACTGAGAGCACCGGTGATTATGATGCCAAGGATGTCCTTGATATTTTTGCTTCTTCCATGAATGATTATGGAAATGTCAACTGGGGACTTGCGGCGCATCCGTACTCGTTCCCTAATGACAACACCGCATTTTGGAAGACTTCCAAATATGTTAACCACACTGAGTCAACACCTTGTATTACTATGGAGAATATTGAGGTTTTGACTAACTACATGCAAAAAACAAACATGCTTAACCCCAATGGTGATGTCAGATCTATTATCCTTAGTGAGATCGGTTATTCATCTACACAGGGCGAGAACCTTCAGGCGGCTGCTTTTGCTTATGCCTACACCAAGATGGTTCAAAATGGCTATATAGATGCTCTTATGTTGTCAAGGCAGGTCGATGCCCCTGAAGAGATTGCGGCGCTTGGACTTGCTCTTGGACTTGAAACTTCAAGTGGTTCACCAAAACATTTATACTTTGTTTTCAAATATATCGATGACCCGGATAAAAGAGATGAAGTATGCGCATTTGCTTACGATATAATAGGAAAGAAGTTTTAGGAGGAGCATTATTATGACAAACGCTGAAAAAGCACTTGAGATGCATGAAAAATGGCAGGGAAAACTTGAGATAGTTTCCAAAGCCAAGGTTAATTCAAAAGAAGATCTGGCTGTATGTTATACACCGGGTGTGGCAGAGCCTTGCAAGCTGATTGCTGAGGACAAGAGCCTTGCTTACAAATACACGATCAAGTCAAACACAATTGCTGTTGTATCTGATGGTAGCGCAGTTTTGGGACTTGGTAATATTGGACCTCATGCAGCAATGCCTGTTATGGAAGGCAAGGCAGTGCTTTTTAAAGAGTTTGGCGGAGTTAATGCTGTTCCTATCTGCCTTGATACTCAGGATACAGAAGAAATCATTAAGGCAGTTACATATCTTGCACCTGGTTTTGGCGGAATAAATCTTGAAGATATTTCAGCACCAAGATGCTTTGAAATAGAGGAGAGATTAAAAGAAAAGCTGGATATCCCTGTTTTTCATGATGATCAGCATGGAACAGCGATTGTTGTTCTTGCAGGTATTATAAATGCCCTGAAAGTAGTAGGCAAAAAGAAAGAAGAATGCAAAGTAGTAGTTAACGGCGCAGGAAGCGCAGGAATTGCTATAACAAAACTTTTACTTACCTATGGATTTAAAAATGTTACAATGTGTGATAAGTCAGGAATTCTTTCCAAGGCATCTGCAGATCTTAACTGGATGCAGGAAAAGATGATGGATGTTACCAATCCTGAGCAGAAGACAGGAAAGCTTGCTGATGCTTTAAAGGGAGCTGATATATTCGTTGGTGTATCTGCACCTGGGATTGTTACCAAAGAAATGGCACAGGAAATGAATGATGGAGCTATAATGTTTGCTATGGCAAACCCTGTTCCTGAGATCATGCCTGACCTTGCCAGAGAAGCAGGAGTAAGGGTTATAGGTACAGGAAGAAGTGACTTCCCTAATCAGGTAAACAATGTGCTTGTTTTCCCAGGAATCTTTAAGGGCGCTCTTGAGGGTGGCGCAAAGCGCATCACTGATGAGATGAAGCTTGCAGCTGCAAAAGCTTTGGCAGGTCTTGTTCCTGATAGCGAACTTAACGAAGAAAATATACTTCCTCCTGCATTTGACCCGAGATGTGCGGAAGTTGTTTCAAAAGCAGTAAAAGAACTTATTTAATTTGGAGGTATGAGCGTGAGCTCAAGGTATCTTACTTTATACAAGATGATTGTTCTGTACATGTTAAAGAGGTGCGAAGTGCCTCTTAGCAAGTCACAGATTTATGATTTTATACTGGAAAAAGAATATACGACATTCTTAACTCTACAGGAAGTTTTTGCAGAGATGGCTTCCTCTGATCTTATCAAAGAAAAAACTGTTGCCAATAGAACTTATCTTGAAATAACGCAGGAGGGAGAAGAGGCCCTTAAGTTTTTCGGAAACAGGATCAATCCTTCTATCAAATCTCAGATCGATGATTACTTAAAAGCCAACAGTATGAAGCTTAGAAGTGAAGGCTCAATAATCGGAGATTACCAGAAGACAGGTGAAAATGAGTATACAGCCCGCGTTATTGCAAGAGAGAGCGGACATACTCTCATAGATATTCAGATTCCTGTTCCTACAGAGGAAATGGCTCAGGCCATCTGCAGAAACTGGCTTGAAAAAAATCAGGAAGTATATCAGTTTTTGATCAATAATTTAATGTTTGATGAGTGATTGACTTAAGGGTTATCACTTGCTATAATATCATTCGTGGCTAAATTGCCCAAGCTGTTGTAGCACAGTCGGTAGTGCGTCGCATTGGTAGTGCGGAGGTCACGGGTTCGATTCCCGTCAGCAGCTGTGTATATTAAATCCCACCGGAGTTTATCCGATGGGATTTTTTGTATTAATTCTAACATTCATCTGGATATGGCTTTAAACATCGTTTTTGACGTCGCTTTGGCCTCGCCTGTCATAGCCTGTCTTTTCGTAGAAGGCTTTTTTATCCTCGTACATGTTGTTGTCGGCAATCTTGGCGAGATCTTCTATGTTACAGTGAGGATTTTCTCTGACTGTGGCATATCCAAGGGCGACACTGATTCCCTTAACGTATTCTCCATGCCAGTGCTCAAGCTGTGTTCTTAAGTAGCTGATTCTTTTTTCAAGTTCATTCCTATTTGCGATTATCAAAATGGCAAATTCATCACCGCCAAGTCTTGAAAGGGTGCTGGTAGAGGATGAAGAAAATGCAAGTTTAAGGCATGTTGCAGTTCCTTTTAACAGCTCATCCCCGGCGTCATGACCTAAGGTGTCATTGTAGTATTTAAGCCTGTTAACGTCTATGGCTATATAAGTAAGATCATTTGGAAGACGGTTCTTTTCATAGTCATCAGCAAGTGCGTAAAAATGCCTTCTGTTACCAATGCCTGTAAGCTGATCTGTATAGGCATCTATTTTGGCCTGTGCAAATTCTTTTTCTTCCTTTACGTTAAGGCCTATTCTTCTGTAAATGAGGCCAACCTGCACCATAATGTAGAGCATAAGAGCTATTATTATGAAAAAGATGTAGTTATAGCCTACATTGTCGATGTATTTAATAAGTGAGTATCCTGCCAGAATTATGAATATTCCATTAGCTACAGCTATTCCTGTTCTGCTTGAAAGCTTCTTTTCTTCTTTTACACTGGAATATGAGTAGTAGCCGACCATGACCATAACAACTATGTCAAGTACATGCGCTACATAGACCAGCCATCCCCACTCGAAGATGTCGAATGACGCTAAAGTGCAGGCAATCAGGATAACAATTGCAATAGCGCCATCAATTATATGATCGATCAGCGCTACACGTAGGAAGATGCATCTTGCGATTTCAAAGAACAAAAGAGGCATCAGCAAAAATGAGACTATAGTAAGGATTGAAAAGCCTGTTATATAGCCAACTGCAATGAAAGGGATCCTTGTCTCGTTTATGATCCACTGCCCTGCAACTATAGAAAAGGCTCCTGCATAGAAAAGGGCCTCAAATGAGAGCTTTCTGATAAGGTTAGCTCTTTTTAGGATAAATACAGTTGATACCAGCATCTCAAAAAAGCCGGTAACTGTGAAAAGGATAAACAGGACAACTGAGGGAACGTTGCTCCTTAACTGGGCAATAACGTATGCGGATCTGGTGGTTACAAAGGCTTCAGTGAGTTCTGCACCATAAAGGGATTCTTGAGGAGTAATCTTTACTTCGACTTTTTTTCCGGTGTATTCATATTCAAGCGGAATCCAGATCTCTTTTTTGCCAACATCAGTACTATGACCAAATAATACGTTGTTTCTTGATTCTAAAACTTCTGTTCCATCGATGAAAACGGAAAAAGATTTATAGTAGCACCGGATTACAAGGAGCTGATCACCATATACTGTGGGAAGGGTGTTGTTGATCGTAAAGGCTTCGTCGCTGCTAAATGGAAAGGTAATGTATTTACCATCAATTTTCCAATAGTCATTAAGAGATACAGAGTTTTCTCTATAATAATTATTTGATTCGTTTGAATAGCAAAAACCAAGTCCTATAAACAATAGAATCATGAGTATGTAGGCAAAAGCAATTATACGTCTCCTAAAGCGCGTATCCATAGGCAATAACCTCCATAAATCTACTGATTATAATTATATCATGTGCTATATAACGATAATTCTTATAATTTGATTAACAAAGCGATAAAAGAATAAAAACAAAGCAAAAAATGATAAGAAATCAGATTATTTTAGATTGAATTAGGTGTATGGGTGGAATACAATCAAGATTAGCAGAAACTATTTTTATTATTACTATTTATTTAATGGGGTGGTTATTATGAAAAAACGAAACTCGAGGTGGAAGTATCCCAGGACGAGGCTTCAGTGGTTGTGGGATAATATGGAAGGGTACAGAGCTTTATATGTACTGGCGGTGATTGGCACAGTTGTCTACAATATGTTGCAACTGACTGTGCCATTTTTTTCTGCGCAAATTGTGGACAGATTTTTGTCTGGCCCCGGTGCAAAAGAAAATCTTACGGGGCATCCGGATGAATTTATCAGGCTCCTTGTTCTTATGATAAGCCTTACTGTACTTAGGTGCATCATAGTCTATTTTGACTGCATGGGATATGAGTTTGTATCGCAGCAGGTTCTCTTTAAAGTAAGGAATTTTCTCTATGACAAGATTCAGAGACAGGACATGAAATTTTACAACACCTATCGTACAGGTGATCTGATGACCAGAGTTACGGGAGACCTTGATGCTGTAAGGCACATGGTTGCGTGGGTAGTCAGAATGGTTGTTGAAGCATTTTCTCTGGTCACAGCAACTGCAATTTACTTTATCTACATGGACTGGAGACTGGCATTTAGCCTTTTGATCGTGGCTCCGCTCATTTTCTTTATCATATATGTATTTAAGCTTTTAGTTGCGCCAATGCATGCGCTTCTTCGTGAAAAACTGGCATATATGAACACAGTGGCGCAGGAGAATATAGCCGGAAACAGAGTGGTTAAGGCTTTTGCAAGGGAAGCCTATGAGATAAAAAAATTTGATGAGTGCAATTCTGATTTTAGAGATACCAATAAAAAGACAGCAATGATATGGCTTCGTTTCTATCCTTTTGTAGAAACTCTTGCCAATGCCCTTGCGGTAATACTTCTTTTGGTTGGAGGTCTTTTCCTTATCCATGGCGATATGACAATGGGCGAATACGTGGCATTTTCAGGCCTTATCTGGGCTATAGCCAACCCTATGAGGCAGCTTGGAAACGTTATGAATGAATTCCAGAGATTCTCGGCAGCATCTGCAAAGGTTATGGAGATCTACTACTCAGAGGCAGAGATCGTTGACGCTAAAGACGCTGTTGATAAGCCTGGAAGATTCGAAGGAAACATAGAATTTAAAGATGTTTCTTTTCACTATGCAGACAATGATCTCCCGGTCCTTGAGCATATTTCTTTTACTGCTAAAAAAGGACAGACAATTGCGATTATGGGTGAGACAGGATGCGGAAAGACTTCTCTTATCCATCTGATCCCTAGATTCTATGAGCCTTCAAGCGGAGAAATCCTTATTGATGGCGTAAATGTCAATAAATTAAAACTCAATCAGCTCAGGAAAAACATAGGTCTTGCTACCCAGGATGTACTTCTTTATTCTGACACGATTGATGGAAATATTGCCTATGGTGACAGCGAAATAAGTCGTGAGGAGGTTGTTCGTTTTGCCAAATATTCTGCGGCTTCCGACTTTATCGCCAAGATGCCTGAAGGCTACGAAACTATAGTAGGTGAAAGAGGTGTTGGCCTTTCCGGCGGACAGAAACAGAGAATATCTCTTGCAAGAGCGCTGGCAGTAAGGCCATCCATCCTTATTCTCGATGATACAACTTCAGCTGTTGACCTTGAGACGGAAAAAGAGATTCAGGAGAGCCTAAGAAATCTTGATTTTGAGTGCACAAAGATCATCATTGCGCAGCGTATATCAACTACCAAGGATGCAGACCAGATACTGATCATGCAGCATGGAGAGATAACGGAGCGTGGAACTCACGAGGAACTTATCAAACTTGGCGGATATTATGCAGAACTTGTGAAACTGCAGGCAGGCTAAACGTTTTGATGCGCACATATCTGTTTTAGCTGACATTTTCATTCCGTGAAAAACGTAGCAGTACTAAGCTTACAAAAAACGTAAGCTAAGTGCTGACGTTTTTCAAGGCAGCAAAAACATATATGCACTTACAAAACTCTATAGATGCTATGAATTTTCAAAGTACAGGTAATACCGCAACTATAGGCAGGAGATATAATCAGGAGAGACGTACATGAGACGAAATACATATAAAGAAGATGAGATATTAGAAGAGCCCTTTGATATAAAGCACCTTCTCAGGGCTTCAGGATATATAAAAAAGCATGCAGGAAAAATGGCGATGGCACTTGTTTTTTCTGCCCTTGGCGGAGCAGCAGCCCTTGTGAGCCCCATGATCGTGCAAAGGGCTTTGGATGTGGCGATTCCAAGTGGGGATGAGAGCCTTCTCTACAAACTGGTTGTCGCTGCGGCACTATTTTACGTATGCAGCGTGATATTTACTACAATCCGCTCAAGGATCATGGTAAATGTCAGCCAGAATATTATTTATCAGATAAGGAGTGATCTATTTGAGCACCTGCAGAAACTGCCATTCCAGTATTACGATGACAGACCACACGGAAAGATCCTTGTAAGAGTAGTAAACTACGTAAATTCCGTTTCAGATATGCTAAGTAACGGCCTTATCAACGTGGTTCTTGAGATATTAAACCTTGTATTCATCGTAATATTTATGTTTGCAGTGGACGTTAAGCTGAGCTTTGTGGTTCTGGCCGGTGTGCCATTTCTTATGGTATTTATGTTCTGGATAAAGAACAAGCAGAGAAAAGCCTGGCAGGCAGTATCAAACAAGAACTCCAATTTAAACGCCTATCTTCAGGAGAACATTGTTGGTGCAAGGATAACACAGATCTTTGCAAGAGAAGATGAGAATGCTGAGATATTCAAAGTCCTTTCTTCCAACTGCAGAAAGGCATGGATGAAGGCAGTCAGCTATTCAACAATGGTCTGGCCGGGAATTGATACTATCTCTGTTCTTGTCAGAGCTGCAATATTCATGTTTGCACTTGTAGTTTTTTCAAAGGGAAATGAGTCCCTTGGTGTGATCGTGGCTATCTCAAGCTATGCATCCAGATTTTGGCAGCCTATCATGAACCTTGGAAATATATTTAATAACTTCATCAACAACATGGCTTATCTAGAGAGAATTTTTGAGACTATGGATGAGCCTGTAACTGTAGATGATGCGCCTGATGCAGTGGAGATGAAGAAGATGGTCGGCGAAGTGACCTTTGACCATGTCTCTTTTTCCTATGAGAAGGGAAAAGAAATCCTGCATGATGTTTCATTTAGTGTAAAACCAGGAGAGAGTATTGCTCTTGTAGGTCCTACAGGAGCAGGAAAGAGTACTATTGTAAGCCTTATTTCAAGATTTTATAACGTTGATAGTGGAAGAATTCTTATTGATGGACAGGATATTTCAAAGGTGACGCTTCATTCTCTGAGGTCACAGATGGGAATAATGCTTCAGGACAGCTTTATTTTCTCCGGAACAATTGGAGATAATATCCGCTATGGAAAACTTGATGCAACTGAGGCGGATATAAGAAGAGCCAGCAGGGCGGTATGTGCTCACGACTTTATAAAAGTCATGCCTAAGGGCTACAACACTGAAGTTAAGGAAAGAGGCGCGCTTCTTTCTCAGGGGCAAAAGCAGCTTCTGTCCTTTGCGAGAACTCTTTTATCTGATCCAGCAATTCTGGTACTTGATGAAGCAACTTCAAGTATTGACGTTCAGACAGAAAAAGCTCTTCAAAAGGGACTTGATACAATGCTAGAGGGCAGGACGAGTTTTATCATTGCTCATAGACTGTCTACCATTACCAAATGTGATAAAATAATGTATATAGACAACGGTGGAATAACTGAATGTGGAAGTCACGATGAGCTGATGGCCCGCAAAGGAGCTTACTATCATCTGTTTACTGCACAGATGGAAGGTATGGAAGCTGTATAAAGGTGAATGAAATTTGACAAGTTATTACGACTATTGTAAAATTTGTGTCATGCTTAAAAAGAAAACAAATAAAAACCAAATAATTTTAGGTTCTTTTGCTGCAGCTTTTTCAGTAGTTGTGCTGGCAGGACTTGTTGCTGACAAGCATATTGCTATGGCTAATGCTGCTTCAGATGAAACCACATTAGTAGCAGGTGAAGTCTTAAATATCCAGCTTGATGAAGCACTTGGAGAGGATGATCTGAGTGACGGGGCTGTCACAGAAACAGTGGATATGATAGCAGCTACAGAAGCTTCTTCAGAAGAGGTAATAGAGGAAGTGCTGCCATATACTGTAACAGCTTATGAAACTCCCCTTGTTATGTATGCCAGTGATACGGTTAATGTCAGAAGCGGCGCTGGAACAGATTATGACAAGCTTGGAAGGATTACCTGGGGAAGTGAACTTCAGGTTATCGGAGTAACAGACAACAACTGGTACGAGATTTCCTATGGCGATGGAGCAGGATTTATAAGCGGAGATTATGTGACTTCTGAACTTCCAAGTGTCCCATATCTTTTCGTTGGTGATTCCAGAACTGTCCAGCTTGAGAATGCAGTAGGAACTACCGACAAGGCATATGTTGCCAAGGTTGGTGAGGGATACAGCTGGTTTAAGAACACAGCTCTTTCAGAGATACAGGAGTACGCCGGCAATGGGACCACTATGATCATTAACTTTGGTGTTAACGATCTGGCCAATGCGTCTAAATACATCAGTCTTGTGAACAGCTACATTGATGTTTGGGATGCGGCAGGAGTGACAGTTTATTATTCATCTGTAACACCTGTCGGCAACTGCAACTCAGTGTCCAATGCACAGATTGAGAGCTTTAATGCCAAGCTGCAGGCCGAGCTTGACCCAAGAATCAAGTGGATCGACAGCTACTCATATCTTACACAGACAGGCTTTAGCACACCAGATGGTCTTCACTACGACAAGACTACATACAAGAATCTTTATTCATACTACATGTCAGTAGTAGCAACAGATGTGTAAATACGAACGATAATAGGAGAATAATAGAATAAGATATAAAAGGATTTGCCAGTGCATTAAGTTACAGGTAGACGAGAGAGTATTATTGCATGAGTTTTTACTTATAGCAAAATGCTCTCTTTTTGTATATGCGTAAGAAATTGGCTCCGTACGCCACCATTGACTGAGCCTGAGGAAAACGCCCTGGTCTGCGAGCCGACGGTGAGGATGATGGGAACAGTAGATTATCTCGCACCGTCGGAATCAGCATTGTAGCGTTTTCCTCAGCCCCCGTCAATGGCAAGCACCTTCGGTGTGGCTGGTTTTATAGCCTCTGGATCCAATTCCGAGAACAGTAGGGGTGGCTTCTTTCAAGGCTCCATGGACGCGGTTTTCGAATGCTGCATACAAAGCGTTAAAGTGTTGTTTTGACATATAGCTTGCTTTAAATAGTTCGGCCACCCGCAATAAAACGTGATTTGGGCACATTTCATGTTTTTATGATTACCACACCACTCGCCAATTCTTTTGACTAGCGATTTTGGGTATATACGGCATTTTTGAAGTTTACACATCCTTTTATAGGTGGTTGATCGTCTCATATCACTCATTCAATGGATGCGTAGTTCTATTTTTTCTCGTATATGCCCATTTTCGCTTCCCAAAAATTCTGCCGAGGGATGTGGTAACTTAAAAAGTATAGCTATATACCCATTTCACTGTGATAATCCAAAGCTAGGAGAAGATGCAATTCATATCATTCCGTCCGTATAACAGTCCATATTTAATGGAGATAGTTATTCTGGGCATATAGCGCTTTGTAAAGCTCCCAGCCACCTCTGATTCTTACTATTTTGGGCATATAGCAGCTTTTTGCGAGGCCAGCCACCCTCACGAGCGCTCAAATGGGTATATAGCCTGATTTCAAGCCTCTGGCCACCCGTTAAAAGGGTGGCTGTGGACGGATAGTTACCGTATATGCCCAGTCGTCTGCGATAAAAGCTATGACGAGGGGTGGCTGCAAGCCTGATATCCGGCTATGAGCCCAAAACTTGTTTGATTGCAGGTGGCTGAGCTATTAAAAACAAGCTATATGCCCAAAGGTAACGCTTTCGGACTCCCTAAACTGCTACTTGTATAGTGTACACATATAAACTCCTTTTAGCCCTGCTTTCACATGCGGCATGCGAAAGCTGCGAGCCCATGTTCCCTAGAAACTAGCCGCTTCTGCTGCCACTGAATTCAGAGTCCGAGGCGCCTTCATCCCCTACTGTTCTCGGAATTGGATCCTGAGGCATCTTCCCCCAGCCACACCGCAGGTGCCTGCCATTGACGGGTTCTGGGGAAAACGCTACAATGCTGGTTACGACGGTGCATGAATCTAACTACTGTTCCCATCATCCTCACCGTCGGCTCGCAGACCAGGGCGTTTTCCTCAGGTTCAGTCAATGGTGGCGTACGAAGCCAATTACTTACGCATATAAAAAGTGAGAGTATTTTGGTATAAACACAAAGCTTATTACAAAATACTCTCACTGGCGCTTTAGTGAAAGTCTATATTATTTCCAAGTTTTCGATGCGATGCTCTCTGAGATGAGGATATTGGTTCTTTTAATTTCATCCCAAAAGTCTCTGGCAGAAAGTCTATAGGCGCCGCTGCTAAGGACGATCACCTGCTCAATTGCATCAGAAGTGGCAACAGTCACTTTATACTTTTTACTTATTTCGTGAGCTGCCTTTTCTATATACTGATCCGCAGTTTCTGCTTCCTTCGTGTAGACAATCAAAAGCCCGCTCATTTCCTCTGTATGTTCTTTGCCTCCGGCGACCTTGTAGGCGTCAAACACAACAATCACCTGTTCACGCCTGAATCCCTGAAAGTTTATGAGAATATCGATAAGCTTATCTCTTGCAGCCTTTAAGTCGGTTTTTGCAAGGTCTGACAATTCAGGTGAAGCATATATTATGTTGTAACCATCAACCAGAAGATATTCCTTATTTAGCTCATTTTTTATGGATGAAGCAGTGTTCTGGTGCTTTTCCTTTTTGGCTGCTTCAAGATCGTAGTCTCTGTTGTCATTTTCAGGAGCATCAGCCTGGTTTAAAGAATCATAGGTGACGGCAGTTTCCACGTACCTTGGAGCAATCTTTCCATAGGTTCTTTCGAATATTGCTTTTAATTCTTCTTCAGAATTTTTATATTTCACAAACTCTTTTTCTATGACAGCAGCAGTTCTCTCTTTAGGGAAAAGACCTGAATCTACATGCATTTTTTCAGGAGCTTCATCCCAGGGGATTATTAAAGAACTTCCGTGAGAGCAAAATACAGAAGATGAAGGATTGTCCAGATCAAGCTCAGGGTCATATCTAAAGCTTTCTATTACTTCTTCTTCGTTATGACATGGTTCGTATCCCCTAAAGGTTGTAAAGATCTGACCTTCGCCTCTTGTATAGGATGAAAGCTCTGATGCATAGTCGAGAAAACAGGCAGCAGGAACAGTTCCTGTGATAAGAGCTTTTTCACCAATGATATCAGGAAGAGAAGTAGTTCCGTTCATGCGCTGCATGTCTGTAAGTGCTCTTCCTACAGCATCTGCGGGGATCTCAAGTCTGTAATCCAAAACAGGCTCAAGCAGAACTGACTTGGCACTCATAAGTCCCTGCCTTACAGCTCTGTAGGTGGCTTGCCTGAAGTCGCCGCCCTCGGTGTGCTTTTCATGAGCTTTTCCGGCGATTAGAGTTATCTTAATGTCAGTGATCTCAGACCCTGTAAGGACTCCGAGATGCTTCTTTTCCTGAAGGTGAGTAAGTACGAGCCTCTGCCAGTTAAGAGACAGCTTATCAGTACTGCATTTGGTGGCAAAAGAAATGCCGCTTCCCGGTGCTGCCGGTTCAAGAAGGAGATGGACTTCGGCGTAGTGGCGAAGAGGTTCAAAGTGACCTACACCCTCAACTTTATTTGCAATGGTCTCTTTGTAGACAATGTGACCTGGGCCAAAGTCTATTTCGGTTCCAAAGCGCTGCTTTACTATGTGCTTTAGGACCTCTTTCTGAACTTCGCCCATTACCTTGATCTCAATTACCTGAGCTTTGTTATTGAAACTAAGCTGGAGAGTCGGATCCTCTTCCTCCAAGACCTTCAGCTCTTTGTAAAAGGCGATTGGATCCTTGCCATCCGGTAAAAGAACTGAACAGGAAAGGATGGGTTGCATAATACTGCCTGCTGAGAGGGCTTTGGATGAACCTATCATCTCTCCGGGGAGAGCAGAAGATAAGCCTGTTACGGCGCAGATCTGACCTGCGACAGCCTTTGTGGCAGTGTCATACTTTTCTCCTGAGTAGAAGCGGATCTGATCGATCTTTTCATCTCCAAGAAGAGTTTTTGGAGCAAGGGATCCGCTGGTGATCTTAATATGAGTCAACCTGTTTCCATTTGTGTCTCTGCTTATTTTAAAGACCTTTGCGGAAAATTCGCCATTTTCGTCATATTTTTTAACAGGGGCAAAAGAGGCAACAAGAGAAAGAAAACTCTCTATGCCTTCCATTTTCAGGGCACTTCCAAAGGCACAGGGAAAGCATTTTCTCTTTGAGATCAGTTCTTTTATCTGATCATTTGTTATCTCTTTTCCATCAAGAAAGCTGGTCAGAAGTTCCTCATCACATACAGCTAATTCTTCCTGAAATTCGGGAGAAGCAAAGTCAGAACTGAAATCAATGCAGTTGCTGCTAAGGCTTGACTTTATCTCTTTTAACAAATCCTCTTTGTCACCCTGGTACTGGTCCATTTTGTTTACGAAAATGAAAGTTGGTACATGGTAGTGCTTAAGAAGCTTCCACAAAGTCCTTGTCTGACCTGTTATGCCATCGGGTGCGCTGATGAGAAGAACAGCCGCATCAAGAACGGAAAGTGTTCTCTCCATTTCAGCTGAAAAATCAGCATGTCCGGGAGTATCCAAAAGAGTGAAATGATATCCGTCGTACTCGAAAATCGCCTGCTTTGAGAAAATGGTTATTCCGCGGTCTCTCTCAAGATCATAGTTATCAAGAAAGGTGTCCCTGTGGTCAACTCTACCCATTTTGCGCAGGGCACCTGCAATATATAAAATACCTTCTGAAATTGTTGTTTTTCCCGCATCCACATGAGCCAGGATGCCAATAGTCATATTTTTATTCATAGGTACTATTATACGAATAAAACATGAAATCTTGAATATCAAATATTTGCCAAATTTGTTATAAAAACCTTGTTACATCTTGCGGATAAGTCTCGATTTGATTAATCTGTAGCATGTGTTATACTAAATATATCACAGATTAGGAGGCGTTTATGATCATAGAGATTGATTTTAATAGTGGTGAAGCAATCTATATGCAGCTTTGCAATCAGATCATATTAGGTATAGCTACGTCTCAATTCCGCGAGGGAGAACAGCTTCCAAGTGTGCGCCAGCTTGCTGAGACAATCGGTATCAACATGCACACTGTCAACAAAGCTTATTCAATCCTTCAGCAGGAGGGCTTTGTTAAGATTGACAGGAGACGTGGAGCTATCATCGCTATTGATATTGACAAGCTTCAGGCTCTTAGTGAAGCCAAGTCGGAACTTGCGGTCGTACTTGCAAGAGCTATCTGTAAGGGGATTGGAAGAGATGATATTCACAAACTTGTAGATCAGCTTTATGACAACTACGAGAGAAACTCTTGAAGAAAGGAAGAGATAATATGGATTCAAAGTTTACCTTAATGGCGGCGGATGCACTTAAGCTTGCCAGGAAAACAGCCAGAAGCCTTAAACTTAATTATGTAGGTACTGAGCACATTCTCATGGGACTTATATTAGAAGATGGAAGCGTTGCTTCCAGAATCCTTATTGATAACGGTATCGACGAGAATCGCATGATGGATATGATAAAAGACCTGATCGTTCCAGATTCTACAGTCAGTACCCTTGATAAAGACGGCTTTTCTCCACGTGCGGAGAAAGTGCTCGAGGAAGCTCACAGACTTGCTGAGAGATTCCACGCAGACAAGACAGGAACTGAGCACATTTTGCTTGCGCTCATAAAAGAGGGAGAAAATGTTGCAGTAAGACTTATCAGTACCCTCAATGTCCCTGCACAGAAGATATATGCTGAGACCCTTGCAGCCATGGGAGAGGATCCTAACCTTGTAAAAGAGGACCTTGGAAGAAAGTCAGCTCCTAAGGCAGGCAAAAAGGCATCAATCCTTGCACAGTACAGCAGAGACCTTACTGCTCTTGCTGTCGAAAACAAACTCGATCCCGTAGTGGGAAGAGAAAGAGAGATAAAGAGAGTTATTCAAATCCTCAGCAGAAGGACCAAGAATAATCCTTGCCTTATCGGTGAGCCGGGCGTAGGTAAGACAGCAGTTGTTGAGGGACTTGCCCAGAGGATTGCTTCCGGAAATGTGCCTTTAACAGTTCAGAACAAGCGCCTTGTTACTCTGGATCTTTCAGGAATGATCGCAGGTTCCAAATACAGAGGCGAGTTTGAAGAGCGTATCAAAAAAGTCATCAAAGAAGTTTCAGAAGATGGAAATATAATTCTTTTTGTTGATGAGATGCATACTCTTATTGGCGCCGGTGGTGCAGAGGGAGCAATTGATGCTTCCAATATCTTGAAGCCATCTCTTGCAAGAGGCGAGATTCAGATGATAGGTGCTACAACCATTACTGAGTATCGCAAGTACGTTGAAAAAGATGCCGCTTTGGAGAGAAGATTCCAGCCTGTTAATGTGGATGAACCTACCAAGGAAGAGGCTACTGAGATCCTCAATGGAATTGTCAGCAAGTATGAGGAGCATCACAAGGTTACTATAACTCCTGAGGCTATCAAGGCTGCGGTTGAGCTGTCTGAGAGATATATCAACGACAGAAATCTTCCCGATAAGGCGATCGACCTTATTGATGAGGCTGCATCAGCTGTAAGACTTAGGACTATGGGTGTATCCCCCAAGATAAAAGAGCTTGAGGAGCTTATAAAGTCTTACGATGGAAAGATTGAAACTGCCCTTAAAGAGCAGGATTTCAAGGCAGCAGGTGAGTTTAATAAAGAACAGAACGCTCTTATCTCCAAGTTAAACAGAGCAAAGAATGCTGAAAAGAAAAAAGAAATGACATCTGCCTATGTTGTTAATGAGAATGATATAGCAGAGGTTGTAGCAGAGTGGACAAGAATTCCAGTTAAGAAGATCGCAGAAAAAGAATCTGAAAAGCTTCTTAAACTTGAGTCAGTCCTTCATAAAAGAGTTATCGGTCAGGAGGATGCAGTTAAGGCTGTATCCAAGGCTATCAGAAGAGGCCGTGTAGGACTTCAGGATCCTAACAGACCAATTGGTTCCTTCCTTTTCCTGGGCCCAACAGGTGTAGGTAAGACAGAGCTTTCAAAGGCCCTTGCAGAGGCAATGTTTGGCGATGAGAATGCTCTTATCAGAGTAGATATGTCTGAGTACATGGAAGGTCACTCCGTATCCAAGATGATCGGATCACCTCCAGGATATGTGGGATTTGATGATGGCGGACAGCTCAGTGAGAAAGTAAGAAGACATCCATATTCAGTAATTCTTTTTGATGAGATTGAAAAAGCACATCCTGATATCTTTAATGTTCTTTTGCAGGTTCTGGATGATGGACATATCACAGATTCCAAGGGCAGAAAGGTAAGTTTTAAGAACACTATCCTTATCATGACTTCAAATGTTGGAGCCCAGAAGATAGTTGATCCTAAGAAGCTTGGATTTGGTGCCGGATCTGATGCAAAAAAGGACTATGAAGATATGAAGTCAGGTGTAATGGAAGAGGTTAAACGTCTCTTTAAACCTGAGTTCATCAACAGAATAGATGAGATTATGGTATTCCATACTCTCAATGAAAAAGAGATGATGGATATTGTAACACTTCTTTCACAGAACTTAAGCAAGCGTTGCAAGAATCAGATGGATATTAATCTTACAATATCTCCTGCTGTTAAGAAGTTCCTTGTGACCAAGCATTCAGATGCAAAGATGGGTGCACGACCTCTTAAGAGAGCTATTCAGCAGACTATTGAGGATGCAATGGCAGAAGAGCTTTTAAAGGGAAATATAAAGGCCGGAACAGATGTGACAGTTGGACTTAAGGATGACAAGATTGTTTTCACCACAGCAGAAGGATCCAAAACTTCAGTGAGAAAGGTCAGCGTCAAGACCACAAAGCCTTCAAAGTCATCTAAGACAAAAAGCACTGTAACAACCAAAAAACCTGCTAAAAAAACTGTAAAAAAGCCAGCGAAAAAAACTTCAAAAAAGTAACAAAATTTTAATTTTACATTAAGGTTCTTTGACTTATAATGTTTTATAAGAAACGAGCTATACATTTTTAGGAGGTTTAGATATGCCTGTTGTTGAGCAGTTGATTCGTGCTGAAGAGGATGGGAGCATCAGTTTTGGTAACTATAAGCTTCCAGAGAAAAAGAAACTCGAAAATTTTGAGCATGGCGGAGACATCTATAAGGTAAAGACTTTTAAGGATATTACCAAGCTTGAAAGCAATGAGAACTTCGTATATGAGTCCGTGCCCGGAACTACAGTTACTGAGTTTAAAGAAACTGAAAAAGGCGTAGAGTTCGCTGTTGAAGGTTCCAGTGATGCTCAGATAACATTGGGACTTCTTGAAAAAACTGAATATAATGTGTTCGTAAATGGCACCAGCATTGGTAAGATGACTACGAACGTAGGTGGTAAACTTAATTTAAGTGTTGAACTTTCTGAAGAGAAGGCAACACAGGTAAGAGTTGAAAGGTAAAAAAAGTTTAGGGCTTTTCGAGAAAACTCGAAAGGCCCTTATTTTTTGGAGGAGTTATGGCAACAAAAATCAAGACCGTATTTTTTTGTCAGAAGTGTGGGTATGAATCATCCAAGTGGATGGGGCAGTGTCCGGGATGCAGAGAATGGAATACATTTGTTGAGGAGACTGTCAAGGCAGCGCCTAAGTCAGGAAGTGGCGCAGCTAAAGCTTCAGCGTTAACAAACGGCGAGTATAAAAAGCCTCAGACTTTGTCGGAAATAGTGATGACAGATGAAGACCGCTTTGATACGCATATAGGTGAGCTTAACAGAGTTCTTGGTGGAGGGCTTGTAAAAGGCTCTCTTATTCTTGTGGGCGGAGATCCGGGAATCGGTAAATCAACGCTTCTTTTGCAGGTTGCAGGAAATCTTTCAGGAGATAAAAGAGATGTTCTCTATATTTCAGGTGAGGAGTCCTTAAGACAGATAAAGCTTCGTGCAAACAGGCTTGGAGACTTTTCTGATACTTTGAAATTCATGTGTGAGACAAATCTTTCCAATATCGAAGAGGCTATAAATAGAGAAAAACCTCAGGTGCTTGTTATTGACTCAATCCAGACAATGTACAACGAGGATGTTTCATCTGCGCCCGGAAGTGTTTCACAGGTAAGGGAGTCCACATCGGTACTCCTTCGAATTGCCAAGAGCATGAATATATCAGTGTTTATTGTTGGACATGTGACCAAGGAAGGCCAGGTTGCAGGACCGAGAGTTTTGGAACACATGGTTGATACAGTTCTTTATTTTGAAGGAGACCGTCACGCTTCTTACAGGATTTTAAGGGCAGTTAAAAACAGATTTGGTTCAACCAATGAAATTGGCGTATTTGAAATGCAGGAAAAAGGCCTTATGGAGGTGGCCAATCCTTCAGAATTCATGCTGGATGGAAGACCTGTCAATGCAAGCGGGTCCATCGTCACCTGTTCTGTTGAGGGAACACGTCCTATACTGATAGAAATTCAGGCGCTGGTGTGCAGGACTAATTTCGGCTTTCCGAGGCGTCAGGCCAATGGAACAGACTATAACAGAGTTAATCTTCTCATGGCAGTTTTGGAAAAGAGGATAGGTCTTCAGATGGCAGACTATGATGCATACATCAATCTTGCCGGTGGAATGAAGATTGCAGAGCCTTCATTGGATCTTGGCATCTGCCTTGCGATTATTTCCAGTTTTAAAAATAAACCTATCAGTGATGACACGATTGCTTTTGGTGAAGTTGGTCTTTCAGGAGAAGTGAGGTCAGTAAATATGGCTGAGGCCCGCGTTCAGGAAGCCAAAAAGCTTGGATTTAAGCGCTGCATCGTCCCTAAAGCTCTTGAAAAAAAGCTTAAGTCAAGCTGTAAGGGAATTGAGATAATTGGTGTTTATTCAGTCAGTGATGCCATGGGCCTTATCTGAGGCTGAAAAGATATTTGGTCTTTTTTTATCATTTTTATAGCAAATTATGATTGATTGTATGATTGTTCTTCTGCTATATTTATGAAGATGTGTTTTTAACAAGGTAAATCGGAAAAGCCTGGTGGCAATGACTGGAGAATCAAAGTGAAAGGGATAAAAAGAGCTGTAGTATTTAGTTTGATAATGATGATGGCAGTGATAGCAGTTTTAAGTAGTGGACTTACTGCTTTTACGTCATATGCCGACGATGACAGCTCAGATGCCTCTACAGATTCAGGTACAGAAATTTTGACAGATGAAGTTACTGATTTGGATACTTCTTTTTATTGCTCAACATATTTTTACCTTCTTAATGGAATAGATTCTGATATTCCATATGAAATTTCAGCATATCCAGCATCTAACTATTCTGATGGGATTTATAAGTTTGGAGCTGTAAACAGCTTTGATGAGATTGTTGGAACTGATCTTGAAGAGGAACCTTCAGAGGATGATCTTTATTGTGATAATGAAGTTTTTGAGTCCCTGAGTAAGGTTCCTTCTTTGGAGGAGATTCAGTCAGTTAGAAGTGATTTTGACCCTTCTGTCCATTATATTCAATGGTATGTTATCAAAAATATTGGTTATGAAATGCATGTTGACGGTGTTATAAGGACTAGACAAGCGGTAGTAGATCCTACTGAGGAGCCTTCAGAAGATCCGATTTCTGAGATTACAGATGATCCCGGCAATGGGGAATCAAAAGAAGCCTCTTCAGAGGCTCTTTCTAGTGCTTCATCAGAAAACTCAGGTGAAGCATCTTCTTCATCATCAGCTTCATCAGAAAGTGCTGGCAGTGCTTCTTCAGAGGCAGCATCTGCTTCTACAAGCTCATCAGCTTCTGTGGATGATACAGAGGAACCTGAAATATCAATAGAGATTGAAACTATCTGTAATAATCCAATAGTTCCTGATGATGGCGAAGCTCATCTTGTGGGAGATGGATTTAAGATCAGGATCATCGATGAAAAAGAGCCAGAGACGCTTACAGAGAAGATTTATGATGCCTTTGGTAAGTTCCTTAGGACAGATGTCTTAACAGTAACAGCATCTGATGGCAATGGTACAACATTTAAATACAAGAACAGGGAATATTGGGTAAGTATTGATGCTGCCTATGCCTATGTTACTGCCAAGGATTTATCAGAAAAAGGGCTTACTATTCCTTTTATTTTTGATGGAAAAGAAATTGAACCTGAAAATATCAGGGTTGGAATTAAAGATGCGGTTACAGGTGTGATTACAGCCTTAAAGAGCGAGTCTTCTGTTGAGATAAAGACAAAACAGGCGGCGGTAGATGTGAGTAACGTGATCACTATCGAAGCCGGCAGCACAGTTAAAAATGATGACGGAAAGACACTTACCAACGATAGTTACACCATCGTTGATGGAAAATTAAAGAATGGACATACCATTTCTAAAGTAGTGTTCAATGGAAGTCAGACAGGAGTGGGCGAGAGCTGCAACGAGATAACTTCTGTTGTTATTGTGGATAGTGAAGGCAGGGATGTTTCTTCACAATATGTTGTGAAGTGCCAGAAGGGAAGACTTGTTCTTGTTGATGCAAGTAGGAATGAGGCGGCTTTAAACTATGAGACTTCTACGGTTACAGCTGACACTAATGGAAACGTATCTGCAAGCGTCAATACACTTGGATCAATGGCAGCTTTGGGCAGCAGTGCAGATGCAGCTCTTTTGGAGTTTGATGAGAATTCGCTCAGCGCCGTTCCAGGTTCATCTGTTTTAGGAGCCAGAATGTCTGCAACAGGTGATAAAAATGCTGATATTACAGCAAGGGTGCTTGTTCTGTTAAGCAGCATAGCTGCCGTAGCTTTAATATTTGGCGGTTTTAATATAAAAAGTTTTTTTCTTAAAAAAGGTTAATAAAAAGTATTAAATGTCGATAAGATAAGTGAGCATATTTTTAAGACTTTAGTTTTGTGCGCGCTAAGGCGCGGGATGGAGAGAGAATATGATGCTTATCTTAAAAAAGGCATTGAGTATTGTTCTGGCGGTTATTGCCGGTATTTTCATTATTGGATCAGACTTAAGTTCAATCATGGTCCAGGCTGCGGACGATCCGTACGTAGCCCTTTCCAAAGCTACAACAAAATATAATGGCGTGGATTATAAAAATGAGTATAATCCGCTTTATTACTACCTGAATTATCAGGACCTTCGTGATGCTTATGGCACAGATGCTGGTAAGCTTATAGAGCACTGGGTTGTTTTTGGCAAAAAAGAAAAAAGAGTTGCCAACAGACTTATAGGCGACAGCACTGAGTATGTTGTTCCTACAGGTGATACGGGTGTTGTTATCATTCCTAAAGCCAAGCATGGAAATGGTGGAATGACCTATGATCAGGAGGTTATCGCCAGAAGTTACGCCAAGCAGATTGCGGATGGAATAAACAAGGCTATTGAAGAGGTGAATGCTTCAAAGTCCAGTAGTTCATCAAAAAAATCCAGTTCTTCCAGCAGCTCAAGCTCTTCGAGTAAGAATACAGTAAAAGACATTGAGAAGGTTGCCTATGCAGCGGGTGTTATAAATGCCTATTGCGCTCAGGGCACATACACAACAGAAGGAAAAATCTACAGGACAGCCTATGGCGTGTTTGTAGGCGGCGAATATTCCTGTGCTGGCGCAACAAGGGCCCTTGGACTTGTTCTTGACTATTTGGGAATTACCTGGGTTCACAAAAATGCAAATACCTGGAATGATCAGTGGTGCCAGGTAATTGTTGACGGCAAGGAAGGCTATGCCGATGCTATCAGTGCAAGTGCCGGCTATGGCAAGCATCCTAATGAAGGTGGAAATGCTAAAGATGCAGTAACTTATGCAAAGATCAGAAGCAAGTTTGATATGGCTTCACAGAGAGCAAGAGCTACGGATTGATAGGGTATGGGGCGAAAAGAGATTTCTTTTTACAAAAGAATATTGATTATTACGCTTATGCTGATGGTAATATCCACGATCTTTCCTGTAAAAGCAAGGGCAAGCGGGATAACTACGATTGATCAGGCAACATTCAGAGGAACACCTGACATTTCTACAATCCACATAGGAAGCGATGTTACGGACATTTCCTCTAATGCATTCAGAGGGCTGATGGCTCTTAGGTCAATTACTGTAAGCGAGAACAATCCTTTTTATTCTTCATACAGCAATTGCCTTTATAACAAGGACCAAACAGAGCTTTTGTGCTTTCCGGCTGCTCTGACAGGAGCTTATATACCGGAAACAGTCACCTCCATTGGAAAAAATGCCTTGTACGGCGTGGCTGACAGCTTAAGGGCAGAGATAAGGCATCTTATCGAGTCGCAGGCTGAAAGCAATCTCATGGAATGGCAGATTCCGGGGGCACATTTCATTCATACATCTTACGGGGTTAAATGGAAAGATGCTGAAGGAAATACAGTGGAGCCTGACACGGATTTAAAAAAGCTGATTGCTTCAGTTTTAGAAGCTAGCACAACAGAGTCCATGAATCAGAGGCAGCAGCTTGAAAATGCCTTTAACTATCTGGTTTCTTCAGTTTCTTATGAGAGAAAGATGGATGTTCCTATAGGGAACTGGACTGGGAGTTATGCGACGGACATGCTCTTGAATGGCAAAGGTAACTGCTATGGGTACGCAGCGGCTTTTGCATATATAGCAAAGGGACTTGGGTTTGACTCAAGGGTATGCAGTGGAATGGTTCAGTCTTCGCTTGGCGGGAAAACACCTCACGCCTGGACTGAAGTTAAATTGGGAGACAAATGGTACATCTTTGATTCAGAGATGCAGGATGCCAAAGGGGGAGGCTATTACAAACAGACATATGACAGTTATCCGGCTGGACCATTGGAAAAGCAGCTGACCTGGACTGTCTATTATTGAGAAAGAGGGTTACCTTTTATGAGAAGATTTTCAGGTATATTTCTGGCGATTCCTATTACATTTGTTTTCCTTTTCATGCTTAACATAATGCTGTATACTACAGTTCCTTTTTATAGGGAGGCGCTAAACGGAGCACTTGGAAAAGAGGATATTCCTGTGGTTGAGGCCAGCAACGAGCCTGTGATATATGCAGATGAGATAACCGAAATAGAAGATGCAACTACTGCAACAGCAGCGGAAGGGAAAACTGTAATTTCTTTTACCGGATCATCTCAAAGCGAAGAGGCCGAAAAGGAACCTGAAAAAGTAATAATCGATAAAGTATATTATGAGGACTGCGGAACCGGAAAAGGCTACTGGGTTATAACCTACAACGACGGCAGCAGGATAGTTGAATAATAGTAAAGGATAAAGAGCCGCAAAGGTTCTTTATTTTTTGGCAAAAAACAGCATGAAAACAGATTTTAAATTAAAGAACTAAATGGTAGAATGAGTCCACGTGGAATAATAATGTAATGCATTTGGAGGGAACTAGAATGAAGAAATGGGCAAGGCTACTATATCAGCCCGGAATTCCGTTATATGGAGATACAAGAATAACCGGAAGTAAGGAGCATATTGGAGTATCAAGGAAAGCTGCCAGTGAAGGAATAGTTCTTTTAAAGAACAATGGAACACTTCCGCTTTCCATGGATAAGAAGGTTGCATTGATCGGAAAAGCGTCAGTTGACTATGTCAAAGGCGGAGGCGGATCAGGAGATGTTTTCTGCAAATATATACATTCACTTTATGACGGCTTAAGGGCCAAGGATATAGCAGTGTATGAGCCTCTTGTGAGGTTCTACAAAGATGAAATTCAGAAGCAGTATAAAGAGGGCCTGGCTCCGGGAATGACAAGAGAGGTGAAGATTCCTGATGATCTTCTTGAAGGCGCAAAGTCTTTTACCGATACTGCAATTGTCGTTTTGAACAGATTCTCCGGGGAGGGATGGGATCGAAGCAGCATAGAGTGTAACAATGAGTACAATCCATGGCCTTCGGAAACATCTATGCCAAAGATTTCAGGACAGATCTTTCCTGATGGGGATTTTTATCTTACATCAGAAGAAAAAGAGATGGTTGAAACTGCCTGTGCAGGCTTTGACAAGGTTATAGTTGTCCTTAATATTGGTGGGATCATAGACCTGAGATGGGCAAAAGAAAACCCGAAGATTGATTCAGTTCTTTTCATCGGTCAGGGTGGAATGGAAGGTGGCGACGCCGCTGCGGATGTTTTGTTTGGAATAGTTAATCCATCAGGAAGACTATCAGACACATTTGCAGGAACGTTGGAGGATTATCCATCAACAGAAAAGTTCCATGAGTCTTTTGACTATGTGGATTACAACGAGGACATTTATGTAGGGTATCGCTATTTTGAAACAATTCCCGGTGCCGATAAAAAGGTGGTTTATCCCTTTGGATTTGGGCTTTCTTATACAAGCTTTGAAACAAAGGTAGTTGATGCAGTTTCTTTTGACGGAGAAATAGTATTTACAGTTAAGGCCACCAACACAGGCAATGTGCCAGGAAAAGAAGTTGTGCAGCTCTATTATGGCGCACCACAGGGACTTTTGGGCAAGCCTTCTAAGGCTCTTGGAGATTTTGAGAAGACAAGAAATCTTTTACCGGGTGAGAGTCAGCTTCTGACTTTAAAGGTCAGTGAATATGAGATGTCATCCTATGATGATCTGGGCAAGATCAGTGATGCAGCATATGTCCTTGAAAAGGGCACATATAAGTTCTATGTGGGATCAAATGTCAGAGATGCGAGGAAAACTGAGTTTGAATATGAGAATCCTGCGGATAAGGTCATAGTGCAGCTCAGCCACAAGGCGGCTCCTGTATCATTAAAGGAGAGAATGCTCTCTGATGGAACATATGAGAAGCTTCCACTAGGTGATGACAGGGATATCAATGAATGCATTTTTGAAAAGATGGAGCCGGGAACGGAAGAAGCACTTCTTCCGGCTCAGAAGTCTCTTCCGATACGTTCACTTATAAATCCTTACAAGGAGGGAGCAAAGAGCTTTGATGAGGTTGCAGAAGGCAAGGCAACTCTTGATGAGTTTGTAGGGCAGCTTTCTGATGATGAGCTTATTGACCTGGTTGGTGGGCAGCCTAATGTGGGTGTTTCCAATACCTTCAGCTTTGGTAATATGCCGGAATATGGTGTTCCCAGTGCAGGTACTGCAGATGGCCCTGCGGGCCTTAGAATTTCGCCGGAAACAGGCATAGTGACAACTGCGTTCCCATGTGCAACTACTATTGCCTGCACCTGGAATAAGGAAATTGCGGAGGAAATTGGTTTTGCAGGCGGAGAAGAAGTTAAGGAAAACAATTTGGCTGTATGGCTTACTCCGGCCATAAACATCCACAGGAATCCTATGTGCGGAAGAAATTTTGAATACTACTCCGAAGACCCATACCTTACAGGAAAAATGGCTGCTTCACTGGTATGTGGTATTCAGAGAAATCACATCGGTGCCAGCGTAAAACATTTTGCCTGCAATAATAAAGAGACCAATAGAAAGCACGCTGATTCAAGGGTTTCAGAGAGAGCTCTTCGTGAGATATACTTAAAAGCCTTTGAGATTATTGTTAAGGAAGCTCAGCCATATACTATCATGTCTTCTTACAATGCATTGAATGGATACAGGGCTTCTGAGAATACAGATCTTTTGACAGGAATTCTTCGTGATGAGTGGCATTTTGATGGGATTGTCACTTCTGACTGGTGGACTAGAGCAGAACACTACAAGGAAGTAAATGCCGGAAATGATCTTAAGATGGGAAATGGCTTCCCGGACAGATTAAGAAAAGCCATGGATGCAGGAGCGTTAAGCCGCGATGTGCTTGAAACGAGCGCCAAGAGAATCCTTAGCATAATCCTTAAGTTTGACTGATTTTCAATATTATTACAGAGGGATAAAAAAAGAGTCGGTTTCGGCTCTTTTTTTGGTATAATATTGTTGGATTTTTCTATGTGGAGGGAACTATGTTATGAAAAGAAGACTGATTAGTCTTTTTATGGCAGTCATGGTAGCTACATGTTCCATGACCGGTTGTGGTGTCAAAACTTCTCAAAAAGAAAATACTGAGTCTGGTTATGGAAGCGGTGACGTTCTTTCAGAAAAGAAGGTTGGCGTATGTATTTATCAATTTGCAGATGATTTTATGACTTTGTTTAGGGACGAATTAAAGGATCGTCTCGTAGAGAAGGGCATTTCAGAAGATAATATCGAGATATTGGATAGTCTGAATAACCATAATACACAGGTTGAGCAGGTAAAGGAACTTATAAATGACGGAGTTGATGTGCTGATCGTTAATCCCGTCAATCCATCTTTTGCAAAAGAAATCACAGATCTTGCTGTTGGTGCCGGTATTCCTCTTGTATATGTGAACAGAGAGCCTGATGGCGATGAGGAAGACAGGTGGGTCGACAATGATTATCATGTTTCATATGTTGGGTGCGACGCGCGTCAGTCAGGCACTTATCAGGGCGAGATCATTGAAGCCTTGGGATTTGACACGGTCGATCTAAATGGTGACGGCAAGCTGCAGTATTACATGATAGAAGGAGATCCTGAAAATATTGACTCACAGTACAGAACAGAGTACTCCGTCAGAACTCTGAAGGATTCTGCATGGAAGCTTGAGTGTGTGGGTGATGAAGTTGGTAACTGGCACCAGGAGACTGCAAGACAGCTTATGGCTAAGTTTTTAGAGGAAGATAAGGATATTGAAGTTGTTTTTTGCAATAATGATGCTATGGCATTGGGGGCTTTAGAGGCTATAGAGGCTGATGGCAAGGTTGTAGGTCAGGATATTTTTCTTGTTGGTGTTGATGCACTTGAGGAAGTTATAGGATGTGTGCTTGAAGGCCGAATTACAGGCACTGTTTTTAATGACTATATTTCACAGTCGCATTCCGCAGCAGACACGGCCATAAACTATATCAAAATGGAAAAAGTTGAGCATTATGTAGGCTGTCACTACGTTAAGGTAACAACCAAAAATGCGCAGGAAATACTTGATAAAATAAAGAAATAAGGACATTTGGGGATTTTGTAATGAATATATCTGGAAAAGTTTATAGAAAATCAGTGCTTATCATCATTTTGATGGCACTTATGGTAGCGGTTCTTCAGGGCAATCCATATACATCAGTGGCTATTGGTGTGGACAGACAGCCGCAGATAGCAGTTTTCTTTGCGATTTCTTTGCTGGTTGTATGCTACTTTTTTAAATCATATATTTCGGGGAAACTATCCACAGAACGAAAGATTCTTTGGATAGTATTTTTTGGAACACTCATGAGAACATTCTATGTTCTTTTCACTGATATCTGGACTCTGCAAAATGATGGCGGAACCTTTACCGGATTTGGAACTCCTGACATCAATAACGGACATATCGGATATATTGAGTATATTTATAAGTTTTTCCATTTGCCTGATATGAACCCCTATGATCATTTTGGATACTATCATCCACCACTTCATCACATAATTGAGGCTATCTGGCTTACTCTGCAGAGATTTATTGGCATTCCGGAGGCCCTAGCTTTTGAGAATCTTCAGGTGCCGACACTTATTTATTCTAGTCTTTGCATTATTGTAATGCTTCACATTTTGGAAGAGTGCAAAGCTTCAGAAAAAGGTATCTGTTTTGGAATGGCTCTTTTTGCATTTCATCCAAGAATGATGGTGCTTGCAGGTTCTGTTAACAATGATATCTTGGCACTGCTTCTTTTGCTGACTACTATTTGGAGAACCCTTGTCTGGATCAGAGACAAGAGTTTTATAAACATCGTTCTTATCGCCCTTTCTCTTGGATTTGGCATGGTGAGCAAGTTAAATACGGCTATTTGTGCTTTCTCAATCGCACTTGTTTTCCTGTGCTATCTTATCTGGTGCATAAGAGAGGGAAATCTTATAGAGCTTAGGGACTGCATTTTAGAATATCTTCTCTTTGGAGTGATAGTTATTCCGCTTGGACTTTCATATATCATCAGAAATCTTATTCTCTTTGGAGAAAAGCCGGGGATACCCTCCCCTGCACTTATTCCAAGTGAATCAGTGATGTACACCGGAACTTATTCAGTATGGTCTATCATAGGAATTCCGGGGATAGCAGATCTTCATGTGGAATTCCCATTCCATCCGATAAGTGCTGCATCAATCCACAATTCATGGGTCATTCTTTTCCAGACAGGTCTTTTTGCTGAGGCTTTTCCTGCCGAGATAAATGATTACCTGCTTGCCTTTGCGCAGATTGCCTATGTGGCATCCATAATAGCAGCAATTGTAACATCAGTAGCTTTCTTTGTGTGCTATTTTTCCGCATACAAGGAGCGTGATACAAGACTTCGCACCACATTTGTGTTGTTCACTTATATATTTATGATCATCAGTTACAGCCTTTTTGTATTTAAGTATCCATATACCTGTAGCAGCGACTTTAGATATATGACAGCATCGCTTGTATTTACTTCACTGGGGCTTGTGAAGATTCAGGAGGGTGTTACAAAGGGTGGCTTTAATCGTGAAGGTGCTGCAATTAGCCACGTATCGCAAGGTGAACATGGTCATGATGGTGTCACAAAGGCAGGGGTATCACAAGGTGAACTTGGTCAGAATGGTGTCACAGGTATACTTGGTCGTGTGCTTCGATTTATCACCAACACTGCTGTTATTTTGACCCTTGTCTGCTCCGCAGTTGTGTATATGTTCTGGGATTTACATTGAAGTAGTTGAGTTATGGAGAGGCATGTGACTCTCAGTTGGCTAATTGATTTTCAATTTTCAATAAACGAAATAAAAATGGTTGATTTTATATTTTCGCCGTTATATAATGTAGAACGTCGTCGGGGTGTGGCTCAGTTGGTAGAGCACTATCTTAGGGAGGTAGGGGCCGCGTGTTCGAATCACGTCACTCCGATTGATTTAAACCGCTCAGTTGAGCGGTTTTTTAGTGCCTAATATCTGGAAAGACTGGGTATTTTATGGCTAAGAGAGCTTTTAGTTTTAGAGAGCTTTTAGTTTTAGAGAGCTATTTTGTGATGAGCTTTTTTGCAATGAAATCAATATATAAAGAGAACAAATGGCATTACTGCATACTACATGAATTATTAAAATGTGCAGTAGGTTTTCTCTTTAGATACTGTATCTTGTGAAAAAATATATCTATGCAGTAACGTGATTACTGTAATTATCTTGGTTTTCAAAATCCTACAGTAAATGTAAAAAATATTTACTGTAGATCTCTAAATTATCTTATTCCTGCAGTAGTAAATCTGGCAGGACTAATCAATAAAAGAAAAATAATACTGTATCAATAATAGTATTTGCACTTGTGCAGTAATAGGAATTAGCAATTACTGCACGAGGCAAATAACTGGATGTATTGCAGTAATATGGCGCCTAAACGCACTAAAAGAAATATGTAAAAGGTGTAACAGGAACATAAAGGAATTAAAAGGAAGTCCAAGGAAAATAAAAAAATACCCAAATGCCTCAAAAAACTCAAAAGCGGTCAACTGCGCAAATATTCAATAGCTCATCAGGATATATTGAATAGATAATTACGGAACAAAACAGGAAAGGAGAATTTATAGTGAATAACATAAGGAAGGAGCTAAATCAGCAGTTATTAGAGATAGAAAGCTTGATTGACAAGGAAAACAGCAGGTTAAAACAATACAAAGGGCTTGAAAAAGGCAAATTGCAAGTTACTGCAAGCCATGGGAATATACAGTATTTATTTGTCGAGGATGGGACTACTGTTCCAAGATATATGCCTGCTATAGAGAGGGAAAAAGTAAGACTATTTGCTCAGCGTGAATATGATGAAAAGATGTACGAGCATTTGAATACTATTAAAGCAAGGCTTCAGCGCTTCATAAAAAACTATGATGAAAACAGCATAGATGCGATATATGAAAATATGTGCGAAGGGCGAAAAAGATTGGTTACCCCGATAAAACCTGACAAGGACTCGATAATAAATAAATGGATGGAAATGAATCCTGGTGGTATGAACACAATTGACGAAGAACCAGATATAAGAACTAATCGTGGAGAATATGTCAGGTCAAAATCTGAGAAAATATTGGCTGATTATTTTTATAGAGCCGGGATTCCATATCAGTGCGAGCCCAAGTTCACTCTTTTTTCAGGAAAAAATGTATATCCCGACTTTGTGCTTCTTAATGTCAGAAATAACAAGACTATATATTGGGAACACCTCGGAAAAATGGATGACGCTGGATATGTCATTAGAAATATGAGTAAGCTGATGGATTATGAAAAAAGTGGACTATTGTTAGGAGACAACCTGATCATTACATTAGAAACTCGTGAAAGACCTTTAGATATTGAACTTATCAAGAGAAATGTTGAGCAATTCTTAATCTAAAAAGAACTTGAGCAGGCTGAGTTTGAAGCTCTCATGGAAAAGCTGGAAATGGCAGCCGAGGACATGATGGAGGTCGCGGAAGAAACAGTAGGGCTTGATAAAAAATTCATTTTTGCCGATATACAAATAGAAAACCATTACTATGCGTTATATGTGACAGAGTCAAGGTGAGTCAAAGGGACGGCTCTTTTACCGTAATTTGAAATGAACCACAAACCCCGTCCCTTAGGGCCATTTTGGAGGTGCTTTATGAAAATACAACAGAACACTGACCTTCAATTCAATCCATTTCAGAGCCAGGACAGCGTGAAGGCGGCCACTGGTGCAGGAAAGGCTGCTAATAAGAGTGGCAATTTGTCCTCAATATCCGGGGCTAATCTGAAAGGGGAAAGTCTTGTTCAGCAGAGGCAGGGAATGGCCAGAAAGCAGGCACTCAAGGTAGTTTCCGATGCTTTTGATGGAGAGAAAAAGCTGGATGCCCAGATGCAGTCTATCAAAGATGAGATAAAGCGTCTTCAGGACGAGATAAACGAGAAGGCTGCGGAAACAAGGGATAATGATGCCAGGTTAAAAGAACTCCAGGAAGCATATGGAATTGATCCTGACAGCGAAGAGAATAATGAGCTTTCTAAGCTTGCGTTTAAGATGAACAATTCTAAAGATGGTTTATCTGATGAAGAAATCAGTAAAATGTCCGAGTACCAGCAACAGGCACTTTACTTTGTTGCAAAGAACCAGCAGAACAGCCTTGATATAGACAGGGCCAAAGCTCAGCAGATGGGAAATGTTCAGGGCTATGCAGATATGAAAAGAGAACGTGCTAAATCGCAGGATATGCTGAAAGCCCAGGATGCAGCTGAAGATATTATGGAAGCCGCTGGCGAAGAGACGATAGCTCTTTTGACACAGGAAGCAGTAGAGCATGTTGACGAAGAGCAGAAGGAACGAGAGGAAGAGGCCAAAGAAGCTGCCGAAAAGAAAAAAGAAGAGAAGAAGGAAGAGGCAAAGAAACTGGAAAAAGAAGCTATGCAGCAGGAAATGATCGAGAACATCAAAGAACACGCTGCAGAGACTCAAAAGACCAGTGCTGATGCCAAACGTGCCATAGCAAGAAGAGAACGAGCTGAAGCTGACAGCTATGGAGCAGAGGATGTCCAGAGAACTATTATATCTGAGGGTGCTTCAATGGAGGATGCACAGAATGCTGTTAATTCTGAAATTACAAATATCCTCAATAAGCTGAGCTTACTTTCAAATGATGTTAAGGGCAGCGCTGTTGACAGTCAGATATAAGAAGGCTATTCATGACATAGATGATGCTATTGGTGACATTAGTATTATCTGATAAAGGATTGATGCTGAAAGGAAAAAGAGAAACCCTTGTGATATTCACAAATCATGTAAAAGGAGGTAGATGATTATGGCAGGTATCGATATTACTTCAGTAAATAGACAGTCAAAAGACATTAGTTAGGAAATATTTGCTGCAAAGCTTCAGCGAGATGAGATGCAGGCAAAGTCTGTAAATAAGGATGAAATGAGTGGGCTAGATAGAATAGATATATAATGCAATAAATAGAACAAAGAGAACAAAAGGGAACAGTCAAAGAGGACAAAGTGAACAAAGAGGGTAAAGAGAACAAAGAAAACAGAGAGAACAAAGAAAACAGAGAGAACAAAGAGAACAGAGAGAACAAAGAGAACAGAGAGAACAAAGAGAACAAGAGAACAAGAGAACAAGGAGCATTACTGCATATTAAATGAAATCCTAGAATGTGCAGTAGTGCTTTCTTTTGAATACTGTATCATTTAAAAGAACTGTATTCATACAGTAACGTGATTACTGTAATTATCTTGTTTTTTAATATCCTACAGTAAATGTAAAAAATATTTACTGTAGATCTCTAAATTATCTTATTCCTGCAGTAGTAAATCTGGCAGGACTAATCAATAAAAGAAAAATAATACTGTATCAATAATATTTTTTGCGTTGGTGCAGTAGTGGGAATAAATAATTACTGTACCAGCAGTTAAAATCTTTTTTGTACAGTATAAATAGCAAATTGTGGAACCGTAATTGTGGAACCAAACAAGTAAAAAAATAGTGAAAAAAAGGTAGAAGAATAGCAATGATCATCAGAAAAAATTCATAATAATATTTCACAAGATCATCCATAATATATCAAATTGTAACATGGACTTTTCAATACCTATCAGTTAAAATAAATCCTGCTGTAAAAAGTAATAATTATGCAATATATATTGATTAGCAAAATTAGAGAAATCTAATGTCGCAAAGCTATAGGGTCCGCAAGGATAGCCAGTTGCAATTTATCGATAGCGGTGCGTGAGCATCGCCATTTTTATGCACATTTCAAGACAATTGCTTAGGGATAAAATGATTGCTTAGTAATTAAGAAATAGCTTAGTAATTAAGAAATAGCTTAGTAATTAAGAAATAGTTTAGTAATAAAGAAATAGTTTAGTAATTAAGAAATGTGTTTAGTAATTAAGAAAACTGCTTAGTGAAAAGATATTTACTTTTGAGCATAAATGTTTGATAGGTTTGAGGGAGATTATGAAAAGTAATAGAATAGCGTTATTAATAGCTTTACCAGTGTTTTGTGCAGTGATTTTTAAAGGCGTAGGATCAAACGAAAATTCAGAAGGCGTTACAGTGGTTATGGAAAATGCCTTTGCACAAAATGAAATAGAGGGCATTACGGCGACAATAGAAGCGCCTGCCGCGGATGCGAATCAGGCAGCAGTTGCAGCTACAGCGTCAGAACAGGTAGTGCAGAATCAGGCAGCAGTTGCAGCTACAGCGTCAGAACAGGTAGTGCAGAATCAGGCAGCAGTTGCAGCTACAGCGTCAGAACAGGTAGCGCAGGATCCGGCAGCAGCGACAGCATCAGAACAGACAGCGGCATCCGCAGCGACAACACCCGCATCACCGGCAGCAGCATCAGATCCAAACACTGCAGTCGCTGCAAATACAACATGGGTAAGCATCGGACATGAAGACATTGTTTTATATCCTGCTGAGGAGAATGCCAATAATACAAATGCTCAGGTGGCGTGTGGATATATCAACGGATATGTGGTTAAGGCAGGTGAAACTTTCTCATATGCAACAACTATCGGTCAGGGAACACCGCCAGAGAGAGGATATGTCATAGCCCATGTTGTTGGTGGATATGATTATGGCGGAGGGGTGTGCAAGATAAGCAGTGCTCTTTACCATGCAGCGGCTAACGCAGGATGCAAGATCATTGAAAGACATAATCATACACAGCCGGTTGACTATTACGCTCCCGGAGATGACGCAGCCATAGCGTACAAGTCCAGAAAAGATTTCAGATTCAGAAATGACTATGGATATGATATCATGATCCAGGCTTCATATGATGAAGCAGGATATCACGTAGATATCCTTGCTCCTCAGATTTGACAAAAGAGATTTATATTACTATTACTTCGGATATTAGCATTGCTTATTCATAAGCAATCATTTCAGGACCGCATAGTTATGCGGTCCTTTTTTTGCGCTCTGAATAAGCAAAAAATAAGCTCTTCATTATGAATAAGCAAAAAATAAGCTCCTCTTTGCGGGGAGCTTATTATTTTTGGCTATGTATTTTATCCAGGATGAACCATAGTCCCAAAAGAGCTATGATTCCGATGATGAAAAGGTATTGGGCGGGTTTGTGGGAAAATTGCTTCTCTACAGCAGAAAACGAAGAGTCTTTGTACAAAAGCATGTAGTTTCCTGTACAGTCGCTTGAAATAGAAAAGGTGTCAGCGTCTACATCTACATCGTCGAGAACTTTACAAACGCCCATATTGTTGGCAATGCATATATAACGCCTGCCGTCTTTTTTCAGGAAAAGAGGTATTTCTATTTGGAGTTCGATTTCATTATTAAGAGTATAGATGTCACTTTCAGGCTCTGAACCAATGGATTTCTGAACAGAAACATCCATGTAAAAGCCCTCATTGTAGCTGCTAAGGGTTCTGTCACCATCAATGACTTCATAAAACTGTTCCTTAATAGCTTCTGATGGGGCATCATCTCGCATTACATAATTAAACACAATTTCAGCAGATGCTCCTTCGAAAACCTCATTCATTTCTTTCTTGGTCAGACATGAAGTTACAAGCTCGTTGTAGTCTCCAGCCCTTATTATAGGAGCTGCAACTTCTGTAAGACTGTCGGAATTGGCTATGATAGTTACATTTCCTGAACCATAGCTTATATTGGTAGATTCGTGCATCTTAGCACCCCTTTCACTATACTCATCATACTATAAAACGGACAAATTTATGCTTAAAAATGTGTAAATAATTAAGAAAATAAGATTTGATAATAGTCACTGTTGAGGAATTGGTGCAGAAGTATTAAAATGAGCTGGTAAATCTAACCAGATGGAGGAAAAGGTGATGGAAAAAAAGTTTGGGATTAAAGAAGTTGTAGCTATGGGTATTGGAACTGCTCTGTTTGTTGTCCTTACAAATGTTCAGATTCCGATTGTTATTGTTCCTAATACATATCTTCAGCCACGTATGGCTATCATGGCCTTCTTTGCAGCTGTTTTCGGACCAATTGTTGGCGGCGTTATCGGCTTCTTTGGACATGCTCTTGGTGATGCTATTTTCTATGGCTCAGTATGGTGGAGCTGGGTATTCCCAGAAGCAGTTGTTGGCATAGCAGTAGGTCTTTTTGCCAAGAAGTTTGCTGTAAAAGAGGGTGGCTTTAATACAACAAAGAATATTATATTCTTTAATGTAACTCAGGTTGTAGCTAATGCTGTTGCCTGGATCGTAGTTGCACCGGTTCTTGATATTTTAGTATATTCAGAACCAGCTAATAAAGTATTTGCACAGGGTGCATTTGCTTTTCTTGGTAATGTAGTTATAATAGGAATTCTTGGCACAATTCTTCTTTCAGTTTATTCTAGAATTTCTGGAAAATCTTCTGATTTGAAGATGGAGGATTAATTTTTGAATACCGCATCCCCAATTATTGAATTTTCGGATGTTTCTTTTAAGTACCGTGCGCAGACACAGCCCACACTTAAAAATATTAATCTTAAAATTTATCCCGGACAGAAGGTCCTTATAGCGGGCCAGTCCGGGTCAGGAAAGTCAACACTGGCACATTGCCTTAACGCTCTTATCCCCTGCTCTTTTGCGGGGGACATGAGCGGAACTCTCCGAGTAGACGGAAAAGAACCTTCTAAACTCGGAGTTTTTGGCATGTCACAAACTGTTGGAACTGTCCTTCAGGATACAGATGGCCAGTTTATAGCCCTGACAGTAGCAGAGGACATAGCATTTGCCCTTGAAAATGACAATATGCCACAGGAGGAGATGTTCGAGAAAGTCTCAGATGTGGCAGAAAAACTTGAACTTACAGATTTTCTTTCCAATGCACCGGGAGCTCTTTCAGGTGGACAGAAACAGAGAGTTTCTCTTGGCGGAGTAATGGCACTTGATGTCAAAGTGCTTTTGTTTGATGAGCCTCTTGCAAACTTAGATCCTGCAACAGGCAAAAGAACTATCGCTCTTATTGATGAGCTTTTAAAACAGGAAGATTTAACAGTTGTAATAATTGAACACAGGCTTGAAGATGTTCTTTATAAGGATATCGACAGAATCGTGCTTATGGAAGATGGACAGATCGTTGCGGATATGACTCCGGATGAAATGCTCTGTACAGATCTTTTGCCTGAGCACGGAATCAGAGAGCCTTTGTATGTTGCTGCTCTAAAGGCAGCAGGTGTTAAGTTATCACCATCCTCAAAGCCTCAGCATATAGAGACAATGGATGTTGAGAATTATAAGGCGCAGGTAAAAGAGTGGTTTACCAATACAAGCCTTTCAAGACAGAAGAGTACAGCTGACACTCTTTTGTCTGTCAGTGGACTTGAATTCAGATATGATGGTTCCAGACAGATCATTAAGGATGTTAGCTTTGATATAAAACGCGGTGAAATGATATCACTTGTGGGTAAAAATGGAGCGGGTAAGTCAACTCTTGCTTCGCTTATCTGCGGCTTTTATGAACCGGATGCAGGTAAGATCAGCTTCTGCGGCGATGACCTTAAGAAAAAATCAATTAAGGAGCGCGGCGAGAAGATTGGATATGTAATGCAGAGCCCTAATCAGATGATATCCAAGCCTATGATATATGATGAAGTAGCTTTGGGGCTTGTAGTCAGGGGAGTTCCTGAAAATGTGGTAAAACAAAGAGTCAATGAGATTCTTAAGATATGCGGTCTCTACCCATTCAGAAATTGGCCAGTATCAGCGCTTTCTTATGGACAGAAAAAGAGAGTTTCAATTGCCTCTATATTAGTGCTTGATCCGGATCTTTTGATCCTGGATGAACCTACAGCAGGTCAGGATTATCAGCACTACACTGAAATCATGGAGTTTTTGTGTGATATAAGAAAGAAATTGTCAATTACGATCATGATGATAACTCATGATATGCATTTGATGCTTGAATACACTGACAGAACTCTAGTGCTTACAGATGGCAAGCTTATAATGGATGCCAAGCCGGAAGAAGTACTTACAAATGATGAGATATGTAATAGAGCATATCTTAAAAGAACGTCTCTTTATGATCTTGCAAAAAAATGCGACATAGCTGAAGCAGATGAATTTGTTGCAAGATTTATTGAGTCTGAACGCGTAAAGAAGGAAACATGCCTGAGCGAGAAAGCATGATCCTTTGAGCTTATTTGATTGGATATATTTTTATGAGCAGAATGATTTCTTATGAAAAAAAGAATACGCCAATACACAGATTAAGCGGATTTACAAAGCTTGTCTTTTTCCTCTTATGGTGTACGGCAAGTGCGCTTACTTTTGACACAAGAATACTTCTTGCAATGATAGTAATTGGAGCCTTGCTCTATATTGTTTCAGGAACGAAATGGAAGCAGGTAAGCAGCGTATTTTTAGCTATAATGTTTTTTATGGTGATAAACCTTGTGTGGATATTTTTCTTTTCACCTTATGAAGGCTGCAAAATATACGGCAGCAGAACAGATATATGTCATCTTTTTGCAGGTTACACCCTTACAAAAGAGCAGCTGTTTTACGAATTTAACGTGCTTATCAAGTATTTTACAGTAATCCCTTCCATATTTATTTTTCTTGTAACGACTGATCCAAGTGAGCTTGCAGCTTCTATGAACAGTATCGGAGTGCCTTACATGATCGCTTATTCAATAGAGATAGCACTCAGATATATTCCGGATGTGCAGGATGAATACCACAAGATCAAAAATGCGCAGGAAGCAAGGGGAATAGAGATGAGTTCCAAGGGAAGACTGATGTCAAGGATAAAGAACACTTCAGCAATTATCTTCCCACTTCTTTTTACCACAATGGAGAGGATCGATGTTGTCAGCAATGCCATGGAGCTTAGAGGCTTTGGCAAGAAAAAACAGCGCAGCTGGTACTCGAAGAGAACCCTTCAGACGGGAGATTATCTTGCACTTGCCTTTATCATCTGCTTTTTTATCGCTGCAATGGTGATAACTTTCTATGATGGAAGCAGATTCTATAATCCTTTTATTTAATTTATGTGGCAAAGAGGTTTTGGATGAAAATATATTTTGCGCCAATGGAAGGAATCACCCTTTATCCGTTGCGAAATATACATAAGGAAATGTTTGGAGAGTGCGTTGACAAGTACTACACTCCATTTGTGTCGACGGCGCGGACTTATAAGTTTAAAAAGAGAGAACAAAGAGATATACTTCCTGAGTTTTGTACATCTTTTGATGATTATAAAAGTGAGGTTGTTCCGCAGATCATGGGAAATAAGGCAGAGCAGATAGTCTGGGCGGCCAAAAAGATGTATGACCTTGGATACAAAGAGGCTAATCTGAACATGGGCTGCCCGGTTGCGACAGTAGTAAACAGGCACAAGGGCTCAGGCCTCTTGGAAGACACTGCTAAACTTGATGCAATGTTGTATGAGATTTTTGATACTTTAGAAAAAGAAAATTCTGGAATTGAATTTTCTCTAAAGACAAGACTCGGGATGCACGATGAAAGTGAGACTGCAGGTATTATGGAGGTTTTAGCCAAATACCCTGCCAGTGAACTTACTATCCACTCAAGAGTCAGGGATGATTACTACAAAGGTGCTATAAGGCTGGATGCTTTCTGCGATGCGGTCAAAGTTTACAGGGAAAATGGCGGAAAGGCTCCTATTGTTTATAACGGAGATATTACTTCTGTTGAAAGCTTTAATATGATAAACAGCAAAGTTTCCGGTATTGACAGGTTTATGATCGGGCGAGGACTTATCTTTGATCCCGCGCTTGCAAGAGAGATAGAGGGCGGAGAAGCTTTGAAGGCGGAAGAGCTTAGAACCTATTTAGACAGACTCTATGATGCATACGAAGAGTACATTCCGGAAGATCAGAATGTAATTTTTAAGATGCTTGAGCACTGGGCATTTCTCCATGTTCATTTCAAAGACTGTGATAAACAGCTTAAGACCATCAGGAAATCCCGCAGCAAAGGTGAATACAAAGCTGCTGTCACCAACATGTTTTCAAGCTGTGAGTTTATAAACTGAGCAGACTAAAATGCAATTCATGAGCTATAGAAGCTTGTGATAAAACGTAGCGCCCAAAATCTATTGATTGTGATATAATACCAACTGACGCTAATGATGACAGACCTGCATTAGCGTATGAGTTTTACGTTATAAAGCTATGTAAGGAAAGAGGGAAAAGGGTATGAGTCAGGAAAAAATAGACGCTTATAAGAAGGAAAAAGCAGGCAGAAAAGAGCGCCTTGCAAAACAGAAAAAGAGAAAGAAAATTGCTAAGATTGTTTGTCTTATTGTAGTTGTTGCATTAGCCCTAGGCATCGCAGGAGCAGTTATCTGGAACAAGCGCGGAACATCAGTTGAAGCTACAGAAGGTGCATCAGTAGAGACATCCGTTGATGCTTCATCAGTAGAAACTTCTGAAGAGGCAGCAAACGAGTCATCAGAAGCATCATCAGAGGAGGCATCTGCTGAAACATCTGAAGCAGAAGCAGCCTCAGAAGCAAGTTCAAACTAATATAAAAAAGAGCTTTAACTTTCAAGTTAAAGCTCTTTTTATTTGACCTATACATTGCAACGAAAGATATCAGAGTGAAAAAAGTTATCTAAATTATTTCTTATCGACGCAGTCGCAAGGATTCTTCATACTGATGCGGCTTCCCGATGGAACAGAAGATGTGATGAATGCGTTGGCACCGATTACAGTGTCTGCACCGATAACTGTTTCTCCGCCAAGTATAGAAGCACCTGAATAAATGGTGACATTGTTCTCGATTGTGGGATGTCTTTTTACTCCCTTAAGGGCCTGACCGCCGCGAGTTGAAAGACCGCCGATAGTTACGCCCTGGTAGATCTTAACATGTTCTCCGATTATGGAGGTTTCGCCGATAACAATACCGGTTCCGTGATCTATCATGAAGTATTTGCCGATGGTTGCACCGGGATGAATGTCTATACCTGTTTTTGAATGGGCATATTCAGTCATCATTCTGGGAATAAGCGGCACCTTGAGCACGTAGAGCTCGTGGGCAATCCTGTTGATTGTTGTAGCAGTAAGCCCCGGGTATGAAAGGATTATCTCTCCCTTACTGTAGGCAGCAGGGTCTCCGTCATAGCAGGCCTGAAGGTCTGTGTCCAGATATTCACGAATCTTTGGAATCTGCTTAAAGAATTCATGAGTGATGCATCTTGCAGCGCAGTCCAGCGTTTCATCGGATGCATTTTTATAGTCAGGACTGTGATGAAAAGCGATGGCTATCTGCTTTTGCATGTTGTAGATAACGTCCTCAAGCACAACTGCGATCCTGTTATTGTCGTTGTAACTTTTATAGACCTTGTCTCTGTAATAGCCCGGGTAAAGAATTCTGATGAGTTTTATCACAATATCTTTTACCGCGTCTCTGTCAGGCTGGTTGTAGACATCCATCTGATCAATGTCTCTGGCCTTATCATAGTCAGAAAGAATCAGGTCTACGATATCCTTGATTTCTTCTTTTAAAGCATCTCTGCCATTTGATTTATAGTCCATCTTGTAATCTCCATGCCTTTTTAATCAGCAAACTATAGAGCGATTTACTGTTACCGACTATTATACATTACTTATTAGATGGTGCAAAAGAAAATTGTAATTACTTTAATTTTTGTTTAAAAAATTTCAAAAAGACTAAATATTTTTTAATCATTCTCCGATATATGACATGACAAATAATATTTTGATTTTCTTTTGGCAAGGAAAGCCTCTTTTCTGGTAGAACACGGATGTTTAAGAAAGTGGAAAATCATTTAAACAATGTACAAAGCTTCCAATGGAGGTGCGTGTTCTATGATGAGATCTATGTGGTCTGGTGTTGCCGGACTTAAAACCCACCAGTTAGAAATGGATGTCATTGGTAACAATATTGCCAATGTTAACTCAACTTCATATAAATCACAGGCTACAGGTTTTTCGGATGTTCTTTATCAGACAATAAAACCCGGAACCGGAGCGGGCGACAACATAGCGACAACTAATGCTGCCCAGGTTGGTTTTGGAGCCAAGATGAGCTCTATCCTAACTAATATCACAAAGCAGGGTTCAGCTGTTCTGACAGATAATGTATTGGATCTTATGATTACAGGAGATTCGTTTTTTTGCATAGATCCGGATATTTCTGATGCGGAAGTGAATTTTTCAAGAGATGGATCTTTTACTATTGATGCGAACGGTGACCTTGTAACTCAGAACAGCGGTTACTATGTTATGGGCGTCATGGGGGATGTAACAATTGGTGATAATCCAACTCTTACTAACATCAAGGTCATAAACAGAAATACTGAGCGAATAAGCTATGATGCACAGGGCAATCAGGTAACTTACCAGGTTGACGCTATGCCTGGTGCAGCAACTACAGCTGCTTATTTTAAAGGTAACATTGACAGCGATGATCCCAATCTGGAAAACGGAAAGACTCTTACAATAGAGACCTATGGAAGTGATGGAAAGGTCTATACTTTAAAATTTAACCTGACAAGTGATGAGAACGACGATGAAACCTTCAAACTTACCTTGTCTTCTGTGCTTGATGAAAACTCCAAAAAAGTTGCTTTTGATACAGCAACTGAAATTGAGCTTGAATATGATGCTCATTCCGGAAAACTTCTTTTTATAAATGGTCTGCCTACAGAGTCAGTCAATTTTACAATTACAGGTGACGCATCAGTTGTGGGACCTTTGAATATTGATTTTTCAAGTACATCCAACTATGCAGGTGATGCTTGGTCACATTCATCTTCAATCTATGGCTATAAAGGTGATAAAGAGGGACAGAATATGGGATATCCGGAAGGTGAGCTTGTAGGAATCTCTTTTGGTACTGATGGATCTGTATTTGGAAGATACTCAAACGGACAGACTGTAAAAAAAGCTCAGATAGTTGTAGCAGAGTTTAATAATGCCATGGGCCTTGAGAAGGTTGGTGATAATCTTTATGCAGCTTCACTTAACTCGGGTGTTCCTATGTATATGGATATTACAAGTGATGGCGGCTATATGTCATCGGGAGTTTTGGAAGGCAGTAATGTTGACCTAGCAAAAGAGTTTACGGATATGATCACAACTCAGCGTGGTTTCCAGGCAAATAGTAAGGTAATAACCACATCTGATGAGATGCTGCAGATACTAAAATCGTTAAAACGTTAATATTTCATGGAAACTATTAAGAAGGAAACGAGAAAAATCTAAAAAAAATATAAAATTTTGTTTCATAGAGCTGGAGCGGTTTCCAGCTCTTTTTAAATGGAAACTGTGAAAAATGTATGAAAAAACTGTTGTAAAAATGTGTGCTATGTTGTATATTCAACATTACAAGGGATTCAGACATCATAGTTTGGTACTTAAAAAACAGAATTTTTGTTAAGTATGATACAAGGGCAAAACCGCTGAAAAGTGGTGACGCAAAGCTAAAGGGTCTAAATCACATAGGTATGTGACAGACAGCCAGTTGCTGGTGCATATTTTAAGCACTAATGGTGACCGGACTGTGTAAAACAGACGGTCTATTTATTTGCAGTAATTACGGTACATATAAGTTCAGGGAAGAACCCCTGGATGCAGGTGGCATCAGGGTGTACATGGAAGTAATTTCAGCGACTGGTCATTTAGTATTGCAACTGCCTTGTCATAAATTTTGAAAAGGTATTTTGCGACACGGTGAAGTCGCAACATACCTTATTTTTTTACCCTGAATAAGGAGAAGTATGTCAGATATAAATTTAAAGAAACTCTCCAGAGCAGATCTTTTGGAGATGATGATCACCTACTCTGAGGAGGCGGAAGCCGCCAAAAAGCATGAGCAGGAATATAAGGAAGAATTAGATAAAGAGAAACTGCAGCTTCAGCGTGATTTTGCTGAAGAGAGAGCTAAAATGCTCAATAATTTTGAAGAAGAAAAAGCTCAGATGAGAGCTAAGTTTGGTGAACAGAAGGCTCAGATGCAGGAGAAGTTCGAAAAAGATATGGCAGGTCTAAAGAACAGACTCACCAGAGAGAAAGCAGAACTTCAAAAGCAGGTTGATGATGCTCTTATGAAGATAGACAATTCACAGTCTCTTGCTGAAGCATCCATCCAGCTTGGAGGCATCATGGAAGCAGCCCAGAAGTCGGCTGATCTGTATGTGGAAACCCTTAAAAAGAATGCAAGTGCTGAATATCAGCAGCTTATGCAGGAAATTGAAGAATCCCGTAAGAAGATAAAACTTATGGAAAAACAGGCAGAAAAGAAATACGGACCTCTTAGAGAAGTTACAGAAAAAGAGGAAAAGGCGTGTTAATTAGAGAAAGCTGATGAGTGAAGTAAAGGATTATAAACCCTCTATAGAGGAATTAAAGAAGGAACTTAAGAGGGAAAACAGTAAAAAGGAATATCGTACAGTACTTAGGAATACGCTTTTTGTAGTCGTTGTTGTTGCTGCCTTGGCTGTACTTATTTCCAGCTTTTTTATCACCGTTCTTAAGATAAACGGTGATTCAATGACTCCGACTCTTGATACAGGCCAGATAGTTATAGCCCAGAACAGTTCGGGCTTTGAACCGGGAGAACTTATAGCATTTTATTATAACAACAAAGTCCTGGTAAAAAGAGTAATCGGGTCACCTGGAGACTGGATAAATATTGACAGCGACGGAAATGTTTCTGTTAACGGGGAGGTTCTTGACGAAGGTTATATTACTGACAAAAGTCTTGAACCAACAGATATTTCATTTCCGTATCAGGTGCCTGAAAACAGGTATTTTGTGTTAGGGGATCACAGAAGTGCATCGATAGATTCAAGAAGTAGCGTGGTGGGATGCGTTACTAAAGAGCAGCTTATTGGGAAAGTGATATTTAGGGTCTATCCATTTAATGTATTTGGAGGACTTTGATAACGGTAACTTTCAATTGACTTCGATTGAGGTAAAAGAATGCGAGGGGAGACTGAAAATCGCGCAGAAAAGTACATAAGAAATCACAAGAACCGAAAAAAGTGGTTAGCCTTTGTTCTTTGTCTTTCTCTTTTTACAGGAACGGCTACGCTTTATGGCCTTAATAAGCCTGCTACTGCAATGACTGAAGAAGGTGCAGGGCAGGTTGGACTTGTTATGGAAACTGCTGATAATGAGTTTGAGCAGGGGCTTATAGAGCAGATGCAAAAAGAAGATGAGGAGAGCGGGGAGGGTTCCGTATCATTAGAGAATGAAGAGGGCACTGCAGAAGAGACTTCTAATGAAGAGTCTGGTAATGCTACCCCTGAAACAGTTTCTGAAAACGGCAATGAGATTCAGGAAGAGGAAAACTCTCCGGAAGCTGGTGCTGCAGCTGCAACGAGCAGCGAGGCTTCAAATGCAGCATCATCAGAGGATGAATCAGGCATATCTTCAAGTGCTTCATCAGCATCTACAGTGAAGGATTCTGCAAGTGAGGCATCAGGTATGGCTTCTTCCGGAAGCTCTTTGGATGCTGAAAAGTCAACTAGCCTTTCTTCAGGGAAGGCAGCATTAGATATTCCTGAGTCTGTAGATCTTTTGGAATACGTCACAGAGACGATCATTGAGCGTAAAAATGCCGATGGTGAATGGGAAGTTATTGACAAGGATGATATAAAGCCTGCTGATAAGCTTAGAATAACCTTTAATTATGTTCTGCCAAAAGAGGCGGTTGTTAGTGATGATATCCACCTTGAGATTCCTGAAGAGTTTGGAACAGCAGAGACGGATACTGCAGAACTTGATGATGGTAAGGGAAGCTATGAGGTCACTGAAGATAATCAGCTTATAATCCAGTATAGTGACGAAGTAAAAGAAGAAATAATTAGTGAAGCCGGAGAGAGTGAAGAAGAAAATAGCGATGAAGCTACTTCTCTTATAGGGAGAATAGATAGTTTTTTTGACCTCTTTTCACTTACAGCATATGCAGCTGACAGTACATCTGGATCAGCAACTGTATACACAACAGTAGCGGGAATGACTATCACTGGTGTTACTTTAGTTAAAAATCCTGATGAAAAAGGCAGTGGAAGTTCAAAAACATACAGCGGCGGAACACCCATAAGCAGCGGTGCAGAAGTAACTGCAGGTGACAAGCTGTATTTTACTATTGAGTATACTCTTGCCAAGAATACAGTAAGTGCAGAAAATCCAACAATTACTTATGATCTTGCTGAACATGGGATAGAAGTTTATGAAGCAATATCAGGTATGGTTTATAACTCAGAAAATGAAGCTGTTGGTACATTTTCGGTTGAAAAAAGCGGCCTTGTGACTATCACCTATTATCCTGAATTTGCTGCCAAGAACAGTACGCAGGAAATCGAAGGCGATTTTTATTTTGTCGAAATGGCAAATGCCAATAGTGATAGTGAAAAGACATATAAAGAGTATGTTTTTGATGATGACTTAAAAATATACATCTATATTGTAAAAGGCGATAGCTATGACCTGACACTTGAGAAAAAAGCTTCAAGTTATGATGAAACAAATAAAACTATAGATTATACAATTGTTATCTCATCCAATAATGGAACAGGTACCTCAGGCATTACTCTTACGGATGTCCTGACTGTATATAACAATAGTTTGACTGATAAGAATCTGAATTCCGGATTGACGAGTGATATCAATCTGAAAAACCAGCTGAAGAAGATTAAGATAACAAAGAGTGATGGCACTAATATAGCTTCCGGAAATGCGGTAAGTGTTGGAACTGATGGAACAGCCACAATCAGTCTCCCTGATCTTGGTAAAGGTGAGAGCTATACAATCACATATACATTTAATGTGCCAGATTCTGTAGCGGGAACCGATACGCCTGTTAAAGTAAATAACTCTGTAAAGGCTGTATTTGATGAGGAAAAGAACAGGTCATATACGGTAGAAACTGATATTAATGGTAATGTTCCAAATATCGATAAGTATGGAACAGCAGATACAGCCAATAAGACTGTTACCTGGACTATCAAACTTAATTCGCTGGGTAATAACTTAAATGGTTATACACTAAAAGACTTTGTTCATACATTGGCTGAAAATGGTTGGGAAGATGTCTCAACACCTTACGTTGGAAAAATAAAGGTTTCCAGTGTTTCAACGCCAAGTGGTAAAACGGCCTCTTTAAAAGTTGGCCAAGAGATCAGTCTTGATGAAAATGGATATAAGTTTACATCGGATGATTATAGTACATATGAATTTACTTATACTTATACCTACACTGTTTTTGACCTCAAATGGGGGAGTCTTGTCAATGAAGCGAGTATCACCAGGGAATTGAATGGTAAAACCTATGGAGATGACAAGACAGCAAGTGTATATACAGGTGACAATACAAAGGTAGTAGAGAAAAAAGCTGACGGCATAGATAATGCTACTGATGATGCATCCACAGTACTTGTTAAATGGAATGTTACAATACATGCTCCAATAAAATGTAATGAAGGAAATAACAATTCTGAGTACTGGTCATTTACGGATGCTATTCAGGATAGTAATGAGTATCTATCAGAGTCTCAGCTGTCAGACCTTGAAGCTGCTATAAGACAGGCTGGATATAGCGGAAACATATCTGTGAAGAATGGCGAAGAAGTAACTGTTGGAGGAGTATCAGGATATAAGGGCTTTGTGATCAGGTTCTATTCAGACCTTACAACTGATCTGGAATTTACATACAATACAACAGGCTACATAGGAGAGGGTAATAATACTACATCCTTTCAGAATTATGCATATGTGAGAAGTCAAAGCTATTCTTCTACAGATACACAAAACTATGAACCGATAATTGCCAAATACGATGGAAAAGGTACGCATTCTGATTCAGCTTATGATTATTACTCTGAAGATCTTTTGGAATCCGGAATACTTACCTGGCGTATTAAGATAAATATTCCTGAGATTTGCAATTATGAAACTCTTACGGCAACAGATACATTGCCTGACGGAGTGAGCCTTATAGACAGTTATACATATAAGGAAACTGACTATTACGGACTTGAGATAGCAGATAATGACAGCTTCAACGGTGCAGTAGCTTTTTCAGGTGGAAGTGCAACGTATTTAAATACTTCTTTCTATGAGAGCATAGATGGTCAAAATGTCAAAGTTACATTTAGCCCTTCTAATCTGCAAGGGAAAACGCTTTACCTCAGAGTAAGAGCAAAAATCGATGATCCTGACTGGACAAGTGCGACAAATGGCATAAGGACATTTACAAACAGCGTATCCTTGAAAAATGAAGGTGGAAATGAACTGGGAGGCGATTCACAGACTCAGAACATTACCAAGACAGAGACTGCTCTGGAAAAAACATCAAACAGTAACTTACTTGATGCAAAAGATACAATTGAGTACACACTGGAGGTTAATGAAAATGCCGCTGACCTGTTGGAAGGCAGCGACGAGCTTACACTCACTGATACATTGCGGGCCAAGTCACAGTCTTCATTTGGAGCAACGCTTGTTGCGGGACATATAAAAGTATATGAAGTTATAACTGATTCCGCAGGAAATGAAACATTGTCGGAGCTTTCTACTGATGAGTATTCCTATTCTGTGGGAAGTTATGAGACAAAGGCTTCTTATTGGGATAATTCAGGGCAGGACGATGGATATTATCTTTATAACACTATTGAATTCAAGATTCCTGATAAAAAGCATCTGCGAATAGTGTACAGGTATACCTTCAATAGTGATAGTTCCGGTCAGGTGTCGATTTTAGCAAGTAATAAGGCTACTTTAAAAGGCATTGCGGAAGACAAAGGCTCGTCTGATTCCGAAAAAACTATCATATTGGAAGAGGCTGGAGCAAAAGCCGATGTTCATGGAATAAACATCTATAAGGTTGACAATGAAAACAATGCAATTGTCTTAGGTGGAGCAGAATTTGCCCTCTATAAATGGACAGGATCTTCGTGGCAGAGAATCATATATGATTCCTCATCAGCGACATGGAAAGATTCAGCAAATAATGCAGCTTCTGAATATATATCTGGGGAAGATGGTCTGGTAGCTTTACAGCACCTTACCTACAATCAGGCTTACAAGCTGGTAGAGACTAAGGCACCTAAAGGATATCTTTTAAAGAGTACTCCACTTTACTTCTATATGCCATCTGCAGATACTACGACTTATTCAATGAACCTGCCTTCAGGAAATGAGTACACTGGCGGAAACGAAATAGTAGCTATAAGCCAGGGAACAGATTATAACTTTACTAATACCAAGACTACTACGTCAATCACTATAAATAAGTATTGGGAAAATGAAGATGAGACCATGCCTGATAGTATTACTGTAAAGTTAGGGCGTAGGACAGGAGCTGAAACTTCTGAAATAAGCGAGAACTATTGGACACTTAATGTTGATCATCGTAGCGCAGGAAATAATGTTACGGAGTATAAAGGATATCCTTCCGTAAAGGATGGCTCTAAAGTTACGGTTAGCTTTACCGCTTCGTATGATTATTATCATAACTTTGTGAGTCCGCTGTATGTGAAAGTGAATGATTCAGAAATTGATCTGAGTACTATTCCAAGTGATGGGACAACTCTTTCATACACGTTTACTATTCATCAGGATACAACTGTATTGATAAAAGATAATTGGAATGTGAATTATTCCGTTAATGTTGAAATCGAATCACCGACTACTGCTTCATCTTCTGACGAGAATGAATCAGCAGTATCCATTGATGAAAAGAGTTTCATGACCCTGACTCTTACCAAGTCAGGCAAGTGGACAACGACAATTGATAATCTGGAAAGATATTATTACGTATATGATGATGACGGAAATATAATCGACAGATACTTATGGCTCTATTACGTTTCGGAAGTAAACAATGTGTATTACACAGCGGAATATACTGATGAATGTAAGACCGGTATCAATTCAGGAACTTTAGAGTTTACCAATAAGCGTAATGAGCTTGTTCCGACTACCTTGCCAGAAACAGGGGGTATAGGTGAAAGAACGGTTGAAATGGCGGGATTTGGACTCGTATTGATATCCCTTGCGGGAATGACATTAACACTTACGAGGCGAAAGAAAAAGGCCCATTTTGGGAGCAGTTAAGGGTTTTTGATGCGAAAGCATTTTAAACAGGTGCCATTGGCACAAAATACATTTAAGAAATAACACAAGATTCAAAGGAGAGGACACAAATGAAAGGACTAAAGAAACTACTAACAGGCGTGCTGGCAGCGACAATGATCATGAGTGCTAGCATCAGCGTATGCGCAGCTGAAACAGTCACTAGGGCAGATGGAGTAACAGGAGCTGCTACAATCACAGTAAAAAACACACATGCAAATGAAACTTATAAAATTTATAAGGTCTTTGATGCTACAACAGATGGAACTAACATAAGCTATAAGCTTGTGTCAGGAAAGACGGAAGCTCCAGCTGGATTTGAGGTTGATACAGCAGGAAATGTTCTTTACACAGCCAATAAAGATAAAACAGGTGATGCTGTTAGTAAAGAACTTACACAAGCTGATATTGAAGCTATTAAGGCTTACGTTACAGATGCTGATCTAGTTGCAACAGTCGTTGAAGATGCAGAAAATACTGATAAAGCTTTTACAGTATCAAATCTTCCTTACGGATACTATTTCATTCAGACAACAACTGGTGCTCTTGTAACAGTTAATAGCACAAATCCTAATGCAGAAGTAGCTGATAAGAACGGAACAACAACTACAGATAAGAAGGTTGAAGAAGATTCAACAGGAGACTTCGGTGACAAAGATGATGCTGATATCGGACAGACTGTAAACTTCAAGAGTACAATAACTGTACAGCCTGGTGTTAGAGGACTTAAGTTTGAAGATGAAATGACAAAATCTCTTGACCTTGTTAAGGGTTCTGTAAAGGTTGATACGTTAACAGAGGGCTATACAGTCAATTATGTTGATAATGATAATCAGCATTTCAACATTACATTTGATGATGATGCCATTGCAGCACTTGCTAAAGATACTGTTATTACAATTACTTACAGCGCAGTACTTAATGAAAATGCTGTTATTGGAATTCCTACAGGTGATGATTCAAACGCTTTCGGAGCTGGTAATGACAACAAATCCCGCATAACATACGACAATCATCCAGATTTAGGGTGGGATTGGACAAGAACATACACATACAAGCTTGATATTGTTAAGAATGATGGCAACGGAACAAAGCTTGCAGGAGCAGAGTTTGAACTTTCACTTAACACTAAGGATGCTAAAGCAATAAAAGTTGTAGATCTTGGAAATGGTGAGTACAGAGTTGCTACAGCAAGTGATGAGACAACTACAACAACTCTTGTTACACCATCCGATGAAGAGCATAAGGGTCTTATAAAGATTACAGGTCTTGATGCTGATCAGTACAAGCTTACAGAGACAAAGGCTCCTGAGGGATATAACCTCCTTACAGCACCTATTACATTTACAATTACATCTAAGACTGCAACTGAGCAGGGTGATGACAATAATCACCAGGCAGTAAACGTAGTTGGATATGAAGAAAATGGAGCGCCATTTACAGCACTTACAGTTGAAAATACAGCTGGTTCAATTCTTCCTTCAACAGGTGGAATGGGTACAACAATTTTCTATGTACTTGGTGTTGTACTTATAGTTGCAGGGGCTGCGTACTTTATCGTTCGCAGAAAGCAGAACGCTGAATAATTTACGGGGTATGAAAAAGTTTATATATATTTGAATCTTGTTAGTTTCAGTCTTCAGGGGGAATGGATTCCCCCTGAAGAAAAAAACAAGTAAATGAGTCAGGTAATAGATGAAAAAAAATAAAGGACTGAAAAGTCAGCTCCCCAACATTATATTTGGGTTGATCTTTATAGTGGGTGTTGCGATTTTTCTTTATCCCTCAATAAGTAACTATATCAATACAAAACACCAGAGCAGAGTTGTGGCAAGCTATGATGAAGCACTGGCCAATCTTACTACAGAAGATTATTCTTCTTACTGGAAGGCTGCAAAAGAGTTTAATGAGAGACTTGCTAAGGCGCAGTCGAGTTCTTTTTTAACATTGGACGGTGAACTTAAGGCTAAATACTATGACACCCTTGATCCGACAGGAACGGGAGTTATAGGAACTATAGAAATAGAAAATATTGGAGTGAGACTTCCGATATATCACGGAACTGAAGAAACAGTTTTACAGATGGGAATAGGACACCTTGAAGGGTCTTCATTTCCAACAGGTACAACAAGTACCCACTGTATTTTATCGGGGCACAGAGGACTTCCTTCGGCAAAACTTTTTACAGATCTTGATCAGATGATCGTTGGAGATACATTTTTACTACATATCCTGGATCAGACCTTTGCTTATCAGGTTGATAACATAAGCATAGTTTTACCGGAAGATACCGGAGGACTGGGAATAGTAGATGGAGAAGAATACGTCACGCTGGTGACTTGTACGCCTTATGGTGTAAATACTCACAGGCTCCTTGTAAGAGCAAAGCGTGTTGATTATAATGAAGAAACAAAACTTATCGTACCGGCAGATGCAACAAGGTACGGAACACTTATGATAGCGCCTTTTATTGGAGCGCCAATGCTGCTTATTGCATTTATAGTATTTATGGTAATGACCAGAAAACCTAAGGCAAAAAAAGTAGCAAAAAATTGAGGTTGAAGGATGAAAAAACTGACACGAAATCTTAACAGAATAGTGATGTTTGTGGCTGTTTTATTATTGATGCTTGGAAGTTTTTCTTTTCCTGTTCAAGCAAGGAACCTTATCGATATGAGCTGGCAGGATAAGGGGCAGATGACTTTGCAGTTTAAGTTTGATGACAAGCTCCTTGAAGGCATGGAGGTTGATGCATATCTGGTGGCAGATATCAGTGAAAATGGTGAGTTTACACTGATAGATGAGCTTAAAGATCAGCCTGTGACCAATCTTAACGGCATTACAGATCAGAGCCAGTGGGATGTAATAATTGATACCATTGAGCCTTACGTATACAGTCATATGAGTGTTACTGCACATGCAGTTTCTGACGTAAATGGAGAAGCGTTTTTTGATGGGCTTCACCTGGGACTTTACATGATAAGGACAGAAGCTTTATATGATCCAGTAGAGGCTTGTACCTATGCAGTTGATACATTTTTGATCTCAGTACCAACAACGGATGCAAATGACACCTGGGTTAACCCTGTATACGCACCTGTGTTAAGAGCTAAGTGCTCTCAGGAATATCCAAAGACCTATGAAATAAGAAAGGTTTGGAAAGATACAGATAATGAGGATAAGCGCCCTCCATATATAAGTGTTGATCTTTACAGAGATGGAGAAAAGGTTCAGACAGTTGAGCTCAGTGCGTCAAATAACTGGTTCTATTCCTGGTCTGATATGGATTACAGGGGGGAGTCAGGAGAGGTTACAGCTCACGATTGGACCATAAAAGAGAATATCAGCAGTGACTCTCCTTATACGGTAAGTACAAGCGAAAGCTCATATAATGGTGAAAGCAGCAAGGTGATTCTTTTTACTCTGGAAAACACGTATAATGAGCCGGAGACACCACCTGAAACTCCACCTGAGACTCCGCCGGAAACACCTGATACGCCAGATGAGGATACACCAACAGAAGACACACCGGAAACACCTGGAATACCTGATCTTCCGGAAGTTTTAGGAGCTTTTAGAAATCTTCCTGCAGTACTTGGTGCAAGAAGACTTCCACAGACAGGTCAGCTTTGGTGGCCACTTCCTATATTGCTGATAGCAGGAGCCCTGTTTATTATCAAGGGAATCAGGGCAAACAGGAAGAATGCCGGTTGACAGATAGGGCAGCCGGATTTAGTATGTGTATGTGATCAATGTTGATTGCACCTTGTGGTCAGCCACAGGGTGCAATTTTGTATATTAAAATATATATTTGTTACTGATCACGTGGTTTTAACAAATGTATAAAAGGCTGAAGTTTGATATAATAAAGTTAGAGAAAAGAGGTAAGAGATAATGGTTTACAAGACAAAAGGCACATGCTCAACACAGATTGATATAGAGCTTAACGGAGACACAATAGGTGCAGTGAAATTTACAAATGGATGCAACGGCAACCTGCAGGGAATTTCCAAGCTTGTAGAAGGAATGAAGTGCGAGGATGCCATAGCAAAGCTTCGTGGCATTAAGTGTGGTTTTAAAAATACATCATGCCCCGATCAGCTTTCTTATGCGATTGAAGAGGCAATGAGGCAGAATGCATAAAGATCATATTGGTCATAAGTATATTTTGATCGGTACTGCTCTTATTTTTATAGCAGTTTTTTTACTAAAACATAATCTTGATGAATCGTCTGAGGCAGGCACAGCCTCCGATGAAATGCTTGAGGGCGTCATTGAACAGATGCCGGGCACGGTATTGGAGAATTTATCCGGGGAAATGCCTGTTGTTGATGTGGACGGACATAGCTTTGTGGGTACACTTGAGATTCCTTCTTTGGAGCTTCTTTTACCTGTGCAGAGTTCCTGGAGTCAGGAGGATGCCAAGTATGCTGTCTGCAGATATGAAGGCAGCATGTACGACGATGACCTTATCATAGCTGGGCACAATTACACTGAGCATTTTGGTAAATTGAGCGAGCTCACTTCCGGTGACGTGGTAATTGTTACTGATATGAACGGCATGAGTAAGTACTATGAGGTCACCAATATGGAGACTCTGGGAGCTTATGACGTTGAGAAAATGGAAGCAGGAGACTGGGATCTGACTCTTTTTACCTGTACACTTGGAGGCGCGAACCGCGTGACAATAAGGTGCGAGTTCGTTGGAAAGTATAGCGAGACGGGCACTACACCTGACGTACTTGATGCCGCAGAAAAGAGTAAGCACATCAGGAAATAAGTACTAACACTTTAGTTTTCACGCATGATAGCCGATAATCTTACTGTAATATTATAGAGTGTTAATAGAAATTTTAGCACTCTCACCTAGACAGTGCTAATCCTGAGATATATAATTACAGTACAAAAATGGAGAAATGTATCCAAGGAGAGGAGATGATGCGTAATGATTATAGTAAAAATGAATGCAACCACAGTAGAATGCAGTATTGCGGCATCAGAACTTCATGAAATTGGGCTTACTCCTGAGGCAGTTATAGAAGGTGCAGAAAACACTACTTCGTTTTTTGCACAACTCAACAGGGAAGTTGGGGCGCAGCTCGATTATGACCCGGAGACTGAGGTCATGATGATGAGCAAAAACATGATGATGGATGGAAGTGTGCGCATCTTCGCAGTTAAGATGAGCAATGAAGATATTCAGAAAGCAACAGACCGTATTCGTGGAGCAGCCGATACTATCCTTAAAATGCTGACTCAGGAAAAGGTGGACGACATCAAAGCCAAAACCGGCAAGGAAAAAGGTGTTGCGCTTAATGAAGTTATCACAAATGTAACAGATACTATCAATAGAATATATGGCAAGGATGATTTTGATCCGACGGCTATGGAGCAGGCTACTACAAGTTATCAGCCGCTTTCAGAGTATGCAAGATACATGATGGAGTTTGATAATTTTGATGAAGTGAAGAGATTTGCCAAGGTTGTTCAGAGACTTCCGATTGTTGACTCGAGTTTGTATAAATATGAGGATCGCTATTATCTTATTGCAGGGCTTATGTCCGCCAATGAGAGCATTATCTATGACATGAGAAGAGCTGGAGTTGAGTATTCTCAGATGCTCACTGTAAATGCTCCGGAAGCTATGGTTGTAGAGGAGCACGGCGAAAGCCTTATTGCAGATGATGCGGTCGTACATCTGGCTGATCTTGCAAGATGACTTGATATGTGGAGTGTCTGAAGATATAAGGACTTGATATGAAGGCAGAATTTTCGGTATTTAATTTTTCAGGTATTTATGATGAAGAGAGCTTTTATCGAGTAGATAAAGGCTCTTCATTTTGTGGAAAAGTCCTGGATTTAAAAGACATTTCGGGGACAAACTGCCTGTGCGATGATGCTGCTAAGGCGGCTATCAAAGAGGCAATCATTGATGCGGAGCGCGGAGAAAACACGGTTAATCTGCATGCATTTGCCAATGGAATTCATTTCATTGATTCAGGGAACTATCATTATATGTCAGCTCTTTTGCTGGATATGGTAAAAGAGCCTTTTTCGCTTGTGGTTCTGGATCATCACCCCGACATGCAGCCCTCAATGTTTGGAGATATCCTCTCCTGTGGGAGTTGGGTAAAAAATGTACTTGATACAAATGCGAATGTGCGGGATGTGCATGTGATAGGGGCGGATAGAAAGCTTATTGATGAGCTTGATGAGGCGGATAGATGCCGAGTGCACTTCTATGACAGGGAAGATGTGATCCTGGATTTGGGTAATGGGAGTGACGACGCCGGTAGTGTTAGAGTTAGGCTTCCTGAGACGGAGTATCCGGTTTATCTTTCGATTGATAAGGATGTGATCAGGACAGATTATCTTAGAACCAACTGGGACCAGGGCGAATTTACGGCCTTGGAAGTGTTGGAGTTTACGAAGGCTCTTTTGACAGGGAAAGAAGTGATGGGCGTTGATATCTGTGGTGAATGCGCTCCAGACCAGGAAGGAATTGATCTTGAAAAGGCGATAGCTCAAAATGATCAGTTTAATCGGGATATTCTTGAGTTGTTAGCTGTAAACAATAGTGTAAATATAAACGAAATATAGTATAATATTCCTAGACTCTCCTTTGGGAGCGGACTTATTGGTATTAACATCATGGAGGAAATATGGAAAAGAGATTCAGAGATTATTTAAGACACCTTGAAAAGCTTGATTTTGAAGTGCTTTCTGAGGATGAGGTATTTTCAGAAAGAGAGGGAATAGTAATGCAGGCAACCGTCCTTCACCAGGAACTGATGAGGACACTCACTGCGATCATAGGCTTTCTTACCTGCGCCAGCATTTTCCTTGCAGTTGGATTTGTGAATTTCTTTTTTGTAAGCTTTATATGCGCAGCAGTATTTGCAGTGGCTGCAGCAGCTTGTGCACTGCACTATAAGGATATTTCCGATGTTATGAAGAAAATGTATTTTTACATAGATAAGTTGACGAGGCTTTGAAAATTGTGAAAAAAATCTAAAATAATGTGTTAAAAAGCCTTGACAGTGTGGCTGAAAGTGAGTATCATTAACTACGTTGCACGCAGGAGTGGCGGAATGGCAGACGCGCATGGTTCAGGTCCATGTGTTGGCAACAACATGAGGGTTCAAGTCCCTTCTCCTGCACTAGATTTTATCTAGTGCAATTGAAGCGGTTTGTACATATATAGAAAATGCGGAAGTGTCGGAATTGGCAGACGAGCAAGACTAAGGATCTTGTGACTGGTTATGTCGTGTGGGTTCAAGTCCCATCTTCCGCACGAAACAAAAGGATCAACTCGAATGAGTTGGTCCTTTTATTTTGTGCGGAAGGGGACTCTCACCCAGCAGCTTCGCTGCGTGGGTTCAGGGATTCACACTAGACTCGGAAGGACCTCGTCAAGTGTTCACCCATGGCTCGCACTAGGCTCGAAAATACCTCGCCAAGTGCTCTGCTCAAAGTCCCATCTCGTCAATTCTGTCGCAGTTCCATCTTCCTTGGTAGGATCGCACAGCTGAAATGGAACTAGGGGACGGATGACGTGGAGAACGTGGAGAATGCCTAAAAAACAACCAATGGTTTCATAAAACCAACTAATTTGAAATTGATAGTTGTACGAATGATACATATAATGAACTTACATGATCATGAATACAACAATCGGAGGCGGTTTTATGAAAACAATAGGAATGAAAATTAAAGACCTGAGGCGCTCCAAGGGGTTCTCCCAGTCGGATGTTGCTAAGAAACTTGGAGTGACCAGTCAGGCGGTCAGTAAATGGGAGACAGACAGTTCCCTCCCGGAGATGACCATGCTCCCGGATATCGCATCGCTCTTTGGAGTACAGATCGATGATCTGTTTGAATACTCCACTGAGAAACACTACGAGAGTATCGCGAAGAAAATTGAATATGGAAAAGTGCTGTCAAATGCAGAGTTCGAGAATGAGGAAAGCTTCCTTCTTGGCGAAACGGAAGCGGATTCGACGAATCATGACGCAATCTCTCTGCTGGCAGATCTTTATCGCTATCAGGCAGAGAATCTGAAGAAAAAGGCAGTACGCTGTGCAAAAAAGGCGCTGGAACTACGCCCCAACGAAAAGGGCGATATCAACAATATCTGCTTCGGCAGCGATGGAAAGCTCTTTGACTGGGATGCGGCAAATCATCATGAACTGATCGAGGACCTGTATAAGATCCTGAGGGCTGAACCAAAGAATATTCGGATCTACTTCTATCTGCTGGACAATCTGATTGATGACGGCAGACTTCGGGAGGCAAGAGAAGTTCTGAAGGAGTCCGTTCAAAAGAACCCTAACACTTTGAATGACTTCTATGTTGTGTTCATCGAGGAATATGAAAACGGATTTGAAGCAACAAAAGAAGCATATCGAAAGCTGGTAGAAAAATATCCGGAAGACTGGAGCGTATTATTTTCCGTGGCCAATACCTTTTCCCATCATGAAGAGTATGAAGAGGCAATCCGGTATTGGCAGATGACATTTGATTGTATGCCTAAGCCTCGCTACACGGATCCCTATGCATCCATGGCACTTTGTTGTATCCGTATGGGAGATAAGAAACGGGCCGCAGACTATTACAAGAAACAGATCGAACTTCTTCGAACGGACTGGAATACGAAATACTCCGCAGAAATAGACCGTTTGCAGGACAAGATTGAGCAGTTGCAGGCATAATGAGCCGTAAAAAATAGACTGACAACTGGCGGGGCGCTTCTCAATGGAGCGCCTCGCCTATTATTTTTACAGAGCTTTCCGTACCGGAAAATTAATTTTTGTCTACTGGACAATCGTTATCCTTTGCGCCCATTATATCTATATATCTTTGCACCGATAGCTCATAAATAGATTTCCTAGTGCAATAATCCAAAAAGTATGATAGAATGATTTCGAACATCAGTTCTGAAAGGCGGACAAGAATATGCCGTCTCTTAAAGCATACAGTTATATAAGTGATACAAAACTTGCTATCCAAAATTCGGATAGCAAGTTATAAGCGAAAATAGATATAAATGTAATATGTTACAGAGAGGTTTGCCAATGACGAAAAAGAATGAGATTCTACTCTTGGATGATAGAGATTTGGAAGAAAAGGTATATATTGTTCGTGGAGTGCAGGTAATGCTTGACTTTGAGCTTGCTGAAATATATGGGTACACAACAAGTAAGCTTAACGAGCAGGTTAAGAATAATAAGGAGCGCTTTGTGGGAGAGGAGTTCATGTTCCAGCTTACTGCTGAGGAATTTCGTAATTTGAAATCCAAAAATCGGATAGCAAGTTGGGGTGGAAGAAGAATTCCGCCACATGCATTTACAGAACAGGGTGTCTATCTTCTTATGACGGTATTGAAGGGTGAACTTGCAGTAGAACAAAGCAGGAAATTAGTGTGGCTGTTTAAGAAGATGAAGGACCACATCATTGAGAATAAAACTATGATTTCAGGACAAAATCTTTTAACGATAGCTGCCATGACTGAGGAACACTCGCAAGCCATTAAAAGAATTGAATCTGAAATGGTCAGAAAAAGTGATCTTTCTGATTTTATGAAGCTTTTTAACAATGATTTAAATGATGAGGAAGTATTAATACTAGATGGGGAACCATTTAAAGCTGATGTTGCATATCAGAAGATTTATAGCAAAGCGAAAAAAAGTATTATTGATAACGCCACTAATAACATGAAGCTGTACCATTGTGGTGCTTCAAGTAAGGATGCAGGTAAAAGGATTACTACAATCTCAAGGATTATGGAAGTAGATGTCTACAAGAGCTCGATTCAGCAATTATTAGCTAATCCTGTACTGATTTTAAAATGAGATATGTGCCATTTTTTTATAGTAGATAAAAAATGAAATTGCATTAAGAGCCAATGCACCTACCCATGCCACTGCATCAGCTATAGCTGTGGCATTAAATCCTATACCATGCAACAGAAGTATTATCACTGCAATTCTGAGTGCCATTTCTGCGAATCCTGACATCATTGGAATAAAAGGGTATCCCATTCCCTGAACTGCGCTTCTGAATATAAAAAGCAGATTAAGAAGAATCAGAAAGATACCGCATTTACGCAGATACCCGGATGCAAGCAAAATTGTATCGTCAGCATTAAGCATAAAGCCAGCTAACTGCTGTGGCATAAACAACATAATGCTACCGAGCAAAATATAGGATACAAAGGCTATTCCGATACCTACCTTGACACCGCCCATTATGCGCTTTGGCAATTTTGCACCAAAATTCTGACTGACAAAGGCAGAAACGGCAAATCCTGCTGTAAGTGCCGGGAGCATGAACAGGTTAAGATATCTGGTGCACACTGAATATGCAGAAGTGAATGTAACACCATATTTGTTTACAAATCCCTGAACCACCATACTTCCTATGGCAGTTATTGAATTCATCAGAGCCATGCCGGCTCCATTTTTCATCAACAGGAAAGACATTTTTGCATCGGGATGAAAATCAAAAGGTGTAATGCTCGCTTCCGGCAAATGACGAATCTTTTCAAAACAGATCATTGCAGAAATTGCCTGGGCAAAAACTGTAGCTGCAGCTGCGCCACCAACTCCTGTATGGAAAATGAATATCAAAATATAGTCCAGTACAATGTTGACGCCTGAAGAGACTATGATAGCAATGAAAGGCGTCCGGCTGTCACCAAGTGATCTTAGAATTCCGGAAAAGAGATTATAAGCAATTGTAACGATCAGACCAGCGAAAATGATGTAGCCATAAGTCAGACATTCATTAAGGATTACTATGTCTGTATGCATTAGCAGAACAATCGGTTTAAGAATAATACATCCTACGATTGTCAACATAATCGCAATTATGCCAGATAGCTCTATGGACATTGCGATAGCTTTTTTCAGATCTTTCTTATCATCGGACCCATAGTGTTGTCCGATAATCACAGCAAATCCATTAGTTATTCCCATTGAGAAACCTATTATGAAAAAGGATAAAGAAGCGAGGTTTCCAACAGCACCTAGAGCGTTGTCACCGATTCCTTTTCCAACTATTGCAGTATCGGCAACGGAATAGATCTGCTGAAGAAGGTTTGTCAGTAGCATAGGGAAGAAAAAGCCTAGAAATTTGGAAGATACACTTCCAGTTGTAAGATCATTCTTGTTACCCATCGTAATCACCTCTGTCACAATGTATCAGCTTATCAGAATTCCTTATATTAAAAAACATACTTTTATATCAAAAAAGTGATATAACAATGTAAAGACATTTAAGAATTTGTGGCAAATATCACGTGGGTAGGTAATAACGATGAAAATAAGAAATGAACTTAATGCTTATCTGTATAAGCAGAAAATGAATGAGGCAGAAATCCCAAGTCAGGCTATTCCTGATGACCTTGCTACAGCCATATGCCAAGGTGATTCTCTTGCAGTAAAGAAACTTCTTAAGAAGAATGGCTCGGGCATTCTGACTGATGAAAGGCTATTGTCAGGAAACAAATTAAGGAATTCTGTTTATCATTTTATTCTTGCTGCATCATATATTTCTCAGGCATGTATTGAAGAAGGTCTTGGGCATACCGAAGGCGTTGCGATTGAAGATATCTATATTAGAAGAGCCGATAAGTGTAAAAAGGTTGATGATGTTTATTTACTTTATAAGGATATGTGCCTGGATTTTGCGGAGAGGATGAATGAGATACGTAAAGAAACAGTAATCTCATTGCATATCAGAAAATGTATAGATTATATCTATGAAAATTTGGGAGCAGACCTTTCAGCAGGCGCTTTATCAGAGGTGGTCAGGCTAAACCCAACATATCTTTCACGGTTGTTCAGGAAAGAAGTTGGTATAAGGCTTTGTCAATTTGTAAAAGAAGCCAGAATTGATACTGCTCAAAACTTACTTAAGTATTCAGATCTTAAGTATTCGGTCATAGCAAATTCACTAGGCTTTTCTTCTCAAAGCGCTTTTATTGTATCTTGTAAGGAAATAACTGGGATGACACCCAAAGAATACCGAGAGAAATATCATAACAAACAGTAAGTACTATTCAGTGAGGGCTCTACGTTAGTGGGGTTCCCTAAGGGGTTCCCTTTCGGGAGACGGTGTCAGAACCTCCTTTCATACTGGCTTTGTGGGCTGGCAGAAAAGTTCAAGTCCCATCTTCCGCGTGGCTACGCTGCGCGGGTTTCCCTAAAGGGACTAGGAACAAGCTTTGCTTGTTCCGTCGCAAGTCCCTATCTTCGCGTGGCTACGCACTAGGCTCGAAAGGACCTCGTCAAGTTTTCTTTCGAATCCTCAGCGGAATATCATGTTCGCGTGATAGTGCAAGGCATCGGTCGATTTCTTCCTGAGGGAGGATATCGACGATCGACCATCTTACGTCTTTTATTTCTTCCCTGCATCTTTTTGTGAATTCAAGCATGCTTTCAAAGCCGTTGGAATGAAGTGGTCTTGTTACTTCTTCATATTCTTCCTTGGAAGGGGCATTTAGGCTTACAGAGACGCTGTCAATGACTTTGGCAAGCTCTGGGACTATATCATGGCCATTTTCTACCGAGCCCTGACCGTTGGTGTTTAGTCTTATCTTAAGGCCTTTTTCTTTTTTGGCGTAAGCAGCAGCTTCAAGCAATATGTCCAGCTGACAGGTTGGTTCACCGTAGCCGCAGAACACAAGCTCGTCGTAACCTGTAAAATCAAAATCACGTATGGCATCAAGGACTTCGGTTTTTGTAGGATTGGTCTTATGCCAAAGGGTATCGGCATCGCCGACGCCATCTTTTACAAAGCGGATGCAGAAGGTGCATCTGCAGTTACATTTATTGGTAATATTTGCATAGATTGAGCCTTTATAAGTGTAGAGTATATCTGCCATATCAGGCCTCCGATCTGGCTTTGAAGCCAAATTTATCAAGTGTTGTACCAAGCATAAGGAAAAAGATCATACTGCCAAAGGACTGCACAAAGCTTCCGGAAAAGCTTGTGATGAGTGCTGCCTTAGTTCCGAATAAAAGAGCTTCCGCAAGATAGTATCCTGTGGCTGAGATAAAATATGAAATGATCGGAGCGGCAATATTTCTTTTGTTTAGTATAGTTGAAGCTTTATTGGTAAAAGGGATCACGATAAGGCTCTTTATTATAACAGTGGCCACTGTCCATGCAGGGGCAGTCAAAAGATCTGCAAGTCCTCCGCCAATTGCACCTGCCAGCATGGCATATGGCATAGGCAGTATGGTGGCGGCAAGATATATTAGTCCGTCGCCGAAATGAATGTATCCGCCATTTATTCCAACGGGCACATGGCCTATGTAGGCTGTGAAAATTGTGATGAGAGCTGCAAAGATTCCGGTAAGTGTTAAGGTGTAAGTTCTGCTTCTTCGTGTCATGTCTGTTCCCCACTTTCTGTGTAGTTTTCTTTATGTTTTCAATTTGTTAGTAGTTTTAAACTTTTTTCATATGAGATCCCGGCTCTTGGGTCAGTGTCTTTTTCTGTATTTTTAATGGCTGTATATATGAAATAGCTTGCCGCATCCGCTGCATCAAAAGCGCTGTCACCTCTTAATATTTTGCCTAAAAAGATAGCTGCAAAGAGGTCTCCTGTTCCGGAATAATGAATTCCGTTACTTTGCGTTGTGATAACTTTGCTGTTTCCGTTTTCCATAATAAAATTGCCGATCACATCTTTTTTTAAAAGAGGAATCCCGGTAACTGCGATGATCCTGTTGTGAGCACCGCCAAGTAGGACTGAAAGTCTTCGGATCTCGCTTATCAGGTCATCACCCTTGAGCTTCATTATTTCCTCAGGACTTTCATCCGTCAGAAGACACAGCTCTGTCAAGTTAGGAGTTATTATGTCAGCTTCATTGACCATGGCTTTTATGGTCGTCAGAAGCTCTTTTGAAAAGTTGGTATAAGTTTTTCCGTCATCGCCCATGACAGGATCAACTAAAACCTTAGTGCTTGCTGATTTGAAGCCTTTTATGAATTCCAAACTGTTTTTTGCCTGCTGACCACTCATCATAAATCCGGTTATTATCCCGTCAAAAGTTTCTTCCTGTTGTTTCCATTCCTGCAGATATTCAGGTATTATGCCGGTCAGGTCTTTGAAATAATACGAAGGATATCCGGTCTGTGCGCTAAGAACTGCTGTTGGCAGTGGACAGCACTGAATTCCCATTGCTGCCAAAACTGTCATATCTGCAGTCAGTGAACACTTGCCGAAGCCGGAAAGGTCATTAATCGCTGCTACTTTCATAAGTTGCTCCTTTAACGCTTTGTTATGGTAAAGAATATACTCTATTTTCTGGTATCATTAAAATGGTCAGATTCAGACAAATTATTAATACCAGATTCATGCAAATGACTTATTATATTTTTCTAAAGTGAACGAAAAAGAGTGTATTTAATGTACAATTATATTAGGTTATTATACGGATTTGGCGTTGGGCAGGAGGCGCCCGAGGAGATAGGAAATGCGCTCACTTAGAACCAGAATTACCGTGACAATCATATGCGTCATATATCTGGCGCTGGCGGTAACGACACTGTTAAGTGCTGTTTTTATACGAAGAACTGAAAGTCGAAAAACCGATCAACTCCTTCTTATGTTGTGCAAAAACGGGCAGCAGAGTCTTGATTATTATTTTGACAGTGTTCAGAATTCAGTGGAAAGAGTTGTTTCTTTTGTTGAAGAAGATTTAAAAGGTACAAGCGACGATGAGCTAATTGAACATGTGGAAAACGCCAGGGATTATTTTGGCATGATGGCATCAAAGACGAAGGGAGTTCTGACATATTATTACCGAATCGATCCATCTTTTTCTTCAAATGTGAAAGGCTTCTGGTATACCAATCTATCGGGGCAGGGGTTTGAAGAACATAAAGTCACCGATATTACGCTTTATGATGTGAATGACACCTCTAAACTTGTGTGGTTTACGGTTCCTAAGCACGAGGGCAAATCTATCTGGCTTACTCCATACATCACTGATAACCTGGATGTTCGAGTGATCTCTTATGATGCTCCAGTGTATTATAAGGGGCAATTTATCGGCGTTGTTGGGATAGAAGTTGATTATTCGACAATGGCTGAGGAAGTCGACAGCATACAGTTCTACAACGATGGATATGCTTATCTTAGTGATGAGAATGGAAAACTGTTCTATCATCCACGTGTTGATGTGACGGATGCGACTGTTTCGCATGAAATTCCATTTAGTATGACAGGAAAGAGCTCTTTTGTCCGCTATCAGTATAATGGTGAGGCAAGAGAGGCTGTGTGGCTACCTCTAAGTAATGGCATGCGACTTGTTGTCTCGGTTCCGGTATCTGAAACTAAGGGAGACTGGATGGGACTTGTTCTCAATATTTCTTTGGGAACTGTAGTGGTACTTGTGGTGGCGAGTCTTTTCCTGATGATATATACCAGGCGCATAACCAGGCCTCTTGAGCAGCTTACTGAGGCGGCAGAACAGGTGGAAAAAGGCAACTATGATATAGACCTGCCTTACGATGAGGATGATGAACTGGGAAGGCTTACCAGGTCTTTTAAAAAGCTCTCTGATAATACGAAGATACATATAAATGACCTGAATGAGCAGGTGTATGTTGATGCACTGACCCATGTGAAAAATAAGGGCGCCTATGAAAAAATGGCTGAGGAGCTGCAGGAGCAGATAGATAAGGGCGATTCTGATCTGGAATTTGCTATCGGGGCGTTTGATTGTGATAATCTTAAGGTCATCAACGATCAATACGGACATGATAAGGGAGATGTATATCTCAATGCTGCCTGTGGCATGATAAGTTCAGTATTTAAGCGGAGCCCGGTATTTAGAATGGGCGGAGATGAGTTTTCTGTAATTCTGAAAAATGAGGATTATAAGAATTTAACAGTTCTTTTGGCACAGTTTGATGTGCAGGTAGATAAAATTAATGCATCCGGTGTTAATCCATGGGAACAGATATGGATATCAAAAGGATTTGCCTGCTTTGATCCTGGGCATGACACCTCTGTTGCCGGTGTTATGAAACGGGCAGATGAGCTTATGTATGATGATAAACGTGAGAGAAAAAGCAGCGGAAAGATAAAAATGAGATAGTAGACAGAGGGGGTGACCCCTGTCACGCTAATATCTGTAAATTGTTATGAATGTGGTATAAAATATCCTTGTATGAAAAAACAGGGGGTATAGCTATGAAACCACAGGATAAAAATAAAAACCTTCGGTATTACAGGATCGATGAAGTGGAGCAGCTCTTTATTCATGGCAGGACTAACTGGCCAAATGACAGGAAAGAGCTGCCTCTTTTTTGGAATAATAGCGGTGTAGAAGTGTGCACAGGTGGAACGGAATTGTGGATAAAGGTTGAGGCGGACTACAGCGTTTATGAGCCCTGGTATGCGGTTGAAGTAAATGGAGCTCTGGTGAGCCGCAGTATGCTACAGCCTGGTGAGAATGATATTTGTCTTTTCAGGGGTATGTCAGAAGGAACAGTTAAAAGAGCTTTCTTTTACCGCGACCTTCAGGCAATGGGCCAGGATGATGACTGTCATATGATCGTTAAGGGCTTATATTGTGATGGGCAGTTTAAAGAGGTTCCGCCATATGATCACAGGATCGAATTTATAGGCGACAGCATTTCATCTGGAGAGGGAACTTATGGCGCCGGTGATGATATGGACTGGATCCCGATGTATATGTCATCAAGTCATAACTATATCAATATGATCGCAAAAAAGATGAACGCCGATGTCCGCATAATCTCACAGGGTGGATGGGGTGTTTATTGCAGCTGGGATGCGGTGAGAAAAAATAATATCCCAGGAATCTATGATGAAATCTGTGGTCTTGCCCATGGCAAGTTTAATGAAAGCCTTGGCGCTGCAAAAGCCTACGATTCATCTGACTGGCAGGCGGATGCAGTTGTTATAAATCTTGGAACCAATGATGGAACCGGCATTGCAGCATATAACGGCAGTGGCGGCGAGGTCAGTGCAATGGCAGATGAGCCTCTTAGCAAAAAAGGGTGCGAGGAAGCCATAATCAGTTTTCTGAAAAAACTTCGCACTTATTATCCTGATGCCCACCTTTTGTGGGTTTATGGAATGCTGGGGTACGATATCAGCGCCAATATAAGCAAAGCAATTGCAGAATATACGGCTGAAACAGGCGATTCAAATGTCTTTTACCTGACTCTTCCAAATACGCTTGATGGTGAATTTGGCTCCCGTATGCATCCGGGGTTAAAGAGCCATGAAAAGGCCGCAGATATGATCTCTGACTATCTTTTAACTAGGCTTGGCAGATTATGATTTGGCAAAAAGATATCTTTAGATATTGACGATAATGTGGTAGGATTTTTGTAAAAACGCAAAAGAGTAATATGGAGAAATTATAATAATGAGTACTAATGAGAAAGAACCTATTTTTTTAGAACCGTATTTTACCCATAATGTCTGGGGCGGAAGTAAATTAAGAACTGTGTTTGGATATGATGTTGAAGGTGATGACATCGGAGAGTGCTGGGGGATAGCTGCGCATCCAAACGGCAGATCGATTGTAAAAAACGGCCTTTATAAGGGAATGGGACTGGATGATCTTTATAAAGAGCACAGCGAGCTGTTTGGAGCGGATGCTCATGGTGGAAATGATAAGTTTCCTCTTTTGACAAAGATAATAGATGCAAAATCCGACCTGAGCATCCAGGTGCATCCTGATGATGAGTATGCCAAAGTTCATGAGAATGGATCTCTTGGAAAAACAGAATGTTGGTATGTTCTTGACTGCGACGAGGGAGCGTCACTTGTTGTGGGCCACAATGCCTCTTCAAGAGATGAACTCTGCAAGATGATGGATGAGGGAAGATGGAGCGATCTTATAAGAGAAGTAAAAATCGCAAAGGGTGATTTTATCCAGATTGATCCGGGAACTGTCCATGCCATAAAAGGTGGCGTGGTTGTTCTTGAAACTCAGCAGAACAGTGATATCACATACAGACTCTATGACTATGACAGAATGTGGAACGGCAGCAAACGTGAGCTTCATGTTGATAAGTGCAAGGATGTCATTACTGTTCCGGCAAAAGACCTGTCGGATGCGATAGTGCACGATACTGATGAGGCTCAGGGAGTAAAGCTCCTTAACAGCTGCAAGTACTATACGGTTTCAAGAGTGAATGTGACGACAGAGCTTTCTCTTGATGTTTCTGAGAAATATGTTTTGTGTTCTGTTATTGAAGGAAAAGGAAATCTTGGGGATTACGATATAAAGAAGGGTGATCATTTTATATTGCCTGTGGGTTACGGAAAAGCAGTATTTAAAGGCGGTATGAAACTTATTATTTCCAGTGAAAACTAAGGGGTGTTCATGCTATACTTTTAAAAGGTATGAAAATATATAATGTTTTTTGGGGAGGCTACTATGTACATACTTGATGATGGAATCAAGCTCAACGCCAAGCTTGATATGCCAAAAAACGGGGCGGAAAAATGTCCGATATGTGTTATAATCCACGGATTTACAGGGCACATGGAGGAAAGGCACATTATAGCTGTTCAGGAAGCAATGAACGAGCTGGGAGTTGCGACTCTTAGAGTTGAAATGTATGGTCACGGTGGAAGTGATGGGGAATTTAAGGACCATACACTTTATAAGTGGCTCTCAAATGCTATGACAGCAATTGATTATGCAAGAAAACTTGATTTTGTCACAGATGTCTATCTCTGCGGACACTCTCAGGGCGGACTTACTGCAATGCTGGTTGCAGGAATGGAAAAAGACAGGATAAAAGCGCTTATTCCGCTTTCTCCGGCTCTTTGTATCCTAGAGGGTGCAAGAAAAGGATGCCTTTTGGGACAGCCATTTGATCCTGAAAATGTTCCGGAAGAACTTGTCAACTGGGACAACAGGACACTTAGCGGCAACTATGTAAGGGTTGCACAGACTCTTCATATTGAGGATGCACTGGCCAAATATGAGAACCCTGTTCTTATTGTTCACGGCGATGCCGATGAAGCTGTGCCTGTAGAAGACTCAATTGATGCGGCGCCAAAATATAAAAATTGTAAGCTTGTTCTTATTAAAGGAGATACTCACTGCTATGACAACAGCCTTGATGAGGTTATAGATGCAGTAAAAGACTTTATGAAAGAGCAATTGGCGCAAGCATAAAATAAACGTAAAAAAGTTTTAAAATTTTTGTTGACGTTTTGCCTTATTCTTGCTATTATAAACAAGTCGTCGCGAGAGAGATGCGGCGACGGTTCGCGGAAGTGTCGGAATTGGCAGACGAGCAAGACTAAGGATCTTGTGACTGTTTATGTCGTGTGGGTTCAAGTCCCATCTTCCGCACTGGATACGAAAAAGCCTCAGGCATTAAGCCTGAGGCTTTTTTTCGTATACCCACTGGGGAGAGTCCCTCTCACCCAGTGGGTTTCCCTAAAGGGACTAGGAACAAGCTTTGCTTGTTCCGTCGCAAGTCCCTATCTTCCGCTTGGCTCCTCTGAGGAGGATGGGATTCACACTAGACTCGAAAGAACCTCGTCAAGTGTTCACCCATGGCTCGCACTAGGCTCGGAAAGACCTCGCCAAGTGCTCTGCTCAAAGTCCCATCTTCCTCTTGACTCCGTCCGCCACCATTGACTGAACCTGAGAAAAACGCCTTGGTCTGCGAGCCGACGGTGAGGATGATGGGAACAGTAGGGGCGGTTACTTTCAAAGATGTATGTGACTATATGTCTGCGTCTTTCAATGTAAAGAGAGTGAAGATTCTGTTTTGGAAATATAGCCTGATTTTTGAGCTTACGACACCATGCGACAAGGTTTTTGACTTGTGATTTTGGGCATATACGGCCTTATTTGAGGTTACCACACCATTATATAGAGATCATATGTCCTCAGTTCACTCATCCAATGGATGTGGCAATCCATTTTTTCTCGTATATGCCCAGTTTCACTTCCTGAAAATTCTGTTGATGGATGTGTTAACTTAAAAATATGACTATATATCCAATTCACTTTGACAATCCGATTTTCCATGTTCCATTCAATCCATATGATCGTGAAGAATAATGGTTTGGGCATATAGCGCTTTGTAAAGCTTCCAGCCACCTCTGATTCATACTATTTTGGGCATATAGCAGCTTTTTGCGAGGCCAGCCACCCTCACGAGCGCTCAAATGGGCATATAGGCTGATTTCAAGCCTCTGGCCACCCGTTAAAAGGGTGGCTGTGGACGGATAATTGCCGTATATGCCCAATTGCCTGCGATAAAAGCTATGGTAAGGGGTGGCTGCAAGCCTGATATCCGGCTATAAGCCCAAAAACGGTTTTATTACAGGTGGCCGAGCTATTAAAAACAAGCTATATGCCCATAACAGAATTGCAGCTCTCCTACAGCGGAAACCACGGGCATATAGCTCTATACATTTTGGAAAGTATCCGTACCTGCAATTCTTAGTCCTACATATTCTAGGAAGTATCCGCATCTACTATTCTTAGCCATACTCAGCCTTAAAAGTAGCCACCCCTACTGTTCTCAGATTTGGAGCCTGAGGCATGGGAAACAGCCACACCGCAAGGTGCTAGCCATTGACGGGTTCTGAGGAAAACGCTACAATGCCGGGTTCGACGGTGTATGAATGAAATTACTGTTCCCATCATCATCACCGTCGGCAGAGCTGACAAGGCGTTTTCCTCAGACTCAGTCAATGGTGGCGGACGCTGTCAGAATCTAAACTTTTGTAAAAGAATAAGTGTAAGGTTCTGGTGACTTCCCTTGTATCAAAATATGGAAAATGGTGTTAAAATAAATTGGCGAGATTTATGAAAAGGACTAGAGAAAATGAAGTTTAAAGCAGTTATTTTTGATATGGACGGAACGCTACTTAATACAATCGAGGATATTACTGATTCCGTGAATTTTATTTTGAGAAAGTATGATATGCCGGAGAGGACTCTGGATGAAGTAAAACATTTTGTTGGAAACAGCTCTGTGAAGCTTATAGAAAGAGCGATTCAGGGCGGAAGAGAGAACCCGCAGTTTGATCAGATATTAAGTGATTATGAGGCATATTATGTTGATCACTGCAATATAAAAACAGGACCTTATAAACATATTCCTGAGCTTTTAAAAGAGCTGAAGGATCGCGGCTACAAGATAGCAATAGTGTCCAATAAGTCTATGGACGGAGTACAGGAGCTTAAGAATGTTTATTTTGGTGAGTGGGCTGATGTGGCGATTGGCGTGACGGATAAGCTTCAGAGAAAACCAGCGCCGGATGAATGCCTTGAAGCTATGAAAAAGATGTCTGTCAAAAAAGAAGACTGTGTATATGTCGGGGATTCTGACGTGGATGACATGACAGCCAAAAACACAGGAATTCCATGTATCTCATGTTTGTGGGGCTTTAGAACAAAAGATGAACTCATTGCAGCAGGTGCGGGAGAAAATGCATTTGTAAGTGATCCTCTTGAAATACTTGATCTGGTATGATCCATATAGTGTTTTGACTTGAAGGTGGGGCAGAAAATGAAGAAAGCTATATTGGTTTTGGCTATTGTTTTATTGTTTTGCGTAATTGGTGTTGGATGTCTTGTAAATAAATCTGATGATGAAAAAGAGAAAGTTCAGGTTTCAGGCAAAACGTACAAAGAATTCACGGCTTTTTTTGCTGTTCCGGGGACAGAGCTTGATGAGAACAATGTAATCCAAAATTTGATAGCTGATGCTACAGGAATAAAAGTTCATGAGAAGTGGCTTGGAAGTGAGACTGCTTATGATGCTATAAGTGAACTGCTTGAGAGCGGTGATTATCCTGATTTTGTAGATGCGGGTGAGGAATCAGTCCGCATGTATGAGGCGGGAGCTCTTGTTGCTCTTGATGATTATATTGAGAAGTACCCTAATGTAAAAGAGCTTTTTAGTCAGAAGCAGTGGAATTCACTCAGACAAAGCGATGGACATATTTACTGGATTCCTCAGTTTTCAAGTACCTATGGAAAAGAGAGAGTATGTGTACATATCGATGAAGCTTTCTGGATACAGACAAGAGTCCTTGAATGGGCAGGTTATCCTGAAATACATACCCTCGATCAGTATTTTGATCTTATAGAAAGATATTACGCAGCTAAGCCTACAATGTCTGATGGCACGGCTGTAATTCCTTATACGATCCTTTGCGATGACTGGAGATATTTTTGTCTTGAAAATGCTCCACAGTTTCTTGATGGATACCCAAATGATGGCGCTGCCATAGTTGATCCGCAGACCTACACGGTAATTGACTATAATACTACAGATACGGCTGTTCAGTACTTTAAAAAGCTTAATGAAGAGTATAAAAAAGGTATTGTGGATCCTGAATTCTACAAACAGACCTATGATGAATACATTGCCAAACTCTCATCAGGAAGAGTTCTTGGAATGGTGGATCAGTGGTGGGATTTTGCTTATGAAGCAGAGGATGCCATAAGACATGCCGGCCTTGATGATGAGGGATGTCAGTATGTTCCGCTTCCCATAACCATCAGGGAAGGTATCACTAATCAGTGGCACAATTCAGGAAGCGTCTTTCATGGAAGTTCAGGTCTTGCAATTACGAAAAGCTGTAAGGACGTTGACAAGGCTATGGAATTTGTCAGTGCTTTGCTGGAACAGGATATCCATGATCTGCGGTATTGGGGCATTGAAGGCGTCGACTATGTGATCGATGATAACGGGATGTTTAAAAAGACAAAAGGAATGCGAAAGATGGCTTTCGATACAGCTTATAAGAAAGCGCATTTTTGTCAGTACAACTATTTCCCTCAGTGGCTTGGAACCAGCAGAGATGGTATAAATGCCATGAAACCTGAAGGCCAGGAAGTTGAATTTTACGATGGCCTTTCAGATAAAGTCAGAAAATGTCTTACAGCTTATGACGCTCAAACCTATGTGGAAATGCTTGGAAGCAATCCTTCACCCGGCCCGTGGTATCCGATATACACATATGCGCAGGCTCTTTCACCAAAATCTGATGAAGGAGAAGCTTATCATATGATGACTGAGTGCAAGCACAATTATCTGCCGCAGGTGGTAATGGCCAATAATTTTGAAAAAACCTGGGCTGAATATATGGAGGCTTATAATTCCTGTCATCCTGAACGCTTCCTGAATGGACTTCAGAATGAAGTTAACAGGAGAGTTGAAGCGGCAGCAGACTATGAACAGTAATAATAAAGGTGTATAATTATCTGCATATATGAAAAATGTAGATGATATGAAGGGGGACATATGGGAGATACAGAGAATAAAGAACAAAATGTTACTTCTGCAAATAGTGAAGAGCTTCTTATAGAAATAAGAAACCTCACAAAGAAAAAGCTCTTTTGGCAAAAAATCAGTACCTGCTGTATTGCAGCTATTACGGGTATCGTGCTTGTCACAATGGTTATAGTTATTCCGCAGCTTGAGGCTACATTGAATCACATCAATGACACAGCGATCAAGGCTCAGGATTCCCTTAATGAAGCCAATACCATGATTACAAGTATTACTGAGGCCAGCGAGAATTTTGACAGTCTTGTTGCGAAAAACGGCGAAGGCCTTACAAGTGCAGTTGAGTCTATGTCAAAGATTGATTTTGAAGGCCTTAACGAAGCAATCAAGGATCTTCAGGATGCAATAGGACCTTTAGCAGCATTTATGAGTAAGTTCAGATGAACAGGAGGGAATGATAATGGGGAAAAAGTCAACAGTAGAAGAGATTAAGGAAATGGTAAAAGAGGTTTCCAGGAATGCGGAGCCTGTTATTGATGAAGCTATGAAAAAAGCTGAGCCTTTGATTAAAGATGTCACCAAGAAGGCAGAGCCAATCTATAATGACATTAGAGAAAAGGCAGAACCTATCTATCAGGATCTTAGGGAAAAGGCGGAGCCTATCTACAATGATATAAAAGAAAAGGCAGCTCCTGCAGCAAAAGTTGTAAAGACACATTCTGAGAAGGCCCGCAAGGCAGCTAAAACAGTGAGCGATGATATTTCTTTAAAAGCAGCTCAATTCAGCTGTAAAGAGGAAGTGTTTGTTCAGTACAGCCATCATGAGATCAGAACAACAGATATCATTGAAAAGGCAAAACAGGACTATGTTTCCAAGGGCAATAAGGCTTCAAGCATCAGAGAGATACAGGTTTATATCAAGCCTTCAGATAACGCAGCGTACTACGTTGTAAATCATCAGGAGACCGGAAAGATAGGATTTTAATAGGAAAAAGTAAATGGCAATAGAATTAACAAGTTTTTTTCCACTTTCTCATTATGAGTATGGAGAGGCATATTTTGGAAGCTATAAGGGCATGAGATACAGACTTGCCAGGGAACCACTGGAAAACGTCAAGTTCACACCTCTTGATAAAAGAGGACCGGCTACTTTGATGGCAACTGTGTGGCCGGAGCCCAATTCCTATGCACATACTGATGACAGCCTTAAGACGACCGAGAATTTCGAGGTCTCTCAAGAAGGGCTTGAAAAGGCTGTTCAGTGGATAAATGATCAGTACACAACCAGGGAAAGTGAATGGTCAAGATAATTATTTAAAAAAATTCAAAATAAAAAAAGGATTTTTGAAACCCACGTCGAATATATAAGATGTGGGTTTTCTTTTTCTGGTAGACAACTGATTCACCCACGGAAAGAAGTAAAAATTGAAAATTCGCGAACAACTGGAAAAACGTGAGACTAAAATCTTAAGCAAACATGCTACTCTGAGCATGAATTCCAAAGGAAGAGAAAAAGAAGAAAAGCCGTGCGATATAAGGCCTTGTTTTCAGAGGGACCGTGACAGGATTCTTTATTCCAAGTCATTCAGGCGCCTAAAAGACAAGACTCAGGTCTTTTTGTCTCCTGATGGGGACCATTACAGGACTCGCATGACGCATACTCTTGAAGTTTCTCAGAATGCGCGGACTATCGCGAAAGCTCTTTTGCTCAATGAGGATCTGGCGGAGGCAATTGCACTCGGACACGATCTTGGACATACGCCGTTTGGCCATGCCGGAGAGAGGGCTTTAAATGAGGTTTGCCCCGGAGGATTCAGACACAATGAGCAGAGCCTTAGAATTGTAGAAAAACTTGAGAACTACGGACAGGGCATGAACCTTACATGGGAGGTACGCGATGGCATATTGAACCACGAGATGGACCTTACGCCTTCGACTCTTGAGGGAAAAGTTGTGCGCCTTTCAGATAAGATCGCTTATATGCATCACGACATGGATGATGCCATCAGAGGCGGCATAATTACTGAAGATCAGGTGCCAAAAGACCTGTGCGATGTGATAGGCCATACGAATGGTGAGTGGCTTGATACATTTATTCATGACATCGTGGCAAACAGCCTTGATAAGGATGATATCCGCATGTCAGAAGAGATATATGACGCATTCCACAGGCTACGTAAGTTTATGTTCGACCGTGTTTACACCAATCCAATTGCCAAAGGGCAGGAGGGCAAGGTTGAGGTAATGATCAAGATCTTGTATTTCTATTATCTTGACCATGTTGATCTTCTTCCTGACTATCTTAAGAATATGATGAACCTTGGGGAGACAAAAGAAAGGATTGTCTGTGATTATGTCAGTTCCATGACTGACAGATATGCAGTTTCAATGTTTGAGGAAGTTTATATACCACATACTTGGGGAGTTTTATAAATAATGTACTATTCAGATGAGATCATCGAAGAAGTGCGCTCCAGGAACGATATTGTGGATGTTGTGGGTCAATATGTGCATTTGCAGAAAAAAGGTTCCAATTATTTTGGACTTTGCCCATTCCACAATGAGAAATCCGGGTCGTTTTCCGTTTCTTCGCACAAGCAGATGTTCTACTGCTTTGGATGCGGTGCAGGCGGCAATGTGATCACTTTTTTGATGAAATATGACAATTTAACATTTCAGGAAGCGGTAAAACAGCTGGCTGAGAGAGCCGGGATAAAGCTTCCGGAGCAGGATGATTCTCCTGCAGCCAAGGCGGCGCGGGATAAAAAACAGATCCTGTATGATATCAATAAAGAAGCAGCCAAGTACTACTATTATCAGCTGCGGGGCAGAACCGGGCAAAAGGGCATGGAGTACTTTAAGTCCAGAAAGCTTACAGATGAGACCATGCAGCATTTTGGACTTGGATATGCCAATGTTACAAGCGATGATCTTACAAAGCACCTTAAAAGCCTTGGATACACAGATGGGCAGATAATCGAGGCGGGGCTGGCGTCCCACGATGATAAAATGGGAACCCATGATAAATTCTGGAACAGAGTGATGTTTCCTATTCAGGATGCGTCCCAGAAGGTCATTGGTTTCGGCGGCCGAGTGATGGGAGATGGTAAACCTAAATACCTGAATTCCCCGGAAACGCCTATTTTTGATAAAAGCCGTAATTTGTTCGGACTTAACTATGCCAAGAATTCAAGAGCAGGTTACATGATAATCTGCGAGGGATATATGGATGTTATAGCCATGCACCAGGCGGGCTTTAATATGGCAGTTGCTTCACTGGGAACTGCTTTTACCACCGGGCAGGCCATGATATTAAAAAGATATACGGACGAAGTCATTTTGTCCTATGACAGCGATGAAGCCGGCACAAAGGCAGCGCTTAGAGGAATCGGCATTCTAAAAGAGGCTGGTCTTAAGGGAAAGGTCCTTGACCTAAGGCCCTATAAGGACCCTGATGAGTTTATTAAAAATGAAGGCAGGGAAGCTTTCGAAGAGAGAATAAAAAATGCTGAGAACACTTTTTTCTTTGAAGTAAGGGTGCTTCAGTCCCAGCATGATATGTCAGATCCTCAGTCCAAGACTGAATTTCACAGGAAGCTTGCCATGAAGCTTTGTGAATTTGAGGAGGCTCTGGAGAGAGAGAATTATATAGAAGCCGTTGCTGCAAGATACAACATTGCGGTAGATGATCTCAGAAGGCTTGTATCCAGTGTTGCTTCTCAGGGCGGGCTTGTCAGAAAGGTTGAAAGGCCTAAGTCAGGCATACAGCAGAAACGTTCCCCTGAAGACGGAGCCAAAAAGAACCAGAGGCTTCTTTTGACATGGCTTACTGATGAACCACAGATCTTTTCCAGGGTTATCAGGTGGATAACTCCTGAGGATTTCTCAGATGACCTGTATAGAAATGTGGCAAAAGAGCTGTTTATGGGAATGGAGAGCGGCAATTTTTCACCGGCAGCTATTCTCGACAGATTTACTGATGAGGACGAACACAGGCAGGTAGCTGAGATGTTCAACACCAATCTTATCGAGATCGAGACCAAAGAGCAGAGGAAAAAGGCTTTCCACGACATAATATATGGTGTTAAGGCAGCGGGGTATGACAGACAAAAGAAAGAACTAAAGCCGGATGATCCTGATTTTCTTACAAAGACCATTCAGGGCAAAAAAGATCTGGAAAAGTTAGCGCACGCAGATATTTCACCGGATGATTGATGAAAAATAATAGAAAAGGAAAATACAAAAATGGCAAAGAAAGAAGTAGAGACTAAAGAAACAAAGGATACGAAAAAGGTAGCTGCAAAGGCTACCACAAAAACAGCTGCAAAGGCTACAGCAAAGGTTTCAGCCAAGGCTAAAAAGGATGATGCTGCAGAAGAAAAGAAGACTGCAAAGGCAGCAAAGGCTGAAAAGGACACAGAGGAAAAGAAAACTGTAAAGAAGGCTGAGGAAAAAGCTCCAAAGGCAGCAAAAGAACCTAAAGCTAAAAAGGCTTCAAAGAGTTCAAAGGCAGAGGCTGAGAGTACATCAAATGACGGAGAGACTCATGAGTTTGATGAGGCTACAAAAGAGCTCTTTACACAGAAGATAAAGGACATCCTTGCACTTGCAAAAAAGAAGAAAAATGTTCTTGAGTACTCTGAGATCAGCGATTTCTTCACAGATTTAAACCTCAATGAGGAGCAGCTTGATAACGTACTTGAAGTTCTTGAGAGCTCAGGAATCGATGTCCTTAGAGTTTCTGAAGTTGACGACGATCTTCCTGATGAAGATGATATGATGCTTTCTGATGAGGACGAGGTAGATATGGAGAATATCGACCTGTCAGTTCCTGATGGAATCAGCATTGAAGATCCTGTAAGAATGTATCTTAAGGAAATCGGTAAGGTTCCGCTTCTTAACGCTGATCAGGAGATCGAACTTGCAAGAGCTATGGAAGCAGGCGCTGATGCTCAGAAACAGCTTGATGATGACAAGGATAAAAATGAGCTTTCAGATGCTGAAAAGAAAGAATTAAATCAGGCAATCTATGAGGGTGAAGAGGCTAAAAAGCGTCTTGCAGAGGCCAACCTTCGTCTTGTTGTAAGTATTGCCAAGAGATATGTAGGAAGAGGAATGCTTTTCCTTGACCTTATCCAGGAAGGAAACCTTGGTCTTATCAAGGCTGTTGAGAAGTTCGATTTCCGTAAGGGATTCAAGTTCTCAACATATGCTACATGGTGGATCAGACAGGCTATCACAAGAGCTATTGCCGATCAGGCCAGAACAATCCGTATTCCTGTTCACATGGTTGAGACTATCAATAAGCTCATCCGTGTAAGCCGTCAGCTTCTCCAGGAGCTTGGTCGTGAGCCACTTCCGGAAGAGGTTGCAAAAGAGATGAATATGCCTGTAGAGCGTGTACGTGAGATCCTTAAGATCTCTCAGGAGCCTGTATCTTTGGAAACACCTATCGGTGAAGAGGAAGACAGCCATCTTGGTGATTTCATTCAGGATGATAACGTTCCTGTACCTGCTGATGCTGCAGCCTTCACACTCTTAAAGGAACAGCTTGTTGAGGTTCTCGGAACACTTACAGAGCGTGAACAGAAGGTATTGCGACTCAGATTTGGTCTCGATGATGGAAGAGCAAGAACTCTTGAAGAAGTTGGTAAAGAGTTCAACGTAACCCGTGAGCGTATCCGTCAGATCGAGGCAAAGGCTCTTAGAAAGCTTCGTCATCCAAGCCGCAGTCGCAAGCTCAAGGATTATCTTGATTGATCATGAGTAGAGAAGATATATCACTTAAAATGTCCCAAAGGCTCATCACCGTTGCTGATATGCTTAAAAGTGACGGTGAGGCTTTAAAGGCTGCAGATGTTGGATGTGATCATGGATATGTGTCTATTTATCTGGTTCAGAGAGGCATTGCAGAGTCTGTGATTGCAATGGATGTAAGGAAAGGCCCTCTTTCAGCAGCAGGTGCCAACATCTCGGAATATGGCCTTGAAGACTTAATTTCCACCAGGCTTTCAGATGGCGTAAAAGAACTGGAGAAAGGCGAAGCTAATGCGATAGTTATCGCAGGAATGGGTGGAAAGCTTATGGAGAGACTCATAGAAGAAGGAAATCTCTATGATCTTGGCATAAGGAAAGCAGTCTTTCAGCCCCAGTCTGATCATGAAGAGTTCAGGCAGTTTTTGAGAGATAAGGGATATCTTATAACAGATGAAAGAGTTGTCTATGAGGATGGGAAGTACTATTTCCCTATGAAAGTAGATGTTATGGACAGCTCTTTTGACAATAAAAGCATATTTGATAAAACTTTAGAAACATTATTTAAAGATAGTGGTGATATTAAAAAAAATCAGATGATCAGGATCTGTAACCGCTATGGCGAGTGTAATTTAGTCAGAAAAGAACCACTCTTGGTGCCGTATTTGGATCACGGCAGGCTTGTTCTTGAGAGTATTTTGAAAAGTCTTGATGACAGCCATACATGGCGCAGGAAAGAGATAATGGAGGAATTGTCCGATATTTCTTTTGCCCAAAAAATCTTAATGAGGTAGGAGAGACGTTATGCCGCAGATTACAATAAATGGAGTATCTAAAGAATACGAAAAAGGAACTACATTTGAGCAGATAGCAAAAGAGTACCAGTCAGAATTTAAGTACAGAATTGCGGCTGTTATATACAATGGCAAGATAAGGGAACTCTTTAAAACAGTGAAAAAGGACGGCAATCTGTCTTTTATCACTTTTGCAGATGATATTGGCCATAAGACCATGCGAAGAACAGCGATAATGATGCTTATCAAAGCTGTTAAAGACGTGGCGGGCAAGGATTGTCAGCCAAAGACAAAGGTGGAATTCACCATTGGTAATGGCTATTACTGCACTATCAAAGGCGGCATTGAAATAACTGATGAATTTGTCAAAAAAGTTTCTGAAAGGTTTCAGGAGCTCATTGACAAAGCTCTTCCGATCACCAAGAAAGTTTATCCTCTTGATGAGGCTATTGAGATATTCAAAAAGCAGGGCATGACTGACAAGGTTTCTCTCTTGAAATACAGGAGAAGCTCTGAGATCAATGTCTATAAGCTTGAAGATTTTTACGATTATTTTTATGGCTATATGTGCCCTAATACTTCATATATAGAGCATTTCCAGCTTGATAAGTATCATGATGGCATGCTTCTTACTCTTCCTATGAAGGTTGACCCAAATCTGTTAAAGGTTTCTGAGCCCAGGGAAAAGCTCTTTGAAACCATGAAACTTGCCAGTGACTGGGGCAGCAGAATGGGAATTGACAATGTAGGCGACCTTAATGAACAGATCTGCGCAGGAAGGATCAATGAGATGATCCTTGTACAGGAGGCTTTGCAGGAGCGAAGGATCGGTGAAATTGCCAAAAAGATCCACGACCGCAAAGATATAAAGTTCGTAATGATCGCAGGACCAAGTTCTTCAGGTAAGACCAGCTTTGCCAACAGGCTTTCCATACAACTGCGCACCTATGGCATGGTTCCGCATCCTATCAGTCTTGATAACTACTTTGTTAACAGAGAGTTTACCCCCAAGCACCTGGATGGAAGCTATGACTTTGAGTGCCTTGGAGCTATGGACATTAAGCAGTTTAATGACGATATGGTTAAGCTCTTAAATGGCGAGCGTGTTGAGATGCCGGAATTTAACTTTGTTACAGGCAAAAGAGAAATGAATGGCAATTTCATGCAGCTTGGTGAGTCAGATGTTCTTGTAATAGAAGGTATACATGGACTTAACGAAGAGATGTCCTATGCTCTTCCTGCAAGTTCTAAATTCAAGATTTATATAAGTGCTCTTACGACTCTTAGTATTGATTCACATAACAGGATTCCTACAACTGACGGAAGACTCCTTAGAAGGATCGTCAGAGATGCAAGGACCAGAGGCGCCAGTGCCAAGGCAACCATCAATATGTGGCCTTCTGTAAGAGCGGGAGAGGAAGCTAATATTTTCCCATTTCAGGAGGAGGCTGATGAGATGTTTAACTCTGCTCAGATATATGAACTTGCTGTTATAAAGCAGTATGCTGAGCCGCTTCTTTTCTCAATTGGGAAAAATGAACCGGAGTACTTCGAGGCAAAAAGACTTCTTAAGTTCCTTGACTACTTTGTAAGTGTTGATAATTCTTTCCTTCCAAAGAATTCAATTTGCAGAGAATTCGTTGGCGGAAGCTGTTTTAAGGTATGAAAAATGAGATATTGTAAGGAATATTTTGATGATGTCAGGCTGGTTGCAAGAACCACGCCTGGCATCACGACTTTATTTAATAAAACAATCTGTTTAACCGGTGCAACAGGTATGCTCTGCTCCGCTGTAGTGGATATTATAGCTCTTTTGAATAAAGAAAAAAGCGCAGGTATAAAGCTGATCATAGCAGGCAGAAACAAAGAAAAGACAGCTGCCAGATTTGATGGGCTTTTGCAGGATGGTGAATATGAGTTTGTTGCATATGATGCTACAAAAGTAGGGGAGTATCTTCCACAAGCTGATTATTATATTCACGGTGCAAGCAATGCGGATCCTGCCAAGATGTCAACAGAACCTGTCGAAACCATGCTTGGTAATATACTTGGCTTAAAGACAGTCCTTGATTCTGCGGCTATGTCAAAGGGCAGCAGAGTGCTGCTTATTTCATCCGGCGAGATTTATGGTAATCCGGTTGCATCTGATGAGGTAAGCCTTGGAAATCAGCAGGAAGATGTATCAGAGGGAAAGGGACAGTATATAAAGGAGAACACATTTAAGGAAACGGATTATGGATATGTAGATATTCTTAATCCACGCGCCTGTTATCCTATGAGCAAGAGGGCGGCTGAGACTTTGTGTGCTTCTTATTACCAGGAACACGGTGTTGACTTTGTGATCGCCAGATCCTGTCATGCATATGGTCCCGGTATCACACCTGCAGACAGCAGGGCAACTGCAGCTTTTACCAGGAATGCAGCTTCTGGAAAAGATATTGTGATGAAGAGCGCCGGAGAGCAGATAAGATCTTATTGCTACACACTTGATAGTGCGGCAGCTCTTTTGACAATCCTGATACATGGTAAAACCGGGGAAGCCTATAATATTTCCAATAAGGATTCAATTGTTTCCATCAGGGAGATTGCTGAAGAAATCGCTGCGGCAGCAGGTGTAAAGGTGATTTTTGAAAATCCTGGTGATGCAGAAAAAAAGAGCTATAACATGATGAAGGGATCAGCCCTGGACAGCTACAAATTAGAAGAACTTGGATGGTCTGCAAAGTTTGATCTAAAATCAGGCGTTGAAGCAACTTTAAAGTTTTACAAATAAAAAAATATCTCCCTCAGCTTGAATTTGATCCAAGGATTTTGACTTTGAATTTCACGGAATCAAGCGAGCTTTGAAACATAATTACAAACACAATTTAAACACATTTTTTTCACTATTTGTTCGTGTAATCCCCATTTACTTTTACGCACCAAAGAGTAAAATAAAATTCGCTGTTTAAAAGATTAAGTATTATTTTTTGAGGGAGATTTTAATAATGACAACCTACGACAGAGCTAAAACAATTAATTCATTAGCGGTTGCCATGGGTATGCAACCTGTAAGTAGAAAAGATATGACAAGATATGATACTGCAAGAGGCACGCTTTATTGCAATGACAAGCCGATTGACCTTAGCAATATCGGAGCAGCTATTTCATATTTTGAGACAATGAAATCAAAAGCACTCAGATCATTATCACCTGAATCACAGATGGTTGCCGGATATTATTCATCCGCTATAGATGCCCTGAGATATGTTGAGCAAAAAACTGCTGAAGAATCTGGTAACCCAGCAGTTTAAGTAATACATCCACTTAGAAAGAGCCTTAGATGGCTCTTTTTTTCATTGAATAGGAAATTGCTTCCTTAAATTTATTCTTTCACAAATTTAGAATTATGGTATAATGTTGTTCCTGAGTAGGATAAATGATCGCTGCCATGCAAACGAAAGGGCATGGGAGAGGAAAGTCCGGGCTTCACAGGGCAGGATGCCAGATAACGTCTGGTGGAGGTGACTCCCAGGATAGTGCAACAGAGATATACCGCGTTTCAAATGAGGCGGGCGACCAGGCTGAAATAGACAATTTCATGCTTGCATGAAAATTGGCTTATTGCAGTCTGGGCATGCGGCGAATGCCGCGTAACGAGGAAAGCGTGCTTTCCGAGTGACCGCCGAATCGCCTTAGAAGCGTAAGGGTGGAAAGGCAGTGTAAGAGACTACCGTGCTGGTGGTAACATCAGTAGCCATGTAAACCCCATTCGAAGCAAGACCGAAAAGAAAGCAATGAGCCGGCCCGGTTCGCTTTCAGGTGGGTCGCTTGAGGCTGTCGGTGACGGCAGTCCTAGATAGATGATCATTCACGACATAACCCGGCTTACAGTCCTACTCATAAAAAGATTAAAGGCAACGCTTAACCGCGTTGCTTTTTTATTTGATTTAATAGGAAATTGCAACGCGTTTTTTATTGAAAAACACAGCAATTTTTGCAATGTGGATAAGGGCAAAATGTGATAAAATGTAAGAAATATGAAAGCTCTTACATCAGGTCAAGATTTGCAACTTTTTTGTTTAAAAATGAACTGACAAAGAATAAGTTATACCGTATCATGATATTGCGTGAATGAATGGGAAGTGTACCCATATAAAATAGTAATTCAAGAACGGAGGCAAGTATGGAACTTAGAACAGCTAGTTCACCTAGAGATGAGAAGCATTACGATACTCAGAGATTAAGAGAAGAGTACCTCATCGATGACCTTTTTCAGCCTGATGTGATTAAGCTCGTTTATAGTCATATTGACAGAATCATTACTGGTTCAGCTGTTCCTGTAAAAGAGGAACTTAAGCTTACAGCCGGAGATGAGCTTAGAGCAGAGTATTTTTTACAGAGACGTGAAATGGGCGTTATCAATATCGGTGGAGCAGGTGTTATCACCATCGATGGTAAAAAGTATGATGTAGATTACAAGCAGGGCATGTATATCGGAATGGGAGCAAAAGATGTTTCTTTTGCAAGCTGCGATGCAAATAGGCCTGCTAAGTTTTACATCAACAGCGCACCTGCACATAAGACATATCCAACAGTTCTTATTAAGAGAGAAGGAACTCCTTCTGAAGGCGTTGTTATCATCAAGGATGAGAACAAGAAAGAGCTTGGATCTCTTGAGCAGGCCAACCACAGAGTTATCAACAAGTATATTCTTCCCGGACAGGTTGAGACATGTCAGCTTGAAATGGGTATGACTGAGCTTAAGCCTGGAAGTGTATGGAATACAATGCCATGTCATACACATGACAGACGTATGGAAGTATATCTTTATTTTGATATTCCTGAGGATGCACTTGTTATGCATTTCATGGGAGAGCCTACAGAGACAAGACACATTGTTATGAGAAACGAGCAGGCTGTTATCAGCCCTAGCTGGTCAATCCATTCAGGATGTGGAACACAGGCATACACATTCATCTGGGGAATGGTCGGAGAGAATCAGGACTTCGATGACATGGATGACTGTGAGATGACATCATTGATGTAAATTTGAGAGCTTTGCAGTTATATCTTTAGATGGCTGCGATACAAAATTGAACGTAAATAATTAACAATAGCTTAATAATAGGAGGGTATTAAAATGCAGGATTTTTTAAAGAACTTTTCACTTGAAGGTAAGATTGCCTGGGTTACAGGTGCTTCTTATGGACTTGGACTTGCTTATGCAGTAGCTTTTGCAGAGAGCGGAGCAAGAGTAGTATTCAACGATATCAATCAGGACCTTGTTGACAAGGGAATGGCTGAGTACAAAAAGCTTGGAATCGACGCTTTCGGAGCTGTTTGTGACGTAACAAAAGAAGATCAGGTTCAGAACTTCGTTGCTGAAGTTGAAAAGAACGTAGGAACAATTGATATTCTTGTTAACAATGCAGGTATCATCAAGAGAATTCCTATGATAGATATGACAGTAGATCAGTGGCAGCAGGTTATCGATGTTGACCTTACAGGTCCTTTCATCTGCTCAAAGGCTGTACTTCCAGCTATGATCAAGAAGGGAAGCGGAAAGATCATCAACGCTTGCTCTATGATGTCAGAGTTCGGTCGTGAGACAGTATCTGCTTATGCAGCAGCTAAGGGCGGACTTAAGATGCTTACAAGAAACATCTGCTCAGAGTATGGTCAGTTCAATATCCAGTGTAACGCTATTGGACCTGGTTACATTGCAACTCCTCAGACAGCACCTCTTCGTGAGAAACAGCCTGATGGATCAATGCATCCATTCGACAGATTCATCCGTTCAAAGACACCTGCTCAGAGATGGGGCAAGACAGAAGACCTTATGGGACTTGCTGTATTCCTTGCATCACCTGCTTCTGACTTTATCAACGGCCAGGTTGTATATATTGATGGTGGTATTTCAGCATACATCGGACAGGATCCAAGTAACCTCGATCCTTCAAAGTTCCAGGATGTTGATTAAAAATGTCTCAAGATCAATCATGTAATCGTGCTGGCACGTAATTACATGATTGATTTTGAGACATGCCCGACAATGAGGAAAAAAGATATGCGAATGAATGAGCATATCGATTTCCGAATTGCCGGTAGCGATTGCGAGAGCGAAGCGAAGCAATCGTGTTTTAATCAAGTTAACAATATTTTTTTATAATAGAAAGGCAATAAAATGGATAAGATTTGTGAAGAACTTTACAGAATTGGTATTGTACCAGTAATCGCTATCGACGATGCAAAGGATGCTGAGCCTCTTGCAGAAGCTCTTATAAAGGGAGGACTTCCTGCTGCTGAGGTTACATTCCGTACAGCAGCAGCTGAGGAAGCTATCAGGATCATCTCTCAGAAATTCCCTGAGATGATTGTTGGTGCAGGCACAGTACTTAATGCTGAGCAGGCTGACAGAGCAAAGGCTGCAGGAGCTAAGTTTATTGTAAGCCCTGGATTTAACAGATCAAACATTGAGTACATTCAGTCAATCGGAGTACCTGTTGTTCCCGGAACAGCAACACCTGGCGAAGTTGAGCAGGCTATCGAACTTGGTCTTGATTGTGTTAAGTTCTTCCCTGCTGAGCAGAACGGTGGAATTGCAAAGATCAAGGCTATGGCAGCACCTTACACAAAGATGCACTTCATGCCTACTGGCGGAGTAAATAAGAACAACCTTAACGATTACCTCAGCTTCAACAAAGTATTCTGCTGCGGTGGTAGCTGGATGGTTAAGAAGGACCTCATTTCTGCAGGTAAGTTTGATGAGATCGAAGCTATGACAAGAGACGCTGTAAATGCTATGCTCGGCTTCAAGCTTAAGCACATCGGAATCAACCAGGATAGCGCTGAGGCTGCTGAGGCTGTTGCAGATAAGTTTGATGCTCTCTTCGGCCTTACAAAGAAAGTTGGCAATTCTTCTGTATTTGCTGGATCAGCTGTAGAGGTTATGAAGTCTAAGGGCCGTGGAACATGCGGACACATTGCTATTGGATGCAATAACATCGACAGAGCTGTATATCATCTTTCTAAGCAGGGTGTTAAATTTGATGAGTCTTCATTCTCATATGATGCAGACAATCATCTTAAGGTTGCTTATCTTGCTGATGATTTCGGCGGATTTGCTGTTCACCTTGGCAAAAATGAGTAATTTTGTTACTAAAACATTTAACACATATATCTAATCTACACTTTAGTGCAGTAATGAAAGGAATTAATTATTATGTCAAAGAAAGTTGTTACATTTGGTGAGATCATGCTTCGTCTTCAGCCTGATAACTATTTAAGATTCGTTCAGGTTGATCATCTTGAGGCTACATTTGGTGGTGGAGAGGCAAACGTTTCTGTTTCTCTTGCAAACTACGGACTTGATTCAGTTTACGTTACAAAGCTTCCTAAGCACGAAATTGGACAGGCTGCAGTTAACTCACTTAGAAAATATGGCGTAGATACATCTAAGATCACAAGAGGTGGCGACAGAGTAGGTATCTACTACAACGAGAAAGGTGCTTCACAGAGAGGCTCAAAGTGCATCTATGATAGAGCACATTCAGCAATCGCTGAGGCTGTTCCTGCAGACTTCAACTGGGATGAGATCTTCGAAGGTGCTGAGTGGTTCCACTTCACAGGAATTACTCCAGCTGTAAGTGATTCACTTGCTGAGATCACTCTTGAGGCTGCTAAGAAGGCTAAAGAGCATGGACTTACAGTTTCATGTGACCTTAACTACAGAGGTAAGCTCTGGAGCAAAGAGAAAGCCGGAAAGGTTATGGGCGAGATCTGTAAGTATGTTGACGTTTGTATCGCAAACGAAGAGGATGCTGCTGATGTATTCGGAATCGCTGCTTCTTCTACAGACGTTACAACAGGTAAGCTCAACAGAGAAGGCTACATCGAAGTTGCTCAGAAGCTCACAGATAGATTTGGATTCAAGAAAGTTGCTATTACACTTCGTGAGTCAATCTCAGCTAATGATAACAACTGGAGCGCAATGCTTTACACAGATGGACAGGCTTATTTCTCAAAGAAATATGCTCTTCGTATTGTTGACCGTGTTGGTGGTGGAGATTCATTCGGCGGCGGACTTATCTACAGCTGCGTAAATGAGTTTGATCCTCAGGCAACAATCGAATTCGCTGTAGCTGCTTCAGCTCTTAAGCACACAATCGAAGGTGACTTCAACCTTGTAACTGTTGATGAAGTTAATAAGCTTGCAGGTGGAGACGGATCAGGTCGTATCCAGAGATAATCTTTGATATTTTAGGGCCTATCCGGGAAAAGAAATATCTTTTCCCGGATAGGTTTTTTTATTGAAATAAAGTTGCGAAAAAGCATAAAAATTCTATAAATTATCACAAAGTTTTGGACCCTATTTAGTATAATGGGAGCGTAATATTGGTAGTAGATTAGGCAAAAAGGGGCATTTTATTGGCTATTTCAGGTTGGATCATATTAAATTTTTATACATCACTTTTATTGATTCTTGTTCTCATTTTCCAGGGTAAGACAATTAATACAAAATCAGCTGAACGTTTTGTTCAGCTTGTTGTGATGACTTTTATTCTTGTTGCAGCTGAGACTGTTGGACATATCGGTGAACTTTACCCTGAGAACTATTTGATCGGAATGAAGATTGGATATTATATTATCTATGCCCTTGATCCTGCAGATTATCTTTTTGCCATACTATATATAAACTGTTGGTTGGATGAAACAAAGGCCAAGTTTCAAAAAGAAGTCACCTTGGTTTACAGGGTATTTATGGGACTGAATTTTGTTTTGGTTACGATTTCAGTACTTTTTAATCTTGACTGGTTCTACTATTTTGATGGCATGAACTATGTAAGAGGACCTTACTTCCTGGTTAGGGGAGCTTTTGTGTTACTTCTCTGTGTTTTAGTATCTGTGTATGTGCTGATCAACTATAATGCAATATATACAGGCTATGTTAAGCCGATTTTGGCATTTCCTTTGATCGCCATGTTTGGAGCTTTCCTGCAGATATTCTATACAGATATGAATATGACTTATGCCTCAATAACTATAGGTATTCTCATAGTCTTTTTCTATCTGCAGACTAAAAATCTTGATATTGATTACCTTACCGGTGCACTTAATAGAAGGGGTATCGATATCGTTATGGAGAACAGGATTAAGAATTCACTGTCTACAGGACATCAGTTTTCTGCTATAATGATGGACTTAGATAGGTTTAAAGAAATCAATGATACATATGGTCATAATGAGGGGGATTATGCACTGAAAATCGTTTCAGCTATCCTGTACAAAGTTTTTTCTGACGATGCAGCCATCGGAAGGTTTGGTGGAGATGAATTTTGCGTAATAAGTAATATTTCGTCTCAGGATGAGTTGGAGGAGAGAATTGAACTGATTGATGATGAGATGGAGCTTTGGAATTATAAGAGCGAGAAACCATACAAGCTTGAGATAAGTATGGGAAGTATGATATATAATCCTGCTAACTCCATGTCTGTTAAACAGTTCCAGATAGCAATTGACGAACTCATGTATATACAAAAGAGACAACACCATTTGGCTGATAATAGAAGGTGATGGGGAATGAAATTAAGTAAAACTACAAAACTGGTGACAGTGTTTTTGTCGCTATTCGTTATTCTTGTGGTGACTTATTATACGCTTGAAATAGTGGCGAGGAATTATGTTTCTTCTGCATATGACGAAACTGTCAGTCTTACAGGGGCAAGGCTGTCAGATGAGTTTTATTCCAGCGTGAGCAGAGCTGCTACATGGAAAAGCGTAAGTGGCTATTCTTCACAGTTTGATTTTGAAATTTATAATACCGGAAAGAGTAATCTTTCCAACTGGATAGTAGAAATAGATCTGCCTTCTGATGCAACCCTTGAGAATTATTGGGGTTCCGAAGCGGTATATGATTCCGAGAGACAATGTGTTCTTTTGAGACCAACTTATTACAATAACATTATATATTCCGGTGAGAATATTGCTTTTGGAATAATTGTTAATTCAAATGAGGTCTTTACTCCTACAGAGATAGGAATCAAAGGATATAAGATATCTTCTGAAATGACGGATATCGCTAAACAAGTGATACTTATCCTTTTGATGGTCTGGTTCATTGTATTTGTAGGCCTTTTAGTTACAAGAGTTAATGTCAGAAACTACAAAGAACGACAGCGCAACGATGTGAAGATCATCCTCCAGTCAATGAATACTTTCATCAACTTCATTGATGCCAAGGACCCGTATACACGAGGTCATTCCAGACGAGTTGCCATGTATGCGGCAGAAATTGCCAAGAGAATGGGGCTTTCTGAGGATGAGATACAAAACATATATTATGCAGGACTACTTCATGATGCCGGTAAAATAAGTGTTCCGGATGCTGTTTTGAATAAGCCCGGTAAGCTTTCAGACGAAGAGCGAAAGCTTATACAAAACCACACTGTAGCGGGCGGAAAAATGCTGCTTCAGCTTTCTTCTCTTAGAGGAGTCAGAGAAACAGCTCTTTATCATCATGAAAGATATGACGGAACAGGATATCCTGATGGACTTAAGGGAGATATTATCCCTCTGTATGCAAGGATAGTTGGCGTTGCAGATTCCTATGACGCTATGTCAAGTAACCGTGTTTACAGAAGACACTTAAATAAAGACGAGATCATCGAGGAAATTCAAAAGGGATCCGGAACTCAATTTGATCCATCTATTGTGAAGTACATGGTGGATATGATCAACGATGGCTATGTCAATGTTGTTAAGATGGAGACCGCGGAAGCTGATGAAAATCACGAGCGATTCCATTTGACAGAAGACGATATACCGGGTGTATATATGGGGTTCCAGCAATAACGAAAAAGTAATAATAATTTAATTATATTTAACAAAATGTTTATCAAGAAACTGTTATTATATCTAGAGAAGGATATAATAGCAGTTTTCTTTTGCCTTGAATTAATTGATAAGGAGGTATCTATTTTGAAAGCTACATTGCTGAAAGCCGGAGAAGAGAAGTATTTCAAAGGACTTATAACAGAAAAGTTATTTGAGAAGATCAAACTTCCCAATATGCAGCTTATCGGTGTAACAACCGAAGAGGATGGAGCGGATGTTCCGATTGGGGTGGTCGTTTTTTCAGGGGTGCCGATGGATACCTTTGTCATTGAGTGGATATATATTGATCCGGAATATAGAGGCAGAGGAATTGGAACATCTTTGGTAAGAAATGTGATAAATCTTGCTAAAGATAATGATGCGCCATGCATTGCAGCTAAGTTTTCGGATTTAATACCTGTTGAAGAGGATAAAGGAGATCTCATTAGATATTTTGAGGATCTTGGGCTCGAAAATGCAGATTACAGAAATGATGAGTGGGTTCTTGATGGGAAACAGATAACAACTGAGCCGTTTATAATGAAGGCCATTGAAAAAAGAAGTAAATCAAATGATGTTGTTAATCTCTCAAATACATCAGAAGAGGAAATTATGAGCTCGCTTGTTCACATGGCAGAGGTTGGAAGGGTCATGCAGCTCTTTTCGCCTCATGGAAGGCTTGATTTCTATGATCCCAAATATAGTTTCAAACTGGTAAAAAAGGATAAAATAAAGGGCCTTTTACTTGTGCATATGGAAGGGCATGTCATTATTCCTGTTACTATAGCTGTTGAAGATGTTCGTGACCTTGGACATTTTCTTAGAGGAATAGCGAGACTGACTGCTAAGAAAATTGAAGAAACAGAATCACTTAATATCATATGCAATTCAAAAAATGCCATGAAGATTGCAAGTGTTGTATTTAAAAATGTTCAGCCTGTAGAGACTGAGTACAGGTATTGCGATATTAAAGATCTGGAAATTCTTTCAGAGCCTAAGGAAAAGGTTGAACTTAATTCGGGAAAGAGCTTTTTCATTGAAGATTATCCAACTGAAGGTTATGAATATATTGAAGATCTTTACTATACAAGAGAATGGTAGGAGGATTGAATAGATGTTACCTCATCAGAATTTACAGCAACAACATAATAATGATGTTTTTGAAATTAATAATGAACAGCTTGATTTTGCTAATCTGCAAAATGAAGATAGATTAAGACTTCAGAATGGTTTTGTTCCTACTGATGCAAAAGATACAAGAAATATTGTAGCAGCACATAAAGATGCCTGGAAAAAGCTGCCTAAAGCTCTATCAGCAGAGGAAAAAGTTCAGCTAAAAACAACAAATAATGAGCTTGTTAATAAGCTGTCTATAAAGACGACTACTGAGACACAGGAAGCGCTTTCTTTTGAAGAAAGGAATAAGACAAGAAGGTCTGTAATCGAGAATCAGACACAGCTTCTTGATCAGGACAGCAAGTGGTATTCCAAGGACTCCAAGTCCATGCAGCAGGTAAAAGAAAAGGTGAATACCATCTATAATCTTATGAAAGCTGAGCTTCCTAAAAGAGAAGGAGGTGAACTTGGAGTCAATCCAAGTGCTGTTAAAGAGCAGTATTCAAAGGCTTATGATGATGCCATAAAAGCCTGCAATGATTATATTGACAGCCATAAGAATCCATGGTTTGCTGCAGGAATAAGAAGAAAGCAGAAAGTCATGGCTCTTTATGAGAATCTCCGTGAAGAAAAAGCTCTTATCATTCAGGCTACAGAAATGATGAAGAGTGGTGCTTTTGGAGAGCAAATAGACAATATAAAGACCGGCTCTGATCTTTTGCTTCAAATGCACAGTATTAAGATATCCGAAAGCAAAATGGAGAGAGAAGGTAATACAACCACTGTATACCGACTTAAGGATAAAGATGGCAACGAGTATTACATGAAAGAGAACCTCCCTCTTATCAGCAATGAGCTGGGTTCATATCTCGACAGACGTATTAAACAGGTTAAGAGTAATATCGGGTCAGATACAAAGGAACAGAGACTTGAAAAGCTCAGCGACAAAGAGCTAAAAAGTGATATGAAAGTTATGCAGTACATGCTAAAGAAACTGACTCTTAACCCGAATGGAAGCGGCGATGATAAGGTTACTCAGTCTGATAAGATAGCTACTGAAAAGCGCTATCTTAAATTCCTTGGCCATGATTTTAACAAATTCTATGAAAGATTATCTGAATATAATGAATTTGTAAAATTTTCTAAGTCTGTAAAAATACGTATACAGGAGGCTGCAAGCAGTGGCGGAGCTATAGACCCAGCGATGATTGAAGAAACCAGGAATAAACTGCGATCGCTGGAAGCAGAAGAAAAAAAAGATGATGGCGCCATAGCATACGTAAAAATGCTTTTAAGGACCATGGAAAATCCTCAGAACGCTCCTGCGGCAGGCGGACAGGTAGCTGTTGAGGAAAAGGCTGATAAAAAGTTTGATGACCTTAAAGAGCTTACTGAAAAGGACTGGCTGTTAAAAAATATTAAGGATCTTGGCCTTGATAAGAAAAAAGATTCTGAACTGATAAATAAGCTGGTAGAGCTGTGCGATGATCATGCAGATAAAAAACTTGGTCTTAGAAGGCTGCTTCTTAGAACTATGGGTAAGGATGCCGAGCTTTATGGTCAGATGACAGAAAACAGCGGAGTAATTAATAAAGGTGATAATGAAGAAGTAGTAGTTGCTACCAATAATACAGCTACCTGGAGAATTGCAAAACAGTTTGGCTTCCAGGATGTAATTACATCTTCCCAGTCTTCTGTAGTAAAAATGAAGCTTGCAGGCAGTGAGAAGGAAGAGGATGTCAACTGTACACTTATGAGTGTGGCACCCGGACTTGAAATGCTTAAGCTTGTAGAGCTTGCTCAAAAGAGTGGAGCAAAGCTTCAGTATTCACCAAATGCGGTAAGACAGCTTATGAGACTTCAGATGCTTGATACAGTCTGCCTTCAGACAGATCGACACTGGAGAAACTTTAAGTGTAAAACTGAGCCGGACATTACTGATCTGATTGAAAATGACCCTAATTCACAGGAAGCTTTGAACAAGTTAAAAAATGCCGGAAGTATTAAGATAGTAAGCATCATGTCCTATGACCATGATCAGGCTTTTTCTAAGGATAAAGGAATTGAGAAAAAAGATTTTGAGCAGACAGGTGCTGATGGCAAGAAGATAGCAAAGAAGAATGGTTTCCTGCCTCCGATTTTTACCAATATTGAGGAGAACAGTACTCAGTTTGACTATCTGGAGGATAAGTCCGGAACAAAACCGGTTAGAAGAAAATATGTTCCTAAAATACTGGACAAAGCACCGATTGAAAAGGTGGGAGAGCCTGTTATAAGGGAAAAATACAAAAAAGAGCATGAGTGGAAGTGTACCTTTGGTTTATACAGTATCAACACAAATGAGACTGATATGGACCCATTTAACGATTCGGCTCTCTATTCTAATTTCTTTAGAGATCTAACGCAGCATACAGATGTATACAAGCAATTATTTAGCATGGCAGCTGGGATAAAACAAGATGACAAGGCAAAAATCAATAGCTGTTTTGATACTTTTATAAAATACAGAGAATCTGAGAACGCGGATCAGCGTGCTGATGCATTTTTGGCTCTGCAGGATTTAAAAGAAATATATGACAGATGTGTTGCCAAAAATTCCGATGCCTTTGTTAAGGTTGACAGTGATAAAAAATCAAAAGAGTGCATGGTGCCTTTGCAGGTAAAAAACTTGCTATCTCAAGAAAATAGAAATAAAATGAAATTTGAAAGTGCAGGGAGTCCTGTAGGTACAGTAAAGATGGATAACCTGCAGGGTGGCGAATTTGATTTCAAAATGCAGATGATATTCTATAGAACCTCAACTTTTATTAAAAATGACCTACAGGTACAGAAGGTGCTTAGAAATAAGATCCGTCTGCGGGAAGGTAAAGAACCGACATTAGATGAAAAAGAATTTGAAGCTGCCGAGGATAAGCGCATAGCAGAGATAAATAAGAAACGTGCAAGGCTTAAAGGTGATGTACCAACGCTTCTTCATATGGATAAAGCTGCCTATGAGTCCATTAAAAATATGAAGGATACATGGAAAACTCAAGAGGCAATATTGCTCGATCTTAAGTGGGATACAGAGCGTATAGAGGCTATGAAGAAACGTATTGACTCTTATCTTGACCAGATTGAACAAGCCAGAAAGATAGCAGAACCTTGGCTTAAGGACAAATATAAGGATGCAAATGATCCAAGGGCAAAGTTCTTCCTTGATGAAAAGGATTACGATAAATTCGAAGATATTACTGAATTTGCGTGGGATCCCGGAATGTCATACCTGTGTAATGAAGATGAAAACTATCTTCTTGCCGAGGAGGATTACAGTAAGAGATTCAGTAGTGAACAGCAGAAGGCTATTGTTGATAAGGTAAACAAACAGAGAAAGAATTCTCCTAGACTTCATGATATAGCTCCAGAAGAAGAAGCAAAGAAAGAAGGAGGTAAGTGGACAAAACCTAAATATAAGTCACTTATCAATGGTAAACTTGCTAAATAATCACAAAGATTAAAAGACTCCTGTCAGACATCTTTTGGTACTGACAGGAATCTTTTTTTCATCTACCATATTGACATTAAAAAGCATATTTCGTAATATTAAATTTGAAATCGGTTTCAGACAGTCCCCAAGACGGAGTTCTTATGGAAAAAGAAAAGCTGAATACCGCAAAAACCATTACAATCTATGATATTGCAGAGGAGGCAGGAGTGTCTGCGTCCACTGTTTCTCGTGTGCTCAATGGAAGCGCATCTGTCCGTAAGGAAAAGAAAGAACGAATCCAAAAGATAATTGAAAAATATAATTTTAAGCCAAATGCCCTGGCAAAGGGATTGTCAGACACAGCTACTAAAAATATAGGTATAATAGCTGCTGATGTGAGAAACCCATATTATTCAGCTCTTTTTGTAGCTTGTGAACTTGCAGCTGAAAAGGCCGGATACAGCGTGGTTCTCTCTAACAGCCTCGGAGAAAATGAAAGAGAAAGAGCTCAGCTTGATATCATGATGCAGCAGAGGGTTGATGCTATCATACAGATGGGCGGAAGAGTAGATGACCTTATTACGGATGATTCCTACGCCGAGAAGGTGAGAGGAATCTGCGAAAAAACTCCGGTTATTGTCACAGGAAAGCTTGATAAGGCACCTGTCCACAGTGTGGTCATTGATGAATCAAGTGCTATGGATATACTTATGGAGCATCTCTTTGAACTGGGGCACGAAAAAATCGCTCTTGTTGGCGGCGAGATGAAAGTTGCATCTACATACAACAAATATCAGAAGTACCAGGAAAACTTAAGAAAAAAAGGAATTAAAGAGCGAGGAGAGTATGTGGTAAACGGCACATATGATCCAGAGTCGGGATATGAATGCACAAATAAAGTGCTGGACCTTGAAGAGAGGCCGACGGCGATCATCGCAATAAACGACTTTGCTGCCAGTGGAGCAGTAAGGGCAATCAAAGAGCATGGACTCAGGATTCCGGAAGATATATCCCTTGTGAGCTTTGATAACACTTATATTGCTGAGCTTACAATTCCAAAGCTTACAAGTATCGATTATGACTATGAAGGTTATGGAAGGGCTCTTATCGAGACAGCAGTGGCTGCAGCAGAGGGAAAAGATGTAGAAATGACACAGATGATAAGCCCTAAGCTGGTAGTCAGAGAAAGTTCAGGGAAACTTGCAGGTGGTATATAAAAGGGTTCTAAGGTTTGTGAAATTATATACAATAATCATACGTGATTTGGCATTTTGAACAAAAAACAGGCGGAGTTAACATAATAACTCCGTTTTTTTGTTGCATATCGCCAAAAATGCAATCGGTTTCAAAAATCGCGTTGAAATAATATGTCAATTGTGTTTAAATAATATTATGAAATCGGTTGCATCAGGTAATAATGCACAATATGGGGACTGTGCCGTGATGAATTGCAACTGAAAGAGTATTAGTAGGAGGATATTATGATAAAAAGAAGCAAGACAACTTCTACAGGAGTCAGAAAACGTGGCCTTTTAGAGACACTATGGAGATACAGAGTCCTTGAACTTATGTGTTTACCGGCTGTAGTATTCTTCTTTATGTTCAGCTACATGCCTATGCCTGGTATTTGGGTTGCTTTTGTAAAGTACAACTATAGAAAAGGCATCTTTGGAAGTAAGTTTGTAGGACTTCAGAATTTTGAATTCCTTGCAGAATCAGGAAAGCTCTTTTCCCTGACAAGAAACACAGTTCTTTATAACCTGGCATTTATTATTCTTGGTAACCTGGTAGCGGTTCTTATAGCTATCCTGCTTAATGAGATCAGAGCCAAGATGTTTAAGAAAGTATCGCAGACACTTATGTTTTTACCTTACTTTATTTCCCAGGTTTTGGTAGGTCTTTTAGTTTATTCCCTTTTGAACTACGATACAGGATTTGTTAACGAGATCCTTACAGCTCTTGGTAAGGCGAAATGGCAGCCATATTCAGATCCGACAGTTTGGCCATGGCTCATTGTCCTGATCCACTTGTGGCAGCAGACAGGTTACAACTCAGTTGTTTACTTTGCAGCAATCTGTGGTATCGATGCTGAGATAATTGAGGCTTCAAAGGTTGATGGCGCCAATGCTTTCCAGCGTATCAGATACATTATCCTTCCATCACTTCGTCCTACAATTGTTATTCTTCTTTTGTTTGCACTTGGTGGAATCGTTAGAGGTAACTTCGGACTGTTCTGGAACATTATCGGTTCTAACTCAGTTCTTTATGAAACAACAGATATTATCGAGACTTTCGTTTATAGAGCTACAATGTCAGATTTCAATTTCTCAACTGCTTCTGCGGTTGGTTTCTACCAGTCAATAGTTGGCTTTGTTATCGTTATGCTTGCTAACTTTGCGGTTAAGAAGATAGATCCTGACTACTCTTTATTCTAAAAAAAGGAGAAATTGAGAAATGGCAAAAAGTAAAGATATGGAGTTTGAAGTAGGAAACTCCAAGATTAAACTTGGAAAATCGGATTACGTGGTAAGAGGCCTTGGATATGTACTTGTTACTCTCTATGCAATTGCCTGCGTATTCCCATTCCTCATTATCATCGGAACTTCTTTTACAAGTGAATCATATATCAGAACTCACGGAGTTCAGCTTATTCCAAGAGATGTTACCCTGAAGGCTTATGAGATGGTTATTGGAAGCGGTAATATCTGGAAGTCATATGGTCTTACGATCATGATGACACTTATTGGAACAGTTTGCGGACTTTTGATCATTGCGATGACAGGCTACGCCCTTCAGAGAAAAGACTTCCCGCTTAGAAATGCAATTTCTTTCTACATTTACTTTACAAGTCTTTTCAGCGCAGGTCTTGCTCCTTACTACCTGCTTATGACACAGACATATAAGCTCCTTGACAGCTACCTTGCAGTTTTGCTTCCGCTTATGATGTCACCATGGCTCATCATTCTTATGAAGAACTTCATCAAGCAGATTCCTCATGAGATCACAGAGTCAGGAAAAATAGACGGTGCAGGAGATATGACAGTATTTGTTTATCTTATCCTTCCTATGATCAAGCCTGCACTTGCAACAATAGGTCTTTTCCTTGCACTTGGTTATTGGAATGAGTGGTATCAGTCATCTCTTTTCCTTACAGCCAAGGTAACAGTTAAGCCTCTTCAGTACACACTTTATGAGATTGTTAATAAGCTTGATGCGCTCCGTAACTCAGTTGCTGGACAGTATGTAACACTTACAGATATTCCTGAGCAGAGCGTAAAGATGGCTAATGCAGTACTTGCAACAGGTCCTATCGTACTTCTTTATCCATTCGTTCAGAAATACTTCATCGGAGGCATAACAGTAGGAGCAGTAAAAGGCTAAGCGAAGCGAGAGCTTAAGTTCCTTATTATTTAATTCAAATGAAATCCGCTTTGCGGATTCAGATACATATTTTCTTATCATCAAGAAGGAGGAAAGAAATGAAGAAAAAGTTATTAGCAACATTACTTAGCGTAAGCATGGTAATGGGAATTGCTGCTTGTGGCTCATCTACAGCAGAGAGCACAACAACTGGTAGTGACACAACTGCTACACAGACAGAGTCAACAACAAGCACAGAGAGCACAGATTCATCTGCTAGCGCAGACGCTGCTGCAATCGACACATCTGAACACGTTGTAATCAATTATATGACAACTGGTGATCCGCCAGAGTCAGGAAGCGAGAAGGAAGCTAACCTTAACGAGATGCTTGATAAGCTCAATGCAATCCTTACAGAAAAGGTTAATGCAGAACTTCAGATTTACTATATTCCTTGGACAGATTATCTTTCAAACTACAACCTTACACTTGCTCGTATGGACGGTAGTGTAGACCTTGTAGGTACAGCATCTGACTGGCTTGATGCTTGGCCAAATGCTAAGAATGGTGCTTTCCTTGAGCTTTCAGAGGATATGCTTAAGACATATGCACCTCAGACATGGGCAAGCGTTCCTGCAGATCACTGGGATCTTTGCAAATACAATGGTGAGATCTATCTTATGCCTGAAGACAACTATGCACAGTGGACAAACCACGGCTGGATCTATCGTCTTGACTGGGCTAAGGAAGCTGGACTTGCAAATGGTGTTCATAGCTGGGAAGATATGACAACATATGTTAAGTGGTGCAAAGAGAACAAGACAGATCTTAAGTATGTTTGGGATTCAGACGGAACACAGTATTCACAGATGGCTAACGGTTGGATCGCATCTCATACAAACTTCGTAGCAATTGATGGTATCTGCTCAGGTGCTCTTTGGGGCGGTACAAAGGATGATCTTTACACAATTACTGTTCCTGCTATGACAGAGACAGAGTCACTTGTTGAGTATGCTAAGCTCATGAAGGAATGGGCTGAAGCAGGCGTTTGGCCAACAGACGTACTTAACAACACATCAGGAAGCAACCGTGATGAGTTCCGTGTAGGCGATGTTGCTGTAGAGCAGCACCATACACAGACATGGACAGACCTTTGCTCAGCTACTCCTGCAAACACAATTTTCCAGGATGATCCAGAAGCTGAAGTAGGATTCTTCTATTGGGGCGAAGAGACACAGAACGTTGTAGCTCTTTCAATCACACACGGTGCTATGGCTATTTCTGCAGGAAGTGCACACCCAGAGCGTGCGCTTATGGTTTATGACCTCCTTAGAAACGATCCTGATTGCTACAAGCTTTTCTGCTATGGTATTGAAGGAAAGTCATGGGAGCTTAACGCAGACGGACTTCGTACAACACCAGCTTCATACAACTCTGAGACAGAGAACATTAACGGTATGACAAACTACTGGTGGGGCAGAAACGACGACCTTGAGATCAAGGACGCTACAAGAAACTGGGATGCTATTGATAAGCTCTATGCTGAATATGACAAGATCAAGATTGACTATCCATATGGTCAGTTCGTTCCTGAAGTAGACAGCATCCAGGGTAAGATTGATAACTGTAACGAGCAGTATACAAACTACATGAAGCAGATTTCCTTCGGTCTTTATAACGGAAGTGCTGAGGATATCGTAGCTGAGATGCAGGCAGCTCTTAAGACAGCAGGTGTTGATGACGTTACAGCAGAGCTTCAGGCTCAGTTCGATGCTCTTTACAAGTAATAACTTGTTAAGCTAAGAACATCCTATAAGCAATTCACAAGGGAATACTGTTAATTAGACAGTATTCCCTTTTTGCTTTAAACAAACGCTTTTTATGATATAATAAACGCTCTGATTTTTGTGCTTTTATTTTTATATATTTATATTTTGGGTAAAAATGTGGATATATAAGGATAAAAACAAGCTTTATAGGAGATTATATTATGGGAAAATTTGAGATCAAAGATACGTTTATTCTTAACGGAGAACCATTTAAGGTTATATCCGGTTCTTTTCACTATTTCAGAACTGTTCCTGAATACTGGAGAGACAGACTTGAAAAATTAAAGGCTCTTGGCTGCAACACGGTCGAAACATATATTCCCTGGAACCTCACAGAACCTAAGAAAGGTGAGTTCAATTTTGAAGGCTTCTGCGATGTGGAAAAATTCATTCAGACTGCCACAGAGCTTGGACTTTATATTATAATAAGACCTTCTCCATATATCTGCGCAGAATGGGAATTTGGCGGTCTTCCTGCATGGCTGTTAAAAGACAGGAATATGCGCCTTAGAGTTAGCTATAAGCCATTCCTCGATGCAGTAGAAGATTATTATAAAGTTCTTTTACCAAAGATCACTAAGTACCAGATTGATAATGGCGGAAATATTATTCTCATGCAGATTGAGAATGAGTATGGATATTATGCAAATGATCATGAGTACATGAAGTTCATGTCTGATCTTATGAAAAAATATGGCGTTACAGTGCCACTTATCACATCTGACGGACCATACCATGAGAGTTACCGAGGTGGCTATGCTGAGGGAGCGCATCCTACAGGCAACTTCGGCTCCAAGACAGAAGAGAGATTTGATGTTATAAAAGACTATGCAAATGGCGGACCACTTATGTGCGCCGAGTTCTGGGTTGGCTGGTTTGACCACTGGGGCAATGGCGGCCATATGAAGGGTAACCTTGTTCAGAGTACAGAGGACCTTGATAAGATGCTTGAGCTCGGAAATGTCAGCATCTATATGTTTGAGGGCGGCACAAACTTTGGATTCATGAACGGCTCAAATTATTACAACGAGCTCACACCTGATGTTACTAGCTATGATTATGACGGAATCCTTACAGAGGATGGCCAGATCACAGAGAAATATAAGAAATATAAAGAAGTTATTTCAAAGTATGTGGACGTTCCTGAAGTTGAGTTCTCTATGGATATCAAGAGAAAAGCATACGGAAAACTTGAGTGTAAGGAGAAGGTAAGTCTTTTCTCTGTAGTAGATGACCTCAGTACTCCTGTTCACCTTCCATACACTGTAAACATGGAGGAGCTTGACCAGAGCTATGGTTACATCCTGTACAGATCAAGACTTCACTCAGAAGCAGGAATTGCCAAGCTTAAATTGTGGGAAACAGCAGACAGGGCCAATGTTTTTGTGGATGAAAATCCTCTTATCACGCTCTATGACCACGAACTTGATGAAGAACATAACATTCCTATGGAGAAGTTCCTTGCCTGCAGTCAGCCTGCGCAGATGCTTGCCGGAAAATTCATGATGGAGAGAGGCTTGACTCCTGAAACTGCAGCGGCTGCGATTGGAGAAGCAGGTCTTTCTACCGGAACTCTTACAGGACTTAATGAGAAATTTGATGTCCTTGTTGAAAATATGGGACGTGTGAACTTCGGACCTCGTATGGAGACTCAGCGCAAGGGCATAGGCAGATGTGTTCAGATCAACGGACATATCCACAATGATTGGGATATTTACACACTTCCTCTTGATAATGTTGAGAAAATCGATTTTAATAAGGAGTACAAAGAGGGAACTCCGGCCTTTTACAGATTCACTTTTGACGTAAAAGAAAAAGGTGATACATTTTTGGACTTTGAAGGATGGGGAAAAGGTGTTATATTCTTAAATGGATTTAATCTTGGCAGGTTCTGGGAGATTGGACCGCAGAAGAGATTATATATCCCAGCACCACTGCTTAAAGACGGCGAAAACGAGATCATTGTCTTTGAGACAGATGGCAAGCATACAGATACTATAGAATTAAAGGATGAGCCGGATATAGGCTGAGAGCTTAAGTTCCTTATGACACTTGGCGAGGTTCTCCTTTAATATTCCAGTGAGGAATTATGGATACTAAACTATTAACGCTAACAAACAATTGGAAATTTCACTACGGAGAGTGTGAAGATGCATGGTACAAGGGGTACGATGACAGCAGCTGGGAGGATGTAACTGTTCCTCACGATTTTTCTGTGACTTCACCCTTTTCCAAGGATTATTCAAGTGGAACAGGTTATCTTCGCGGTGGAATAGCCTGGTATAGGATCAGTATCCGTATTCCCGAGGAATACAGAGGAAAAAAGATCACTCTCGTATTCGATGGTATATATAAAAACAGCTATGTATGGGTCAACAGCTACTTTATGGGCAAAAGACCCTATGGCTATTCTGAGATTGCCTATGACATTTCAGGTCAGGCAAGCTTTGGAGATGAACTTACCCAGATCAGCGTCAAGGTCGTACACACAGACATTGCTGACTCCAGATGGTTTACAGGAAGCGGTATAACACGTAAGGTTACCCTCATGATCTCTGAACAGGTAGCCCCTGTTGTAGGCGGTGTTTTCTTTAAGTGTGACAGCGTTGAAAAGGACGGAAAGAAAACAGTTGCCAAGGTTTCTGTAAGAAATGAGATCTACTGCGGTGTGGCCGGCATTGGCAAGAAAAAGAAGACCAAGGTCATTTCACAGAGTACTCTTCTTGACAACGATGGAAAAATAGCCCTTGTAATGCAGGGAGAGCTTTCTGCATCAGAGGGTAAAACAGAAATTATAGATTTATCCGGCTCTTTTAAAAGTCCCAAGCTCTGGGCTCCGGATTCACCATATCTTTATACCTTGGAAACAAGGCTTTCAGTGGATGGAAAGAGCTATCTGGTTGATACCAGAAAAGTGGGAATAAGAACATTTTCTTTTGACCCTAATAAAGGCTTCTCACTTAATGGAAAGAGCATGAAATTCAAAGGTGTATGCGTTCATCATGACGGCGGATGCCTTGGAGCTGCCATGAAAAAAGAGGTCTGGAGAAGACGTCTTGAGCTCCTTAAAAAGTCGGGCTGCAACGCTATCAGATGCAGCCATAATCCTCATATGCCTGAGCTTTATGATCTCTGCGATGAGATTGGCTTTATGATGATGGATGAAGCATTCGATGAGTGGGAAAACCCCAAGAATAAATGGTCTACAGGCCATAACGTTTATCCACCAAAGCATCAGGGGTACTATGAAGACTTCCCAATGTGGCATGAGATTGACCTTCGCACCATGATAAGGAGAGATCGAAATCATCCTTCTGTAATACTCTACAGTATTGGTAATGAGATCGATTATCCAAATGACCCATATTGTCATCCTATGTTCTCTGAGATGACCGGTAACAATGATAACAACAAACCGGCAGCTGAGAGACAGTACGATGTAAATAAGCCTAATATGGAGAGACTTGCTGTCATAGCAAAAGAGCTTGTGTCCATAGTTAAAGATGAGGATTCTACAAGACCTGTGACTGTTGCAGCAGCATTCCCTGAGCTTTCAACAAGGATTGGATTTATTGATGAGCTTGATGTGGTGGGATATAACTACAAAGAGCACTTGTATGAGCAGGATCACAAGCGTTTCCCTAAAAAGACTTTCATTGGAAGCGAGAATGGTCACAGCCCTGAAGCCTGGAAGGTGGTTAAAGACAATGACTATGTCTGTGGACAGTTCCTCTGGACAGGAATTGATTATTTAGGTGAGGCACAGGGATGGCCGGTGAGAGGTTCATCTGCCGGATTCATCACTACAGCTGGTTTTGCCAAGGAAGAGTTCTTTGAGAGAAGTAAGCTTTGGGGAGGCGTTGGCCTTACACAAAAGAAATCTGATGAAGTTACAGTTGAGCTTTGGAAGCCTGAGCTTTGCTGTGATATGAACCTTAAGTCAGAGTTTATTGAGAACCACAAAGAGATTGGGTACATTTATCAGGTTATAGTGAGGGTTCCTGAAAATCTTCCTGAAAAAGATATTCTTGTACAGGTTACAGGAGCAGGAGAACTGGCTGGAATCGATAACGGCGATCTTTCAGATCTTACACCATATACAGCCAATTACAGAAAAACTGTAGATGGAAAGCTTGTAATATATATCAAGAGAATGGCTACAGGAAAGATAAACGTGGCAGTTAGAGAAGTGATCGCTGAAAAGTCCAATGTTCTTGCAAAGATAAATATTTGATAATATATAATTAGAATTGCTCCTTGTTACGAATGCTTACGCTGACGGCGTAAGCATTTTTTTATTATCAGTTCATCATTCATAGAAATAACAACATATTGTGGATGGGGCGGTTTAAGAAATTGGAAAGGAATTGGCTCTGTACGCCACCATTGACTGGACCTAAGGAAAACGCCTTGGTCTGCGAGCCGACGGTGAGGATGATGGGAACAGTAGTTAGATTCCTTCACCGTCGGATTCAGCATTGTAGCGTTTTCCTCAGCCCACGTCAATGGCAAGCACCTTCGGTGTGGCTGGATACAAGTGCCTCTGGCTCTGAATCCAGGAACAGTAGGCGTGGCTACTTTCAAGAATATGTGTGACTATATGTCTGCGTCTTTCAATTTAAAGAGAGCGAAGATTCTGTTTTGGAAATATAGCCTGATTTTTGAGTTTACGACACCATGCGACTAGGTTTTTGATTTGTGATTTTGGGCATATACGACCTTATTTGAGGTTACCACACCATTATATAGAGATCATATGTCCTCAGTTCACTCATCCAATGGATGTGGCAATCCATTTTTTCTCGTATATGCCCAGTTTCACTTCCTGAAAAT
>NZ_FNUR01000002.1 GCF_900108105.1 Butyrivibrio sp. Su6 | reverse complement strand
CCTTGTACCAGCCAGTAAACTTATAGCCTGCCTTCTTCTGGGCTGTGGATCCATTGATTCCATCTGTTCCAAGTACCTGGATTCCTTCATCCTTGGCATTTGTTACTGTTCCCATCTTTGTATCATTGGATTCATAGCTTACTGTATATGTCTGGCCTGCATCTACTTCAAACTTTGCTGTGAAGGTTGTATTCTTATAAACTGCACCTTCCTTATTAAGTTTTGCGATAGCTTCTGCTGCTGTAAGCTCTGCGTCATCACTTGCAAGCTCTGTTCCGTTATACCAGCCTGTGAACTTATATCCTGGCTTTGCCTCTGCTTTTGATCCCGTTACTCCGGTTGTTACAAGCACCTGGATATCCTTATTCTCTTTTGTTGTAACATCTCCCATTGTTGCCGGGTCTGCCACGTATGTTACACTATAGGTCGCATCTGGATCTTCTTCCCAAACAGCATAAAGTGCATGATATGGTTCTTTCTCATCAGCTGCTACTTGAGCATGATTATATCCTTTATTATCTGAATAAACTGATGGATCATAAGTTATAAAGAGAGGGGATGTATTCGTTGTTGTAGTACCTACAGACTCAACATCTCTTGCCCAACCTTTGAATATGTAACCATGCTTTTCAGGAATGGATTCATCATCACCAAGTCCAAATACAGGAACAGCTTTATTTACTTCAAGATCTGTATCGTCACGATACTTACCGCCAAAATTGTCATACCATGTAATATGTGTTGGAGTAGGTTTCTCTACCTTTACATATTGCGCACGAAGCTGAATTGTATAGGATTTTTTCTCAGTTTCTGATGAATGCTCTTCATCTAAATCCTGAACACGCGCGTCATCCTTTAAAACCTGGAAAGTTGCTCCCGGAAGAACAGTAACATTTGTATCTTCAAACTTCTTAGTTGTGTCATTCCACTTCTGAACTACCCAATGTGAGAAACGTGATTCATAGGTCTTCGCATTTTCACCCTCACCCTCTGTTATAGCTGGTGTAGTAGTTGGAGCAGCACCTGCAGCTGCCCATGCTTTATCTCCATAAAGGTTAGTATCATTAGGTGCTGGATTTCCGCCATTAGCATCATAAATAATACCAATACCTGTAGCTCCGTCTAAAGTTCCTCGCCACTGCGCATATAGATCAAGCTTCTTTGTAATCCAAGGACGATCCACGTCAGCATTGGACTTAGTCTGATTTTCGACAAAATTCCCCCATTTATCCATTGGGTCAGTAAAATCTACTGTTTTATCATAACTATCATCCGTAACTGTTGTTTCATTTAAAACGAATGACTCAGCATCGAAACCATTTTTAAATTCAGGATCCAAGTACCAACCACGGAACTCATAGCCAGATGTTCTTCTACCGGTAGGAACACTCACTTTTCCGCCATAAGAAATTCGGAAACTCATTGCTTGAGATTCGGAACCCCAATCAAGAGTTGGGTCTGTTCCTGCATTAGGATGAAGAAATACACGGTACTGTATCTGACGCCATTTCGCATATACAGTTATTCCACCTTCAGGCATCGTACCAAATGTATATTCTGTTGTACATGCACTATCTACACACCAGCACTCAAATACATAACCGGCATGAGTCGGTGAAGGTTCATAATTAATGGTAGATATATCATCTAGGTAATAAATATTAGTTTTTTGGTGAAGCCGTCCTACATTTGTTTCTGATTCTATTGCCTTTCCATTACCATCAAAATATGCTCCATCCATATAGTTGATGGTATATTTGTTACGGGTATAAAAACAATTTAACGTTTTTACATTGCCATTTTTCCAATTTTTATCAACTTTGTTACCGTTGCTGTTGTAAGAAACAACTCCATATTTTGAAAATCCTGGTAATTCAATATAATCTTCTGCTTCTGTAAACCAATTGTAATCACAATCCAAAGATTTATATAAGACAAACGATTTACCTTCATATGACACTGTCTCTCCTGTTTCCCCTGGAAGTGCCTCAACATAATAATTGATTGTCCTAAATGTACCTGGCCCGTCAGTGTCCCTATGGAAAGTAACATCCGCATCAGGCATGATATCAATATATGATAATACCTGATTATATGGAGTACTGCTCTGTGGATCCCATCTTGCTGCAGTATAAGTTACCCCATCTGTACCAACAATAGGGAATTGATCGCTAATTGACTGTCCATAAAGAGCTTTTATCTCTTTGATAGTAGTATAGCTTCCAATGATGATAATACCCTTCCACACCTGGAACTTCAGCGTATGCTCATTTCTGTTATAGTAAACATTCACAACAGTAGTTCCCTCAGGAGCAATAGTTTTTCCTGACTGGTCGTCTCTATCATAATGGAAGCCTTTATAATCATCTCCATTATAGTCTTTAGTCCCTATCCTTACATATTTATTGTTTCCGGTTCCACGAACAGAAACAGCATTTATTGTTGATCCAACTGTTCCATTAAAGGTCAAAGCTTCTGCGAAGTCATAGCTTTGCCCATCGACGTTCTGTCTCCAGAGCAATATCGTATAATTTGCTGTAGTTGCTGAAATCCAGCTGGCATAGATAGTAGTTTTCTCACTAATTGTACTGCCAAAGGTAAACTTTCCAATTGTTACATTAGTATTCTGTGCATGTGCATTTGCATGTGCTTCTGTATCATACCAGCCACCAAATGTATAACCAAGACGAATCATTTCTTCAGGTTCGCATGGTTCAACTGTTGGTTTTCCAGATTTTACAAACTGAGGTGCATTATAAGTAGCACCTTTTCCGTTTTCATTAAATACAAGCCAGTGACCTTCAGCTTCAATAGCAGAAAAGGTAACATCACCTTTTATCTTAATATCAGCTCCGTTGGCATAAAGTTTACCTTCACCATCATTAGCTGAATAATCATAATCCTTAATATTGTCTTTACCTTCACTAACATGCCATCCCTCAAAATTGTGATTTTCATCACTTGCGGTATAATGCATATAAACATGATAGTCCTGATACCCATCATTATCATCTGCACGGAATTTTATCTCACTTGAACCAAGTGATGCGCCTCGATCATCAAGGTAAGAAACAGTATATGTTTTAAAGAGCATTGCATAATATGTTACAGTTTCCCCTTCTGCAACTCCGCTATTAAGCATATCTTTAATTTCATCACGAACATCAGCGATACTTTTCTCTTCTGTTTTTGTAGTATAATCAGCATTCTGTGTCCATCCACGGAACTGCACCCCGGGATCAGTCTCTCCAACTCCGGGATCATAAATAATATCATTAAAGTGAACAATATTATCAGAACCTTTAACAAGATCACTCTTCTTTACATAAGCTGAATATATCTCAGTAGTGCCATTCATAAATTTAACATTTAATCTGGCATCATTACCAGTGCTATCCTGGGCAGCCACAATAAATACAGAGAACTCATTACTATCAAGTTCTACCCCAGTCGCAACCTTTGTCTCGTCCTCAGGATCTTCGTTCTTTTCTTCTGTAGCGACTGTAGCCTCGATTTCTTTTACCTCGCCGTCATGCTGATGGAGCACGGTGAAGTCAGTACCTTCGATCTTATCAACAAGTGAAATTGATACGTGAACGTACTGTGCATCTGCAGGCTGGATTTCTTCTTTGTTGTATATGAACTTAATGTCAACACCCTTAGCCTCTTTTACGTTATCGCCAAGAGTATCCTGGGCTGTTTCAAGGGCCTGAGTTTCCGGAATAGCCTCAATTGATACAGTTGTGCCCTCAGGGAAAAGACCTTCCTCAGCCTCTACTAATACACTCATTCCTCCAGTTATCTTGCTCTCGGTAATTTCAGGCATTTCTTCAAGTTTCATGAACTTGGCTGTGAATGTTGTATCTTTTTCCACATCAGAAGGAACGAGCAAGGCATCATTGGTTACAAAATTGCCATCCTCGTCTACCCACTCTGTGAACTGATATTTATCATTCCAAGGAGTTGCCTCAGAGCCTTCAAACTTAGCATCTTCATCATTAAGGTCAACGGTTTCTTCTTTTACAGAAACACGTCCACCCATAGATGCTTTGTACTTAACAGTTACAAGGTTCTGCTCTTTTTCTTCTATTTCAGTAGAAGCTGAGCTTGCAGCGTCTGCTGCCTCTTCAATAGAAGCAGATGTTGCAGCTGAAGCAGCTTCTGTGCTTTCCACGTTTGCAGAAGTAGCTTCTGTTGAAGCCTCTACAGCTTCAGTTGCAGAAGCAGTTGCCTCTGTTGCTGCCGGAGCTGTTGCAGGTTCTTCTACAACATTTCCTCCATTTGTAATATCAGCGGTTGCCTCCTCGACAGCGCCTTCTGTAGCCTGATCTGAAGGTGTTCCCTCAGAGGCTTCAGTTTCTGTCTCGACATCCGCCTCGATATCAGACTCATTTTCCTCATTTTCAGCAGGAGTTTCTTCATCTGTTTCGATGTCCTCCCACTGGAGTTCTGAAGACTCTTCATTAGAATCTTCTGAGATCTGTTCAAGTTCTTCTTCGCTTCCTACAGCAAAAGATCTTGTGCTTGCATAATCACTACTAAAAGTAGTTGTAACAAGCGCAAGTGTCAGTAGGAATGCCAAAAATCTGTTTAGCTTTCTTGACATAACACTATGCCTCCCTCTCATAAAAAAATCGCAAAATCATGATGCAGTATGGGCCGTTTCCTTACTGCTCATGTTATTACCGCTTTTAATGGCCTCATCCATTAGCTGTAACATTTCCAATGTGCTTCTAAATCTGACACTCTTTTGTTCATTCGCCCAAACAAGTTCACCCTGCCAGGAGCCGTTCCGGCAATGGTCAACTTTTATAATGAACGTGTCTCCCATTTTATAAGTGCCTTTACAATACTCATTCATAACTCTTTTACTCATTACTTTCCCCCTAATGAGTAATTATATGGACCGGGTAATCATAAGACCTATCATAATTAACCATTTTTTTGAACTAAATTTCACATCGTCTACATAAAATTCTAAATAATATTTCAACCATGCGGAATAGGGAATTTATGAAGTTTTTATAAAATGTGTATTAAGTAAAAATAAACCGCAATAGCTCGTATTCTGCGGATTTTCAGACACTAAATATAGACATAGATTTATCTAAATAAGTTTATAGTTTTTTTAACAAAATAAAATACGGAGCCGGCGCACTTATAGTGCGACAGCCCCGCATTACATAAAGAATTTAATATTCTCTTTATTTATTCATTAACAGCTTCCTGATGGTGAATTCCTGCTGTTGCAGCTTCATCCATGAGTCTCAACATTTCCATCATACTTCTGAAATGTATAGTCCTGTTCGCTTCTGCCCAGACAATTTTTCCTTGCCAGGTACCATTCTGACAATCCGTGATCTTTACGATAAATGTCTGTTTGGCATCAAGTGATTTCATGTTTACCCCCTTTTTCAGGTTACCTTGTACATTAAGTCCTAACCCAATTGCATATATTGTACGCAAACAGCTATCATATTTTTAATCATAATCGCTCTTATTTTTGTTGTTTTTTCGTGAAATAAGAAATAAATCACTAAAGTTTTTCTAAAAAAACGTATTTTTGTGAAAAAAAAACCTACATCTGAAACGATTAAGTGTGCATCAGACATAGGCTTTATTTTTTGTTTAGAAACTAATTAAATATACATATTTTCTTCAAGTTCTTCTCTAGGAAGAAATGGCGCAAGGTCCTCTAAAGGAGCGCTTGTAAGGCTGCCATCAGCTTCTTTTTTCACTGATGACTTAGGAGCCCATGGCTGAACTGTGTCTGTAAATACTTCGCAAAACACAGGTGTATCTGAAGCCAAAGCTTTATCAATACCGTTTTCGAGATCACTTCCCTTAGCTATTGAAACATAGTTGTAACCGAAAACCTCTGCCAGCTTTCCAAATTCAGGAAAAGCAAGGTCTCCGCTCTCAGGCCCTATTCCAAACTTGGAATAATCACTGAAGTGATAGTTCTGAGTAAGTCTGATGGAGTGGTAACCATCATTATTTATAAGAAAGAGCTTTATAGGGAGCTTATTTGTAACTATAGTCTGAAGCTCCTGCAGGTTCATCATGATGCTGCCGTCACCTTCAAGGCAGATGGTCTCTTTTTTACCTGATGCAATGCAAAGTCCGATTGCTGCCGGAAGTCCATAACCCATGCTGGCTACAGCGTTATTAATAATGAATCTGCTGCCGTTCTTGATATGCCAGCTTTGAGAACCAGCGACACAGCAGGCACCGTTGCTGACTGCCGTGAGTGAGCCCTCACTAGCCTTGTCAGAAAGAGCTCTGATAAAGCCATAGACATTTACAGGCGCATCGCCGGTAGCACGCTGCTCTACAGACACAACAGGGTATTTCTCTTTCCACTTGATGCACTGAGCGCGCCAGTCATCGCATGGTGCAAAGTACAGCTGTTCATCCATTTTTGATTTCTGCCACTCTTTATTCTCATCAAGAGTTTCATTCATGGCTTCCATGAACAATCTGGCATCTGCGCGTATCTTCTTATCCACATGGATCGTGTGCTTTTCCATCTCAGCAGGGTCGATATCCACCATTATGACTTTGGCTGCTCTCGCCCAAGAACTCCAGGTATAACCGGTCTGTCTGATGGATATTCTGGATCCGATAACGAGCAAAAGATCTGAATTCTGAACTGCAAAGTTTCCAGGTCTATCGCCCATATAGCCGCCGCGACCGCAGTAGAGCGGATTTTCATCCTCTATGAGGTCAATAGAGTTCCAATAAGTACAAACGGGAACTCCAAGTTTGTCCACCATCTCTCTGAAAGTATCAAAACCCTTTGAAATGCGGATTCCGCCGCCCGCGTAGATGACAGGTCTTTTAGCCTTTTTGATCTCATCAAGAACCATCTGCGATACTGCCAGAAGTTCATTGTGGTTCATTGGCTCTGAGGCAGACGCATTGTCTTTTTCCACATCAGGGCAAAGACATGAATGCTCTTGTCTATACTCCTCGTCAAAGCTGCGAAGCTCGGCCGGATTAATTTCTTTTGCCTGGTAATTAACAGGAACGTCTACCCATACAGGTCCGGGACGACCGGTACTCATAAGGTGCCAGGCCTTCTCCATAACATACCTGATGTCTTCAGGCGCCTCAAGCATGACTGCGTATTTGCACATGTGCTTAGTCATCTGGGTGATATCGTATTCCTGGTCTCCTATGGAACGAGGAAGGCCTGAATCGTTTATAAATTCATGGCTTGTAATTGGTCTTTCTGAATCAGAGTTTTCCTGAATATCTGCGCTGCAGCCTCTTTTAGAGAGGCCGTACTCTGTGTTTCCTTCCATGTATCTGACTGTAGTGTCGTATCTGACCTGTCCACTTACAACGAACATGGGAAGTGAATCAAGCCATCCGCCAAGAACGCCTGTGATGGCATTGGTTCCGCCAGGACCTGAAGTAACGCAAAGAGCTGCAACTTTTTCTCCGTATCTTGAGTAGCTCTCTGCGGCAATAGCTGCGCCCTGTTCGTGATGGAAATGGGTACAGTGCATGCCCTCTGTATGGCCAAATGAGTTGTTAAGATGCATCGCGCCACCGCCTACAACTGTGAAACAGTCAGTGACACCTTTTTTGATCAAAAAATCTACTATATAATCTGATAATTTCATAAAACCTCACCACTTGATCCAAGGAGCTCTGCCTGTCTCAATGAGATCAGAGAGTTCATCTCTTTCTCTTGCAGTATCCATGCACTTCCAGAAGCCGTCATACTTATAAGCTGCAAGCTCACCGTCTCTTACAAGGTTATGCATTGGCTCTTTTTCAAAGAAGGTGCTATCGCCCTCGATGTAGTCGAAAACTCCCGGCTCAAGTACCATATATCCGCCATTGATACGGGCTCCGTCGATGTTGGCTTTCTCTCTGAAATCCTTAACAACTGATGAATCGTCAGAATCTATATCGAACACACCAAATCTCTGTCCTGCAAGAATGGCTGTAACTGTAGCAATCTTGCCATGGCTCTTATGGAACTCAAGAAGTTTGTTCATATCAAGATCGCAGACTCCATCACCGTAGGTCATGAAGAATGTCTCATTACCCACATGCTCTTTTATCCTCTTGATACGTCCACCGGTCATGGTGCTGTATCCGGTATCAACTATTGTAACTTTCCATGGTTCTGCCTTCTGAGAATGGAATGTCTTTTTATTCCTGTTAGCAAAATCAAAAGTTACGTCGCAGTTGTGGAGATAATAGTTGTTGAAATACTCCTTGATCACTTCCTGCTTGTATCCTGCACAGATAATGAATTCGTTGAATCCATAGTGGGAATACTCTTTCATGATATGCCAAAGAATTGGTTTGCCGCCAATCTCGATCATTGGCTTTGGACGCAAGTGGCTCTCTTCACTGATACGTGTTCCGAAACCACCGGCTAAAATTACTACTTTCATTTAAATGCCTTTCATTTTTAAAACTCTCTTTTTTAACCTATATAATATAAACCAAGTTGTTTGTTTTAACAAGGATTGGCAATTTACAGGTACTTCTCTGGCTCGTTGAGGAACACGTCGGTTATGCCCTTTGCAGCATATGCCTCTATGTTCATCCTGCCTCCTGTAGGAGCTTCAGGATAAAGATGTCCGCCGAACCACGCACGCACTGTTCTGCCTTGAATTCTCTCAATCGGAAGATCCATGTGAATTCCCGCAGGATGAAGCGCTATGCTGCCGTTCGGAACGTCTTCCCATAAGGATTCCAAGCCAATTGCCTTGTACAGACAATTTGACAAAAGATCATCCAAAACGCCAAGCTTTGCTGTTGGCTCAAACTCATGGATCTTGTAAAGAGATTCAGGGTAAAAGCTTGAGTAAACGATTGCTTCTTTAACGCCCATCTCATCCACAAGTTTAACTATTTTTTCCTCAATTCCAGGATAGTTGTAAACTGATGTTTTAAGCTCAATGTTGATGCGCATGCCGTCCTTTATCTCATCTTCAGGTATGCCTGCTTTAACTGCATCGCAGTAGACTTTAAGTTTTGGCATCAAAAGCTCAATGACTTCACGCATTGTAGGGATCTTCTCCGCAGGAACACCCTTGCCTGCAAAAATATGAAGAGCCTTAAGCTCCTCAAGTGTAAAATCTCTCACAAATCCAAATCCATCTGTTGTTCTATCCACACGCTCGTCGTGGATAACCACAAGCTCTCCATCCTTAGTCAGCTGAATGTCCAGCTCAACTCCGGCAAGGCCGTCAATTTCCATTGCCTTTCCAAAAGATGTAAGTGTATTTTCCGGATACATCTGACTGCATCCTCTGTGTGCCCAAAATCGCATATTTTTTCACAACCTTTCATTTAAATTCTAGAAGTTATCATAACTCTTTATAATTAAAAAGACTATACCATTTACTGGTATAGTCCGTTAATCATGCAGAAAATCGATTATAATACTCTTCTGCTTTTTCTATGGTAATCTTGAATCGTTTTACTAACTTTTCAATAATCGTCGCTTTCTCGACTCCATCTTCAATTTTATCAACGATGAATGCTTCTATTCCTTGTTCTATTCCTTGTTCTATTCCTTCTTTTAATCCATTTTCAAGTATAACATCACTCAAATTACACATATCATTAAGCCTCCGCTCAGTGTCTCTACTAACTTCTATCCCATACTCACCTGACAGCTTCTTCTTTTTCATTTCAGAATCTTCTTTTTTTAAGAGTGTCTCCAGCATCGCTATCAAAATATTTTTAGACTTCTCTAGGTTCTCATTACTTCTCAATCTGATTATAACACCTTGTAGCTTATCAATGTTTGGCAAATTCATTTTCTTGCCAAATAAAACCTCTTGAGTCAGAGAGATTCGATTAATTGAGTCCTCATCATCGCCAGCATCCATACATATCCATATACTGCGAACAGCCTTCAGACTATCGTAATCTGAATTTGTAAATTCTACTTCTTTCTGAGCAGAAATCATTCTTCCCAAATAAAAAACAACTCTGTTATCCAAGTGATAACCAAGTTTTGTTACTTTAGAACTCTTCTGCGCCTCAATGTTAATTAGTATCTTAATGAGCTGCACCCCGCAATAAACAGAAAATCTTATATCAAAATAAATCTTTCCTTCACTCGGTACATTATCTTCTTCAGAGCACTTTTTGATCTTATCAGCATTGGTATGCCCTGGTTCCACTCTGACCTTAGATATTTCCGGTTCATCAATATTGCTTATTATCGTCTGAATATCAGTATCCTTAAATTCATCTAATGTGTACTTAAGAATCCTAGCCAAAATCTGTTTATCTGCCAGCAACTCTTTTACATTCTCATCATATCTGGCTCTCTGACAAGTAATATCAATCGCCTGCGCTATATTTGTTTCCATTTGTATTACACTACTCCGTTTGCTTTACTTGTAGAAATAATATAGCACATATGTTCGCCACGAACAAGTGTTTGTTTTCCGCCTGGAATTGCACTTTTTCCCATTGATTCAGCATTATGCTTAGTCAGTAATTTTCGATTTTAACTTCAACCTACATCCACCATAATCTTTATGTACTCTTCTGATTTTTTTCTCATGATCTGAAGCCCTTCCTGCATGTGCTCAAGATCAAACCTGTGAGTGATGAGCATTGCGGGAGAAAAAGCCTGCTCACTCTTATGCCAAGTCGCAATTCGCTCTAATGCATAAGCCCAGTCGTCAGGATACGAAGAATTCCATGTCCCCATCAAGGTCATCTGGTTTCTCAATATCTTCCAGTAAACATTCCTAGGAAGTTCCATGTCTGAAGCAGGATTGCCAACAAGCATAACCTTTCCAAGTGGAGCCGTCAGGTTAACTGCCTGAGCGTAGCTCTCGGACCTTCCGATACACTCAAGATAGTAGTCAGCACCTTTTCCTTCCGTTTTTTCATTAATGAAAAATGAAGGCTCACCATATCTCACATCGCAGAAATGGTCATCGCTATACCCAATCTGCTTTATCATCTCTTTTTGAACATTCTTGTTTCCTATGAAAAAGACATTTCGACAGCCCGCATCTTTTAGAAGCATAGCCACCAGAAGTCCAATGGTGCCAAGACCGCAGACAACAATATTTTTCTCAGTCGCCGCTTCAAGTCCCTCTCCGACAAGTCCTATTCTTCTCAGCGCGTGCACTGCAACGCACATGGGTTCAAGCATGGCAGCCTCGTCATCCGTCACTTGGTCAGGGATGGGTAAAAGATTCCACAAAGGGGCGCATACATACTCGCCAAATCCACCATCAGAACGGGATCCCAGGTAATTATAGTTTTCACACATCTCATAATGCTGAGACTTGCACTGCCTGCAATTCATACAGGGAATCAGCGGAAAAACTCCAACTCTTTTACCCACAATTTCAGGATTATCGTCACACTTTTCCACAATTCCCATGAATTCATGCCCCGGAACAATTGGCATATTGTGGGCACCGGTCTTAAAAATGCGTGGAACGTCAGACCCACAAATTCCACACTTGCGCACCTTGATAAGCGCCTCGCCCGCCTTGGGCCTGGGGGCAGTGACTTCAGTGTATTTTAGATTGTCTATCCCATATAAGACTTGCGCTTTCATAGATAGTTTTCCCTCATAATCTCTTCTGCTCTGTCAAGATCCACCTGAGTTGTCACCTTGAAGTTCCTCTGATCACCCGGAATCATGGCAACGTCCATCCCCGCCATTACAGCAGGTTCTGTGGAGCCCTTTATCATTCTGATCTTATCGGGCAAAAGAGCTTCATTCGCCTCTAAATACTTCTTATAATTAAAAGCTTCCGGCGCCTGCCCGGCAAAAATAGTATTGCGGTTAAGCAGCTCGTCCACCCGAGCCCCTGTCCTGCTGAAATACACAGTATCATTCATAGGAAGAACAGGCATCGCACCATCATGGCTATCAAGCGCCTTAAAGCACTCCTCTATCATCTCTTCTGTAACAAAAGGTCTTGCAGCGTCATGGATAATAATATTATCGGTCATATCACCAAGTCCCATTTGCTCTATCTCTTTTAACGCATTATAAATAGAAAGCTGCCTGTTATCTCCCGGGTCAGAAAATCCCAGGATTTTCTCACTTATCTGCGGATCATCCGCGACGGCATCTTCAATCCTGTCACGCCACTCCTCAGCGGCCACGATCAGAATGTTATTAACGTACACAGATCTGCCAAAGGGCGCCATGCTATGCATGATCATCATCTGTCCAGACAACTCCACAAACTGCTTTGGTACTTCCGATCCAATCCTGCTGCCAATCCCGCCGGCAAGAATAATTGCAATATTCATAGGCACCTCGCTTTCTTATATACTTTTATATACTTACATTTCAATTATATACTCTTATATACTTCTTAGTAAGAAATCTGCTTAATATCGTTAATTAATCAACACTTTCTTTCAAATACTCTTCTACATTTTGATACTTTATTCCGTCAACTACTGCATTTTCACCACGGTACAAAACTGTCCTTGAGATAATTTCACCATAGTTAAATTCTATCTCTTTACATTTTTCTTCATCTATCAAGTGTTTGTACTGTTCCTCAACTATCTTGTCACTGTGCTTGATCTCATACAATTCGCAGGTTAGATTATCCTCATCATAAATGACCATATCAATCTCTCCAATGCTGAATAACAGTTTAAATACTCGTTTCTTCCTGGATTGCCTCTTCCTGGTTTCTAAAAGCACTATATCTTCCAGCATCCTGCCTCTTACCTCTCTAAGTATTCCCTCACAGATTTCCTGCCTTTCCTTTATAGGGTACTTAGAGAAAATCTCGTCTTTCATGAGAACGTGCACAAGTGCCTCTGCCTGGCAGTATCTCATTCCCGGCTGAGTAAAGATGATCTGTTCTTTAGGCTCTTTTACCCCAATTTGCTCCGTAGGGCAATTCACAATGAGATCCAGTAAATGAAGATACGACTTTATCTCTTCTACATGCTCCCTAGTTATCTCAACCGTCATATCTTTTTTATTTCTAATATCGAGTATCTTCTGAAGTCTATTAGTTATTTCTTTACAATCAACTTTTTCAAGTATGCTTTCTCTGGACTGGAGCATTGCCTTTTTGCGTTCAAGCTGTCTTGCAGTGCCCAAATCATGTGATACAAAATCCTTAGTGAGGACCGAGATCAAAAATCTGTGATTCATATCCTCTATGATCCTGTTGATCGCACCAGTTAATTCACCTGCTTCATATAATTCCTCAAGATGCATGAAATGACCACCATATTGATAGTTTGCCAGACTATGCTGAATATTTCTGGCTATTGCAGTATCAATATAGCGCCTGGTTGATTCATCGTCGCGAAAAGAAATGCTTTCATCCAGTAACTCTTCGGCATCAAAATTTTTTTCCCCCATCATGAATGTGCCGCCATAACGAATGTATTCGTCCACATCATTGATTCCAAGAAGCCTCGAATACTCCTTGAATGGAATAAATGTAGTATGAATTGTGTAGGCTCTATCATAAAGCTCATCACCAGTACTAAGCAGAAATCCAAGAGAATCTGTACCTGAGAGTACTATCTTCATGCCCATTGATGCATAAACATCAGAGAAAAGTGACGCTGAATCGATGAATTCACCAAGAAGTGTCACTTCATCAATAAACACATACTTAATCCCGGCGTTAATCATTTTCCTAAGATCATCATTAAGCTGATCCATAGTATCTGATGTCATGATCTTGATATATGCTGTTTCATCTGCCGGAAGCTCAGACATAGCCTGAAAAATAATAGTTGTTTTACCAGTTCGCCTAAGGCCGTAGATCAGACAGACTTTTCCAGGCAATCCATATTGGAGGTATTTTTTCAGAGGTGCAATGCAGTCCCTTTCTCCGTACTTTTGAGCTACAGCGCACATGTTCTTAAGCGCACTACCAGTAACAACGCGAGTTTTGTAGATCTCCATTGGCCTCAGCTTTTTAGTCTCAAAGTGAGGTGTATCCTCTGCTACAAAGCTTCCATAGTTTTCATCTTCAACCAACTGCTTAAGTTCTTCCTGAAGGTGCTTTCTCCTTTTTATCTGTGCTAAGACTATTGGCTCATCTTTGGCTTTTACATACTTATTGATCTTCTTTCCACCTTCATACCACTGAAGGTACATCCTAGGCTTACCTCTTATAACTTTGTATGTTAAGTTGCCCTTGGGCAAAGATCCTATCTCAGCAATAATTGCTTCCAGCTTGCTATCTGACATAATATATCCTCCATGTATTGAGCATAGCAAAAAGCAACCCTAAAAGCAACCCTCTTGTTATTTTATGGGGTTGCTTTTGGGGTTTGAACGTTTCCCATAAGGAGCAGCTATGGATATTTGTAGGATATTTATTGGATATTTATAAGTCACAATCAATCCATTTTTGGTTGATTCTCCATCCAATTTATATTATCATTATGCCAAACAAATTTTCTAAGGAGGACATACTAATGATGACAGTGGACGAAATGATACGTCAAAAGAACCAACTGAGATTAACTTACGCGCAGATTGCATCTCTTTCCGGCGTTCCGGTTGGTACTGTCCAAAAGGTCCTCGGAAAAATAACATCATCTCCAAGATATGACACATTACTTGCTCTTGAAAAAGTATTGAAACCCGAATCTGATTCGAATACCCTCAATGAAGATGAGCCTGCTTTTGGAGAAACAGCGCAATATAACAGCCAAACAATTATTCCTTCTGACAAAAAGCCTGGTGAATACACGCTTGACGATTATTATGCACTTCCTGACGATCAGAGAGTAGAGCTGATAGATGGAGTTTTTTATGACATGAGCACCCCATCTACCATTCATCAGATTATTTCGCTAAATATGTCTATCCAAATATCAAGTTTCATAGACAAAAATAAAGGTGACTGCATGGTATTTATAGCTCCTTGCGATGTACAATTGGACATGGACAATAAGACCATGGTCCAGCCAGACGTCATGATCATCTGCCAAAAAGATAAGATAGTTAAGAAAAATATATTTGGCTGCCCTGACTTCATTGTAGAGGTTTTATCTTCTACAACCAGAAAAAAAGACATGTCTCTCAAACTCGCAAAATATGAAAATGCCGGCGTGAAAGAATACTGGATGGTAGATCCGGACAAACTTAAGATCATAGTTTATGACTTCGCCCACGACTTTGATGTATCCATTTATGGTTTCGAGGACAAAGTGCCAGTAGGATTATATGACGGAAAACTCCAGATTGATTTCAAGCCTATTTTGGATGAGATAGAATTTTTGTTGTGAAAAATACTGGCGAAAAAAATTTGCTTCATATCAAGCCCGGAGGGTTTCCTATCATTATGCTCCCCAGTTAAACCACAGCATATATGCGAGGACAAAATAGAAAGAAATGCTCCCAAGGCTGAGGCTATGGAGAAGCTCGTGAAGGAACTTATCGGTGACAGACTACTAGAACTTAGCAGGTATGTTGTCATGGATATCTTGAACAAGACAATGATCATAGATAAAACAGCACTTACCGGTGCTGGATACACACTGGTAACTCATTAAAAGGTGGGTCAATTCACAGTGTAAAAATCGAGATTTATAAATAAAACTGACCCGCCCTCAAAATTGCACTGGCGGATCTAGGGGTGGGTCAGATTCAAGTGTTGTAAAAGTGGGTCAATTTTACTTGACATTCAACATCCCTGAAGTATGATTTCTTTCAACCATTTCCGAAAGCCCTTGCTCATATATTGGGATAATTCCCTTCTTTAACTTTTCAATCTTTTCTTCATTTACATCCACGCACCACACAGTGTTTCCCATCTCTGCAAAGAATGTTCCTGTAACAAGGACAACATAGCCTGTTCCAATTACTGCTACCCTCATAAGTTGCTGCCCTTCTTTATTAATATAAAAACTTCCCACATTGTAAAAAGTGCGGGAAGTTTAATAATCGAATTATCTCAGCCAATCTTTCTAATCAAATATTAAATTGCACACTGCATGCTGGCTTTTTCTTTTTACAGGGATGCTCTTTCATTTCACGGAACAATCTCTGTTCCTCAGCCTCTCTTTCCTCAGGTGACATCGAAAAAACACAATCAGGAATAATATTTCTATCATCTTCATATACTGATTCATATTCGTTATACTTATTCATCTATTGTCACCTCCTTATAGTTAATATCGAACTTCTCCATGCAAAACTTTATTGCTTTTTCTCTAGATTCACTTTCATTATATCCAAGCGATCTATATGATTCAACTTTTAACTCAAAATATAATTTATCAATTTCCTCATTACTGTTATATAGATATAATTTACCATTATGCCCAATAACTATTCCTAAATTATAACCATATATATAATTCGAATTAAAATCCTCAATACTTGGCGGTAATCCTGCTGGATGCGAATGAATGGTTACTAATCCAGAATGCATCTTTAAGAAATTTACAATGTTATGTGGATAAATTACTCTGGATTCCTCTATCGAATCCGTAACTTGAGCTACAACTTCAACGCTTTCCGCATCTATCCAATACATATCTTCATAGTTTGTCCCGCTTCTATGAAATAGCATCTTTTTTGCCAAGTTATACAATAGCTTATTTAATTCCGGTGAATCAGATATTTGGTCGAACTTCTTTCTAAATTCTCCGCCAGATATATAGGTATGATCAATACATGTATCCTTGCATCTGCCATACCTTTGTTCTTCTTGTTCATTATTCATTAGCAAATAATCCTTTCAAAATTCTAATTCCTGTGAAAAAGGCATATGCAGAAAACATTGCCATTTCCGAATGGATAAGACTCTGCGCGAAGCGCAACTTTGAAAGGATATCATATTACTTTATTTTTATCAAGTATAGAAAAGCTATCATAATATGATTATTGAATAAAAAAGTAAATTCCACATTAGGTACTTTTATTATGCAATAAACACCCCATCTACGATTCATCAGATAATATCACTGAACATGCCCATTCAGATAAAAAAATTCATCGATAAAAATAAGGGCAACTGCATGGTTTTTATAGCTCCATGTGATGTGCAATTAGATATGGATGATAAGACCATGGTCCAGCCAGACGTCATGATCATCTGCCAAAAAGATAAGATAGTTAAGAAAAATATATTTGGATGCCCGGACTTTATTGTAGAGGTTTTATCTTCTACAACCAGAAAAAAAGACATGTCTCTCAAACTCGTAAAATATGAAAATGCCGGTGTAAAAGAATATTGGATGGTAGATCCGGACAAACTTAAGATCATAGTTTATGACTTCGCCCACGACTTTGATGTATCCATTTATGGTTTCGAGGACAAAGTGCCAGTAGGATTATATGACGGAAAACTCCAAATTGATTTCAAGCCTATTTTGGATGAGATAGAGTTTTTGTTGTGAAAAATACTGGAGAAAAAAAATTTGCTTCATATCAAGCCCGGAGGGTTTCCTATCATTTCTCTTTTGGCATTTTCCACTTTTTTCCGGACTTCTGCCTTACTTTTGCCATAAACAGCTCTGTACACTGCTTTACCGCTTTCATCCCGGCTTTTCTATATAACGAGCTTCATAACGTCCGTCTTTCCTTTTCGGTTCGAGCCATAAAACATGATCCTTATACATATAGCTTGCATTCTGTGTGAACTACATTCAGTCTTTCTGCATTTTTAATGAAGTAGAGGGTTTCCAACGTCTCCCCCATATACCCGATATAACGATCCGACCTGTCACTTCCCTTTGGAACCGACAACTCTTCAGTTCTTTCAAGAATCGGGAAAAGCCACTCACAATACTCTCTAAGAACTGGCTTCTTAGCCAAAATAACATTGTAGTTATAGAGATACTGTTGCTCTAATACCAGCGGAAAGTATTCTGCATACTCCGGTTGCATTTCCCTTAGCGCTGTCAGCAATGCATTCCAATCAACCTCTTTTAGATACCGCTCATGATGCGCATGGATATTCGGCTCATACGGCATCGGATATGGCAACACAACATCCACGTCATTGTCCGGTAATCTCAAAAGATCATCATATGAAAACACAAGCATCCGCCTGTACTGAGCCAATCCATAATACTGCCCTTCTTCACCCTCTGGAATTCCAGTCTTGCAAAGCTTATTCTTCCATACCCAATACAACGCTGATAACTCAGAATAATTAACGTTCTTCTCTGAAATGTTCTCACCTTTATTATCCGTAATATCTGCGATTCTTATGTCGGTCAAAGCTGCACCTGCCTGTATCGGATACACATATTCAGGCAGTTTAGGGCAATTCTTAAGAGGTCTATCTACATGCGACTTAGCCATATACATCCTTGTGAACGGTCTATTATAGCCAACCGGTAAAGCAGATAATGGAAGGAAACGATCTAGCCTTATATGAAACATCTTCATCAACTCGCCCCATCGTTCAGAATCTAAACGACTATAATGCTTGAAACCATAATTTTCCAATATTTCCTCTATTTCAGGTTGTACATTTTCTGGAGTTGCAATGATTACCTCAAGTCCAGCCTTATCTTCCCTGGATATTGAAGAAGAAAACTCCGATAGTTCTCTTACGGGTATATTTCCTAATACAGGTGCATTATTTCCAATTTTAGACACTATAAAATACGGGATAACCCTCTTAGGATATAAAGTTCGTAGTGCTTCATAAGCACCCAGTGCATAACCTTGTGCCCCAAAAATTGCAAGCTGCATTCATCTTTTCCTTTCTATTTATAGTGTGCTCCTCTATCCCAACTTATATCAGGGTTAGTCAGGATATTATAATCTCCACCCAAATCACCGATATCATCTGCTCTTAGCCCCATAGTCCACAGCGTATATATAAGTGCTTGTTGATCGCGCCTTGCACTCCTCATATACTCCTCATACCAGTTCTTATATACCTCTACTGACATAGGATTATGAATATCCGTCACTATCATCCCGCATTCAAACATTCCGAAATGCCTTGGCAGTCCAACGTCAATATACCTAGCAATATCCTGTACAAGAATTTCCTTATCCACTGCTCCAAGCCATACAAGGAATATTCCTTCTGAGTAGATGCAGTCACGCTCCCTGTGCCTGTGTATTGCAATCCCAGTTTTCCCTACCTTCTTAACATAGTGAATTATCGGCTTTATTATCTGTATGGAGCCGTCCAAATAGATTGTGTAATCATATTCCGGAAATAGCAGATATGGATGTAGCTTACAGTATCTGTTCTTATCCTTGGGAGACATATTTATATCGGGCACTACTTCGTCAATATCTACCCAGTTGTATGCCTTCCCCGCCATAGCAGAATCATCCGATATCATGTAATAATCTGTTTCGTTTTCTATTGTAAGAGGTTCCCTAACATGATCGTATCCACCCGCAACGCATGTATATACTGCTATTTTCATTATTTATGAACCCCTCCATGCTCTACTGAATAATCAGTCAACTCCTTATATTTTTTATAAAGTGCCTCCCCATAGAATGATTCTATGACATCATCCATGAGTGCAAGTTCGCGTAACGTCACAGTGTGAAGATGATCATTCACAGCCAGCATTTTCTGAATTTCTAAATCATAAGGATCATCAACCAATATGAAGATTATTTTCGGACTTTCTGTCTTTATCAAATCTTCCTTATGTATTCCCTTCATTCCCGGCAATATTATTGAATCAACCTTGCTATCATCTCCATCACAATAATATTTTGCAGAAAGTCCAAGCATGTCCGGTATAACCTTATAAAGGCGCTTTCCAAGATATCCGAGACCGTATGTACATATATCCCAATTTTCATTTTTTGCATGCTTAATTATTTCATGATCCATTTTTAATCCATCTTTATCTGCTTTTTATATTTCTCATAATGCCGCCACCATAAATATTCTCTTATGAACTCAGGGAAATCCATATAATCTCCAAGCTTTTTTCCGGTCTTCCTCACATCATCTTCATCCCATATGATCCCAAGGAGTTTTCTGACGCATGGATACACACATTTTTCATGGGCATCCATCCTCTTATTGCAGATTAGCTCTTTGGGGTTTATCCCAAGAATTAATAAAACCTCTCTGGCTATATATTCCATGACAACATTGGTTGGATGGCCCGGATCATAAAACAACTTGTCTTTCCTGTAATTCTCCTCAATAAAATCCGCAATCTTAATATCCCATAGTGCCTCTCTGGTTCTTACCTTATTCATGCTGCTTTCATAATTAGCGATCACTTCCTCTTTAGGGATTGCCATATCTCCCATACAGAAACTGATAATCTCGTCAATATTCATTCCCTTATTAACGCAGTCCTCTATTACCCTGTCACCATACAGAAAGATTCCATCTGTATCTGTTCCTCCATTTAGAGCCTCATTGCCATTATCATTAAGTGTAATCACCTGTGGAAAGAACATCCTGCTTATCCCATACAAATGAGGAATCTTGATCTCACGAACTGCTTCCCCTAAATTTCTTCTTATATACTCGTCTGACACCTCATAACCAAATGAGTTGTTATTCCGTATATCCTCGTGAACCCATATATCGACATTTTCGAAAATTTCTGGCTCTGTTCTAAATTCCTTCGTTGATGATATAAGTAAAGGATATGGGTATATCGAATATTTATGAGTAAATTCTCGTGAAGACAACAGGTACTCTCTAAGTATTTCCATGTGACAGTTACCGTGAAGAAGAACTATATCCTTAATAAACCATTCATAATATGCAAAATTAACAAATTCCACCAGTCCTCGCTCCCTAAGCTCACTGGCAATCGTAGGATACAGATCCATGTTCGTTGCGACCACAAGTAGCATTTCTTTATCCGGCATAAAATCCACACCATACACAGGCTTACCACGAAAGGTATTACCACCATTCCTGTCTATGTAGCAGACAATATCTATCCCTGAAAGTTGGAACATATAGGTGCATCTCGCACCATGAATACCTGTTCCACGTACCACTACACCATTTTTTATCTTTTCTGCAATATCCTTGTTCATTCTAAGAGACATTCATCCATCCTCACATTCCCCAAACCACATCCTCAATAGATACAATAGGACAGGTTAACTTCTCATTAAGGGATTCATATATCTCTTTATAAAGCTCAGGCAAGGCAATTACGCACACATCTGTAGTTGGTAAATCTGCATCTGGCCTGTAACATTCCATTTCAAGGAAAAGGTTGTCAGCATTACGATCAATGCCGTAGTCCACTTCTACTCCACTGTCCTTCAACTCAGAGATAATGGCGTGAGCAATGTCGTTCATCCCATACACTGCAATATGACGATAACCTTTCTTATTAAAATAATCATCAAGCTTCTTACCCGCTTGATGCACCTTGACCCACTGCAGACAGACTTGATAATAATCCGAGAATTTATCCCCATTCTTCTCGATTTTCTCACAATGAAGGTCGTACTGCTTCCCGACCCACTTACTGCCAAAAATCACCCCAAAACAAAATCCCACTGCTATTCCAAACATTCCTGCAACTGTTTTTTTCATGACCTGCCTCCATACTTTTTATCAACTACAAGCCTTGCATAGTTGGAAAGCCCAATTCCAATAAAACCCGCTTCTTTAACGCTTTCAAATATAATTTCAATGTCTTCATATAATTTATCTATCTGCCCCTTGTTCTTGAAAGTGGGGCTTCCTCCTGGCATAAGCTCCGAGGAATGTATCATAAACTCAATATAATCTGTGCCGCATTCTTTCAGATAATGAATCATCCCAAGCATAGTCTCGCAATTATGTCCATTAGGACGGAACCACGCTGGTACTGTCCCTTTCCCTCTGTTGATCACAGTAACAGGAATTTCAACAAGATGCCTTTCCTTTACTCCGGAACAGATAATCTCCGGCGTTCCTTTCCATGAACTCCAATCAGTGCCTTTGCTTCTAATGCTCCAACCTGGTTGCCCTTCCCAAGATATGCCAGGCGTGCATGTGCAGTCGGCAACATATCCAAGGTCACACAGAACTTCTGCTATGCGTTTGTCGAAGCTCCACCTACCTCCCCTATGGGAAGTGATGTCGCAGTCAAATGCTTCCTCAAGTAGTGATGTCAACCTCCTAAGCTTCTCCCTGATGACAAGTTTAGGATATTCCGTCAAGTACGGCTTACCCCTATGGGCAGGCGATTTCACAAGAGGATAATAAGGCGGCTGATTCCATGCGTGTTCATGTGCACCTACTTCAAGTGTCATTTTCGCTAAACCTTCCCTTGCAAATTCCCTATAGCCCCCATCATGCGCCATCTCATAATTGGTCAGGTAGGTTGGAACGAAACCATACTTTTCACATAAAGCTTGAAACCTTGGAAGGAATCTGGCATTTTCAGTCGTTATCTCTGCCTTGATATCTGTTACCCCCCACAGGTTATCTCCCTCGGTGTCAATTGTTATTATGAAATATTTCTTCACAGCCAATCCTCTCTGATGCATAGCGCGCAGTGCGATTCCTCAAAAGCCAACACGTACTCATTCTTTGCAATCTCCTCATACTGCTTCCGTCTTGTGACTATTATAAGGAAGCTCTCATTGGGGGAGTAATCTTTAATAGCTTCCGGTCCACATATCCCTTGATTCTGATAAGGCACACTGTCTATAAGACACGAAGGCTTAATTCCATACACTGACATAAGCTGCCTGACAACATATCTTCCCCAATTGCCCATGCCCCATACGACCACTTTTCTTCCATTTGCAGCATCTTTTATAAGTGGCAGATTATGCTCCACGCACTCATAGTCTCTCTTCTGGAAAATAATCTTCGGTGCATAAGTTCTTACTTCACCGCCAAAGCTCCTCTTGAAATCAGATATGTTGGTAAGACTCACATCATCACCAATATACAATCCTCCAAAATCGAACCCTGTAAACCCCATTTCTCTAAGGTGGCACATAGCTTTATAATGCAGAAAGCTATTTGCTCTTCCTATCAGTGCTGACTTATCACTGTAACTGCGGAAATGGGACGCTCCAAAGGCAAAAGTGGATACTTTGTCCTCAAAATCCAAGATATATCCGTTCTGAACCAATTTTTCTCCATTCCTGTCACGGGCAGTGGCAAGCAGAAAACATCCGGCTTTGGCAGCTGCACTGAACCTTTCTATATCAAACTCAGCCAGTCCTTTGGTATGAGCAAATTCATTGTAAAATCTATTTAGGCTCTCCATTTGAATTACGTCAGGATACTGATCCATTTCTACAATAATTCCATCATTATCCCTCGCTCGCCTGACCTTGTATTTTCTGTTCTTATGAAAGCCGTCAAGGATTACCTTCTCCTCCGGAGTAATGTCAATCATTAAAGAATAATTTGTGCTATTCCAATCCGAACCTTTAGACATATAGATAAGCCCATTCCCATACCTCTCATTAATCCTGTCATCAAGTTCTCCAGCATAGAATATAGACAATTCATCGCAAGATGCCGCTTCCTGCTCAAATTCAGTTAGCTCCATCTTTTCAATAAAATATATATGCCTCACTTTACGTCCACCGGACTTATAGTCATACTCAATCATTTTGTGTTCCGTCCATAACATATATGTTTGTATACTTGCTCCAAAAGTCGTTGTATATCTTCCTTACTAGCCGGAATCTTCCGTTCCTAACAACTTCCTTATGCAAAACAACCCCACTATACATAAGGATTATTCTTCTTGGATTTCTGGTATAACTTGCCTCAATATTTGCAATAACCTTCCTGAAAGTCTCTCCACCAAACGGATTATTCATGTTGAATATAGTGTAGTAATCAATCTCTGTCGTAATCTTGGCAGCATCCTTATTGAATAACTCACAGTTTTCAATATTGCATTTTTCCAGATTGAGTTTGGCGATATCACATAATCTTTTGTCATATTCAACTCCCCCAATCTTCGCAGCACCATTCTGCGCGAACATTATCAAGGCTCCCGCCTTCCCATACCCGAAATCAAACATGTTTTCGCCTTCAAGACAAAGATTATCGAGCACATCTACAAGTGCATAATCGCAACCATATGAATAAAACACATTATCCCCAACAGCATTATCAACCATTGCACTTATATCAGTTCCATAAGCATAATCAAGCCAATCATAATATGAAACCTTGCTATCATAACCTTCCCCAAGACTCTTTCTAAGCCAGACATATGTAACACCTTCAATGTACCCATATTTTTGTAATCTAAGATTAACCTCTGTTTCCTCTTGAAAATCACATATAACAAAACAGTCATCAGCAGAAAGCTCATCCAATATAACTGATTGGAATACATGCATCTCTGACGGAAAATTTACTTTGTCATCAATAATCACATCAATAATTCGATTCATCCGACGAAAATAATGTGAAAGAAATTTTCCACTGAGTCCGTATCCCCACAGAACGATTCTTCTTCCGTTGGCCATTTTCAATATATTCTTTATTCTCCTGTCAAATTCAACCCACAGACCACCCATAATTCACCGTTACCTATCGTTCCAATACAATTCCTACACCTTGACATCTATACAATTTCTATTCAAAAAAATCATTCAACAGTCTCATCCCATATCACGCGATCCCACAACTCCATGACATTAGTCCTACTGTAATATTTCGCCCTTTTAATTGATCTTGCGCGATAGCGTGCATTAAGATCCTGATTAGAAAGCATTTCATACATAGCCATTCCAAGAGTCTTCTCTTCCGGCGTAATTTTCTCACTCACTTCGCTACTTCTCTGAATCCTTGGTGTCATCACCCCGTATTCACAATACACAGTCTCTGTTATATGCTTGCTTTTCCCCAATATTTCACCACAACCACCTGGAGAATCTGTTGATATTACAGGAACCCCGTAAGCCATGGCTTCCACCATTGCATTAGGAAATCCCTCCGCCTTTGATGCCATGACAAAACAGCACGCATTTGCAAGATACACTCCTACATCCTTCTGAAATCCAGCAAAGATCACTACTTCATCAAGCCCGAATTCATGTCTCAGTGCCTTCATATAATTCATCTGTCGTCCATCTCCGACAAATATCAGTCTCCCCTGTGGAAACATATTATGCGTTACAGAGAACGCCCTTAGCACAGAGTCAAATTGTTTTACCGGATCCATCCGTCCAACACATACCACCGTCTTATCTCCGTATAGCCACTCTATATCCTCACGGAAATCATCGTCCTCAAATCTTCGACGTTCAGCAGCATTTGGAATGATTACAATGTTATTTTTTTTAATGCCGTAATTTAAGGCAAGATCTTCCTTTACTCCACTGCTGACCGCAACAATCTTATCAGCAAACGGGTATATCTTTCCAAGAAGACGCCTGTCATACAGAAAGACTCCATCATATTCCCTTCTCTCGGATAGGACTGTCCTAATACTAATAATCACCTTCTCGTCTTTCTGTTTTGACAAAATGTTCAGTACATTACACCCCTCCATGAAGGATATACAGGCATCTATGCGGTACTTTTGTTTGAATCTCTTAAGGCTTCTAGCAGCAAACATCATCTCCCTAAAATTGTTAATGACATCAGATCCGACAAATGGATAATTAATATGTGTCTTAATAATCTCACCGTCTATATCGAAGAAAGATCGTCCGCTGTTAGCAAGGAGGAAATAATATACTTTATCACACTTGTGGAACAGATGCTTTCCAAGCTCCGCTGCAGCTCTTTCAGCGCCACCAGTGGTTAATGTAGGAATCAGGATTGCAATATTCATATGACCACCTTATCCCCAAGTATTCTGTCATACTCTTCCGGAACAAACTTGATACATCCACTCCATGTATAGAATGTAATCTCTCCAAAATACACTATTCCATCATGAAGATAGAAATCAACTCTGGCTTGTGGTAATCCAGCTGCAAGAATCTTAGAATATTCAACTATCTCATCCCATTTATCAGGTCTCTCCCATTTAATATCTGAATTTTTGTAGAAAGCCCAGAATGGAACACGTTTAAAGTTAATGTCATAATGGTCATTGGTTCTGGCATCAAAAGATGCGTGAGCTATGCCTCTACATATAGTCACAAATTCTACTTTACCGCCTATTACCGTTACCTTATATTCAACGGAATCAGGTTTGCCAAGAGAATCCATATACTTTTCAGCAATGATACGCGGTTTAACATCTTTGTATGGCCATTCCCTGTCCCCCCAGAAAGGATTAATGCTTAAACAGGTTTCCAAAACATTCTTAGCTTTCTCTTTGTCAAACTCTTTTTTATTTCTACAAACAACCATCCCTCCACTATCATGAGTACATTTCAACACAAAACTCTCTGGTAGTTTGTCAAAATCAATATCATCAAACCTATCCCACACTCCGTATAAAGGTGCTACATGCTCAGTACCTATTTTATTACTGACATACTCTTTCACAGCATACTTATCTACCATGGTTGTATATACGGGCTTTCTGTCGTACAGCTTAAGCCAATTAAGTTTCTCATTGAATGTTTTAGGATTTTCAAGGTCAAGTTCATATCCCATCCTATACTTGAACCGTACTTTCAAATATGTCGCGTCCTCCATAACGCTTGGGAATTTTTTTATAAGTTCTTTATTACCAAGGCCATCAAGGTAATGAGCAAGTTCAATAGGCGCATAGTCCGACTCAAAACGGTAATATGCCTTTATCCCCATACTATCAAGCTGCTCTGCTATTTCAGCCTCGGCAGTGCCTCTAACAGAAATGAACACAAAGATATCTGGATGCTCTTTAAGATAATCAACTGAGAAGATAGGAAGGCCGTTGCATTCTCCACCCGCTTTGTTATTATCCACATAAAATTCAATATCAAATCCAGCATCCTTTAAGAGTGCATAGCACCAAGTACTTCCATAATCACCTGCACCAAAGATGCAGATGTTCTCTTTTAAATTATTTACAAGATTTATAAATAACTCTTTATCCATATTTCCTCGTATAACAACTGGGTATAGTAATCAATAGTGTGAACCTATATAATCTATAACGAGCAATTTATTCTAGCGAGCTAAATAAACATAATTAAAAAAATAAATTAATCACCAACAAGTACTCCACCTAATTATTGTTATTAACCTCAGACCTTTTACTTACGTATTTCAAAGTATCTTTGATTCTTATTGCGAAATTCCATCATTTCTTTTTCTTGCTTTGAGTAGCAGAAATGTCCGCATACACTATTCAATAACATGACTCCATAATAACCAAAGTTTATACAATGTTGCATAATTTGAAATTCATCTCCGTCTTTCCAATCACATCCATTCCCATTAATTCCATCTAATTCAAAACCACCCATCGAATTATAGAATTCTCTCGAAAACAGAATAAAACAAATTGCATGCCTACCTGAAATCAATCTATACCGCTCCATCCCATGACTTTCTGCTCTGTTATTCAGCAAATCTATATTATCTATAGACCAATAAAACATCGGAAAACGGGAATCTACTCTAATATCAGGAGAAGCTATATCTCCACCATAATATAGATTTCTACTAAATTCTTTTTTGTATTTTTCCTTCAAATCAAACTCTTCTAAAAAAATATACGAACTTGAATTTAACGGAACCATGGGGCTAACAAACCCTACCTTTAACTCTCCAAGGTCTTTCATTTTTTCAAAAAAGGCAGACATCTTCCCAAAAACATTTTTTGTGACGTAAACATCTTCATCCATCTTGAATATAAGATCTTTTTCAGTAAATTCCGCCAACATCAAATTTTGTGCATACAAGGTATTGTTAATATCGGTTGAGAAATACGACCAACCATTTATTTTGGCAATCTCTGATAATCTTACATCATAGAGTCCCGAACTAAGCAAGCAGACATCTATGTCGCACGGGCAAAACTCTCTAACACGCTGAATAGTATCCCCCCATAAAAAATCTTTATATCCTATTAGAATATATAATAATTTCCGACTAGCCGTTTTCCTGTTTTCAAACCTCGTTTTACACGAACAAAGTCTTATATATTTTTTCGTTAAATCTTCAAAATACACCGTCCTATCCCAAGCATTAAGGTATTTGCCGCCTTGAATAATCCTCCATACCGGAATACCAATTTCCTGAAGTTCACGCATTATTTGTCTACCATAAAGATATGAAAGAATAATCACAACATCATACTTATACGACTTAATATTTAAAGGATCTATTACTTTGTATCCTTTTATTTTTTTCCCCCACAACCGCTCATCTTTATCAGCAATTACTAAGATATCCCACTCCTTAGGTACATTTCCAATTACCTCACGACAGTAATTTCCAGCTCCGTATATTATTACTTTTAGACAGTTATCTTTACCCACAGTTCCCTTCTCCAAATTATTCACTACTTACTAACATATTTACTGGAATTGAAAAGTATCAAATCATAATCACCTGCTCCAAAGATGCAAACGTCATTCTTAATATCATTAGCAAGACTTATGAATTTTTCACAATTCATTACCCTCACCATCTCTCTGTAATCTGTCCATAAATATCTATACAGCCACTCCTCTTATCAGATTCAACACGATGTACAAAATCATCCAGGCATATTACCTTACCTAAATAACCTATTTTATCTCTCAAACATTCCTCAATCTCCTCATAAAAAGATATTGCAGTTACAATGATAAGATCGGGACAAAAATTCCTCATGCAATCATCTATATCATTTGAGTCTGCTATTAGTGTTTCTTGTATCACACCCCCAGATGGTATTTCAGCGACCAAAAGCTTTCCTAATTCATTTTTTCCATAAACAAGCACTTTATATATGCCATACGATGCAAGATATTCATCAATCCTTATACCATCTTGCTTTATCCTTATCCATGAAAGCAGACAATCATTGAATTCATCCAATTTGCTAATGCGTATTTTATCCTCATTCTTTCCGTATAAATATCCAGAGGCAACATCAGTTGTAACATCTTCAACTTTGGAAGATTCTCTATCACTGTTTTTATGTAACCAAATAATCCGTCTGCGTGTATTCTCCCACGCAATGTATCCTTTCGACATATACTCAGGACTGTAACCAAGATCAGCAAACATAGATACATAGTCGTGACTGTACTCATAGGGCGGTGATTCTACTAAATCGACAACAATTCTTTCCACTATGTTTTTCATCACAAGTTGGGAAAACATCTGGTAAACTTCGTCTGGTGCAATACCATGTAGAAAATTTACAGCTATCATAAGACTAATATGTTTATTTCTTATATTCTCAAAAGTTCCTGTCTTAAACCTTGGTCCAAAAAGATGAAGAATCCTTGCTCCTGTTATAGTTTTGCTATCTATATCATAACCCAGTCGATTTTTATGGCGAATTTCCGAAATTATATCCCCAAGACCACAACCACATTCAACAATATACCCATCACCAATTTTACCTTTCCGGATAAGGTAATTTACCCTGTTAATTATCGAGAGGGCATATTTCTTTTCTTCAATACAGTTCAGATGCCACTTGTCAAAACCGATGAGCTTCTGAAGAATTTCTTTTTTATTTTTCATATCTTCAGAACTCTCCAATACAACGCATATATATTCCCTATTTCAAATAACAGCATATAAAATTGTGCCATACATCGACGCCCCGTAGTGCCTGATATGCAACTTATACTCCGGAACCATTTCATGTACCATCATAGGTATTTCCCATAAATGTGAGGGCTTGTGATATATGCATATTGCCATGCAAGGCTTATCTCTGCATATAGTTTGCCTGGCACCCTTAAGCGCCTCCACTTCACTTCCTTCTATGTCCATCTTAATGAAAGAAACTTTTTCGTTAACTACCTCATCAATGAAACATGTAGATATGCTCGCACCATAATCGGTCACCTTCCCTGAAACGGAATCATTTCCATCTGTGAAATGCAGAGTAGTATTGCAAGACCATAATCCCATATCATAAAACTTAATTTTATCTCCATATCTCCACAATACCTTGTCCCTTATTTGTCTTGCCTTATCAACCTGCGGTTCGAACGAATAGATTCTCTTAAAATCATTTCTTGTCCAAAATGCTATCTCTTCAATAGTGTCCCCATCATAAGCTCCGCCATCTATGTACACACCGTCTGCAAAAGGCTTCCAGTACTCGTCAATAAAATACTCACTCTTCCCTCTGTTCATAATGTCTGTATAATCAATTTCTCCATCTTCTCTTTTCCTAATGACAGAATCCAAAATGTTCACAGAATCCATATCACTCAGATGCATTTTTACTTCTTTTAATTTGTTTTTATCAAGTTTCTGCGAGATAATATCTTCTTTCAGTTCGAGTGGACGATTCATCCAGAATTCAGAATAATAGTTAGAAATCCCCAAACTTTCTAGCTGAGTTGCCATCTCATAAGTATATGTTCCACATATTAAAACAACTCCATCTTCTCGTATTCTTAAAGCGGATTCCTCTGGACTGCATACTTCATATTGCCTGTTAAATAATTGTATAGAACGTTGTTTATCATGGTCATTATCCAAAATACAGGCTATATTCCATACATTTCCGAAAGGTCTCATTTGTCTCAAAATCTTTACAGCACTGTTGAATCCAAACAAATACACCTTTCTTTTTGATGCCTCTAAAGCAAAATCTTCCCATGTGTCCTTCAAAAATTTTTTCATAGTCTCTTCTCTTTTTTCATTAACTAATATCTTAGTTAAGCAGCTTTATAAAATAGTTCAAATCCATAAAACCATCTTCATGCATAATCGCATAATCATTACCGTTGTACTGCTTGCACAAGCCAATATATTCATCCATCACATTGTTATCAATCTTAATTTCAAACTTATGGGTATCCCGACCAAAAGCCAAAATCATACCATCAAATGTTGTCGCAAGTTTAGAGTTATTATCATTTCCTGATGTCATAAAAAACTTACTATCTATGCGACTTACTAAAGCTGTATCGACATTCAATTTGTATGTTGGCATTGCTACACCATATACATACATTGCATTCCCAGTTTTCAAACCTCCTAGCACTTCCCCGCCATTATTCAACACATAAGAATTGATTATATTCCCAGATAAATCTGTAACAACAATACGTCCATTTTCGCAATTACGCGGTACAAACCATAATTTTCCATCGTCATACTGGATGCCAGCTATCCTACCTATATCGGAAATACTTTCTGTTTTCTGCTCATATGTTTCCAAGTCCAATAATAAATAATTATTAGTATATGATATTCCAACAGCCAGCTTATTATCCCAAAGTGCGTAGCTTCCTCCCCATAGTTGTTTTTTTTCTTTCAAAATATATTTGCCTTCTCTTAATTGCAAATCAAAAACATATATATCAAGCGCATGATCTCCCATCATAAAAACCTTATTATCTTTTAGAAATGCACCTGTAAATTGATATGCATGGTCTCCCATCCCATGCCAGGGAATATCATACTTTGTCCAATTATGATCTGTCCTTGTATATATCCAAAGATGATTTGCATTATATGGACACAAAATCACTTCATTTTCAGTAACACATATACCACCATATAAATCAGTTTTATATGCTGACTCTTCATCCGGGCCGATTAAATAATTGGTTATACCTGTTTTTATATCTATACGACCTATGATATTAACATCACGCATCGTAAAATAAATTGAATTATTAAAAATCGTACTGCTATGACCTATATGCCCTTTGTTCATTAATCTTCTTCCTCATCAAAAATATGTGCATTATTTCAATAATTCACTTTTATACCATTCTATAGCCACATCAATACCGCGTTCAAAATTCCAGTCTGGACTGTATCCCAGCCTCTTTCAAACAATACTTCATAGCATTCTCTGGTATATGGAAATCATGCTTTGTTCTTGTAAATCTTTCTTCCTGTGCTGCTGCAATAATTATTCCATCCTGAATAAGACATGCTGCAGAATCATGGTATAAACAAGAGACGCCAAGTATATACATTAATAGACGACTTTCTTTTTTATAGTTTCTATATGCTCCTCATAAGGAGGCATTGATGATCTGGTCACAAAGATTTTTTATGAGTCCATATTCATTTCCTTCACGGATACTCTGGGATATCTTAATAACAAATAAAAAACTCCCAACATAAGATTTCACACCTTACATTGGGAGTTATTATCATTATTATTCTGTTTTACTGAGCACTTTATTTATATACTCATTTGCTTTTTCTTCTGAGATTTCAAATCTCTTACACAGTTTGCTTTTTATTATATCAGTAGAAATACCATCTTCCAACTTATCTTCGATAAAGGCATCTATGCCTTGTTCTATACCTTCTTCTAATCCTTGATCATATGCTCTGAAGCACGGTAGATCTAATACTTTCCCACCCATAACGTCACCCACTTTCTTCTGAACATTGTCCTGTTTCATCGTTAGTTTGTACGCAACTCTATATGTCAACCTTATGATAGCATCATAGGAAAGTGCTGACAAGTTGCTGACTTCTTGCTCTTGCTTCAATCTCAGAAAAATCTTTTCATAAATTCCAAGTAAGTCGTCAATTTGAGCTTCATTGCAATTAATTTCCGGAAGTTTTCTCTCAAAGTTAAAAATATAAAAAGGAATCAACATATATAGCTTCTTACTAAAAATCTCATCAATGCTATAATCCGACACTTTTATTAATGGTATGTCATATGATACTTCCTTATTATTGGGCAATGCTATTTCAATTGTAGCCTTATCAGCAACTTCATTTCCTGCTCGCAAAAGTAACACGCCTGATTCAGGAAAAGTAAATCTTGCTTTATATAAACTCTTTTCTCCGTTATCGATAGCAATCTGAGTTCCATATTCAAATACTCTTACAAGTATTATTCCATCATATTTTTTACTTTCACATTCCAGATGATATCTTTTTGTGATATTATTGCAAGTTATATCAAAAAAAGAATCTGTTACTCTTTTCTCTTCTGAGCCATCCTCATGTTCAATATAATGTTCGTTTCGTAGTCTTTTTACCACTGCCGATTTATCATATTCTTCATCAAACATATAGTTTACAAATGGTATTAATAAATCATTACAGCGTCCCTCCATGGTTCTGAATGCATCATCGTATGCAGTTTCAGAATAGGCTGGATTATTCTTTTTGTCATTTTCTTTCAATTCTTTTCTCCTTTATGTATGTAATTACAATATCCAACACACATAGGTAAGATATAAGAAGACTTCCAAGACACAAAAAGACCATAAAAAGAAATCATCGTTAGTTCAAAAGTCAATCATGGGAATAGTCTGGCGAATTGCCACGAACACTATGCATGTAAGATTGCTTTGATACAATAGCATATCCCCACCCAGATGTAAAGTATGAACTTGTCAAGGTTCACCACTACTTCGCACTTCTTTTATCTAAATTCTGTATATATATATTTTATTTTATCGCTCTTTATGCACTCAATCAATCATTTAGATTCGTTTGGGCGTTAAAAAAGCCGATACACATTTAAATGTGCATCGGCTACAAGCTCTAGTAAAACTTTATACCTATCAGGTGTACATACTTCTCAAAACATTCACATTTCTTTTTATATCTGCCTTATATCAATTATTCAGTAAGATTAAGCTTCATTATATAATCAATTGACAATCCCGTGTTTTGTGCTACATACTCCGGGCTACTGCCACTCCTAAGAAGATTTTTTGCAATACCATCTGTTACACTTGCCGTTACACTTGTTGTTACCTTTTTAGTGTTTTCAGCAATAGCATCCTGTTTCTCTTTTTCTATTATCTGCTCTACCTTAGTCAACATCAGCATTCTCCTTATCTTATCAGCATCTTCCATAAGAATCACCTTATCACAAAATACAAGCAAACCTTTTAATGCAAATATTCTCTGATTCTCATTTCTTATCTCATCTACAAGTTCAATTGCTCTTTGGATCGCGATCTGCTTTTCTTCTCTTTCTATAAAAGTGAGCGGATATATTATAAGCTGCATCAGATCCTTGTCTTCAAGTTTTTCAAATCTTCTGACATTTTCTGATATTCTCACCCAAAGTTCTTCTGCATCTATTTCAGACAAAAATGCCTCTTCAATATGCATTGTAAAATCACCAAGGCTTAAATCAGGCTTTGTCTGAGTTCTTTTCACATCAGCAGTATAAATAATCAATACTCGCATTCTAGGGTAATATTTGAGTTCATTATACAAAGTTTTAGCTAGTCTAGCAACGTAACCCAGATACTTATGTCCTTGTTTTGATAGACAATTTCCTTTTTCTCGTCCATCCAGTTTCCTCCATTTAATATACTTGCTGAAAGAAATCCGTTCATGGACAGAACTATAGAATTATGTATAGTTATTCTTAGACCACAAAGTATTAACTTAATTACGATAACAATGTTACAATTATTTCATAGGAGATTAGCGACTATGAATCATTGCATAGACTTTTTCAGAGACGAAGTAAGAAACGGATTCTACATTCCCACGGCCATCAAGCAGGCGTGGGCCTGTGCTCTTGATGTGCTTGCAGAAATAGACCGTATCTGCACTTCCCACAATATAACCTACTATGCTGACTGGGGAACACTTCTTGGTGCAGTGCGTCACGGCGGATTCATTCCATGGGATGATGATCTTGATATATGCATGAAAAGAGATGACTACATCAGGTTCCGGGAAGTGGCTGACGCTGAGCTTCCGCCTGAATTTGTCATCCATGATTATGAGAGGCAGGAGAATCACTGGCTCTTTTTGGCAAGAGTTGTGAACAGTTCGAAATATGGGTTTAATGAGGATTATCTAAACCGCCACTACAATATGCCCTGGCTCATTGGCGTAGACATATTTCTAAAAGATTATCTGTATAAAAATCCCGAAGACGAGAAAAAGCGCTGTGATGAAATACTTCGCATCCTAGCTGTCGCTGAAAAAGAAATAAACTTAGGTAACGTATCTTCTGCCAGAGCACTTTATAAAAAAGCTGAAGATGCAATGTCCCGGGTTCCCGAAAGCGAATCCGACAGAATTTGCCAAATTTTCCCATGGGGGCTTAAAGGAAATACCGGTGAGCCAAAAGAATACTATGGAGAAGCTGTACGCCTTCCATTTGAAGACACAACAATCCCGGTACCGGTTCACTATAATCAGCTTCTTTCAATGCGCTATGGCAACTATCTTGAGATTCATAAAGTCTGGTATGCTCATTCATACCCAGCTTTTGACAACCAAAGGCAGTCCTTTGAAGAAGAGACTTCTGAAAAACTCCCTGCTTTTATATATTCAGATGATCTGTTAAAAAGAGCTCCATTTCATACAAAAAATCAACCCAGTAAAAGAACAGCTCTTTTCCTGCCAATCGGCCCAAGAGAATGGGCAGGGTTCCAGAAGGCATATGAAAAAGAATCTGCATCTCACGATACAGATGTATTTGTTGTACCTATTCCTCTTTTATTCAAAGACTACTTTGGAAGAATTAAAATGTCGGATGAAGAGATAATCGCAGCAACGAGGCTTTCTGAGTATCCATCTGACCTTCCACTTTACAACTGGCTGGACATAGATTTAGATAAACTATGCCCTGATTTCATATACATTCAAAATCCTTACGATGATCAGAACCCATGCCTTACAGTGCCTGATTATTTCTATTCACAGAATTTGCAGCAATATACTCACAAAATTGTTTACATCCCAATATCAAAAACCTGTGAATTTACTGAGACTGACCGAAATGACCAGATCAATATGAAATTCTATGTGAATATGCCAGCCCTTTTCTATGCTGATGAAATCTGGCTTCAGTCTGAAAATATTAAAAAGCAGTACCTGGCTAACCTTGTTAATTTCTCAAACAGCAAAAACGAAAATTACTGGGAAAGTAAGCTGATTGTAAAATCTGGACTTTATGACAGCGATATCAAAAGTGACCTCTCATCAGTCAAAAGAATACTATTCTGCATCTGTCCGTATGAAATAAAAGAGCATCAGGATATCATCACCGATGCTCTAAAAGAACGTATAAATATTTTCAAGAATACTTCAGATAAAATCGCCGTTACAATCTGTTCATACCCTTCGGACGATAGCTGCGCGCAGCTGCTGTTAGATATTGCTGCTCAGGAAGGTCTTATCTGCGACTACATAGCCTATGACCTCACAGACTTGGATGAAATTGCCATGAGTTTTGATGCTTACTATGGAAGCGCATCGCCTCTGGTTCCGGTATTTGCAGAGCACAAAAAGCCAGTGATGATCTCGAACTATAGTGTTTAATATAGCTTCACTTATGCTGTAAATAATCAAAATCCAGCTTCCTTATAGCATCAATAGTTTCTTTGTAAGTTCTTTTTTGTTCAAAAAGAACTGTTGTCCCCAACACAAACCCATCAACTCCATGGGGCGCATATTTTTTTATCTTATCTGCTCCGCAGGCTCCATCCCAAAAGAGTTTGAAGCCCATTTTATCTCTAAGTTTGATTAGTTGTTCTATCTTTTCACCTACAAAGGGCAAAAACATCTGGCTGGCATTCCCCGGATTTACAGCCATTACAAGCACGCTGTCCACAATTCTCAAAAGTTCTTTTATTGTTTCAACACTGGTTCCGGGATTTATAGCTATCCCGGGATGCATCCCGGCATCTATAATCTTCTGGATTGTTGCTGACGGATGATACTCAGCTTCAGGATGAATATACACAGTATCCCCGGGTCTGAGCTCATTTAGAAAAATGCTTATACTGTTCCTGGGATGTTCTATCATAAGGTGCACATCCAGAGGTTTTTTGGTCAGCCTCGCAATACACTCCATATCATACAGAGACATGGCGAAATTGTTCACATAACGACCATCCATTATATCAATATGAAAAGAATCAATTCCTGCTGCCTCAAGATCACGAACTTCCCTTTCAAGGTTTCCGAAATCCGCACACATCATTGAAGCAGTAAGCAAAAAATCATTCTTCATTATCACACCCTCATTCATAATAGTTCGCACAAAATGATCAGCAATCCACATTCTGTATCATTACTGGGATTCCTTTCCTAGCACACTCCTTCGGAATATATCCCGGATCTCCGTAGAAAGCATCCCAATTATCCATATACCCAATAGAAGTACCCTTTGGGTCATAGAAGCAATTGTGGTAACTATCTAAGCTTGTCATAAGTTCACTGAACTCAGACCATAATTCGCTATTAATATCTTCTAATTGGGAAATAATTGCCTCCTGAGGAACAACAACTGCAATTATTTTTTTCTGTTCCTCGGCAAAACTATCAAGCGATTTCTTTATCTTCTTAATTGACTTTTCCTTCCCCTTAAGAAGCATACTAATAGAAATGTAGTAAATTATGATTTTTCTTCCTTTAGCAATTTCTACAATTTTTTCCCACTCGCTATCAGCAGCATCTGAAATGTTTTCAAATATGTCTACACTATTCTCTTTACTCGCAGATTCATCAGATAGCTCTTTATCACCACAATACTCTCTTATGGTAATGATCTTATGTTCCCAGTAATTTCGAGTATTTTCACCTGTAAGCTCTATAAGTCTGTTAAAATAAATCTCTTTTTGTTTATCAGACTGTAATACCACCCTATCCGCACATATAACTGCCGGCTGTTCCACCAGCGTGGTGATCGCACTTTCAGCCTTCTCTTCCTTTTCTGACGGGTCCTCAATATCATAGCAAGGCACATAAATCAGTTCATCAGTATATTCTTTAAGATTGGATGAATAAAAAAACTCATGAACAGAAAAGCTGGTATTATATCCATCAAAAGGAACCTGAGTCACAATTATATCGGGGTGAATTCCAACAAAATCGAACTTCTCGCAATCTTCAACAGGTACATTTTGTGCAAACTTATTATGATCATCATGCTTTTGACCAATATTGCCATCAAAATCACAATCGAAATAAAATATTGGAAGCACATGGACTTCATACTCCTCAGAATTCGAAGAATAGAATTCCCAAAGCGGTTTCATAGTATTCCACCAAGCAGTTCTTACCGGTAAAAGAGCTACAATCTTTCTTTTGAGCACAGTTTCAGGTGACACAAGTTTTAATGCATAGCGTTGTACCGATGATAACAACTCATGATAGTTCAATGTATAACAAAACGGATTATGACCAATACTATTTTTCAAAATTTCCTGCTGACCGGAATATACCGGATAATCATGAAGCCCACCGCCCTTAATAATACGCATATAGTCTCCATAATCAGCAAGCAATTTCTCGTCATATCTCGCCATAACGTTCATAAATGTATTTTCAAAAGGTAGCCTGACAATACTATCATATATTTCCTTCGAATATTTATGACTTCCATCTGATACAAAGAAAGGCATGAACGCAACGTTCTCAGCATCATAACAAGAACGCTCACTATATAATGCTTCAATTTTCATTAAAAGAGACCAATATTTATCAGAATTTATTTCACCGGTGGACTTTAGTAACGACATTTCAGCCGACACATCCCTGACACGCTGTATCCTATCAGCTTCCTTTATAGGATCATCATATACTCCATCCAATGGAAAAATATCTACTCCTGCAACATATGGACAGCCATAATACTCTCTCATATGCTCCTGACTATAATCTATTGCATGGCTATTAACTACTCTTCCGGTAATCTCACTATATCCTTTTTGAGTGCCAATAGTAAGAATCTCATACTCTTCTGGAAGCTCTTTTTCAGCAATCTCAAAAAATCTAAGCCAATCCGGTCTTAACATACATATATCAAGATCATCATCCCATGGAATATAACCTTCATGTCTTACTGTCCCAATCAAAGTTCCATAATCTGCATACCACTTGATATTATGTTCATTACAAATTCGCGCAATATGAGAAAGCACTTTAAGTTGTACTGCCCAATAGCGCTTCATCATTGTTGTGACAAAGAATCCTTCTCGGACTTCGTCATAAAAAAAATCTGATGAAAAATCAATATTTTCAATTGAAAATCTTTCTATTCTCTCCATTTGACTATCAGCTCATGTATAGTTTTGTTTAGCTTAAAAGTTCAGCAATTCTATCTTCATATCTAAAGTTTTTCTCTATCTTTTCTTGCCCGGCCGCAGCAATTTTTCTTCTTAAATCGTCGTTTCGCAAGTAGAATTCAGTTTTGGCAACTGCATCCTCCAATGATTCATATAAGATGCACTCTTCTCCATCACTGAAATACTCATATATTTCAGGTTGAAAGCTGGATAAAAGAAATCCTCCGCAGCCCATAATATCCAGAGCCCTTAATGGAATTCCTGACCGATTAGCCTTAAGAACAGGACAAAGATTAACTTTACTTGCTTTAAATACTTGTGGCATTTCTTTCAAATAGTCTACCGGTCCTTCAAATTCTACATTTGCAAGTAGTTCTCTTTCATTATCTGAAAGCTCATGAGTATAAAGCTTAAGTTGGTGATCTTTGGACAAAAAACTAAGAAGAGTCATTCTTTCAAGATGCGTCAAGTAAGCAGCCACAGCCCAGCATAGTTCCTTTTGGTTTACCTGAATTGCATTTTCTGACAGGCTTCTATAACGTTGTCTTACTTTTTCTGTAAACTCTTCTGAAATAACATCATCAATGATATATGCGCCATACAGCTGAAGTTGTGCTTTGATAGCTCCGTCAATATATCCTTTTTGATATTCATCCATATGTGCCATTAATTGTGGCAGCATTGATTCATACAGCCTTCCGACAAAAGAAACATCGCACCCATATCTGCCATAGTCAGTTTCTATAGCATCCAGCCTCTTGATATTAACTGCAAGTGGAAGATAGTAGATATTATCAAGTCCTAATTTTTTGTATCTCTCATAATCTGCTCTCGCAAAGAAAAAAATTTTGTTGCATTCATAGTCCATACATTCTGCAGTGGGTAGATTGGGAGGACTATCAAAAAACCATGAAATGTACCTGATATCATGCTTCTTACAAACTTTAGAAACTACCGGCCAAAAATTTGTTGTAAAAACAAGATCATAATTGCTCTCAGATAGATCTTTTTCCATCCTGCTCATGAAAACATCATCATTATATTTATCGACCTCCTGCGCATAAGGAATGCTGTTGCACTTATGTCCTGCCTTCTGCAAAAAATACACAAGATCATATTGAATATAGGAATTTAGAAAATCATAAAGAAGTATATTCATCTATTACTTATTCACCCTTTTTCCTGTTCCATTTCATTTCGCAAATCTTTTATCGCATTCTTTTATAATTCCGACATCCAACTCAGCAATTCTGTTTTTTACCTCTTCATTTTGATCGTATGGGATTGTAATAACTTCGTTTTTAAGGACTGATAACTTCTTAAGCAAGCCTTCCTCATTCTTGCCGCAATCATCAAAGTATTTGCTTATTTTTTCTGTGCTTGCTCCATACCTTACAATCTGATCATGTATACACCTGTTAACTCCAAAAGAATACATTCTAGTCATTGCATACTCTATTATCTTCTTGCATTCTTCATATGAAGGCAGCTCATGACATCGATCATATGTAGCCCTAATTGCTCCATAAATAGAATCAAAATATGTGTTCAGATCCAGCGTTTTAGTGGCAGATCCTTCTATATCGCAATAGTTATAAAGAACTTCTTTAACATTTCCAATACTACCTGCGCGCATAAACATATAAATAAGAATCTCTGTATCTTCCAGGCACCTTATATTTTCTCTCATTCTAATCTGAGGCTCTTCCCATAATTCTCTTTTAAATATTTTAGTAACCAGGTACCCGCCACAGGCAATAAGTGCTTTTCTCTTATCATCATCAAGATAACCAGTCAGGTTATCTCCTGTGTACAACGTTGCTGTATCTTTGGATTCACTATAAAAACCTGTATCAACAATGTCATATCCGCCTTCTTTGGCTTTATTGTACAAAAGTTCATACATAGTTGACGCAACATAATCATCACTATCAACAAGTCCAATATATTCTCCTGTAGCTACATCAAAGCCCTGATTTCTTGCTCCTCCGCTTCCTCTATTAATTTTTCCATCAATTATGACTACTTTATCAGGAAACTGCTCTTTACAGCTTCGCATTATCTCCCAGGTATTATCGCTTGAAGCGTCATTTATTATGATTATTTCTATATCTTGAAGTGTCTGATTTACAAGGCTTGTAAGGCATCTGGTAAGAGTTTTACCGGAATTATATGCAGGTACGATTATGCTTACTTTTTTCATTTGTCCAGCTTTAGAGTCCATGCTATTCCTCATCTTTTTAATGACAAAAACAAATTCAGATCCTCTGGCGTTCCAAGTCCATGCATCTTCTGCCCCACGTTGCAATACACTATTTTTTTACCATCTGCAATCATTTCGTTATAAACAGGAGCCACATAAAACTCATTGTTTACTCTGATATTTTTATCTATCATTTGATGAGCATACTTAACAAAGTCCCTACCGTGCTTATAATTATAAATTCCCACAGTAGCTTCATTTGAAATCACTTCTTTCTCTCTTACCTCTGTTACAAATCCATTATCATCATATTTTATGTAACTCCATTTTGGATGATTAGCAGGCATAGTCATGATCAGCCCATCGTTGTCATATAGATGCTCCAGATATTCATCAATTACAGTATCAACATACTGGTCACTGTTTGCTATCATCATTTCATCATCGTTATCTATATATTTTTCGGCCAACAAAACAGTACAAGCTGCCCCCTCCGTGATGTGATCTATAGTTATGATCACAGGGTCCCCTGCCATTCGCTTTAGTTCTTTTTCAAGATCATATTTTACAAGATGCTCTGCCTGACAAATATAGATAAACCTATGGTCACAGGTAGGTCTTATATTGTCTGTAACAACCTCGATCATAGGCTTGCCATTAACGTCAATAAGAGGTTTGGGAACCTTATAACCAGCATCTGCAAATCTGCTGCCTCTACCAGCCATAGGAATCACTATATTTAGCATATTTTAGCCCTCCGTAAGGTATTTATCGTTGTTAGCTCCGGGAATCTTAACTACCACATTTTGAGCATCAGTAATTGCAGTAAAATCAGTAGCATCACCGGGTTCAACCACGATGATGTCACCCTCTGAAAACTCAGTATCAAACATTTTTACTTTTCCTTTTGTCACAAGCGTAAACTCTGTAGCAATCTTATGATAGTGTTTGTCTTCATAATCTCCTGCTTTGTAGTTCTTAACCGCAACTTCTACGTCATTTGTTTTATAGAGACTAGGTTCAAAATTCCCAATAAACCACCCCTTAGTCATATCATCTAATTTTTCAACCTTCATCTAGAATCTCCTTTTATCTTCATATTCCTTAATTTTTTCTGGAGAATAGAAGGTATTATACTGATCCCTTGCAACCTCATAAAAGCCAACTTTTCCTCCGTCAAGGATTATTTCATTAAGTGATGCTGAAATATAATAATTGCCGTTATAATTGTTATCCTTAAGTATTACTTTTTTTGCTGCCTCAACAAAATCCCTTCCTTTCTTAAAATAATAGAATCCTGCTATAGCATGCTTTGATAATGGTCTTTTTTCAGCCACTTCCACCACTTCTCCGTCTATGATCTTGGCATAACTCCATCTTGGATGAATGCTGTCAAAGGTGATAACGCCTGCATCAACATCGTTTTCACTAAAGTGTTTCAGAACATCGTTATAATCCACATCGATAGTCTGGTCACAATTTGTGATTATGAGAGGTTCATTATTATTGATACTCTGAATAGCCATTAGGCAAGTGCACAATGCTCCTGCTGTCTGTGCCCCAAGAATAACTATATCTGTATCATTTCCTGTAAGTATCCTGGCTGAATCATCTAAATGAAATTCAGCGCAATCTTTCTTATCAAAAACGAATACAAAATGCTTATCTTCAAGTCTAAAAAAGTTTTCAACCACCTGCTCAAGCATGGTCTTACCTTCTATTTCAATCATAGGCTTTGGAAAAAAAGAGTCCTTAAAGAACAATGACTTACCCATAGAGGGGATCAGTATATTATTCATTTATGACCTCCTTTCTTTGAACCTCGCCATTTTCACATTTTTTTATCATTTGTGAGATATTTTCATAATTGACGTCATACACTGTTTCCACAGCCAAAACATATGCTCCGCTATCTCTTCCTGCCTGAACTCCTTTAGGGTTATCCTCAACCACAAGACACTCTTCAGGTTTTAATTCAAACTTTCGAATTGTCACGTTATACATCTCTGGATCCGGTTTTGCTTTTACAACATCTTCATTGGATACATAAAGATCAATATATTTTTCCAAATTAGACATGCGCATCATATTTTCTATCGTAGCCCTCACACTGTTGGAACAAACTGCAATTTTATATCCTTTAGCATGAAGTCTAGATAATGCATACTCGTGATGAAACATAGGCCGACATTTAAGTGCAGTCTCTTCCATAGTATATTTTTGTTTAAGCTGATTTAAAAAAGGATGTAGTTCTTCAGGAAGATAGTACTGTTCACTCAACATTTTTAGCTTCTCTTTTGTCGGAAGTCCGTCAAATGTGTGAAGATGGTCGTATCTGCTTATGCCTAGCCCAAATAATCCCAGTGCCTTATTTAGCGATTCATAATGCCAGTCCTTGGCATCGATCAGTACGCCATCCATGTCAAAAAGAATCGCTTTGATCTTAGTTCCCATAGAAATATTCCTCCGCTTCCGCCGGTGTATCTGTACATAACATTACATCGGCATCATCTACGTATTTTTTTAGGAATTTCCACATATTTGCCTTATCCCGTCCATGTATCTCCGGTGAAATAATAGAAACCTTCTTGCCCTGCTGCCTCATCTGATCGATTACTTTCTCACTGATCCAGGAATTTTCCCATTCGTCCATCCACACACCATGAGACTTTTCCAAAAGAACCGGTTCTTTTTCATACTCACTCATCCTTGTGAAAACATTAAACTCCTGCTTGTGGTACACTACCTGCTCAGGAATAGACATATCAAAGACAAAGCAATTTTGAATATTATATTTTTCCAAATCTGCTCTTAGCAGATTCTGAATGCCATCTGCTTTAATATTAATAGCCAGCGGCGTATTCATATTCATCTCTGAATACAGCTTCAAAACTTCATCAAAAGAAAAACACTCTTTGGTGGCTACATTATGTGATACGACAAGCTTTTCTTCATAGTCTCTGATGTCAGTCTCTATGCCATAGCCATTTTCAAAAGCACGCCTGAAGCTTTCCAGTGTATTTTTCTCTTCTACTGTTTTCCAAAATCCCCGGTGCGCAAGTATCTGCATTACGAACCTCCTATTCTTGAAAACTATTATCAACAACTACTCAGAAGCTTTTTCACTTATCTATTTCTGAATTTAACATATCTGTAAATTTCAAAGCTCCAAGAAAGTTAAAATGTGAACTATCATAGTAATATCCACGATTTTGGGCAATGTCATCTCTTGAATAGTCCAATAATTTAAACTCATATTTTTCTCTTGCCCTATCTAATACTGAGTAAAAATAATTCTTCCATAGTTCAATCATTTCTTCCTCTTTAGCCCATACTCCGGAAAATCTTGGGATAATAGTCAAGTAAACCTTCATATCAGGATTAATCCCATATAATAACTCAAGCGTTTTTTCAAAATATTCTATATTATCGTTTAATGTATTCTCGAATTTCGTTTTAACATATCTACCGAGCCTAAACTTTTCAATATCATCGTCAGAAACCACCTCAAATCTATAAAATTGGTTACGAATAGGAAAAAAATCATCGCCATAAAGTTTATCAATACTAAGATAAAAGAGTTTTTCCCAAACATTTTTTATTTCATCACTTTCTCTACTATGCCATCCGTCATATACTAACTTTACCAATTCCGAATAGTTATATTTTTCTAAATGTTTGTTTTTATTAAAATTGTGTTCATCAAAATCAATACCCCCACTTGAAAGATATTTGATCATACTTTCAGAAAATGAACAATCATAGTCAAAATAGCTATAATCAAACATATCAATTATGGCAGTTTGAAGATTTACTAATTTATCCGGATAGTTTAAATAGCAATACTCTAAACTTTTATAATTGTAATAAATATCTTGCGCAGAAACTGCCAGATTAGCAAACTTCCCATTCCCGAGTCTACCTGAAATAATTCCAACTTCAGCATGAGAAATACCTAATATTACCCCCATATAATAATCTAAATTAGGTCTTTTCATCTCAATATCCGCTCTCATAATTGGCGTATAATCTTCCCTAAGCCTGTAAAAATCAATAAGCATAGCGCTATCGCCATAATTCCAGCTTAAAATATTCCATATTTTTCCTTTAAGAGATTCCAATTCGAACGCAACAATTATTATTTCGTATCCATCTAGGAAATTCCTCGGCGCAGTAAGCACCAAAAAATCGTCATAAACATATGATGCATCAACTAATTGAGGATATTTAATAGCTCTGTAAACATCCTCAATACCCTTTTTATTGCCTATTACTGCGATTTTTATCTCCTGCATACTTATTTGAGAACTCCTGTCACACTCTTCTGCAATCGTTATAACGTATATTTAAGTATATTTTATCATAGTTATATGCCAATAAACAGCGTAACGTAGTATAATTAGTTTATCCCCATGGGACTTTACGGAGGTTGAGAATGACAATCTACATAATTTCACCCCAAAACAGAATAAGTGGAGGTCCTGAGTTGGCTCATCAGCTGTGTAATGCCATAAACAGGCTGTCTAATGTAAAGGCCTACATGTGCTATGTCAATTTAGAAGAGCCTTATAACATCATTGAAAACGCCGTAACTCCCACTCCTTATCTCGTTTATAACACTGAAAGCCGTTCAGATATTGATGAGATTGACAGAGCAGGAAACATTGTTATTTTCCCTGAAGGTCTCACCTTTAGTATGATGCACATAAAGCGCGCCAAGATTGCCCTCTGGTGGATGAGTGTTGATAATTACATCACATCCACCAATGAGTGCAACGTTGATTTTATAAAAGACAACGTTTTCCTTCACCTATTTCAGTCTCGTTACTCTATAGAATACGTCAAAAAGATGTTTCCTGAAGCAAATGGGATTTATCTTTCTGATTATATAAATGAAGAACACGGCAAATTCATCTATCCTGCTGAAGGCCGCATGAATAATGCTTTATACAACCCGGCCAAGGGCTTTACCGAGATCAAACCGCTTATAGAAAAAGCTTCCTGGCTTAATTGGATTCCTTTGGTAAAAATGGATCTGCCACATATGATACTCACAATGCAGAGTTCCAAGTTATATGTTGATTTTGGAAATCATCCCGGCAAAGACAGGATTCCCAGAGAAGCTGCTGCCGATGGCTGCGTTGTTATAACAAACAAAAAAGGATCAGCAGCCTTCCATGAGGATGTGCCGATTCCTGAAAAATATAAGTTTGACGATCCTGCAAGCCAGCTGGATGACATAAATGATCTGATGCATGACATCTGTGACAACTTCCTTCAACATCAGAATGCCTTTGCTGACTATAGGAGCTTTATTGCTTCAGAGAAAGCAAAGTTTGATGAGGACGTTCTTAACTTTATTTCAGTACTTAGAAATTCATAAAAAACGTCTGTCGCATTCCTTCATGATAGTAAAATCCAGAAAACCGCATGATCTCAGATGAGCTTTTCTATATATGAATCATCCAATCTTTGCCAGTATACTTCCAAGGGCTTTATCGTAGCTATACTTCTCACTTACATGCTTATAGCCGTTTAGTGCTATCTGAAGCCTTGCTCTTTCGTTAGAAAGGTAAAAGCTGACCTTATCATGAAGCTCATCTATATCATGGAATACTTCTATATCCCTTCCGATAGTAAAGAGCTCCTCTATTTCAGGCTGATAACTACTCAGCATAAACCCGCCAACTCCCATAATATCAAATACCCTAAGGGGTACCCCTGATAAGATGGAATGAAGGGATATATTAAGATTTATCTTACTGAGATAGTACATCCTTGGAAGTTCTTCATCATAGGAAAGTCTGCCTCCAACCTTAACTCCGGAAACATCAACCGACGCATCATTTGTATGAAGTCTCACATCATAATCGGACAGCGACTCTAGTATGCAGCTTCTTTCCAAAAAAGAAATGTATCTTGCAAATAATCTTGCTCCAAGATATTCATCCTTGTCCATCAAAAATTCATCTGCCTCGTTTCCGCCATATATCTTCCACAGCTCTGAAACAGCTTCCGCGGAAAGCCTACCATTTATCCTGTTCTTTCCATCCCATATACCAAAAGAACTATTTACTATAGCTTCAATTTCTCTCCTTGTACTATCTGATGCTTTCTCCATGACATCTTTATAGCTGTTATCGCTATAAAGACTTCCAACAAAAGAAACATCGCAGGAAAACCTGGCCTCATCGTCAGAATTTATTACAAGTCCTGTATTTCTATAGACATTTGTAGCAAGAGGCTGGTAAAAAACATGCTTTCCTCCGGCTTTTTTTACCTGTTCCACCTGAATCTTGTCAAAGGAAAAGATATAGTTACAGCCATTTCCTACCTGCTTCTCATACAGTTCCTGCTGGGGCATATCATATATCCAGGAAACATACTTAATTCCCAGGTCTTCACAGGCATCACTGACAGCCGGTGAAAAATCCATGGTTATGGCAACATCAATCTTATCTTTTGTCAGCAGTTCTTTTACCTTGCAGGTATCGTTATGTGCCTTGCTGTGAATAGAAATCTTCGTGTCGATAACCTTTATGTCCCTGCCGGAATTAAGCATAGTCCATGCAATGTCATCATATTTAATTTCATTTAAATACAATAGTCCATAGACTGTGCCCATATTCACCCCTTAGTCACTATGTCAATTATATCCTGCAGGCGCCCTTCATATGTGTGATCGGCCAAAATCTTGTCGTGGCCTCTCCTTGCTATATCTCTTCTTTCATCTTCATGACCGAGGTAATATTCTATCTTCTCCATAAGGTCTCTTTTGCTCTCATAGTAGACAAAGTCTTCGCCGGGAACAAAGAATCTAAGATAGTCCTCCTGATAGTTAGACAAAAGAAATCCACCACACCCCATGATATCCATCGCTCTAAGCGGAATGCCCTTTTGAATGCTCCTTAATGAGATGTTTAGGTTAATGGCAGAAGTTTTGAATACAATGGGCATCTCAAGGTAATAATCTGCTTCTCCCCTGTTGTCTACGCCTTCTGCACTAAAAGTCCCATCCCCGGTATAAAGCTTTACAGGGTATTTTTTTCCAATTTCTCTTATAAACTCACTTCTCTCAAGTGCAGTAATTTTTCTGTTGATGACGTAATTGGCATAAAGGTATTCATAGGTTACAACGCTGTCGTATCCGGGCTTTATCTCCAGAACCTTTTCCATCTCTGCTATGACACGCTCTGTAAGGGAATTCTCAATAATGTTAACTCCTTGGATTTCCATTTGAGACTTAATAAGTCCATCCAAATAGCCCTTGGTATACTCTGAAATCCTGCCCTCCAGCCTGTCATAATATGTGTGGTCTTCAGTATATAACCGTCCCACAAAGGAAATTTCTCCGCCATATTTTCCTGCCATATCATCAGTAACAGTAATGGAGTCGTATCTCTCTACCGCCGCCGCCATAGGAAGATAAAAAACATTTCTAAATCCCTGACCGGCAAACAACTCGTACATCTGCGAATCAAATACAAAAATATAATTGCACTTATTTATCAGGGTGTAGGAAAAAAGCCTGACAGCAGGATTGTCATATACCCATGCCGCATATTTGATACCAAGTTCATTGCAAACCTTGGAAATAACGGGGAAATAGTTAAAAGAAAGGACAAAATCAAAGTTTAAATTCCCTATATCCTCTTTAAACTTTTCCATGAATTCTTTGTCATCATCATCTATATGATTGTCAAAGCCATAGGAAGTAACCGATATCCCCAGCTTTTTTGCAGCCTGTATCAGATCTTCGTTTCCTATGCTCTTCCAGTCCAAAAATAAGATATTCATATTACTTTTGTTCTTCCTTCATCTTATTAGCTATATTGATGATCTCGATAAGTCTGTCCGTACCATAGGTATTGATAATATTCTGATAAAACTGAAGCCTGAATACATCCACTTCCCTTGGATCATGGACTGTTTCCAGCATGTTCAAATAAGCAATAAAACCTCTTGGACTTTCCATGAATTTCTTGTCTGAACTTGCTGAAAGTCCATCAGGCAGATATTCGCATATATAAATGATCTCATTAAACCACCTGATCTTGTACCCATCTCTTGCAATACTGTCCCAGATCAGAGACTCGGGAACAAACTTTTCGCCCTCAAACTCAGGAAATGGATATTTTTTTAAAATGCTAGTCTTGTAAACTTCAGCTTTATCATCTAGCAGGTTATACAGATGTCTCTGGAGATTGGTGCAATCCACGTATTCCCCTTCAAACTTTCCATATCCGCCAACAGGCTTCATATTCGGCTCGCTTTTAAGTCCGCTGACCGCTGCAAAAGAATCATCATCTGCAATCTGGGAAAACCATCTGTTAACCTTCTCTATGGCATCATCCAGGATATAATCATCACTATCAACGATAAAAAAAGCGTTGCTTGAAGCCATTTGAACTGCCTTGTTGATTCCTCTGTGCTTTCCACCATTTTCTACTTTCCTGTAAATAATAGAGAAATCATTTTCTTCTCTGAGCCAGATTTCAAAAAGCTCATCAGTATTATCTGTGCTTCCATCATTTATAACAATCCATTCGAAATCTTTGGAAGTCTGCCTCTTGAGGGAATTATAAAGTTGTTCCAGCCTATATGCCCTGTTGTATGTAGGCGTAAAAACAGTTACCATATACAAATCCTTTACATGATCTCTTTAACTTTTGCCATAAGCTGCTGAAGCAGATCAGCCTGAGTCCTGTTTTTCTCATCAAGGCTTCTCATAAAATGCTCTATGGAATCATCTGTAACGGCAGATTCAACGAATTCCTCCAAAAGCCTCATATAAAGAGGTGTTTTCTTCGCATAATCCCACCACAATTTTTCAATATCATAATGATAATTGGCATTCTCCCATGGTTTTGCACCGGGGAAATGCACTATTGCCACATCTTTTTTTACTTCTTCGTAGGTTATCCCTGAAGTATGCGCAACTCTTGCAAAAAGGTCATAATATGCAAAATCGACATAACCGACATTTTTCCAGTGTACCCAATTAAGAATATCCTGATCGGGCGCTTCCATCTTATAATCCCAGGCTTCAAAGGCATCAAGATATGTTTTAAAGGAATATCTCCCGCGCATTAGCTCCAGATTAAGAAGCATAACCCCCGCATTGAAATATCTATAACCATGCTTGTAGGCTTCTCTAAACATCTCGTTGTGCTTTGGACCATAGCCCTCTTTTTGATTAAAACCTCCCTTGTCATCACAGGCAATTATTTCTTTACCGGCAAAGGCCATATTATAAAGGTCATCTAAGGCTTTATTGATAACCATATCTCCATCAAGATAAAGAGCTCTTGATACACTTTTGGGCAGTACTTCAAGCATCATTAGTCTAAAATATGTTTCAATGCTCCACTGATCATTTCTTGGAAGCCTGTCACTGAACTTACTCCTATCTACCGCAACGAGATGAATATTTACGTCATATTCATCCAATGCTCCCTGTAGAAACTCTTCATCTTGCCCCGTGAGTTCACTATGTAGAAGATATGCATCAACTTTCTCTTTTGAATTAATGCCAAGGGATGTAAGCATTACAAGAGTATATGGAATATACTTTTTATTCAGTGCAGTAATTACGTTCATCCTTTTTTCTCACTTTCCAGATTGCGCAGTCCGGCGCAAGTAGATATTTCTTTTCATTTGGGAACGCTCTCTCCATCTCCTGCCTGAGAGATGTATCTCCAATGCACATAGCCAAAAGAAGTCCACCATCCTTTAGGTTTTCATAGGCCTTATGAACAGCTGCTTCCGGCTCCGGACACTTTCCTACACCATTTACAACTACCATGTCGCTTTTTCTTTCATCACACCCCTTACTATATTCTGATTCCGGCTTTAACTCAGATAAAATATTCAGGAAATGTTTTTGTATATAATCGTTGGATGCGCCATATTCGGTAATATGCTTGGCGTCCTTGCTCCTTGTATGCTCTCTTATAAACATTGTATCTAGCATCCCAAAGCAAATGTCATACCGAGATATCATCTGATCTGAGCCGCAGAATGAAGAATGGGCATCAAGATTATTTAGAATCAGCGTTGATACCGTGATATTATCAAAGTAATCGTGAAAAGGAACCCTTCCCTTGTTAGAGAACCAGTCCTCAAGATCCAGCAATACTTCATCACCCTCTTCACTTTTATAAAGATATTTAAAACCCTCCAGCACAAAGTTTCCCATATATATCCCCGGCAATCTTTTCAAGGTTAAACAGCTCTTTTCCCCTGTTATAAGAGGCTTTTGACATTTTGCTTAAGTCCCGTTCTTTGCAAAGTTCAAGAAGTATCTTAGAAAAGTTCTCTGCATCACCGATAGGAGCGCTAAGACCTGCCTCGTTTTCTCCAATGCAGTCTTTATAAGACTCTATCTGAGTGATAGCCATAACACATCCTGTACACAGTGCTTCTGTCATGGCATTTGGAACTCCACCTTCCATATCGCTGGTGGAAGCAAATATCTTGGCTCTCTCATATTCTCTGTGAAGCTCTTCTTTGTCACTTATATTATCAACTATTATGACGCGATCCGATATCTCCGAATGATATTCCATAAACATATCCAGATACTCAAACATTTCAGGATCGATGGGACCTATCAACTTTAATTTCCATTCAGGAAGCTCATGAGATACAAGCGCAAAAGCATCAAGAAGAGTCTTTACTCTTTTTTGTTCCTCTATGATCCTTCCCACATACAATATGGTGTTATCTCTATCCTCTATCGGAACATATTCCACATCACTTGTGCCTTTTACAAGGTTATAATAACCATTTCTCTCGCACTCTATGTTCCAGTCCCATTTTTCATTCAAAAACTTAGTCATAGTAGCATCGGACTGCCACATAAGGTCCATATTGTCAAAATAGCTAAAAAATGGATCTTTATAAAACACAAGTCTGTCTGCATACTCAATATTCATGTCAAGGGCACAGGTCTTCATGCACTTTGCACCAATTTCTCTTAGATACTCAGACATCAAAAGGTCATGACTTGTAACGCCGTAGAACATGAACAGATCGATATCGTCGATATTCTTTCGTATGTATTCTTTTTTAGATTCAATGGAACTATCTTCAAGAACTACAAAATTTATACCTTCAAGGTATTTGAGATATGTATACTCTTCCCCAGGACCGGTCACCAAAGTAACTTCACATCCATGATTTTTGTGAAGCAGGTACGGAACAAGTGCGATATCTTTGGCAAGTTCCACATTGTACCAAGGCCTTGGTTCCCACACAATAGATGTTATCCTATGCATTACATCTCCATCTTCCAAAACTGTATTCAAACTCGTTGTTATGCTTAATTATACACCATATACCGTTAATTTTTGTTATAATGACTAATATACATATATCGGAGGTACCTGTATGACAAATCCAAATAATACCATGTTTCCTTGCATTATTCCTGCTATCCCGGAGGATTTTAACAGGGCAAAAGATACACTCCATTACCTGTTTGAATTTCTCCCTGTAAGCAAGATCGTATTTATAGGTCCATCTTCTCTGGAACCATTAGTTAACGAAACTGACGATTCCGATCTTCAGATTGATTATATAAACGAAAACTCTCTGGTACCTTTCTCCAAGGTAAAAGAAGTTTTTGATCCAATATTAGCTGCTGCCACTACCAAGGCCATATCCACAGTAAACTGGTATTATCAGCAGTTTCTTAAGATGGCATATGCCACAGTTTGCAAAGAAGACTACTACCTTTCCTGGGATGTAGATACTATTCCTGTAAAAAAAATAGACATGTTCGCAGAAAATGACAAGCCATACTTTGATATCAAACCTGAATACAATACCAGCTATTTTGTCACCATTGAGAGACTCTTTGGTTATACCAAGATAATTCAGGACTCCTTCATATCTGAACATATGTTATTTAATAAAGATTATATGCTTGAAATGATCGATGAAATTGAGAAAACAAGTTTTGAAGGAAATGCCTTTTATGAAAAAATTCTGTCAGCTGTAGGAACCGATAATCTAAAGCTTGGTTTTTCCGAGTTCGAAACCTTTGGAACCTTTGTGGCAATGCGTCACCAATCTGCATACATGCTCAGAAAGTGGAAATCCTTCAGAAATGCCAACTTCTTTGTGGATATCTCTGATATCACTCCTGAAGATATAAAGTGGCTCTCTAAAGATTATCACGCCGCGACCTTTGAAAAATACCAAGAAACTGAAGATATGCTGGCGGGCCTCTTTAGAGATCCTCATTACAGAGAAAAATTATCTCCGGAACAGTTCTATAAAGCCATCTTAGAAAGCGGCACCATGGGTGAGTACAATGACGGCAAGATAAAAGTAGGGGACAGCTATTTTCCTATCTGAAACAGTTACAGCTTTTCATCAATGGTAACATCTATTTCAGGAAATAAATCTCTTTTCAGATTAAGAACCATGCCCATTTTCAGGCCGCTTGGCTTATCATCATTAAGTAGTATCCTCTCCCCATAGGGCGCATTAAATATGATACTGTCGTATCTGATAGAATTCCTTTTCAGGAATTCTATTGTTTTTTCACGATATTCATCTGTTCTGGATGTAATGAACACGATCATATCCTCCTTGGGAATTCCATTTAGAAATTCCTTTGCCCCAGGTAAAAAAGTGTCTTCTCCATCTATCTTGTAGCCGTTGTGCTTCACTATAGTACCATCGATATCCAATATCCAGGTATGTCCAAGCTCTGATAAAACTATATTTTCCATATCACTCCTCAAATTCATGAAGATAAATCTGTAACCACGTGCTATTAGTAAGGCCGCCATCAGCAATAAGCGGATTGTTAGTCATGTATTCGTTGTCATATTTTTTCCAATAGAACATAAGCTGCAAGGGATCAATTATGATTGCAGCATTTTTAAGAAACTCCCAGTAATGCATCAGTTCATCATCACTTTGTTCAATAATTCTTCCTAATATAGCCCTCTCATAAAAGCTTCCGGCAAGATAAGATTCCGGATCCTTATATGGGCCTATCTTTTGACATAAGGCCAGCCTCTCGTCTTTAGTATAGCCCAAAACCGAGAATACATCGTCTCTAGGGGTAAGCCTGAGCACCCTATCATACTGATATCCTGTGCCTTTCTCATCTGGATAAGCGTTTTCCAATCTCTCATCTTCACAGGAACATGAATAAAACCTTTTTATATCTCCAACAGTTCCGAAAGTCATGAAATCTGTCAGTCTGAATGGATATGTCAAAAGAGATGAATATCCGCCAAGAAACTCTATTCTGCCCTCAAGTTCCTTCCGGCGAACCGGATACAGACTCATCATATTTCTCATATAGTTCAAGAAATCCGGTAAAAAGAATCTCTGATCTGTTCTGGTCTTTAATACATATTTTATATTCTTATCTCTTTCAGCAAGTTCTATCCCCTTTAATGAACTAAGTGCCTGCAATTTTACATTTGTCTTTCCTGTGATCTCAGGCTTTTCGTTTTCTAATACTACGATTCCTACCGCTTCAACCATGTATCTCAATTCAGTTGTAACTTCACCAGCCCAGGTAGACAGGATAATAGTTGTAACAGGATACAGCCTTCTGTAGTACAAAAGAGTCTCTAATGTAAAATCCCCTTCATAAAGAACAGGACCCTGAATCACAATTGCAGTATCAGAAAGTTCAATCCTCGGATATATCTTCCTCACTGAAAAATGCCACATCTTATTCAATGTGTAATAGTCCTTACTTATGGCAGTAAGTTTAACCATATTTTTGCATATTTCTAATAAACTGGCATCTACTATGGTTTCCATCGGAGGCGCAGGAACATCAAATCTTATCTTTAGTGATATGACTCCAGCCTTATCCTTTATGATATGAAGGCGATCAACTATATTACTTTCCTCTGTCTCATCAAGACACTTTGCGTATTGCTCCATAATAGCAAGAGCATCCTGCATAAGACTTTGCAATATTTCAAGTATCCTTGCTCTTTCAGGATCTTCTATAGATATCAGCGCAATATTTGAATACTTATGTGTAGAAAAAAATTCAAAAGTCACTTCAATATATTTAGAAAAAGCAAGCATATTCTGCTGTGCAGTCGTAACAATATTTCTGAAATCATCCTGACCAACATATTGCACTGCTATTGCTGTATCTTTTTCTACCTGATTAAATTTTTCTACAACAATTTTTTTAAAAGCTGCCGAGTATTCCATCTATCTACGCCTCAATTCTCAACTGATAATATCTCGCCAATTGCTCCTCCTGGATGATTTTCCTTGAATCTATCCAATGAAACATCCATCCTTCTGGCTAGCTGCATGGCAATCATCTGTAATACGATTAAAAAGCATGTAGTGGAATTGTTGGGGATTATATTCCATGGATCGCCCTCATGCTCAAGAGGAATAATAAGCTTATTGTCTGCATACTTCACTACGCTTCCATTTTCATTACAGCTCATAAGCCACAGCTTTACACCTTTTCTCTTTTTTATTAACTCTGCCAGATATACCGACTCTGTAGTGCTTCCGCTCTTAGTGAGAATTATAAGCACATCACCCGGATGAACCAGTCCCATCTCGCCATGTACGGCAGAATTAGTGTGTAAGAATCTTGCATCGAGTCCAAGAGAAACCATCGTTCCCTCAAATTTTTCGCAAATAGGAACGTTTTTGCCAAGGCCTGATGCAATGACCTTGTGCCCACCTTTCAATGCTTTCTCACAATCAAGTATAAGCCTGTCCATCTCACTCATGGATATTCCCCGAAGTGCACTGTTGATAAAGTTCATATTTCTGGAAAAATAACTATAAGCACTTTCCATTCCAAGAGCTTCTTCAAGATAATACAGTCCATTGTAAAAAGCTCCACATATTGAGTCATAGTCTTCCCAGGCATAAGTAGTAAGGCTTAACCAAATAATAGCTAATAATATCTTAACCTGGCGTCTTGTAACTTCACCCTCTAACAAGTCAAAGAAATACTCTTCCATATTTTCCCAACTGTTAGAACCTATATCTAACGTTACATCCTTTTCCCTTATATCAAGACTAAATCTCTTTAGATTAAACTGATCGTAATTACTAAAAAGGCTATAATATAGCTTAACCCAATCATAAGCTGCATCACCATAGAACTCGGTATTCCCAAAATAACCTCTAGGATCTATGAATACAGGATCAGAGTCATGGCGAAGGACTGTGTTACTAAACGTACAATCGCCGTGAATAAGGACGAATTCCCTTGGAGCATACTGCATTACAAGGCGTTCTACTTCTTCCTTGTGGAAAAAGATATTTCTACACTCTCTACCGTTAATAGTAACCACAGGGTCATTGGCAAATGGCACAAGATTTCTAACCTTTTTTAGCCTGTCATAGGTCTTATCAAGATAAGCCACTCTATAGCTCTCCTCGTCATAGGGAGCGCTTTCCATCTGATGTATCTCTTTGAGCTTTCCAATTATCTTTTCAAGAACATATTTCTTTTGCTCAGTAGGAAGATAGGTGTATTCATAAATATTCTTACCATCAACCAATTCCATTACTAAAGGATCATAAGAATAAATTGCAGGTATTCCATCAAAGTTTTTTCCCTGCATTTTCTGATACCAGGCACATTCTCTAATTGCGAGCCTCTTACCTTGCTCATCAATACCTTCTTTTATCACCTTATCGTTATCTATAGTGATCTTATTAAAAGGCCTGCATCTCATTTTGGGAAGTTTGTTCCACTCGCTGTACAGCCCATATTCCTTAGTCCTATACAAAGGCTGTTCTTCAAATTTAAGTCCTTTTCCTTTTAAATAACGTACAAACTCTCCATCCGCAGGAATGTCATTTATAAAGCTCTTATCCTTAAATATAAAATGACCGGCAACGCCATATTCATCGCTTCGTTCTTCTACAAATTCATTATTCTCATATTTCCATCGACAGGTAAAATCTTTGGAGATACCAATGATATTGTTATCTGTTTCAGGAATCTCATAATCATCAGACAGCACAAGATCGCACCAGATTAACATAAACCTTTCACCGTCCGGTACATAACTGAGTGCATCCGAAAGTCCAGCGCATGTTCCTGCATGCCCAGTCCCCGACACAAGCTTATAATCTACTGTGGCAAATTCACGCAAATAACGTTCAAGAACATCAAATTTATAGTCTCCGATGATTATGTATTTCTTTTCAGGATATTTTTTAAATAAGTGAAAAATCATTGGAAGGTTATTTACCGGAACCAAAGCTTTTGGCTTATTTCTGGTAAGCACCTGCATTCGGGATCCTTTTCCTCCTGCCTGAACGATTATATAATCAAGCATATTGCCTCCTTTGCTGAATTAGTAAACTCTTGCAACTATCTGTCTTTCGTACTGCTCATCCTTTACATCTTCTATCTGCCTTCTTTCACCGATCTCATCATTATTGCAGTATTTGTAAGGGATATTGACCTCATACAGACTTGATAAGCCTCTTTTATATTTTTCATAGATCAGATCTATATGTCCAATGTCTACAGCCTGATATCCGGCTTTGCACAGGTCATATGCCAAAACTGTTGCTGTAGGACCAAGAGAGATCAAAAATAGTGTATCTTCATCCCTCTTTATTGCCTCATCATAAATCTGCTGATATTTTTCAAATGCATTTTCAGAAGGTGCCAGAATTCTTGTTATCTCTAAAGCACCATTTAAAAGGTCATTTCCAACACCCATTCTGGTGTACTGGCCTTCTATTATGGTGACTTTTCTTTCTTCCCAGATTTTCTTAAGGAGATTAACATCCCCGTCATTTTCCATTCTATGCATAACTCCATTGGCATAGATCTTGTCTTTTTTTAAAAGTTCAGAATGGAAACGTCTGACCATAGGTCTCATATACGCTCTTACGCCATCTGCATCATCTTCTTCAAGGCCTTGCAATGAACTATAGAAATTAGGATTAAGACCAACCAAAAGATCAGGAACATCTACCTCTAATACTTCCCGCAGCCTCCTTCCAAGTTCTTCTGATTCGCCTTGGAAATTCCATCTTTTGGTCCCGGCTATTGCAGCAAACTCGCCGTCCCCCAGCCTTGCAACAGATTTCTTTTCCTCGATAATAAGACGGAGAGTCTCTTCGATTGACAGCATCTTCGGATAAATAACATCCACCTTGTAGTCAGGTGCCGCAAGCTCATAAGGAAGGCTGTCTATCCTATATCTGTTTATCCTTGCCATCTTATAGATCGCAGCAATCTGTGCCTCTGTGTTTTCATCAGCTGATTTACGCCCTTCAATTATCTGAATGAGCTGTGACAATAATCCATTTATCTCAGACTGCCACTTTACCAAAGCCTCATTTTCCTTTTCCAGATCTTCTATTTTTTTTTCAAGTTCAGAATGATCCATTCCTACTCCCCTACAGTTTAAATGTTTTCTACGATCGCTTTTAATAGTTCATCTTCCCACTCAGATCTGTACTGGTATGACTGTAAAGATTCCAGAGCATTTAATTGATATAAATGGTCAGATATATTGGCGTTTCTTTCCATTACAAGTCCGTCAATATCCTTATATGTAGGATGTAAGCAGGTGATATTACCCTCTCCAAGAGCAATCAAATCAAGTATTCCGCTCCTGAAACCAATAAATCTCTTAAAGGATCTTGATAAATTGTATAACTCTACCAATTTGGTTGATAAAGGCTTGGTTCCTTCAACTAATGTTTCATAAGGGAGATTGTTGTAATTACAATAGACCTCATAGCCCTTATCTTTTATCATATCAGCCATCTTTTTCCAAAATGACTCTGGAATATCTCCTGGTTGAGACTTGGCTGTAGGAAGAATCATGACTGCATTGCTATATTTGCTGGCACTTTCCGGAGGATTTGGTGCTATGGCACCATTCTTTATGCAATCGTCATCAAGTCCCAAAAAATCCCGCCTTGATTTGTTCATGAAATCATGGTCTCTGGGCCCCATAAATGTGAAATAAAAGGACACACCTGATTTATTAAGTGAAATTGTATAATGGAAAAAGCCATACCTGATATGATCTGAATACCATAACTGGTTAAATCCGATATAAGACTGTAATGCTGTAATTTCCTCAGCTTTAAGTCCCAGCACATCATCTATCTGCGTAAATAGCCGTGCCAGTTCAGTTTGATATTCAGGAACTACTGCCAATATCTGCTTGCAGCCATACTTTTTCTTATAAGCATCCAAAAAAACGAAATCCCAAAGCGTATCACCAATATGTTGAGGAATGATGATAACATCCATTCCTTCCGGTCTGTTTTCCTTTAAAGCGTTATATATTTCCTCACCCTTTAGATATTTCTCTGCAAGTGCAGCAATTCTTGCCTGAAAAACACTATCCATATGCTCCTCCACTTATATAAGTTTTTTTAAACTGCTGAATCCTATGTGCGCAGGATTGTAGTAATCAAATGTAAGTCTGTGTATAGCTTCGATATCCTGATCTTTATCTTCAAAAAGAGTTTCTACTCCTTTTCTGATATTGATTAGCTTTTCTACCTTCTCATTGCTACTTAAAATAAGGTTATGGCTGATCTTGAGCACCAGTTCTTCTATATCTTCAAAACGATTTTCCAAAATTAGCACATCCCTTAGATCGTTTGTATAAGCAAATATCTCTCTTAATTTCTCTTCTAAAGTCAGCTTGCAGCTATCATAGGTATATGAAACAAGTTCTCCTGTGAAATTCGCTATTCTTATCTGTCTGAACATGCTAAGCGCCTTCTCATCCAGCACCCCATATGTGGCAAAAAGTTCAATGCTCTTAAGATAAAAATCGTTATACATGCTGTGGGAATACGAATAGTATTTATCCACAGATGCATTCATACCTGATACATCCACATATGAGTTAAATCTGTACAGGCACTTTGGGTAATATGCAAAAGAATGAACCTTTGGCAAAACCTGAAGATTAAAGAAATAATCCGCTCCAAAAATATCGTTTCTAAAACGGATATCCTTAATGACACTCTTTTTATACACATTAAGCTGATTATTAAGAAGCCCTGCCCTCATGATGTTTCCCCAGCTGTACCTGCACTCTGCGTCTCCTTCAAATACAAAAGGCTCCTTACTGTACTCTATAACACTGTCAGCATCCTGACTCAGAATATTCTGATTCTCGTCGCACTTTGTAGTATTAACCGCAAAAAGAAACATATCTGTACCAAAGCACTTTAAGTAGTTTGCTGCTGTCATCAGTGCATCCGGCATAAAGAGGTCATCTGAATTCAGAAAAGTAACATAGTCTCCCTTTGCCATGGAAACACCTATATTAAGGCTTTCGTAGATCCATTCATCTGCATGGATAACACTTATCCTGTCATCAGCCTTTGCATAATCATCAGCAAGGATGCCGGTTTTATCGGATGATATCCCCTCCACGATGATAAGTTCCCAGTTTGAGTATTCTTGTTTTAGGACACTTTCAACCGCTTTATGGAAAAATCTCTCATTATTCTTAACAGGCATCACAACTGATATAAGAGGCCCACGGGCATATGCCTTTCTATCCACCGTGGTTAGTACTGTATATAGCTCATCTACTATTTTTTTATAGTCGTATTTATCACGATAATCTTTAAAGGAGTTTTTGCATTTTCCTTTGAGTTTTTCCTGATCCAGACATAAACTTCTAAGAGCTTCCGCCATAGCATTGGCATTTCCGGTAGGCACCACTTCACCGTTTTGACCGTAACCGACAGTCTCTTTGGCTATATCAATATCTGTAAGAGCCAATGCGCATCCGGCACTCATAGCTTCAGGAAGCACGTTTGGAAATCCTTCGAAATCTGAAGTAAGTGCAAAGATCTTGCCGGCAAGAAATTCTTCATGGAGCGCCCTTTTATCTGTTATCTCGCCGGTAAATACAACTTTCTCTTTAAGGTCAGGGTTACTTACATAATACTCATCTACATATCTCTTAAATTCTTCTGCGACCGGTCCTACCAGTTTGAGCGTCCAATCAGGGAATTCTGCTGCTATCTTTGCAAAAGCTTCCAATAAGACATCATTCCTCTTTTGCTTTGAACCAATCCTGCCAACAGTTAATATCTCATTTTTTTTGGAGTCAAAGTCAGGTTCAGTAACAGGTCCTACACCAACCGGATAATATCCGCATCTGACAACATCGATATCCATCTTCCACTTTAAAGCTATGAATTTCTGCAAGTTTTCGGTTGTTGTTGATATCACATCACAATTTTCATAGAAATCATCATACTTCTTGTCAAAGCGTGGAATGTTATTTACCCAATAGGAATTGGCATCAAGTGCCAGATAGATAATTCCATAGGGATTAACCTTCCTATAAATCTTGGAAACACTTATGTTATCCTCATATGTTCCATAAAGCATAAGGCAATCAATAGAGCTTCCATTTTCCTCTAGCCATTTTCCCTTGGACTTAAGATCATAGCTATCAAGCTCAACCATCTCTGTTCCGGAAACGAATTCCTTAGATGGATAATTTCCGGTTTTATCAAGTCCTACAAGATAAACCTTGCAACCTTTTTCCTTGTACAAAAGATAAGGAACAAGTCCTATAGCCTTAACAAGCTCAGAATTATTAAATGCTCTGTTGTGAGGTGTCATTGCCGCAACAGTGTGAATTGTACGTTTTACTTCTTTGCTTCTTTTAGGAATAATGTATTCAGGCGCCATGCCAGGCTTATAATCTGTCAAAACATCTATCATGTCAAAATTGTAAGTATCACAGTCTTCATAAAGGCCTTCCTCATGACCTTTAACCACAATAAATGCGCAATCATCTTTTTCAGGTATATTCCCACCAGAAAGAAGAGACACCACTTTTAGATCACAGCCACTGATCTGTACATCATTGGTACCAGCAAAAATGCACTCAGAATCTGGATGCATTTCTTTTACCGCTCCGTCAATAAAAGAGGTAAGCCATTTAATATCACTACCTACGCAGACAACCCTTATAGCATCAGGTGTTTCCATAGCCTTTTTTATCACCAATAAAATGATCATAAAAAATGCTTCAATAAGGCCCTGATTACCACTAAAGGAACCCGAAAAGAACTCAAAAGACCGCTTTACTATGGCGTCTATGGACTTATCTGCACTATGAAGAGGAATTCTGCTATAGTTCTTCAAATTGTCTTCATAGGAAAAGATTTCCTGGAGCTCCCCATTATTTTCATACCAATATTTAAAATCTGAATATGTTACTCTCCCCATTTTTCACCTATCATAACGCCATCTTCATTTAAAAGTGATGATAGCATTGCCATCAAGACTTCATCCTCCGGATTTTTCTCCACAAGGATAACGTCAAAAGAGCCTTCTCCATAGAAATCTATGACTTCTTCTATTCCGGGAAGGATGTTCTCTGTTTTTTTTGCAATTTCAGCCATTTTGCTGTCAGGCTCGATTCCAACTATCTCGCTCTGATAATACAGGTATTTAAGTGCTTTGATATCTGCACCGATACCGCATCCATAGCACATGATCATAAGTCTGTCAGAAGGATCTTTATTTATCTCTTGAATAAGTGACAAATTTACATGCTTAGCAGCCTCTACATCAAAGCCCCTTTCCTCAGACAGTTTATCTATCTGCCCTTTGGTGTCACCCTCTTCTGACTGAAGACTGGTATTGTATATAAAGCTGTTTCTTACAAGCATTGATCTATAGCCATTTTCTAATAACTTAAGGGCAAATGCTTCATCTCCAACTGCCTTTAAAGAGTAGCCCTCTTCCATGCCATGGACTTCATTCCAAACACTTCTCTTTATTAGCATGGCATAACTTGATAGCGATACCCTCTCAATACATGGGCGTTCCATAGGTATGTTATTTCTCATACCAAAATCCATGTACTCTTTTTCTGTGTCATACCGTGCATCAATGGTTTGCTTGTTAACTGCAAGATTAGATACGCAGCCAACTGCTCCTATATCATTTTGCGAATAAAGAGCTGATTTCAGGAAATATAATGTATCAAAAGCAAGCCTCGTGCTGCTGTCAAGAAGAAGTATGTCGCAGTCGTCAAAGTCCTGACCGGCAAGTTCCCTGATAGCCTTATTTATCCTTGCGCCATAGGTTAAGCTGTCATCTTTTCCTGCATAAACTATGGTATAGCTATCAGTATTAAGAGCGCTTTCAATACTTGCCTTACACCCATCCAAATCTTTTTTATCCGAATTATCAGAAATGACGATTACTACGCGTCTGTCCCTGTCATTTGTCTTGGCAAAATCTCCGGAATTTACATTTCCACTCTGCTTTGCGAGGATGTCATCCTGCCAGATTTCCTTGTACCCATCCGCAAATTCCATCTGCGCAAGCTGAAGCATCTTCTTGGCAGACAACTTTTCCTGATACTCTGGATTATCAAAGAAATTCTTGTTATCTTCTCTGACTTCCTGGCCTTTTTCAAAAGAAATTGCATCAAAGTCTTTGCTAAGCCAGGCAAAATCTCTATCGCATATGGTATTTAGATCAAAGAACATGGCTCCCATTCTAAAGGAATGCCAATCCCTCAGCTTATAAACCGATGGATAACGAAGCGCCACATAAGTGCCATATGTTTCAAATTCACTAAATGAAGAATCAAATATCTTATCCGGCTCTATGGCATTAATGATCTTTTCCCAGAATTTCTCTCCTTCTATGCTTTCATTTTTCTCAATGTCAGCAACAAGGTTCTTCATAATATCGCATCTTATGAGCATGTGCTCTGAGATAAAAGATCTTTCTATTACCTTCTTAAATCCGGGAAGTATCTTTCCTAAAGTTTCAAAGTATTCAGGATGATACTCATGCTTTAAATCTATATAGGGTTGCCCGGTTTCGGTGCTGAACATATTGATGTGTCTACAAGGAACCGTATCTCCATCCCAAACCATATAGTATTCATCCTTGCACAAGAAAGCATACTGCATCTTAAGAAACTGCTGATAATACCAGCCTGTTATTCCTCTGGGAAGTTCTTTACCTCCAAGCACATCTGCAAGCCTCTTGCTTAATACCTGATGAACATCATTAAATGCTATTACATCATTTTCGTTAACCCATGTTATATAGTCACGAATCTTTTCATTAGAATAAGCCACATCTCTAACCGCTTCATTTCCAATAAAGCAGATCTTACCGTAGGAATAATTATCAATGAGTCTTCTGTACATACCAAGAAGTCTCTGGCAATCTGGAGCTGTTACAACTATCAGTACATCGAAATGATTGTCTTTTTGCATAAGTTACTCCTTAATGCTTTTATCCTATTCTTCAGCCAAGTCCATGAGCTACAACGTCATACTCTTCAAGCTTTTTAGGTAATGCCTCGATGCTCGGATATACTGGAATGCATGAAATGGCAAATTTCCTTGCTGCCTCATTTTCCTCTACTCCGCATACATCAGCATTTGGATAAAGATAATGAATATGTCCTAACATATTCCCACATCCCGACCCTATGTGAACCAAGTTAAAACAGCTTTCTTCTGTATATCCTTTATATGCAAGACTCATAATGAAATTGTATTCATTACGGCTCATTCCGGCATAAAGAGTGCTGTCAAAGCCCCACTTTTCTATTACGATCTTTCTATGCTTAACAAATAGTTCGTGAGGATTCTCAACTCTAATAAAGCTCTGACTTCCAACATGATATATAAACGCGTTATGACAGACCATAGTTCTATATCCCAGATACCTTATATGAAGACAAATATCATCGTCTTCCACATAGCCGGGATTAAAACGCTCATCAAATCCACCTGTTTTATTCCAGACTGCTTTCCTGATAAGAAGCGCAAAGCCGCATAGCTTACTCTGCTCCTCAAGGGGCCGCTTTACATAGACATTAAAGTCTGCCCCATGCTTAACGTATTCTTCAGGATCATCAAATTCAACTTCATGAATCTGATCAGCATCAGCATAATTCTGGACAGCTCCAACTGCACCTATATCATCTGCTTCATAAAGTCCCATTCTCATCCAGAAAAGTGCATTGGCAGGTACTCTTGTATCGTTATTTAAAAAGAAAACATCATAGTCATCGGATATATACTGACATGCAGCATTATTGCCGCCGGAAAAACCAAGGTTTGTATCATTTAAGATAACCATGGCTTCATCGTGATTCTCACCCCATTCAGAGAGCCACTTCGCTGTTCCGTCTTTGGAACCATTATCAAATATCACAAGCAGATAATCATTTGGATTGCAGTTGTTATATATGCTCTCAATGCATCTCTGAAGCAAAAATAAGTTGTTATAAGACAATATAACAATTGCTGTCTTTTTTACCTTTATTTCATTATTACCGATAAGGTTATTTTTCTTATCTTCCAGCACATCTCTTGCGCTTACATCATCACAAAGGAAACGTGCATTTTCATAGCACAAATAGGCCTGATCCACATTCTTATCAACAAGACTGTCTCCAAGCTTCTCATATTCTTTATAGGTATCTTTGCTAAGGTATTTGAGCCTGTCTTCAATGACGATTCCATCAGAACCGGAATACATACCGGTATGCTCATTGACTGCGGAGCTTTCACTATCTCCCCAGGTCTCTTTGTACCCTTCCTTATATTCAAGCTGCGCTGCCTCAAGCATTTGTCTGGCAGTGAGTTTTTCCTGATAATACGGGTTATCAAAGAGATTTTTGTTATCTTCTCTGACAAAATGACCTTTTTCAAAAGATATTGCATCAAAATCCTTGGAAAGCCAGTCAAAATCTCTGTCAGAAATAGTATCTATAGAATAGAAAGTCCCTCCCTGTCTAAAGGAATGCCACTCTCTAAGCTTGTACATGGATGAATATCTGAGGGCAACAAAGGTGCCATAGGTTTCAAATTCACTAAAAGCAGAATCCTGTATCATTTCTGCAGGAATTGCCTCAATTATCTTTTCCCAGAATTTATTGCCTTCGAGAGAATCATTCTTTTCTATCTCCTGAATAAGTTCCCTCATAACCATAGTATTTATGAGCATATGCTCTGATATGAAGGATCTCTCTATCACCTTTCCAAATCCCGGAAGTATTTTACCTAAGGTTTCAAAGTACTCTGGATGATATTCATGCTTTAGATCCAGATACGGTTTTCCTGATTCTTCCTGGAACATTTCAATCTTATGACAAGGAATAGTATCTCCATCCCAAACCATGTAGAACTCATTTTCACATTGTAATGCGTACTGCATCTTGAGAAATTGCTGATAGTACCAGCCTGTAATTCCCCTTGGCAGTATTCTTCCGGCCAGAAGCTTTTCCATCTTTTTGGTCATGCAGGCATGTACCTGATCAAAACTTATAAGCGAATCTTCGTTTATAAACGACACTCTGGAGTTATCCAACGTACTATTACCTATGACATTTTTAACTTCATCAGTTCCAACAAAAAAGATAGTACCAAAATCAATGTTTGCTACCAGTCTTGGATATAATGGCAAAAGCCTCTCGCAATCTTTTGGTGTAATTACCACTAAAGTATTGATGTTAGTTTTTTCATCTTTTTTTTCTAAAAGATCCCCTAGTTCCATGATAAGCTTGTTTTCCTTTTCTCTATCATATGCAAAATTGTGGATCTCATTGCCGCCAAGGGCTTGTGGATTCGATGGAAACTCATATATTCCATTTCCTTTATCTATCCATTGTTCAGAATAGATTATTGCTAAATTAGCACCGCAAGCTGTCAGATAGTCACATATTCCACTCCTAAGCCCAATAAAAAGATCAATATACCGTGATAATTCCTGCAATTCATCAAATGACGAAGCAAGTGGAATTGTTCCGGGAATCATCACTTCCGACTCAAGATTGTTATAGTTTGTGTAAACTTTTTTTTGATAATTATCTGAAATATATCTTGCTAAGTGTTCCCAAAAATCTATATCAATCGGTTTGAAAGTATTTGCGCTCGGCATTAGAACAACAGAGTTTGAATAGTCTTCTTTTTTCTTTTTATCTATAGAGATTTCTGCGTGCATTCTTGATGGTTCGACATCCACACCAAGTCCTAAAATGTTCTTCCTTTCCTCGCAGATATCTGAATAATCTTCCAGATAAAGTGAAAGCGTATAGCTATCTTTATTCACAATAATAAATTCTCTATGGTTTCCTAAAACTATATGATTCTGATTCCATAGTTCATTTCTGACTATATAAAGCTCTAATGCTTCCATTTCTGCCGGAGTAATATCAAAAGTTGCATCAATAGCAGGATATTTTTGTACTATGCTAACTTGTGTAGTTTTCACAACATACATCAATCTGCATTTATTCTTTAGCTTATAAGCTTCCGCATATGCTGCCAGCCATACTGTATCCCCAAGCTGTGCCGAACAAATAATTACATCTGTGTTTTCAGGCCGTTTATCCTTGAGAATATTGTAGATTTCTTCTCCAACAATGTATTTATCATTGAAAAAAGTTATAAATTCACTCCATTCCATATCCTTTTCCTTGCAACCATATAATGAATTATTGGCATGATAACCACTCCAAAAAGCTTACCCTTCCTATTCCTCCTCCATGTTCATATCCACTGCTGTTATATTCTCTATCCTTATATTCATCGTCATTATATTTCTGCCAAAGAAGGTCAATGGTACTTCCATCCACTATTATAAAAAGTTCATTTCTGTAGTAATCACTATCCTCAATTGTGAATTTAAGTTCATACCCTAATTTTTCCAGGTAATAACTTGCAAACCAGGCTTCAGCAAAGCGAAGTCTTCCGAATTGTTCTGCATTGATCCACTCTACATGCGAATCTTTTCCCCAATCTCTTGTATCAAGTGGACAATCAAAATAATTTTCCACATCATCTATGTCGCCATAGATAAACATGTCGCAGATATTATAAACTCTGAATGAAAGTGTAGTTGTGCTGATAGCTATAAGTCTTTCCTTTTGAGTTGTTTTTATCTTTAATGGAAACTGTTCTAAAAGCTTTTCCATATAGAAAAAGAGGTTAGGTGTATGGAATCTCTGATCAGTTCTAGCCTTACACACTCTTTCGCAGCCAAGTTCTCTTGCTTTTCTGATTCCCTCTATTGAGGATAATGCCTGATAAGCACAATTAGCATATCCTGGTTTTTTGGGAGGTTCATTGAGCAGAACTATAGCCCCCAATTCTTCAAATTTATCTTTTTGATTCTCTTCACTTTTCCAGGTAGATAAGATTACCTCGCATTCCGGGTACAGCAATCTATATAGTTTAACTGATTCATAAGTGAAGTCATCTTCTTTTTTTATTGGTCCTTGTAAAACAATAGCTGTTTTTAACTTAGCCTGCTTGTGAGACCGTATTCCAATCTCATCAGCCTTTTTGGGTCTATATACCTTAGTCAAAAACTCTCCATCATCATGTATTCTTTCTGTCCTGTTGATGACAGTCAGTGATGTTTCTAACAGTTCAATTCCCTTATCATAGAGAAATTCAATCTCATCCGCATCATCTATATCAAAACTCTCAAATCTATCCAATAACTGTTCCATAAGCTCAATATACTCAGAAAGCTTATATATTGCCGCACTTTCATTCTCATAATAAAAAGTCATGGATTCCCTAACTGCTTTTGATGAACTTACCAGCATTCGAATAATATCAATTGCTAACGAAAATTCGAGATTACAAATGCTATTTTTTTCTTTTTTATGTGCTTCGATAATCTTCGATAATCCATCCATAATCAAGTCTTTCATGCAATTTCTCCTAATAAGTCATATATAATTATTTTACCATATTGCGTGTATAAATGTGCAAAAAAAGGACTTCAGATTGCTCTGAAGCCCTCTTGGTAGTCTGCAATGTTTGCAATAGACTGCTTGTTCATTCGAACAATAACAATAATTAACCGAGAAGTGAAAGAACACCCTGATTAGTCTGGTTAGCCTGTGCCAGCATTGACTGTCCAGCCTGTGCAAGGATGTTGTTGTTAGAATACTTAACCATCTCGGTAGCCATATCTGTATCACGGATAAGTGATTCAGCAGCCTGAGTATTCTCAACTACGTTATCAAGGTTCTTGATTGTGTGCTCAAGTCTGTTCTGGATAGCACCAAGATCAGATCTCTGCTTTGAAACTGACTCAAGAGCTGACTTGATAGATGTGATAGAACTCTTTGCTACGTCATGTGAGCTAACAAGAAGCGCGTTAACACCAATCTTTGTAGCACTCATCTCTTTGATACAGATGTTGATCTGGTTCTTTCCACCAGTCTCAGATCCAACCTGAAGGTTCTTGTTAGTAAATGTACCATCAAGAAGATTCTGATTGTTGAACTGAGTTGCAGCTGATGTACGAGAAATTTCAGATGAAAGTGCATCAAGCTCTGACTTGATATAGCCACGGTCAGTTGATGTTAAAGTGTCGTTTGCAGCCTTTGTTGCCAGCTCGTTCATTCTCTGAAGCATATCATGAACTTCGTTGAGGGCACCTTCAGCTGTCTGTACAGAAGAAATACCATCCTGAGCGTTTGCAGAAGCCTGTGTAATACCTCTGATCTGACGTCTCATCTTTTCAGAAATTGAAAGACCTGCTGCATCATCTGCTGCTCTGTTGATCTTGTAACCAGATGATAACTTCTCACTTGACTTTGCCTGAATACCAGTTGTAATTCCAAGCTGTCTGTTTGCGTTCATCGCTGTGACGTTGTGTTGTACTACCATAATATTATTCCTCCTTGAATATGTACGGCAGCATCCTTGCTGCTCGTGTGATTGTTTTGAAATAGTAGTTAGTGCTGGCCTAAATACTATCTCTGTTTTGTATTACACCTTTATTATCGACCATAAATATAAAAACTTTACACCTAACTTTATAAATTAATTATAAATTTTAACCCAATCCTCTAGCTTACTTGGTTTATTAATTCTATGCCATTGTACATCCTCCGGATTACGGCAATACCTGCATCTTTCAAAAGGAATCGCTAATCTTCTTTTTATGTTTTCTGTAGTCAATCCCTCTTCATAAAGATCTATAGCACCATCTTCAGGCAATTGCTTATTAAAGTACCTATTAAAATATTTCGTTGTAAACGGCAAAAAACAGGCCGCGATTTTCCCATCATACAAATTATTACAATTCTTCTGAAAACAGTTTTTAAATTTCACACCTGTACCTTCATCGCTGTTAGCCTCAAGACTTTGCTGCTTGCGAAAGACTGTCGCCATTTGAGATATTGCAAAGGGCACATCTTTGATTTCAAGAAAACTCCTTATCTCTTCAATTTTATCCTGCATTACTGGATAATAAGATACCCAAATCCCCGAATTGTTCCCGCAATCTTTAAGAGCTTGAAAAAATGAATCCGGCATATTGCGAAGCAGCAGGCCATTAGTGACAACGTGAATTGCCGAATCGGGATATATCTTATGTACCAGCTTTATGTATCTTACTATTTCGGGATTGAGAAGAGGTTCACCGCCCAAAATACGTATTAGTCCTATGTCTTCTATAAAAAATTTGAGTTTACTTATATCTTTCTCAAACTTATTGAAATCTGGAAAAACCGGCTCTTCAACCAGGCCCGAATAATGCTCACAATCAGCACAATTCAGATTACAGTGATCTGCAACATGAAATTCCAAATAGGGTAGCATTTTAGACTCGTAATAGGGTTTATAATAATCAAGAATAGTTTTTTCTTTATCATCGAGTTCTTGACATTTTCCCGATATATATACATTTTCTAAAGAAATCCCTACCTTCAATAAATTCCCCAAATAATCTTCCTGTCCTATGTAATTTTCAAAAGGTATTATAACCGCGCCTATATCCCCGCTTTCTACAAATACTTTTGCAGTACCTGTTGATAAAACCGGCAAAAATCCATCTGCATTGTCTTCATCATATGGATTCCAGTATGCAACCACGGCAAGTTTCTCTCCTCCATACTTTAAAGCTATCCGATTATAAGTTTCTTTGATAAAATGTTCATGGAATTTCGAAAACTCATTATTCATATATATAACTACAGGTATCATGTGCCCTCCAAATTAAACATTTTACTAATATCAAAAAAGCCAGCGGAGAAACATCATCTCCACTGGCTCCTATATCAATGCCGGTATTACTGAAGCAGTGAAAGAACACCCTGATTGGTTTGGTTAGCTTGAGCAAGCATTGACTGTCCAGCCTGTGCCAGGATGTTGTTGTTAGAATATCTAACCATTTCCTCTGCCATATCTGTATCACGAATAAGTGATTCAGCTGCCTGCGTATTTTCAACTACATTATCAAGATTCTTAATTGTATGTTCAAGTCTGTTCTGAATAGCACCAAGATCAGATCTTTGCTTGGAAACAGACTCAAGTGCGGACTTAATTGAACCAAGCGCTGATTTGGCAACATCATGAGTGCTGACTTCAAGTTGATTAACTCCAATATGAGTCGCTGACATTTCCTCAATACAGATATTGATCTGGCTCTGAGAACTTGTTTCGGCACCAACCTGAAGATTCTTATTTGTGAATGTTCCGTCTAACAAATTCTGATTATTGAACTGTGTAGCGGATGCAGTTCTGGTAATTTCTGATGCAAGAGCATCAATCTCTGATTTGATGTACTGACGGTCGGATGACTGCAAAGTATCATTTGCTGCTTTTACTGCAAGTTCATTCATTCTTTGGAGCATATCATGAACTTCATTAAGTGCTCCTTCTGCTGTCTGCACAGTAGAAATTCCATCTTGCGCGTTAGCTGATGCCTGAGTAAGACCACGAACCTGTCTTCTCATTTTTTCAGAAATCGCAAGACCAGCTGCATCATCTGCTGCTCTGTTGATCTTATATCCAGATGAAAGTTTCTCACTAGATTTAGCCTGGACATCAGTTGTGATTCCAAGCTGTCTGTTTGCGTTCATTGCAGTAATGTTGTGTTGTACTACCATATTATAATCCTCCATGAACGGGGCCCGCTTCCCTGCTGCCTTTCCATCTTTTCACTTGTGCAGCTTTCGCGGAGTCCCTTCCATGGCTGCTTTATTTTAACTTTCACTACTAATATCGGCCATGAATCAACTTTCTTAACCCTTTTTGAAATAATTTTTTATATTTTTTGAAAAATATGAAAAATTATTTTTGTGGTATTAATTTTTTAGACTTATTAGCCGATAAATGATGTCACCGCCTTTATCATACTAATAGTCCTCATAATTATTGTATGTTTTTGTCTGACCTCTTCAAATCCCAGCCTTGCTATTTTTTCTCTTTCATCATCATGTTCAAGATAATATTTTACTTTTTCCCTTAATTCCTCCTCATTTTCATAGGTTTCTATATGCTTTCCTATTTCAAAATACTCCTCTATCTCTGGCTGGTAATTTGTTAAAACAAACCCTCTGCAGGATAGTATATCCCATACTCTTTGCGGAATTCCAGTTTGTATTGATCGCATTGTAGTATTTATATTTATCTTGCTTTGTCTAAATACAAATGGCATCTCTGTAAGAGTCTTAACTCCATCATGCTTTACAATCCTTGGATCAATCCTATCAGTACTGCTTCTTGTAAAAAGATGTACTACTCCCTCCCCCATTTCTGATGCTAGAGAATTTAATATTTTCGTTCGTTCCAAATATGCCATATGATATGTAAGATAATTATTGATGAAAACAGACTGATCCAAATTTATTACCATATCTGCGTTATCAAACAATGACTCCTTAAAGTTTACATCTTCAATATCCTCTAATCTAAGATTTGAATTAATATAATCTATTCCAAATGAAGAATTCTGAATCTGCTTTTCCATAAGATCAGTTAAGTTCATTTTTTTATCAGATCTTATTTTCAGGCTTAAAAATGGATCTTTTTCATTGTATAGAGATCCAATAAAGGATATGTCGTACAGATAGGTATTTTCATCTCCTAATAGCCTTGAGTTCCTCTCAATCGGAGATCCCAAAGGAAGATAAAAAGTCCCTTCTGAGTTATAATCCTTTATTGATAAATACTGTGCATAATCAAAGAGAAATAACCTGTTGTTCTTATTTCTTATGCTGTTGTGATATATCTCAAAAACAGGGCAATCTACTGTTTCTGCCATATATATAACTCCAAGCTTGTCACAGATTATAGAAATAAAAGGAAAATAATTAATCGAAAAAATAAATAACGGAGCGTAATCTGCAATAAGCTCTCCAATTTTATGTATCTTCGATGATATATTCAAAGAATTATCCATTCCGTCATCATCTTCAATTACATTTATCCCCATACCCTTGAAAGCATCAATATAATCAGGCTCACACACACTGTTATATCTATAAAAAATCATATTCATCAGGCAACCCCATCACTTTAGATATGTTGAAAGAATATTCCCTACGTTTTCTAAAACTCCGTTCTTTTTTGCGCTTAAAAGCAGACTTTCGACTGCCTTATCAAATATTTTTCTTTCCAGTAAAATATCTTTATTCTTAGCAATAATGTAACACCTTGCATCATAATACTTTCCTATATCCGACGACATGCCCTCACTTATAAGATCTACTTTCATAAGAGATTTTGGTATAACCCGGATCTTATACCTGTAAGCAAATCTTATCAAAAACTCCCAATCTTCTAATGCCTTTATGTTTTCATCAAATCCACCTACATCACAAAAAGCTTTCTTATTCACTAAAATAGTTGGGGATCCAATAAAATTTCTTAGAGCAAGTTCTTCTAAATAGTCTTCTCTCTCATCTATACCGACTTGAACTTCACCATTTTCTTTTGTCAAAGCAGTATACCAATGGGAATATAACCAGGCATCCGGTTTTTTTTCGATATATGTACTCATTTCCTTCAATTTATCCAAATCCCATATATCATCACTGTCTTGTAGGGCTGCCCATTCTGTCTTTATAAGATTCTTAATGGCATAATTACGTGCTTTTGCTGCACCGCCATTAACTTCCATTTTATAGTAAGAAAGCTTAGGGTATTTTTCTTTGAGTTTTACGATCACATCTTTCGTATTATCAGTAGAACAATCATCCATTACCAATAATTCAGTTATCTCAAATAGTTCCCCATCACCTTCCTGTGAGAAAACACTTTCGATAGATTTTTCAATTTTGTCTGCCCTATTGTAGGTTGGAATGATCACACTTATTCTCATATTTTGCCCCCTTAATATAATTCTACCAAAAAAAGAGAGCCCTTGGCTCTCTTTTTAATTTTTGTTATCTAAAAATTGTGGAGGAATGTCTTTAAAATTGTTCATCGTTCTGTAATAGTTAAAGGCCGCTGCAGAGGTTTGTCTTGAAAAATTCATCTTCTGTCTAGCAGCGCTAAAATACTCTTCAGCAAGCTTTTTATTGCGATGTTCAGTAGCTTCTATGGAAGCACTTCTACCGGTTATCTCCTGAATCAGTTCTTGCATCCTTTTTATCTGTTCTTTAAAACTATCTTTATTTTGTCCAACCTCTTCCTTAACTCTATCGAAAAGAGTTTGAAAGCCATCATCAAGTTTAAGGAGCTGATCTATAAGTTCGCCTTTGTCATCAAGTATCTTGTCAAACGCCACTTCATCAACTTCATCAGGATTGCTTAGAAGATTTTTCTGTTTTTCATTCTCTTCCTCAATCTTTTTCATTACCTCGATTTTCTTTAGCAAACTTTCCTCTAGCATATCAAGACTGGCAGATAACATTATTTACCCCCTCTGCAAGTGATACTGGTTTCACGCATCTTTCACATAAACATGATTTGCCTTCATAACCTCAATCCAGTTATCACGAATTGCATGCATATGTCTGTTAACTTCAGCAACTATTTCCCTGTCTTTACCAATATTTGCCTCAACAAGTCTCCTTGCAATATAAGAGTACATGTTTTCAAAATCCTGTGCAACAGGATATTTCATATCGAGTGTGTTTCTTAGATAATCAATTATTTTTTCCGTTTTAATGATATTTGTATTAGCCTTTTCAAGATCTTTTTTCTCAATTGCATAGTCTGCAACATTTAAAAACTTTATAGCTCCGTCATAAAGCATAAGTGTCAATTCCGGTGCAGACGCAGACATTACCTTATTGTTTTTATACTGTGCATACGCTTTTTGTTGAGTTGTGAATACTGGCATATACGCTCCCTCGCAATCTTATTTATTATTTATGTTAGGTTAGCTTCCACTATTAAAAAAACCTGAAAGTGAACTGCTTGATGAATTTATCTTTGATAAAGCTGTTTCCATAGTAGAAAACTTTTTATAAAGTTTGTCTTGAGCTGCTGTAAGTGCATCCTGAGCGTCAGATATCTTAGTATTATACGCACTATACTGAGATGCCATAAGCTTGTCTTCATAAATTGTAAATGAACTGCTGTATTCTGTTCCTTTCATCAAATCTGATAATTTTCCATATAATGATTTGGATAGATCTGAGAAGAAATTCATTACAGCATCAGGGTCTGTAGAAATCATGCTTTTTAAGAGATCCGTATTGCCACTTGTTGACGAGTCATCCGGATCTCCGTCAATATGAAGGGCATCTCTTTCATTCTCTTCCGTGGAGAAATAGCTTCCTGTTGATATGCCAAAAGATGACAATGATAAGTTCTTTACTGTACCATCCTTAAGCTTAACATCAATACCAGAGCTCATAATGTCTCGCATGGCATTTCTTACAGTTGCTATTGTATCATCGCCGCTAAGAAGACCGCTCTTAATCTTATTTTCCCACTCTTCAACTTCAGTATCAGACATAGCCTCTTTCTGATCATCAGTGAGCATCTTATAGCTGCTGGCTTTATCTGCATTATAAAGAGTCGCAAATTCCTTCATCAGATCATTGTACTCTTTAAGCATTTTCTTGATGTTATCATAAATGCCACTAGTGTCCTGTTTTGTTGTAAGAGTTATTGGACTGTCTGTAACTTCATTAGCCGTGATCGTAAGACCATTTATCTCGAATGTATTGCTGTCTGATGTATATGTTTCACCGTTAAGAACAATCTCAGCACTTGAACCGGCAATGTAGTTTGATCCATCCTTTTTTACAGCGAGGCCAAGTTTACTCATAGCTTCGCTGGCACTTTCATCTATAGCAAAAGAAGCCGCAGCACCTGCTGACTTGGAAGATACATAAAATCTTCCGTTATTCTCATCATAATTAAAATTGAGACTGGTTCCATTAGTCGAAGTAGCACTTTTTAATTTAGAAAGTACACTATCAATTGTATCTCCATCTTCTATGGATACAGACAGCACGTCGGCACTATTACCACCAATTGTGAATTTGATCTCATCGCCCGCCGACAACCCCAAATCCTTGACCTTGGTCTCTTTAGTAGCTTTAGTATTGCTATCTCCTACTGTAACTTCTTTACCTGTTAAATAAGCAGATTTTGCAAGCTTTGTTATCTCAAGTGACTGAGTTGCCTCCATGGCATTTTCACCTGTAATAACTGTAGCGGCATTATTATTTGAAACAGTTGTTGTCTTCTTTGTGTATGCAGAGGAGAATCTCATATTACTAAGAGCACCATTGTAAAAAGAAACAACCTTTTTATTTAGTTCTTTCCATTTATCCTGTTTCCAGGTAAGCTTCTTCTGATTACCTTTTGCTGTATCAAGTCTATCCTGCTTGGTCTGTGTCAGCGCGGTTATGATACTTTCAGTATCAAGACCCGAGTTCATTCCTGTTATTCTGATAGGCATAAGCATTCTCCTTTCTCAATCCATGAGCGTGTTACATTGACTTCCATGTCAATTTGTCTTTATCTCTTCTCATCCACCATAATGCCGGCAATTTCCCACACTTTGGCAATCATATCAAGCGTTTCATCCGGTGGGAACTCCTTGATGACTTTCTTTGTCTCCTTATCAACCATCTTGATGGTTACGCGGTTTGTCTTTTCGTGGATTCCAAAAACAGCCTCCGCATTGGATCTGACATTCTTTGTCATCTCAGAGATAGCCTTTTTGACTTTTTCGTTATCAGCCTGAATCTGCTCTTCAGTAGCTTCAAGCCTATTCTGTCCTTCAGTATAATTTTGCGCGCCACCCTGAGCACCACCATTAGACCCGGACGCATTATCCGCGTTTTCAACCTTTAAATCCACGTTTTGAGTAGTGCCAGCTGCTTCTGCATTTGCAATTTCAGACTGAGACTGACTCTGCTCCTGTACCTGTGTTCTTACCTGTGGCTGTGCCTGCTGAACAAGAGGCGAAAAGCCATTAATTGCTTCCATTCCCATAATTCATATACCTCCGTGTCTGAACAAGGAACCTGCCTTATCATAAACGTTACATCCCGTTATTGGTTTATATAGCATTTCTTATCCTCTATATCGGAATGCCCGTCAAAATCTTTATAGCATCAAATAAAAAAAATCCTAAAATTTATAAAAATTTTAGGATTTTCTTTTTAACTAATTGCATCTGTATATTGTTTCCAATATCTCATAATATAATCATCATCAACCTCACCGTTATACCAGCGAAGAATTTCATTTTCCTCCTCTAATAGTTCTCTTTCTCTACGAAAATTTTTGGGATCCGTATATGTCATAAATATCAGGTTCTTTATCTTTTCCAAATAAGAATCGGAATGATCTTCTTTAGCAGTTCCATTTCTAAAATTATTTCGTGCACGGATAAGTCTCTTAACTTCTCCATGTATATTTGATAATTGTTCTTTTATATCTAATTTATACCAGTTTTCACAAGTCATAATATAATCCTCATTAAACAATTATTTGATCCACTCTTTGAGAATATCAAAGAGCTCATCTATGGTCGCCTGATCTGTAAGCTCTCTGCCGCGGCCAATTCCTCGTTCTCTATTCCTATCAATATTAGGATGAGATTCCCAAATTACTTCCACCGGATCTTTCATTATATTTCCGCCATAAATATCCTTGATATCAGAACCTGCATCATAAAGCTCATTTTCTAAATCAATATGCATATCTGCATCAATGGCAACTTGTCTTTTCTTCTTATCAATACAGAACTTAACCATATCATCATAAAAATGATTATGATTCTCCCATAAATCCTCTAAATCAATCGCATTACTTAATATCATCCCTTTTCCTCCAAACACCTTACATCTTGCTTATTAATATTTTGCATCTTACCCACAAGTTTACTACATATTCCCCAATTCTTAAACTTTCGTTTCATTCTCATCAAGAATCATTGGAAGCAACTTTGTATAAGCAAAATTTTCAAGTACTTTCTTTTGCCCGTTTTTGGCTATCTGCTTTCTTACATCATCATGCTTAAGATAATATGCCGTCTTTTGGATCATATCCTCTGGAGTGACCGCCATAACAAGGTCCACGCCATCTTCAAAGTACTCCGCAATCTCAGACTGATAATTTGTAATAAGAAACCCGCCTGCTGCCATAATATCCAGAACACGAAGGGGAACACCCGCCAGAATAGATCTAAGTGTAATGTTTAGGTTTACCTTGCTCCTATGAAATACTCGCGGCATCTTGTCAGTATAAGACGCAACTCCAAGATTGCAGACTCCATCAATAGGCTTGGCTCCCGGCATGGTATAAAGAACTGTATCAAATTGCCTGCCCATCTGCTCCAGTATGTTGTGACGCTCGTTTACAGTTACTTTCTTCCTAAGTATATCCAGCATAACACCGTCATAATCAATCTCATACTTGCCGGTCTGCTCAAACTTTATATATTCTCTAAGTTCTTTTATCTTTTCCTGAGGGTATATTGAACTTTCAGTAAAAAAATCCTGCCCAAAGACCTGTTCCTGCGCTTTTATTACTGCATCAGTATAGCCTTTTAAAGCCGGAGGCAGAAACTTAACCTGATCATAAAAATTAAACTCATTATCATACAGATTCCCCAGAAAGCTCACATCATGCTCATAAACTATCTCTCCACCTGTCTCCTCATCAAGCTTCTGGCAAAGCTCAGATAGTCTCTTATCATTAACTCCCAATGGTGAATATCTGACTGTGGAAACACCTTTCCCCACTAACCTCTTATAAAGCAAAGAATCAAAAACAAATATCCTGTTCACGGAATTATTTGTTACATGAGAATCCAGCGTATAATGCGGGCAGTCAAACACCCAGCTGATATACGGTATACCATATTTCTGGCAAGCCTCCGAAATGTTAGGGAAAAAGTCAAAACTAAAAAGTAAATCATATTGAAGATGATAACTGTGATGATCAGATTCATCCTCGACACTACCATCATCCACAGCATCACCTGCGTTTTTTCCACAGACAAGTCCTCTTATCTTCTCATCCATCTCCTGTGTCAGGTCAAATCCATGCATATCAAGCTTAAACACATCAACCTGGTGCCCAAGCCTTCTCATTGCATCCCTGCAATCCTCGCCATTAAATTCGTCCCAGTCATAATAAAGAATTCGCATTTTTTAACCTTTAAAAAAGCTGCTGCCCAATGGGACAGCAGCCTCTATTATCATAAATGTACTTACAACAACTTCTTAAGAGCATCAATGCCTGATACATCTGTAGCCTGTTTATTCTCATTCTGAATCTGGATATAGACTTCTTTTCTGTAGATCGGGATTTCCTTTGGTGCAGAGATTCCAAGTTTTATCTGGTCGCCTCTGATATCCAGTACTGTGATCTCAATATTATTATTGATGATGATCGCTTCATTCTTTTTTCTTGATAATGCTAACATTCGCTATCCCTCCATGGTTTTGTAGTTGTGCAGGTATAAATCTCCCCATCCCTGCTATATTTCTAGTAACTTTGATCACCCTTTTTCTTTATTCTTCTGAAGAATGTCGTAAATCGGGAACTTCACCGGATATTCATCATTATCAATAATTGTCTGGGAAGCCTTCATTTCTTTTGTATTAATTATAAATGGTCCCTTGAGATTTACAGTCATCTTGGTAAGATCATGTGGCACGGTTACTGTAACAAGAACCAGCATATCATCCTCAGCCAGTTCGCCAATGGCCTCTACCTCTGTCTTATCAACAAGTGGCTTATAATCAGGGCAAACAACAAGCGGATCCATAACCGGCATTGCAAAATTCGGCTCATCGATGGACTGAAGCCACTTTATAGTACCTGAACCCTGCTCTTCATCATGCATAAGGGTAAACTTCTGAAGGTCAGGAAAGCCTATGATACCGTTTGGAAAGCAGATTATCTTACTGTCATCAATTTCAACTTCTCCGAAAATCCTTGTCGCTAATTTCATTATGTAACCTCCATGCTATCATATGTACATATGTATATTGGTGTCACGATGATAAAGAGGTTCTCTCCTATCACCATTAATTATATACGTTATTTCGTCATTATGCTACAAATAATTAATACCCATCAGATATAATTTATAAGTGAACTCTGACTGATCTTACCTGTAGCCATAAGACTTGCTTCATATGTTACCTGGGCTGAAGTAAGCTGTGTAACAGTCTCAGCAAGATCGATATCTTCGTTGTCAGACTGCAAAGTCTTAAAGGTAGTTGTCTGGCTCATTAGTCTGGTACTAACCAGATCAAGTCTCTTTGACCTGGTTCCGTTTTCTGTAACCGCAAGGTTCGCTGTATCAAGGGCCTTCTGCATGGAAGTGATCTTGTGCTCAAACTCCTTCTGAAGTGTTATTCTCTGGCTGTCATAGGCTTTCTGTGCTGCTTCAATCTCAATCTTAAGCTTTTCTTTTACAGCTTCATCTGTAGTTACTGCCAGTTTTTCATTGAGAGCTTTCAGTGTTCCGTTCATCTGCTTGAGCTCATTTATCATGTTATCAAGGTCATCCACATCTCTTTTAACACTGGTTGTGAAAACTGCGTCTGCTGTTGTATTAACAACTACAGACTGGGCAAATCCTACATCGTAGGCAATATCATGAGCTGCAGTTCCATGGTTATAAAGAATCGTGCCCTCTTCATCGGTATATGTGCAGTTAAAAAGGTTCTCCGGCTTAATATCACCGGTACTCCATTCCTTCTTATCATAGACAACGTCGATAGAATTGGCATTGATAAGGTCAGGAAGCGTTGCGAGCTTATTAGTCAGCTCTTCATTTAAAAGAATCTCTCCGGTAGCCGCATTTAAATATGCCACAGAGCCGGTGGGCTGATCATTTATCTCATTATAAAAATCATCGATTTCAGCATCATCACTAGTTGTATAAATAATATTATCAGGCCCTATCTCAAGTGTCGTCTCAACATAGGATGAATGAATACTTCCATTTCCGGTGACATTCACTATATTTTTTGAATATGTACCATCGCCGTTTTCAGTAACGATATTATCTACTATAGTGTAGGTTCCATCACTATTTACTGTGGCAACTGCAGTATTTCCGTTATATTCAAGGTCCATTGTGTAGGTCTGACCAATAGCAGGCAAAAGAGGTATTGTATACTGAACCTGCTGTCCCGATGCATTTGTATAGGTAACGGTGGTCTTCTGCACAGACTCTATGTTTGTTATGCCTGATGCTACATTGTCACTCTGACCTGTGGAATCATACACACCATTTTCATCCATTTTGAAAACATATTCTTCAGTTTCAGTCTTTCCTGTAATCGTATAGGTGGCATCAGAATTTTGGCTAACAGTATAGGTAATGCCATCATTGGTCACAGAAAAGCTCTCGCCTTCAGCTGTGTCCTCATTCATAGGTATTGATGCGTAATGGGTATATCCCTCTGAAGTAGTAAAGGTCAGTTGAACAATCTTGGTCGTATCATCCACAGCACTTGTAGCCGGCTGTAAAAGAGATTCTCTCCACTTAAGCTGCGCTGTATTGCCATCATTCTTCTTATAATTCAAAGTGTCATAAGACAGTCTCAGTCTTCCAACACTTACTTCAACAATATCGCTCTGATAAACTGTCTCCGAGCTATCATTTAGGATATTCTCTGAGCTAAGCTTACTCATTCCGGTAACTCTGGTTGAGGTACCGATATTCCCTGCATTAAACTCATCGTTTATATCTGTATAATCTGCAGTTGTTGTCCTGTCAAAAGAAAGAGCGTTATCCGTTCTGTACCCGGTAAAAATATACCTTCCTGCAAAATCAACGTTACCTGTTGAGTAGTACTCTTTTGAAAGAGCTCCCATCTGAGTAACGATAGTAGAAAGGTCATCAAGAGTAAGATCCATGTTGGCGCCCTTGGTTGCCTGCTTTACGCAATCAGTCAAAACGGCCGTAACTGTAGAAAGAGCATCCGCTGTAACATCAAGCCAGCTCTCGGCATCCTTGGCATTCTTTTCATAATATTGGGAAATCTGTGTGACACTGCTTCTGAGTCTCAGAGCTCTGATAGCAATAACAGGATCATCCGAGGGTCGGGTTATCTTTTTACCTGTAGACATCATGGTGTTTAGCTGATTCTCGGTGATCTTGTTGTTATTGATATTATAAAGAGAATTGTTCTGCATTATTTTGTTGGTGATACGCATAAATATTCCTCCGGTTGACTTTCCATGTCAAAATAATGCATCCTTGCATATTATTCCTACACATATATAATCGGCAGATTATACTCCGGTCTGAAGTATCAGTCTGTCATAAATTTCTGAAAGAGTCTGGATCATCTTGGAGGAAAGAGAATATGCATTCTGGTATTTTACCAGGTTAGAAGCTTCTTCGTCTTCATCGACACCGGCATCCGAAAGTCTCTGGTTTTTAATGGTCACTTCAAGTGCGGTATAGGTGTCCTCCAAAGTTCCGGCGTTACTGGAATTAAGTGCCACATCCGCCAAAACCTTTGTAAGGAATTCACCTGATGTTGATCCTCTGAATATCTTTTGTGTGTCCAGCATAGTCTTGAACTTGGTAAGATTTCCAAATTCAGATTCTCCCTCTGTAATATCAGCCTTTGTTGCAAGTCTGTCCGCATTGTCCATCAGCACAGAATTAACCGCAAAGTTTCCACCATTCAGACTGTAGTATCCCTTATTTTCAGAAAGAGAAGTCAGCTGCTCGTAGCTGTACTGAGCTGCTGAGTTAGTATCCATTGATCCCGTAAGCATCGCTACACCATCAAGAGAATCTGAAGTATAGCCGCCTACCATTATTTCATTTACTTCTTTTGAAAACTGTCTTATCCACTCATTCATCTGAGACATATAATAAGGAAGTCCCTGATATTCATTGGCAAATCCAATATAAGCAACCCTGTTTGAATCAGGAATACTTGTCAAAGACTCCTCATCTATCGTAAACACATAAGTGTGCTCACCATCATATTCCCATGAATCGTACTTATAGTCCTTGTCGCCTATGTGGATTTTTCCATCAGCAGGAATCGTGCACATGGTCATATCCATAAGATGAGTATCTGAAACTTCAACCGTAACCCTTACAGGGCTTACCTTATCATTAACTACCGTACATTTTCCGTTAAAATAGTGATTATTATTGCCATCACGCATTGCAAGAAGCCCCTGAAGTTCGCCACCAATTATCTTTGACTCAATGGCAAAATCAGAGAGCTCTTTTACGTTATCTCCATCCTTGTAATTACCGCTCCCCCACTTAAGTTCATAAAGACCTGACACATCATTCTGGTTAACAGCGCCGTCTTCATCCCTTGCAACAGGAATAAGTTTCCTGTATTCATAGGTATCAACGAGCTCATATGCACCGGCCACCCAGATCTGATATCTTGTAGCACCGGTAACTCTGTCCGGATTGTTCTCATCAACTACTGGAGTTTCTTTGGTCTCAACTGAGATCATCTTGGAGAGCTCATCTACCAGCATATCTCTTTTGTCCCTGAGTTCGTTGGCCTTGGCCCCTGTCATCTCAATGATATTGATCTGCTTATTTATAGAAGCCACTTCCTGAGAAATTGAGCTGATTCTGTCTGCGCACAGCTTTATCTCAGAATTGACATCGCTCTGAAGTCCCTGAAGAGACGTATAAACATTGTTAAAATATTCCGTCAGCGCCTGCATGCTTGATATATAGGCGGTCTTGGTCTCTGTCGTTCCTGCAGCAGTCCTTACCGATTCAAGAGCTACTTCCATCTTAGAGAAAAGAGATGAGAATCCGCTGCTTCCATCGTCTTCAAGATACTGCTCTGCAAGCTTTGTGTAATAGTTTTTCTGTGATACCTGCCCCAGGAGCTGTTCATTGTTTCTGAACTTCACATCATAAAAACTATCGCGAACTCTTTCTATTGCGATAGTCTCAACGCCTGCACCGGCACATCCATATCTCGCAAATACCCTGAGGGCATCTGATGCCTCCTGTTTTACCTTCTGCCTGCTGTAACCATCAGTGTTGGCATTTGCTATATTATTTGCAGTTGTATTTAATGAAGCGTTGGCAGCTCTAAGTCCTGAAGCTGCGATATTAAGTCCAAAAAACTGAGAAGTCATAGGTTTTCCTCCTATAAGGAGCTAATCATCCCTGTAATCCACAAAGATCAAAGGTTATGCTCCTAAAGTACTGACAAGATGCTCAAGCATCTGACTTACTACATTTATGTATCTGCTGGATGCGTTATATGCATTCTGGAACTGTATCATATATTCAAGTTCTTCATCACTTGATACTCCAACGATTTGCTCTCTTGCCGCAGATACCGCTGAAACCGTCTGCTCCTGGGCCTCTTTTACGCTGTTATGTACATCGCCGGAATTGGCAACCTGTGATACCAGACTGTTATAGTAAGTAATAAAACTGTTTCTGCTTGCAACGTTCGGGTTCAGCACATATTTTTCACTGGTAAATGCTGCCCTGAGCGCCTCTGTTGTATCATTATCCTCATTTCCATCTTTTGTTCTGAAGGTAAAAGTCGTAGGGTCTTTTAACAAAATAGGATTTATCTGAGTATTCTTAATAGTAAAACCTGTAGTTACTGAGCCTGCAGGATGATCATCATCAATATCATAGGTAAGAGCATCAGTCTTATTGGCTACCACAAACATTGCAAAATCTGAAGTTGTTCCAAGACTGTTATCAAGGGTTGCCGGATTACTTTCTGCATCTTCCATGATCTGATTTATCGCAGTCATGATATTGTGGACCATCTGGTCGAACTCCGCCTGAACATTCATGATCACTGAATTAGCGATATTTGAATTGTAATAGTCTTCGCTTTCAGTTATGTCATGATATGTAGCGTTGTGATCACCTCTTGCCAAAAGAACTGACTTAAGCTTTCCAATATCGGTATTCGTGGAAGTTGAGATTGTTTGCGTCAGGTCGTATAAGTGGCCGCCCGAAATAGATGTGATTATCTCTTCTCCGTACATGTTATATTCTTTTTTGGCTGCGTATTCCCAGTATGGTGTGGCATATCCAACAGGGCTGTCCAAAGTTGTATCTATTCCGATATGATTGACGTGATCTGTTGTAACAAAGGATGATCCTTCAAAAAGAACTGTCACATTACCAAAAACATCCTCTGTATACTCTATTCTTCCCATTTCGCCAAGCTTATCCAAAAGATTGTTTCTCTCATCTCTAAGGTCGTTGGCTTTTTCATGTCGTCCTGATTCTATGCTTACAATATCTTCATTGAGTGTTCTTATCCGGTCGCCGTAACTGTTTATGTTATTAACCATTTCATATACGGACAGATCAAGATTTTCCTGATAGGATACCATTCCGTCGTAAACACTTTTGGCTCTGGTTAAAAACTCGTTACACCTTGTTACAAGTGAACTTTGCGTAACTGCTGAACAAGGATCCTTTGCCAGCTCCTGAACTGCAACCCAGAGGTTGTTGAGTGACTCAGCAAATTCTGTCCCGTTCATTTCCTGAAGCTGATCCTCGATCTCTTCAAGAGCCTTCTGTGAAATATCATAAAAAGCGTATCTTCCGGACTCCAGCCTGTAGGAAATATCCAGAAAATCGCTTCTTACCTGCTTACAGTTATTATATTCAACACCTGTACCAATCTGTTTCCAGGCGATGGCCTCATTTCTTTTTTCAAGAGTCTGATAAGCTCTTGTTCCCTGTGAGACCTGCTGCCTTGTGTAGCCCAATGTATCAACATTAGCCAGGTTATGTGCAGTTGTATTTAATGCGTTTTGTGATGTTGCCAGACCTGACTGACCAACATACAGATTAGCCATAAGTGACATATGCTGCCTCCTAAAAAAGGGTACAAAAAAGACACTACCGCGTTTAAACGGTTTCCACATGAGTTATCTTCTTTGCGCTCCCCCTATAAGGGGGAGATTTTATTGCTTTGCATCGAATCCGCCCTGTGTGTAACCTAAACATTCGCCTGTAGTGTCTAAAGCTCTTGAATAATTCGCCGTCTGCGGAGCGCTTTTTGACGCTTGGATGATGTTCATTTCAAATTTCACCATTTCCAGTGAACTAATAAGAAGTTCCTGGTTCTGGCTATTCACACGTCTGACACTATTAGCGACAGTAACGAGTTTATCCCGTCTTGATGCCAGATTTCTCTGATCTTCTGGTCTTTTCTCTAAAACTACGATCAGATCGGTCAGTTTCAATGAATTAACATCCTTGTTAAGCACGTTTGCAATATCCTGCATCGCGGTCTGTCTTTTCTTCTCGAGCGACTGGATATTACCTATTATGTGCTGCTCCTCATCCGTGATCTTCGCAAGTGCAGTCAGATCGCCCTTTACAATAATAGGGGTCTTTCTGCTTGATAACTCCAGTAATTGTTCATACATAGTACATTCCTGATCAAGCACGCTGACCAGATTCTCCATAAGACTAGCCACTGGAATCATCCTCCTGATATTTATTTAATTAATTACGCAAGCCCGTTAGCTTCGTCGAATTTAGCCAGTAATTTATCTGCAAAAGCCTCTCCACTCACGTCATAAGTTCCATTTTTAATAGCTGCTTTAAGCGCCTGCACTTTGTCTTCCCTGACATCCGGAGCAGCGTTCACAGCCTGTTTAGCAACCTGAATTTCTTTTCCGATAGAAGAAAAGGATACAGTATCCCTTGCGCCCTCAGTCTTCTTAGTTGCTGTGGTCTTATTAACTTTGCTTGTCGAGTAAATCTGCTGAACCTGACTGTATGCATCTATTCGCATAATCTTTTCCTCCTTCCTTGGAGTTTTTTTGCTTCTACTTCATTTATCGGTAGAAGTTGCCATTACTTTAGCTGTTTCTGAAAAATATTTCCCCAAATATTATTCACAAAGAAATGGCTAAAACACCCAAGGTTGCCATACTTTTTACGGTTTCCAATATCTTTATCGACCAAAAATTAAAAAACTTTAGAGTATTTTTATAATTTTTTTTATTTTTTTCAGTTAGTTTCTGAAAGGTCTCTTTCTCTGGCTCCGTCAACCTCTCCACTGAGGAAATGTCTGCGACAGAGGGAAACATAGGATTCATTTCCCCCCATCATGATCTGTTCACCGCTTCTGACGATCTTGCCATTGCTTACACGTGCATTGAAGTGAGCCCTTCTTCCACACCAGCAGACTGTAGGAACTTCTTCTATATAATTGGCAATTTCCATAAGTCTCTTTGATCCGCTGAATAAATGACTTGTAAAATCTGTTCTAAGTCCATAACAGATCACAGGAAGATCATACTTATCCACAACTTCTGCCAGCATATCCACCTGTTCCTCTGACAAAAACTGCGCTTCATCGACGATCACACAATCCAGCTTTTTCCAGTTGTCACTATTTCCTGTAAACCATTCATTTTTTACTTCTTCCAAAAAGTCTTCAACAAATGTGCACTCAGCACTGAGGCCAATCCTTGACTTTACTGTTTTTTCGCCATCTCTGTCCTCAGCCTTTGGCTTTAATAAAATAGCTGTCTGCCCCTTCTCAAGATAGTTGTAACGCACCATAAGTGCATTGGCTGTTTTGGAACTCCCCATTGCTCCATACCTGAAATACAGTTTTCCCATTGTTTCTCCCCTTGATTAATGTTTTTTGATCTATAAAAATCTATATCTGATCTGTCCTATACCACCTGGCACTCTTGTTATTCATTGCCCTTTATCAGTACCAATTTATTATAAGGAATCTCGATGCCTTCCTCATTAAACCGCTTCATAAGCTCAATGCGAACATCAGAGCAGGCTGTCGGATTATCCCTGAAATCAGCTGTCTCCATAAGTGCTCTTAAGGTCACACCGCTGTCATCGCAGCTTCTGCACAAAACATTTGGCCTCGCCCCGAAGTGCTTGGGATGAGATGCTATCACATCTGCCATAATTTCTTTTGCCTTCTCAATATCAGTGCCATAAGCGACCGAGATATCTATAGGATATGAAAAAGATTCTTCCTGAGTATAGTTAATTATTGAAGCTGCCCCAACTATGGAATTAGGAATGTAAATGATCTCATTCTGATAAGTCTTAATAACTGTGTGTCTAAGTGTGATGTTCTCTACAAAGCCCGGTTCATAGGAGTTGATCATTACCCTGTCACCTATGTCAAAAGGCCTTGAGTGAGAAGCAGAAAGAGCTATTCCTGCAAACACATTTGCAAGAGTCGACTGGGCTGCAAGACCAAGTACTACAGCTGCTATTCCGGAAGAAGCAATCGCCGTCTCCCAGGTCTTTGAAAAAGCAGGAATACCGCTCATTGCAGTAAGTGCTGCTACCACCCACAATATCGCTATTATGATACCCTTTAGGAAAATGAGATGGAGCTTGCCGCGAAGCATCTCTTTGCTCAAGAATTTATTCATCAGAAAGCTAAGTAAATAAGCCATAATAAATGGTAAAACATATTTTAGAAAAACATTTAAGAATTCTGTCATAATTGCTCCATATTGTACATTTTTAGTTATTTAACTTCTAAAGTATACCATATATGGACATAAGAAAGAATGCCGCTTGCAAAGCATTTTATTAATCAAAAGAAAGATCCCACCCGCATATTGATTACGGATGGGATCATGATCATTTTTTTACAAAGTTGCCATATCAAGCTGGTGCACTGTTCCGACACCGCCGCTTTCTCTTAAGAATAGCCCCGACGCCTTCATCATACCGGCGATCACAAATTCACTGTTTTGATGCGTGAACTCAGTTGATGCACTTCCAAGATAGATTGCTCCCACATCTGCCTCTTTTAGCGACATCAGATGGTCCTTCCCCTCTTCATCCCGGATCCATATCCTGAGAGCCTCATAAATCTCGTCGTTTTCATCAATCCACCCGTTGTTGTCTTTGTCATATACTCCCAAATCCTTGAAGCCATCCCCACTCTTCGTTCCAAAAAGCTCTGAACCGTCATTGATCTTTCCATCGCGGTTTCTGTCCAGGGCAAGATAACCGCTCCCTTGTGAAAGAGCTGAAATCTTTTCCTCTTTGCCATCACAATCAAGATCAAAATAGAAATGCTGGTCGGAAATAGATGAAACATCACTTCCAACATTGATGACAAGCGGATCAATAAACTTTGCAGCACTTGCCATAGTCATTCCTGCATACTGACAGAATCTCCTGGACATTGAAAAATCCACATTAAAGTCAATGCTTCTGCCATCTTCGGTCAAAGCCAGTCCCTGTCCTGAAAATGTGGTCATCTCTTCCTCAACATGCACCATCTCGACAGTTGTCACCTTAAGGAAAGAATTACTTGTCAGCATATTGGCTGTGTTAGAGATCGTATCCTTGAAATGTCTGCTTTGGTCTTCACCGCCAAGCATTTGCAAAAGACTCATGATTCTTTGAAGAATTGAATTCCTGATCTCTGCAAGCTGCTGCTCAAGTGATGACTCGTAATTACCAAGATACTCTGTCTTTGACGGTTTTAACGAGGAATAGTTTTCGCTTCCTGTCGCCTTGCTTTCGGATAGATCTCCAGTTGAAATCTCAAGACTATCCATCTTCTTTTCCTGATCATTTAAACTATCAAGAAAAGCGCTTCTGGTCACTACGCCACTTTGTACATTAACCGTATTCTCCTCGTAGTACTGGTGGCTTGAGACCATGTTTACCTGTGCCTGTGCAATTTTCATGGTACCTCCTTTGGGTCACGAAGGTTCATATTTTGCGCTAACAGAGGCAGACTCTATATTTGCGCAAAGAAAATGAACCTTCAAATGAAGATGTTGATCCTCCATGAAGATTCACGCTTTCCCTAGCTATAGTCGTAAGCCGCTGGCACTGCTTACTTTTTTGATGCAGCATTTAAGCTACTTATTGTATCGGTAAAAAAAACTTATACATTAGTCAAATAATAAAAGACTAAATATTCAGACTTCTTCATCATCCATTTCTTCAAATGCAATGATAGAATCAATGATATCCTCAAAGTCCTCTTGAAGTTCCTCTAAAGTATCGCCTTCGTAAGTGTAGATCTTGCCGTCTATCTCAACTTCTCCGGTATAAAAATCACACTTCTCATCATACTCTACAGTTCCCTTATATCCTTCGTATTCAAGTTCTTTTTTTGACATAAAAAATCTCCCTCGGTTATTCGCCGCGGGAGATTTTCTAAATAGCTGATAAATATCAGTCTTTAACTTCGATCCTTGCTGCCTCTTCCTTCTCAGGAATTGCTTCCTTTTTAGGAAGTGTAACTGTCAGTACACCATTTCTGTACTGGGCAATTATATCTTCAGGCTTAAGGCCTTCTACACTAAAGGACCTCTGATAAGATGAACTTCTTCTCTCACGACGGATGTACTTACCATCATTATTTTTTTCATCCTTATTTTCGCTGTGAGAAGCACTAATTGTCAAGACATCATTCTTCAGGTCGATATTGATATCCTCTTTATTAAATCCAGGGAGCTCAGCTTCAAGCTGATAGCAATTATCTTTTTCGATCACATCGGTTCTCATGAGGCCTGACATGTTATCAAACTTTTTGCCCGCGCCTTTGTTGTAATCGCAAAGCTCGCCAAAGAATCTGTCATTAAATAAGTTGTCCATCTCATCAAAAATATCATTATTACTCCAAAGCATAGGCATTAACATAAAACATCACTCCTTTTCTATTTATATTTTTTATTTAGGTTGTAGTAGTTTTGTGCAGCCAGTTAAGATTGTTTAAAATGTAATTAGCACTCTTTAATGTTGGCTGCTAATTTCTTGTTACAAGTATGTTATAGAACATGTAGCACATAATGTCAACACATTAATTTCTAAAAAAAATATAAACTCTCAAATACATACGTATAAAAAGAGAGTATTTCTGCTAAAGCAATACGCTTACGCAAAAATACTCTCTCTAATCTACATGAACAGTCTCTAATTATTTTAAGATATCTTATGAATAGCTTTCTTAGGACACTTCTCTACACATGTACCGCAATGTGTGCACTTCTCCTGGTCGATGGTTGCCACATTGTTTTCCACAGTGATTGCGCCGGCAGGACAGTTCTTTTCACAAATATGACAGGCAATACATCCAACCTTGCAATATCCGTTAACAAGTTTACCCATATCCTGTGATTTGCAGGCAACTGATTCCTGTGCTGAGTATGGAATTAGATCAATAAGGTGTCTTGGGCAGATGTCTATACACTTTCCGCAAGCCTTACAATTCTCTTTATCCACAACTGCTACGCCATTAACCACATGTATCGCATCAAACTGGCAAACCTGAACGCAGCTTCCGCCGCCAAGGCAGCCATAAGAGCAAGTCTTTGAGCCGCCGCCCGGAGCCTGTGCCTGAAGTCTACAATCTGATACGCCCTTGTACTCATATTTCTGAGCTGCATTCTCGCAGTCACCGTTACAATGAACAAATGCAACCTGCCTCTCTGTCTCAACAGCTGCAACTCCCATTATCTCTGAGATTGCTGCTGCAACAGGAGCACCACCAACAGGGCACTGATTAACTGCTGCCTCGCCTTTAGCTATGGCAGCCGCACAACCTGAACATCCGGGGAAGCCGCATCCACCGCAGTTATTACCAGGAAGTGCCTCTAAAATAGCAGCTTCTTTTTCATCCACATCAACATGCAGTTTCATGTCTGCCAGTCCAAGGATAAGACCAATCACAATTCCTACACCGGCTACAACTGCTGTTGCAATGATAATTCCATAGGTCATAGTCTTTTATCTCCTATTATTTTTATAGAGTGATATACGGATTGCTCCACTTCGTTTTCGCAATCCTACATACATTCGGAACACGATATGCTCATTAAATTCGCATATCTTTATTCCTCATGTATGTTCGGTCTTCAAGGTTACAAGTATATGCATGCAAGCATGCATACTTGTAACTTCTCATCCCTTTATCACTCACTTCAAAGCTGAGAATCCGGTAAATGCGATAGCCATAAGTCCGGATGTCAAAAGAACCATTGGCATTCCCTTAAATGGTGCAGGGATGTCATTGTATTCCATTTTTTCACGAAGACCTGCCAGAATTACAATAGAAATTGTAAAACCAATTGCTGTGGCAAAACCGCAAATTGTACTCTCAAGAATTGTGTATCCATCAGTTACGTTATTGAGGGCAACACCAAGAACTGCACAGTTTGTTGTAATAAGAGGAAGATATACACCAAGTGCCTGATATAAGGAAACGATGTATTTCTTCAGGATCATCTCTACGAACTGAACCAGCATGGCAATTACCAGGATGAATACAATAGTCTGAAGATATGAAAGATCAAGTGGATTCAAAATAAACTTATAAATAATGCTGCACACAAGTGAAGCAAGTGTGATAACGAAGATACATGCGCCACCCATTCCAAGAGCTGTATCTGTTTTCTTTGAAACACCAAGGAATGGACAAAGTCCAAGGAACTGGCTAAGTACTACGTTATTAATAAGTGAAGCTGAGATCATCAGCCCAATTAAACTAAGTATTGTCTCTCCCATGATTACTTAGCCTCCTTTTCTGCTGCAATCTTATCTGCTGCTTTTTCTTCAGCTGAGCCGCAGCAACCCTCGCCAAATTTTGAAGTATCCTTGCCTTTCTTGGCCATGTTTGATTTGATCTTATTCATGATAGCGATCAAAAATGCAAGAACAAAGAAAGCTCCGGCCTGCTGTACAAAGATGCTGATTGGCTGATATCCGGAAAGGAATGCACCAACTGGTCCGGGAACAACTGTGCCTGCTCCAAGGATCTGAACATCAAAAGCTGTGCCTGCTCCGACAAATTCACGAACAAGTCCGATAACAGTGATAGCGCAGGTAAATCCGATTCCCATTCCTATTCCATCAAAGAAAGCCGGAACAACGCCGTGCTTACTAGCATATGCTTCTGCTCTACCAAAAATGATACAGTTAACAACGATAAGAGGAATATATACACCAAGTGCGCTGTTAAGTGCCGGTACATAGGCCTGCATAAGAAGCTGGACCAATGTAACGAATGAAGCAATAACTACGATAAATGAAGGAATTCTGACTGTTCCCGGAATCACCTTACGAAGAGCGGAAATAACCGCATTACTAAGCGCCAATACAAAAGTTGTTGCAAGTCCCATACCGAGACCATTTATAGCTGATGATGTTACTGCCAGGGTAGGGCACATACCGATCATCAACACAAGAGTAGGGTTTTCAGCTACAAGGCCGTTAAAAAATCTCTCTAAAGGAGTATCTTTCTTAAATCCTAAAGCGCCCGTTTTTACATCTGCACTCATGACTGACCTCCTTTCAAAACATTCTCAAAATAGTTCACAGCTGCATTCACACCATTAGTTACGGCCCTTGAGGTGATTGTTGCACCTGAAATAGCCTCTATCTGTGTGGCTGAATCTGTCATCTGACCACTCTTCACAACTGTGAACTGCTGAGCATTTTTGTCAACGAACTGTGGAACCAGCACCTTTTCTGCATTCATTCCAAGTCCGGGAGTTTCAGCAATTGAAATGATTGAAATACCATTTACATTTCCATCATTTGTAATACCAACTGTGTAAGTAATAAAATCGCCATATCCTTTTGAGCTTACCTGAATGACATATCCAAGAGCTGCACCTGAAGCATCCACTGCCTCTTTTACGCTCTCAATAGTAACACCCGGGAATGCTGCACCAGCCTGCTGAGCACCGGCTTCATCTATTGCTACGTCATTGAAAGTAGCGGCTGCTGCGAATACTGACTGGTTCGCCTTATCCTGTGCAAGCTTTTCCTGATAAGCTATAGGCGCCTTTGTCACCTGGTATACAACTCCAAGAAGTACACCTGCAACTAAAGTGATTGCAAAAAGGATCAGGGCGTTTTTAATCATGCTCTTTGTATCGTTCATGTTATTTCGCCTCCTTTTTTGCAACTCTCTTTATACCAAAGGCTCTTGGAATAGTGAACTTCTCAATAAGCGGAACAAGAAGGTTTGAAATGATGATCGCATATGAAACGCCTTCAGCATTTGCTCCGAATATACGGAATATTCCGGTCAAAAGACCTAAGATAAAGCCATAGATATATCTTCCCTTGGTAGTGATAGGACATGTCACATAATCTGTTGCCATAAAGAAGGCACCGAGCATAAGTCCACCACCAGCAAGGTGTGCTGAAATATAGGACCAGTTAAATCCATACCCACCAAAAAGACCTACAAAAATAATGAAGGTGATTATGTAAGTAAATGGAATTACGTAATCGATAATGCCTATTGCAAAGAGGATCATGGCTCCTATCGCAATGCAGAGCATTGATGTCTCACCGATAGTACCTGCTGTTCTACCGATAAGCATATCCATTACATTAACCTCTACACCATTCTTCAAATTGGCAAGTGGTGTAGCTCCCGTATAAGTATCTGTAACGAAGTTGGTCATAATAGCCGGGAAAGAAATAACCAAAAAGCATCTTCCACCAAGTGCCGGGTTCATAAAGTTCTGACCAAGTCCGCCAAAGAGCTGCTTAACAAGGATAATTGCGAAGATACCTCCAAGGATTGGAATCCAGAACGGAACTGTTGATGGAAGGTTAAGTCCAAGCAAAAGTCCTGTTACTACTGCGGAGAAATCTCCGATAGTTATCGGCTTGTGCATTGCTTTTTCGTAAATAAACTCCGAAAGCACGCAGGAAGCAATCGATAATAAAATAATAATTAGTGCATCCAAGCCAAAGTTATAGATACCAAAACCTGTTGCAGGCAAAAGAGCTATCACAACCCACATCATAATATTTGAAGTAGTGGTTTTGGATCTCACATGGGGATTGGATGATACGCTTCTTAAATCACTCATCTTATCTCGTCCCCCTTACTTTTTTCTTTTTCCGAGCTGTATTTTTCTCATGCCCTTAATGAGCTGAGTAAGCTGGCGTCTTGCCGGACAAATATAACTACAGCATCCACATTCGCAGCATTCCATTCCATACATATCAAGGAATGCCTTCTCATCACCATGTTCAACAGCATCTGCCAGATTCTTGGGGATAAGTCTTTCAGGGCAGGCCTCTACGCAACGTGCACAGTTGATACACGCACTTGGCTCAAACTCTGCTACTTCATCCTTAGTAAGGCAGGTAAGTGCTGAAGCTGTCTTTGTAGTAGGAACGTCGAGATCAAAGATTGCAAATCCCATCATAGGACCGCCTGAAATGATCTTGGCAGGTTCTGTCTTAAATCCGCCTGCATCCTCCAAGAGCTCTTTGTAATTGGTTCCAATCCTTACCTTATAGTTTCTTGGATCTGTGATAGCGTCACCGGTAATGGTAACAATTCTCTCCATGAGAGGACGTCCCTCTTTTACCGCTCTGCACACAGCACAAAGAGTATCAACATTGTCAACGATACATCCAGCATCTGCCGGAAGCATTGAAGAATTGATCTCTCTACCTGTAACTGCATAGATGAGCATACGCTCAGCACCCTCAGGATACTTGGTCTTGACGGGCTTAACGCTTATCTTTTCCTCATCTTTTGTTAATTCTTTGAATTTAGCGATTGCATCAGGCTTATTGTCCTCAATTGCAAGGATTCCTCTCGCATTTGGGAAAATACTAACCGCAATCTTAAGACCTTCCAACAAAAGCTCAGGCTCTTCGATCATACGCCTGTAGTCGGAAGTCAGATATGGCTCACATTCAGAGCAGTTTGCGATAACATAGTCGATCTTATCCGGCTCTTTTGGTGAAAATTTAACAGCAGTTGGGAATCCTGCACCTCCCATACCAACGACACCAGCCTCTCGAACAGCTGCAATCTTGTCCTCGGCGGTCATTTCTTCGTACGGTTTTAATGGCTTAAATTCCACTTCGTCATAATTACCATCGTTTTCAACTATGATGCTGTCACACATAGCTCCTGTCGCAAGACGCCTTGGCTCGATTGCCTTGACTGTTCCTGAAACAGTTGCATAGATGGGCGCAGAAACAAAGCCACCTGCTTCTGCAATCTTCTGTCCTGTAAGAACATGATCACCAACAGCAACGATTGGTTTAGCCGGTGCACCTATATGCTGTGATATCGGATACACCAAATCCCCTTTAGGGAGGACTGATTTGATGGGCTTATCCTTGGATAATTCCTTACCTTCGTAAGGATGGATTCCGCCCGTAAAAGTACCTCTTGCCATCTCCTACCCTTCTTTCATATTTTTGTTTATAGTGAAAGTACAGGGGCTATCCCTGCACTTAAAACTACTTATTTAATTATACTAAATTATGTACAATTTTGCTTGATTAATATCAAAATAATCTGTCAATTTTATCCACCTGTCTATATATTGTGTTAATTAACCTTTCCCCCCTATATATATCGGTTTATAGATGCGTTATATTTGCTTTATTGTAATTTAATGCTTGCCATCAAGCCCAGTATTTCCGTGAATTCCCGCTTTTAGCAAACGCACGTTCGATTGTTTTCACTATAGCCAAGTGCTATTGTCATGTGCAGCGAAAATGACTTCGCTTAACAACACACATATATTCTATGGAGGGAATTAGTGTTATGCAAAAGAAATTTCTAGTATCTTTAACAGCAACAGCAACTGCTTTCTCAATGCTTGTTGCACCAAGTCTCACTGCATTTGCAGAAGATGCAGCAGCCGAAGATGTTACTACCCCTATCAATATAACTTCTGATAGCGAAGAAAAGAAAGTTGTAGTCGAAAGTGTTACTGTTGACACAGGCAATAGTGCTATTACTGTTTCAACTTCTGAAGGCTCTGTTACTGTTAATAAAGATGTAAATACAAGCGGATCAAATGGTACAACGACTCGTCATTACACAGATGGTGACAAGACATATAACACTTCTGCTCCTGCAATCAACGTAACTGCAGGTAACATCGAAGTAAAGGGAAATGTTAATGCAAATGGCGATGATCAGACTGGAATTACTGCTGGTTCCTATGTCACAAATGATAAGGCAGAAGTAACAGTTGATGGAAAAGTTTCTGCGAATGGTACCGGTATAAATGCACGCGGTGAAAATACAACTGTTGAAGTTGGAAGTGTCAATTCAGGAGATGATGCCATATTTGCATATGATGGGTCAACCGTTATCGTTAACGGAGATGCTATTTCAACAGGTGCAGTAAACACAACTTCATCCGGAGAATATAACAAAGAGACCAAGCAGTATGAAAAAAAGACCGAAAGTTTTTACGGCTCTGGCATCCAAACTGATGGAAGCGCTAATATTTTTGTAGATGGCAATGTTATTGGTATAAATAGTGACTCTGTTGGAATCTTTCAGGATATAGAAGATTATAACAATAATGAAGAGCAGGGAGCTATTATCATCACCGGCACAATAGCATCTTCTTCTGATAGTTCACCTCGTCTCTCAATTGGCAACTCTTATACATATGGTGATGAAGTAAAACCAACATATAAAGACCTAGATGATGTTTTGGCATCAATTCCAGAAATAACTATCTATGAAATGGATAAAGGATACATTAATATTGACAGAACAGTTGACGATGCTAATGTAACTTATAGCGACGTCTATAGAGCTGTAGTTAAGACAATCAACTATATCATCAACCAGGATACAGAAAGCCAGAAAAAATATGGTCTTAAGTTAACTGAAGATAATGAAAACGTGAAAACAATCTCTGATCCTAATAAAAAAACTTATGACACAGTAAATATAAGTGAAGCATTCAAGGTAGCCGCAAATGTTCCTGAAGGCTATGAAGTTACTGCCGGAGAGAACGTTAAAGTAACAAATAATGGTGATGGAACATTCACACTGGTTCTTCACAACGTTAAAGGCGGTATCAACGTTAAGGTAACAGCAATTGTTAAGACTACTGAGAATACAGATGGTTCACAGAGCTACGAAGTTGTAGTAGAAAATGTAACTCCATCTTATGCAGATCCTGCACAGGCTCCTGCAGGTGCAATAGTTGTATCTAACACTGTAAGCGCAGCAGATACTCCAAGCCAGATTGCAGCAATTAGCGGAACAAAGCCTGCACGTACTGTTTCCTATAACATGTCAAGCATTACTCCAATCCAGTACAAGGAATCAATCATTTCTAACGTAGCAGCAGCTCCTCAGGGCGGCGCTATGAACATTGAAACTGACAGAGTTGCCTGCCTCGATTCAAAGATGATCGCAGCAATCGCATCTCGTCCTGACATTGATGTAAACGTCGTATTCACATACGGTGGCAAGAAACTTAAAGTTACTATCCCAGCAGGATATGACGTAAGTAAACTTCTTGATGAGTATGGCTACTGCGGATTCTTAAGACTTATGTCAATTCTTGGATCTACTGAGCTTTAATAGTTTAAAAAAGAGTCGCATCTGCGGCTCTTTTTTTATTATTTCCTTACCCACTATGAACATCCTACAGTTCAAGCACATGTGCGATCACATGACAAGCGTACAGGCTCATTGCAAATCTGCTCTTTTTCATATTCTCATTAAGGTCAAAGAAAATATTCTTATCGTTATAATCTGATTTAAAAAACGGCGCAAAGCACAGGTTCCATTCCTGTAAATACTGTCCCTCTTTTTTGGTGTAGCAATTCTCAGGTGATGCCTTTACTCTGTAATCTTTGTCCACAAAGCTTGCGATAGACTTGTGCAAAGCTGTGTCTTCCTGTGGAAGATAATAATAATCCTTATAATTGGAATAGAAGTATTTTAATGTTGTTTCATATAATGGAACTCTGAGAACTGCCTCAGTTCCATCAATTTTGAAATAACATCCGTCAAGATTCCCTGAAAGTGAAGAAGGAAGAGGTTTAGGAACTGACAGTTTCATGTAGACTTCCTTTTTCTGCGTTCCATCTATGTCGTTATAGTAGTTGGCCTGAACTTTTTTAGCGCGGACAGGCAACAGCTCAAGAAGTTCTTCTGATGAAGGAATCTCTGCGTCAGTTCTGACAGCTTCTTTAGGAAGCTTTGAAAAAGAATTAAAGAACTCTTTATACTTGAGCATCGTAAGAACATCAAACATTCCTTTGACATCTTCATAATTGTGAAGCATGAGGAGCTTTAATTTCTCAGCATCTTTGGAAACAGTATAGTCCTGATAGACCGGAATAAGCTTCCCTCCATCATACTTATCTTCTCTCTGAATTCCCAAATAAAGCTCAATTGTCTTTTGCTTACAGTCAAGAAGCCCCAACTGCTTTTTATAAGGCTTTACCTCCTTATAAATATCAAGGGAACTCATATGCGCAAACGGATTTGAAAGTCCATACTTTTCAAATTTGGCTAAAAGAAATGGAATATCAAATCTGTCACCGTTAAAGTGGATAAGTATCTTATACTCCCTGGAGAATTCAATAAACGCCTCAAGAATCTCTTTTTCCTGATCAGGTGTCTCAGCAAAAAACTGACAGACGTGCCAGTTACCATTATCATGATAAGCACATCCAATAAGGTATATATCAGCACTCTTGGGAGAAAGCCCAGTAGTTTCAATATCAATAAAAAGAAAATCTTCAGGCTTGCAGTTTAAAAGATCCGGCAAAGTCCTTACAAAATGACTACCAGAAAGAACAATTCCCTCACTAGTCTTAATCATACACGTTTCCTCTTTCGTAATAATACGAAATCTCCTATAAGAAATATTTTATCAAATAGGTATAATAAAGCAAGAAGCGGTTCACAGATACCAGATCATCTGCAAACCGCCTCTTGGAGTCTATTTTATTCAGTTTCCTGATGCTGGAGCCTGCTCGTTTGTAGGTGCCTCACCTGATGGCGCCTGTCCATCAGATGGCATCTGACCACCGGTTGGGGCCTGGCCGTCTGTTGGCATTTGGCCCTGCATCATACCACGGCCGCCCATGCCGCCACCGTGGCCACCCATGCCCATGCCTCCGGTGCTGTTAGTTGTATTAATGCTGTCTGCTGTAATCTCACCTGACTGGTCACCGGCTGTAAATGTGTAGGTCTCGCCTGAAACAAGATCTGCTGAAGAATAAGTGATTGCGCTCGCACTCTTGATAAGCGTAAAGCTTGCAACTTCATTTCCTGATGAGTCACTGACTGTAATAACAGTTCCCTCTTCGAGCTTCTCGCTAAATACATAAGTAATTGTCTGCTGAGTTGATGAAGAGTCTGCATTTTCAAGCATTCCTGATGATCCAACCGCTGTCACTGTTCCTCCGTTTATAACGAAGATCCCCTGATTTTCAGTTCCTATGTCAATTGCGGCATTCATATCATCAGAAGGACCATCAACATATACTGTTCCGCCATTTATTGTAAGGTTCTTATTTGAATCAAGTCCGTCACCGCTGGCATTTACATAAACAACACCGCCATTTATTGTGATATCAGGATCTGTAAGGGTTGTAGATGCGTTAAATCCATCATCTGAAGATGTTACGCTTACTTCACCATCATTTATAGTAATGACTCCCGCTTCAATTCCTTCATAGCTGTCTTCTACAGTTATAGTTCCTCCGTTGACTGTAAGGTTTGTGTCTGAATGTACTCCATCATCCCCAGATGTAATGTTAAATGTTCCTGAGTTTATAACAACATCTGATGTTCCGTGAATTGCATCGTCCACTGTATCAATTGTAAATGTACCACCATCAATTGTCATAACACCTTCTGCTTTGATACCCTTCTGGCTCACACTGTTTGAATCTGAATCTGTAGAGTCGGCTGCATCATCCATCATTCCTCCGCCAAATCCACCGTTATCACCAGTCGGCTGCATATTAGCCTGATTCTGCGCTCCCATCTGTCCCGGCTGGAAGCTGCTCATAGCAGATTCAATTGCATCAATAGTTGTCTGATAATCAGCAGAAATGGTTCCATCTTCGACAAGTCCATTTAGCCAGTCAACAACACTATTCATGTCTCTTGGTGCACTTTCCAAAGCTCCTGCCTCTTCGAGTGCTGCAGCAAGATCACTTGCTCCATCAACTCCCATTCTCTCAAGCATTTTTGCGATCATATCGGAACTATTTCGCTCGCCGCCCATGCCGCCACCGCCAGGTGCTGCTTCGGATTTCTTTTCAACTGATGCTGATCCGTTTCCTGTAAAGATGTCAAAGTATCCATCCGCAATATTAAGAGTTCCGTCTGACTGTATTGCATCACCATAAGAATCAATATCAAATGTTCCTGATGTTATGTTAAGTTCTGTTCCTGCCTTAATTCCATCATTTGCTGAAACCAGAGTGAGATTAACGTCACTTATTGTCAGTATTTCTTTTGACTGAATGCCATTGTTGATGTATCCATTAACAGTAAGTGATCCGCTTCCGGCCACAGTGAGGCTACACTTAGCCATGATTGTTGCCTTCTGGCTGTTGCTAAATCCTTCATCCGCTGCTTCTGTGCTATCTGTACTTTCAGATGCACTTGCAGTATCTGCAGAAGACGTTTCAGTTGTAGCGCTATCAGACTCGCCAGCTGCCACATTTGTCTCAGCACTTGCATTTGCCTCATCAATAGCTGCCTTAGCCTCTTCATAAGTTGTCTCTGTTCCGCTTGTAAGCACGTTCTCAGTGCCTTCCATCACGTAGATAGTTGCGCTGTTTGCGTATTCAATATAGATTGCATCCTTCTCGCTGTTTGTAATTGTCGCTCCGTTCAGAACGATCGTTACATCCTGGCCCTCAGCCTCAACTTTGATTCTTCCTTCTGTTAAGGTACCACTAAATGAATAGGTTCCACCCGATGTGATCACAATGTCATTATCTTCTACACTTGCTCCGTTACCGCTCACAACTGATCCATTATCGGAAAGTGTGATCACTGCTGTAACATCACTTAAATCTATACTTGCATCAGAACTTGCAACAACTGTTGCACTCTCTGTACTAACCGTGGCTGTCTCATTTTCACCTGTTGTTGTCCCACATCCTGCAACCAACAAAGCTACTGCCATTACTGTTGCAAGTCCAATTCCCATTTTCGATTTCATTTTTTTATTTAACATATTATTCTCCATTCTACTTTTCACATGCCTTTAGGCTGTTCTTTAAACTCATTCTCTTTGTCTACACTGCCATTCTAAAAAAACAACCTAAATCCAGCCTAAAAAAATATTGAGGAAAATATAAATTCACGGCGCAAAGTAATTTCCAAAAACACATAAAAACTCACACTGATCATCCAACCAGTGTGAGCTTTAAATATTATCTTTATTAAATTAGTCGCCTATACTGAATATGCGAATCTGTCACGCAGAAAATCCACACATTTAATCATCTAGCCTGAGCCCATGTAACCCCGTACATCTGCTCCATGAGTTTTCTAAGTTCATCCTTCATGGAATTGCAGGCAGATGCTTCATCAACAAAGTTCATAACTCCGATGCGTTCTTTTTTATCCTGGAAAAAGACAGCCCAACCATTCTCAGTTTTATCAAGGCATATTCTATTCTTATGATGTCCACCAATTTTGTAAAGCTTTGATGGTACCAAGTGTTCTTTGAAATATTTCTGAAGTTCCTTTGCGTTCATAGTTGCCTCCCAAGTGAAATCTCTATTTGCTATCATGAAAATAGTGGTTTCTTAAATGATTGCATGTAGTTTTGATTACTACATATAATATATCACATAACTACTTGAGTGACAACATGCTTTTGATGCAAAAATAAACATGCCTCAATACCAGCTTATTTCCCTGCCATATCAATTTGTATCCCTGTTCACATACTTGTTATGGAACTTGGAATAAACGATCTTTTGACTGCTATAAAGGCTTGAATATCCGGAGAAGGTGTAGCTCAGTGCAACAGCCAAAAGATAATATGGCATGCCTTTGAAGCCAAATAATTCAAAACAAATAAATAGTGATGAAATAGGGCAGTTGGTCACTCCGCAAAAGAGCGCCCCCATTCCGATAGCAGCGCAAAGGGCCGGATCAAATCCTAAAAGTTGTGAATAAAGGCAGCCAAAAGTTGCGCCTATATAAAGAGCTGGCACAATTTCACCACCCTTGTAGCCGGCGCCAAGAGTCAGCGCTGTAAAAATGATCTTCAAAAGAAAAGCAAAATAAGGAGCCTCACCACTTAAAGCCATTTCAATCACATTCATTCCAGCTCCGTTGTAATACCTTGTTCCGGAAATAAAAGTAAGAGCCGCAACAATGCAGCCACCAACAAACACTCTCAAATATGGATTGGTAAAAAACTTCTTATATAGTCGCCCGGATATTTTCAAAACATCACAAAAGATAACGCTGACTACTGCACACAAGATTGCAAGAATTGCAGTAAATATCGCATTATAAACAGTAAACTCAGGCACGATGTTTACTGCAAATGTTTCCCCCTGAGCTCCCAAAAACTCTGCAACTCCTGAAGCTACCAGAGCCGATACAACACAGGGCACAAGAGCTGAATAGTACATAATACCTACATTTTCAATCTCCATTGCCATAAACGCAGCAGTCATAGGAGTTCCGAAAAGTGCTGAGAAAGCAGCACTCATGCCACACATAGTGATGATCTTTATATTTCCATCTTTTAGTCTGAAGAGCTTTCCGAGATTGTAGCCGATACTTCCGCCCATCTGAAGCGCCGCACTCTCACGACCTGTTGAACCACCAAACAGATGAGTCAAAGTCGTAGAGATGAAAATAAGCGGAGCTTTCGTAATAGGAAGGTTTTCTCCCGCCTGAATTGACTTGATCACAAGGTTTGTTCCCTTATCCTCATAATCCTTGCAGAGTCTGTACAGAAACACTATCAAAAGACCTGCAAAAGGAAGCCCTAGAATAATATAATCATGCTCGTTTCTAAAACCTGTAGCCCAAACTATCGCGCGTCCAAAGGCTGCACCAATAGCTCCAACCACAATTCCTGTTATACTTCCCAGAATTATCCACCTGAAAAAGACTCTTATCCTCCCAAGAAGATCCATCTCCGGCATATGATCAATGATATACTCGATAGGATTACTGTTCTTTTCCTTGTTTTCCATACACTTACCTCAAACTTCTGTTAAAAAAAATTGCTCATATCGCCGCAATATCGCGATATTTTTAGGATTATGACACATTTGCCCCGGTTTCGTAATACTTTTTTGGAATAACCATAAAACTTTCACAATTTAAAATCTGAGTTTTCATAATATGCAAAACAGGGCAATGAAATGCTTTTTAAGCACTGCACTGCCCTTTATTATCATATCACTTATTACTTGTACTGACTCACATTGGATGCATCTACAGCTTCAAACGGAACATAGATACATTTGTGATCCTCTGTAGCATAATCGATTCCCTCGATCGTACCGCCACTTCCAAGTGCTATAGCCGCCTTTACAGCTGAAGCCCCCTGACCTGCTGCGCTCTGAAGAACTGTAAATGCCATCTCACCGGAAGAGATTGACTCGCAGCCATCTGCTGTTGCATCGACACCGCACACAGGAATCTTGGTATAATCCAGACCATATTTTTTCATTCCACTGATAACACCAAGAGCCATCGTGTCATTGTTACAAAAAACAGCATCAACGCTCTGCCCTGTCTTCATAAAGATTCCGAGCTTATATTCAGCTTCAGCGTCAGACCAGTTTGCATAATCCTTAAATACATATGTCGCATTACAGCCATTTTCTTTTAAAGTCTTGACAACTGCATTGGTTCTTCCGATTGTAGCTGAATGTCCCTGCTCTCCCTCAAAAATAATTACATTTAGGCTTGAAGGATTGCCCAGTTTTTTAAGAACATATTCAGCCTGAAGCTGTCCGGCCTGTTCCTCACTTGAACCTGCGTAAATATATTTATCGGCAGTAAGATGTTCATCCGAAGGCTGGTTATTAACATAGATGATCGGAAGATTTCCTGCTGCCACATTCATCTGAAGAGCTGTGCTGGCATCAGATGGTCTCAGGATAATTGCTGTATATCCCTTTGAAGCTGCGGTTGCTACAAGCTCTGCTTCCATCTCAACGCTTCCGCCTGTCTCAACCAGATCAACAGTCGCTCCGCTGCTGGTTGCTGCTGATGTAACCGCATCGGCCAGCTGGCCTCTGAAAGTATCAGTAACATCATTCATAATCAAAAGAATTTTTGCCTTTCCGCCACCACCAGTGCTCGCCGTGCTTCCTGAAGCAGCTCCGCAGCCTGCGATGACCGTAACCAGCAATAATCCTGTTAAAAGAACTGTAATAATCTTTTTCATCTTACAAGCCTCCTCAAATCTTGAACTTCTGAACATAAGAAGTGAGCGTGTGGCTGGTTCCTGCAAGTTCTTCAGAATTATCTGCCACATCCTGACTACTTCTGGTGATATTCTCAGCCATCTCAACCATATTCTCTGATGTAGCAAGGATCTCATCTGCACTGGCTGCCTGTTCCTCAGAAATGGCTGCTACATTGGTTGCAACATCATCAACCTTCTGCACATCTTCTATCATGTTCTCAATAAGCTTGTTGGATTCCTGAATATTGTTATAAATCTGGTCAAAAGTACCAACGGCAACGCCGATAAGTTCACTGTTTTCCTGAATGCTTGTAGCACTGGCATGGGCCTGTCCCACCGCATTCTCTATAAGTTTGTGCACCTCTTCAATGAGGTTTGCAATATTCTGAGCACTTTCTGCTGATGTCTGCGCAAGTTTACCGATCTGAGTAGCAACAACAGCAAAGCCTTTTCCTGCTTCACCTGCTCTTGCTGCTTCTATGCTGGCATTAAGGGAAAGGAGATTTGTTTCCTCAGCAATCTCACCGATCATTCCAACAATATTTGTGATCTCTTCAGAAGCTGTTCCAACCTTGTTGATAGAATTAACAAGCTCGTTGTTTGCAGCTTCGATATCCTGCATGGCTGTGCTGAGTTTCTCCATGTCCTGACGACCTTTTTTAGAAATCTCAACGGTTTCCTTCATGCTCTCATTGGCCTTGTCACTATTATCTCTTGTGTCAGAAACAATAGTTGCAAGAGTTGTTGCATTCTGCGCAATATCATTAACCGCTGTAGCAAGCTGATCAACTGTCTCATTAAGCTGCTTCATAGCTTCTGACTGAGCCTGCGAAGCATCATACATCGTCCGTGAAACCTGATCACTGCTATCAGACTCCTGTCTTAGTTTCTCTGATTCCTCACTGATACTTCTAAGCATATTTCTCATGGAAGTAACAAACTCTGTAACCTTACCTCCCATGATTCCAATCTCATCATTACTCTCAGAATTAACTTCAATTGTAAAGTCTCCCTCTGACATAGCTGTGATATTTTCTGTAATATGTCCAAGAGGAGCGATAACTCTTCTAACCACATAGAGAATTGAAACAACTATAAGAACAACTGCGATAATACCGATAATGATAAGCAGATTACTCATCTGTGTTACCGCACTTAAGATAATGCTTGTAGGAATATATGATACAAGCACCCAGTCAGTTCCTTCTATTTCCTTAAAAGCTGTCATATAAGTTGCAATCTCTTCGGTTGTATAATCGCCGGCTGAAAGCTTTTTGTATGCTCCATCAAGAAAAGCATCTGATGATGCTCCTGTTAGCTTTGTTGATACAAGGCTTGAATTTCTATGGGCAAGGATCGTGTAATCAGACTTATCCACAAGGAAAGAGCTTGCATTAGCCATTTTTACACCGGAATTAACGATGATACTGATGGCGTCAAGCGGCACATCAGCGCCAAGAACCTTCAGCTCATCACCTTCCATATCTAAAATACCTGTAGCACTGATAACTGTTGTACCGTTTGCATCAGAATGTGCCCCGCCATAAGCCATATCCACTCTTGTGATACCCTGCTTATACCATGCACTTCCAAGTACATCAGACTCGGTAGTTTCAGACTTAGACGCTTTGATAAGCTTTCCATTTGACGTTCCAATATACAGTCCGTTTGGACAACTGGAGTTATAGCCATAGAACATATCCAGCATACCTGAAAGCTCGCCCTCTGCAGGATTTTCTTTTTCTATAAAGTATTTTACTGTGCTAAAAAACTGCAGATTTTCACTAAGCCATGCCTCAATATTGTCAGCCTGGTTTGAAATAGACGACTCAAGAGTTTCATTCGCCATTTCAGTCATTCTGCTCTTTGAAAGAAGCGACGCCACAAGAACAAGCGCGATAACCATCGCCGATACAAGCGGAACGATGTAGCTAATAAGCTTAGTACTTATCTTTTTTGTTTTTTTCTTTTTTTCAGTCTTTTCACCCATTTTTCTCTCTTTCTCGCTTTCGCGGACACAAAAAAATAGCACATTACTAAATCGGTAATGCATGTTTATTATAGCATCAACCATTTAGAAATGTGCTCGATTTCGTACTAATTTATACAATTTTCAGACAGTTTACAAACTGTTTATCAATCCTTCAATTCCCTGTGATCTGTAGATTTCCTTGTAATACTGCACTTCATCCTTGATTATTGAGTCAATCTGTTTCATACCAAGAAGCTCAACAGGTGCCTTGTCATCAGTCATGATATTCTCACCCGCTTCATATTCTGTCGCAGTCAAAAGAGCTCTCTCCATCATGGCCGCCAGTTTTTCATTTTCCTCTTTTGCCGCATTGCTCTCAAGATTAGTAAGAAACTCATCTGACTCTGTGGCAAACAGCTCTTTATTGGTTGCCCCTGGAACATCAACTACTACAACGTTCTTAAACACTGATGAAATGGTGTCCGCCAGATACGTGTTGATCGTAGCCTGCTGGCTTCCACTCTGGGACTCATCACTGTACATGTTCATGTTGACCACCATAACACCACCGGGTGCCAAATGCTCTTTTACCAGGGAAAAGAACTCCACAGAAGACATCTGAAATGGAATAGTAATATCCTGATATGCGTCAACCATGATAACATCATACTGGTCACTTACTGCTGCCAGATAGGCTCTTCCATCATAGGTTGTAACTGAAGTAGTATCAGGAAGTTCAAAATACTTATGGGCTAAATCTGTAATCTTATCATCAATCTCAACACCGGTGACATTCACATTATCAAAATATCTGCTAAGCTGTGTCGCGTATGTGCCTGACCCCATTCCAAGGATAAGTACATCCACATCCTCACCATTTTCCGCCTTGTCTTTTACTCCGCACATGTAAGGAGCTGCCATGGCATAGTCATAATACATACCGGTCAGCGCCCCTTCTTTTACCAGAACCGACTGAACTCCAAAGAGAACGTTTGTGGAAAGGATTACAGAATTTGGTGTTTCTTTTACCTGAAGATAGTTGTATACGGACTCGCCTTCATAGGTAAGGCCACTCTCCCAGAAAGCGAAGCTTGTGCTGTGTCCAAAGACGCAACATATATCAAAGATCAGTATCCCCGCTATTACTTTACTTAGATTTTTTTTTTGAGTTTTTTCTTCCGCCTCATCCGGACTTAGAAAATAGCAAACGCAAAGTGCTACCAGGATACCTGCGAAAATAAGGAATGTAACTGAAGTTCCGACTGCAGGAATAGTTATAAATGTAGGAGCAAAAGTACCGATAATGCTTCCTACTGTATTAAATGCACCGAGAGTTCCGATAATCCTTCCGTTATCCTCAAGGGAATCTGTTGTATATTTCGCAAGGCTCGGTGTAACAGTTCCAAGCAAAAACAAAGGATAAACAAACACGATCATACACGCCGCAAAGGCTGCGATCACGAGGAAATTCGAGTTAACAGTAAATACCAAAATTGCTGAAATTCCAAGTATTATGTACTTTCCAACAACCGGGATCAGCGCTATCCAAAGTGCTGCGATAAGAACCCTTCCATAGAGTTTTCCGGGATCCTTGTCCTTATCGGCTTTTCGGCCACCGTAGATATTACCAAGCGCCATGGCAATCATGATCGTTCCGATTATTATAGTCCACACAATCTGTGATGAACTAAAATATGGGGCCAGGAGCCTGCTTGCACCAAGCTCTACCGCCATTACAGACATTCCTGAAAAGAACTCTGTTAAATAAAGAAATAACTTATTTTTTAATATTTTCTTATGTCTCATCTACTCACCCAACACTTCTCATTTTTATATTGCCGGTATCAGTCGTTAAATTTCTTAAGCTCTGACGCGGCAAGAGGAATAGCCAGTCCAAAAGAAAGCACATCGGCACAGGACTGCGCCATCTCAACTCCAAGAATACCCAATAATGGAGGTAATATCAATATCATTGGTATAAAGAAAAGGCCATTTCTTGAGGATGCCATTATGGAAGCTTTGACACCTTTTCCAATAGACTGAAGCATCATGTTGCTGATAACGATTGTTCCTGAAAGCGGAAGCGTGCAGGCCTGAAATCTGAGTGCTGCCACACCAACCTCCATTGCCATCGGATTTTTGGAGAAAAGAGTTATTATATCCGGAGCAAAAATAAAGCATACAACGCCTATTCCAACGAGAAATACTGTTGAATACTTCACGCAGAAAATGAATCCCTCTTTTACCCTCTTTGTAAGGCCTGCGCCATAGTTAAATGAACAGACGGGCTGATATCCCTGACCAAATCCGATAAGAGCAGAAGCCATCATCATCATGACTCTTCCCGCAACAGACATTCCTGCGATTGCAGCGTCTGAGCCAATAGCTCCTGCAGTTCTGTTGAGGATAAGAGTGGCAATAGCTGCCATCCCCTGTCTGAATAAAGAAGGGGCACCGCCATTTACGATTTCTTTTAAGTAATAACCATTGATATGGACATTTTTCAGGCTGAGTTTAATATTCTCACCCTTGCTTGTTCCAATTAAAAGAACAATAAAGCTGGTGATCTGTCCCATTACTGTAGCGATTGCAGCACCTCTGACCTGCATGTGGAAGACAAGGATAAGAAGCGGATCAAGAACAATATTCATGACAGCGCCGCACATAAGTCCGATCATGGCATATACTGCACTTCCCTGGAATCGCAGCTGATTGTTGATAACAAACTGCGCCATCATAAATGGGGCTCCAAACAGGATTATCCTCATGTAATCCATGGTAAACTGCATGGTTGTGCTCGTGGCACCAAGAAACTGTGCAATCTCTTCTACGTAGATATTTCCTACTATTGCAAAGATAACTCCAAGAATCAGCGACAGTGCAAATCCGGTGGATGCCATCTCATTGGCCTCTTTGTGATTGCCAGCCCCAAGCATTCTGGAAAGGAAATTGCCTGAGCCGTGACCACAGAAAAATCCTGTTGCCTGAATAAGCGCCATCACTGTAAATACAAGTCCTACGGATGCCGTTGCTGCGGTATTGACCACAGGATCAGATGACACCCTTGCTACAAAAAATGTATCTGCTGTGTTATAAATAGCCGTTACCAGCATGCTTATTATAGTCGGCACAGACAGCGACAGAATAAGTTTTGGTACCGGTGTTGTTGTTAAATATTCTCTTCTGTTTTGTGTTGCCATTAAGTATATAACCTATTTTCTTCTTAATATTTTATTGCTGCTCTTTCAGCTCATCGAACTTCGCCTTCATAGTAGGATTGTTCCTTGTAAGCTTTTTTACGCTGACATCATCCACCTTACTGTTGGCAATCCTAAGCTGATTGTCGCTTCCAAGAAGTTCTTTTTTCACCTTTTCAAGGTGCTGGATAGTCTTATCGATTTCTTCTATAGCAGTATCAAAATGCTTGTGGGCAAGATTGTAATTCTTGCTAAAGTCATCCTTAAACTTCATGAGAGAATCTTCAAAATTGGAGATATCAATATCCTGATTGCGGACTGCTGCCAGCTCCTGCTTGTATGAAAGCGCACCAAGAGCGGCATTCCTTAAAAGCGTGATCATTGGAATGAAGCACTGTGGCCTTACAACGTACATCTTGTCATACTTGTAAGAAACATCAACTATTCCTGCATTATACAACTCACTATCGCTTTCGAGAAGAGATACCAAAACCGCATATTCGCAGTTTTTCTCTTTTCTGTCCTTATCAAGCTCCTTAAAGAAATCCTCGTTTTTATGCTTGGTAGCAGTTTCATCCATCTCATTCTTCATCTCGAACATGATGGATATGATCTCAACACCGTTCTCGTCAGTTTCTCTGTAGATATAATCGCCCTTGCTCCCGGTTCTTGCATCATTATCTTTTTCAAAATATGCATTCTTAAAAGCTGTGGCCCTGAGCTGATTAAACTGTATCTCACAGTGCTGCTCAAGGGTCTCACCAACCATCTTTGTGGACATCTTGGTCTTTAAGTCTTTATAGAACTCTACTTCTTTTTCCTTCTGCTCAAGAAGGATCTTTCCTTTTTCTTTTTCCTGAGTAAGTGCATTTTCAAGGTCTCTTGCCTTCTCATTGAATGAGCTTTCAAGTTCATGCTTCTCATCCTCGACCTTTTTTACCGCTTCCAAAACTGCAAGCCTGGTCTTATCTGAAGTGCTTTCTATCTCAAGCTGAAGCTTACTGTTCTTCTCCTGAGCTTCGCGGAGCTTGTCTTTTAACTGCTCAATTTCTGCAGCCTTCTCCTCTTTTAATTCATTTATTTTTTGGTTCTGCTCTTCAAGCTCTTTATACTGTTTCGTTTTTAACTCTTCGATGATCTTGATCTGATTTTCAATCTCTTTCTCATACTGCTGCTTGGTCTTAAGAGTGATCTTGTCCTCCTGCGCAGCCATCTCCAGAGCATGCTTCTCCTGGAGGTGTTTCTCAAGCTCACTTGTGCGCCTATCCAGGTCTTTTTCAAACTCTTTATCCCTTATCTGCTGAACGATCGAACTGAGCTCTGTATCATCAACCGTAAACGCCTGCCCGCAATGTGGGCACTTAAGTTCTGCCATATCCCTAACCTCCATCAAATCCATCAAATCCTTTACATATTATAGCGAATATTTGTTCGAACATTTGTTCTTGTATTAAAAAACTCCACATGCTATTATTACATGTGGAGCGGTAGCCTCGCATATGCGAGGAGGTGATGCCAATGGTGAGCTTTGCAGATATGTTTACTTACACCTTAGTTTTACTTGCACTTGCAACACTCATTGTATCAATAAAGAAGTAACCGCCCTGTTCTTGGCCGGACTAGCGGTTATAACTTTGTAACTACAGTTCATATCAAGCGGGGTTGCCGCTTCTTTATTTAGATTATATCAGACATGGTTTGCTTCGCAACATCTTTTTTACAATTCTTCTACTATGCATTCCCTTGTATTCATGCTTCGCGGCACAACATGGACACCTGAATATGTACACTTCGGTGCGTGCCTGATAAACAGGCCGTATGCCGGCACATCGCCCATAGCGCTGTTCTCAGGATAATCAGTGACATTCTCATGTATTTCAGGTAAAAGATTTATCTCTTCCTTGTCGTCTCTGTATGTCACATCAAATCCGCTTATCATGATCTCTCCAAGATCTTTTCCTTGGCCATCCTCCATCCTATATCCCGTCACAATTGATGGCACCTCAGCATTTACAGCCTTGATATTCTCAATAACCACGCCGTCTATAGAACCGCCCAAAAAGCGTTTCATCTCATCCTCTGCATCAGCATATCCAAACTTATTCCTCTTGCAAAGGCAGATAAAAAGCGGACAGGCAACGTTGTCCATGGTGATATTGCGAACAGTAACATTTTTTACATTGCTTCCATCAGCAGTCTCAATGGCAATACCGGAGCACGTTCCCGGATAAATATCTAAAAAGAAATGACAATTCTCGCATGTCACATTTTCAATGTCATAGTAAGTCTCTGTTCCAATCTTAAAAGCATTGGCAACGCTAAGAACCGTGCAGTCTGAAAAGCGTACATTCTTCGTGCCACGCATCTTTCCTTCGGAAGCCACATTTAATCCGTCGTGGTCGTGGACCCTTGGAGCCTTAACGCACAGTCCGTCATCTGCAGTAGAAATAAAGCAATGTTTGACCTCAACTTCTTCACTGCCCATAACATCAATACCATCAGTGTTTGCTACGTGGCGGTTTCCGTTGATTACTACATTTGAAACCTTCACATTGTCGCACCCATCAATGCACAGATTCCAGTCCATGGAATCCTCCAGGATGACATTCTCAATGATCACATTCTTACAACCATTAGCCCACAGCATGTACATAGGTCTCTTGATCTTTGGCTGACCATTTCCATATTTATCTTCAGCGTAGCGGATGCGGCTTCTGATCGCATATCTCATAGTATCCACAGGATATCCCATTGGATCATAAAGAAATGGTGGCTGTTTGATTTTTTCAAGAGGTGTCAAAAGAGGCTTCTTAAGAGGCAGATAAACAAAGTATTCTCCGCTGCCATAAATCCTTCCACCACCTGTAACGCGGACATTCTCCGCATTATCAAGGATCACAAACGCATCTACAAAATTGTCATGGTCTTTTGATGCAACCAAAGCACTATCCCCGGTTATCCACAAAGTAGTATTGTCATAGATCTTAACAGTACCTGAAATGTACCATCCGCCATCAACAAGCACTACTCCGCCGCCTGAGCTTTTTGCCGCATCAGCAGCTTTTTGAACAGCTTCCGTATTTACTGTCATTCCATCAGCAACTGCTCCGAAGTCTCTTATATCAAATACCTTCGACATGTTCTTATCCGGAAGCCCCTGCTGCCTAATATACTGCCCATAAGGAATTCCTTTATAATAATCACCCTCATAGATCACACCATTATCAGGCATTGTCGCCCTGTCTATCTGCATACCCGTTTTTCCTCCGCGATTTTTCTAGTATTTTATGATGACTTTGATCCCCTGTCATCATTATATTACATACTGCGTCTTGTCTACTCCTTTTTCATACTTCAGAAATTCAGTTCCGGAAACAAAAAGTTTTCCACAATTCTTGTCATAATAAGGGGCAAAAGAAACAGCTTTATTTCTGAAATTCTCAAAAGATCCATCATCTGTTTTACTTCCACATATAACAACATATGCAGAATCCCTTGAAGCTACTCTAAGCTCACTATCAAATATCATATCTGAGTATTTATAAGGCTTATGGCTGCACCAGATTGCCAAATAGCCATCTGCCTTTCTAAGAAACAGCCATGAACTATTGCCCTCGCCATTTGACTTCCCGGCAGCATTTTCAGTACCAAATGGCAACGCACCGATCACACTTCTGATATCTTCAAATTCGCAGACCTCATCAAATCTCTTTTCAGGCAGATATATATGCACAAAGCCCACAGGGTGCTCATCCGGAATCTTATAAATTCCCCCAAGTACATTGCCCTGTTGTCTAAGGGCAGGCATTACACCATTTCCAAACCAATAGCCCGGTCTCATATCTGACTCTTCATTTGATACTCCCGGATGGTTGATAAAAATAACCGCCTCTGGTGAAAGCGCTGCGTACCACATATGCTGCTGATATCCATATGTACCCGGTTCAAAATATGAAGTACCATGGAAGCTTTCGTTTAGAGACTTTGTGTATATATGCTCTGTTGCATCCCCAGCATCCATCTCATCCGATAGTGCCTTAAGCCTTACGTTTTCCCATCTTCTCTTCCCAAGACTGCAAGGCGACTGTACACTTGTAAGACAGTAATCCGCAGTCTTCTTTAAAACAATTTCCGCATTGCCTGTCTCGTACTTTTCATCTTGCTCACTTCTCATATAACCCACAAGCTCATCAGGAAATCTGTACTTACTTCCATGCATAAACGCACCCCAGCCCTCGCCGTAGGCACCCGGTGCAGTCTTATCAAACATCCTTATAGTTTCCTGTATTCCTTGGGCAAAAGGATAGATATTGCCTCTGTACACTCTTCCCATTGGAGCGATCATACATCCCTTAAAGCAGTGCTTTGCCACATGAATGAACATGTCATCCAAAATTTTCACTACCCTCTTAGATGTATTCTCATCAGTAAAATCAACAACATTTAATAAAACGGCAAAAGTAACATTTAAATATACAGAGCTCAAAAACTCCTCAAATCCGTACTCCTCAACGTCTTTGATCCAGGCTTCCAGATTCTTTTTACCAAATTCAAAAAGCTGCCTTCCATTCATTTCAGCCAGTTCAAAATACTCATCGGGGTACATTCTTCCTGCTTCATAGGCGCACATGTAAAACATCAGCGAGTGATTCTCACTCCAAAAGCACATGGCATCAGAGCCCTTCATGCTCATCCAGTACCTAAAACCAAGAATCACTTCTTTTACCCTGGCCATCAGTTCTTCATCAAAAAGATCCCCATGAAGGTGAAGAAGTCTAAATAAGCCGCAAAGCTCAAAATCAGCACAGTCCACTCTCTGCTCAATAAGATCAAGAGTATTAAAAAGAAGCTTTCTATCAGCGCCGTCCGTTCCAAGATCTGAAACTCCAAGTTCCAGTCTTGCAAGGATATTGGGCATTGAGAATCCAAACTCACCTCTGTTATTACTTGTAATCTCAGCTGTTGCCCTAAACACATCCCTGTCATATTCAGGCTTTCTCTTATCTGCATCTTCAAAAGTTCTCTCAAGCTTAAACTCAGAAATCTCTACACCAACCTTAACTACAGCAGATTTAAATTTCCCAACTGGCACTTTTTCATCTATATGCTTTGCGCACACATCATAATCAGGGCTCTCCAAAGCCTCCATCATGTAGGCCCCCTCAGGTTCTCTAATATCTGACACGATTTCAGATGCCTCAATCTTGATACTGTCTAGATACTTCCAGGCATCATATAATCTTTTTTGCTCACCCCCTTCAAAAAGAGCTACATGTATACTGCTCTTATTTTCTGATAAAATCTGTATTCCTAAAATATTTCTGCTGTCTCTTGCACCAAGATTGCTGCACACAGCATAAATACTGTTTTTCCCTTTTCGGAGTTTTAATTCCACATCAACATATTCAATTGGCTTGTATACAGCTCTGTCAGTGCCGCCCACCTTTTTACCATTGCAAAAAAGAGACGCCTTCATGTATGTCCAGAGCCTTGCCTTTATGCACATTTCCTCGTCCGCATAAAGATATGTCTGCGCCGCCAAGGATACCGTTTTCAGGGTAGAATAAAAAGCAGATACGTCAATCATATCTGCTTTGCAAGGCGCATACACTCTCCATGCTGCGCCCTTTATTCTATCTATACCACAATCATCAGAGGAAAACTCTCCTCTCAAAATACCCTCTAAAGTTAACTGATCTATTGCTTTTTTATCAGTATAAAAATCCTTTTCATCGGGGCCGGATATCAGGTACTGCCCGATAAATCCGCCCTCCGTAAGTTTCCACATATTTTCCATAGTAATAATTATCCCTTAACTGCTCCTGTTGTCATACCACCCATGAAGAATCTGCTAAAGCAGCAATAAACTACAAGCATTGGAACAATGGCAATTGTAGCTCCTGCGAACATTATGTTCCAGGCTGCTGTTCCGTCACCTGCGTTTTTAAGCATGTTTACACCAACAGTCAAAGGTCTCATTGAATCATTTGTCATAGTAAATACCAGAGGAAGAATGTATTCGTTCCAGCCCTGTCTGAAGGATAAAAGAGCTATTGTTGCTATTACAGGTTTTAAAAGAGGTGCAATAACGGCATAGTATGTCTTAAAAAATGTGCATCCGTCAATTGTTGCCGCCTCGTCAAGTTCTCTTGGAAGTGAGTCCACAAAGCCCTTTGCAAGGAATATGTATGTAGCCTGTCCGCCACCTGCTGAGATAAATATTACTGATAAAAGACTTGTATTCATCTTGATCTTAACTGCAAGTTCGAACAGAGGTCTAAGTGAAACAGAACCAACATTTATAAACATAAATGCGATAAAGGTTCCATAAAGTATTTTCTTAAACGGAAAATCTTTTCTTGAAAAAACATATCCGGTCATAGTAGATGTAAGAAGTGAGATCACCATTACTCCCACAGCAAGTATCACCGAATTAAGTGTATATCTGGCAAAATTCGCCTGTTCCCAGGCCTGAGTATAATTTGAAACTATAAACTTCTTTGGCAGGATATTGGATCCTCCCACTAAAAGCTCGGCATTTGCCTTAAATGATCCAAAAATAATATATATCACAGGAAAAACCATCATAATACTGAGTATCAAAATGAATATCCACGCCAATGCTCTGAGCGTTTTTGTTCCTGTAGAATAAACAGCATGTGTTTCTCTCATTTTCTCCTCCTTACTCAGTAATATGATCAAGTTTTCTTGCTATAAACAGATAGATGATTGTTACAACACCTACGATAAGTGCAGCCACAACGCTGAGCAAAGCTCCATATCCAATCTGCTGCTGAGAGCCGTTTCCAGAGCCAAAGATCACGTTGTAAATATAAAGGAACATGACCATTGATCTGTTTCCAGGTCCGCCTTTTGAGAGAACCATGATAGCCTCATAATCCTTAAATGCGCTTGTAATGGCAAGCATCAAAACAGTCTTTAATACCGGAGCAAGCATCGGAAGTGTCACATAGAAAAATGTCTGAAAAGCATTGGCTCCGTCAATCTTGGCTGACTCATAGCAGTCCTCACTAATACCGTTCATACCTGTGCTGAAATATAGCATGTAGTTACCAAGACCGCCCCATACTGCAAGGATGGTTACTGCTGCCATGATGACATTGGGACTTGTGAGCCATTTTATCGGCTGACTGATTATATGCAGATTCTGCAGATATGCATTTAATATTCCGTTCTTTGTTGCAAAAAGAAATGTGAATATCATACCGGAAATTGAAGTTGATATGATTGTTGGCATGAATATAACTCCACGGAACAAACCTGATCCACGCATCTTCATATTCAGAAGAACAGCAACAAACAATGCCAGCGGAATTATGAATATCAGTTTAAGTGCTGCATACTCGAATGTAGTGCCCACACTGCCCCAAAACTGCTTATCTGATAGCATTCTTGTAAAGTTAGCACTTCCTGTATATGTAGCAGTAAAACCATTATAGTTATAGGTTACATACCTGAATATCCATATGAAAGGATATATCGAGCATACTATCAGCATTAAAGTGGAAGGAAGCAGCATAAGAATTGGAGATATGCTGTTTGAATTGAATTTTTTCTTATTTTTTTTCCTTTTCACGCCTGACTCCTTATATTTACAAAACTATCGAAACAAAATGGGGAATCAGGCCAGTGCTCTGATTCCCCTGATAATCTTTATCTTACTCTGTTAAATACTCTGCAGTACCCATGCTTGGGTGAAGTGGATCATAATCCTTGATAACAAGTCTTGTGCATGATCCTGAAGCTACGTCTGCATCAAGAGCCTCATTGTATCTTGTGTTCAGATCTTCAATAGCCTCGTCGATATCAACATATCCCATAACCGCATTCCAAAGAACTGTTCTGTAGTTATCACCCTGAAGGTTAATTGTAGGTGGTTCAGGATATACTGATTCATATGAAAGAAGTGAGAAATCTGAAAGTCTTCCCATCTTTGACTTGTCAATCACGCTGTCCATGTATGTAGAAATAGGAAGATCATATCCGCCTTCAAAATAGCCCTTTAAGAATTCCTCAGACTGGAAGTACTGGATAACCTTCCAAGCCTCATCCTTATGCTGGCTTGTTGAAATGATTCCGTATGCCTTGTTAGGTGTTGTCTGAAGAGCACCCTTGATTTCTCCGTCAAGTGAAGGAACTTCAGCTACGCCCCACTCAAAGTCTGTGATAGGAAGCTGATTTGTAAATACACCTACTTCCTGAGAAGCATTTGACCAAAGAGTGAACTGCTGCTCTGTGAAAAGAGCTCTCATGTTATCAACACCCTGCTGATCAGGATAAGCTGCTGCAACAAGTTCCTGTCCTTTTTCAAGGAATGGCTTGTATCCGCTGAAATCAAACTTACCATTTACATAGTCGTAATAGAATACACCTGAAACCTGAGCTGACATCTCAAGAAGTCTCTCAAAAGGAGATGATGATGTGAATCCGATTCCGTAGTAATCGCCGTTTCCGTTAGCAGTGATTGTCTTTGCCATTTCTACATAATCTGTAAGATTATTAGGAATTGATGTGTATCCATTCTGCTCAAGGAGATCCTTGTTGTACTCAACTCTTACGCCTGATCTTAAGCCACTATATACAAAATAGATGTTGCCATCTTTGTAGTTCTTGCCTTCGTATGCATGTTCGTAAGGCTCGTTAACTTTCTGGAATTCTTCATCTGCATCAATATATTCATTAAGTGGAATAATGATTCCTGTATCAGCAAATGTATTGAGAGGAAGTCCGTTTGCACCAACGATGTCAGGAGCTGTTCCTCCTGTATAGGCGAGGTTTATCATGTTCTGATAATCCTCTGTTATTGTTGTGAGATTAACATAGATATTATCTGTGTTCTCTTCGTTAAACTTATCGATCATCTGGCGAACATAGTCTTCGTCGTGACGATCTTCTGACCAAACTTCAATTACAATCTTGTCGCCAGTGTCAACTGCAGCTGTGTCAGATGCTGCTTCAGTAGCTGTAGCCTGAGTTGCATCAGTTGTTGCAGCTGTATCTGCAGAGCTTCCGCAAGCTGCAAGTGACAAAGCCATAGCTGATGCTAAAACCGTACTTAAAACCTTCTTCTTCATTTTTAACCTCCGTTTTGCTATATGTAGCCTTTTGTTACCATGTATAGAGTTTACCATTGCCCCTGTGGACATAAAAAGGACACATTTGATTTTATATGTAACACTTTCTTGGGAACTGGTGTTAAAATGTTATTTATTCATCAAAATACTAATATTAAAAATGTTACAGGAGAGGAAGTATGCAAGAATCTGCAATCAGGAACGTTACTGCTATTCTTATTGACGATGAACAGTCAGTAATCGATGGATTAAAGCATATAATCGATTGGGATAGATTCAACATAAAGCTTCTGGGCACAGCAAACGATGGAATCACTGCCTTAAAGCTTCTTTTAGAGTGGCAGCCTGATTTTGCGATTGTTGATATCAATCTTCCGGGAATCAGCGGACTTGAAATAATAAAGCAGGCAAGAGAAAACAACATCAAATCCGATTTCATCATCTTAAGCGGATTCGGAGAGTTTTCTTATGCCCAGGAAGCTATAAGGCACGGAGCAAAGGCTTATCTTTTGAAGCCTGTTAACCCCGATGAGATCAACAATCATATCGGTCAGATATGCCTTGATCACGCCAAAAGCAGCCACACTCCCATGAGTAAACGCTATACACGAAAGCTCACAGATGACTATTTTAACAGGGTTATCTCCGGGAAATTCACAGATCTGAATTCCATCAATTCATTTTTAAACAGCCTCGATCTTGATATAGGGCTTGGTTCTTCATATGTCTATGTTTTTCAGTTTAGTAACGACATAGCAGAAATTGATGAACTTATAGGCGTAATAGATAATTCTCTTCAAAGCGTAAGGCACGTGACCTGGCAGGTTAGCCCTGAAAAGGTGGCCGCAGTCATCACTCCTTCCGAGGAAACGCCTTTTAATCTGGCTCTAAAATGCTCCGAAAATCTTGAAAAACACAGCTACACAGGATTTACCATCGGGATCGGCGACACCGTAAGAGAACTTACAGGAATTGCCTACTCATACGAAAGAGCTCTCACAAGCCTTAGCTACAAGATCTACGACTCCAGCAACAACATCTTTTCCTATGAGAATATCTGCACAGTGCCTCCCACATTAAGGCTTCAGGACATCGACTGCCTTCCACTTGTACAGTTCATAGTTAAAAGAGATAAAGATAATATCAAAGCCTTTTGCGAGGAGTTTTTTACCAGCTTACTGTACGTAAAAATGCCTCCTCCAAACTATGTTTACAGCATGTGTTACGCTCTTTTTGCCCAGATTCAGAAAGAGTTTTCCAATTTCATAAAAGAAGACATAAATGATATTGCAAATGGTCCCGAACTGTATAAGTGCAATACCATAGAAGCCATCAAAAAATGGCTGTCGGATACCTTCTGCGCCATGTCAGAATTTGTTGATGCCATTTATGGATATTCAGACCCTGAAGCCAACAAGACTCCTGATATCAGCAGTATTGATGACGACATAATAAAAGAGGCTGCAAAATACATTAACGAAAATATCTCTCACATGATAAAGATTGAAGATATTGCCAGAAACGCTCACCTATCTCCCTCATATTTTGCGACATACTTTAAGGAGAAAACAGGGGCAAACTTAAGGGATTATCTGCTTTACTCAAAAATGAAACACGCAGCAATGCTGATCCGTTCCCAAAAGGTAAGCATAAATGCGCTTGCAGAATCTTTGGGATACAGCGATTACCGTTCATTTTCACGAGCATTTAAAAACGTATACGGATGCACCCCATCCGATTTTCAGAACAGATAAACTATGAAAAAATTTAGAGATCAACCGGTATTTAGAAAAATAAGTCTAACTCTTTTTGCCATAATAATGGTTTTTGTTTTGGTGCTCGTATCAGCATCGCTTCTTTTTTATTTTTCAAGAAACAGTCAGTGGTATTATAAGGAATCTCTTTCCTCTTCCTCATTTGCTTCCGACACGCTCACAACCCACTATAATGTTATAACCAAACACTTTGTAAAAATATTTGGTACTGAGAATCTCTCAAAGCTCATCTCATCAGATAAGCTCTCACAATCAAACTTAAAGCCCTATCTTGAGGACCTGCAGTCCTCAGACTATCTTATTGACTCCACAATTGCCATTGATACGGCAGGAAATATGTACTCTTACAACTGGTCTTCATCAGGCAAAAAAATGCCTGCCCTTTCTGCCAGTGACTTCTCACATATCAGTGGGATCACATTTCTTACTCAGAGGAACAGCCCGATCAATACGGGAATATCGACCATTCCAATAGTATATCCCCTGTACGTTGACAAAAATTCTTTTGTGGCTATCGCATCTGAAAATGATGCTCCAAAGCTTTACGTTGTTGTCTACTTAAACTACAACAGCCTTATCTCTGCGCTTACAAGCTCAGGCGTAAACTTCAGAGATATCGATACACATGAACTATTTCTTTTTTCAAAGGGAGAATGTTTAAATATCATAGATACCGAAAATGATGATGCACTTGCCAATTATTCAGCGCTGTATAAAAAACTGGAGATCACAGGTGCCCATGCCTCTTTTGCTGACAACCACGAGTGCTGGATACTGACTACGCTCTCAATTCCAAATACATACCTTTTATACCACACAAGCGCAGCTTCCCTGTACGATATTTTGGGATTGAACAACAATACTATTGCACTATTTCTTTTGCTCATAGTAGTTGTTCTTGCCGTTATTTCGCTTCTTTTATCCAGGTACATCAGTAAGCCCATCCAGATCCAGGCTGAGATTGTAAAAGAGATTGAGCTTGGAACCTACGACAAGAAGAAAGAATTCAAGACAAATGATGAGATTGGAAGACTGAACAAATCAATTAACCAGATGTACGATACCATTCAGTCTCAGATCGAGCAGATAAAAAAAGAGGAATCTGAGAAATATCTGGCCCAAATGCTAAGAGCTTCCGAGCAGGTAAATCCTCACTTCCTCTACAATACTTTGGATGCTATACAGTCAGAGGTGCGAACAGGAAACAGCGAAAATGCCGCCGACCTGATCCAGTACCTCTCAGAATACATGCGCATCGGACTTTCTTACGGAGATGATACAATACTTATCACTCAGGAAATACAGCATTCAAACGCATATATCCACCTTATGGAGCAACGTTTCAAGAAAAATATCTCTTTCATATATCAGATATCGCCCATTCTTTATAACACAAAAATACCAAAGACCATACTTCAGCCGCTATTGGAAAACAGCATAAGGCATGGCTTTGGCATTGATGCTGACGGTATTCCGGTTCTGCAGCCCACAATTGAAGTAAACTTCTCCTATCAGGATGGCCAGATGACGATAGAAGTTTCCGACAACGGATCCGGCTTTGATCCGGATAAAGTCCTCTCCATCATGTACAACGGAATTGATGAGAAAACGCGACATGTAGGTCTTCACAACATCTACTACAGACTGATCAGCACCTACGGCAAGGAGAACATCACTATTAAGGCTGAGTCTATTCCTTATTACAAAAACACCGTCACAATGGTTCTACAAAAAATCGAAGTACCTCGCCATTGAGATTATCTTTCTTATAGGGCTCTTTAAGCCTTGGCCCGCACGAAGCAGATCCTGCCCCCAGCATGTAGCTGTCAATGTGAATATCCGTTGTATGGCACCTTATCAGATCTTCTCTATGAGTCGCTTTGGCACACTGTATAGGTGTGAAATGATCTGCGCTGAATATGAAGGGGTTACCCGACGCCGTGAATTTAAGGCCGCGCCCCTTTTCATCGCAAACTTCCAGTAGCCTGGCCTCAGATCGCATCGAAGCCTCCTGGGGCTTTAAATAGTTTTCCCTTAAGTCTTCAACCTTCATGCTGTACTCCCCAAGCTTAGCATGCTCTTTAAAATCCGGAAGATTTATTTCTCCTCCAAGCCCAAAGAATCTGACATTATCAAATTCAGGAGGCATCTCAAAAGATACCCCAAACCTGGGAGCAAAAGGAATCTTCACACAATCCGTGCACTTAACTTCCATAAGCATGCATCCTGTACCAAAAATTTCCATAGTCATCTCATACGTTAGAATTTTTCCATGGTTGGTCTTTAATACATATTTTCCGCCGAGAATCACCGAATTTGATGTTTTTTCTTCTCTATCCAAAGAGACAAGATAGCTCTTTTCCGTATCAAGACAAAGCCTCTCCCAGTCTTTCCTGTAAGCAATATCGTTGTCCAAAGGAGCTCTGAACACGCTCACATCAAATCCTGTCCTTCCGCCAAATGGCGTCGGATTTATGTACTCTTTGTTTTTATACTTATAGCTCTTTAAACTTCCGTCCTTTTTATCAAATACTATCTCACCATCATCACAAGAAATAACTATTCTGTTCTCACTGTGCCTTACTTTTGGCGCTTCTTCCCCCGCTCCCAAAATCTTCGGCAATGTAGTCCTTAATGATATCTGTTCAAACGCGATTTCTTTTCCATTCTCATAATACTCAAGGATAAGTGCATCGTAGCTTCTGTCTGTATCAAGAGTGACTTTTCTTTCTTCCTGAGGCAAAAGAGCTAAAGAAAGCTCCCCCTGTTTTCTTCCATTTACATCTAGTGTCGTCCACTTTACAGTTAATTCAGAATTCGCAAAATATCTGTGATTTTTAAAAAGAAGCTTTATCTGATTGTCATTCTCAGAAACAAGCTCCGCCCGCACAGGCCTGTAACAATTCTTAATCTGCTTTGCTCCCGGGTGCGGCGTTCTGTCAGGGAAAAAGAGCCCGTCAACACAAAAATTTCCATCGTGGTACTCTTCATTATGGTCACCGCCGTAGGTATACTCATACTTGCTGTTTTCATGCCACACCGCGTGATCCGCAAATTCCCAAACACAGCCTCCCAGCATGTTGTCAGCAGCATAGAAGGACTTCAGGTAGTCTTCAGTCTGACCTGCACCAACTCCCATTGCATGGGCATATTCGCAAAGAAAATACGGCTTTTCATAATATTTTGACGAAGCTCCTTCTCCATCAGCTACCTTTTTTACCAGCTCCTGAGAAGGATACATCTGCGAAATCACATCATACGCCCATCTTCTGGTTCTGCTCGCTCCCTCATAATGGATTGGAATATCTGTCTTTTTCTTTAAGAGCTTATAGCAATAATCATGATTCTTTATGCCATAGGATTCATTTCCAAGAGACCACATAACGATGGATGCATGATTTTTATCTCTTTCATACATTCTCATCACCCGGTCCTCAAAAAGAGGTCGCCATTCCAGGCCGTCAGGAATCCTTGTTCGTATCTCTTTTACCCTTGCTGCTCCGTGGCATTCTATATCCGCTTCATCGACAACATAAAGGCCATACTTATCGCAGAGATCCAGAAATATCGGATCAGGAGGATAGTGCGAGGTTCTGACACAGTTCATGTTGTATGCCTTCATTATCCTGACATCTCTCTCCATGTCCTCAGGTGACAGGTAATAACCCTTTCTGGGATCAGTGTCATGATGATTTACCCCCAGAAGCTTTATCTTTTGGTTGTTGAAGTAAAAGACATTTCCCTTTATCTCAATGTGCTTAAATCCGATCTTCCTGCGCACCTTTTCGCATTCCGTGCTTATGGATATCTCATACAGATTTGGCGTTTCCGCAGACCACTCCTTAACTCTGAGCTTTTTAAAGCATATCTCTGCTCTGTTTTCTTTTACCAATACATTTCTGGATTCACCGTTAAAATCGATCCGTGCGCTGGTCTTTTCATCTCCCGAAAAGAATAGATTCACATCCAGATTGTAGGTTCCATCAGCGTTATAGGCCACCCTCGTATGCAAATCTCTTAGGTAACTCTTTTCATGGAAAGTGAGATAAACATCTCTGAAAATTCCATTATTTCTAAACATATCCTGACACTCAAGATATGTCCCAGTGCACCATTTATGAACCACAGCCACAATCTCATTTTTTCCGTTTTGCAAAAGAGCTGTCACATCAATCTCAGCTGTGTTATGGCTTCCCTCGCTGTAGCCTGCATATTTACCATTCACGAAAACATCAAGAGCTCCAGCCACCCCTAAAAATGTCAGAATGTATGAGCCGGTTCTTTTTTTAAGTTCTAACTCTTTTACGTACACACCCACAGGGCAGTCCGCCGGAAAATTGGGCGGATCTGCCAAAAACTGATACCTGGTGTTTAGATAATAAGGCTCCTCGTACCCGGTAAACTGCCACATTGAGGGAACCGGCACGCTGTCAAACTCGTAATCATCAGTATCAATGCTATCGGGCATTTCCGATACTTTACCAAAGTATTTAAACTTCCACGGTCCATTCAAAACAGTGACCAGAGAAGATAAATACCTCTCATTAAGCTCATTGACGCTGTCAAGATCATCCTTTATCCCAAAGGGAATAAAATACGAGTGAGCCTCAGTCAGATTGTCTCTGAACATTGAAAGCTTTTTATAGTTATCAGTTTTTAATCTGTATTCCATATCACATATCCCAAACTTCAGTCTTTTCTATCTCGTCTATTCCATTCTTAAGATTGTCATTTACTTTTGCGTACTTAAGAACAGTACCCGCTTTTACGTACATTGGCATCGTTTTAAGATCCACTTCTCTTTCGATCCACATACCCTCAGACTCAATCTTTTCTTTTGTAAAATAATCGTACCAAGTTCCCTTTGGAAGGTAAATGCTGCGTGTATTGCCCTTGGAAAGTGGCTTGAGCACAGGTGCAATAAGAATGCTGTCACCAAACAAATACTCATCATCGATAAATCTGACATTTCTGTCCTCAGGATACTCCAGGAAAAGAGCTCTCATCATAGGAAGGCCCGTCCTGGTACATTTTTCTGCCTCTTCGTAAATATAAGGCATAAGCGAATACCTTAGTTTGTCATAGAATCTGAATATTTCCAGCGCTTCTTTTGAAAAATACCAGGGCTCCCTATGTGCATCGTCACCTACCCCGTGGCACCTTGAGTGTGATGAGAAAAGACCAAGCTGTGCCCAACGAATATATAACTCATCGTTGGGAACTCCGATAAATCCACCTATATCATGTGAGAAGAACGGTACTCCGCTCATTCCGATAGAGAGAGCTCCCCTAAGTGTTCCTGCCAGGGCGTCAAAACTACACTGACTGTCGCCGCCCCAGCGTATTGGAAATCTCTGGATTCCAGCCGTTCCACTGCGTCCCCAGACCATGTTTTCTCCTGTGACTTTTTTACATGCATCGAACACAGTCCCGTTATATACAAGAGAATACAGATTGTGGAAATGATCTCCATCAATGTTGTCATACTGTGCATCCTCAGGTATACCCTCACCAAAATCCGTCTTCATCGCTGATGCTCCAAGTTCCATCAAACCACTTATCTTTTCGCCATACCATTTTCTTGCATCAGGATTGGAGAAATCTATTATTGTGTCATCTATCCAGCTTCCCTTGTATTCTTCAGGAAGGTGATAAACTCCGCCCTCTTCATTCTTTGCAAGGTATCCATGCTCTTTTGCTTCTTTATAATTATCATTATTATCTTTTGGTGGTATGAAATTATACTGCCAAAGGGTTACATTAAAGCCCTCATCCTTAAGCTTTTCAATGTGCTTTTGTGGCTCAGGAAATCTTTCTTTTGAGAACTTTAGATCGCAGTTCCAGTCCTCTGTAAACCAGGCTGTATCAAGGTGAAGTACATCGCAGGGCACATCATTTTCCCTCACCTCTTTCGCGATGGCATCAACAACCTCCCATGAAGTGTAGCTGTTTCTGCTCATCCAAAGACCAAATGACCAAAGAGGCGGCATCTTTGAAAAACCTGTGAGGAAGCAGTATCCCTTAAGTATCTCCTTGGGATTTCTTCCTGCTATTACAAAGTAGTCAATCTGAGGCTCCAACACTGAAAATTCCACAGCTCCAAGGTCTTTTGTTCCTACCTCCCAATTGGTCTTTGCTGAAGAATTCAAAAACAGTCCATAACCCTTGGTGGACATGTAAAAAGGCACGTTTACGTAGCTTCTTTGGCTGGTGGTTCCAACAGCATCTTTATTGTGAAAATCCACTGTTCTGCCGTTTCTTGTAAAACAGTCAAATCGCTCACCAAGGCCGTAGATCACTTCATCCATATCAAGCTCAACAGCTTCGAAACATGCATATTTTCCGGCAAGTTCACTGATTGAAAGGTCGTGGATATCTGCTGCCTTGAAATCTGTCTTCTTTTCTGCGAAGAATTCATTTCCACCCAGGTAAGAAGCAGAAATCTTCAAGTTACTTTTATCAATCTTAATTTCAATTTTCTCTGTCTTTATATTTATGGTTTCTGCAGTGTTTTCAAGGCACGAGTTAACTTTTAAAGGCTCTGCGATGAGCATTCTGTACTCTTTTGGTATCTTGGCATAATAATCTGTGATTTCTTCTTCCTTTGAAAAAGAAATTCTGAAAATTTCATCAGACCACAACTCAACGTTTATATATTCCTCAGCAATTGTTGCTTCATCGGGTTTGTACAAATGCAAAGAGGTCTCATGCGTATATGAAAGCACGCTCTTTCTTGCTTTTACACTTAATTTAATTCTAATTCCTCTATCAGTTTTCTTAATCTCTTTTATCTCAAAAGGTCTGTTGTGCACCGCCGGACTCACCTCAAAGGCTGAAATTCCGTATGTCGCTTCGCTGCTTCTACTTTCCTTTACGTTTTCTGAAAACTGCGGATATTCCTTATTTGTAGCAATTGTTTTTTCTTCCATTATAAACCTCCAAAACTGCTTGTGATTCAGTATATTACTGGTATAATTAAAGCAATTCAGGACCGGATATTAAAGAAATCTATATCTAAATTATGGAAAAAAATTACGATTGGAAAAATTTATGTTATTCGAAACAAAACATAGTAAAAATAACTATTGCACCACACTCCATTACAAGGATATAAAAACTATTCCTCACTGCCAAAGTACCATCGAATTTCTCTTTGTCCGTGACGGAGCAGTAAATGCGCTTCTCAATAACAACAACTTTATAGTAAAAAAGGACCAGTGCATAATCGTGCTTCCTTACGAAGTCCACAATTTCACTACAATAAAAAAAAGCCAGGTTGATGTCTTCATTTTTTCTTCCGACATTGTCCCTGACTTTTATAATCATGTAAAAAACCACGTGCTTCAAAATCCGGTTGTTAGCTTTGAGCCTGAATTCCATGATCACATTTCCGAAAAGAGTTCCGATATGTTCTTAAAGAAATCTGTAATTTACAAGTTGGCTTCTGAGGCAGTTAAGGGCGGACTTATTTCTAAAGGTGAACTTCAAAACGCTGATATAATGAGCCGAATCATACTCTTTATTCAGGAAAATTATAATCAACAGATAACCATCCGCGACCTCGCTGCTCACCTGGGCTACAGTTATAATTACACCTCACACATATTTAAGGAGCTTTTTCCTCAGGGCTTCTGCGAGATGGTTAACATACACAGATTAGAAGAAGTCATACGTCATCTCAAAAACCATGAGACCAATATGACTCTTCTTGCATCCGAATCAGGTTTTTCAACCATACGCTCTTTTAATCAGAGCTTTAAAAAACACTACGGAATGTCCCCAAGGGATTACTACAATCTTAAGTTCCGAAACAAGGAATAAATGTGGTTTTTAGTCAAGTAAGTGAAATTGCAATTGTAATGAGCTCAAATGGGCTGTAGGAAAGTTCATCAGTCTCTTTTTCTACATCTTCCAGCATATTCATTAACGTTACTTTTCTTGGAAGACTGATTCTTCCTCGTCTTCCGTTCTGCTCTGAAAGCCTTATGACAATGCTCTTTCCGTCCTCTGAAAGCTTCATTGCCTGAAGGATAAGTCCGTTAAAAAGCTTAAGTTCAGGAATGATATCACTTATGGAGGAGCTCTTTTCCACCCTGATCAGAGGATTGTTATAGCAAAGTGCCTTTTCATTTATCTTAGCTTCAATGTGGTTGCCCTCGTGAGGAAGGATCACATAGGAGAAATGATGCTTTCCTATATCAGAGTTAACATCAGGTCTTATGTTGGATCTTAGAAGGCTGAGAGACATGCCTTTTTCTTCCACTCCAAGGCCGTACTTTCCTTCATTTATGATAGCAACTCCTGCGCCTTCTTCTGCAAAGTCGCACCATTTATGAGAGCATACTTCAAACCTTGCCTGCTGCCATGATGTGTTTTTGTGGGTTTCTCTCTTGATGTAGCCTGCACTTGTATCGCAGATAAGCTCTCTTGAGAGAATGTTACAGGAGAACTCTGCCTTAACCAGTCTATGCTTCTCGTCCCAATCCACATCATGCTCAACTTCAATATACGGAGAGTCCTTGAAAAATCTAAGTGTCACGCCCCATCTGCTGTTGCCTTTGGCAAGTGAAAGCTTTGCCTTATTTTCAGGGGTCTGCAATACTGTCTTAAACTCTCCAACAACGCTGTTTGAATAAGTGAGCTTTAAAGGCTCGATAACTGTGAAATCATATTCAACATCTTTGTAATTGGGCAGAATATCCCATGCATCATACATTCCGGGAACATCCTGATAAAGGTGAAGCTTGTTAAAGCCTCCATCAGTCCACTCTCTGCCAGTCTTTGCATCAATAAGGCTGTCAAAGCTTCCATCGCTGTTAACCATTGCTTCATATAATGGAGTAGATATCTTAAGTTTTCCTTCCCCATCATTTTGGCATTTGATCCAGTCGCTATTGAACTGATGCTGTTTAAGTGCCTTTACATTGCTGCTTTCCTGCTCACTGATTTTCAGGATCTCTTTGATCTTGCAGGACTCAAGGGCCGGCACATCAGGATATGCATAAAAGCCTCTTACGCCCTCTCTTTCGATATCTCCATCTTCATCCGGGATAAAGGCAACCTGATCAAATGGAACATTGAGTGTATTTAGAAGGTAATTGCCGTTTTCGCTAATGATTTCATCGAGGCCTGTCTCAATTTCCTCATAATCTCTGATTGCATCCTTAAATACCGGATTTATATGACTTCCCGGAAGAATATCATGGAACTGATTTACAAGCATCTTTTTATAGGCCTTATCAATTTCAGCTTTTGGATATTCTTTTTTATCACTTATCATTCGCATCAGGGACAAAATCTCTGCTGCTCTTATCTTACCTTCAAGTTTTCTGTTATATCTTTTTAAGATGGACTTTGTTGTGAACGTTCCTCGGTGCATTTCAAGGTACAATTCACCGTCCCATGTTGATAAGTTCTCATTTCCCTCAAGGTTTCTGTGGAGAAATTCATGAGCTGACATATGTTCAGTCTTTGGCATGACGGACAGCTTATCAAATCTGTGCATAAGCTCAATCATCTCTTCAGTAGCGCCACTTCCGCCATCTCCGTATCCAAACATACTTAATGTCTGGCCGCCACTTTCTTTATCCTGATATGCATTCCAGTTTTCCATGATCTGACTTGGCATGTTCCATGTAATAAAATGAGTTGGTGGAACGCTTGCGTATACCGATGTTCCATCGATACCTTTCCACAGGAAGTTGTTATGTGGAAATCTGTTTGTGTCATTCCAGGTAGACATCTTGTTTGAAACAAAGAAATCCACTCCACTCTTTTTCAGAATCTGAGGAAGTATCCAGCTGTTTCCAAATACGTCCGGTAGCCATGCATTGTCGGCGGTTATCCCAAACTCTTTTCTGTAAAAAAGCTGTCCATAGAGGCATTGTCTGATAAGGCTCTCAGCACATGGAATATTACAGTCCGGCTCCACATACATAGCGCCGATTGGCTCAAACTGGCCATTTTTTATCTTTTCTTTTAATTCATTAAAAAGATCCGGATAATTTTCTTTTAACAATTCATATACATAAGGCTGCGTGTGAGCATACTTAAAGTCAGGGTACTTGTCCATGAGCCTCATCTGAATGAGAACGGTTCTGGCATTTTTTTGCACAACATGCATCCTGCGCCAGTAGTAGGCAATATCCAGATGCGAATGTCCAACAAGGGCTACATCTCCGCTAGATCTGAAGTCTTTGTTCTGATAAATATGCTCATCTATGTATCTAAGGGCATCGGCTGCACCCTCATAGGTATCAAAGTCTACAAGGTTAAGCGCTTCATTGAGCTCTCTGTTAAGGAATGCCCTATAGTCTTCGTCAAACTCCTCAGCCCCTGCTATATCCAGTAACAGTGTCAGGTCATAATAAAGATCCAGCATATCCTGGTTAACGGTGCATATATAAGCACCTTCGAATATCTGACGACATCCTCTTGAGTCCATCGCATCAGGATTTCTTTCATCATCAGGCTTTGATCTGTTAAAGCCTTCTATTTCAAAATCAAAGCTTCCATCCTGGTTAAGCCATCTGTTCAACTCTATCCTGTCTCTGTTTGGGTCAATACCACCTGCATACTTGCCGTTTATTTTTACTATCATTTCAGCAGCTGTATGAAGCAGGAGATACAGCTCTTTTCCCATAAGTTCAGGCGGAACCTGACCTTGCCCTCTAATAAACGCTGTTCCATCGGGAGTAAAGTAGACATCTCCCTGCTTCAGCGGTCTGTAATCATTGTCATAAACATACTCATTTTCACCAATCTGGTGCGCATCGCGAACCTCAATATCAGTTATCTCGACCTTTGTATCGATGATAGCTTTTTTTATCCAACCATATCTAAGCGCCGTCCATTCTTCAGGGCGCATGCTTCTTCTTACTACTTTTACAAATGCCATTATTTTTCCCTCGTGTTTTTATCTTGTTTCCGGGTTTCTTTGTCTCTTTCTCTTTTCGCGTTCCCAGTTGTCATTGTCCTTTTCCCGGTTATATCATGTTTCCCAAAAGAAGGGCTTCTTCCTGATTGCTTCGATTTCCACATTCTGCCCAAGATCTTCCCGTATCCTACTCTTGATCCAGTTGCAGCATCTGTCCAGGATGAAACACTTTGAGCATTCTGCCCTAAACAGAAGTGTTAGCTTGTTGTCCTTAAATGAAACAAATTCTACCCAGCCGCCATCCCCTTGGATCATACCGGCTATTGTATTCTTGATGTAATCTTCCATAATAATTTCCACCTTCAGTTTATGTGTCTTTTCTTCCATCTTTGAATTTCCTATATTTTTACTTTTACATGATGCACTGAATCTATGTTCATCCTCAAGGACACTTTCCTATGAACAATGTGGCATTTTCTATTTTCTTAATTAAAATATGATAATCACTGAATTTTTCCTATTTGTAAGCTTTTTTGTCCCAAAAATACCTATACTCCGTCTCAGAGTGTGATATGATGGTGTGGTACTTAAATTCACGTCACATATCTTTTGGAGACAGCAATGCAGAACATCGGAATTGTTTTTGGTTGTTTCATACCTATGCACAAGGGACATGAGTCCCTTATCAAAAGAGCTCTTTTAGAAAATGACAGGCTAATACTGGCAGTATGCGGATATCAGGCTGACAGGGGCAAAGATTTTCTGGACTTTGCCACCAGATTTAAAATCGTCACAGAAATGTTCCAAGATGATCCACGAGTAATAGTTGTAAAAATCGATGACAAAAAGCTTGGGCTAGATGGCACATTCACCCACGAAAACTGGGTTTTATGGGGAAACGAACTGTTTGAACAGGCCAATATTTCGCCGGATAGCGCACACTTTAACTGGTATACCGGAGAACCATCTTACATAGATAAACTTGGAAAAATATATCCGGACCACACATTCAATCTTGTAGACAGAGCAGTCATACGTGTATCCGGAACTGAGATTCGAAACAATCCCACAATCCACGCAGATGACATCAATGAGGCGTTCAGAAATTACCTGGAAGATACTGGAATGCTTAAATAAAGCACAGCATAACGAAAATAAGAAACAACAAATATAAATATCATTTTTCTTAGGGGATACTATCATGAAAAACATTATTGAAAGTTTACTTGAAACAGATCTTTACAAATTTTCTATGGGTCAGGCTATCTATCACAACTTTCCTGACTACACCACAACCTGGTCATTCAAATGCAGAAATACTGACGTGAAGTTCACACCTGAAATGGTTGAAGAGATCAAGCGTCAGATCTACGCATACTGTGACCTCAATTTCGATGAGGATGAACTTGCATACCTTGCAGGAATTAAATGGATAAAAAAATCTTATGTGGATTTCCTTCGTTTATGGCATCCAAGATATGAGGATTTCACAATTGGAACCGACGCTCCATGCGGGCTTTCAATCGAGACAAACGGAACCTGGCTCAACACATCCATGTATGAGATTCCAACTCTTGCCATTGTAAATGAAGTATACTTCCGTATGGCATATGACTATGATGAGCTCTTCACATCATTTGAAGAAAAACTTGATGAAAAGATTTCAATGCTCACAAGCGGCACTTACAAGATTGGTGCATTCAGTGAGTTCGGTCTAAGAAGACGCCTTTCTGCTGAAGCCCAGGAGCTTGCTGTAATGAAACTCAAAAATGCCAAGCTCGACGGTTCAATCTTTGTAGGAACATCAAATGTATATCTTGCAAAGCTTTTAAATGTAACTCCTGTAGGAACAATGGCTCACGAATGGATCATGTGTGTCGGCCAGGGTAACCACAAGCACAATCCGGCATACTCCAACTGGTATGCTCTCGATTATTGGGTAAAAGAATATGGAATTCTTAACGGAACAGCTCTTACAGATGCTATAACAACAGACTGTTTCCTTCGCGACTTCCAGCTCACATATTCAACTCTTTTCTCAGGCGTAAGACACGACAGTGGCGATCCATTTGAATGGGGTGAAAAGATGATAAAGCACTATGAGAGCCTTGGAATTGATCCTAAGACAAAGACTCTTCTCTTCAGCGACAGCCTTGATTTCAAGCGCGCCAATGATATCTTTGCCCACTTTAACGGAAAGGCTAAGGTTGCTTTTGGAATCGGTACCTATATTGCCAACGACACAAAAGTTCCGCCTCTTAACATCGTAATGAAGACAACAGCCTGCAATGGTCAGGACGTTGCCAAGATCTCTGATGTTGAAGGCAAGGGAATGTGCAAAAATCCTGCATACGTCGATTATCTGCAGAGATGCATCGATTGGAGAATGGAGAACGAAGCCATATGATAAGAGATTTTAATGCTAAAAAAGAAATTGAAAACATAACAGCCTGGATCAAAGAGTGGTTCGACAACAATGGTCCAAAGGCCAGCGCTGTCATTGGTTTATCCGGCGGAAAAGACTCAACAATAGTTGCTGCTCTCTTAGTAAGAGCTATTGGAAAAGATAGAGTTGTCGGCGTTCTTATGCCTGACGGAGAGCAGAAAGATATTGATGATTCAAAAAAAGTCGCTGAGATACTTGGAATAAAGTCACATATCGTGAACATCCACCCTGCAGTTGAAGGTGAGAAAAAAGCTTTAGAAGCAGCCGGCGTCACTCTTTCAAAAGATGCCATGATCAACACACCGCCCAGGATCCGCATGGCTACACTCTATGCCATTGCCCAGTCTCTTCCAAACGGAGGCCGCGTTGCCAACACCTGCAATGCCTCAGAAGACTATGTTGGCTATTCAACCAAATACGGCGACGCTGCAGGTGACTTTAGCCCCTGCTCTGACTTCCTTGTGTGCCAGATGCGTGCCATCGGCGATGAGCTTGGTCTTCCATCTGACCTTATTCACAAGACTCCATCAGATGGACTTAGCGGAATGTCAGATGAAGACAAACTCGGCTTCACCTACGATACTCTTGATAAATACGTCCTCACAGGCATCTGTGAAGATGAGGAAACAAAAAAGAAGATTGATCACCTTCACGCGATCAACCTTCATAAACTTCAAACCATACCAACCTATCGACAGAGTTAAGGTAAAAGACAGTGGAGACGGTTCTAATAATTTGATCTTTGTTACGAATGCTTACGCCAGTGACGTAAGCATTCTTTAGTTTTCAGTTCATCCTTTATAGAATAAATCACATGATAACAAATATACATATTGGAAACGATACTTTAATTTTTTATAAATGTTTAGATTGCGGCTCCGTACGCCACCATTGACTGAACCTGAGGAAAACGCCCTGCCAGTCCTGCCGACGGTGAGGATGATGGGAACAGTAATTAGATTCATGCACCGTCGGATTCAGCATTGTAGCGTTTTCCTCAGCCCCCGTCAACGGCAAGCACCTTCGGTGTGGCTGGGGTAAGGTGCCTCGGGATCCAATTCCGAGAACAGTAGAAGTGGCTAGTTTCAAGGATATGTAGGGATAGTAATTGTAGGGATGGCTACTTTCAGTAATGTGGAGGGTTTAGCAAAGTAGATGCGGATGCTAAAAAAATCGCTATATGCCCATTTTTACTGTTACAATCCGGAAGTGTAGGATAAATGGCTGACCACCAGCAACACCTATACCTGCCAGAAATATGACCTAAACAAAAGAAAAACACGGAATAGGTCATGAATTTTGTAATATTTTAACAATATCACAATAAAAAACATGACCTAAATAAAAGAAAAACACAGAATAGGTCATAATTTTTGTAATAGCACAGCGATATTACACCAAAAAACATGACCTAGACAGGGGAAAAAGCTAATTAGGTCATGTTTTTAAGTAATAGCATGGTATCCATGCAGGCGTATCCTCGCATGTTACAATAAACCAATTATCACAATAAAATGAGCATATAGCACTACACATCCTTGAAAGTAGCACCCTGGCTGCTCATAGCCATACATATCCTTGAAAGTAGCCGCCCTACTGTTCCTGGATTCAGATCCAGAGGCAATTAAAAGCAGCCACACCGAAGGTGCTTGCCATTGACGGGTTTTGAGGAAAACGCTACAATGCTGAATCCGACGGTGCATGAATCTATCTACTGTTCCCATCATCCTCACCGTCGGCTCGCAGACCAAGGCGTTTTCCTCAGGCTCAGTCAATGGTGGCGTACAGAGCCAATTACTTACCAATTGTTGCTTGTCAAAAAAAATTGACCCACTAGGGGTCAATTTTAAATGTAAATCAATACAATTCAATTTTTATTACTCCAATGCCTGAGCGATGTCTGCGATAAGATCTGCAGAGTCTTCAAGTCCGCAGGAGATTCTGATAAGGCCTGCAGGGATACCTGCTGCCTCAAGCTGTTCATCAGTAAGCTGACGATGTGTAGATGTTGCAGGGTTAAGGCAACATGTTCTTGCATCGGCAACGTGAGTTTCGATCGCGGCGATCTTAAGCTTCTTCATGAAGCTTTCTGCTGCGGCTCTTCCACCTTCAAGTTCAAAGGATACTACGCCGCATCCACCGTTTGGTAGATACTTCTTGGCAAGCTCATAGTACTTGTCTGATTCAAGTCCCGGATAATTAACCTTAACGACTTTCTTGTGACCTTCTAGGAATTTAGCTACTGCAAGTCCGTTTTCAACATGCTTTGGCATGCGAACATGCAAAGACTCAAGTCCGAGATTAAGGATAAATGCATTCTGTGGAGACTGGATGCACCCAAAGTCTCTCATAAGCTGTGATGTGCACTTTGTGATAAATGCACCTTCTTTGCCGAATTTTTCTGCGTAAATAATTCCGTGATAAGACTCATCAGGCTGTGTAAGACCCGGGAACTTATCAGCATGAGCCATCCAGTCAAACTTGCCGGCATCAACAATAGCTCCGCCAACTGCTGCCCCGTGGCCGTCCATGTACTTTGTTGTAGAATGTGTTACGATATCAGCTCCCCACTCGATAGGTCTGCAGTTTACAGGAGTTGGGAAAGTATTATCAACGATAAGTGGCACGCCATGAGCATGTGCAACCTTCGCAAATTTCTCGATATCAAGAACTGTAAGAGCAGGGTTTGCAATTGTCTCACCAAACATTGCTCTTGTGTTTTCCTTAAATGCTGCGTTGAGTTCCTCCTCATCAGCATCAGGTGAAACAAATGTAACTTCAATTCCCATCTTAGCCATTGTTACAGCGATAAGATTAAATGTTCCTCCATAGATTGAAGAAGAAGCTACAATGTGACTTCCGCACTCGCAGATATTGAACAGTGCAAAGAAGTTAGCTGCCTGACCTGAAGAAGTGAGCATTGCTGCGCTTCCACCTTCCAATGCTGCAATCTTTGCAGCAACGTGGTCATTTGTAGGGTTCTGAAGTCTTGTGTAAAAATATCCTGAAGCCTCAAGGTCAAATAATTTACCCATATCTTCGCTTGTGTCATACTTAAATGTTGTTGACTGAATAATAGGTATCTGACGAGGTTCTCCGTTTCCCGGTCTGTATCCCGCCTGCACACATTTTGTTCCAATTTTCTGGTTGTTCATACTATCCTCCGTTATTGTTTTCCAAAATATCTAAATGCCAGCATAGTTATGTCATCAAACTGAGGTGCCTCCCCGACAAACTCATCTATCGCCAGCTTCATATTGTCTAATATTTCTGCAGAATTGCTATCTTTTTTCCTGTTGAGAGCTTCAAGCATCCGTTCATTTCCAAAGAGCTCATTCTCTGCATTTGTTGCTTCAGGTACTCCATCCGTATAAACAAAAATATTGTCCCCTGGATGAAGCTCAAATTCATGCTCCTTAAAATGCAAGCCTTCAATTGTAGCTACAGCAGGTGAATGGCGATACTCCACAAGCTCATAGTCGCCACCGGCTCTTTTTATGGCAGGATGCTCATGACCTGCATTGGCAGCAATTCCTTTTCCTGTAGAAATCTCAATTATAGCTAACCACACAGTAACAAACATCTCCGAATCATTACTGCTGCAAAGCTGTTCATTGGTATACTCTAGAATCTCTGAAGGAGAACCACCCATAAACGCCCTGTTCTTGATAAGTGTCTTGGCAATGACCATGAAAAGTGCCGCCGGAACTCCCTTTCCGGAAACATCAGCCATTACCAGAACTATATGATCATCATCCAGTAAAAAGAAATCATAAAAATCGCCACCAACTTCTTTAGCAGGATCCATGGTCGCATGAAGGTCAAATTCATGCCTATCTGGAAACGCCGGGAATTTTCTGGGAAGCATATCTTCCTGAATCTTAGTGGCTACAGAAAGCTCCGCTCCGATCCTCTCTTTTTCAGCAGTCATAGCTGTCAGATTGGCAATGTAATCCTTAAGAGAAATAGCCATGTTGTTAAAACTTACAGCAAGATCTCCAATCTCATCATTACTATAAATCTTGGCCACATGCTCGAGATTTCCGTTACTGATCTCTTCTGCATCTTTCCTGAGCGCAAAAAGCGGCTCCGTAAAATTCAATGCAAAGCTTCTCACTATGGCTGTGATCATGAAGATTACCAGGATAAAAATAAGAATAAACCAGACCATGCTTGTAAGAATCTTGGAACTCATATCCTGAACCGGCTCCAAGATCATGCTCTGCGGCACTCTGATGCATAATTTCCAATTGGTACTCTCTATTGGAGAATATGCAAAATAGCAATCTGATATTTCAGAATAAGTTACCCCTGTTTCCCCGGACATGATAGCTTCTATGAGTTCATCATTCATCTCCTTGTCATCTTTGATGTTCAGGTCCTTATATTTTGGCAAGACTGCATAGCCTTTTCCATCCACAATGAAAGCGTAGTCGCCATCACCTGCCAAAACATCAAAATCAACAATAGCTGAATACAGATCGTCAATAAGCATATCCATGCACACAACGCCCTTGAACTCGCCAAGCTCACTATAAAAGGGCGCTGCACATGTGATCATCATGCCTCTGTTATAATCATCCATATAGACATCGGTAAAGCAGACCTGTCCTTTTTCCCTGGCCAGGTCATACCATACTCTGCCGTAATAGTTGTAATAAACTTCGCTGCCATCACTATTGGCCGTCATCTCGGAATCAGCATCATAAGATATCTGAATACCTGACTTTGTGCTCAGATAAATAGCTACAATATTGCTTATGTCACTGTTGTACACAGGGACAAATATCTGCTCGGCATTTCCCAAAAGACCTATCTCATCCTTAACGTCTTCGTAGGAAACCTCCCTTGTAGCCAGATATCTTTTCATCACTTCCTTGTTATTATCAAGTGGCTGCGGAGGCAGAACCTCTCTTGGCTTATATTTCTCCGGCGATTCATAAAGCTCAGATATATAATCCGAAAGAGCTTTTGTATATTCCGCATATCTAAGAAGCTCAGCATTGGCTAAAGTTGCCTTGTTCACTACTGTATTAGAAAGATTCCTCTCCATTCTGGCTGTCAGTATATCTTTTGCCTGCGACCTGATTCTGAGCATGCTAATTACACTAACTGTGCTAGTTATCAAAAGAGCTACGACAATGATCGCCATGACCATGATCTGTATTTTACTTCTAATAGACAGTCGCTTCTTAGTTTTCATGACTTATACCCTGGATCAAAGAAGATGTGCTCTAAGCTCTTCTCCACTCTTGTCTGAAAGATAAGCAGGTGGAATATCAAGGATTGTCTTGCATCCTTTAAGTCCCTCGTCGTTCATACGCTTTGCTGCTCTTGCAACTGCTACGAGAACGCTTGTTGTAAATTCAGGATTTGAATCGAGCTTCAAGCTGTATTCAATAATGTGATTGTGCTCTTTATCAGCGCCTGTCTTGCCGCTTCTGAACACAAATCCGCCGTGTGCCATTCCGCTGTGGTTCTTCAAAAGCTCTTCTTCGCTGATGAAATGAACTGTTGTGTCATAATCAGCAAAATAGTTAGGCATTTCCTTGATCTCTTTTTCTACTGCTGCAGCATCTGCACCTTCCTCAAGAACAACAAAGCACTCTCTTGTGTGCTTCTGTCTTGTTGTAAGTTCAGGATTTTCTCCGTTTCTAACTGCCTCAAGAGCGCTCTCTACAGGGATTGTGTACTGCTTTGCATTCTTAACGCCTTTAATTCTGCGGATAGCATCTGAATGTCCCTGAGATACTCCCTTGCCCCAGAATGTGTAATCTTTTCCATCCGGAAGAATAGCATTTGAATAAACTCTTGCAAGTGAGAACATTCCAGGATCCCAACCACATGAGATAACTGCGATCTTGCCGCTTTCCTTTGCAGAAGCATCAACGTTTGCAAAATGCTCAGGAATTCTTGCGTGTGTGTCAAAGCTGTCAACTACATTGAAAAGCTTTGCATACTCAGGAGTCTGAACAGGAAGATCTGTTGCACTTCCTCCGCAAAGGATCATAACATCAATCTTGTCCTTGTAATCAGCAACATCCTTAACAGAAACAACAGGAACACCTTCTGTTGCTATCTTTAAAGAAGAAGGATCTCTTCTTGTAAACACAGCTACAAGCTCCATATCCGGAGCGGCCTTAACTGCAAGTTCCACACCTTTACCAAGGTTTCCATAACCCAGGATTCCAATTCTAGTACTCATAAACTCCTCCTTATCGCTTAAAACCTGACTCTAGTCCGGCATAAATTTATTTCGATTATACAACAATCAAAACTCCAGCCAAAGATATTTTTTACCATCGTTTCCAAAAAGAATACACTTGCCTATGGTCTCGCGCTCACTAAGTTGCTCTCGCCAGTAATCGCCAAGGGCATTTAACACTTCATCTGGAAGTGAAGAAACCGGTGTATCGGGCAGATACAAGGTAAAGTTTTTGCCGTCGTCATCCACTCCAGGTGGTGTCACAAAATATGTGTGAGTCTTAACGCCGGTCTTTGTCTCCTTTACAACCTCAGTCCCTGCTTCATTCTTGAGGGTAAGGTCAGAAAGGGTGATTGCAAACTCAGTGTCACTAACCTTTTTCTTTAAGGCAAACTTGCCGGTGAACTCGTTCTTTTTTGACTCATTTCCATTTTCACTTGAATAATTAGATGAATAATAGGAACCTTCCACGCTGCCATCAGCATTTATATGAAGGATCGTGCTTGCATCCTCATTATTCCTGAGAGAAAGATATATCGGGAAAAAGGCACTTGTTTCAATAAAATTGTCAGCATTAAAGGTCTCTATGTCAGGATCAAAAGTGTACTCAAGTTCCTTCCACTCAACATCCTCAGCGCTTGCAATTTCAGGTGTGAAGCCTTCTGCCTCTGCCTTCTCATTAATGAGTTCATTGAGCTCCTTTATAGAAATGGTCTCAATTCCTACGGCATCATAAAACTTCTTCAGAGGGTACTCATCGTCATATATGCCGTCGTCCTCAATAAGCTTGCAGTAGAAATATCCCCCAAGGCCGTTGTCATTTTCATAGTCACCGCTATACTGCGCGTAACTGAAGATATTGTCCTTTTCATCTTCCGTATTATTAAAATCAAAGCTAAAGAAAACAAAGCTTCCCGGAAGTGGCATTTCAAGACTTACGTGCTCGCCTTCGCCGCCCCAGATATCTCCAGGATATTCCGTGTCTGAGCAGTCAAAAACTGTTGTTTCATCGCCGTAGATATAGTGCCAGTTTCCGTGGGCATCTATGTAGCTCTTTTCAAAATAATGATTGGAAGCTCCGCCTGATCCGTCGCCGTAAATATATCCGTATTTATTGATTCCAACTCTGCTTCGTGACCAGCCCTCATTGGAATAAAGACACTCAAGCTTTCCATCAATTTCTTTTATAATAAGGTACTCAGCCCAATCCTCCAAAGAAGGTGTGTGGATGCAGACTGCCAGCTCCTCATTGCCATCATTTCCGCAGTCAAGGTAAGAGTATTCGATCCCTTCAAGCTCAATCTTGGCTCCCTCAAACTGTCCAAGATAATTGGAAATAATTACATTTGTAAGTTCCTCAAGGGTGTAATTCAGGTCCTTATCCTTTTCAAAAGAAAAATATGTTCCAAAGTCCCTGTCCTGATTTATATGAACTTTTGCCTTGTTCGCAAGGAAGTTTGCATATGTAGCCTCAACTGCATCCGCCTCAGTTTCTGTCTCTGCTGAAGTCTGGACATCTTCCGATGCATCTTTTGACGCCTCTTCTGTTGTAGTTCCTAAAGAAGTGCCCTCACCCGCACTTTTCTGATCAGTCCCGCATGCAGAAACTAAAAATGCACAGGCCAACATGATCCCAATCAGTTTTTTCTTCATATAATCCTCCTCGCAAACTTTTGCATTTGCACATTCTTCCTCAATTATACTTCCTTTAATTATTTCTGGCACCATTGAATAGATAAAAAAAGTATGATAACATTCATAGACACTTTACAGGTTTTTTTGATTTATTAATAAGGAAAAGATATGTTTAACTCTAAAATAAATGAAGACGCAAACAATGATAAGAATATTGAGATTTGCGAAGAAGACACTATCAGATGCAAAGAGATCGAGCGAAGCATTATAAAAAAGTTCAGGCCTGAGCTTTGGAGCCAGTTCACGAAGGCAATAAACACCTACGAACTTATTCAGGATGGTGATAAGATCGCGGTTTGCATTTCAGGTGGAAAAGATTCCATGTTAATGGCCAAGCTTTTTCAGGAGCTTTCAAGGCATGGTAAAAAGAACTTTGAAGTAGAATATCTTGTAATGAATCCCGGATACAACGATGTCAACTATGAAAACATCTTAAACAACGCCAGGATCATGCAGGTTCCCATCACTGTTTTTGAATCCGATATTTTTCAGGTCGTAGATAAAGAGATCACGGGTTCCCCCTGTTATCTTTGCGCCAGAATGCGAAGAGGCGCCCTTTACAGCAAGGCAAAAGAGCTTGGTTGCAACAAGATAGCTTTAGGTCACCACTACGATGACGTCATTACTACTATTCTTATGGGAATGCTCTACGGCGGTCAGATCCAGACCATGATGCCCAAACTCCACAGCACAAATTTTGAGGGCATGGAGCTTGTAAGACCTCTATACCTCATTAGAGAAGAAGATATTATCAAGTGGATGAATTATAACAATCTTAAATTCATAAATTGCGCCTGCAGAATGACAGAAAGGCTTGCCGACAGTGAAGATGCATCCACTGTCAGCAAACGTGCCGAGGTAAAAGAGCTTATTATGGAGCTTCGCAATAAGAGCCCTTACATAGAAGCAAACATCTTCAAAAGTGTGGAGAATGTTCATCTCAACGCCCTTGTTGCCTACAAGACACCTGATGGAAAGCGCCATCATTTCCTTGATAATTACAGTGAATATTCTGAATAAATATATGCATTCTGATGCGTATTATCCAGTTCAATAACCTTTTTAAGACAGTCCATTGCTTTTTCTTTATCTCCAAGGCCTATATATCCAAGGCCCATGAGATAATAGCAATGGGCTTTATTTTTTTTGTCCATATCTGCGTCAAACACTGACATATCCGGCATTGATACAGCAAAATAGTCCATTTTGAACTTATCGTGAAGATGCTTTTGCCCATAATCAAGGAGCTTATAGAACCTTGAATTGGCTTTCCTTTTATTCCCAAGCTTCTCAAAAGCTAGCCCCTGGTAAAGTATCATATCAGCAGGCTGGTCATAGTAGTACATCATTCCTGCGACTTCCATGGCTCCAAGGGTGGCTTTCTCAAAACACTCTTTTGCCTTCTCATTGTCACCCAGCATTTCTAAGCAGCATCCAAGGTTGTAGTAAATATGATTGTCCTTCGTGCCTTCAAGTCTGCCTTCACCAAGATTTTCAGGATATGAAAGAGCCTCAAGGAGCTTATCTTTTGCTTCGCCTGCCTTGCCCTCTTTTATCAGCTCTTTTGCCGGCTCAAGGAGACTTACCTTAAACTGAGTTGTGATCTTTCCTTCTGCGCCTTCCCAGGTCTGGAAGCTGTGGCCTGTGATCCTCTCGTGGGCCTCTTCATGAAGCTTAAGGGTATTAAGCAGTGTCACATACTCTGTATAAAGGTCATCTCTCTTCTCGATAAGACCAATGTTTTCCTTATATTTCTCAAGTCGCTCCTTCAAAGGTCTGTTGAGCTTTTGATAGAGCTGGTCGAGCTCAAGGAACACTCTTGCATCCTGCCTGTTAAGGTCAAAGGCTTTCTCAAGGCAGCTAAGCGCTTTCTCAGGATCGTTTTTCTTGTTGTAGTAAGCAATTGACAGATTCCTTAAAACAGTCGGGAATGTATCACATATCGCAAGGGAAGCCTCATGCAGCTCAATTGCCAGATCATACTGAAGCTTGTCATAGTACAGACACCCCAGATAATACCTTGCTTTTGAGCCCTCCTCATCAGCAGCTATAGCCGCCTTCAATACTGCGATGTCCTCGAGCTTATTAGGGAAGCAGTAGTCAGGATCTGCCTTTTCCCCTTTCTTATATGCCAAAAGAGCTTTCTCTTTTTCACCCAGCTTTTCTAAATATGCACCGCGATAATAATGAACCATTGGATTATCGCCGTCGTAGATATCAAGGGCGCTTACAGCTTCTTCATAGAATCCGCCTTCAGCAAGGTCCCTTGCCACCATAAGGAAGGTCTCATGGAAGTTCCTTGTAAATTTTCTGAACTCCTCTGCTCCTTCGCCCACAAGCAAAGTCCTGATATAAGCTGACACAAAATCAAATGTATCGAATTTTAAGTTCTCGCAGGTATAGTCGAGAGCCTCTGTTTTTCTTCCAAGCTTGTAGAGAATGGCTGCCCTCAAAGCTCTCGCCTTTGTGCTATGACTGTTTTTCACAAGTGCCTCGTCTATCAGGTCAAGGGCTGTCTCATACTCATGTTTGCTGGCCGCAATAGCCGCAAGATAGTAGAAAGATTTCTCCTTCTGCTCATCTGACCAGGTTGCCTTGTAGAAGGCATCGTAAGCCTCATCATATTTTCCCTGGTAAAAAAGACATAGTCCCAAATTGTAGAAGCTCTCAGAATCATAAGGATTGGGATGAAGTCTTGTAAGTCTCTCGATCGCTTTTCTGAAGTACTTCTCTGAAAGGTCGAATCTGCCTCTTTTCAGCAAAAGAAGTCCATAGGAATTGTTGATCCTGATATCCCCGGGATCGCGCTTTAAGCCCTCAAGGTAATAAGGGTCAGGTAAAAATGTCGCATGGCGATACTGCTCAATATGGTTACCTGCAAGGAAAAGCTCCTCATTGGTCTGAATTTCGCACGGGTCCTTTACTGCCTCTGCAGGCTCAGCAAACTCAGGGTCTTTTTCCTCAAGGATCTTGTAGGAAACAAGCTCTTTTCCCGAATTATTGTCTGTGACTGTTACTTTGATCCTGCTCTTGTCAAAGTCCTCTTTAGTCACATTCCCTTCCAGGATCCTGCCAAGTTCAAGCTCACGCTCGCAGATATCCACAGGGGAAATAGAAAGCTTCTCAGAAAAAAGAGTCTCACCACCATAGAGGACTGAAAGGGTTGCGTCATTGTACTTCTCAGTTGCATAAATGCAGATATAGAGCGCGTTGTCAGGCTTTACCTCAACATTAAGCGCCCCATGGATCGTGGCATTTTTTACCTGGCCGACCTTCTTGTATGGCATAAAGTACTGCTTAAATACCTTCTCCTCATAGGGCTTAAGCCAGGAGAAATCAGGCTGATTGTCACAGAACATGCCGGTCATAAGCTCGATATATGGGCCATCCTCGTCTGTAAGATTTCGGTCCCATGCCTTTCCAAAGTCACCGCACCCCCATGTCCACTGCTTTTTGCCCGGTGACACATGGTGGTCAGCAACATGCAAAAGACCTGCTTCTTTCTTATAGTCATAGCCTCCAACAAAGTCAAAATCAGACTTCTCAGCCATATATGAAGTAGGCACAGGAATATTCTTATATCTTGAAATATCCACACCCTCGCTGTAATCATGCTTGTAATACTCACCTGTTGCGATAGGGAATCTTGAAACAGCGCGTTTTCCGTGGTCATATACGTTGTGAACATCGGGCGGAAAAATTGACTGTGTGTAATCATTTACAGAAACCGCAGGGTTAGCCCACCACAAAAAAGTCTGCGGAAGCGGTGTTCTGTTATAGAGCTGCCCTGTAATCTCTATAAAAGCCTTCCCCGGATAAAGGGTAAACTTGGTTATCTCTTTTGTTCCATACATCTGGTCAACATCGCCTGTGATCAGAGTTACACTGCCGTCGTCATTCTGTGTAAGCTTATAATCCACAGGAGAATAAGTTGTAGGTCTGTGATGCTGAGGCCAGTTAAACTCAATGCCTCCTGAGATCCATGGCCCCGTAAGTCCGACAAGAGCTGGTTTTATCACCTGATTGTAGTATACAAAATCATAGTCATTTGTCTTGTCATAGGCTCTCTGAATCCTGCCTCCAAGCTGTGGAAGGATCATCACTTTGATGTACTCGTTCTCAAGAAAAACTGCCTTCCAGGCCACATCCTTTTTGGTGCGGCTTATCTCATTGGTTGAAGGATAAGGATATATTTTTCCTGTGCTTCCCTGATACACTCTCTTCTCCAAAAACATTGGATTTATATCAGGCTTTCCGACCTCATAAGTTGGGATAAGTACGCTCTCTTCCCATATCTTTGCATCTATCATATTCGTTCTCCTTTGTGGATACTATTGCTATTAACATTCGTAACTATTCAGAGCAAGCCCCGGACTAGTTACTTACATTTTCATTTACCCCAGGGTTATCATCAAGTGAAAAAATTGGTGATTTTTGTTAAAATATTGCTCTATTGTATGAGCTATCTGTCAGTGCTATAATTCCTCTATGTTAAAAGAAATTTTTCTCAGTCAAGGAAACGCTTATGAAATCTACAGAAAAGTACGTTTCAAGGGATTCTGAATACTTTTTCCACTATGCCTCTGCCACGGCTCAGAAGCTCTTTTTCTATCCTGTTGTGGCAGGTAGGTTCACGTACCTGCCGGGTTATGAATTAAGTCGTGAAAGATATGACAGTTACCTGCTCATAATTGTTGAATCCGGAGAACTTACAGCCTGCATTTCAGGAAAAGAATACATAGTATATCCCGGTCAGATTTTATTGATAAATTGCTATGAGCCTCACTCCTATAAGAGCCTTGTGAAAACCACCATCTCATGGATTCACTTTGATGGAAACATGAGTAGGGACTTCTATGAAGCGATACTTAATTCCAAAGGAAATGTCTTAACGCCGCAGAACCTGCAGCCCATAAAGAGTCTTTGTCACAAGATCATCCAGTCCATGAGTGACAGCAAAAACAAATGCTCCGAGGGTGATTACTCGCTGATGATCCACACTCTTTTAAACTATATGCTGACTTCAGAGAACACCCAGATCATCGGAAACAGTGAGAATTTCCAAAAGGTTCTAAGCTACATAAACGATCATTTTTCAGAAAACATTTCAATCGATGAACTATCGGGGATCGCCGGTCTTACAAGCTACTACTTTCTCAGAGCTTTTAAGAAAAAAACAGGCGTAACGCCGCACCAATTCATTATTGATACAAGGCTTTCGTCCGCCAAATACTACTTATCTTCAACGGATATGAGCATAAGTGATATTGCTGAAAAGGTTGGATTTAGCGACGAGAGCGCATTTTGCCAGTCATTTAAAAAGAAAAACGGCACAACACCGCTTAAATACAGAAGAGGAGAAAATTATGAGATATGATCTAACAGGCAATTGGACGATAAGTGCAAATCAGGTTAAAAAACAAGGTATGCTCCCCGGAACCCTTGATACCAACGAGATTGGAAATAACGACAAGGTTGCAAAGCCCTGGCACCCGGACCTTGAAGGCAAAAACAAACGCATGGAAAAAGATGCAGAGACTGACCCAAGGATTAACTCTAGGTTCACAAGACTCTACACCTATGAGGGCGAGGCTACATTCCAGAGGACTTTTGATGAAGAGCCTTCTTCTGACAAAAGACTCTTTATCATAGCAGAAAGAGCCCGTGCCCTTTCTCTTAATGTGGACGGCACAGACATTCCAAGCGCCAGCGGGTGCCTTAGCACTCCATACGTTTTCGAAGTGACGGGAATCCTTCACAAAGGAAGCACCATCACCTTCACCTGCGACAACTCCTATCAGGGACTTCCTTACAAAGATATAGTCTTTTCCTCAGCAGCCACAGATGAGACCCAGACTAACTGGAACGGAATAATAGGCGACATCTACGTAGAGGAAAGAGATAATATCTTTTTATCTGACATTATGGTCTACCCTCACGGAAACAAACTTGATGTCCGCATTGTTATAGATGTAGCTGAAAACGCTGTAAAGGCCACGGATATGAGAGTTGTTCTAAGCTGCCCATACCTTGCTGACACTATTGAGTCAGCGGTAGACATTGATTCATCCGATGACTGTACCGTCATAGAGCTCACAGGCCTTGAACTTTCCGATAATTATGGAGCCCACCTCTGGGATGAGGGAAAGGGCAATCTCTGTGACCTTACAGTAGCTCTTTTAGCTGGTGCAAAAGAAATAACAAGGAAAAATGTACGCTTTGGCATCAGGGACTTCTCCTACGATAGCGAGGGAAGACTTACAATAAACGACCGCAGATTTTTCCTAAGAAGCGAAGCCAACTGCGCCGTTTTCCCAGAAACAGGCTTTCCTCCAATGGACAAGGAAAGCTGGACAAAGATACTTAAAACCTACGCCTCATACGGTGTAAACTGCATGCGTTTTCACTCCTGGTGTCCGCCGGAAGCAGCTTTTTCTGCAGCTGATGAGCTTGGTATGATGATGCAGCCCGAGCTCTCCCAATGGAATCCAAGAGACGCTTTTAAGAGCAGTGAAAGCAAGGAGTATTACCAGACAGAGATCCTGGAGATTCTCTGGACCTACGCCAACCACCCTTCTTTTGTCATGCTCTCACTCGGAAATGAGCTCATAACAGATGAAGAGGGCGTAGCCTACATGCACGAGCTCTTATCAATCGCCAAAAGAACTGACAATACCCGCCTCTTTGCCTGGGGATCAAACAACTTCTACGGCGCAAACGGAGTTGATAAAGAGAGCGACTTCTACACTTCTGCCCGCTTTAAGGACAAGCACATCCGCCTTTCCGGAGTTAGAGGTCTTTTTAACACGACCTATCCTAATGCAAAAAACAACTTCTCAGAGATTATGAAAGACCTCAGAAAAGACTATGACAAACCCGTCTTTGGTTTCGAGGTTGGTCAGTACGAGGTCTCTCCTGATATGGACGAGATTGATGAGTTCAAAGGTGTTACAAAGCCTGATAATTACAGCATTGTAAAGGATAAATTAAAAGCCCTTGGCATAACAGATGAAGAATGGAAAAAGAGAATCGCCGCAACAGGTGAGCTTGCCTTAATAGGCTATCGTGAGGAAGTTGAAGCTGTCATGAGAACTCCTGAAATGTCAGGCTTATCTCTCCTTGGTCTTCAGGACTTCCCCGGACAGGGAACAGCTCTTGTGGGAATGCTAAATTCTCACCTTGAAGTGAAAGCTTTTCCTTTTGCCGAACCTTCAAGATTCAACAGCTTTTTCACTTCCAAAACGCTTTTGGTCCTTCTTGACAGATACACTTATATTGCAGGAGATGTGATAAAAGCAGATGTTTTATTTGCCAACTACAGCCAGGATGATTTCTTTTCACCTGTAAAATATGCCCTCTGCGAGCATTCAGATGGTGCTGCAGCTACATCTGGCACTGCCTGCAAGAGCGGAACCTTAAGTGAAGTTAATTGCCCTGCTGGAACACTAACAAATGTGGGAACGATCGAGCTTCCATTAGACGACTACACTTCTCCTAAAAGACTGGATCTGGTTGTTTATTTTGAAAACACTGACATTAGAAACACTTACCCTGTTTGGATTTACCCGGATGATAAGCCTGTTTGTCCTGATTCAGTTTATGAAACAGAAGTTTTTGACGAAAAGGCAATAAAGATTTTGGAAGGCGGCGGCAAAGTATTCCTTGCTCCGCACTCAACACAGGAAGCCCTTCCACATTCTGCCAAAGCTCAGTTTTCTACGGACTTTTGGTCAGTTGGAACTTTCCCTAATCAGGAAGGAACCATGGGACAGCTCATTCAAAAGGATCATCCTTTGTTTAAGACCTTCCCTACTGAAGAGTTCACCAACTACCAGTGGTGGCCAATGGCTTCACAAAGAGCTTTCATCCTTCCAAGATACATGGACACTCTTGTAACTGAGATGGACAGCTATGCTACTCTCCGCCCAATGTCACAGCTTCTTGAAGTAAAGTGCAACGGCGGTAAACTTATGGCTTCCTCCATGGGCCTTCAGGACCTCCAGGAATATCCTGAAGCGAGAGCTCTTTTGCACAGTATCTACAGCTATATGGATTCAGATGAGTTTAACCCCGTTTCTGAGATGACTGCTGATGACATTGACAAGACATTGGGACGGTTCTTTTGACTTATTTTTTCATATTTCCGCTCCCAAACAGTGGCGTATATGAATTGACCAAATCACTTCATATACGTATACTCTTAATGTGTCATTTTACGGAACAGAAAAACGGAGTAAACGAAATATGAATATTTATATTGATTTTGACGATTGTTTATGTGAAACTGCCAAGCACTTTTCCATACTTGTAAAAGAGATGTTTAATAAGGAAGTGCCTTACGAAGATATAAAGTTCTTTGATCTCAAAAGATCTTTTGATCTTACTGATAAGGAATATGAAGATATGATGATTGAAGGCCACAGGCCTGAGGTTCTTCTTTCTTACGAAGAAACACCGGGAGCTGTAGAGACTATCAATAGCTGGATTGATCAGGGACACGATGTCTCAATCATCACAGGAAGACCTGACAGCGCTTATGAAGCTTCAAGACAGTGGCTAGACGAACATGATCTGAAGAGAGTTAAGCTCTTTTGCCTGAACAAATACGGGCGCGACAGTTTCATCAAGAACAGCGAGTTCAATCTTGAGCTGGAAGATTACTACAAAATGAAATTTGACTATGCCATTGAAGACTCACCTATGGCATTTAAGTTTTTTGAACACCTTCCAGATCTTAAGGTAATGGTAGTTGACAGGCCCTGGAACAGCGACTGCGAATTTCCAAGCAAGGCCTTCACAAGATGCCCTGACTGGAAAGCAATAAAAGAACTTGTTAAATAATAAAAAACTTCCAACACAGTTTTATCTGCCCTGTGCTGGAAGTTTTATTTTTATTATTTTTTATAAATCACTTTGATGCGTTCTCACCGGCAATTCTTCCGAATACAACGATATCAGCAACAGCGTTTCCACCAAGTCTGTTTGCTCCGTGGATACCACCTGTAACCTCTCCGCAGGCATAGAGTCCTGGGATTGGAGTTCCATCTGTTGAGATGACCTGAGCATCTGTATTTATCTTTACACCGCCCATACAGTGGTGGATTCCAGGTCCTACATTAACTGCGTAGTAAGGTCCTGAAGAAAGATCTGTAAGAGGCGTTCCAATATCTCTTGAGAAATCAGCATCCGTGCCTGAAGCAACATAGGAAGACCAGGTACTTACTGTTTCTTTCAAAGCAGCAGTGGCATTTGCATCAAACTCCATGGCCTTTGCAAGTTCATCGAGATCTGCGCCTGTCACAAGGTATCCGCTCTTATCGAGTTTCTTGATAACCGCTGAGCCTTCATACATTTCCTGGTTGGCAATAAGCCATACATTTCCACCGGTCTGTGAAACTTCTGCAGCAGATACTGCATCTCTTGTTCCGGTTTCATTGGTGAATCTCACACCTTCTCTATTTACGAGGATGGCACCATCACCTCTTAATGCCTCACCAACAAGTGCTCCATCAGTAGGGATTACAGTAGGATGAAGCTGGATCTGCTCCATATCCACAAAGTCTGCACCAACTTCACCAAGGAAATCAATGGCATCACCATCTGCAGTTGCCACGTTTGTGGAAATATATCCTGCAAGATCAGGACGAAGCGCTACGATACGATCCATGTTGCCGCCAAATCCACCTGTTGCAATGATAACGGAATTAGCATGAACAGTGATGTTTTCGCCATATGCTCCAACTCCTGATACACCTACAGCTTTTCCATCTTCCATGAGGATCTTATTTATTGCAGCTCCGGTCTGTACTTCAATTCCGAGCTCATCAAGTCTTACGCCAAGGGCTGATACAAGGAAGTTACCTACAGAAGTAACATTTCCTTCTGCATCCACAGGGCGATGAGTTCTTTTTGCACTAAGACCGCCCATTGTTCCCAAAGGGCCTGAAAGAGGAGCATTCTCTTTATCCAGCCAGTCGATAGCTTCTGATGTATTCTCAGCAAGAGTCCTTACAAGCTCCGGATCATTTATCTCTTTTCCACTCTTAATGGTATCCTCAATAAAGAGTTCTACGGAGTCTTCAATTCCCTGCTCTTTTTCATAATGAGTCTCTGCTGCATTCATTCCTGAGCTTGCACGGCTTGTATTTCCGCCAAGGATATCACTCTTCTCAAGAAGAATTACGCTTTTACCATTTTCAGCAACGGTGATTGCTGCCGTCATACCGGCTCCGCCGCCTCCGACAACTACAACATCAGCAGTAGCTTCATAATCTTCGGCAGTTCCTGCGCCAGCTCCGCTTCCATCAGCAACTATACCAGCCTCTCCAAGCGCCACTCCTACAGCTTCCAAAAAACCTTTTGAGGAATAAGTCGCTCCGGAAATAGTATCAATATTCACATTCTGAGTCTTCAGGATCTTTGTCCTTAGTGCTTTTATGGCACTTCCTCCAATAGATGGTGTCTCGCCCTCTGTCTGATATGTAATATCTGTTATAGTATTTCCTTCGACAAAAACAGAGACCTTGATCTCTCCTGCAAAGCCCTGCGCTGCGCCATCGTACTGATGTCCTTCGTGCTCAACGACATACATGCTTCCGCCAATGCAAAACACAATTAATGCCACGCATGCTAAACATGATAAAATTCGCTTTGTGAGACTTCCCATATTTTTTCCTTTCCATCAAAAAAATGATATAACTTGATTTAAAGCAACCTGAAAAAAACTTCAGGATTCTTTCACTCTTCTTTCATAGCCATTTCTCTGATAATAACGATTCTTGTCCTCATACATCAAAGAATCCGCCATTACTTTTAATTTCTCCAATCCCACCTCAGGGTTATCAGCATGGACTGCATAACCTATTGAAATCGCAAGTTTGCCTCCATAGCTTCCTGTCCACGCGGAGACGTTCTTTTTTATTTCGCCATCTATAGCAGAAATATCTTTTGTATGAATAACAAGTGTGAACTCGTCTCCACCTGTCCTGTACACTTTTCCTCTATCTCCAAGTGATTCACTTAAAGCATTGGCAGCTGCACAGATAAGCTCATCTCCCGCAGCATGTCCAAAGGTGTCATTGACATGCTTTAACCTGTTGATATCAACAGAAGCTATAACAAAGTCATCTTCAAGAGGCTTAGATTTATAAACAGAAAGATCGTATTCCAGACATCTCCTGTTATAAACATTGGTCAAAACGTCGGTGTGAGAAATCTTTATAAGATTCTCTTCCCTTCTTTTGTCCATGTTTATATTCTGGACAGTGTACACTATAAGTGACGGAAAGCCCTTTTCATCCTCTTCAATGTTGATGTACTGGGCTCTGAACCACCCGGTCTTTACATTTATATATTCTCCGTAGATAAATCTTTTACCATACAACCTGTTCTTGAGGGTTTTCAGATTTGTAAAATCCCAGAAGTCTTCCAGATGTTCTTTATCCACATTTTCTTTTATATGATGATTCATAAGAGAATGAGCATGGTCCCCCAAACTTAAGGGTTTTGCCTGTTCTCCATCCTTAATGGACAATTCTGTCATTGCCTTAAAATCTATAAGATTGACATAGTCATACACCTCAGACATGGAATAAAGAACGTCCATCTGAGCATGGATTTGCGTAGCATACGCACGAGTCTCACAGTTTTTATGAATAAGATCTGCAAAGTATCCGCTGACAATCCTCATGATTGCCAATCCCGAAGCCGTCATAACCGCTGTTTCAATGGTATATCCCATCAGTGTATTGGCAAAAAACTCCATGTTTGTGCTATAAACAGAAATAATATCAGCATTGTAAAAAGAAATTATGTACGAAGATATGATCATTGCAATGTAATTAGTTGTTACGCTAATAATGAATAATTTCCTTTCACAAAAAAGGGTGCTTAAAAATGGTACAAAGAACCATGTAATATTCACATGAATATGGTTGTAGGTCATTTGAACCAGGAGCACTTCCATGCAAAGAAATGCTATTAGACCTGCAAAACGCGCATAGGGCCATACTCTGATTATCTGTCGATGAAGAAAAGCCACTACGATCATACTCGCAGAGATCACAACGCAGGTGCTGTATGAGGCAGCATTAAACACTCCATAAAAAATGCCCACGGCAATAGCTGGTCCTGTAAAAATACAGAGCCAAAGCACCGTGTTAATATAACGGTTTATGATCCTTCGATTTTCTTTCATAAATTCATCATAATCCGTCGCATCAACTACTATATTGGGCGTGTAAATGTCGCTATTTTTAGCCATAGGCAGCACACCTGACAATAAACCAATCCATGAATCTTATAACACTAATTCTAATAAAGCCCATAGATAAAATCCACTATAGCTAAAAATATTTAATAATATTTAGAAAACTTTTATCCAATATACTGTTTGTATTCTTCTTATCTATTTTTTAGTTTCATTAAATAAAAGATAAAAAGAGCAAGTGCGAATGCTATACCGATTGGATAGCTTACAGCTGCAGACAGCCTTAATCCCTCTTTTGCCATAAGAATGTATGTCATGCTGACTGCTGACATAAAAGTCGCAGGAAGTGCGGCTATAAGAGAGCTCTTTTTACTCTTACCTTCTTTTAGCAGATATGCTGAAAATGTCCAAAGTGCGATCATTGCCAGAGTCTGATTGGACCAGGAAAAATATCTCCAGAGCACATTAAAATCAAGCTGAGTAAGGACTGCTCCTGCTCCTAACAGAGGAAGTGTGATGATAAGACGATTTTTTATCTTACTCTGATCAAGCTTTGTCATCTCGGCAATAATAAGTCTGGCGCTTCTAAAAGCTGTATCTCCTGATGTTATCGGGCATACAACAACGCCAACCACCGCGAGGATTCCACCAACACTTCCAAGCATTGTCCTTGAAATCTCATACACAGTTCCGGACTGGCCCAGATTTGTCAATGCATCGTTTAAAAGCTGTGTTGATCCATAAAATGCAACTCCTGCAGCGGCCCATATCAGTGCAATAACAGCTTCTGATATCATCGCTCCGTAAAACACAATTCTTCCCTGTTTTTCACTGGTTATGCACTTGGCTACCATAGGCGACTGAGTAGCGTGAAATCCTGAAATAGCTCCACAGGCCACAGTTATAAACATGAATGGCCAAATAGGTAGATTCTCAGGATGGAGGTCTTTTAACGTAACCTCAGGAATAGTGTAGTTTCCAAAAATGGTTCCGCCCATAACACTTGCTGCCATCGCAATGAGGATTATTCCAAATATTGGATAGAGATTACCAATAAGCTTATCGATCGGAAGGAGAGTTGCCAGAATATAATACAAAAGAATAATGATTACCCAAAAACTCGTGCTAAAGATGTCAGGAGTAAGTTTCGCAATAAGAGCTGCCGGGCTTGTAACAAATACAGTTCCTGTAAGAAGCAAAAGAACTATTGAAAATACGCGCATTCCGATTCGAACCTTGTTACCAAGGTACTTTCCTGATAATTCCGCTATTGATGCGCCTTTATTTCTTGATGAGATCATTCCGCACAGATAGTCGTGAACGGCGCCACCAAGAATTGATCCGAATACTATCCATAAAAAGACAACCGGTCCGAAGCATGCTCCCATTAGAGCGCCAAAAATCGGGCCTGTCCCCGCTATATTCAATAGCTGTATCAAAAAGGCCTTGCCCGTTTTTATTGGAACACAGTCTACTCCGTCATTTATCGTAACCGCCGGAGTTTCTCTGTCATCAGGTCCAAAAATCTTCTCAACTATTTTTCCATACACCAAATATCCACATAAAAGTACTACTAAAGAAATCGCTAACGAAATCATTTTTCTCCTTGCCCCTTGCTTTCCCCATTGAGTGTAGTTATCCATATCAATTTTACTATACTGCGTCAGCACATTATCTAAAATAAGTATAAAATAAAAGACTCTGCTGTTTCGCAGAGTCTTTTACCCATCTTTTTGTCATATCAAAACTTGAGATTGTCACCCAGAACAGGAACCTTGCTGGCAAAGAATGAAAATTCACCACTGTCCAAAAGATTTCCGTCATCATCAGTAACTCTTATATCAAATACCAAAATGTGCTTACCGGTCTTAAGCTTCATGCATTCGCAGTAAATATACTCTGTATTTACTGCAGGCAACAAGAAGTTTAAGTTTGCGGATACTGTCGTTGCGTAATATCCGCTCATACTTGCAGTAGCTCCCGCCATTGCGTCAACGAAGGAAAGAAGTGCACCTCCGTGTATACTGCCATATGTATTATGAAGCCTTGAGTCACATTTAATCCTAGCTTTACTGTAAGTTGAACTCAGTTCCATAATCTCAAACCCAATGAAGCTGTTATATTTGTTCTCATATAACTCGGGAATCATCTTCTCCCTCATTGCGTTTTCTTTTTCTGATCTTGCTTTTCTCAATTTCTGTTTCCATGCCTTTCGTGCTTATTATCAATGAGTCTGCAATAATATAGGCAGCTGATACAAGCCGTTACGAGTATCAGCTGCCACAAAAAGCAGATTTTATGTGATTATTATATCGCCCAAGGCTCTAAATTTCAATCAGTTGGCAAATCTGTTCCCTGATGCCGCACTCCATCAGTTACTTGATGATGAAGAAACAGAAGCCGCAGACATAACTGCTACGTACATGCAAAGCTGCGCAGTAATAACGGCAGAAAGAGCACTGCTTGCGACAGATGCACTAGTTGCTACATTTCCGTCAGAATAAATTCCTGAAACTATCATAGTTCCAAGCATAAGCCTTGTATGTCTGTCCATATCCAGTATTCCAAAGCCTTTTTTGCCATTAAGATATTCTGCTACTTCCACAACCTCAGAAACAAGTTCTTCTGTATTCCTGTCGATTCCCACAAGAATTCCAAGAGAAGCCAGCTCATAGCCTTTACCATACTTTGCTCCGGCATTTTTGAAGGCCTCAAAAAGCTCCATTACTTTTTCGCTCTTTACCTCTGCCTGTCCATCAAATGTTGCAAGCACCTGACTAAGTGAGTATGCAGCATCTTCATGGAATGCAAAGTTCTTTTTAATAAGCTGGTAAATAGCCTCCAATTCTTCCAATATCTCTTCTGTACTCTTATTTTTCATTGCTAAAAGGACTGCAAGGCTTGTATCCTCATCCGTAGTAAGAAATGGATGATCTTTTCTCATGCCCTTCATAATCTCATAGGTCTTCTCAACAAGGCTTTCTGCCTCGGATGCCCTTCCTGTATCGCAGATTGAAGCTGCAGCAAGGACTCTGTAAGACGAACCAAGGATCTTACCCTTCTGAAATTCCTTATACACATCTATCAGCTTATCCAGATACCCTTCAGGATTACCACTGGCAGCCATCTTGGCTGCAATGATCAGCTCATTGTTTCCCCTGATTTCTGAAAAGATTCCCTGCTTTTTTCTGATAAGCTTTTTACAATCTTTAAGCTGGTCAACGTCAGCCGTCTTGTCTTTTTCTGTAAAAAAAGAAGCGGCTACAACTTTCATAAGACCGTGATCCAATAAAGAAGCCTTCCCCGCAAGCTTCCTGTTTTCCACCAACAATTCACATCTTCTCTCAATTTCACTTCTCATACACTTTTCTCCCCAAAATTCAGTCTGTTCTTTAAATTGTCATTACCGGATCATACAATTGAATACTGCATGAACTCATACTTAAGCTGCGTTCCTTCTGCTATTCCTTCCGGCAAAAGAGCTCTCGCAACGAGCTTTAGATCCTCAGATTCAATATCTGTTCTCTTTAAATTAGCATAATCTCCGTCAATACTTTCTACTACGTAATACCAAGTTTCCATGACAAACCTCCTGTTTATCTGCCACAACGCATATGTATATGATAATACTACAGAAACCCGCAGGTATAAATGAATTCTTTTAAGCTCATTTGACTCAGGTGTGCTCATGGGACATAAAAGATATAGTGGCAATAACTTTATCACCACTATATCTTTCATTCATAAGTTCATAAGATATTTATTTTATCTCATCTGTAGTTCCGTCTTTTTTTACAACTTCAAGTCGGCATCCAAGTCCGAATGCTGCAACTGATCCTGCGATCAGTGCCCAAGGTGCTGCTGCCAGTCCAAGAATTCCACCGACAATTCCTACATTAACAGGTACGCTGAATACTACCTCGTTGCCTTTCTTGATCTGAATTCTGTCAACATTTCCTTCTTCGACTTTCTTCTTAAGCTTGTCCATTGCTTCCTTGATGTCATCGCTGACATCCTTTGAATCCGGCTGGATCAGCTTGATTGCTGCATCAACATCTCCGTCAGTTTTAACGAGAGCTTCCTTTGCAGCTTTGTAATCAACGCCTGTCTGCTCCATTACTTTTTCAACAGCTTCTAATGTAATATTCATAATTCCTCACCAACATCCTTTCTTAAAAAAATGTTTTTAGTTGCTTGTACTATGAATACATTGTATTGCTGCCCCGGCCTCAATTACATGTTTTCTTTAGCAAAAAAATCTACGTTATTTTGCCATTTTTGAGAATCAGCAGGAAATCAGCTTCCTTTTATCCAACTTACAGCGCTTCGCAGAGGGCAACCAGTGTAAGGGACTGGCCGTAGGCCATTGGACGGATCTGAATGTTCTTGTAATGCTGTGCATCCATGCCCATAGCTGTGCCTGCCGATACGTTAAGCACTGTGCCGTCTGAATCCACATTGTCGCATATAGCTGCGATAGCCTTAGCCGCACAGTCTTTGTAATCTTCTGATAGAATTCCAAGCTTTATTCCGCGAAGAAGTCCTGCTGCCATGGCAGCTGTTCCGGAAACTTCCTCGTAAGAAGTCTCGTCATCTATAACCGTGTGGAAAAGTCCGCTCGCACCCTGATATTTCCTCAAAGCTTCAGCATGATCAACAAATGTATCCACAATAAACTGCCTTACGCCGCCATCAAGATAATCCGCGTCCTCAAGGAAAAGAGTAACGCCAAGCGTAAACCATGAATTGCCTCTGCACCAGTATATTCCACCGAAATTGTCGTTTCTCTCAAAGCTGAATCCATGGTAAAAAAGCCCTGTCTGCTTGGAGTAAAGATACTTTATATGTACCAGGAACTGATGGGTTGCCTCATCTCTCCAGGCAGCATTGTCATACTTTATGCCCATTTTCTGTAGGAAAAGAACTGCCATAAACAGGGTATCAGCCCAGATCTGGCCATTGTTTAACATGACACCGTTTCTGTCGCCGATAGCACTTGTCACATGCTGGAATCCACCATCTTTAGTCTTTGGAAGCTCCTCCATAAGAAACTTTGCCTGATCAAGGCATAACTTCTCATATTTTTCCTTGTCGGGCATCTTATCAAGAATGCTTATAAGCGTAAGATATGGGCATGATGTATTAATATTTCTGGACGGAAGCCCAATCTCAAGATTTCTTTCATACCAGTTCACAAAGAAATCCATATATTCATCGCTCTTCCTGTAATTCTGCAAAAGATACAGTCCATAAAGACCTACTCCCTGCGGCCAGTCCCACTCCTCGATGCCATAATCCCTGGCGCACTTTCCGGACTTGATAATTTCCTCAACCGACATCTTTTTGTCCTGCTCATAGTCAGCTCCACCAAGATTAAGAAGCTTATCCACAACCTGCTCAATTTTCTTCTCTAAAAAAGACTTATCCATAGCTACCTCCAATACATTTATTATTTTACCCCAAAAACAAACTGTAAATATTGCTTATCCGCTGATATTACTGGTATTTTTCCTCTAGTTTACATCTCACAGAAAATCAAATGAAAGCTGCCCGTCGATCCAGCTCTTTTGCTCTGCCTGATGAATCTCATCCTCTGGCCTGACATGCCCGATAAGGAGCGGCGAAAGCGGATCGTGATTCTCATTATTATCCATCACCGTCTTCGCATCATAGTTGGCATAACAGTACCTGCACATGTGAAGGCACGTGTTATACATGCCTATGTCATTCGCAAGATAGCACGCGCAGGAAGCCCGCGCATTCTTTACCTTTGGAAAATTCATGCTGTTATGAACAGCCTTTTCATACATTGGCTGAGTCATGCAGCCACTGCAGTCTGCGCCAAATACTTCCAGCTCATTTCCCTCAGCGCAGGGCCGAAGCGTCATCCCATGATCCTTCGCAATCAGAGCCATCTTTTCACCAAGGTACATTCTGTCTGCTTTTTCTAAGGGCTTCGCCTCGGGAAAGTTCTTTTTCACTTTCTGATAAATATCTATAAAGCTGATAACTGCCGTCTGTGTGTAGCCATCAAGGGTCGATGCGATCTCCTCGAACTTCTCAAGATGATAATCCTTCGTATATTTGTCATCCAGGAAAATCGGGTCATATCGCCATCCCATTGAATCCACGCCCGCAAACTCAGAGAGTCTTTTGAAGGTCTCTGCCACATCAGGTATATCCGGAACATTGGGCTCTATGTCCCTTCCGTAGCCCGTAATCGTCACATACCAATACATTCCATATGGTTTCAAAAGATCCAGATATTTAAGCATGGGTTTCGGATTCTTTGAGCAAAAGCAGATTATGTCAACCACCGAAGGATTTAGCAAATACTTTGTAATATATGTCATATTGTAAGGATTCCGCACATAGACAAAGCCCTCTTTTAGCCTGTTTGCAAACCAGTCAGCATAAAAAGCCGGAATATCTGTGCGAGACCCGGTCTGAATTATCATACTTATATCCTTTCAAATACTTAAAGCTCCATAATTATATTACGCGGAAACCACCACTTATTGCAAACAACTTATTTGGAAACAATAATTAAATTTGTCATATTTATAATCATTTAATAATATTATTTACTATCGGTACTCAACTTATGTTATGCTCAATATAGCAATAATTTTTTCACGGAGATTACGTTCATGCCACTTGCCTCAGACAATAGTCAGGAACGCAAAAAAATCGCGGAATACGTGGTTGCTAATATTGAGAAAGCACTGGAAAATTGCTGGGTAAAAGTTTATTACCAGCCTGTTGTTCGCGCGCTCACAGGGCAGCTTTGCGGCGCTGAATCTCTGGCAAGATGGATCGACCCTGAAATGGGATTTCTTTCACCTGATAAATTCATAGGCGCTCTCGAAGAGAGCAGGCAAATCCACAAGCTTGACTGCTGGATGGTTAAAAAAGTCTGCTCCGACATTTCAGAGCGTATTCATAATGGTCTCGATGCCGTTCCGGTATCGATCAATTTCTCGCGCCTTGACCTTGAAGCCACTGACATGCTCAAGGTTTTGGAGGATGCGGTGGACGAGTACGATATTCCCAGGGACTACATTCATGTTGAGATAACCGAGAGCATGATCGTATCTGACGCTGAGCTGATGTCCGGCATGATAGAGCGCTTCAGAAGCACCGGCTATGAGGTGTGGATGGATGACTTTGGAAGCGGTTATTCCTCTCTTACTGTCCTTAAGGACTATCATTTCGACACCCTTAAGCTCGATATGTCATTTCTTCGCTCCTTTGACGACAAATCCAAGGCCATAATTACTTCTACAGTCATCATGGCAAAAGAAATTGATATCATGACGCTGGCAGAAGGCGTGGAAAACCAGGAGCAGGTGGAGTTTCTAAAAAACATCGGCTGTGGCCGACTCCAGGGCTATTACTACGGCAAACCAATGCCCATAAATGACTTTTTTGACCATATCAAAGAGAGCAAAATTGAGATTGAAAAGAGGCAGTGGCGCCATTTCTACGATGTGGCCAGCTTCCATGCAAGGCATACTGATGAACCTTTGGCCATTTTAGAAGATGACAACGGAGTTCTCAGAACTCTTTTCATGAATGACATCTACAAAATACAGGCTTTTGGCAGATCCTACGACCAGGAAGATATCGATCAGAAAGTATTCCATTCCAACTCTCCCATAAATTCTCAGCTCAGAAAATTCGCTGATACCGTTGAGCAGAGTAAGAACCTTGAAACCTTCTACTTTACTGTTGATGGAAACATTCTTTGTCTTAAGGGAAAAGAGATTGCAGAAAACGCCGGAAGCCATATCCTTATGAGCTCCATTCGCAATATATCTTCTGATACAAATATTGAAAAAAGAAACAGCCTTGACTTCAGGTTAAAAGAAATAAATCACATGTTTGACACTGTGGCTCAGATCAATCCATCTAATAACACAATTATTCCAATGGTTGGAAAATTCCGTTATATGAAGGGCAGCTCCAGCGATGGCATGGATCTTAATACCTATACACAAAAGTTCAAAGAGGAATATATAGCGCTGGCTGACGCCAAGAAGTTTGATGTTTTCTGCGACTGGTCTACACTTAACAGCCGCATAGAAAACAGTTCCAAAGGCTATGTCGAGAATATGTTCAGGATCAAGCAAAGTGACGGTAATTATGAGTGGAAAGGCCTGTCGCTCATGCTTATTCCAGGAACAGAGGAACAAGAATTCCTCATGTGCACAAAGCCAACTCCTGACGATACCCACTCAATCCTTAACAAAATCCAGGAATTATACAACCGCGAAGACTACGGGCTTAATTCAGATGACTCACAAATGTATGCACAAATGTGGGAAAACACTGTAACTGCCTCTCATCTTAAATTCTTTTGGAAGGATAAAAACAGAAGGTTTTTGGGCGCCAGCAAAGCGTTCCTTGACTTCTACGGCTTTACCATCGACGATATCCTCGGTAAAGATGATGAGGACATGGGCTGGCATATCGACGGAAAAGCATACAGAAACGATGAACTTGATGTTCTTTCCAAAGGAGCCGTGGTTTCAGGTGTTCCGGGATACTGCATCGTCAAAGGTATTGTCCATAACATCATGTGCTTCAAAACTCCTATATATGACGGTAACGAGATTATCGGCCTGATGGGCTATTTCTTTGATGTTGATGAGGAAATGGCCAGAATAGACAAACTTTATAACGTAAAAAGAACTGACACTGTTACCGGTTTTATGAATAAAAAAGGTTTCCTTGATGCCCTTATTGATTATTCCCAGAACTACCATGACCTTGGGCGCGACTATGCTCTCATCATACTTAGAGACATAAAGCATGCGAGGGTTGCGGCTGACTATGGAGAAGACTTTATTAATAAGCTTCTGCAACGAATGGGCCAGGAAATACTGAAAGTCACAAAGGACCGCTGTGCTGTGGCCAGAATGATACAGTCAGATTTTGCGCTTCTTTTATACACCGATAAGCAATCTGAAGTTGATGAATTGTGCAGTCAGTTAAAAGAAGCAATTGAATCTATAAGAGAGCTCGATGGCAACAAGATGACGCTGAAAGTCAGCATTTCAGCAATGCTCAGATCTGACAAAGAAGCCACAGATGAAAACATGTACCACAAGGTCCTTGACCGCATTCAGCAGTAGACGGTACTTAAAAAGCATATCTGCTCAGGAGGTTTCCATGAACAGTAATGATAAATCTGAAAAGTTCGACTTTTTATGGCTTGTGCTTTTTTTGATCATATTCATTAACGGCTTTGAAGCAGGCGGCTACCAGGCCAGCCTTCGAAGCATCGGGCAAAACTACGATCTTTCCGAGACCTCCAAAGGCCTCTTTGCGGCAACTGAGCTCTTTGCCACCATGCTTGCCCCTCTGATCCTTGGCGCATGGGCAGACGCCAACGTCAAAACAAAGTGTATAAAGCTCCTGCTGGTGATCCAGTTTGTGGCCGCCGCAGGAATCCAGATAATTGGTCTACAAAGTGCATTTGTTGTAGGTGTGTTCTTTCTTGGCCTAACCACCAGTGCACTTCAGTTTATATCCATCGCTGCTCTTGCAGACTCCTATCCCATCAGCGGTAGCAAAAAAATCGGATTCATGACCTCCATGTATGCCCTGGGAGCTTTGGTGGCTCCGCTTGTTGTGGAGTATTACCTTGGACTTGGGCTTACCTGGAAAGTTCTTTTTACCATTCTCGCAGTGGGAAGCCTCATTTCTTTTGCCGGAATCATGGCATCAGGAGAGGGGAAAAGAGAATCTGCTGCCAGGAGAGCTGTCACAGATGGGTCCACAAAAAAAGAAACAGAATTCTTCCTTATGGGAATCCTGCTTCTTTGCGTTATCATGTGCATCTATGTTGGATTTGAAAACGGCTTTGCGTACTTTGTAGAAACTCTGTTCGCGGACGTTTTGGACTCAGGCCTCGGACGCTACGCCCTCTCAGTGTTCTGGGCAATGATGATCCCTTCGAGAGTATTCGTGGGCTATTTTGCAAAAAGAGCCAGAGCCATCCTGCTTACTGCCCTTGTGGCAATTCCACTTCTCACCGTCCTTGTAGCTCTTATGGATAACAGCCTCGTGGTATTTGCGCTCTGCATCCCTCTTGGCTTTGCCAGCGGCGCCATCTATCCATGCGTCCTCAATATGATGATTCCTTTCGCCGGAAAAAACACCGCCTTTTCGACCGGCATGATCACCACTGCAACGGGCATCGGCGGTGTTGTTTTCACAGCCCTCACCGGCTTCAATGCAGAACACCTGGGAATGAGAATGGCCATTGGAATACTGGCCGCCTTTTATATCTTCTCAATTGCCGCAGCTATCTGCGCCGGTAGGATGTACCTGAAGAGGAGCCAAGGCACCAATGGTGCCTCTTAAACCTCGTCTTGAACGTGCTTGATGAGACTGTAAAGCCCAACTACCAATAGTACAGGCAGTGCGATGTAAACAAGTCCTCTGATCAAAAGCCCGAAAAGAATAAGTGGAAGGAATACAAGTGTAAACATAATCTTCATGATTCCCCAGCTTGCTCTGAATGCAAAGCCGATCATCTTTCCAAAAATCCAGAAGAAAAATATTATAAATAATAGTGATAACATAATGAACACCATCCTTTCAAGAACATAAACTATTTTTTCTTATAGCTAAAGTATATTCCGGAAAGGCTTATGGATATATGACCGATACGGCGACTTTCTATTATTATTTTCACTTTTTTAGCAAAATATCGTGACTATTCATTATTACTGCAGATGTCGTCTCGGCTACTCCTTACTCCTGCAGATATAGTCCCAGCTGCAATCACCGCAGATATCGCTTCTGATACCCGCCTTGATGATCCTGGTCTTAACCAGCCCTGTGAACTTGTCAAAAGAAATCTCGCATCCATCGCTGAGTCCGCAAGCCTTCAGCACTTCTTTGTCATATCTGATAACCTTGTCCTGAGAGCTGCACAGGCCACCCTCATTGTTTGGACAATTTTTGCAGACAACATCTGTCTGAGCCTTCAGCACCACTTTCTGCTCCGGGGAAGCCTCTAGCTCTTTTATCACACGTCCCATATGGTCTGTAAAATCAGCACTGTAGCCCTTGCCTTCATAGAACTGAAAGCACATCCCATGATGGGGTCTTAAACATTTCTCCATGATATAAATCTTCTTTCCTCTTCTACTTCTATTGAAATATTAGTATTCCCATTGTTCGCAGCGGAATTTGCTTCCGAACCAGCATTGATAGTTTCCTGCCCTGATGCAGGCTTGTAATCGGATGAAACGCATGGAGGAAGATAAACCGAAAACTCCATTCTTCTGTGGCTCTTGTTTTCCGCATCGCTAAGATTGAAATAGTCATAACCAGCCAGCGAATCATCCCAGGTGCAATCCACATTGTGGAAACCGTCATCAAGCTTGATTATGTTCCAGGCATGGCGCTCGCTTCCGCCCCAACCATGACAATTGTAGGTCGGAACCTCAACAAGCTGCATCAGATACTGGAAGCAGCGGGCATAGCCTGCACATACAGTATTGTCCAATACCACCGAACTATAGGCACTCTGATCCAGCGAATTGTACTGATAATTGAGCTTATCCACTATCAGATCATGGATATACAGCTCTTTTTCATAAGGAGAACTTAAACTCCGAGCGCCTGCTGCCAGGCTCTGGGCTGTAGCCTCAAATTTGCCTCGCGCTGAAGCAATATCATTGAAATTCTTATAAAAATCAAAGTCAAACTCTATAACATTTCCATTGTAGTCATACTGGAAATAATAGGATATGTCCACCCAAAAGAGCTCCGGATGGTCATCCAAAAGACAGCAGAACGCGCTCTCCACCTCTTTATTGGTGGTTGCCTCATTTATGGGCGCAAACTTCGTGTTAAGCGCAACGGCATTGGCGTACATCTGCCTGTACAAAGCCTTGCATCTGTCGTTGAGCATATGATAGTAAGGATAGTAAAGTTCATCAAACTCCAGACCTTCACCGGTCTCACCCTGATCAATGCTGTCGATGATCTCCTGCGCCTGTTTTTCATCTTCAATATCAACAATCTCAGGTTGCGGCGAAAGCATATGGGAACTGTCTTTGGGGTAATCCCCTTCAGACGTATCTTCCGAAGGATTTATGAAAGCATCCACAAACTCCTTATAATCAGGATTGTTTTTGCTCTCTTCATCAACCACGCTGTCGTCCCACGCATCAACATAATCCTTGTAAGTCAGATCAAAATTATAGGGATGCGCTGTCTCTGGCCCATCTGTACTGACTTCTTCTGCCTCAGACTCTTTTTCTGTTTCCTCTTCCAAAGAAGTCTCTGTAGCTGCCGCTTCTGAGCTTGCTGCAGATGCGCTTGCTGCAGCCGCACTTTCTGCACTGATTCTCTTTTTCTCCTCAATGTCAGCTACGACCTGCTTTAGCGGCTCCGACAAAGCAGGATTGACTGCGCACAGTCCGATATACACGCACATCAAAATGATCAGTGCCAGTATGAAATACAGTATCTTTGCAAGAAAATCTTTCATCGTCACCTTCTCCTCTCATCCGTGATCCTTAAGGTGCCCAATTTTTTTAAGCAAAAAGAGGCCTCATCAGCCTCCCCAAGCGCATTATAACACTGACATATTATTATTTTGGAATATTAGCATAAAATTTTTTTAAATATTTTTAGCCATTTCTTTTCCAGGGTTCGGATAAAAGATCAGAACAGGCTAAGCTGTTCATAGTCACTTTTTCTATCAAGCTCTGGCATTGGCTCTTTTATCATTTCAAGGGCTGCAGCCGGGTCTTTTAAATAATCCCTGACATTTTCAGTATCAATCATGACCGGCATTCTATCGTGAACAGGCTTCATTGATGCATTTGCCGCGGTCGTCAGAATCACGCAAGAATCCTTGTTATCGCTAAGGTCATAGAAACCTGCAAGGTAAATTGGCTTTTCATCAGCTCTTTTGAACTTGAACTTCGTCTTACTTGCATCCCACTCATAGAATCCCGCAGCAGGCAGAATGCACCTACGATTCCGAATGCTGTCAGCAAACATCGACTTTTTTGTCACCGATTCAGCCCTGGCATTGATGATGAGCTTTTTGTCTTTGGATGTGATTCCCCAAAACAGATCCTCCAGCGCAAGGTCTTCGTTTGTGCCCTTGTTCCAGATGATTCCCGGAGTAGCCATCCCAGGAGTAATGTCTCCAGCCCTGGTAGCAAGCGCTCCCTTCGTAAGCTTTAGGTCACCCTCAACCTTATATGCAGCTTTGTCACTAAAGTAATATCTACAGCACATCTGTCCTCCTCGTTTAAGAAACAGGTCTTTTCAGCTCATCTCTATATTCACTAGCCATTTCGCAATATCTTTTTCCAAGAAATCGATAATAGTCCTCAGCCACCACCATCCTGGATGATTTCTGCCTGTTGCAGTTTCTGCACAAAGGCAAAAGATTTCTCTCATCATCCGTGCCGCCATGGTACTTGGGGACATAATGGTCTATCGTAACTTTCTGCCTCTCAAGATGCTTCCCGCATGCCGCGCATACCCCGCCTGTCTTTGCCATAATCCGGTCTTTTAGCTGCAACTTATGATTCTTGATTCCCCGCATAACTGCCCCCCTCTGCATTAGTTCATCTGTTTTCCTTGTTCTGCAAGTTCATCTGTTTTCCATATTCTCCAGCTTCATCTGCTTTCTTACAACTTCATCTGCCTTCCTTATCTTTTATCAATGCCTCTCTGATGGCCATTGCAATGACTTCATCCGGCGCCTTTTTCATGGCATCTGCCTTTGGATTGCTTTTTAATTTTATCTCTGGACGAGCAGCTGTTTCCGACTGTTTTTTATCTGTATTCTTTTTGTTAGGCATTGTTTCTCCTCGCTCTTGATCATGTGGGATAAATGTCGCCAATTTGGTAATCTTATCCCACAATCAGTAAAATACGGTGTTTTTAAATCATGGTGTTACAAATCAAAGCCTCTTCCAAAAAAATCTATTCATAGTGCTATGCACTACCTCTTTGGGGCGCTCGATCTCTTTATAGCCCTTCTTTTTGTAGATATAAATCGCAGCCATAAGATTGTCATGAGTCTCCAGATACGAAGCCTTATACCCCGCTTCTCGCATCTTTTCTTCGATGAAGTCTATCATTTCATAGCCTAACCCTGAGCCTTTTGCAGAATCCGCCAGGTATAATTTCTGCAGCTCGGCTGTATCTTTCATGGGCTCAAATTTGTCATATCCGATTCCACCTATAACCTGGCCATCATCCCCTTCGATGACAAAGTATTTCCGCCCATCGCCATCGTAATAGTCGCTCAGGTGGTCCAGTGCATCATCAAAATACACTGTTCCAGGAATATTAAGCTTAAACTTTTCCAAGTTGTTTCTGACAAGCGCAGCTACTGCGGCATTGTCAGCTTCTTTTATCTCTCTGAATTTGATCATCCCCATATTTCCCATTCCAAATCCAATCAGTTAAACTGTAATCTCTATCTCATTCCTCAGTCTTCTCCAACAAGATGGACGATTTCTGCCTCATGACCAACTGCAGGCAAAAACTTCCCAAAGATATCCTCAGTCTTTATCTTCAAGCTTGATGTGTTAACGCAAGGGTGGCAGCCTATGTACTCTCCAGCCTTAACGTCTTCGTCCACGAGAAGTCTTACGTCATGCCCCTTGTCATTCATAAGGCCCATGACGCTCACTGCCCCGGGCTCAATATCCAGAAACTTAAGCATGTCTTCAGCTTCTGCAAAAGAGAGCCTTGCTGAATTTATCTGACTAGACAATTCCTTTGTTTTAAACTTCTTATCTCCAGGCATTAAGAGCAGATAAAATGCCGTTTTCTGCCTGTTGCATAAAAAGAGATTTTTGCACATGGTCGTTCCAAGTGCCACATCTACTGCTTCGCAGGCCTCCATAGTCATGGCCGCTTCATGATCTACTCTCTGGTACTCTACTCCAAGCCCATCCAAAAAATCATAGACTCTTATCTCTCTTGAAAGCCTGCTTTCAGTGTTTTCCGGTCTTCCGTTATGTAATTCCATTTCCACTCCCATTACCGATCTAATCCTTCCAAAACTTTTTTATTACATTATAAGATTTTCCTACTACATACAACAATCTCTAAAATTAATCTAAAATATGCCATCCCCATGATGAAACGAAAGTTATGAATGATAAAATGTACATTAGCATACATTATAGCAACATTAATTCTTTTTGGGGGTTCTTAAATGTTATCTAAATTTTCCAAATTTATATCAATCATTCTTACACTTACTCTTTTAACAAGCACTTATATGCTGAGCGGATGTGCCGCAGACAATGACGAAGCCAGGGTAGCCAGGCTGGTAAAAAATATGTCCCTGGATGAAAAAATATCACAAATGATAATCCCGGCTTTCAGAACCTGGAACGAAGAAAATGTAACAGACCTTAATTCTTTCCCGGAGCTTAGTGATGCTTTAAGGCGCCATCAGTACGGCGGCGTGATCTTGTTTGGTTCAAATATTACCGGAAATGAGCAGGTGACAAGGCTCCTGCACGAGCTTCAGGACAATAATAAACATATAGAAGGCGTTTCTACGCATATTCCTTATCTGACTCCTGTGGACGAAGAAGGCGGAATCGTGATCAGGCTGACCTCGGGAACACGAATGACCGGAAATATGGCCATCGGAGCCACGACAGATTCAGAAAAAAATGCAGAGAAAACCGGAAGTATACTTGGTGAGGAGCTCGCTGCCCTCGGCTTTAATGCTGACTTTGCGCCGGACATTGATGTGAACAATAATCCGTCAAACCCTGTTATCGGCACAAGGTCTTTTTCCGACGATCCAGCCCTGGTGGCTAAGCTCGGCAACGCTTATGCGAAGGGCCTTGCCCAGAACAATATCATTGCAACTTATAAGCACTTCCCCGGCCACGGAGACACCAGTGTAGACAGCCACATCGGTACGCCTTCTGTTGAAAAGACCTATGACGAGATCAAGGAGACCGAGCTTGTGCCCTTTAAAGCGGCAATCGAAAATGGCGCTGAAATGATCATGACAGCCCACATAACTTTTCCACTTATCGACGAGCAAAAGACATTTGGAGATGGCGTAACTACCGGCTTTTTCCCAGCTACAATGTCCAAAAAGATCATAACTGACATCCTCAGAACCGATATGGGCTACGACGGCGTTGTTGTAACCGATGCCCTTGAAATGGACGCAATTGCTGATGCGGGTCTTGTTCCGGGTGAAAAAGACTCCTCAGAATACTTCGTAAACATCGCAAAAGAAGTAATCAACAGCGGCGTTGATATTCTGCTCCTTCCTATGGATCTGAAAAACGCAGAGGCTGCGACTTTCTATGATGAATACATCTCCGGGATTACGTCTTTAGTTTCTTCCGGCGAGATAAGCCAGGCCAGGATTGACGAGAGCGTAACCCGTATCCTCTCTCTGAAAGCGAGACACGGAATGCTGGACGAGACTGAAGAATCTGATATAGAAAAAAATGTGTCTGACAGTATCGCGATTGTCGGCTCCAAGGAGCATCACGATGCTGAAATGGACATGGCAAGACAGGCTATTACAGTTGTAAAAAATGATGACAGAACTCTTCCTGTCTCAAAAGAAACAGCGAATGTCTTCGTTCTTGGCAGACAGAATGCTGATGCCACAACTTTGCAGTATGCTATTGATGAACTGAAAAAGGGGGATTACATAGATTCAAAGACAAACATAAATATTGATTATTATTACGATTCCTCCGCCGATGTCAAACTCCACTACACAGACGAAATGAGTGAAAAGATATCCGGATCAGATGTCGTGATTGGCTTTTCCTATGCCTCCGGAAATGGCGCTCTGGATAAGACCAGTCCTCAATATATTGGAATTACCAGCGCTATCAATGACATTCACGCTGCAGGAGGAAAGTTCATTCTTGTAAGCGAAAACCTACCATATGACGCCGCTATTTATAAGGATGCAGATGCTATTGTTCTTGCCTACATGGGCTCAGCCCTTGGTACAGATCCCACAGATAAAACCGACAGTGGCTCCGGTCTAAAGGCCACAAACGCCAATATCGTAGCAGCCATCGAAACAGTATTTGGCTCAAACAAACCCCAGGGCCATCTTCCTGTAAACGTTCCTGATGTTACGGAAAATGCCGATGGCTCCTTAAGCTATAGCACTACTTATCTTTATGAAAGAGGCTTAGGTGTCACTTTAGAGTGACACCTAAGCTGACATTTAAAGAGATTGAGTTGACAGCTTTTCTCAATAAAGCTCTTTTAACGTCTCAAATATTGTCCTGGCTGCGAGCATAGAGCCTGCAGGTGAGGCGTGCCTTCTGTCCTCAAAATACAGATCAGTCTCGGGATGAGCATGAATCTGTTCCCACCATCTCTCCCCTACAGGAGCCACAAGACATCCATATTTTTCAGCCAACTTTCTGTATCTTGCTGACATTTCCGGCTGAAATTCCTCATTCCCTTCCTCTGTCCATGTCATATAAAAGCAGGCTTTTGCCTTGGTCTGCCTTATCCATTCCATTATCCTGTCCGCAGCGTCTTCCATCACAGAAAACTCGCCCATTGGGTGAGCTACATGCTGAAGAATTACAAAATCATAGTCCCCGTAAAGAATATTAAACCTGGTCTGCTCATTATCTGCATGATAGTCAAGTCCCATGCCGCCTTTAGTGAGCATCGTCACCTGCATATCAATGCCATTTTCTTTGCAAATGTCTTTGAACATCTTGGGCATATCATTGTAATACGTGTGGCTGTTTCCGATAAAAAGTGTCCTCATTTCTCCCTCCAATACTCTGGTTGCTTCGTCAGCTCTTTTTCATTATTGGTTTCTCACAGCATTGGGCTTTTGCGGAACTAATCTATTAACCTTCCGCTTGTCCACATATTCATCGCCATCTCAATCTGCGATATTTTTAAAATAATCAATGACATCAATAAGACTTTCGCAGACCGTATCTGCAAGCTCTCTCATCTCATCATCAGCAGGAATCATATCCGGAACCATGATTGGCTTCATTCCGGCTGCATGGGCTGACCTGATCCCGTTATATGAATCCTCGATGGCAAAAGAGTCTTTGGGATCCACCTTGAGTTTGTCGCAGGCAATGAGGTATATCTCGGGGTCGGGCTTTGATACCTTAACTGAGTCCCCGCCAACTATTTCTTCAAAATAGTCTAAAAGCCCTGCATCTTTAAGCTCCGCTTCCACGACCGCTTTTCTTGTGGACGATGCAACTGCACATCTCACATTCTCTGCCTTTAGGTACTCCAGGATTTCTTTTACGCCAGCCTTTATTGGGAGTCTGCCTCCATCGTATTTCTCATGGAAGAGTCTGCTGCTCTCAGAAAGAAGTTTATCCGCAATACCTTCGCCAAAGTCTTTTGAATAGGCATCCTCAACAATCTGCCTGGTCTGATTCATATTTGTTCCTATGCATCTGTCGAACACCTCGCGCACGTCAGTTATGCCATAGCCTGCTGCCGCCTCTGTCCATGTATAAAGACATGCCCTCTCCGAATCGAAGATAACGCCATCCATATCAAATATCACACTATATCTGCTGTTCATTCCGCTCTACCAACTCTAATAATATTTCTGAAAAACTCAACTGCATCAGTCAGATCATTTTCATCAGGATGCCCTTTACTTGTGCCACCGACCAACTTAAATGGTCCAAAAGTGTTATATCCGTGGCATGTGAACTTACCAACAACCTCAGCGTTCTTGTCTTTGACTGAATCTGCCATGGATTTTGAAAAATCTTTATTCATAGCACTGGTCATTATGTAAAAGATCTTTTTACCCTGCGGAAGATTTTCATGGGCAAAATTCTTCACCTGCTGATGGAACTGCGCAGCATAAATGCCTGAAGCAAAGCCTATCAAATCGTATTCAGACAAATCTTTCTTCTGCACCTGTGTGGCGTCGATCAACTCCACCTCAAACTCTTTAGCAATGGCATCTACCACCTTCTTTGTGTTTCCGTGATGTGTTGAAGCATAAACAATACAGCATTTCATTTCAAACCCCTCCCACAAAATTTAGTCATTTTCTATTTATTATATCATGCAACATTTGTAAAAATCAGCACCGCTCCTGATAGAATCAAAAGAACTATCACAATCTTTTTTACTACGAGCTCATTTATCTTACCGGCGCTGTACATTCCAAGGCCAAGGCCAATCAGCATAAATGGTGAGAGTAGCAAAGCTTTCTTTAACATATCTATAGTCAGGATTCCGTAAAAGAGATACAGTCCAAGCCTAAATGTGTTTTCAATAATAAATACTGTGCAAATATTTGCTTTAAAAGATCTTGTATCCTCTGTTGTTCGCCCAATATATGCACCAAGAAGTGCCCCAACTCCATAAAGTCCGCACAAAAAGCCTGACAAAATACCGATAATTATCAGCAGAACTTTTGAGTTCTTAGATTTCTTTTTGGCTAATTCTCTGATCAGCATCTCAATGCCAACGATAATAACCAATATTCCGAATATTATTTTTATTATAGTCACATCTGTGTTTTTTAATAAAAAAGCCCCGACAGTACTGCCAATAATTACCATGACCACCAAAGGCACTACTACCTTTAGATCAATTGATTTTCGTTCCTTCCAGCTAATGATCAGATTGGTCGGTAAGCCAAGTATCAGCTCTACCGGTGATATCTCTATATTTGCAACGCCAAAGCTCAATATTGAAGTAAAAACCAGCGTGTTTGCAAAGCCACACAGTCCCTTTACATAAAATGCTGCCAATGAAGCAAGTATCCAAAAAAACATTAATCTCTTCCATCCTCTATTCCGAATTACTCTATTATACGCAAAAAGAACACTCCATGCTATTCTGAATAACAAAATGGTCCATCAACCCCGTCCCTGGGTATCATTCTGAATTTATACTTTTTTTATAATCCTTGTGCAAACTCAGTCGTATCATTAAATAGTGTAAAAAAATTCAGAATATGGGAGAGAATTATGAAAAGAATAGCTACATTACTTTTATCAACAGCAATTGCCATTTCAGCATTGGCAGGATGTGGAAATGCCACTACAGAAACTACCGGCAAAACCTCACAGTATGAGCAGCTCATCACCTCTCTCCATGCAGGACAGTCATATGCATATGCTCCTGTCTGCGAAGGAGAGGATGCTCTCTTGGTAACAAGTTATATTTTTGATGACACTATGGGACATTTGGCAACCTATGAAGCCACCATTTACATAGAAAAAAATGGTTCTATCGAGAAGGTCACTTCTGTCCAAAGCGGCGGGACAGCATATCCGATTGCTGTAACCGATGACAACAGCCTAATAATATCTATGCGTAACTCTATAGCTAAAGGATATGTAAGTAAAGATACGGGCAAGTTCGTTATTACAGAAGAATCAAATATTGATTATCTAGCTGCTGAAGATGGTGTTTACCATAACTACAAAGACGGCGCCGTAGATATCTCAGCAGACCCTTCATTGTATGATGAACTTAGCGAAAAATATTCAAACTCAGAGGTACTTAATTTCACAAAAGCAGGCCTTTCATCTGATGGTTATCCACAGCTTTCAGGAGCTGTATACGCAGCATACAAAGGAGATGACCTTTACAACATCTCGAGCTACTATGTTTTTGACAGCGAAACTTCCGGTTCTACCCAGACAACAGATGGCTTATCAGGGATTCCTTTCACCTATGAAATTGATGGCGAGAACATTACCTTCCATTTCGCTTCAGCAGATGATAATACACAAGCCAGGTTCAGCTGGGATAGCGGCGCTTTTCCTACTTTAGAATTTGCAGGCAGCAATGAAACCATCTCTTTTTCATGCATCGGAAATGCAAAAGCTGACACCTTTGATGCCGTTAAGTATTATGACAATGACAGCAACCTTTATATGATAGTAAAAAAGTTTGATGAAACAACACTTACCGGCGATCTGTACCGCGAAGAAAAGATCAAAACAGAATACGTTGATAACGCAGAAGAAAACAGCTATATCTTCTCTGAAAACGGGACTCAGTTCTCAGTTGTTTCTTTTGAGGAAGTAAATAAAGAACTTGAATATGGAACAGATGAAGAATTCAAAAAAGATGTTATAGGCTCCAGCAGATTCGACCGTTTCCTCGTAAAATGCAGTGATGATGACGCTTATTATGCACTTGAAAAAGAGGACTATGAGCCGGTATATCATGTTGTTTACATGCTGAATGAGGGGAATGTAAGAAAACTGATCGAAGAAAATGTTTCTTTTAAGATCAAAGAAAACTGTGAAATCTATCTTCAAAAATTTGTTGATGATGGTGAGTTTGCAAATCTCGAGGAAGAATACATTGTTGGAAGAGAGTTTAAGGGAGACAATTACCCCGGTTGGTCAGCAGATGCTAAAGAGTATTATATGACCAGTGACATGCTTGTCGCATTAGGCGTTATTGACGGTGAACTTTACAATTTTAATCAGATTTATGTTCCTTAAAAAAATTTTTAATTTCAAATCAATATTCCCTCAAAGTGGTCGATCTCATGCTGGATTATCTGGGCAGTAAAATCCTTGTACTTCCCGTGCTGTGGCTTGAAATCCTGGTCAAGGTAATCCACCTCGATCTCTTTATACCTGGTGCAGGGCCTTACTCCTTCAAGGGAAAGGCAGCTCTCTTCTGTCTGATATTCTCCGGTTTTCTTAGTAATAACAGGGTTAACCATCGCAAAATGAAAAGGTCCCATGGCAACTACGATTATTCTTTTCTTCACACCAATCATGTTGGCTGCCATGCCAACGCAACGCTCCTGGTTGGCTCTCAGTGTATCAAGAAGATCGACAATAACCTGCTTGTCAGCCTCTGTTGCCGGCTCTGACTTTTGTCGCAAAAACATTGGATCTCTCACTATCTTTTTTACCATTACTCACTATCCTCACTTAAATCAAAAGAGTCAACTATCTTCTCATAGGCCAGTCTCGGATCATTATCCTCATCTGTCAATCTACTGGTACTTATCTTCCTTTATCATCCTTATAGCTTACTGTTTCTGCGAGATTTTTTCTTTCTCAACTCGTCATACTGTCCTATCATGTGTTCTTTCATTACATGATTATAAGCAAGCCTCTTCCCAATCAGCCTCTTTAAATCCAGCAAGCACTCTCTTATCTGTGACCAGCAATGGTCTTTTTACAAGCATCCCATCTGATGCCAGCAGATCAAGCATCTCGTCATCACTCATATTAGGAAGCTTTTTTGACAGTTCCATTTCTCTATACAGCTGTCCGCTGGTGTTAAAAAACTTTTTCAAAGGAAGTCCACTTTTAGCATTGAGTTTCTTTATCGTATCACGGTCAGGATGTTGCCCCTTTATATCAAGGCTCTCGTATTTAATGCTATTGTCATCAAGCCATTTCAGCGCCTTCTTGCAAGTAGTGCATTTAGAATAACAATAAACTTTTACCATGATTTATGCCTCCTATCTTATATTTGCAAAACTAAGTTTCTGTGACGCCTGTCTATTATTGCCACTTCTTCCAAACATCCGGCTGGTAGCCAAGAGTTGCCTGCTTGCCGTTTCTGACCACAGGTGTCTTGATGATCTGCTGATTTTCCAGAAGCTTGTCGAACTTGTCCTCATCAGCAATATACTGGATCAGAGCTACAGTGTCTTTATCCTTGGCTTCAGTATTGACCATCTCCATGACACTTCCAACAGCGCTGACAACAGAGTTCAGCTCACCCTTGCTCATTTCTTTTTCCTTCAGGTCTATGAACTGAAACTTTATATTGCGCTCTTTGAAGAAGCGTTCCGCTTTCTTTGTATCATTGCACTTTTTGGTGCCCCAGATCTGTATATTCATCTCTTTTTGTAACTCCTTGTGTTAAAGCATCTGAAAACTTTTTATAACCGATTATCCCCAAATTATTCTATCTACCATTCGGGTATCAGATCAAGCCTGTCTTTCTGCCTCTATCGCACTATTCACATATATAGGCAGTTCTTTTGACCTTAGATATTCTGCCTATATCACATATATCTCAAATAAGGCAGTTCTTTTGGCCTTAGATATTCTGCCTATATCACATATACCTCAAATAAGGCAGTTCTTTTGGCCTTAAATATCCTGCCTATATCACATATATCTCAAAAGAGGCAGAATTTCAATTCAAATTTCAACTGCCTATATCAATAGCACTCAAAATATAGGCAGAAATCATCCCGAATAATCAACTGCCCACATCTACATTACTCGTGATATAGGCAGAACTACGACCGCAATTTGAACTGCCACTATTTGAAACATACTGGATAGTGGCAGTTTTACACCAGCTATCTCTTTAAATTAGTACTTTTTTATCCTCATAAAATAATGATCCTCGTCTTCACCTGCTCTGTATGCCCCATTATTCAGCATTACCTTTTGAGATGCGATGTTGTCTTTATTGACGCGAAGGTAAATCTCATCCTCGGGGATAATCTTATTGGCCTCGGAAAGAGTAAGCTTTAAGCCGGCTGTACCATACCCTTTTCCTCTTTCATCCCTCTTGATGCTGTAACCAATATGTCCCGCGCCGTTCCTAAGAGTATCTGTAAGATGATGTCTGATACGAAACTCTCCAACCAGCTTTCCTTCGTTCCATAAGTAGTAATAAGTTTCAGGTACAAACCAGTCTGGCATATTTACAGGATGCTCATAAGATATGAGAGTCGGAAGTACATTTGCTATATATTCATCATATGAAACGCCGTGATATGGATTAGTTAACCCGTTCTCATCGGTAGGTAGCTCCGTTGTGTATTCCCATTGTGATCTGGCATCGTCAGTGTTAATTCTTCGAAGTTCCATTACTGCTCCTCACTTTCCCGGATATCTGCTTATCTTGAATTATTGCAGTTTCTTAACCATATGAATATCATCTGCATAAGTACCGTCCTGGTACTTGTTTGCCTTCGGTATCCTTCCGCACTCCTTAAAGCCAAGGCTCTCATAGAGGTGATATGCCCTGTCATTACCACCAACTACCGTAAGTTCTGCCTGCTCATATCCCAGCTCTTTTATTGTAAAAAGAAGCTGCTCCAGCATGAGACGTCCCAGCCCAAATCCAGTGTACTTCTGATAAAGAGCAATTCCGATATCTACACGATGCTTGGCCCTGCGTCTGCTTCCTATAGGCTGAAATGAACAGTTGCCCGCATATTCTCCATCAACAAAAGCAAGTATCAGCATGGAATCCTCAGATGAATTCTTGGCATTGATAAACTCTACCTCAGACTCAGCCGTGTACTTTACTTCATCAGGGTCGCAGAGAAGAAACCTTGTTTCTCCGCAAACAGTTTTCAGATAATCAACCAAAAGCTGCGCCTCCTCCGGCTTAGCGCTTCGAAGCAATATTTTCTTTTCCCCGAGCATATACTCTTTTTCTTCAAAAACCATTTTCCACCTCTTCTTTCTATATGTGCCTCTGCTAAAAAATGCCCCATCAAACGACTTGTCTGATGAGGCTCACATATCATAATTACAATACAGCTATGCTCTATTGTAACTATTCCTCATCATGCATATCAAAAACAGATCCCTGATTGTATTTCACGGATTCGTTATTGACCATATTAGAATTGACGAGGATACTCTTAATCATAGCTGCTCTCTTTCTGAAAATTATTAGTTGTTAGTATAATTATCTGACAACTTGCTGTCAATATGTTTTTTCATTTCAATTGACCATTAATAATGAACCCTAACAACCTTTGCCCCAAATGGGAAAAGAGCTACTCTCGCAATCTTAAAGAATTGCTTACCAAAAGGAATTCCAATAATGGTGACACATAAAATACATCCAATAATTGCATTTGCAATTGCAAGTTCAATTCCGGAGAGGCAGATCCAAAGAATATTAAGAAGCAGAGATACCGCTCCGCCTTCATCCACAACCTCTTTTCCGAAAGGATTCAGTGATATTGAGGACAGCTTAAAGCACTGAAGTCCCACAGGAATCCCAACAACTGTGCAACACCAGAGCAGCCCTACAAACCACCATCCCAGGGCACTAAGAAGCCCTCCGCATAATATCCAGATAACATTTCCTATAAACCTCATAATCCCTCCTTTAAACACCCCTTTTTAACCATTATATGAAATTTCAGTAGTAATTGCTCTATTTTTCTTTACTCGTCTTCTTCCCATCCTTTACATACATCGCACCAGCCCTCGGCTCCGGTAACAGCTTCAAGTTCTGAAGGTGTCACTTTGACAGAAGTGAACTCATTACCTCCTGCAGGGTGGACATATTCAAATCTCTTCATGGATACATCAAGCCAGATAGGGATGTTATTAGCCACAGCAAAAGGACAGACTCCGCCTGGCTGGAATCCCGTGATACTCTCTACCTGATCCCTGGGAATCATGTGTGGCTTAGTGTGAAATAGCGATTTGAACTTAGAACTGTTAACCTTACCATCGCCTGCCATTACCACAATTACAGGCTTTTCATCTACTACAAAAGACAATGTCTTTGCAATCTCCGGTTCGGTACAGCCTATCTGCTGTGCAGCATGTTCAACTGTATCAATCGTTTCTGTATGTTCTGTAAGCCTGTCACCAAGGTTATTGGATATAAGAAACTCTTTTACCTTTTCATTGACCATTTTTGCCCTCCACGGAAACAATCATTTTTTGTTACCATTATAGGCACAATAGCGCTTATTCTGCGTATGTATTTTCCTATAGCCGGTGATAGTCTGGGGTTATATCAGAATTAATTCCAAGGTCAGCAAAAGAAAAAAGCCAGAAGATGAGCTGCCCTCATATTTTATAGCTATTAACCGATTATTACAAAACATTAAAATCAGACAGATATTTTACAATGGCATCTGCTATTTCGTTTATATCGTCATCCACCCAGCGTTGCCTTGAGCTATCAACTCTTTTCAGATATTGCTTATCTCTAAATGTATTTGACACTCGAGTAATAATTTCTCCCATCGTGTTTTCTCTCATTCCAGGGTCAGAAAGAATATAGTGGTCAATCAAGTTTAAAAGCTTATCTCTTTTAGCAACTGTCTTTTGATAATACATGTCATAAATATCCTTGTATCTTCGGCTATTACTGCCAAATATCAGAAGAGAACGCAATTTCTCTGTAAAAGACTGTTCAACTGTGTTTTTCAACAGGCTCGCCCCGTTTTCATCCATACAAACATCAAAGCAGTACTCTTCCTGTTCAACGTCCAGATCCTTATGTACCCCAATGTCGATTTTGCTACTGATGCTGCTTCCGGATTCATCAGTGATCAATACTTCTATACTTTTTCCATGATAATCCTGATGCTTTAGTTCTTTGATATCGCTGGTGATTGCAATATTGAGCCCATCTATGCAGTTTAATTTCTCTACAAACAGTCTTATGGATTCATCAGAAATAGAATAATGGATAAAGTCCAGATCTATGTCACGTGTTGCTCGCCTGTTATTGTTCGTAATACTACGCATGACAACACCACCTTTTATTGTAACATTCCTGTTTAGCGGTCCAATCGATATAGCCTTCAAAACAACATCCTGACAGACTCTTGCTGCGGCAAGCTCTCTTGTCAAACCATCTTCCATGTATATATCTATCATTTCATTTATATTCAATTTACATTACCTCCTCATCCAGGGCTTTGGAAATCATTTTGCTTTTTGGGAATATTTCGGCATACTCCTGGATCCGCCATATTTCAAGGTCACCTATTATTCCCCTATAATTTAACAGAATCTCTTTATAGATGTCATAAGGCATAGAATTCTTATTCCGAAGAAGTTCGATGAGCATGCGTTCTTTATCATATATCCTTACAACAACTCCATTCTTTTCTATTTCCTGTACTCCAAGTGGTAAAAGATCCTGACGCACATATAGCTGCTCCACTCTCTTATCTGTAATCCGAGCAGCTTTGGAAGATGTCGCGAGAAAATATTTCTCTGGTATAACATCTGTAAGACCATGAATATAGAAAGCATATTCTCCTGCAAGTATGGCTTTTGGATATTTTTTCAATATAACTTCCAGCTCATTATTGTACTTTCGACTTGAATATATCCCATTTTCAATTTTAAAAACATTGCCTGAATCTATGGCCTTCTTGAGTTTATAATCTGAGCCGTATTCTTTTATTGCTTCTTCATATGACATAATCATTTTAAGTAATCCTCGGTAAAAAATGTTTTTATTCCTACTTTTACTTAAATATACTCTGTACATAGAATGAATTCAAGTAAATATCGGTAATATTATATTTTTTGCCGATATTTACTCTTTTATTTTGTCGAACCTCACTCCTAAAGCAGCTCCTATAAGAAATTATTTATTCGTCTCCTCTGTAACAACCTCTCCGGTTCAGCCGATGATTCCGCCAAACTCATCCTGACGCCTGACATCCACAATCACATGGCCATCATCAGCTTTGCTGTTTCCTTTTCCTCTCAGCCACGCATCAATAGTTATCGTTCCAGTAATCTTCTGCTGCATCATAAGCTTCGTCTTCATCTTCATAGTCATCTTCGTAATCATAAAACTCTTCGTACTTATCATCAGCGAAGTCCTGGGCTGATTTGTAACTGTGCACATCGTAAGAATCATAGGATTTCTTTGATGACTTTGAACTTCTCTTCTTGGACGCGCTCTTGCTGCTTGTTGTTTTCTTCTTAGAACTCTTCTTACTTGATGAATAACTGGTTGTTGTCTTCTTACCTGCTGCCTCTACTGATATAGATGACATTCCCACTGCCGTTACCATCATCATTACTGCTACTAAAACACTTAATATTATTCTTTTCATAATTCACAATCTCCATTCCTTTTTTGATAATCCTATTCTGCCATAACAGGTGTCCAAAAAAGGCCTCTTCATCCGCGAACTAGTGTTCAATCTTTTGGGGATTGCGGATTACGGATAAGATTGGCTTTTATGAACCGATTTATCCGTACTTTTTCTAGGTTTTTGCTATTTATACTGTACAAAAGAGATTTTAACTCCTGGTACAGTAATTATTTATTCCCACTACTGCACCAACGCAAAAAATATTATTGATACAGTATTATTTTTCTTTTATTGATTAGTCCTGCCAGATTTACTACTGCAGGAATAAGATAATTTAGAGATCTACAGTAAATATTTTTTACATTTACTGTAGGATTTTGAAAACCAAGATAATTACAGTAATCACGTTACTGTATGAATACAGTTCTTTTAAATGATACAGTATTCAAAAGAAAGCACTACTGCACATTCTAGGATTTCATTTAATATGCAGTAATGCTCCTTGTTCTCTTTAGGTTTTTGGTGATTTTGATTCTTGGTTTACGGATAAGATTGTCCTAAATGGACCAACTTATCCGTACTCATCATACAAAAGAGATCCTGGCACCTTTAGCATTCTCTTAATCAGTCCAAATCCTCCACATCAATTAGCTTAATCGATGTTTCACTAACCATCTGAGCAAACACTCCCATGCCTGGGATCTTCTTTCCGGTAAAAGAGCCATCGTAAACCTCTTTTACTCCGCAGCTTGGGCTTCTTGACTGAAGAATACAAACTTCAGCACCGGCATCCATTATCTTCTTAAAGGCTGCCTCTGCTCCGGATCTGAACTCTTTATCAACAATCTTGCCTTCTTTATTGGTAACAACTCCGTTCACTATCTCAGCCGGAATCCTTGGTGTAGGAAGACCTCCCATTACCTCCGGACATACAGGAATCACCTCGTGCCCTTCACAGAAAGCCTTGACCTTCTCGCTGTAGTTATTCCCACCGTTGTATTTGCAGTTTTCCCCTAAAAGGCATGCGCTAACAGCTATGACCATTACAGTTTTCCATCCTTCATTTGCTATTAACCCCCTTACGCTCCTTAGCTTTTTCAATGAGCTCAGATGCCTCATTGAAAGCCCCTTCAAGGTAATCTGCTTCCCACTCTCTGCCTTTCTTCTCTTCCTTCTTTATCGCAGCCCAGGCTTCGTGAAGTTCTTCTTCTGAAGCATATTTCACGCCCTCAAAAACATGCGGATGTCTCCTGACCATCTTATCTGAAATGGTCTTTGCAACATCTTCAAAAGTAAATAGCCCCTCTTCCTCTGCGATTACAGAGTGAAACATTACCTGCAACAGCAGATCCCCAAGCTCTTCCCTTAGGTTTGCCGCATCCCCAGTCTTTTCGAGAATGTTGATTCCTCCAACAACTTCCGCTGCTTCCTCTATGCACGCAGCTTTCAAGCTGGAATGTGTCTGCACCTTATCCCAGGAACAGCCGTTTTCACTTCGAAGCGTCTCTACTATACTTTTCAGCCTGCTTATCTCTGTCATTCTATCAAAACCTCGTTCCACATTTCGGGCAAAAATCAAAATCCTCAGTTGTCTCGTATCCGCACTGCCTGCATCTCTTATAGCCAGTAGTAAATCCTCTTCCACTGCTTACCTGAGTCAGATGGCTTGGCAGTATCTCTATCTCCTCACCCCTGGCAATCATCTTACCAATCTCCGGATCAAGCTCATAAACAGTTCCGCAGCAGCTAGTCTGCACATAGTAATGTCTGTTCCACTTGAAAGTCGGTATAAAGAAAAGAGACAGCACTGTATATGTCATAAACACGTTGAAACGTCCATATTTCCCGCAGATGGAACAGGTGATCAGCTGATTAAAGTTAAAGTCTTTCCTGCCATCTGTGATTCCCATAATAAAAAACATTTATCTCTTCACCCCTGTTTTATATATTTTGCAAGCTCAGAGTTTTGCTGTAAAAAGAACTGATCTCTGACTACCTGCTTTATCATGCCTTAAGTCTCATAATCCAGACAACTTCTGATCTTGGTATAAGGTCTTACCTTGGAATCAGCCACTGCTACATGCTCAGGATGTACAGAATATCCCTTAAGTGCCTCTACACTCTCAAAAGTTGAATCAAGCATCAGGTCTGCGTTAGAGGACTCAAGGCCATTTATATTAACCTTGATATCAACGATCCCGGGGACCTTGCCCTTTAACCCCTCAAGCCCTTCTTTGATTCCCTGCTTGATAGCTGCCTTCTCCTCTGCAGAAAGCTCGTCTTTTAGTGTCCATAAAATCACATGCTTAACCATTCTCGTTCCCTTTATCCTTTCCATTAATTCATTATTCCGCTCAAGCGCATCATAGATTCCATCTTCAGAAAGAACTCCACGCTTCAGTTCTTTTGGTAAACGCCCATCTTCATCCAAGGCAAGATCATCTTTCCAATCCTGGCTGGAGTAATACTCATCGTCAATTATCTTGAAATATATTCCAATTGAACTTTCTAGTAGCTTTTGTTCTGCTACCATTTATATTCTTGTAATATAGGCAGTGTGTTTAAGAGGCATATCTCTGCCTATATCGCATTTTTCTTAAATAGAGGCAGTGCTTTTTAGACGTCCGGTTCTGCCTCTATTATACTTTTTATAAATATAGGCAGAGAATTTTAGCCCTATTTTTCTGCCTCTCTAGCGCTTTTTACAATATAGGCAGAACAATTACTGCAAAATCAACTGCCTCTATTCCCTATCCCTTTAATATAGGCAGAGCACCAACCCAAAAATCAACTGCTCCATTCACAAATTCCTTGATATAGGCAGATTTGCCGTATTTTTGCACCGAACAAGGTATGGCTACAGTGATAACGATGTTGCCTTCCAATGTAAGTCTCTTCTGCGCTTCCATAAATTCATTCTTAAAACGTGTGCTACCACACAAAGTTATTACTGGATATTTACCAACCATAGCCTTTTCCTCACTTATCTACCATTATATAAAATCCCACTTGTATTTGCTTTATTTTTCTTTCATAACATTTTTAATTTCAATTAAAGTTCAAATCGTAATATAAAGACATCAAGAAGAACACAACTTCTTGACCCCCACAAAATAATGCTTTTTCATAACACAAACCCCTTCGGAGAATATCCGAAGGTTCCTCCCTAAAACAACGCCGCTACATTTCCTAATTCAGGAAATATAGCGGCTTAATATATTCTCATTAATCCCTTAGCGCTATAATTGACATATGAAAATACTACTAGTGATCGATATTCAAGTTAATATTGTATTGTTCTGTATGGTATATTCAGCCATTTAGCTGCCAAAATAAAAGGATGCCCTGACTGCAGTTTTAGCTACAATCAGATACATCCTTACTTTTTTCGGTATTATGGTATTATAGGAACTCAATCGCCTAAATACTACTGCTTATGGATGGCAGTGTCCGCAAGAAGAATATCCCTGGGCAATGATATCATCGCGGCTTAATGAAGATGTCGCATAGTTTTCAGGTTTGATTTTCTTAACGTCATTACAAGAGGGGTAATGAAACTTCTTGGTGTTGGTATTCAGAACGTAAGATGCCTCAGTCTGCTGTTGTGACGGGATGTTATAAGTATCGAAACCATTTCCGCCATTACTTTTTGTTCCCTTAGAAGCTGTTCCTGCTGTCGATGTAGTTGTAGCAGAAGCTGTAGTTGTGGCTGCTATAGCAACCCTGCCTTCAGCTTTTCCATGTTCATTATAGTGCTTTAAAAGAGCATCTCCATCAGCGCCTATGGCTGTCTGAAGATCCACGTTATTTATATAGTAGTCATAGGCATTAAAGGTTGTGGTGTTTCCCTTGTAGGTCTTTAAGGCCTGTACTTCTTTTGATTCCGTTGCTGTTGCTGAAGCTGCTGTTCCTGCTGCTAAAGCCACTTTTGCAGGAGCAAAAGCTCCAAATACCATTGTCGCAGCTAATACCACTGTTAATAACTGTTTCTTGATAAGATACTTCATTTCTTGTCCCTCCTGGTGTTCTTATGGGTTACATCTCTTACATGGAACGTATCCCTGATTTATAAGGTCATCCCTTGAACCTTCATAATAAAGCTTATTCTTTTCCTTCATGTCACTTACACTGCTGCATGACGGATAATGAAACTTCTTGGTATTTTTATTGGCAATATAGCTTGCACTCTGGGGAGGTTGGTCGGCTTGCTCAGTCTGTGCTTCAACTGCTGTTTCAGTTTGATCTGGCGAGCTTTTTGTGAGCCCCTGCTCTGTCTCATTTGAAGTTATGACAAAGCCTTCATCAAGCTGGTTACTGCCATCTGCATAATTGATCAGGACTCCAGGCTGTACATTGTAGCAGAATACATTAAAACTTACTCCACTTCCGCCATCTTCTACAGAGTAAGCTTCCATCTTCACACCATCGCAAAGGAGATTATTACCTGAGAAGATTGGCGTAACCCTGTACATCACATGATTTCCAGTTGATTCTACGTATCCGGCAACCCTGTTTTCATAGGGAAGCATTCCCTCGATATTAAAATATCTTGTCCCAGTTATAAGATTCTTTTCGTTAGCGTTTTCGCCAGTCAGCTGATATCCGATGAGATGACATCTATTGTAAAGATATGGTGGTTCAGAATTTACAATTCCCGGGTATTTGTTTTGGTTCCAGCCCGTGGGCTTAACAGAACCGATAGAACCACGCTCTTCAGTTGGCATTATGTCCTTGCCAACACAGGCCATTGCTGCTGTGCATCGTCCAAGCGAATCAAAATTTCCATAGCTTTCATAAGAATCTGTGGTGATTTCATCCGCCGAAAACTCTGGAACATTATTATTTAGAGTTACAGATGTGCTTCCAGAAAACGACGCCGCTGATTCCGCTGCCTCTACCTGAATCGCTGACAAATTGAAGGAGAAAACTGTACATATCAGCAATTCGAAAGCAATTATCAGCGCATATGTACTTGTAACAGCTCTCCTTTCCCTCATCAGTTCTTCCTCTTATAAAACAAAAACACCGCAAAGCTGCGGTGTGTAGTTGCAGCTGGCTGACTCATTAAGTCCCTGTAGCTTTGTGTCGCCGGATCACTCCGGTTTTACCTAAGTATTTCACTACAAACATTGTAGTGCCCATGTTATATTCAATCAATCAAATTTCTATTAACAAAACATTAAAAATATGTCTTTTCCCACCGTAATAGTGGTAATTCATTCCCACGGTCTTTCAGGATTGCCTTCTTTGGAAGGATCCTTATATTCATACCTCTGTGGATCTTTTCCAATATTTCTGAAATATTCCTTTATATCTTTTTCATGACCGATATCATTCGGCTCATAAAATATCATATCCTTTATCGCGTCTGGGAGATACTGCTGCTCTACCCAGTGATTGGGATAATTGTGAGCATACTTATATCCAACACCTCTTCCAAGCTTTGCAGCTCCTTTATATGAGGAATCCTGCAGATAAGGAGGGATTGGAAGGTTTCCGGTTTCTCTTACTGTCTGCAATACCTTCTCTATCCCGAGATAAGCTGCATTGGACTTAGGCGCAGAGGCTATATAGGTTGCTGCCTGGGCAAGAATGATCCTTCCTTCAGGCATTCCGACACGCTCAACTGCAATTGCAGCTGAAGCCGCAACACATATTGCCATGGGATCCGCGTTTCCAACCTCCTCAGATGCTGCAACCAGCATTCTCCTGGCTATATACTTCACATCTTCACCTGCAGCAAGCATACGACCAAGATAGTAAAGTGCTGCATCAGGATCCGACCCACACATGGATTCTATGAATGCTGCTATTGTGTCATAGTGGTTATCACCAGTCTTATCATAGCGAATCGCTTTCTTCTGGATACACTCCTCAGCTACTGTAAGGTCTACATGGATTTTTGCATCTGCGGAAGGTTTTGTGGTAAGCACTGCCAACTCTATTGCATTAAGCGCCGCTCTGGCATCGCCATCTGCTATGTCTGCAAGGAAATCTGCCGCTTCATCCGTTATCTCTGCGTTATACTGCTTTACACCCCTGTCTGACTCAAAAGCTCTTTTTATGAGAGTCAGAATGTTTTCTTTAGAGAGAGGCTTTAGTTCAAATATCCTTGACCTTGATATAAGCGCTCCATTCACTTCAAAGTAAGGATTCTCAGTAGTAGCACCTATCAGTATCAGTGTGCCGTCTTCGACGTATGGAAGCAGGTAATCCTGCTGTGCCTTATTAAATCTGTGTATCTCGTCGATGAAAAGAATTGTCTTTCTTCCATATCCGCCAAGGTTGTTCTTGGCAGTCTCAACTACGGATTCCATATCTTTTTTACCGGCTATTGTAGCGTTGACCTGATGGAAATCTGCCGAGGTAGTGTTGGCGATCACTTTCGCAAGTGTTGTCTTTCCTACCCCGGGAGGTCCATAAAGGATTATTGAGCTTAATCTGTCTGCCTTTATAGCACGATATAGCAGCTTGTCTTCGCCGATTATATCTTCCTGCCCCACAACTTCGTCAAGTGTCTGTGGGCGCATTCTTGCAGCTAAAGGCGCTTCTTTTTCTTTTCTATTGCCTGCCATATATTCAAAGAGATCCATATCAGCATATGCTCCTTTGTTCAATTTCACTCTTTAAATTATATCATCATCAGGCAAAAAATGAGCTCCGGGACAGTGAAAGCCCCGGAGCCCCTATATCAACATCCTTAATGGCGGATGTGTATCTTATCTGTTATCATACCTGCTAGTATAATCAGGATGGTTTTCCATAAGGAGTGCTGCAATTAAGTATATTACTGCTCCAGAACCTCCTGAAATCGTAAGAACTGCCCATAGAATCCTTATCACGGTCGGATCCCATCCAAAATACTCAGCAATACCGCCGCACACACCAAATATCTTTCTGTCATTACTTCTGTATAATTTCTTTTCCATCACACATGCCCCCTTAAAGCTTCCTTCCATCTGCATCAATTACTTCAATACGCTCATCATCACTTTTTTCAACCAGATTTTTTCTCCTGCTGGCTACGTATGAAAGAAATACCAGCACAATATCATCTACTGGTCCGGGAATGAGATCTACCGGTGAAATCACATATACTATGAGCATCGCAACAATGAACCCTTTCCAAAATCCGTTCATGGGTATCCTCCTTTCGCAACCGCCGTATTTTTGATTTCTTTATAGACACATTGTATCCCACAAGGTTGTGTGAATATATCACATTTTTAGCGTATTTGAAGTTCCTATTCTTCGATTTTAGGAAGATATCAGATGAACAATCTTCCAAAAAGATAAGGTACCGTCACTGCGGCAGGCTCCCGGTGGCGGTACTCTTTTTCGCTAAAAAAGGAGAATAAAGTCCGTTATCCTTCTCAATAAGTGATGTTACTATCTGCCCTGTTGCTTTAAGATATCATTAACACTTAATACTATTGTCAAAAATTTGGAGGCAAAGCCATGTATGATATAAGAACAAGAGAAATACAGGAAGCTATAGAAGCAGCTGATGTTGCACTTGACCACCTTGAAAGAGCCAAAAGGTGCCTTTCCAGCGCAAGCGGATGGGGATTATTTGACACCCTTGGTGGCGGATTTATCAGCGGTCTTATAAAACACAGTAAAATGAGTGATGCTGAGAATGAAATAGATAAGGCCAAAAGAGCCCTCGAAAAATTCTCAAAAGAACTAAGAGACGTAGATGGATACTCATCTGTGCATATTAACGGCTTCCTTACATTTGGAGATCTCTTCTGCGACGGATTTTTAATGGATGTCATCGTCCAGTCACAGATTGGAAAAGCAAAACATGAATGTGAAAATGCTATAAATCAGGTTACAAGCATACGAAATGACCTAAAGAGAATGTTGTAAAAGTGATTTTATAGATACTTTATATTTCAGAAACATTTCAAACACACAAAGCCGATAAGATGTTTATATCGACTAGAGTAATATCTGCCGATAATGAAAGCACACAAAGGGGATTACAATAATGGGAATACTTGAAACAAAAATAGCAGAATACGTCGGAAATCACTCAAGAAGATGGGGCTATTCTCCAACTGTTGAGGAACTTGTAAGTACATTTGGATTTATAAACATCATGAAATCGATGTTTTATGTTTTTAACCTCTTCAGGATAGGTATGATACGAAATTCACTGTTCTTTGGGACCAGTGATCTAAGACTTATTTCTGTAAAAACAAAATGATGTCTCATTCAGTAAACGCTTCCCATGGATACTTGCAGGACGGATTCCAGATGATCCAAGAGTCAATACCATTATCATTAACAGCTTTTATCTGCTCCCTTACTTCTTCTGTCTCATACTGGCGGTACTTTTTCAGATAAGATGCGGTAAAGCCCTGAAGCCATGGCCTGACTGATGCCTGCACTCTCTTTCCGTTCGGATTAACGGTTTTTAGTGCTGTCTCTGAGTACTTCATGGCTGCATCTATCGTCTCATATGGGTAAAGATCAGGATAATCATTGCCCATTGTTCCTTCATAATAGTGCGATGGATATATCATCGGAGATAAATACTCACATCCCATTGAAAGCCAGGAATACTCCTGCCCAACGATATTTCTGTCTACTTTTGAGTTTATGACAGTTCCAAATACATCCAGTGACAGAGGCATGCCCGATGACTTAAGTTTAGCGTGAGCAGTCCTTACAAAGTCGTTAATGGCCTTTCTCCTACCATATCCGTTCATGCCAAGGTCTTCTTCGGTTATTCCGGTGGGGAATCTTACATAGTCAAACTGAACTTCATCAAACCCAGCGTCTTTGCAAGAAAGAGCAACCTCGATAAGGTAGTCGCAGACGTCGTCATTTCTTGGATCCATCCAATTAAAGCCTTTATTATCTTCATATATTTCGCCATCTGCAGTTCTTAACATCCACTCAGGTTCTACATCTTTTATATACGGATCCCTGAAGGCAACACATCTGGCAATAGTATAAACTCCGTGCTCATGAAGAGTATCAATGAGCCCTGGCATGTCTTTCACAAGTATATTTTTGGCTCCAAGCTTATCGATAAGATCTGATTTCATGTCAAAGACAATGTTTCCCTCATCATTTTTGACATCGATCACAACGGCATTGATATTACTGCCATCTATATGAGTGATCATCTCTTCCATCATGTTTTTTGTACCGGCAACATAAGCACTTACATATATTCCATGTATTTGGTCTGTCGATGGAAGGCTTGTCTCATCACCTTCAGCATATACGTTTTTAGACTGTCCCAAAGCCATTGTCAGCACCAGGAATAACAATATTATTTTTTTACTCAGTATTTTAAAACATTTCTTTTTCATAGCTACCTTGACCAATTAATGTGACTCTTAATATCATACACCAAAACCCACATTTATTCTCTAACCATAAAAAAGCCGGTCATACGGACCGGTAGCTTTTGGGAGGATGAGCTGCCAGTTATCTGACAGCTCGTTATGAAAAAGAAGTTTTACTATTATTAATTCTACAAACGCTTAGCACTATAATTATCATATGAAAATACTACTAGTGATCGATGTTCAAGAAAAATATCTAAACTACTACGACGCTGACCTGCTGCCAAGGATCAACGCTAGGATTGCTGCGGCTAAATCAACTGGAGCCCAAGTTTTCTACGTCCGCAACATAGGTATTAATGGAGATGATGATAGTTATGCACTTGCGAAAGATCTGCTCATAGTCTCAGATCACATCTATGAAAAGAAATTTCCAAGCGCCTTTACAAATGATTCTTTTGTAAAAGAGCTAAAGATTCAGAACGTTACTGAACTTGAGATAATAGGTGTAGATGGCAACAGCTGCATAAAGAAAACATGCCTGGATGCTGTCAATGCAGGCTATAAAGTAACTCTTAACCTGCAATGCACAGCCGCCAGGAATGAAAAGATATTTGAAAAGACGCTTAAAGAATTGAGAAATGCTGGTGTAATAATCACCGTTTAATATGGCTACTCGTTATTCCACTCTTCATTCCAAGTAAAGATGCAGAATAATAGGCGTCTAAAACCTTTTATTCAATGGCACACCTACCGTATTATCATCAGGTCATTCCTGCCTTATGTTCCTTTATGCGATTGTTACTTAGTAGAATCTGCGATATTCTCAGTACTGTTAATCAACTTATCAAAGTCACTTTCATATGTCTTGTCCTGTATAAGTCTATATTTTTCAAACTCGCTCTCTGCAAATTCTTTTGCTATAGCCGCAGTTACTTTCCCTTTATTTTGCAGAACTTCAGCATCGTTAAAAACAAGAAATGCATCTAATTTCGATTTCCAATCTGCCATTGTCATCGGAACATGCCTCTTAGCCTGCCTCGTCGCATAATCGAGATACATTGTTACTATCTCATTTAGTTCTTGTATTTCATCTTTTAACAAATAGTTTTTTGCTATTGAAACATCCGTCTTTATGATTTTCCCATCCGGTGCGTTTTTCCATGAAGTTAATCCCATGTGTTCCTTTGTGTGATCAGCTCTGGATACGATAAGTTCTGCAGCTGTGTTTCCATGAACAGCATAATGCATTTTATTCTGCACCGTTGCATAGAATTCTCTTGTCACAGGAGCATCTTTATCATAATCTGCAGCAGTTGCATATATATCTGTTATTTTCTGGTAGAATCTTCTTTCACTGGCTCGTATTTCCTGAATTTCAGCTACTAACTGATCAAAATAATCTTCATCAAATATTTTTCCATTCACTAGTCTGCTTTTATCAAGAACATAACCCTGTTTAGTAAATGCATCTAATACCTTCGTTGCCCATTGTCTAAATTGTGTTGCCTTATCAGAATTTGTCCTATATCCTACAGCAATAATCGCTGCCAAAGAATAAAACTTATAATTGTAGTTTTTTCCATCATCAGCAGTTTGTGCATATTTTGCACAAACTGAATTTTCATCCAATTCCCCCGAAGAAAAAATTTTTTTGAGATGCTTCGAGACAACTGACCTATCAATATCAAAAAGCTGTGCTATCGCATTTTGAGTTAACCAGACATCTCCATCTTGCACTCTAACTTCTATTCCATCACTTTTAGAATCTTTGGTAAAAATCAAAAAATCAACAGTACTATTTCTTATCTGAACATTCTTTTTCATACGAAAACCCTCTTTCCCTAACCGTGATTCTAACCTTCTTCATATCTCACACCTTTAATGGCCACTCAGAGCCAACGTCCAGCCCATTCTCCGTAAGCCAGTCATCTTCAACTGACACAAGTTTCTCATTCCCAGTATCATCCACAAGAGTAACTGATACCTTAGGCTTCTGTCCCGGCTGTAATTCCTCGCAGCCATAATCCCCATCAAATATCTGCTTTATCTTCCACATAAACCTCAGTCCAAGTCCTCCACATCAATCATCTTAATTGAAGTTTCACTAACCAGCTGCGCAAACACTCCCCTGCCCTTCACAGAAAGCCCCAACCTTCTCGCTGTAGTTATTTCCACCATTATATTTGCAGTTCTCACCTAAAAGGCATGCGCTAACAGCAATGACCATTACAGTTTTCCATCCTTTCCAAATGAGTCTTCCAGAAAATCAAACAATGGTTCCCGGATATCCTTATCATAAAAAATGTCCTTACTCATCTATAGTCCTTGAAGCCCTTTTCTCAGCCACTCTATCTTTTATCACCACTACAACAGTTCCAACTGCGGCAACAGCCAATGCAATAAATCCATAAACCATCATGATCGCCGCACCAAAAATCGGAGTCTCAGGACCAGCACTGACAAAATAGTAGTAATAATACGTGTAGAGAATCATTCCAGCGGCAGTCGATACAACAAGCATCAGAGATGAAATGCAATACTCTTTCATTCCTTTTTCAATAAGCATATTTATAACTCCAAGTACCACAATTATGATCAGTAAGTACCTGCTGATCAATGTTCCTCTCAGCTTATCTACTATGAAGAACATAATAAGTGGTATCAGATTCAGGAATTTCAGATATCTCATACTATCCTCTTAACACCCTTTCCTTCCACTTTTATGATCTTCTATAGAGCAGGCATCAGGTGTTCCATATTCAATTAGGCCCACAACCGCAGGATCAAGAGTAATGCTTCCGTCTTCAAGAACAAAGGCCGGTATACCAACATCTCCAATTTCCTTGGAATGATTGAATGCCGGATTGGTATCACGAAGTCTGGTAAAAATCCCCATATTCCTGATATTTTCGCCAATGTTAATATACTCAAATTCATTCTCACGCCCTATTATCTGCTCATGAATGTAATCGCAGTAGGGACATGTAGGCATTCCGTAAATTTTGATCATTGTTCTCCCTCCATAATGTCATTGTAAATATACCCCAATAAAATCAATACTTTCTTCATATACTTTTAACTCCCCTAATTATATGCAAAAAAGTACTTCGACGCTATATGAGACGGCTAGTTTAATCCATCAAAAAAGAGTGTAGTTAACGTGAGCTACACCCTTTATAAATCAAAAGCATCTATATTTATTCTTCATTCATAGATTTTATAACTAGACTAATGTACGCACTCCTATTATATAAGACTCTTCCCACTTCAGTGCGACCAGCCCTGATCCATATCAGCTAAAGCTATCGGCGAGTAAACTATTTCATAATCCATCTCAGCCTTCTAGCCTCCTACGCCTGTTTTTAAAATGTTCAGCGACCTCATCGTCGCTAATCCATCCTTCCTCTTCTCCAGAAGCGAATCCCGCATTGAGTTCACTGACGAGTTTAACCATAGCCCTTGCTTTGTCAAAAATTACGTCATCCTCTATACTATGTATGCTATACTCGACTCGACCATTTTTAGTCAGGTAAACCGGTTTACCCGCTTCAACTTTATCCAAGACCTGTCCATAATTGCGCAATTCAGAAATAGGTGCAATTGTTGGCATAATATCACCTCAGTTTCTTAACTTTATTATGGTTCTTCCAGGTATCTGACCTCTTTACCGTGTGCTATCGCGTATTCAATCTCACTCTTAGTGCTAGTTCCCACATAGCCTCCAACGTTGATTACATATATGGAATCTGCCATATCGATTTTCCTCTTGTGCATGTCGTCTAGCATCTCTTTTGTCTTAGTAAGCGTTCCCTCGTCCATGTTCTCCCAGACTTCCTGATCTCCAGAATGACCAAACAAGCCTACGCTGATGACAATGTTGCCTTCAAGAGTAAGCCTCTTCTGTGCTTCCATGAACTGATCTTTAAACCTAGTGCTTCCGCACAATGTTATTACCGGATATTTCCCCTGCATGTCATTCTCCTCCATCAAATTACCATTATCAGTGTCCCTGCTCCAATCAGCACACACCCGATTAAAGACTTCGCCGTAAACTCCTCATGTAAAAAGACAAATGCCAGCACCAGCGTGATTACAACACTCAGCTTATCAATAGGCACTACTTTTGAAGCTTCACCCATCTGCAGAGCTTTGTAATAACACAGCCATGATGCTCCTGTAGCAAGCCCTGACAGAATCAAAAAGATCCAGCTCTTTCTGCTGATAGAGCTTATCCCGCCCTGGGCGCTTGTTATGAATACCATAACCCAGGCCATCACAACCACAACACAGGTCCTTATCGCTGTAGCCAGGTTAGAATCAACTCCCTCAATGCCGACCTTGGCAAGTATTGATGTCAGTGCTGCAAACACTGCTGATAGAATCGCAAACAAAAACCACATATCATTTATCCCCCGCTTACATTACTCTGTAATCTCTATCTGATTCCCTTCATCTGAAATGTACTGTCCTATTCCGCCTTCAGTCTTGCTGGCATCAAACTTAAGCGTATCCAAAATGATATCTGCCTCTTCCCACATATGGCTTATCCAGGAATCGCAGTCTATGCTCTGGGCAACTATCTGAGGACGCTCATCGCCAAAAGTAATGAAGTCCCAATGCTCATGATCATCATATGTGCCAGCATGCGCGGTATATCCCGCTAATGTAATCTCTTCCTGGGAAAGTCCTGTTCCGCAAACGCCAAAACTGTCTGTGCAAAAGAGCTCTATCTGCCCTGCATCTGCAGATTTTGGTTTTAGTATCAATCCATATAGACCATAAGTGAGCTTCCCATCATCCACTGCAGAAATCTCCGCAGTCCATCCTTCCGGAACAACTACAGACATCTCTCCATAGGGTCCGCCCACTGAAACTGTCTGCTTTTCATAAGCACTTCCTGTGGCAAAAGAGCTCCATTCGCCATAAACTCTCTCGGCTCCGTTGCCTTTAAATGCCCTTACTCTTATTCTGAAATCGAAATAATCCTGAGCACTGGTAACATAAGAATTATCGGCAATCTCAACTGTTTCAGGTTCTCTGTATTCCTTCTCTGAATAGTACTTATTCTCTTCAGAGACTTCGTATCCTTCAGCCCCCTCAACCGGATTCCACTCGAAAACAACCTCTGCACAGTCTTCTCCAGGTCTCAAAATCCCGTCTTTCACCGCAGGCACACCAAGAGTACTGGCTTCAACCGCTTCCGGTTCACTCACTGTGCTGGAAGCAGCTCCGCTATCTGCCACTTTATTGTTTCCACATCCAACAGCGGCAATCGTCATAAGCATTACCATAGCAACACATAATCTTTTCATACTGCTCCTTATTCTCTATAAACATTAACCCAACTTTTTCAGATCCCTAAAAATCCCAAAGCATTCTCTGACCATATTATTTGGAAGATACCAAGGAACTGTATACGCTGCTATTCCGCAAACCTCGTTATCTGTAAGCTTCCTCGCTAAATGCACTCCCCTGAACACATGAAAATTATTGGTCACAACACCAATCGTCAGACCATCCCTATCACCTATTATTTCAAGAGAATTGGCTATATTCTGAACTGTATCAACTGCATTCGTTTCAGCTATGATTCTGTTTTCCACAATTCCTTTTGAGACTAGATACTCTTTTCCACCTTCTCCTTCACTTACTGATTCGTTATTCCCTTTAGCTCCGGAAACAATACATACTGTATCCGGATTCTGTATGAGATAATCATAAGCAGCATCAAGCCTGTATTTAAAAATAATGCTCGGTCCACTATTCCTCATCTGTGCGCCAAGCACAACTATGTAATCAAGGTCCTCCTGTCCCTTATCATTAAAATGACTTATCATCGCAATTATGCATAGCATAAAAGCCACCATAATAGCCGCTATGCAAACATTCACTATCCTTCGCACTAGTATCGGAACCCTTTTCCATCTATCTTTCCCGGAGAACCAGAATATTGTTCCAAAAAACAATGCTCCAATAAGCCATATCACAAAAGAAAAAGTTCCGCTTCCCACAAAATAGATACTCCCAGAATACAATAGACATATTCCAATTAGTAACAACCATATCAATCTTTTCTTCATATCTCAATAACATATCCTCAGCTATCTAAACGTATTACCATTTGATGATAACATTAATTTGCCTGTTCGGAGGTATATAAAAAGAGCCATCGCAAACGATAGCCCTTCGCTATAACCATATCAAAAATTTAAATTCCATTATCCAAGAAACATCACATGTTCAGGATTTCCCATAAATCCGGAGTCAGATACTTCTTAAGAAGTCCATCTGCATCCACGTCACCGAAGCCACCGTAGAATTCTTCAGCTACTCCGCCTGCAATTGCTCCGAAAGTATCAGAGTCGCATTCCAGGGAAAAGACATTTCGTATGAAGCTCTCGTAATCAGTGCTTTCGTAGAAACATCTCATAGCTGCAGGTACTGATCCCTGACAGCTCTCAGTCCACTTATAGCGCGGCCTGATCTCATCAAGGCTATAGCCAATACTGTACTCATAACTCTCCTTAGGATACTGCTCTAGCACATAATCATATATTTCCTGCTTGTTCTTGCCGTGTCTTGCCATCCAGATGCATGTTGCTGTCACAACTGCTCCCTTGATTCCTTCTGGATGATTATGAGAAACCGATGCTGTAGCTTCAGCCATATTCTGCATTTCTTCATAGTCCTCGTAATACTCTCCGACAAAAGACACTCTCATAGCGCTGCCATTTCCCCAGCTGTTATAAGGCTCATGGTTATTTCCATTGATCCAGTTAAAGAACCTCCCTCCATATCCGGCAAATGGGTACTCACGGCCAACTTCAACCATGGTCTCAACAAGATCCGCTCCGATCTTTAGTGCCCTCTTAATTGCCAAAGTCATGACTGTATCATCTGTAAAACCAATTGCATCGCCCTCAGCCAGAGGTACATTCTTCCAATCAAGATTCTTTGGTCTGTCAAACTCAAACTGTGCTCCAAGTATATCTCCTAAAACTGCTCCTTTTACTGCCATCTACTCTTCCCTCTCTTCTGATAATCTCTGTTGATCTCATCGTCCCATCCGCTTTCGCTCAGGCACTCATCGGCTTCCATAGCACTACCTGCCATCATTACTGAACATACTGCCTTGCTAACTCCTGCGTATACATTAGCCGTACCAATTGTATCACTCACATAGTTAACAGCCCTGTCCTTGCGAATTCCGTACTTCTGAGCCTCAGCATAAGCATCGATATTGGCTCCGATGAAGATGAACTCCCAGCCATATTTCTTTTGCTGCTTCTTAACCATCTTCTCAATCTTCTCGCGAGAATATCTGCTGCTGGCATTCTCCATGCCGTCTGTAGTGATTACAAAAATTGTCTTCTCAGGCCTGTCCTCTTCCCTTGCATATTTGTGAACGTTGCCAATGTGGTGAATCGCTCCTCCAACCGCATCCAGAAGAGCTGTGCAGCCTCTGACGTAATACTGCTTGTCAGTCATCTTCTCAATCTTTTCAATGGGAACTCTGTCATGGATAACTTCGCACTCATCATCGAAAAGAACTGTAGAAACCACTGCCTTCTCGCCTGTCTTTTTCTGCTTCTCCATCATGGCGTTGAAACCTCCAATAGTATCTGCCTCAAGTCCGCCCATTGAACCTGATCTATCTAAAATATAAACAATCTCTGTATATCCTTTACTCATCTCTTTTGCCTCCATCAGTACATCTGTAGTCCCCTGCAGTGGACTGTTTCCTTTGTTCTGATGTAATAATACCTTTTTGGCAAAAGAAAAAGGTCAACCCGGAGGAGACCTTTGTAAAAACACAAATTGTGCAAGTCAGCTTGCACGTTTTTATCAACTTGAAAGCGAATCCAAGCCATAATCAAAGAGTACAATATCAATCTTCATTACGTTGTAATCCTGGTGTCTTATGAAATGCTCTACGATTACATCAGTCTGGGATACCGGAGAAAAAGCATATCCAGCGAGACGCAGGAAATCAACAGCTTCATCCATGTTGAGCCGAAGTCCCACTGCCAAGGCAAGGACCTTTTCTTTTGAAGGCTTAACCTGGCCCTTTATCAGCTTGGAAAAATACTGCTTTGAAATATTCGCTGCAGCATAAACCTCTGAATTCTTGAGCCCTTTCTTGTTGATCAGCTGCTGAAGGTGCTTTTCAAAAGAATCCGTGTACATGCTCTTTAAAGCATCATCAAGAGACTCTGCCTTCTTGGGTGCACTTCCAATATCATCCTCTGGTCCGAGTTCCTCATATTCCTCAAGAACTTCTTCAGCTTCAACCTCCATCTCATCAGAGATATCCTCAAAGCCGCTACTACCTATATAATCTGCAGCATGGAAAGAAGCTTCTTCTCGCCTTCTATCTCGAGGACGCTCCAATCCGTACTCCTTATCAAGAGTCTCCGTGACATAGTCATCATCTATGTAGCAGCGTACTTCTTCACCCAACTCACCGGAAATCCTTACAGACTTCTGTCCGAACACCACCAGGAAGATTTCCATCTCATGCTCGGTTAAAAACCTGGTAAAAGAATCTACAGCAATCTCTATTCCTAATTTCTGCGGAAATCCATAGGTTCCCGTAGCAAGTAGTGGGAAAGCAATGGACTTACACTTATGCTTATATGCCAGCTCCAGAGATTTGTCATAGCAAGCCTTCAAAAGCTCTGCTTCTCCATGATCTCCGCCGTCCCACCATGGTCCACTGGCATGGATGATGTATTTAACACCAAGATTAAAGGCAGGAGTAATACCCACTTCTCCAGGATCAAGTCGTCCAATCTTGCCCCTGGCAGCAAGAAGCTTCTCTTCCCCCGCAGCTTTATATATGGCAGAATCAACGCCACCACCAATAGCTACTTCTGGATTAGCAGTGTTTACTATGACGTCTGCTTTTACTTTTGTAATATCATTCCTGATAATTTGAAATGGCATTTAGGCTTCATCCCTTCCTATAACAACCCTTTTTATCATTATATGAAATCCCACTTGTATTTGCTTTATTTTTCTTTCATAACATTTCTGTGGAAAAATCAGGTCTTTAGCGATCTGACATGAAGAACATAACCTGACGGTATCTGTCTTGGAGAATAACCTGTTATGCCTTTAAACACACGGTTAAAATTTCTAATGGTATTAAATCCCGTCTCAGCAAGCAATTCATTATAAGACATATCAGGATCTGATTCCAAAAGATCTATAGCGTGACTTATACGTATTACATTTAGATATTGAGAAAAAGTCATGCCAGACATCGTCTTAAATGCCCTGGAAAAATATGCGTCAGACATATTCATAAATGATGCAGCATCATGAAAAGAAAGAGTATCATAATGATTATCTATCTCTGACAAAAGTCTTTTATATCTGACCACAGCAAAATAATGCTCACTGTCTTTTTGGATCATTTCTTCGTTTCTTATGACATCTACCATAAGTTCAGTTGTGATAGAATTTATCAACTCTACATAGAACAATCCTTTGTTTTGATACTCATCATAGATTTTCACAATCCTATCCTTAATATGGTATCGGTCTTTAATATATGGGGTCTTAAAACGGTAATCCTTACTATTATGATCCGGATTCTTTTCAAATTGAGCTATGTATATAGTGGTCCCTTCATCGCTTTCGATACTATGTATGCTCTCTCCATAGCAAAAGAGACAGTAATCTGGTGTCAATTCATAAACTCTACCTTCCAAAATTACTTTCGCTTTCCCACAGGTACATACTATAAGCTCAGTTTCAAAATGCCAGTGCGGATTTTTGTGAAGATTTAGAAATTTGTTTACATAGATATGCAAGCCTTTGTCAAAAGCAAGATGTTCAAAATTGGCAAGCATGAGAAATACCTCCATGTGAGTATATTTTAATTTTAGTTCTATCTTCTTTTACTTACAAGATTTAAGACAAATAATGTCTATAAAATGACAATAGATTTCTTTAATTCACTGTTGGCTAGTGACACAATATAGTTACACACATGGGGTGAACGAGGATATATTTTGATATTTATCCTCGTTCAAAAAGCATATGAAAAAAGATAATGTGGGGAAAGGAAGAAAAAACATGAAAAAGAAAAATCGATTATGGCTAATAATTGCTCTATGCTGCATGGTTATCAGCATTATAGGGTCAAGCCTAATTCAGACCGCAGGGGGAAAGGTCGAAATTCGAAAGCTTAACCTTGTTATCAGCAATGATGATACTTTGTATGCACAAATGTATATTCCAAAAGATGCTACTGCTGATCACAAATTACCTCTTGTAGTCCTTCAACACGGTAGTCAACACAATTTGCAAATGCAAGATATGAATATGGTAGAGCTTGCAAGACGTGGCTTCATTGTTATTTCAGGTGATGCTCTTGGGCACGGATCATCTACTCCTCGTGGTATGGTTAACAATCCGGCTCTTAATTTTGCTAATGTTCAGATTCTTATTGATTATGCCTGTGCTAACATGGACAACATTGACACAAGCAAAATTGGTATCTGCGGTCATTCTATGGGGGCAGCAATCATACTGAGCACATTACAGCACTATGTAGAGGAAGGTTATAAAGGCGGAGAGAATAAAATTGCCGCAGCTCTCGAAATCGGTTATGATCCCGCTTATGAAGCTTGGGAATTTGATGGTGTGGACGGACCAGTTTATGCCGACAGCAATTGGGGAGTAATCGCAGGCAAATATGATGAGTATTTCTTCCGTCAGGAAGATACAAATAATGATCCGGCGCATATACTTGAAAGTCAGGCCGCACTTAATTTTGTTCGTCAGGCTGATCCAAGTGCGCAGGGACCTGTTGAAGAAGGAAAATACTATACCGGTCAGATAAATGGTAAAACCGTATCACGTGTATATTACCAGAATCCTGAAATACATCCACAAAATGTATTCTCACGTAATACTTCTCATGATGTAATTGAGTTCTTTTATAATACACTTGGAACCCCTGATGGTCATGAAAATATTAGTCCAGACAATCAGGTATGGCTTATCAAACAGCTCTTTAATCTCCTTGGACTTATAGGTATGCTCCTGTTCTTATTCCCATTCGCATGTTGGATCATGGACGCAGTACCATTCTTCTCAAGTCTTCGTGCTGATAAAGAACTCCCTCCTGCTCCAGCCCTGACAACAGCAAAGAGCAAGGTTATTTATTGGATATTCTTTTGTATTAATATGCTTCTTCCAGCAGCACTTGCAATGCCGGTAATGCACAATCTTATCGGAAAAGAATCGTTTGCTCCGGCAACAGCAAATAGTTGGTTTGGTGAAGGATCAACAAATGAAATAGCTGCATGGGCTTTAATCTCTGGTGCATGCATCCTCATTGTTTTCCTGATCAACTACTTTGTGTTTAGCAAAAAAGATGGTGCAACACCTGAAACCTGGGGAATAAAGATATCTGTTGGTAACTTCTTTAAGAGTTTACTGCTCGCATTTATTACATTCCTCACAGTATATTTGATCGTATTCGTAGCAGATTTCTTCTTTACAACAGATTTTAGATTCTGGCTTATCGCAATGAGAACTTTCAATGCCAACAAAGTCCTTTACTGGATTGCTTATGTACCAGCATTTATTATTTTCTACCTTGTTAACAATATCATGGTAAATGGTGGAAACCGCGTTGATGGAAGACCAGACTGGGTCGTAACACTTGTGAGCTGCCTTGCAAATGCATGTGGTATCGTATTGCTTCTTGCCATTCAATATATTGTTTATATTAATACCGGAGCATTTACCTTCAATGCCATGCGTACACATAATCTGTTCCCATTTGTTGTACTTGTTCCAGCTGCAACAATCATCACAAGAAAGTATTTCAAGGAAAATGGAAATATTTATCTTGGTGCCTTTACCATAGGTATGATATACACTATGATGCAGGTCACTCAAGTAGCTATGAACACTGGCCTTATTAATGGCTAAAAACTAAATGAACATGTAGAAAGCTGCAGTTACTATATGCTTTCTACATGTTCTTTTATTCCAAACATTTCTTTATCTCATATTCCTAAAGATATTGTAATCTTACGGATGTTCTATATATTCTGATTCATTCAATAATTGACATATCTGCTCAATGCCAATGAAAACCACTTTCTTCCCACTTAGTCTTGCTAAATAATCAATAGTTGCCTGAACGTTTTGGTCGAAGTGCTGAGGAGCAACTATTGCAATTAACTGAGCCCTATTATCTTCCATCCCTTGAGTTACAAATTGCCTGATTATCTCCTCTCCTTCACTAGAGGTCTCAAGTAAAGGCATTGTCAACATTTCTTCTAGGGTCCTCTTTCCCGTGTTAAACGAGTTCTTTTTAATAATGCCTTTCATAAGATAGTGATTCCTTCCTACGGTCACCTGTCCATGTACATCCCCAAACTCAGATCCTTTATGTGGTTGCACCCTAAAGTTTGGCAAATATCCCATAAACAGTTTGGGAAGGCAAACCATTTTTTTGTCCATCAAACATTTTTCAATTTTTTTGTTAGAACATCCTCCTTCGCATTTTTCCTTCATCTTAACAGCATATTCTACCAACCTTCTATTTAAAGCATATTGCTCACTGCCCTTTTGAAACTCTTTAATATCATAAAACTGAATTTCGACTTCATCATCTGGTACAAGCCCTCTTTTAATTACAAGAGTCTCATCTAATACAAAAATAGCAATATCATTTTCCATTCCGGGAAAGCCTATGTTTAAATTTCTTTTAATTTCACTTTTAAATTTCCTAGTAGCGATATACCATGCTGTAAGCTTACAATTTCTGTGCCCTTCTGCACAAACTATTTCTACCGATGCTCCGCAGTCACAAACCAGCTCTTTTCCGGACATTTTCAAAGGTTTACCACAATTACAACAAACTGGAGGTTCATATTCTTCACATTCGTTACAGTATATCCTTGGAGCTTTCATAAAATATACATCATCATCTAAAAGGCATTCAGCATTAGTTAACATTGGAATCTGAATTTGACCATCATCCTCTAGCGAAATGATATTAGTCAAGATCCAATTTGCTATTGTTTGCTGTTCCATAGAAAGAGTCCACTTAAGGTGTAATCCCATTGACTCATATATCTCTGCAACTGGTTGACCTTTAAGTTTATCAATTTCATTTAATATAGTCGTAATAGCTTCATCTGACCACTTAAAAAGAACATCTGCCGGTAAATGCTTATATATTCCTATGCTCCCTTTGTGAATATTGTGCTTGATTGTTCCCACAATTCCTTCTGTTATTTCAGCAATATAGTTTCCCGCTGTATCAAAAGTATCTCTCTTAGTTCTTAATCTCTCCTCTTCATCCCTTTGATCTTCTGTAAGTCCGGTAGAACACGAAAATGTAGTCTTTGCACCACTATAATCTTGAATCGTCACTCGGCTCTTAGCTTGAATTTTTGTGCACTTTTCTACCGCTGATTTTGGAGGCTTAATCTGAGTCACCTTATTACCCATTGAAGATGCAACAAATGATGTAATGAACCTAGTCATATTCTCATGTTTACTGATGCAAGCTAAATATGGCTTATTTGCCCCTACCCATACGCATCCCCTATGCATTTCCCATATACTAGAGTCCTTTCCCTCTTCACTTAAATAAATATATTCCTTGCTATATGTATAAACTATCTCATACCTATCATTAACTTTCTGAACTGACAGAACACGAAAATTTCTAAATCCACTAATATCTATAAAAGCTTTGCTACATGTTTCTAGCCGAAGCAATCTATCCACCTGTTCATTAGTTACTTCTTTGTTAAAATACCATAGCGTAAATGTAACCCTATCTCCATATATATAATTTTCTAATAATTTACTAATCTTTTCATCGCTTACATCCTGCTCCAGGAAAATACTATCTATTATCTCTGAGCGTGTCTTACTTTTTAATCCTTCTTCTGCAATTCCTTTCTCTACCGCAAGTTCAAAAATTGCTTGCCACGGAAGTTGCGACAACTTCCTCTTTTTTTCACTTACCAGCATAACCCTCCTCTGTTAATAATCATCAATAATCAAAAGGCCAATGTTTTTGCAATTTCTAACAACTCCAAAATATTGTCTCTTACCGAACTGATCTCAGAGTTTGCACCCCAGCTTATCCGTATTGCCGATGAAATAGCATCCTTGTCTATCCCCATGGCTGTTAAGACATAGCTTGGTTTATAGTCATTTGAAGTACAAGCCGATCCATTAGATATCCCGCAAAACTGTTTTGATGAAAGCATTAGTGCTTCCGATTCAATTCCTCGAAAACTCACGTTTATTGTATTCGGCATACAATAGTCTTGGTTTCCGTTAAGTGTATACTCTAAACCAGAATTCTCTACAAGATTCAAGACCTCTTTTTTGATTTCTAAACAGTGTTCAAGGTTTTTCTCATGCTCAGCATTTGCTATCTCGCATGCCTTTCCAAGACCTGCAACCAACGCAACAGGAATTGTTCCCGGTCGAATCCCATGTTCCTGCTGACCGCCATAAGTAATAGCTTTTACTGGTGGAAGTTTATACCGTTTTTTTCTTAATACCAATGCTCCAACTCCTTGTGGGCCGTTAAACTTATGTGCACTTAACGAGAGCATTGTATACTTAGTGCTTCTAAGTTCTTCAACGAGTTTCCCACAGCTTTGTGTTGCATCAACATGAAAAAAGACTCCTTTTTCCGCCAAAGCTTCGCCTATCTCTTCAATTGGCTGTATAACTCCCGTCTCATTGTTGGCATGCATAACGCTTACCAACAAAGTATCTTCTCTTACTAGGTCGATTATCTTTTGAGCACTAATTCTCCCATCTTTCTCAGGATCAACGATATCAATCAAAAAGCCTTCGTTTTTTAGGCTCTTTACAGTCTCAAGCACTGCCTTATGCTCTATACTCGTAGTAATAACATGCTTTTTCCCTACAGTATTTGCATAACTAATAAGCCCCCTTATCGCAATATTACTGCTTTCCGTAGAGCCACTAGTAAAAAACACTTCTGTACTATCGACACCTAAAAGGCTTGCTACCTCTTTTCTAGCCTTCTCAACAATCTTCCTTGCACCATCACCATAATCATGTGTTCTACTATCTGCATTTCCATAATTATTGGTGTAAACTTCCACCATATAATCCAGAACTCTCTTATCTATCGGTGTTGTAGCGTTATAGTCTAAATATATTCCCATAATCAGTCCTCTAATGAAAGCATCAGTAAGTCATCAAGATTCTTAATAAAATTCGTTCCGCATAGATAGGCAATTCCTCTTTCTAGATGAAGTTTAAAATACTTAGCTAATGTTTCCTCATCTGTAGGAAGATCCATTTTTTTACACCAAGCAATAATAAGTGCTTCATAAATATCGCTATATTCACCACCAAACGTGTACCAAGACATTTCCACATTACTATCTGCAACAATAGGAACATCAGTTGGTACAGTGTTTTCAGATAGTGAAAAACATAATGCCCATCTACATAAAATATTCCAATTCTTTATTCCTGTCTTTCCTTTTAGCCTGCCAAGTTTATCTTTTGATGCATTTGAAAGCTTAATTTGTTTTACAATCATGTTCTTATTCCCATCCAAAATATGTTTTTGTTAATGAGGTTGTCTTTTCCTCATCGTCATACTCCAGCGTAAACCTATCTCCTACGCTCGGTTGCATCAATTCATAATATCGTTCATCTATTTCTGAATCAGTTGATAATATTATTGTCTGTTCACTTGCATTTGGAAAATAGGTAGTTATAAGCGACTCTCTATGTGCAGAATCCAGTCGAGACAATGGTGTATCAATAATAACTGGCAGTTTTTTCTTTGAGCAAATTGCCAACGCCCATAATAAAGATATTACCATTAACTGCTTTTCTCCGGCTGATAGACGCTCCTTTGTAACTACTTCTCCTTCTTTGTTTAAGTACAATAAATCTAGAGTTTCAGGATTCATTTCAATGTGTGAAACAAGGTTCTTCTTATTTGCCAGCTTTTTATAACATGCTGTCATAGTTTCTGCCAAAACGCTCGTTTTTCTTGCTTGAAGTCTTATTTTATACTGTTCAATAATATCCTGTGCCATATGAGCATATTTCACTACTCTTTCATCAGAATCCACTGCTTCTAGAGCAGATAAAACATTCTCAGCCATTCTGCTAAATTCTGAGGTAAGCATCATTAAATTATTACTTAAGCTTGAACGTTTTTTATGATAATCCTCTATTTCGATTTCGCAATTGGCCAATTCTTTCTCGGTAGCTTTTATTGTTTTAAACAGATCACTCAGTTCTTTCTCATTAATATCTACAGAAAGATAGCCATCAATCTCATCTATCTTTTTCTGATTCTTGCATTCCTCTTTGAGCAGTTTTTTTACTTGTTCTTTTGCAGTTACAAGTCCGATATCACAGAGCATCCCAACCTTATATAAAGTCGCATCCGACAAATTATATATATTATCGCTTTGATCATCTCCAACCATATTTTGCATAAACGTGATAAACTTGTCTGTCGTGGCATTTTTCTTATCATATTTAGCGTACGCATCTTTTATCTTATCTATTGCCAAGGAGGAAAGCATTCTCTCATGCTCAACTTCTCCCTCGCTCCTTATATCTTTAAGTAATGGCATAACCAAAACTAATGGAAGCTCTCCTGAAGCAATCTCATATCGATCTTCCTGGTTACTTGCCAGCGCTGATATTTTGTTTGCCCTTTCTTGCATTAAATCATGTTTCTGTTCAACAATGTCACCGCCCTTAACCTGATACTCAGAGTTAAGGCTCTCTAGTTCATTCACAAGCTTATTCTTTTGCTTTTCCAAATTAGATATTTCTTCGTCAAGCATTTTAAGCTCTTCACTAGCTGCATCTTTTTCGTTTCTCAATTCTTCAAGTTTTCCCAAGTCCTGATTTGAAGATATCTTTTTCCCTATCCTGGTAATAATTTTGCTTATATCAGAATCAAGAATATCAAGCACCGATATTCCTAGCATTGCTTTTATTGATTCTTTCATCTGATAGCTTGTGTCTTCAACTGCTAATTCTGCTATCTTTTCTCCATCGAAAAAGAAAAAGTTAGAAAGCGCACTTGGTAGAATACTCTCTACAAACATAGGCCAATTCTCGGTCAAAAAAGCACTATCCTCACCATTTTTCCTTACCCATATTCTTTCATGTACCCTTTGTCCTTTAGCATCCCATTCACGATGAACTTGATATACTTCTTCATCAGAACTATCCATAGAAAAAACAATCTCAACAAATGATTCTAGTGTTCCGTCCTTTTTATTAACATATGATTTTAAATACTGCCCATAGGTCTGATATTTACTTTCTGTATACGCAAACGAATTAGAACCATAAAGACTTAGTAACACAGCCTCAAGGATTGTCGTTTTTCCTCGTCCATTCATTCCTCCAATAAGTACAACAGGCTTATTTCCAGTAAACTCCATCACATTTGTGTCAGCATAAACGCCAAAGTTATGCATTGTTAGTTTCTTTATGATCATTACTCTTCTTCCTCGCCCTCTTCGGTTTCATATGGTTCATCATATGAATCGTCTAATGCAATAGCACTATACTTTCCTCCCAGGTCCCTCTTTCTTTCTGTCTGTCCTAAATAGAACTGTCTGGCATCCTCTTCATCTTTGTAGTATGTCTTTTTAATTGCGCCTTCTAGTGCATCAGCAATTCCCTTCCTTTGGTTCAATCCACTAGACTTATTCTCTATATCCACGAGGCTATATGCCATTTCAAAAGCCAATTCTTCATCAGGATATAGTTCTTCTACTACCTCTTTTAGGATTTCCCACTCCTCATTCTTAAAAGCTGGGTTACCAATCCATTCGGGATCATCAAACTCCAAGCCGGTTACTTCTTGGTATATTCTCGGAAGAGAATCATCGAATTCATGTTTTTCATTAACCCAAATACGGCGAATGTTTCTAAGTTCCGGCATCGTTATAAGTTTAAGATCAGAAAATTCTTCTGGACCATTTTCATTTATATCCTTCTGCACCTCTAACAGCTCACGAAGCCATTTTTCTCTATATTCCTTTGTATATGGTCCATGATAAAGCTGCTTATAGCTTCCCTGTAGATAGCCAGCCATCTTTCTGAAGCTTCTGCGCTCACGATCATGTTCCTCATCTCCGAATCTATTCCTAAAATCTAATAAAGCTGACATCCACTCTTTTTCTGAATCGTTTGCAATCATGGCTTCCATAGATTTATCCTTTTCAACCATGGTACAAACCCAACAGCCAAATCTACTCCTACCACAACTAGGTAATCCTTTTTCAACCATCAAAGGACATTCGCCGTCAGCAGTTGCTCCTCTGTAAAGTGTTAACAGCTCTTTATTTGAATATCCCCATGGATTAGGATATTGCATCAGAAACACCCAAACATCGTTATCATTCCAGTCTTCTAATGGAGAAAAAACAAGTTCATTTGCCATAGATTGATTTGGACTCAGCAATTCTCTCACACGTTTCTTTTCATAATAAGCCATTGTTTTGGCACGTCTTGCACTCTCAGCTTTTCTAGTGCCAATTACCATAATTATCTCGCCATGCTCCGCTATCTTTTCTTTTACAAAAGTATTTACCGGCTGGATTTTCAAACGATCAGTGCACCAACGAAGCTTTTTTCTAGGAAATGGATATCCTCTTCCGATAAAATTCACCCAAAATGTATTATCCTCAGCAGGTGTCAACTGATGTGTTTCAAAAGGAAGTCCTTGCTCTTCAGCTGCTTCATCCATACATTCTAATGATTTTTTAACCCACTTTGACACTACAGGCGATTCAACTAAAGTATCTGTATTTATGATATGAACTTTCTTTTTAAGCATATACTTCGGAAGGCTTTTAAGCGCTAACCAAACCAATTGAACTGTAGCTGTGCTGTCCTTTCCTCCCGAATAACCAATGACCCAGGGAATGTCATCGCATAAGTATAAGTTTCTAACTGTATCCATCAATCCTTCAATTGATTCCTTCGTTATTGTTACTTCTCTTTTTACTTCACAACTATTTGTATCGCTCATAATACTGGTCTCCAATTATATTGTTAGTTCTTGTTCCGCAATCATTTCATCATCTGTAAGCGGTAATTCTAATCTTTTTTTAATATTGTTTGCCGCAAGTAATATCGCCTTTTCACTTGTAATCATGCGTCCATTAGGCTTAATTACCCTTTGTACCCATTCAGGAGCTGTTCGTTTCCAATCTATAGTTTCAAGCTTAGAAACCGCCTTATCAACATCATACTCATCTTGATGTTCAATAAGATACCCACCAACTCTACCTAATGCTTGAATAATGACAGCCTGCGTAGCAATATACTTTTCTCTTAACTCCATTTTAGAAATATCACGATTTTTTAGATCGCCCCACGGAATCATATGAGATGAAACTGATTGCCAATATTTAAGGCAAAACTCTTCAAAAACCTCATTACATGGCCGTCTTTTAAGAATTCTTCTATTCGCATTGTACATATTATTCAATGTAAACAATGAAGAAGAATACTTCCCTAAGATATCTTTTTCCTTATCTACGTACTCATCCAAAAAAGGAATTTCTTTAACTATTTTTCTAGTTACTACCGCCAAATCATCTCTCGAGTCATACAATTCGGATATCGAATTAGATGTTTTCACAGCATGCTTATTCAAATCAGTAAACATCTGTTGACTTCTTTCTAGCCCAGAATCCTCAAAAAAGACCACAGAAATAGTCTCTTCCATCAAAGAAGGATCTTCACTAATTGCTTCAAGGATCGCTGCTTTTCTGTGCTGACCATCATTTATCAAAAATCGAGCATCCAGCGCAACCTCTAGGATACCAACATCTTCTTGTTCTGAAGGAACAAATCTAAATTCTCCATCAATACTAGCAGCCAATGCAGAAAACACATAAGAATCCCTATTTTCAAGAATATAGTTAGCTATTTCTGGAATGCGTGATTCATTAAGCTTTCTCTGCGCTCTATGCTCCGGCATAATGTATTCATCATCTCTAGGAAACAAACTTGCTATCATTTTTAAAGGAACCATTCCGATATAGTATTCTTTTTTCGCTTGAACGCCTTTTACCACTGGAAATCTATAACAATAATTCATATCGCCTCCACGTAAAAATACCCTACTTAAGTAGTATACTTAAGTAGGGTATTCCTTGTCAATGACGCATTCCACATATTATTCAATATCTATGGGCATTAGATCATCCAAAGGCAAATCATCTATTTCCAAATTTCTTCCTTCTACAGTTGATATCATGAAGTTCTTGATTTTTTCCATAGACTCAAGATCAGTATTCCCGATCAGTTCTACAAGTTTAGTAACACCGAAATTAGCAAAAGAAACCAAAAAGCCCAACTTATTGAACTCATCCTTTGATTTTTCTCCATTCTTGCTCTTTTCATCACCAAAAGCGAGTTCAAGTTTCTTTTCTTCTGTCAGAGATTCAGTCGTAGTAGACAGAATTGCTGCCTGGAAATAAAAATCCAACTGCCCATTATCATTATTATTTATTACGTTACGAGGAACATACTTTGGCTCCTCTCCACTTTCAGAAGGAGTTTCAATCCTCTGATCATACATGATTCCTATAGCCAAACATAACATAAATATACTATAGTTTGTTCTAGTAGAAAAAATCGCAGAAAGCTTGTCGATTGCTCTATTCCAATCAGTGCCTTTCAAAATCACATCAGTAGTTATTTCCATAACTTACCCTCCTCTATAGTAGCAATGTTTTTCTCATCATTGCTCTGTATAGTCCATACTCTACCAATATTCTCCGCTTTAATAACATCATGAAGATCATCCTTAGAGAAAACTATAACCTGAGGTGCAAATTTAGGAAGCATATCAACAACATTCTGTTTTTGGTCAGCATCTAGTTTTGAAAACGGTCCATCTAAAACCAATGGATACTCTCTATTATGTAAGCCCTCTTCATTTTTTAGCATTTGAAGAATTCCGCCAATATATGCAAAGGAAACTACTGCAAATTGTCCTTCTGACTTTGATTCGTCATTAAAACTATCTGTTACTCTTACTGAAAATTCATTTGTAACAGAAACAGATCTCCTTGAAGTAAGCATATTATTCAACAAAAGCTGAATATTCTCCTGCAATTGCTTACTATAGTTGTTTGCTGCATGTTCTAATTCATCAGCAAAGTATTTTGCAACTTCTTCCATTATTTCAATTTTATGCTTTGCAGCCTGGCCTTCTTTAATCCCATCTGTAAGCTCATTAAACTTCTTCATTTGCTGTTTGAGATAAATTTCGTGTTTTTCTTTTTTCTTCTCAAGTTCTGTTATTAATTCATCAAGCTCTAAAACAGCCTCTTCAGCCTGTTGCCTGCTAACAATTAAATCTTCAATGTCCTTACTATTTTTTTCTGCCTCATCCAGCTCTTTTATTTTTCTATCACAAGCCTCAGCTGAATCCTTATTATCTAGAACTCTTTTTATTTTTCCTTCAATGTTTTCCTTGTCATAAGACTTATTTATACTATCTGCTCTGCCTTTAAAATTCTGATACATGCTGGCATACGAATGTGGAGGCATCATCTGCAAAAATGATGAAATATGTTCCTTTTCTTTGTCACATAAGGCATTACCACAAATACATTGAGTAGTCGAAAGTTTTGTCAAATATGCTATCAGTCTTTTTGAAAGGCCATCCGGTAACGCATCTGCTGTTTCTTTCACCTTTAAATCCAACTTCTTCTCAGCATCTAAAATTGCCTTTGAAATAAGCAGCGTTGGAAAGCCACTCATAATAGCATCTCCAAAGTTAGCGGTTTCACTTTTTACATTATCAAGAAAAACATCCCGTTGCTTCTTTAATTCACTTCTTTGAGCTTCATAATCTGCCTTAGACTTAGAACTACCAATCTCTTCAGACACTCTACTAATAAGTTCTTTTTTTTCATTCCTTTCTTTCCGCTTATCCTCTAGTTGATCTTTAAACAGCTGAATTTTTCCTTGCGCATTGTCTATATTTGTTTTTACCGCAGCCACTTCACTTCCACTAGCTATAGTACCTTTTTCTAAATATAGTTTTCCCAATACTGTTGTTTTTAAATCTGTACTACCAATATGCGCAATTGCAGCCTCTATTATATCAAGATCAAACATTGAATATAATGCTTTTCGTAGCTTCATTGCGGAATCTCTTCCTTTAACTCTAAGGTCCGCAATCATACTCTCACCATCAAAAAAGAAATACTCAGCCAATCCTGATGGAAGCATCTTTTCAATGGTTTCTTGTGGTCTGTCAACTCGTTTCCAATTATAATCATCATCCATCTTCTGGAGTGACAACTCTTCACCTATTTTTTCCGAGTCTGTTAGGCCTTTCTTATATATACTTTTTCTAGTGAGCGAATACTGTTGTCCATCGTCTTCAAAGTCTATTCTTCCCATAACTTCAAAAACATTGCCATATTCCTGCTCTGCCTCATATGCCAAGTTATATAGATGCTCTGTTGTTGTTTTATTAAAATGCACCTGTCCATATATTACCCACTGAAAAAGCTGGTGCAACGTTGTCTTTCCGTCACCATTTTTACCATAGACAATAGTCACTTTCCCATCTGTAGAACACTTAATTGCTCCATGATCCTTAAAGTTTCTAAAATTCTCGTATTCAATGGTCTTTATTTTCATTTGCAATTTCCTCTTCTAGTTTATTTAAAATTGCGTTTACAACGTCGGTTTTTCCGTTTTTATTATCTCCAGACATCTTTGCCGCCTGTAAATCTCGTTCACTTTCTTGAATAAAATCGACCATATGCTTAACTATCTCTTCTTTACTCATCCTCATCGACCTCCACATCTTCATAATCGTAAACATCAATATCTTCAATTGAAAGATCATATTGTAGAAGGTAGTCTTCTAAATCCATCTCTAATTCATCCCAATTTAAAGATAATCGCGCATATTCTAAATACCTACGAAGCTCTATCTTTGCCCATTGGTCGCATTCTCTACTAGGAAGGACAATAACATCGTAAATTGTTGCATCCTTTTTCCCTGCGTACGTTCTTAAAATTCTACCTCTTCGTTGAACAAACTCTCTATAATCATCATTGCTTGAAAGGATTAGGGCGCTTTTTATCGATGGAATATTAATTCCTTCATCTAAGCATCTGATTGCCGCCAATGCGGATATCTCTCCTTTATTGAAAGAATCCACCAATTCCATTCTATCCTTCATATTCTCTTGGGCAGTAAACTGACTAGCTTTATATTCATGCTCGCTTAATATCTTCTTAATCTCTTGAATATGTCTAACTTCTGCTCCTCTTTCATAGTCAAACAAATGTCCATCGCCACAATAGACAACAACATGGTCAGTCTCTTTTACTTCATCTATAATATCATGTATTTGTTCCATCTTCTGACTTGCCATTGAAATAATTCTTAACCTGTTTCTTAACGTTTTAACTAGCAAATCCGGATTAATGCATTTCCCATTCTTAAAACATGATAGGATAATGCGACTGCAAGCATTAAACTTACTTTCCTCCTCGTCTGTAGAATGTACAAATATCGGCCGATAATAGTATGGCACAAGATATTTTCTATCTAATGCTTCTTCGATAGGTAAGCTGAATACTTGCCCACCAAAGTAATCCATCAATTCTTTCCCTCGTTCTGCAGAGGTTCCACTAAATGGAGTCGCACTTAAGCCCAATAGATAGTCATAGTTTTGAGGTCTAATGGTAAATCTATGTGCTTCATCAACTATCAAAAGTTTTTTTCCTTCAAATTTAGATATCAAATTATTAAATCTATCTTTTTTGAACGATGCTATTGTAGATAATATTATCAACTGGGCTTTATCATCATATTTACTTCTTATAATCTCGTCAGTAATTTGCCTCTCCCACTCAGGATTCTCAGACGAAACTAAAACGAGCTTTGCATGAGGAAACGCCTTTTCAACATCTTCAGCCCATTGTTTTATAAGATGCTTGTACGGAGCACATACCACCGTAAGAATATGATTGTTTTCAATTAATTCCTTTGCAGAATATATAGCAGTCCATGTTTTACCTGTACCAGTTGCCATAACATAGAAACCATGGTATCCATTACTAACCCATGCGTTAATAGCTTGCTCTTGATAATCACGCAAAACTACAGCTTTTCCAGCATTTCCTGACGAGCGACGTTCAATCACCTCAAGTAATTTTTTTTGAGCAGTTTCGCGGAATTCATATACTTCAACATACTCGTTACTGTTGTTCCATAGCTGGTCAAATTCCTCATTTTCTTCTGCAACAATCTCATCAAATCCAGGCACCCAACTTTTAGCAACACGGATTTTTTCATAATTTCCCTTATATCCACTGTAACTTGAATTCGCCGAACCATAAAAAGCTATCTTATTGCCTTCGTCATCGGTAAATACCCCTAATTTATCATGATATATCCCATTTCCACTAGTAATAGCAATTTTAATATCCAAAATATTATTCTTAATCAAATCCGATAATAATTGGAGCTTCCTATCATTTAATTTTTCTATTTCATTCACAAATCCTTCTGTAAATCTATTTTCTACAAGAAGTTTCCTTTGTTCATATCCTGTGGTAATAGCGCGTATATCATCTTCGGTCAATTCTGGACTTGCAATAAGCTTTATTATCCCCTTATTCTTTACCAAACCCATTATTCCTTCAGAAATAGTATCAATGACACCTGAGGAAAAAAAGCCGACGCTTCTCTTATATTCTGTACTCATTTTCAGTACAGGAACAACAAACGCATCGGTAATACTGTTATCGCCTTTGCTTTTATAACTATTATGAATATCCAGTTCCTTGAAACTCATACCAAATCGTCCTCGTCCAAAATATAGTCACCAATTAGTTCATCTATATTATCCAAATCATCGATAGTAGCAACATGTCCAACGTTTTCTTTATCTAGATTTTTCACACCTTCAAGATTCAACATTCCTTTAGGTGCAACCACAGGAAACGAATATCTAAACTGCTCAGATGAAGCTGCTACATCTAGACTAGTTCCCCATTTTTTAATCAAACTGTATATTAGCCAATCAGTCCATGGTACATTTATCGTTGGAAATTTCATAATACATGCTAGATTAGCGATAGGAACAGTACCTGTAATTTCTTCACATATCAGCTTTTCGATATAATTCACAACATTGATATCTACTCCGATTTTTTCAATTTTCATTATTTCGCTGGAATTGATCAGTAAGCTCATATCATTACAAGAGTCTATGAAATCCAATAGACTATATATTGTAAAATGATATTCCTTTGCCAAACTCTGTATTTCAGAAATACTCATTATGTCACTATCTGCTATAGTTCCATCTATTACATCCCTCGCTCTATCAAATTGAATTTCATCTTTTGATATGAAAGGTCTAGAAAAAACATACTCACCACCAAATAAGTACTCCAGTAAACTAAAGAGTCCAAATGGAAATGAAATGAAATTTTTTGACAAAATAGCTGCATTTTCTGCAACAACTATAGGATGTATATCTTTAACATGAATCAAATCTTTGTCTGAAAGTGCTTCTTCTAGCACACTGTGCAAATACTGTTTTTCTCCATCTGTAATGCTTATGTTATTGCCATGTATATACGAGCCAAATAGATTAAGCACATTCGAATCAGATACAGACAACTGCAAAACAATATCAGTTAAGCCAGGAAATGCCTTAAATATTTCTTCCTTTGTTACAGGATATTTTGAGTGCTTGATAAAAGTTACTACACTCGTATATACAGATGTAAATGAAGGATCTTTAGCTATATAATCACGCTTAAAATACCAGCAGTCATCATATAATTCATGGAGAATTCCTTGCAAAAAGTATCTATTATCAATTCCTTCGCCAACTAACTCTTCTTCAAAAACATCAAATATTGCCCCAATCAAAATAATAGGCTGATTTGCACTTTCGACATACTGATATATTTTTTGAGCAAGCTCTTTCGATATAAAATTTCCCTTGTTAAGTTTATATCTCCCTCTGCCACAAAGAATTCCATTGGAGCTAAGGATGCCAATTATGGATCTATCTGATTTATCAGCCATTGATATTCCATAATCAAATTCCACCTTTTCTCTAAATGAAGCCAATTCTTTAGCATCATAAATATGCATGCCATTAGGGTAGTGCTTTTCAAGAACATCTAAATAAATATTCTTCAAAACAAGTCGAAATCTATGATACACTTCGCCTGTGCGATCATAGCACTCATCAAATGATCTTTCCAATAACTCCTCAGGCAATTCATATTCTTGTACACCTGCAATAATATACTTTTCTTTATCTTTTACCGCCAAAGTTTCAGGAATAGAATCAAGATATTCTTGGACACTCTCAGCAAGCGAATAATCACTCATAACAAATGTATCAGTGTTGTGATCATAGTATTTCTTATATGTTTCACAGTTTTTTAGCAGATATATGAATTCATCAGTATCTTCCCCGAAATACTCACTGAGTTCTGTAGGCGTAAGTACAGAATCTCCACTCCTGACAGCATAAATTTTCCATAGCAATCTGGTTGTCTTGGCAAACCTTCCAAAGGCAATTATCGCTTTCTTTTCAATTTGTCTAACTCTTTCCCTCGTCACTCCAATATCATTGCCAACTAATTCTAGCGTCTTTTTTTGCGCTCTCAGACTTATAATGCGATCCCACTTAGGATTGTCTTTGACAATTTTCTTTATGTTGCTTATATCATTTTCAAGATCAAAAGCGCACCATTTTACAAATTTGTTCAAGGCAATTTCTTCATTTTTCTTTTCGCCAATTTCGTCAATAAAAGCATTTAGCGCCATTTCTCTATCACTAAGATAAGAAAAGACGGTGTTTCTTGCATTATCATCATCAGTAAATGCCTTTATAAAATGCTCTGCTGGAAGATTTCCATATTTTAACTCAGGTTCTTCTTTTTTCTCTCCAGACAATGAAAAAATAAACTCTACTAATTCTGTTTGACAGCTTCTTCCAAAGCCTCCTACCTTTAGCATATCTGCCATACTCTTGTTTAGTAGGTCCTCAATTGTTCGAATATTCAGCTTGAGAAGCCTATTCCCCAGTCTATTACTAAATGTGTACTCATTAATGTAATTAAAATGATACTGTGCAGGAACCAAATTATACAAAGCACCAAATGTGTCGCACATCTTATCACGCGATTCTTCGACATGTGCACCATCATTTTTCTCAGCTATAAAATCAGCGACATCAATACTACTTAAATTCGAGACAAATTCTATAACATCATCCAAGGTGCTTTTTCCAAAGTTATTTAATGACATCAAATAATAAGGGCTTAGTTTTAACAAATCAGAAACTGCCCCTATCTTATTTCTTAATAGAATATTCTTTACCCTCCTAGGAAGGTTAACATCAAGTATGCTCTTAGCAGAATAGTCTTCTGGATTAAGACCATGTACTAAATAAAAAGGTTTATTAAATCCCAATAAATCATCACTTTGTTCTTCCAGTGATAATGTTTCTTCAATTACCTCTGATACATGATCGCTTTTATAATCTGGATGTACCTCTTTCTGAACTTGCTCCTTTTCTAGAATGCTATTGTCATTTTGAGTACTATCAATAATTGTGCATGATTCAACAAGACTTTCTTCTCTTACTCTATTACCTTCTCCTAAATCACTCTTTTCATCGAGTATTAAATCACTTAATTCTTCAGGTTTCTTATCTCCAATTGCTATAGTTTTAGAAATATCCTCTTTTACTTCTTTACACTTCACATCTCTTATCTGTGACAAAAAATTGCATATCTCTCTTTCAGAAGTTGACGCAAATCCATTCAATAACCTCAGCTCGAATAGTGTTTTATTTAATAACTCCTCTACTGAATTTATGTTGTTGCTATTCAAAACATTCTTAAGCCGATTACTTATTGGGGCATTGTAAATAGAATAGTTCTTATAATCACTTGAATCTACCTCGTACATGTCTGAAAGTAGTGGATGAAAAATATTTTTTGAAATACCATCCCGTATATCGTCTGGCTCTTCATTATCCTTAACTGACAAACCATGCTTATTTTCTTTTTTATTGTTTAATTTGTTATCGTCTTCAAAGTCATTACTATCGGCATCATTAACCGATTTTCCCTCCGATGCACTTACTAGAGAAATATCCTCGCATTGATTCCGTTTTCGAATCCTATATCTATCAATTGCATCAGAAATATCATTGAATTCAGATGTCACAACACCACAAAAATCAAATAACTCATTTATTGAAAAAAGCCCCATTTTCCTAACAGTTTTTAATCCACCAAGCTTAAGTTTTTTCAATAGATCATCTGAAAAGCCAATATCTTCCAGCTGCACTTCTGCTATATCATCTAATTTAATTATTTCTTCTATAGGAATTGAATATATATTATCTATTCCCTCTATCTCCCCATCCACTTGAACACTTTGGTTAGAAATTCCCTCATCCTCTTGAACATTCCCACAAGACAACTCATTTTGTTTCAATGCAGGATTAGTTTCCTCTATTGTTTCATTCTTATCCACGCAATTGCTAACGTTTGCTAAATTACCAACATATGATTCTATTTCAATAATTTCTTCTGGCGTTAAATCAAAAAAAACCTCAAGCTCTTTTGAATTATACAATAGAAGTTTACCAACAGTGCATACATCCTCTTCTTCTAGTTTTTTTGTCAATTGCTCAGTAAGCCCTGCAGTTTCAATTTCTAGCGATAAGTAATCTATATAATTTAAGTCATATTGCTTGCTAAAACTAATCATAATTGCCTCTATTTCTATATAAAAGAAAGGATATTCAACCATAAAACACAGCTAACTATATTATATTCCACAATCGAATAACTCTACCATAAAAATGGTTAAAAACACTAAACATACATCCTAGCTACCTTTAAATCTATTCGTACAGCTCATACTTAAACTCTCCAAAAACTGCCTATGTTTTTCTCGTTCTCTTTTAAGCTCATCCTGACTGCGATCAAATTTTCTTCGCTCTTTTTCTAGCTGTGCTTATAAGATCCTTGTATTGCTCATCCATTAATCTGCCAATTTTAGCCTTCTTTCCAGAATCATAGGGCTACGTTTCTTTCAATCCATGCTTCTATCCCTCTTGCAAATCTCATAGAACTTACAAGTATCACATTAGTGTTTGCAGAATCTGTTGTTCCTATGAGTATATTTCCTAATCCAACACTGGACCTTATCCATTACATATTCTCCTAAAAGACTACCTATTCACCTTGTAACTGCCTTGAATTAGTATTTTATGTGTCCCCATAGTAATTGATAATGTGTCCTATAATTACGCCAAGATAAGTAATGATAACGAGACAGAAGAAAATGAAGAAATGACAAAAATGTAAAGAAAAACTGCCGGAATTTCTACCGGCAGCCCCATCATTTATACTTTTCCTCTAATATCTTAATAGCCCTTTTCAAAAAATCCACATCATAATCAGTATACCCGCCCATACTCCAATGAGTCAGATACCTCCAATATGAAAACAGTTCATTACCTACAACTTGCCTATCTGCATGTTCTAAAACATATAGACGATTTCGTTTTTCTTCTCTCTCATTCGTTGGCTCCTTGAGTTTTAACCCGCAGTTCCTTTCATACTCATGAAAGGACTCTTCACAATCCATCTCAAAGCCTAACCCCCACATTAAGTCTGGGAAATCCTCCCAGGAATCAAGATTATTGTTCTCTTTATATTTATCAAATATTCCCGGATTGTATACTAACGGTTCAATGCCCTCATGCATAACCCCTCACCCCCTATTCCATATTCTTCGTAAATTCAACCAAATTGATTTCGCAATAACTCTCCTCCAAGAGACAGAAGAAAATACATTTGTCTAATCATTCCATGAATACATCGCACACGCTATTCTCAAAATGAATATTTCCTTTAGTTTGAAACGCCATACATACCAAAGAGTGCCTTGAACTTGCTTCACGATAGCTAACTCAATTATCAATACTATCAATTTTATCAGTTAATACATCAATCTTGTAATACTTAATGGTATTACCATCTGTACTATAGTAATTACCATATTGGCTATGTTTTTCTAATTCATCACATACAATAGTACTATATGCCCCATCTCTTGTACTTAAAAAATCATATTTATAAGTTACAGCATCATACTCACATGACCCTATATTAGGAAAATCTGTATTAAAGCCATTGCAACTTCCATGGTGAGAGTGCAAAAGAGTCTTTAAACTAAAGTTTCATGACTGAACTCAATTCGTATCTATTTCTTAATTTCATTTAATCCTTTAACTTTGGCATAAAATAAATAAAAAAGGCAGCATGATTAAGTCTGCTGCCTTTTTAAGAGTATCACATTATACACTATAGATTATTAGATATTAAATCTTTTATCTCAAATATTGTTTCTGTTATCCTTTCTGCATCAAATGGGATCCCGCACAAAACGACCTTATTTGAGACATCATCCAGATGCGACTTATAAGTCACTTCATAGTGTGTAAATCTGTCTGATGGATATAAGATATATCCCGTTTTATCTCTCTGGGGCTCAAATGAACAATAGGCTAATATTTGATGTAGATCATGTCTGTATGTTTCTTTTAAAATAGTTACATCTGTTCCCACCGAATACATATTGGCTTTATATTTTGCATCAGCGAATACTGTCTTATCTTGAAATAATGCAATCATATCTGGTTCAAGATATTTTACCCCCCACTTCATATGAGCGCCTTTTCCTGAAATTTTCGAATTAGAAAGCATCTTTCCAGCTAACTGTTTCACGCTATTTCCGAACACATATTGAGCATATCGTTCAAAAAGCATTGACATATCGATTCTCCAAGCCATACTATTTGAACTTTCCATTTGTAATATTCGATTAGCTTGTTCTTTTAATTCTTTTACACAAATTGGATCTCCAGCGTGAATGAACACTTTTTTAACGGGACGAGGAATGATGCTCCTAACACTATTTTCCACCGATTTGTAATAACTTTGAAATTTATACCTTATATTGCCTGGCGCAGATGACGAAGTAATAATATTCTTTGCCAGATTCAAAACATAAACTAACTCTTGCCACTCTTTATGATTCATAGCTAAAACATTTCTATTACACGGAAATAGCAACGAGTTATTGGGATTTGATGATTTCATCGCATAATCATCCCAGTGAGTCCCACTAACAGGATATGGAAGAATCGTCTCTATAGCATTAAACCTTCTCCACTTATATTTAACAACTCTTTTAAACAAATAAATGTACTGTAAAGCATCGTTGTACATTGGAGCATTTAGCTGATATGGAAGATTTAATTGCATATTTGTTTCATACTCAGGCTCTACAACAAAATCTAACTCGTTAATTATATTAGTCAGAGTAAAAAAGGTATCATTGCCAGTAGTAAACCTCGGATATACTTGAAAATCTTTATGTGCAATCCCATCATATGGCATTTTAATAGGAATAGCCCCCACGTACTTAGATGAAACAAAGCTTACTGATAGATTGCTACCTGAGCCAAATGTCTGAATTCTGATGTCAAGAAATTTAAACGCTTCTTGGTTTAACATGATCATTTTTTGAAGATCTGCTTCAAGATTTCTTTTATCTCTAACTTCTTTATCAAAAAAAGTTTCATAAATAGTTTCGGCAGGTATGTATCTAGATTCAGTTAGACAAGGCATCTTAAATAACAGTTTATCCACTTATCTAAACATCTCCTCATTTATACGTTCTCTGAAGTAATTAACAAAATCATCTTTAGCTCTAACTAGCATACCATCAAGTATATATTCCTTGATAAGTGGAAGAATCTCATATCTTAATCTTTCCTCAATATGTTCATCTTTAATATCTTTTTTAACTATAAAGTATGCTTGTCCAGGCATTACGTTAAGCTCATCATCGGACGCATACTGCTCAAATATCCCTTTTATAGTATTAAATTCTTCCTCGCAAAAGTACAGTTCATCGTCGTCAACATCAACCGCATGCGGAACCATTGTGTACCATGCAAATCTTCTACGCAATGCAAAATCAACTACTGCTAAACTTCTATCTGCAGTATTCATCGTTGCAATCACATACAAGTTTTCAGGTAATTTGCCAAGTTTTACCCCTGGACATACATCAATTGTTATGTTACTTTCCTGCATTGTTGGCTCAAATAAATAAAAAGCGGATCCAAGTACATTTGACAGATTTGCTCTGTTTATTTCATCAATAATTAAGTAAATATTTTTATTTTTATTATTTTCTGCAGCCTTAATTGCCTCGACAAAAACTCCATATTTTTCATCATATTTCAAGTCTTCACTATTGACTCTTGGTAATATTCCATAGATAAAATCGCTATACGACGTTTCTGCATGAAATTGAGTAAAGAACACACTACCACCAGCAGCCAATCGTTTAGCCATGCGCGTTTTTCCAGTACCTGGCGCCCCCTGTAAAACAATGTACTTTCTATTTTCTAGGAGTTTTTTTATGTTATCTTCTTCGTATCGCACTATTGCATTATTATTCTTTAAAGCTTGACTGATAGCAGCCCTATGAGCTTTATTTGTAGGCCACATACGAATTTTGGCATATATTGCCAAATATAGTCTCATAATTCTTTCACAAGCTTCTGAGTTAGGAGCAACTATTGTTGAAGACAAAACTACCTGTTGGTACTTATTAACCGAATTATCCAGTGACTCAGGTATTTCTTGACATTCGCAAAAGTTTTTAAAGCCATCCTTTGATTCTATATCTAAAAAATCATTCTTAATAAAAGATTTTTCATCAAGTCCTCTCAAATTATTGATGAACATACGTCTAGTCCCAGGTATTGAAGCTATATCATAATCATTTCTATATCCAATGATCCCAACTGCCAGTGCAACAATCCACTTGTCGTCTTTGTCTTCACTTTCATTACTCGGGAACACTACTACACTCAAATCTTGATATGCACCTGAATAATTTTCTTCTTTGTTGATACATCCAAAAAAAGCTCCATCTGGAAAAATTTTTCCTTGCTCACCTATATTTTTTCTAAAAATGTATTTTTCTTTTCCTTTTGACGCACCACCATAACCTTCAATTATTTTTTCAAACAGATCTACCTTATCTCTGAAATTATCAAACATTGTAACCTCCCTATAGTCCTATCTCATCACTCAAACTTTTTAACTATAAACTCACCCTATTCAATCCTTATTTGCTATTGCTTCAAACTTTTCGGCTTCATTTAACAATTCAGAAATAGCAATACCAAAGCCATCAGCTATTTTCTTTATGTTTTGGATTGAAATATTTCTTTTTCCAGCCTCTACGGATGAATAGTATGTCCTATCCATACCAATCATTAGCGCAAACTTCTCTTGACTCAATTTTTTTTGCTCTCGTTGCTGTCTGCATGCCATTCCAAAATATTTTTGTATCATTGCTGTAGCCCTCCACTTTTCAGGTTAGCTTTTTGATGTATATGCAACAACGGATTATAAGTCACAAATTCATGCTAAATATTGATACAAAAAAAGGAGCCTCCAGCTCCTTCAAAATGCATACATCATACATAAATATTCAATTCAGTCAGTTCTGTGATATTCCATCAGTGAAAACGCGAAGGCTCCTTCCTACAAAAGCGCCGTTAACACACTCTGTTAGCATTTGTAAACTGCAGCAGATTAACAAAACAAATATAATACCACTTCTCATATATCTACTTCCTTTTAGTATTCTTATACTCTGAAATAATTTTAATAAAGGCACTTCCATACTTTTCTAACTTTTTTGGGCCAACCCCGTTAATCTCTAGCATTTCTACTTCATCCGTCGGTGTTTTTTCGCACATTTCCAAAAGAGTCCTGTCTGTAAAAATAACAAAAGCAGGGACACGTTCTGTTCTGGCAAATTCTAATCTAAGGCGCTTAAGCCTACTAAATAAATCTGTTCCTTTGGGCATCGTATTGGATGACTGCTCATTTTTTATAACAGGTTCGCTGCCGCATCTATTGGCATAGAGTTCAATACATGTCTCAACAGAATTAATAATTCCTAATATTTCAGATACATCGCACCCAGGCTCAAGCACTCTCTTGTCATCTGTAAATAAAATGTCATACTTATACCCGCCATCACCAAATACACCTATTCGCTTTGCTTGAAGCACAAGTCCATATTTTTCCAATCTGCGAAGTTCCTTTGTCAATACATACTCATCTTTTCTCATGTGCAGACTCCTATTATTCTTCACCGAACAACTTGATCATCCTCGCTCTGATTGCCCCAATGGTTCTTCCGTGAGCTCTACTTATATCAGCTACCGAGAGACTCCGATTTAATTCTTCTCTTAGCTTCTGATCTTCCTCATCAGTCCATGAATAATACGCATTTGCATTAACTTTCCTTATACCCTCTATGTAATTTTTTTCTTCACATCTTGGTTCCAATTCAATACCGGAACAATTCACATCATCCCATTTATGCTCATCGAATTCCCATCCCAGGAGCTCATCGTCTAAGTCATCATAGAAATCATAAACAGCCTTTGAAGTTCTTAGGTACTCCTTTTTAATATCACTGCTAATACTCATGTTTTCTATCTTTTTAACTCGACTAAGTGCAACATAGAGCTGTCCTCTGTCAAAGCACTTAGGAGAAATGTTTACCGCAGAAAATGTCTGCCCCTGTGATTTATGAATTGTAATTGCATATGCAATCTTAATTGGAAACTGTTTAATACTACCAATCAGTACTTTTTCAACCTTATCTTCCTTTACTACGTAGTCATATGTTTCCCAGGTATGTTGCTTTACAATCACTTCTTTCCCATTAAATAGTTTTATTCCAATACAATCCTCATCTAACGCGGTTATCTGACCTAACGAACCATTTTGGTATTCATCACCATTATTTAATATAGTCATTACTCTCATTCCGCATTTTAGCTTCAGTTCCTGAATACCAGAAAACTCTGTTAAACTTGCTTTGCCTTCTATTACAGCGCTATAAACTATATACTCTCCGGTAAGCTTTTCACCTTCGCTTTGGTTTATACTGTCAGCTTCTGCATTTGTTCCGCATATGTAAACCGCGTCAGGAATCGGTGTTCTCTGTACATGCGTATTAAACCATTCAATACCACTTGAATCTCCAACTCTTATTTTGTTTAGGTTTTCCAAATACTCCAAATCGTTACTTTGTCTTACCTGCGCCTTCAAAATGATATTAGCAAAAAGCATGTCCTCCCAAAGAGTAGAATTATAAGCAAAGAGATCCTCGCCTCTTTTTATCCCCCATTTTTCTTCGAATTCCTTTTCTTTCTCCTTTTTCAGAACTGGTGGCAGTTGATAAAAGTCACCAACCACGATTACCTGTTTTCTTATATGAGCACTATCATTAGTTTCCTTTTTCTGTTTATAGATATCATGCAATGTACGAATGATATATTCAAAAGTATCAATTCTGCACATGCTTATCTCATCTATAATGATGATATCTGCCTGCTTCACCGCCATACTAGGGCTCTTGGTATAACTGCCAGGCTCGGTTATTTCAGTAGGAACATAAAACAATCTATTAAGAGTTACTCCTCCAATATTTACTGCAGCTAAGCCTGTTGGAGCACAAAGCAAAACATTCTTATCTTTGTTTTCTTTTAAGTACTCATTTATCAAAAAAGATTTTCCGGTACCCGCTGCTCCTGAAAGAAAAACATTTCTTCCTGATCTCATTACTTTTAACGCGCGTTCTTGATCTATTGTTAGTTTGTAACTGTGTTCTTTATCGCCAGCGATCTTTGTTCCAATGATAATGAGCCACTCCCCAATATACTTATCTGATTTTGAAGAGTCCCCACCCCAAATACTCACAACAGAAAAACCTGCTTTTTTGAACAATGCCTTTAAGCTCTCGCGAGTATAATCACTATATTCTCTACCATCACTAGTAATTACACCATTTCCATTCTTAAATGACGCAAATATTGCTCCTCCAACTTTCAACGCCTTGTTCATCTTTGTTAAAACTGCTGGCAATTCATCATTTGCAACATGATGAAGCGATGCGCATGCCCATATACCATCAAATTCTTCATCATAAGAAATCTCATCAAATCTGAGATTACGCACTTCTATCCCTACATACTGAGATGCCTTTTTGCACATTTCTATAGAGGCATCAAAAGCCTCCACTTTATAATCCGCTTCCAGGAACGCCTTACTATCCCTACCACTTCCACAACCTGCGTCAAGAATTTTTCCGCCTTCAGGTAAGTAGTCTAAAAACCTTCCTCTGGCAACAGACATATCAATATTGATTGTTTTTTCAAAATAGAAATCAGCATTATTGTTATAATAATCGATATTTTGATTTGCCATAACCCTGCAGCGTTCCTTTCAGGTAGTTATTAACTCCACTTTTTAGGAAAACAAAAGGGGAGCAAAGCTCCCCTTTTGTAATTATAACATTATATCATTACTAATTATTCTTAATCGCGATGATTTAATAAAAAAACAATACTTCAATCTGAATCCAATCAGTATACTACATTTTTTAATATTTCTTAGCAGTTACGCTTATCTCGCTTCATAATTCTTTTACAACATTTTTAATTTCAGTTAAAGTACAAGTCATAATATAAAACCATCAAGAAGAACACAACTTCTTGACCCAAACAAAATAATACTTTTTCATAACACACCCCTTCGGAAAATATCCGAAGGGTCCTCCCTAAAACAATGCCGCTATGTTTCCTAAAATATGAAGCATAGCGGCTTTATCATCTTTCTTTTGGTTATTTATGAAACAAGCTTTGCTCCTTTGCTGCGGTTACATTTCCAGCAAAGTGTCTGAAGATTATCTTCCTTTGTAAGACCTCCTTTTGCTATCGGGATAATATGGTCAATTTCGAGAAGAAGATTAGGCTCTACATGAGTTGAATTGCCACACTGACAACAAAACCCAGACGTCAATACAGTAATCATAGTCTTTATTCAAACACCTGCGGATATTTCTCAATATAATCAGCAAACTTCAACCACTCTATTTCTACATAATTGGAGCGCCATTCATCTGTCAGTTTATTCATCTCATCTTCAGATATCTGACATTCTGGGGTCTGTGAAGCACTTGTAATACCCTCAGTTGAGCCAAGAATATGAACAGGATCATATAAATAGCCAACATACTCATCCTCTATTAACCCTTTATCACAGAAATGCGTTCTGCCGTCATATACAGTTTTTGAAGAATCATAGTGAAATCTAGACGCTCCCCAATATGCTGCTCCACTACTTCCAATCTTATATATCTCCCCATCAGCTCCAAGCCAAAAAAGAAACCTTTCACCACCAGCACAGATTTGCACTACCGTTCTATCAACTAACGTATAGGCCTCATTGAAGCAGTGATTACCATACCAATAATCCTCTTTTTTTTCAATCGAACCGAAAATCAACTCAAAAGAACCATCGTCATCAAAATCAATATATGTATATCCAATGTCATTAAGGCAATAATCAATATCTACATCATAACTTTGACTTTTCTTCCACTCTATTTCTGATTCAAAATCATTTTTCATATTCTTAAATGCATCGGAATATAAATCATCATATTTTGTTATTAACTCTACATCAGATAATTTATAAGTATATATATCATTTTCATCAGCTGAATATGTTTGATCAACTAATTCCTCTTCATAAATTGTATTTCCAGAAGACTCGGCACACCCCACCATTATTTGTGAAATCCCAACAAATATCATTACAGATAAAAATACTTTTTTTATTTTCATTTCTATTATCCATCACCAATACAAAGTGGAATACCAACAAGTTTTCTATGTACATTTCATTCAAGACTAACAGTCTACATTTCCAAAGCTGCCACAATAGTTAACACCTACTTTGATGGCAAGCGAAGTAGACTATCTGATAATCTTTAGCCAAATCATCAAGGAAATTCATAGCTCCGGCAAGTCGACTCTCATCTAAATTTACAAATGGATCATCAAAAATTAGGAACGGCTTTTCCTGATCGTACATTGCATCCACCATTGCCATTCTTCTACAGAGTCCAACAAGGTCCTTATATCCTTCACTCAAGTATGCCAGTTCATGCAAACTTCCTTTTTCCTTCAACTGAATGTTCAGATTAGCATCTAGCTCATATTTCTCGTCACTGTCAGAAATAATATTATGATATTTTTCAAATGAATCCTTAATGTCATCCATGTATTTACAAGAAAAATTATACTTAGCTTTTTCAAGATATTCTCTTGTTTTTCCGATAATCTGATACTTTCTCATATCAGTCTCATAATTCTCTTGCAACCTTTCAAGTTCAGCCTCATCATTTTCTAAAGCTTCCAGTTCTTGAGCAGCTTCATCCATCTGCTCCCTAAAGCTATCTTCAATGTCAGCTATACTATCAATCTGTTCTTTCAGCTCATTGAAAGATTTATTCAATTCCTCCAGAGAAGCTACCTCTGCTACGTCAGCACTATCAATGAACTTAGTAACATCGTTATCCTTCTCGAATTTCTCCTTCCTGCCAGTTATATTTTTAAGTCCCTCATTTAAATAGTTCAAACTAATAAGCTTTTCATTTATCGTAGAAAGCTGTTTTTTAAGCTCTTCTTCAGGTTCAAAGCCAAGTGACATCAAATAATTCTTTACTTCATTTTCAATGGCAGTGCTTTCCTCAGATGCACTCAGTACTTTATCCTGTTTAGCTTTAATTCTTATATAATCTGAAGCATTATTCTTTAATTGGTAAAGAGCCTTTTGATAATCCGCGCCTAGAATATCTTGATGATATTCCTTCAAGAAACCTGTGATTGTGTCCACAAGAGTTTTCATTTCTTTCTCTCTTTCAGGAGAATTCCCCTTCTGGTCCCTGTCAAAAAGCTCGTCGTAGTCCCTGATCAGGTTTCTGATGCGATTCAGCTCTGTAGGCACATCATACTCATTGTACTGTAAACCAAGCTTATCAAACATATCTTTACAGACTTGCTCAACTCTCTGGATAAACACTTCATCTCTTGATATTTCGTCAAGCATTTTATTATATGTGGAATTATTATTATCTAGATTTTCATTATTTTTCCTAAATGATAGCGTTGTGCCTACAATAGCCAGAACAATCCCGGCAACAGCAATACCTGCTCCTAAAGCATTACTCTTTACTGACACTATGGTTACAATTCCGCAAAGTGTAGCAATTATTCCAACTACAATAATGATAATTCCTAATGTTTTATTTGATGATCCCATACTACTATTAGCAGAATTTGCATTTTTAAATAATTCCGCATTAAGCCTCTTGGAAGACAGTACCTCTTTTTTACTCTTTCTCTCTCCCCAATCATTAATAAGCCCATCAACTTCATCCATAGAAGGTCTGTAATGTTCAAAGAGTTTTTCTGCATCATCAAGTTTTATTCTTTCTGGATCAGAAAGTAAACATGCATCCCGTTCCGACTCAAGTTCTGACAACTTGTCTATGCTTTCTTCTATATCATTAAGTTTACTCTCATCCGGAACACCAGCGCTAAAAGCCACCTTCAAAGCAGAAAAGCTCCTACTTTCATCATCTGACAATGAGAAATTCTTTATTGTCTGAAGTAAATCTTCATATTCATCGCATCGCTTAACTACAATATCAATATTTGTCTTTTCAGGAACATCCTTCGGAAAGAATGCTTTGGCATTTTCATATTTCTGCTTGGCATCAGCTTCCTGTTCGCATAATTCTTTATATTTCTCCGCTCCAGCTTGAGAATCCTTTAAAGCAGATACACGTTCCAGTTCCTTCTGAATATCCTTCTGCTCTTCTTGTTTCTTTTCTTTGGCATCTACCTGTTCCTCAAGCTTCTTCCCAAGCTCCGTAAGGTTATTAATATAATATTCCTTATTCCTTACCACTTCTCTAAGCTCAGAAATTCTCATATTCATCTTGCTGAGCTTACCTGTAGCTCTTTCCGGAGAAAGTTTGTTCATCTCATCCTTCAAAGTATTTTGAACAACATCATAATTACCCATATCAGCAGTCTGATCAGAGACATTACCTATCTTTGCACTAATACTTGGCGTAACTTCAGTACCGCAATCCTGCTGCGCGATAAAAACTGTTCTCATGAATGATTCTAGGTCAATACCAAATAATTCCTCTCCAATATTGCTTGAATAATCATCCGACTTCAGGTTAGTCGTATTATCATATAAAGCAAATTCATCAGAACCAGATTTTTTCTCGCCAAAGCGTCTTTCCATGCGGTACTCTTTACCATTTACTGAAAACACTACATTTCCACCATATGTTCCCATCTGCCATGGCTTAAATCTTTTTCTTTCATTTTCTGTGATATTTCTCTTATTTTCTCCAATAAAGCCAAAGAACATAACACGAATAAATGTGGCAAATGTGCTTTTGCCCCAACCATTATCTTCGTGTATTATGCTTTTTTCATCGCCAAATGAATAATCATAATTTTGAAGCTTACCAAAATTCTCTATATGACAGCTAACCAATTTCATAGTTCAATATCCTCTCCGTTAAGTGCTTGAAATCCACAACGTATTATCTCTGCTTTTTCCTCTTCGCTAAGTGATTCATCAGCTTTTACAATTCTTACAAACTCACCTTTAAGCGAAGCATCAAGCTCATAATCGTTATAGTCAACTGCAATTTTGGTCTTATCATTAACCTTTGCAAAATAAAAGCCTTCCATCAAGATTTTGGCAAGATACTCTGTATTCTTTTCACAATCAACATCAATATCACCGGTCAGTACAATTTTTAATAAATCTTTTGTCTCAGATTTCTGTAATCCTATAGCCGCATCAATTTTTCTTTTAATATCGGTATTGGTTTTGCAATCAGAAATATCAACAGGAATTTCATATAGGTGTCTATTTGCAAAATCTACAAATTCAGTCTTGCATGTAAAATCATCTTCATTTATATCTAGCAACACAAAGCCATGCTTGCCACATTCATCGAATCCTCTTCCTTCAAGGCAACCGCTGTAGCAATATTTTCCTCTTGGCGGTAACTCTCCCTCCTGATATTCATGCACATGTCCAAGAGCAAGATAATTGATATTTTTATTTCTCAGATCAGACAAACTTATGTTATCTGAAGAATTCTTGACCTGATACGTTGTTATCTGCCCATGCATAGTAACAATATTAAAATCTCTTGGATCCAGTAATAGTGAAGAGTACACCGTACTCACATTATCATCGCCAAGCTCTATTCCAGAAAGCGTAATTCTTTTTCCTTCATTTTCATAGAGATTATATCTTTTCCAATTATCGGCGAACAAATATAGATTGTCTGGCACTTCCTTAATAGCTTCAATAAATCGATCACCGCCTCCATGGTTACCCTTAAGATAATAAAAATCGATATTTGGATGAGATGCTATTGAATCTATAACACTATTGCGTGCACCAGCAGAAAACGTCTTAGTATCAAATAAATCTCCAGCGATAATAATTGCATCAACATTATTATTTCCAGCATACTCAACCATTCTCAAGAATGTATCCAATATCTCATGTTTTCTCTCTTTTGCCTTTTCCTTATCTAAATTCGCTGTCATTTGAGAATCTAGATGGATATCAGCACAGTGTATTATTCTCATTGATTTCTCCTTGCCAAAGCATCATTTATGGCTACTAATAACTTTAATTTACCCAATACAGTTATTATACTATATACGCAAACCACTACATAAATAACAAATTATAATTGTTTCTTAATCTCTAAATCATTTCTCAAAGCCACAACAGTTACATCCTCAAAATTTCTTTATCATCTAGCATTTTTGGCTCTTTGTATGAGATGATTCCATACTAATCGCTTATGTGTCCTATAATTACACCTCAATAAACTGATAATAAAGTTGTCCAGTATCCATGCGACTTTCGGAGATCCAACCAGAAGTCCAAATGCAAATAGAGGTAGATATGTGCTATGATCATTTACAAAATGATAACCACAGGAGTTCTATAATTATGAATGGCATTACAAAAGCTGATTGGAAATTGTTCATGGATAAGGTTCCTGAATGGCAGGAAGCGTATATGGAAAGGCTTTTAAAAGAATATGTTAAGATGCTTCAGAACAAGAAACCAGCAGCTCTTGTCTTTGCTTTCTCTATTTGACCTTGTCTATTTGTTTCAATTTCTTTTCCTGATTGCTGATCTTGTTGAGCAGCTGCTGAATCAACTCTTGCAGTAGCACTGTAATTGTAAGAAGCAGTGCCAATACTGTGGCCACCACTTTCAACAAGATTCTTTTTATCTTTACCTGGTATTTTTCTTTATTCTTCAAATAATGTCTCACTGCAACAATGATTATTGCAAGAAGTAATTCAAAAATAGCTAACATGTTACCACCGCCTTTCCCAAATGGCACAAGGCAGGAAATGATATATGATCATTCCCCGCCCCCAACTATGAATCTGTTAATCGATATCCCCATACCATCCAGGAAGCGTGTAGCCATCCTCTCCTTCAGGAAGTCCAATTACATGAAGTTCATCTGCTGAGTATACCCATCCTCTCCCGGAAGTAGTGCCTCCACAGGTTGAAGAGCTTCCGGAACCGCTGTTTTTATTAGAACTTGAATTTGATTTACGATTAGGTTTTCTCTTAGAAGTTCCTTTACTGATGGAATCAATTGCTTCCTGCGTCAGATTCCCATCAGCCTCAAGCTCATCCATGTATTTTTCATCACGCTCACGCTGTTTCTGAAGCCATCTTTCGCAATACTCCTCGTAACTTTCAGCATCCACTCTAATGCTACTAACCAAAAGCATAAGAGTCATAACTGTAATGGAAGATAATACAATAATCATTTTTTTCATAAGAATCACCTTTTCCTTTCACAAAACTATTGTTATCTTCCCCCAACTGCTTTTCTATGATTCAAATTTTAAACTATCAATTGTCCAATAATTTCCACAATGAAAAAGCGCATGAACACTAGGCTGAGGAGATGTGCTTTAAAATCATCTCTCACGCACCAGTATCCATGCGCACTCTTTTATGCTTGCTTTTTGTTCATTCTTTAAAGCAATCCGGTATTTCTTTTACCCCGCGTCCCATACATAGCGCTGAAGAAGCACCTGTGTATGAAAGGGGATTTCCTTCAATGTCTGTCACGCTGCAGCCTGCTTCCTTGGCGATAAGCGCTGCTGCCGCGTAGTCCCAGATCTGGATCTTCAGTTCGAAGTATAGTCCGCATCTTCCAAGGGCAACGCAGCACATATCCCATGCAGCAGTTCCGGATCTTCGAAGATCGACGCACTGAGGCAGGAGTCTTTTTGCTATGTCAAAAGATCTGTCTCTATATTCTTCGTAGTAAGGAGCGGTTCCAAAGCATGCAAGCTGATCAGAAAGTGGTTCCTCTGATGACATTATTTTTTCACCATTCATGTAGGCGCCCTGGCCTGCTACCGCAGAGAACATCATGTCATCATAGGGATTATAGACAACGGCCATGTATGGCTTTCCATCCTTGAGAAGTCCCACAGATACAACTGAAGGTCTATACGCATAGATGAAATTCGATGTTCCATCTATGGGATCTATAACAAAGCAGTATCCGCTTGCCATCTTAGCGGAAAAGACATCCTGCCCATCTTCTTCTCCAAGGAACTCAGCCTCAGGCAGCACCGCCTTCAACTTTTCCACAAGGAATCTCTGAACCTTCTCGTCTGTTTCAGTTACAAAATTTGCATGCCCGGACTTTTCCATCACCTTAGGGCGTTTTGCTGTCAGTAGTATATTTCCGGCCTCTCTTACTATTTCAATAATCTCATCAATTTTCATTTTCTTTTAACCTATTCTTCTTTTGATCTGCCTTTCGTTTGAGACAGCTACATCCTTAAGGTCCTGATTCTTGCTGAGGAATAGATAGCGGCTTCATATATTAGAATTCCAAACTGTCACTATTTAGAAGAAAATACTTCATTCCCATGATTACGTATCCTTCATCATTTCTCCATGGTTTTGACGATCCATTTACAAGTACAATTTTCTTGAAAGAGTCAGGAATGTATCTAAACGAATTGTATTCCTGCTGTTGTTTTTCTTCAGTAGAAAGATCGTATGCGACCTGGATATAGTACCGTTGATTACCCATGTTGGTCACAAAGTCCACTTCCAGCTGTTTTCTCACGCTTTTACCCTCACTATTCTTCTGATTAACTTCTATGATACCAACATCCACGGAATATCCTCTTGCCAAAAGTTCATTGTAAACAACGTTTTCCATAAGATGCGTTGGCTCTTGCTGCCTGAAATTCAATCTGGCATTTCTAAGTCCAACATCAGTAAAATAGTATTTAAGGTTAGCAGCTATGTATTTCCTACCCTTGATATCATACCTGTTTGCCTTTGATATTAGATATGCCTCTTCCAAAAAGTCTATATGTGCTGATATTGTTTTATGTGTATAGCTGCTATGTCTTTCCGTCGCAAAAGTATTTGATATCTTTGTAGGATTAGTAGGAGATCCAATCGCAGATGCAAGTATATCTACAAGTGTATTGATCTCATCCTTATTCTTTATCTTATTACGATCAATAACATCCTTCATATAAACGTTATCAAAGATGCCTTTGAGATAGTCCATCTTCTGTTTGGCATTATTCATGTCAATAAGAGCTGGTAGTCCACCATAATTCAAATACTCATCCCAGGCATCATCGTATTCACCACTAAAAGCAGAATAAAACTCAGCAAAGGTGAGTGGATATATATGTATCTCATCACCTCTGCCTCTGAACTCAGTAATAATGTCTTTGGACAAAAATTTAGAATTACTTCCCGTGACATATACATCAACATTCTCTATTCTCAAAAGACTATTTAATACTTCCTCAAATCTGTCCATGAATTGAACTTCGTCCAAAAGAACGTAATATTTCTCGCCATCAAGGATTTTTTCCTTAATGTATCTATAACACGCCTTAGGTTCACGCAATTCATCAACATCGATACCATCAAGTGCAATCTCAATTATATGATCAGCACCAACACCACTGTTAAGAAGATACTCCTTATACAACTTGAATAATAAAAATGATTTGCCACAGCGCCTGATTCCGGTGATAACCTTTACCATTCCATTATTCTGTCGTTCAATAAGCTTATTTAAGTATACATCTCTTTTTATCAACATCATATTACCTCTTTTTGCAACTTGACGCATTTTCTGGTAATAGGATAGCTCTCAACTCGTTCTATGTCAATATTTTATTACCATTTTTTGCGTCTTGACGCATTTTGGGGTCATCATACCATCCAGGAAGCGTGTAGCCATCCTCTCCCTCAGGAAATCCAATTACATGAAGTTCATCTGCTGAGTATCCCCAGCCTTTGCCTGATCCTGAGTAGGCATAAAAATAGAGAGTGGCATAAAACCACTCTCAATCTCCTCTATTCATCAGTTTTTAAAGCAATCCGGTATTTCTTTTACCCCGCGCCCCATACATAGCGCTGAAGAAGCACCTGTGTATGAAAGGGGATTTCCTCGGTCACTTGATATTTCAAGCTTGGTTATTTAAATTCTTCGAGCAAATCGGATGAGAGCGCGAAGCAACTAAGAAAAAAGATGAGAATGTTTGAGGTCACAATTTGTTACCTCAAACATGGAGGAAAAAGTGCAAAAGCAGGAAGGACATACTCCTGCATCATGAAATGAAAGATTTCTTTTACCTTATCAGGCGTGAGCCTTGATTTTAAAATTATCTCGCAGATACAATTACTTTTTTATGTACAGATTCTACTGTGCCATCAGCTGTAACAGCGTAAACTTCTGCCTCTCCGGGAGCTATTGCATCGATTGAGAAGTAGAGATTGTTGTTTCTTGAAGCTTTAGTGAAATTGATCTCTGCAACTTCAGGATTTGTGCTGATAAATGTCACATCTCCGGGTTTGAAGATTGCTGTATCGGTGATCTCCGGAATGAGATAGCTTGTGATATCACACTGTCCCGGAAAAAGTGTTACAGCTTCATCTGATGAAAGCTTAAGTGCTGTGATATTCCCTGATGTGAGCTGTTCTCCGGATACATCTTCACCCTGAACTCCTGCCTGTTCTGTAGTAGTTTCTGTAACTGATATGTTCTCTGTGGATGTTGCTGTGCCTGTCTCAGTGCCGCATGCTGTAAGTGAAAGTATGAGTGCTGATACTGCAACAAGGCTTACTAATGTCTTTTTCATTTCTAAATCCTTTCGTATAACTATAATTCTTTTATATTCTGCCGGATTCTCCGACACAAGAATATAATCATACTACTTTTTTAGTTTTATCAAAACATTTTTTGTGAATTTAGAATTACTTCCCGTGACATATCTCCTACTGTTCCATTATTGCAAGTAATAGTTGCTTTATAGCATTGCTCCTACTATTTTCATGACATTCCCCATTTCCTGAATATCACTGATTACTTCCCCGGTCTCTAAAGAATGATTTCCTTTTTCTACTATTACCAGCTCAAGTCCAAGCTCTTCACATCGTGCCTTGGCAATATCTGTCTTACACCAGGGATCCGCATTGCCGTGAAACACTGTTCCGCTTTCAGCTCTCAAAAAATCAAATGTCTGAGGAACCGGAGTAAATACAAGCTGCGTGGCACCGATGTTATAAGTTTTATCATAATAAGCAGCAAGAGCAGTGCCTATACTCTTCCCTACAAAAAGAATCTTCTCACATTTTTCAAATTCAACTTCACCAAGCTGCTCTTCTACCTGCTTTGCTGCAATTTCAAATGCTGCCTTCATTCCTTCTTTGTCATTAAGAATATCTTTTGCCTTAACCGGCAGCTCATATGTAACATCAATCACGTCATAGCCTGCTGCCTTGGCCAGCTTCTTAGTGTAATACAAAAGAGGTTTGTCCCCGTTATATCCCATACCAGGAAATATTACTACAAGTTTCTCACTACACATCTTCCAATCCTTCTAAAAATATGGCTTAGTAATCTTCAAATCCTCTGATTTTATCTCTAAAAGAATCAATTCCCGCTACCATTTATACTCCTCCAAAAAGCTTTGTAATTCGCCTTCAACACGTTCATCCGAATTGTCTGACAGGCTCATGGCAAGTGATACTGGATCTACTTCGCCATTATTTGCAAATAGTCCCGGATCATATTTCCAAAGTTCTACTCTACTCGTCATAATATCATCCTGCCATCTCGTATCTATCTCTTCAAAGCCACTCACAATATCGCTGCCTTTAACGACAGCATATACATCCTCGCTTGGTGCAGCAAGCATGCTATGTCTGCTTAGCATCGTTTCTCCGGCGATGAATAATCCTTCTTCTTTTGTAATCTTAGTATGAACAATCTTCTGCACTGGGTTGATCAGATAATCCTTTGCTACCTCAAATAGCTCACGCCCTCTATAGTTAGGAACCATCCTTATCTCTTTTCCTGCTCGTTCTTCTCTGATAAGGTCCATCTGCTTAAGTTGCTCTGAAGCTCTGGTAATTGACATTTTCGTCAATCCAAGATCATCTGCAGCCTGCTTTTTTATGAAAAAGTCATTTCCACTTTTGTATAACAGATAAAGAAAAAGGCATTGCGTTGCTGGCATCATTTTGTCTGTAGACACAATCATTTTTCTTTTTAAGTTATTACTAAGCATTACCCCAAGGAAAGGCAAAAAAATCTGATCCGGTAATGAAATAAACGGAATCTCTTTTGCTATCAACGCATCTCTTTGTACTCTTGTGATGTCATCAAAGCAAAATGCCACATTAAGCCCTGTCTTTTCCATGTACTGAGAAAGCTGCTTTTTAAATGCCACAACGCCGAATTTCTCCTGGTCTGACAATTTGACAATCAAAAATGATGCATCTCCCATTACAGCACTATAGAAGACTCTTCCAGACACCATGTATAAAGGTAGCCCTTTTAGTTTAATTTGTTCCAAATGACAGTTTATACCAAAGGCTTTTTTTAAAGCATTTTCCAGCATAATATCACCTCGATAACATTTTTCTTTTATAGTAACATTAAATATGTTATCGTTCAATATTTATGTTACTATCTTACAAATCTCAGTGATATCAAACCCCATTCTGAACTCATCTAACCATACGCTCTACTATTTCTTTAGTCTCATCACTGAATCCATCAAGGTCCTTCATTGAGATAACCTCATAGCCCACCAATGACGCCAGATGCACATGGAAATTTGATCTTCTGACATCCTGCAAAAGAACTCCTGGATTCTTCCTGTCTGCCTTAATCTTCTTATCAAGCTCCCAGAACTTGTCAGATGCAAGCCCATCACCTTTGAGAAACTCAATGTAGTCTTTGATCAGCTTTTCCATGTAGTTCTCCTGCCAATCAGGAAGGTACTTTCTGAAAAGCTTCCAGTCTTTTTCATTTACGTCTATACTACTCAAACCTCTCAAACAAAATGACTTCTATCCTGAATATCCACATCCAGGTTCCGTTTTCATTTCCCATTGCTTACCTCAATCACTCATTCAATTATATAGAAAAAAGGAATCTAGTGCTATATGAGTCGCTAGATTCCATCTATGGTTAATCCCATTTTATGCCTTACCAAGCATATCATGAATATATGTCCGCAAACCATCCTCCGTATCTATTCCATACTTTTGGTTTATCAGGATATAATACTTCATGATCCTCTCTTTAGGCAGAAGCTCATTAGAGGGAATGCTGTCGCCATATCCTTTTCTCGCTTCCATCCACGGATCCTCATTATGAGTAATCCTTTCCAACACCTTTCCGCCATACATCCCGAACGTGTTCACAACAAGGTCGATCACCCGCTTCTCGTCATCCGTCAGCGCATCCTCTGTTCCTTCCAGAAGTGCGAACCGCGCATCATCGATTGGATTATATTTGAAATCCCGGAACAGCTCGTATACCTCCGGATAGACTGGGCCGTGTACCCATGCCCTGCAATCCTCTTCAAAGATTGGTCTTCCATACAATGCGGAATACACGCCCTGGATAAAGTAAAGTAGCTTCTGAAGCATGAGAGGCGTTACTTCTTCCAACTTTTCAAAAATATATGCGATCACCCGGAGCATCTTATCTGATACAGAAAACAAGCTCTCTATGCTTTCTGCCGCGGCAAAAGCTTTCCTGTAAGCCGCATCTGTCAGCTTCTCCCTGTTTTCCATGAGCTTCTGCTTCATGTATGCCGGGGATGAAAGCGCTGCTTTCATGATATCTGAATACTCTTTGGAAGGCACCTGCCCTTCAAGGTATCTCGGAATCGTCACCTCTCCAAACCCAAGTGCCAGGGACAACGGAGCCTTTCCGATCTTATATATCTTCATGAGCTTTTCGATATCGTCAATCAATACAAGACCCTCTGCCACCCTGTACTGTTCATCGATTTCCTGAACATTCTTATCAATAAGACCAGGAATGCTCATTTCCTCCCCGCATTCGGCGCAGACAGCCACAGTAATTGCAAAGGTATATTCCTTATCCCTTATATTCTTCACGATGTCCTTCTTCTGTAAAAGGTACTCGGTCTCTTTCCTGCACTCTATGCAGAAATCTCTTCTTCCCTTCTCTGTCATAATGGTTACCTCCGATTTGCCTCCTGATTATCTGAAATAGTACATAAGCGGATATTTCTGTTCATGGAACGAAATGATGATTACGAAACAGTTCTCCAGCTTGTTAAACTTGATATACAGAGATACTGTTTTTTCTTCTGATCCATTCCTCTCCAAAAGGATTACATCCTTGCCAAATACATACAGTTTTTCGTGTTCAAAACCTTTATGCTCATTCTGCAGGATCTCCGAAAAATCCATTGCAGTAAGGCTCAATATTATTTCTTTGGCTTTTGCCTCGTCGATAACATAATCCAGAAACAGATTGATGTTATCCTGACGTCTAGCGTTTCGATCTATCCGGTAATTATCCTTTTCAACAGCTTTCTTCACCTCGGAAAGATACTGCTCTATGTCTTTCTGATCTATGTTCAATACTTCATCCTCCACAGAGCCTGCGATGGTTTTTTTAATTTTTTCTATCATTAGCGTAGCAATATGATTGCTTTTTGTCAATATCCAATCATTTATCAGGCGTGAGTCTTGCGCTATAGTCTGTCATGTACGGATAAAATCATGCTCTAAGACTGTTCTTATCCGTACATCGCCAGAATATCACTCCTATAACAGCTCTTTTTCTGGGGATTGTACGGATAAAATCATGTTCTAAGACCAATCTTATCCGTACGTCGCTGGAATATCACTCCTAAAACAGATCTTTTCTTAGGGATTGTACGGATAAAAGCATGTTCTAAGACCAATCTTATCCGTACGTCGCTGAAATCTCACCCCTAAAACAGCTCTTTTTCTGGGAAATGTACGGATAAAATCATGTTCTAAGACTGTTCTTATCCGTACGTCGCTAGAATCTCGCTCCTAAAACAGCTCTTTTCCTGGGAAATGTACGGATAAAATCGTGTTCTAAGACTGATCTTATCCGTACGCCGCTGGAATCTCACTTCCGAACCGAATCTCACTCCTAGAACCTCCCCCAAAAACAGCTCTTTTACCATCTCCTACTGTTCCATTATTGGAAGCAATATCTGCAGGGTAAATATGCCGTCCTTGGCATTTACTGTCATAGTGCCGCCGTACTTCTCGGCAAGATATCTGATGCTCTTGACGCCAAAGCCGTGCTGGGTCTTGTCTGTCTTGGTTGTGAGGGGCATGCCATCTTCAAATGACAGGACACCATTGTAATAGTTCTGAAGCTGCAGCATGAACATATTGTTCTGATTAAGTACCTTCAGATTTATAACTCTCTTTTCCTTGTCACTTATCTTCTCAACCGCTGTAATGGCGTTATCCAGAGCATTTCCGAATATGGCATAGACATCCTCGAGTTTCATGAATGAGAGGGAACCCGCGTCGGCCATGCAGCTTAGCTGTATATCATGTTCGCAACAGTACAGCCCCTTGTCCATCATCAGGACATTAAGGGCCTCGTTACCGGTATCTATGGCCACGTCGTAGATCATGATATCTTTCTTCAGTTCTTTATAGAAAGCCTCTTTGTCGCTGTCCTTTTCCATGTGATGAATAGCCTCGATCTGATGCTTCAGATCATGGCACTTTCTATTGATACTGTCGATGGTCTCCTGCTTGATCTTGAACTGCTCCTTTTGGACCATGAATGCCTTATTGATACCTTCAAGCTCGCTTGCATAGTACTCGCTGAGCCGCCTTGTACCCTGTGTCCACAGAATATATACGCAGCAAAGAGCATCAACAATCCTGTAATATACATAATTCCAGGAGAATTCCACGTCATAAAAGGTATTGCCTTTATACATGACACTTACAAACAGCACGATCATCATGATCGTTATGATCGGCACCAGATCTGTCTGCTTAAAGCTCTTGGCTTCCATCTTGGCAAAGATTCTTTTGATAACAAAGGCAAAAATTCCATAGATAAGAATGTAGACAACTATGTCTATTACCTGTATTCTGCCAAATATCGCATCGAAGATCTCGCATATATCAAAGGCAACATGCTGCACTGCAAGAGCTACAATGGAATAGTACAGAACCTGCCTGACGTTGTACTCCGTGCACATGAATATCTGGAATAATACTCCCGCTATGTATAGGGACCAGTAGCCTACAAAACCTATTACCTCCATGATATTCCTGGAAAAATGATTCATAAAAAGAGATACCAAAATGAAAAGAGCTGCTGAAACAGCATAGCGCAGTCCCCAGTATTTTTTCTTTGGGCTAAAAATGATCACTATAGTTCCGGACAATATCAGCTGTACTGCATATGAAATTAGATCCCATATTTCAAACATGGTATTCACAAAATCTTACCTCCCATGTATTCAGCAATTGCCTGCAAGAACTCCCTCTTTTTGGGGCGGCTTATCTTAAGTCTGTCTCCGCCTACAATTACATCATCCTTATCCACACCACTTACATGTTTAAGATTGATCAGATAGCAGTTGTTACACCTCTTAAAGGGCAGTTCTGATATCTTACCCTCTATCTCTTTTAGCGTGCCTTTTTGTTTGTAAACCTGATTGGTAGTGTGATAGTAAATATAGTGACCGTTCACCTCTATGTAATAGAGATCGTCACTTGATATCATGACAAAGCCATGCTCTGTCTGAACTTTGAAGCTCTCTGACCTGTGCCCCTGATAAAAACCAAGAGCATTCCTCATCTTCATGGCAAAATCACCGTAATTGACAGGTTTTACTATGAAATCAAAAGCCCTGACCTCATAGCCTTTGATAGCCATTTGAGCCAGATTAGTAATAAAGATGATAATGACATCAGAATCGACCTGCCTTATTTTTTTGGCAAGTTCAATTCCATTATCACTATCATCTTCTGTATTAAGCTCAATGTCGAGACAGAGCATCGCATAGCTCTTGTCGTACCCGGACAGGAAAGACTCCCTGTCTGAGAACGTAACGACAGACAGGTCGATCCCTATCTCTCCACCAAGTCTTGTAAACATATCTGATAATTTTTGCTGTTCATTAAGATCGTCATCTACAACAGCGATTTTAATCACTTTCTACCTCTGGAAAAATAATCTTATAAACCGGGAAATATATTACCATCTGCACACCGCCATTTATAACAGTTATGAGTATGTTATAAACGGCAGGCTCAAGGAACTGCTTACAGATAGGAACATAGATAGACATCAGCACGCTGCACACTACTGTTATTGCAACGAATGCTATGACATACCACATTGCCTGATACCAAACATTTCCGTGAGACTTAAAGGTAACATTTCTCTGCATTGGGAAATTGACGCACTGAGCGATAAACAAAGTAATCGCAAAGGCTGCAAAATATCCCATTCCACCAGTTTCATCTCCGGTTACCGGATAATTAAAAATGTACGTATCTACTATACCCAATTTTACCCTAAAAAGCTGACAAGGTACACTGCACCAATCTGTGTTGTTATTAATTATTGTGGGCAAAAAAGTGAGCAGTAAATACTGAAGCAGTGTAACCAAAAGAGAAAAGAGATAAAACTTAACAAACTGAAATAGTAACTTCTTTATCTTTTCTCTATTCATCATCTTACCTCTACAGTGGCTGTCGCTGTCAGATTTTTATTAAGTGAAACTGCATTTACCACCATGTTTCCTTTACTTACAGGTCTTATTACAGCAAGTGCTTCACCGTAGTATGTGTCACAGACATCATCCAGATAGCTTCCCTCATAATATGGGCAGGCGCTGCCAAGGCCAATGAGCTCTCCGCCGGTTACGCTGACCTTAATGTGATCTCTTTCAAGAGGCTTTAACTCACCTGACTGATCCGTAAACTTAAGTCGAACATAAGCAAGATCGCCGTCACTATTTATTGCTGTAAGCTCAGGCTCTGCTACTAACTGGGTCTTTTCCCCTGCAGTTAAAAGAGCTGTTGTAGCAATTACTTTACCATTTTCAGCGTATGCCACAGCCTTAAGTTCACCCGGCATATAAGTAACATCAAACACTACTCTGCAATCGTTTTGGGTTCTCTTTTTACCAATTGTCTTACCGTTTAATAAAAGCTCTATCTCGTATGCGCGGGCATAGACTTCTACCCTGGTCTTCATATTCTCGCATCCTTCCCATGACCAGCTGGCCATGGCATTTGTCATCTTCCATGCGGATGGAGAGTGTTTTTGATCAGCATATTTAACAGGGATAACACCTATTGCAATATCCATCTGTCCAAAGGCTACGCGGGTGTAATCAGCTTCAGAAAGAGATTTACCTGTGAGATCAACTCTTCCGGAACCTGCTGCCACCCATCCTTTTCCGTGGCTAAAATCCGGTGCATAGTCCTGATATTCCCAGCTTCCAACGCCTACTTCTCCAAGGTAATCCATACCTGACCACACGAAGTCACCTATTATCCTGGGCTCATCTGCAGCAAGCTCCATGAATTTGTAAGCATCGCTGCAAAATGTCTCACTTCCTAGTATCAATCGGTCAGGATATTTCTTTAGATCATGGACATATCTGTTGATTCCATAGTTGTACCCTGCAAAATCCATTCTTGCAAAGGCGTCTTTAGTCAGTACATCGCAAGGATACAGAGTTGCTCCAAACTTCATGAAATCTGCGCCAAGTATCCCTGCAAGGTTATTAAAGAATTCACTGCCAACCGCCTTCTTTTTTTTGACATTCTTAACTTCCTGCTCCGCCTTTTTATCAGAGTAGATGCCAAGTCCCATTGAACTTAAGAAGTTAAAAAAGATATTGATTCCACATGATACTGGTCTTGAAGGATCAAGTTCATGGAGGTAGTCAGTCATGTTACCGCACAGCTCGATACCCCTTGCCTGAGCTGTCTCTGCAACTTCATTACCGGTTGAATACATGATCACACTTGGATGATTGTAATCCTTATCTACAAGGGCCTTTAAGTCTGTTTTGTAGTTCTTTTCAACTGATGTAGCATAGTCGTATCTGGTCTTGTGGATATACCAGGCATCGACGTACTCATCCATCATCAGGACGCCCATTTCATCGCATGCTCTAAGAATAGCCTCAGAGCATGGATTGTGAGCACTGCGCACTGCATTATAGCCATTTTCCTTCATGAGTCTGATCTTTCTGTAGTCAGAGAACTCATGTCCGGCTGCTCCGAGAATACCATTGTCATGGTGAATGCATGCGCCTCTGAGTATCACTCTTTTTCCATTGATGGCAAAGCCTTTTTTAGCATTGAATTCAAGGGTTCTGATTCCGATACGCTCAGTTCTGACATCATCACCAAAGCTTACCTTAAGGTCATAAAGCTTGGGATTTTCGGGGCTCCAAAGTTCTGCTTTTGGAAGCTTCATGGTGATCTCAGCTACACCATCGGCGTTAGTTATTTCTTTTACCTCTGTATCAAGTTCTGCTATGGCGCATGTCACCTGGCCTTCAGAGTTTGTGCTAACCGCAGCCTTTATCACAGGAGGATCTATTGACAGGGTATCAACCTTAATTCCGTTTATGAGAATATGCTTTTGTGGCATCTGGTATAGCCATACAGGCCTGTAAATACCGGTTCCTGTATACCATCTGCTATTGGGCTGATCAGTATTTATAGCCTCTACAAGAATAGTGTTGTCCTCACCATATTTCAGAAGCTTCGTCACATCCACATAAAATCCGGTGTAACCATAATCCTGGTAAGCAGCTTTGACGCCATTTACATATACAGTTGCCTTGTGATAGACACCTTCGAAATACAGAACAGTGATCTGATCTGCCCATTCCTTTGGAGCCAAAAGAGTCTTTTCAAAAGAGTAATCCTGTGGCACATACCATCCAAGGTTTACTCCAGTGACGCTTGCGTCATCCTTTCCATCCAAAAGCATCGCATCATAGGGAAGATTTACGTCAATGGCGGTATCTCTTTTCCCTGTAACAAAACATTTCCAGTTGTCGTTTAAGCATATTCTCTTCATATTAAACTTCTCTTCTTAAAAATCCACTAACTATTGTAAGTAACACTCCAATGCCCATAACAATTGCTATAGACACTATGTTTCCGACCTGTGTGGCATCTCCGAACATATTTATGCCCTGAAATGCATCTACGAATGATCCGACCTGATCAGCCAGATGTCTGAATACCGCAAATGAATAGCAAGCTGTTGCAGCTACAATCAAAAGGTCCTCGTCCCTGATCATTACAATAACATTTAATACAATTCCTATCACAAGTGCAGCTACCACCAGGGAGTTTGTGGCATTATGAGCAGGCGCCCATGCCAGGTATCTGACAAGTGATATAACTGCAACAATAAGCGAAAGCACTACGGCACAAAAGCCATATGATTTTTTTGCAAAAAAATTCTTCATATTCGTCCACCTCATTCCTTAACAATCTCAATTACATTTCTGCGTTTCTTCAGATCCATGAATATAAACAAAATGTCAAGTGCAGCAAATACCACGATCAAAGCAATCATAAGTGGCTGCCACCAGGGTGTTACAGATACGATTTTAGAATCAACGCTGTATCCGTTCATAACGCTGCTGTTTGCAACTGTATAGAGGTAATCATGTGCTGACTTTCTGACAAGTGCCAAAAGATCTCCATCATCAGTCTCTGTGATCTGTTTTGCAATAGTTGTTCCAACTGAACCGGAGAAATCAAGGCAGAACTGATCTACACCGGCTGCAACTGCACTTGTAAGATGCCACTTATATGTACCCTCGGCACCGGCTACAGCGTCAGTTTCCTGCTGTCCAACAAATCCCCATTCCTTCTCAATTACCTGGCTGCAAAGTGCTGTACTCTCTGAGCACCATACAAGGCCAAGTCTGTTAAAGCCATGCATAAGAGCTTTTCCACCGGCTGCTGCAATAGCTCCCTCGGCTGCTCTTAGAGATGTCTCTCTAAATGCCTGTTCGTTAAAGAATACTGCGATTCCTTCTCTGTTATTTTCCTGATCATTACCAACTACGTGCTTGGCACCGGCCTGAACGCCTCTTTCCTCCATAGCAACTACTTCAGGAATAGCACAGAGATAACTCATAACTGCATCTTCTGAATAGTATTCAAAGTTTCTGCCACCAAATGGTGTTCTGTGGATGTTAATTCCAGGCATCCAGTCTTCTTCCATTCCGAGATACATACACTCATTGGCCATGAGCTTGCCTCTATTGTACATAAGGTCTTTATTAAATGTAGAAGCAAGGACTATCTCTGTTGGGAAACATGTATCCTGTACGCTTGTTCCATATTTGCTCTCGTTATATGTACCGCCAACACCATCAGGTCCATCGCCTGCAACAATGGCTGGCTTACCCACAGAAGCAATCTCAGTTGTACCAAAGTTATCTGACAGAAGGCTTGTAAGCTCAGATATTGTAAACTGGTTCAAATATGTATCCCATGCCTCATCGTCATAATCAAGCCCGATAAGTGCAGCAAGCGGCATTCCTATGTTATCGCCCTGAGTGAAATCAGCTACAGAAAGTGCATCTTCACTCTTTTCATAATAATTACCTGCAAGAAGCTCGATCATCTCATCATTAAGTGTAAGCTGTGTAGCAGATGTTGGATATGTAGCTTCCCAGTCGTTTCTTGACAGATAAGTAACTGTGCCTTCCTGCCAGTAATTAGGATCAGCTTCTTCGAACTGATTTGTAACAACTTCATCTGTGTACTGTGAAGTCTTATATGTTTCTGTATCTAATGCTTCGCTCCATGTGTATACATTAGCTGCATTTCCTGTTACTTGCTGACCATTTTCATCAGTAAGTTTCTCTGCGCCCTTTGCTGCAAGAACGTTATTGAGCGCGTCATGTGCATTATCACCGATTGCGATATAATAATCGCCTTCGCTCATGATATATCCTTTTGCATTTGTGTAATCGTAGCTTGCAAGGAGGTACTTATCACAAGTAATGCTAAGTGTCTGTGACTGCCCCGGTTCAAGTGTATCTGTCTTCCCAAAATCGAGCAGCTGGATAGCAGATTTTTCTACCAGATTCTTTTTCTCATAATCTCCGTAAGGAGTCTGAGCATATATCTGCACAGAAGTCTTACCGGCGACATCACCTGTATTTTTCACAGTTACATTAACTGTTATTTCGTCTCCATTTATTGTTACGCTATCAAGTGTCTTTTCAAAAGTAGTATATGAAAGTCCATATCCAAATGGGTATGTAACTTCCGCAGCATAGTTCCAATCTTTTCCAAAAGATGAACCAGCAGATGAAGTTGCGTTGCCCTGTCCGAGAACGCTGTCTTCATATCTTGTCTCGTAGTACTTGTATCCAACATAGATGCCTTCTGCCTGAACTGTTGAATAAGATATTCCGGCATCAGCATCATCTATAGCTGCAAGTACTTCATCAAGATTAGCCCATGTCTGGTTATTGAAGCTTCCGTTTACAACTGCTGGTGCTGAAAGTGAATTAGCAGCATATGTATCTGTCAGTGATCCTGATGGATTGATATTGCCGTTCAGAATCTGTGCAACTGCTTCAAATCCTCTCTGACCCGGCTCACCGATCCAAAGGCATGCATCGACTCCATATTCATCGAGCCACTCAAGCTCCATGGGATTACCGCTGTTTATCAGCACAATTACCTTATCGAATACGCCAGATTCGTTGATCATATTCAGAAGGTCTTTTTCCTCCTGATGAAGTGCCAACTGGCTGATTCCTTCAAAGCTGTCTTCGAGAGCCAGCTCCATTCCTTCTCCGCCTTCTCTTGCAAGCATTACGATTGCAACATCGCTGTAATCTGCAAATGAAGCCTTAAGATCATCTGTATAGAAAGAGATGTCTTCTTCACCCATTGATAATACGCTTGTAGTATTAGTTAAAAAGTCATATTTGCCGGTTCCTCTCTCTGTTGAGGATTGGGCATATGCATTGTAAAGCGTGTCATTGATCTCAAATCCCTGCTCAGAAAGAGCTGTGTACAGGTCAATACCCTCAGATGTTTCATAGGCCTTTGAACCTGCAGATGAACTCTTGTATAAAGGCTGTGCCACCGCGTGTCCAAAAAGAGTTACTTTTGTTTCATCAGATGAAAGTGGAAGTGCGTTGTTATCATTTTTTAATAAAACTGCTCCTTCTGCCTCTTCCTGAACCGCCTCATCGTAAGTCTCCCTGATAAGTGTCTGAAGATTCTCAGAATTTAATTCGCCATAATCACTTTCAAAATATGTTGTATCTTCTGACGTATCGCCATCATTTACAACCTTACTGGTAGTAATCCCCAAAGCCTGATTAACTGTACCCGAATACCCCAACATACAGTTAAATCCAACGCTTGACAGTACCAGACAGCATGTACTGACAGATGCCAAACCAGTCCATAACTTGGAATGTTTACTCATTTTTTACATACCTCCATAAATACATAAAATACTTCCTGTGGCCAACATTATCTGATTTTGGAGGCAGTAACAATAGGTTGTTCACAACCTGTAATTCATGGTTCATAAACTGTTTGGTTGTATTGGAAATTTGTATGCTACACATTGGTAGGCAGTGGATAGGGGAGATTTTTAGTTCTTACCTTGATTCAAGGGATTCAATTCTTTTTCCAATCTCTTTATCAGCAGTAAGATCATAAACCATTCTATAGCAATCAAGCGCCTGGTCTTTGTCTCTGCCTTCTGCCGCTTCCTCTGCTGCCTTGTACAAAAGTGCAAGGGTTACAGGGTTAGCCTCTGTCGGAATTTGGTTATCCTTAAGAATCTTCTGAATCTGAGGCAGATCTTTCTTTGCAACTTTCTTACCTACAGCCTTCTCCAGGAATTCCAGTTCAGCATCAGCCTGTTGGGATTCGCCAAAATATTTGCTATAGAGATAACATGCTGCAGATACTTCCGGCTTGTATTTTTCCAGGTAATACCATCCAAGGTTTCTGTAATAAGCTGCAAGCTCAGCCCTTGTGCAGCAGTAATTATAAGATTCTGTGCTATAGGAATATTCACCATCTGCATCTCCAAGTTGCTTACAACACAAAATAATTCCGAGGATTGTTTCCATGTCCACAGGGTTCTCAAGGTGTGCACTAAGCCATTCCTGCTGGGCCCCAGAATAATTCCCTGCAAGCAACTGTTCTTTTGCCTTCTCCTTGTGAGGTGTCAATGTATCCTCATCGGATATCTCATATTCATCATCTCCCAAACAGTAATACTCATACAAAAACACTTCCGAAATATGCCTAAGGCAAACTTTTAGTTTACTCATCTTTTCTTTTCCTCTTTAGTATTCCTTTTTTACCTCTGTTACTTTGTACATTTTCTTGAACATTTCCAAATCCTTAGCATCTCTGATCAACATTACCTCAGTGAAATGACCATCTTCTTTACTCTTAAACCCTGCTACCTGCTCACCGGTGCAGATACTACACTTAATTACGGCTATCTGTTTGTCAGAGTCATAAGGTACGGAATTAGTTTTTGGAATCCTAAACTTACTCATTTTCAAATCCTCACTGGTATTGTTCTGTATCATGTTCTGTAAAAAAGCATAACACAATAGAAATTGTTTTGGGCATGTATAATGCGGAAGCATTCGTAATAAAAAACCCGTATCATATGATACGGGCCATTCATTATTTTAATATAGAGAGCTTCATATTATGCACAAATCTGGGCTACGACAACTTGAGCGCCGCTAACTTGAATGTCGAGAAGCAAACCGGAATCTGCGCAGTCTTTCAAGTACTGTGCAAACTCTTCTTTTGTCACGTCCTCAGGGCCGTCTTCGCCGCCGACCATCTGGAAGACTGTCTGATCAGTAATGATGAATGCTGCTTCATCTACATCATTCATTCCTACAGGATCCTGAGCTATGTCATTTCTAAAATTGGTAACACCTTTTACCGTAAGAATATCATCTTCGATATATGCCTCGTATATGATTGCCTGAAGAACCCCTGATTCGTCCGGTTCTCCTGCGCTATCTTTATCTGAAGCTCTTAAATATCCGCTCATCCAATATGTGCCGTCATCCTCTAAGGCTTCAGTAAAACTAGTCGAAGCTGTGTCAGTTTCAGGTACAGACGCTGATTCTGTAACGCTTTCGATGGCTTCTGCAGAAACTGCTGTTGCCGCTCCGGCATCGGCGTTTTCTGTCTTTCCACACCCTAATAGTGTTGCACAAATAGCTACTGTTAATAAAAGTGATACTTTTTTCATCTTTCTCCTCCTCATAAAAATAATAACAACATATTGATTATACCCTAGAAAAAGTACCATATTTATTAAAAGAGTATTAAAAAAGCCATGTACGGGAACTTTGCTCCAGTACAATTTTTACTTGCTTATTCTTTTCTTGATCTCATCTATCAATGTAATATCAGCCGGAAGCCATTTTACTGAATCAATGGTATCTACATCAAGCCACCTGGCATCCTCTGCTTCTTTTAACACCAGATTGCCCGATATCAGGCTGCACCAATAGCAACGCATGGACAGGTGAAACTCCGGGTAATCATATTCGATTGTGCTTATATACTCATCAACGCTGATTTCAGAATCAAGCTCTTCCCTGATTTCCCTTGCCAGAGCATCTTCAGGGCTCTCTCCAGGCTCAACCTTGCCTCCTGGAAACTCCCACCAGCCTTTATAATCTCCATAGCCCCTCGCTGTGGCAAAGACTCTTTTGCCGTCTCTGATCAGCGCAGCAACTACATTTATTGTCTTTCTTGAAGTGTCCATAACTGCCTCTTTGTCTAGTATGTGGTCCATGGACCACATACCCCGTCCCCAATGGGCCACTTATCAGCATACGGATAAGTTCAGCGGTATTCTTTATTTTTATCCGTACAAAATGGTTATCTTTGGCTCCTTTCTCTTTCCTTGTACGGATAAGATTACACGTTACTAGCATTTTTATCCGTACATTATCTGCCAAAAGAGCTCTTCCTGCGCCGTTTGTACGGATAAGATGGCACTTTATTAGCATTTTTATCCGTACATCACATGTCAAATGACCTTTTTACAACACCATCGTACGGATAAAGTAACACATCAAATATATCTTTATCCGTACGTCAATCTTTTCCCACCATATTTGCTCATGCCTGAAAGGAATGCTTTCCCACTTTAATGGGCCACTTATCAGCATCCCTTGCCATCTATTCCACAGGCTGCTCCCGTTTCCCCAGGGTGAACAACCTCAATTCCCTGCTGGATAAAAAAGCCTTCCCAATCCAGAGTGAGTTTTCCTTCATCAGTCACAAGCGCAGGAATCCCAATATATCCATTCTCCTTGGCCTCATCAAAAATCTCATCCTTATCGCGTAGTTTAAGAAACTCTTTCAGGCCCTTAAGGCTCTTTGTGATGTCGATGTTTTCATATTCTATATTGTTTCTGTCCAGATTGTACTTGCATTCTATGCAATCTGGGCACATCTCACTTCCATATATTTTTAACATTTCAAATCCTCCAATTAAAACTCAACTTCTTTATTTGATGATATACGCATCAACTATCTCGCCAACATACATGGTATGGAAATCTCTGTTTGCCATGGGATATGTTCCGTCAACATCCTGAGGATATGTCTTTTCTCTAATATCTTCAGGAATCTTTGAAAGATCCTGATCCTGCGCATAAAGTACTCTGCACTCTATGGTCAGAGGATACTGCTTAACTCCAGGAGTCTTGATGGTATCAGCATCCACCAGCTCAAGCCCTGCCTCTTTTACCTTGTCAACATTGAAGCCCGACTGCCATCCACAGATCTTATTTATCTGAGGATCCGGATTTTCAAGCGGAACACTGATTGTGAATTCGCCCGCCTTATCAAGCTGTCCCTTGGTAAATCTACCCTGGCGGACATACACATGAAAAGTAGGCTTATTCCACAGTGTTCCAAGATGTCCCCAGCCTATCACCATTGAATTAAACCTGTCATCAGCAAATGTATTTAACAGGACTCCCTTGGGAAGTGCCTTTGTAATAAGGTTGGCATAATCAGTTACATTGATTTTTTCCTTCATTTTCGTAACCTCCATAATTCAAAACAATATCTGACTGCGCTATCAATAACAAAAAACCTCTCTGAAATTGTATGCATTTTACGCAATCTGATTGCATCATGTGTACCGTCAATTTCAAGAGGTCTGTTTTATCATCATTCATTTGTAATACGCAGAGACTTCAAGAAAACTCCTGGTGCCATCTATGTAATCTTTATATGCTGTTTCTGCATCTTTTCCGCGAAACACCTTACAAAGTCCGCACATATCGCAATCAGAAATACATGGATATCTTTCCTTTATATATGCTCTGCGCTCTTCCAAAGTGGAATTTCCTATCTCAGGTGCACTTGCCATAACAACAATCTCCTCAGTGTATCTGCCTGTCCTGACGGTATTTTTCCATATACTCCATGTTTATCTCACGAATTTCTTTTTTACCATCAATGTAATCCTGATATATGTCCCAGGGACTTCCGCCTCCAAGCCAGCACGAAGAACAATTCTCACAACCACCTCCGCAGTCAAGAGAGTTCTTCACTATCTGTTCACGTTCTTCTTTAGTTGTATCTTTGATAAGAATTGACTTCATGCCTCTTCCTCTAATTACACTCTATATACGCACGCACCAAGCAGTCATGAAATGAACAGTAGCGTAATGATAGGTAATGCTTTCCTATAATCTTTATTTGTAAAAAGATATGCTGTTCCAAATAGAAAACCAGCCACTGCAGAAAAAATACCAACAAGCACGCTTCCTTTAGTCAATATGTGGAATAATCCCCATATCAGTCCAAGAACAATTCCTCCATAAGGAATCTTATCGCTCTTAAACCATTTCTCAAACGCCTTCTGACCATAGACAATAACAAGAGAAATAAGGAATCCTTCTGCCAGGTAATAAATATATTGGAATACAAATAAGAGCGGTTCCTTGGAATTCCATTCAATAAGAACTTTAAAACCATTCCAATCCAAATACTTCGCAATGATATTTACAACGAAGCACACCAAGAGTGCTATGTATTGCCATCCCTTTATTTTTTCACGGTGTTCCCAGATATCGAAGTCTGTTGTTTTCTTTCCAATATAGATTACTATAAATCCAGCAATGATCCACAATGCTGTAGTTATTACCCAATGAATTATGTTTTGCGATGAGCTGTAGTTGCTTACATCAATCCCCATCTTCCCTTCAACGAACTGTAACAGCAATTCTATTGAAAAAGCCGCGCATGCATACAGCGCACACCATAAAAAATCAAAACCAGTTACTTTCTTTTTACCCATTAAAAACTTTCCTCCCAAGCATATAAAACATAACCTCTCAATAATACTATTTCAATGTAAAGAAAAAAACTCTCATTGTTCTTTTCCCTCAGCTCTTTACTCTTTCCTTGTACGGATAAGATTACAGGTTGTACGCCATCTTATCCGTATTTCATGTGGGATTAGAGCTGTCTACTGACCGTTTGTACGGATAAGATGACATATTATCAGCATTCTTATCCGTACACTCATAGGAAACACCCTATTGTCTTGCCCTTTTCTTCACAGGCTCTTTCCTCTCACCAGCCTTAATTCCGATGACACCGCGTATCTGCTCTGGTGTAGTAATAATCTAAAATACACTGCCTATATTACAAGAAATAGGATAGTAGCAGAACAAAAGCTACCAGAAGGTTATATCGGTATTTTATTTGTATCCCGATGTTCTTTTCAAAATAAGTCCTAGTCACACTGGCTCTCCAATAGATATTTCCCCAGATATTTTTTCACCTAGCTGATTTGCCCATCTTTCCGGATAAGCGGAAAAGTAAGATATTCTATTGCGCGCTCTCTTCCTTACGAATATTGGCAAAAAACTCCATGTGATTGATGGAATACCTACTAAAAGCAAGTACAATGGGCCAAGAAGTAATGACTGTATTGTATGTCCATATTCATGTATCATCAACATCCTTGAAAAGCGCTCTAAGTCATATTCTTTTCTGTATTGAGGATAGTAAAAGAATGGATCATCAGAAACAAAAAGAAACATCCCCAGTGACAAACTCGATGCCATCTGTCTTTTACAAGCTCAATAATAGAAATCCCATCACAGGACCAGCAAATATTGCAAGATAGATCAATGTGATCCATGGCTGATAGTCCACGTAAAATTCTTTGAACGTCAATCTCCATGGGTGTTTGATAAGAACCCAGCCAACAAGATCTATCACGATGCAGATAACAGCCCAGACAGCACCGGTAATAAGTGCCTCCTGAAGCGTTGGGGCTGCAGTGCTTCTCATATATATCCATCCGAACAGAGAAAACAAGATAATATTGTAAAGCGGATGCCAAGGCTTCGTCTTCTCATAGCCCTCTCCCATGCCCGGGCTCTCTTTCATAGATTTCATGTGAAGAACCTTGATATTAAATATGGTGTGGGCAATCCCCACCCACGTAACAAGAACATAACAAATTAGTAAACAAATCAGTGCTATTTTGACATTACTCATTATTCTTTTCCCCATCTTTCTGCATTGATTTTTAGATGCACATGATCATTTCTTTATCACTGCAATTACACAGGGCATTCTTCCGTCAACAACATGGTATTCTACTTTATCGTATCCCATAGCCGTAAAGAACGACTTGTATGAATCAATATCAAACTGCTTCTTGAAATCTGCTCCCAAAAACTCTATGAATTTCACCGCTAAACCTGCTGACTTCTTTGACATGTTGATGTATGTAGGTATGATTATCTTCCCACCAGGCTTTACTACCCTTTCAATCTCTGCAAGTGCCTTCCCCGGATCCGACAATAAATGGATCACATTGCCGGCAACCACCTTGTCAAAACGATCATCCCTGCACTTGATGTTTGTGATATCTGCTTTCTTAAAACTCACATTATTGAACTTTCGACACTTTCGTGCAGCCTGTTTAAGCATCCCTGGCGCAAAATCAGTCGCTATAAGTTTCCTGCACTTTTCGGCAATGCAGACAGTAATAGCTCCCGTTCCGCACGCACATTCAAGGACCTCATCTGTCGGATCGATAAATTCAGCGACCTTTTTCCCCGTACCAGAATAAACCTTATAATTATATACATTTTCAAACAAGTCATATAATGGTGAAACCTTATCCCAAAACATATGAATTCTCCTATATCTTCACTCAACAATTCTTCTTCATCGCAAACCTGAGCATATCCACGCTGCCAAAGCAGAGGCCGCAGGGAATATGATCAAAAGCTTTATCAGCTGTCTTTTTATATTGTATCCATATTTCCTGCCTTGTGCCACGTCTTCTATTTCAGGAAAACAATCCTCCACCTTAACTAAAGTTAGCGTTAACTAACACAATACTATCACTTTGGCAGGACTTGTTCAATTAAATAGTGCACAAAAAAGCGCCAGCACTGTACTCTTCAGTACATCTGCTGGCTCCTTCATTCATCTGACAGTTTTCTCTGCCAGAGTATCATGAAGCTCTGTACTCCATAAGAGTTGTGTTCTGCCATTTTCCAAATCGATCTTTAGCTATTCTTTCCCTATAGCCAATTTCCCTGAAACCACATTTTTTGTGTAAGGCTATACTTGCTTTATTAATTGAAAATATTGCGGAATAAATACTCCAATATCCACATTGCTCAGCCTCTCGGATAATCGTATCTACCAAAGCTGTTCCTATCCCATGACCTCTATAGTTTCTATCAACATATACACTCATTTCAACGCAGCCTTTATATGCGCACCTACTTGAAGAAGGACTTAGCGCTATCCAGCCTACAACCTTTCCTTCTTCCTCAAAAACAAACCTGCAATTCTTTACGTGGCCTTCATTCCACTCAGTAAAACTAGGACACTCTGTATTAAAAGTTGATGTTCCCTCTTCTAATCCCTGCTTGTAAATCTCTGCTACTGTCCCCCAGTCTTCATCTCTCATTTCTCTAATCACAGCATTTCACCTCCGATTTTTTTATCGCATCATTATAGATATTTAACGCCTCTAAAACCTGACTCTGTTTTTCCTTTGGAATCATAGAAAAAACTCTCTTAAACTTCATATTCATATCTTTTTCTATTGTATTGAATCTTGCCATTCCTTCATCAGTCAGATTAAGCACTACGCACCTGCGATCCCTTTTTGAAGGTTCTCTCAAAACATATCCTTTTTGAACAAGTTCTTCTACAGATCTGCTTACAGCACTTTTATCCATCTTAAGAAGTTCAGCAAGTTCCTTTACGCATATTCCGGGTTTTCTGCCTATCTCAACAACCAGAAAGCATTGAGATGTATTGACGTTACATTGACAGCAATCAGAACTGTTTAGCTTCTCAAGATTACGTTCTAATTCTCTGGTACTTTCTCGAAATAGTTTTACCTTATCCATCGAATGCCCTCCTATGGATTTAAATGATAAAATCATTAGTTGTATTTGTCAACTAATTTATAATATAAAAAAGCCACATAGCCGTTTTAAACAACTACATGGCAATTCCGACATATTCGTTGTTAAAGAAACCATATCAGGAATCCCAACGTCTGTATTAAGACTCATTAACCAGTTTCCCTGTCATATGTTCAGGAATGAGTTCGAGGCACTGTACTCTCGGCAGTGCATTTTTCAGTTCTTTTTGTAAAAACTCTTCATCATCTGTGAACTTCTTTGTTAGATGGGTGCATATCTTTATTGCAGTATCCTCATCCTCTACAAACTTGATTCTGCCAAATACAATTACGCTGTTGATATTTAAAGCCCACTCGCCATCCTTTCGGTAGCCTTCATCCCATGTACAGAAACTGGCTTTGTCGCAGGCCTTGATTGCATCAATCTTGTGACCTTCCTTAGCACCATGAAAATAAATCTTCCCATCCTCTTCACAGTACCACTGGTCAATTGGTAAACCATATGGATAACCGTCCTCACCGATCAGGGATAGTACTCCGCGCTTTGCATTTTTCAATACTTCAATGCACTGTTCATCTGTAATCTGTTGCTTAAATCTTCTCATCTTTCTAAACATAGTAACCTCAATTCTCTGCTAATATCTTTAATCCAGCAATTCCAACTACAATAAGAATAACACATATGGCCTGTGGAACTGACAGTTTTTCATGAAAAAGAAAAATCCCAAGCAGAGTAGTCCCCACGATTCCCATGCCTGCCCACATAGCATACGTCATTGGATAGTGATCTTCTTCCGGCATTAATGCGTAATAATTCCATACAACAATTCAATAAATTCTACAAGTTTCTCAGCTATTTTATCTTGCCTAAAATTATGTACATAATGACCACAATCCAGTTCTATAACTTCTGCATTTGCAAGATCTGAAATATAATCACTTTGAATATCTATCCAATTTTCAACACCTGTTTCATGTCCATCTGATACAAACATAAGCATTGGTATATCAGGCTTAGGATTTCTATCAATTTCTGTTACTGCATCCGAAATTGCCAAACCCTCATTTATGATACAAGTATTTACTGCTTTACTTGCAGCAAGCGCCCTATAAATCTTCTTTTCTTTGTCTGTAAGTTTTTCTGGAAGCTGACTATCAGAATAAAATAACCTAACTATCCCTAGTTCACGAGCAAAAACTGCAAGCCTTTCCTTTTTAATTGTGCTGTCCCAGTCCCAATTATCGTAGGCTCTCGGAAGCGCCATATCAAGACCAACAATAGCCTCCACTTCATCTGGGTAATTTTGAGCCCACATTATTGCTTCAATTCCTGACATAGAATGCGGACATAGAATATACGGGCCTTCTATTCCTGCCTTGGTGAGTGCTTCCCTATCTTGTCTAAGAATAGTTTCAAAGGATCTCTCACTATCGACCACATCACTAAATCCATATCCAAATTTTTCAATAACAACTATTTTATAATCGCTACTCAAAAGAGAATACAAACTTTTAAAATCAAGAACCGGTGCAGCTGTGCCAGACCCTGAAAGGAAAAGAAGTGTATGTTTTCCTTCGCCTTCGGTGTATATATTCATCTTATGATCATCCACCTCGACATATTGCCCAATGGGTTTCTCTATTAGCGCCTCTTCAGATGCAAGCATAATCTTGTTATAGATAAAAATTCCACCAATAAGAAAAAACAACACTATAAATAGTAGTAATAAAATCTTCCCAGTAATTCTAGATATTTTTTTCATTTTTTCTCTCTTCATATATAATTCATCATCTGAACAACCCAAGCTATTTCTTCCTATTGAGCTAACTTCAATGTCACATCAGCATTACTTAATAACTCTGTCAGCTCATCTTCCGTTTTATCGTTCTATCCCATTTTTCCATTTTGAAAATCCATTCTGATAAATGCCTTTCCATTAGGAAGTGGGATCCTTGCCTGGAGTATGTCCTTATATCCTATCTCCTGCATTTTTGTTAAAAGTGAATCCTCGTCCATCTGATGATGTACCTCATCCAGTCCGTCAAACGCATGCAAATAGGGAGAGTCTGATACCCACTGCTTATCATCCACATTGATCTGAATCAAACAAGAAACATATTCAGGATTCACTTTACAAACCACTCTCTGAAATGCATCATACCCAATATACTCTATAAGAAGGTTTGCTATCAGCAACTGCGCTCCGGGAAGCTGATCAGCATCGTTGATCAGATTTATCTTCAAGCATTTCAGTACATCAGACAAATGTGCATATCGTTCCGAAACTATTCGAAGATAATCTTCATTGATATCCACTCCATAAACAGTCCGGTACTTATCCCGGCCTACATGCTCCAAGCCATTTCCACCGGCGACTCCAAGGACCATAGCCGTTGAAACCGGATAATCTTCAAACTGCTCCTTCATTATTGAATTCATGATTTGGAGTTGTTTAACAGAATCAAGGCTCATATGATTCTCATAATCATTCAAACTGATTTCTTCCCACGGATTACTCATAATTCTCCTCGATTATCCTGGAATTCAAAGTTTTATTATCGTCGCAAGTTTCTTTCCACATAGAATTCCAAATATGCAGCAACAACAACTTAGTGCCACATATAATCCGCCATTCATATATTGTTTCTTCTCAAACAAATTAAAAGCTTCAAGGGAAAATGTAGAGAATGTGGTAAAACCTCCGCACACCCCTGTCTTCCAGAAAAGAATGGTATTATCAGATACACTTTCTCGATTACTGGTAATTCCAACAACGAATCCAATTAGTATGGCACCGATGATATTTGTAATCAGAGTTAATATCGGAAAATAAGTCTTAACAGGAAGCAGACTTATTGCATATCGCGCTACTGCACCCAAGGCACCACCAAGTGCTACAAATAGAAAATTCATATCAGCCTCTCTATTGTCATATATAACTGGAACATAATCCAATCAACAAACTTGAATTTATAACTTAAACTCAAATATACATTTTTCAGTTTCGCCTTTTAATATACGCATATCATTATCTTCAGGAAGCTTTGCAATTTCAAGAAGATTTCCCTTTAAATACTCACATGTTTTTCTAGACGCAATATTATCTGGATTGCATGTTATGAGAACACGAGACATTTCATGCTTTTTAGCCAATGAGAATAATAACTCACAAGCTTGGGCTGCGTAGTGATGCCCCCTGTATGGTTCATCTATTTCATAACCAATATGACCACCGAAATAAGAGTTCTCATTGTCGCCAATTCTCAAACAACATTTACCCATTCGATTATCGTGTGCGTCACAAATGAAGAAATGGTAGGCAGGCACCCATTTTTTAACGGCATCAGCCTCTGTAAACTTTTCAAGCTCAAGCTTAATAAAATTATTATTTAAAAAATCTGTATTAAAAAAATCCATTATTCCCTCAAAAAATTACGATTTGTCGTTCTCGTTTAAATTCCGGCATAAATGACGAAGAGCATTTTTGTTTATTTCGCAAATTTGAACTTTTATTATTTTTGCGAATCAGAAAGCCACCTGGCGATATCGACAATCCTTATTCCTTCATGCTGGCTTTCATCATGTTTTGTCCTGGCTATCAGCACCTTCGGATAAGCATCCTTAATCCCTAAAAGCGATGAAACTTCTCGCTTAAAAGTATCCTCTCTGGATATATCATCAGATACCTGAATGTAGACCTTTTCGCCTTCTTTGATTGCGACAAAATCCACTTCTTTTTCATATAATTTTCCCACGTATACTTCGTATCCGCGTCTGAGAAGTTCTATTGCCACTATGTTTTCGTAGAGATGTCCATAATCCGCATTTTTTGTTCCTATCTCAGAAAAGCGGAAAGCCAAATCGGACAGGTAGTACTTCTTATCTGATTCTAAATATCTTTTCCCCTTTATGTCATAACGCTGGATTGGATAAAAAAGGAATGATCGGCAGAAGTAATTTATATATGCGCCTACTGTCTTGTCATTAGTTTTGTAGGTTCCAGATGTTAGTTTGGATGCCACATTTCTTATCGAAGTCTGGTTACCAACGTTATCCATAAGGTAGTTCCCAATCATTATCAAAAGATCTTCGTTTTCTATCTTGAATTTTCTAACGATATCCTTTGTAATAGTGGTCCTATAGATACCATTAACATATTGTCTGGCATCTTCCTCCGTTTTATAAAGATATGAACCAGCCATTCCACCTTTCTTTACATAAGAATCAAAGGCTTCATCTATATCATTTGATGGATAATACATAAGATACTCTTTAAATGAAAATGGATATAAGCTTATCTCATAAACTCTTCCACCAAACAACGTAGCCAAATCACTTGATAAAAGGAATGCATTTGACCCGGTAAGGTAAATATCATAGATTTCTTCTTCATAAATGCTATTGATCACGCTTTCAAAGCCTTCACACAGCTGTATTTCGTCAATAAAAAGATAATTTGATTTATCTTCAACATACTGTTGCTCTATGTAGTCATAAAGCTTGTCCGCATCCAACAATTTCTCGAACTTCTTTAAGTTCAGCTTGATCCGGACGATATTAGCCTTATCATCACCGGATATCAGATCTATGAAGGCATCCATCAATTTAGATTTACCGCTTCTTCTTACCCCGGTTATTACTTTTATGTCCGGAACATCCTTTACCGATAAAAGTTTATTTAGATAATAGTCTCTTTTTATAAGTTTCATCGTAATTTCACCGCCTTTATTTAATTGTATTTCATTTCGCAATTTTAATCAATTTTAAAATTTGCGAAATAAAAAGGCAGACCTGGAATCAGTCTGCCTTTTATCATCTGTTCTTTTTTCCATTTAGCAAGAAGTTCTATAATTGATTATTTCGTGCCACTTGGGTGTCATTTGGGTGCCATTTGGGGACGTTTTTTCGATTAGCGTAAGGTCACTTTTTTATCCCAATCAGTTCTATCATTCTTTCATCTGAGATGAATGTCTTAATGACAAATTCTTTCTCAAGCAGCTCGAGAAATTCCTGATCTGAAGGAAGCCCCCGTGACACGTGACATGCTCCATCTGCGTGGCAGCCATCTATAACCTCTCTGCTGGCTCCATGAGCTATGCATATACTCCCCTTATCTACCAGAGCCGTTGACAGATTGTGCATAAGTGTTTCCGGCGACGAAAAATGAGGAAATGCATTATATATAACGCATACGTCATATTTTTCGTCAAACTCAAACTGCTCCGCATCTCCGTTAATAAAATCAACCTCGGAATGATTTCTGAACTTTTGCCTGGCCTTTTCCAGCATTTGAGCTGAAATGTCTACTCCGGTCACTTTTTTTGCGCCTGCTTCCAGATAATACGGAATCATGAAGCCTGTTCCACAGGCAATATCCAGCACCCTTTTCCCTTCAAGCTGCCCCAGATTCCCGATGATATCACGCGTAACAGATTCATCATTGTTTGCAAAGTCATCCCATTTTTCAGCCAGTCCGTCAAAAAATTCAATTACCTGTTCTTTACTGACAATATCCATATGTTATGCAGCCTTTTTTACTGTACTATTTGTTACTAATCCTGCTTTATACAGAGCAAATACTATTGCAGGTATGAATATAAGCTGAATAATAATTCCAGGAAGGCTTGTCACAAAGTAGCTTGTAGCCCATACCTTTATGGAATACTCACCTCTTGCAAAGATGAGAGCTCGGGACAAACCACCGATAACCCTGCCTGCTAGCATGGCTACAACTAGGCTTATATAAAGATCCGCATAAAGCTTTCCTGTGTTGACAAGTTTTATCATAAGACCAGTACAGATGCCATAAACAGCCAGTTCAACCATCATTGCAGGTAAAATAGCCATTGGCGGCATTCCTGTAAGAATCGATGAAAGAAGTGGTCCGACAAGTCCGCAAACAAGACCATACTGCCATCCGCATACCAATCCGCAGATAAGTACCGGAATATGCATAGGGCTGATCACCGATCCGGCATTCGGAATCATGTGAAATGCCATCGGCAGCACCACACACAATGCAATACACATTGCAGTTGTTACCATATTTTTTACTAAGTTTTGTTGTTTCATTTTTCTTAACCCCCTGGTTTCTTTTTTCAAAACTTCTATTATGATAACAACACCAAAAAGCATCCACAAGCCCCATGGGGGGTTATAAAATCCTCCTTAGTACATTATGCGGACATTTTGCAGACATTTAAGAAATCTCCATCCTCCAAAGGCTCAATTGCCTGATACACATCATAAAAAGTTATATCTTTAAGATCTCTTGTAAGCTCTATTCCATGCTAATAGTTATTGTAACATCGCCATTTGAAAGCAACTCAGTCATGCCAGCCTCATCCTTATCAGATATGTGACCTAACCGTGTATATGACCAGCTATTAGAACCATAGAACACAACCATTTGATTCCCTGAATAAAGAACTATATCCCCTGATGATGTTGTCGTCTGTTTGTCATTTCTTGGAAGACTCTGACCTATAGATCCTACCTGCTCAAAACCTCCATACATTGACATCTGGATTGTAACATCTCCTTCTCTGGCCATATCCCGTAGTGCTGCTACAGCCTGGTTGTCTTCCCAATCCACATTTACTTTTGTATCACCGATTTTCATTATCATAGTGGTTTCTCCAATGTCTGTTTCATCAAAAGAAGCATTATTCTCAGCAGCCTGATTATCAACTTCTTCTGTGCGGTATGTTTCTGAGTCTTCTGATAAAATAGTTTCTTCTGTACTCTCTGCTTCAATGTCTTCAGATTCAGAAATGATTGCACTCGAACCATGATTTTCATCAACTGTTTCCGCATTACCTGAACAGGCACTAACACAAATCATCATGAGCACACTGAGTGCCATCTTAATCAATCTCTTTTTCATAGAAAATTCCCTTTATTTTAAAGCCTTTCCAAAATCATAAGCTTCACTTAATTCCTCGGCTTTACCTGAAGCCTCACCCATATCGCCTATGCCTCCGCAGAATAAGGAGCCTGAAAACTGAGCCTTTTCAAAGCAGTCAACCCATCCCTGAAGTCCACTTTCAGCTTTTTTAGGCACAAACTCTTCATCCTCAGCCGCAACAGAGAGCATATATACATTCCTAAACTTATAGTCTGAAGGGTACAACGGATTGAGCCTGTCCAAAAGAGTTTTCATCTGACCGCTCATCTCGTAATAATAAATCGGAGTTGCAAATACCAACGTGTCTGAGTTCTTTACTTTTTCTGCAATCTCAGCAGCATCATCCTTAATGACACATTTCTGGGTATTCTGACAGGCAAGACAGCCTATGCAAAAACCGATATTTTTCCCTTTCAGGCTTATATGTTCCACATCATGACCTGAAGCTTTTGCTCCCTCTATAAGCTTTTCCGTAAGTATGTCGGAATTACTCTTTGCACGAAGGCTTGTAGAAATCACTAACACTTTGCTCATATTTTCCCATCCTTTATTTCTTTTCTATCGGTTTAACATTCTCCTTAAAGAAGTTCTCCAGCTTGTCAAAAGGAATATAATCCTTATCTCCGCCATCATATAGATCAGTATGTACTGCATCAGGGATTATCATTAGTTCCTTGTTATCTGCATACTTGCTGTCTTTGATCATATCTGCATAAGCATCCTTAGAAAAATAGCAAGAGTGTGCCTTTTCTCCATGAACAAGTAAAACAGCGCTCCTTATCTCATTAGAGTACTTAAGGATTGGCTGATTAACAAAAGACTCACAGCCAATAACATTCCATCCACCGTTGGAATTAAGGCTTCTCTTGTGATAACCTCTGTCAGTCTTGTAGTAATCATAATAGTCTTTTACAAAGAAAGGTGCATCCTCCGGAAGTGGATCTACTACACCGCCGCCAAGCTTATACTCACCTGCCTTAAGGTCTTCAAGTCTCTGAGCGCACATGGCAGCTCTCTTCTGATACCTTGCTTCCTCGCTGTCCTCGGAGTCAAAATATCCCTTAGCATTTACTCTTGTCATGTCATACATTGTCATTGCAGCTGTAGCTTTAATTCTTGTATCAAGAGCTGCTGTATTTACAGCCATGCCGCCCCATCCACAGATACCGATGATTCCAATCCTGTCAGGATCTACTTTTTCATTAAGTGAAAGGAAATCAACTGCCGCCATGAAATCTTCTGTGTTGATATCCGGAGATGCCATGTATCTTACATTTCCACCAGACTCTCCTGTAAAAGAGGGATCAAATGCTATTGTCAGAAATCCTCTCTCTGCCATTGTCTGTGCATAGAGTCCTGAGCACTGCTCTTTTACTGCTCCGAAAGGTCCGCATACAGCAATTGCAGGAAGTTTACCTTCTGCATTCTTTGGCACATACATATCTGCCGCAAGGGTAATTCCATATCTGTTTACAAATGTGACTTTGCTGTGGTCTACCTTATCACTTTTCTTAAAGGTCTTATCCCACTCAGTTACAAGGTTTAGTTCTTCTTTTCTGATCATTTTACATTCCTCCGTTTTAATCATTTCTCTTTTTGAATCTGTCTTATCAAAAAATCCATGTTATCAACTTTCTTCTGACTATCATGAAGTTCGTCCATCAGATGGCACCGGCATTTTCTAAGATCTCGAAGAAGCGTATCTGTATCCCCTTCTTCATACATCTTTTTCATAAAGCTTATTTCTTTCTCATCACAGCCCATGTCAGTAAGGCTTTCAAGAATCTTTTTGGTATCCATCTTTTTTGCTCCTTCTGATTTCATAGTAAATCCTTGACCTGGTTTTCGCTAATGAATAAAATAAATATCATGATATTCGTTTTTGGAATAACATATTAATTGTCAGCTTTAGGGAGGTTTTCATGGAAATAAAAAATCTCAGATACTTCCTTGCAGTCGCAAGGGAGGAAAATATGTCAAAAGCTGCTGAGCAGCTTCATGTATCGCAGCCTACTCTTTCAAAGACATTAAAAGCATTAGAAGAAGAACTTGGAAAAAAGTTATTTGTCAGGCACAGCTTCAGTATTTCACTTACTGATGAGGGAATGCTTCTTCGTGACCGCGCTCAGGATCTTGTGGCCATGTCAGATAAGATCGAACAGGAATTTAACTCCCTGGATGATATAACAGGTGGAGATATATATTTTGGACTGGCAGAAAGCTATCAGATCAGATACCTCGCCAGAGAGATCTATAAGTTAAAAGAAAAATACCCTAATTTCACTTATCATATAACAAGCGGAGATACTGAGCAGGTTACTGAAAAGCTTGATAAGGGCATTTTAGACTTTGCTGTACTATGTGAAACACCTGACAGCAATAAATACGAATATGTAAAATTTCCGGAAGCTGATGTATGGGGAGCGATCATCTCTTCATCTCATTCCCTTGCAAAGAAAAAATCCATCCATGTCTCTGACCTGACAGGACAGCCTCTGTTTGTCTCAGAGCAGAGTTGGAACAATGAAATCAAAACATGGGCCAAAGACAGATATCCTGAACTAAAGCTTGAGGGTTCCTTTAGACTTTCTTATAACGGCTCTGTATTTGCAAGAGAAAACCTTGGAATACTTCTTACATTTAAAAATCTGATAAATACTGAAGGAACTGACATGGTATTCAGACCGCTTTCACCTGAACTAAAATCAGAGCTGTATCTGATATGGAACAAGTATCAGACCTTTACTCCTATTGCGGAAAAATTTCTGGAGCAGATAAAAAAGACTTTCAAGTAATTTTTTGAAAATCCGCTATACTTTATCTGCCACTTTCCTACCAAAAACCTACCGAGAACCTACTTTTTCAAAAAAATGCATCATCCGCAGTAGATCTGTATAGCCCGGTGAGTAAATTCAGCAGTTCCTTCTCCACCCATCTTATCAATATTCTCGGTGAATTCGCCGCCACCGGCATACATCTTACCGAGACTTGAAAGAATCTCCTTAGTGCATTTGTAAAAATGCTCGGTAATAAAGCCCTGCAGTTTCTTTACCTGATCCTGAACTTCTGTAGAAGCAGGATCCTGATCCTTCATAGCTCCGAACTCTTCAAAGATTTTCATAAAATCGGCCATCATACTTTTTTCTTCACTCTTTGACCGCTTACCGTTCTTCTCTTCGAATTCCTTATATTCCGGAGTATTGCCCCACCGTTCTTTTGCGCGCTTAGCGTATTCGTCTAATTTACTTGAATCAAATGCTTTAAAATCCAAATGTCTCACTCCTCTCAGTTTTAAACCACGGCACATACTGATCAGATTTTCGATATGTTCCTTCTTTAATTCAAGAAGTTCTATCTGCTGATCAAGTGCCAATCTCTTGTCAAAATCAGATCTGGTTACGATATCCTTGATATCCTTAAGCGGAAACTCAAGCTCACGAAACAGTAAAATCTGCTGAAGTCTCTCCAGCGCCGCATCGTCATACAGCCTGTATCCGGACTCGGTATACTCCGCCGGCTTTAAGAGTCCTATCTTATCATAATACTGCAGCGTGCGTATACTCACTCCAGTCAGCTTGCTCACTTCATTTACTGTCTTCATGGCTATCATCTCCTTCACGTGTGATTACATCATAAACTATCACGTTACGTCATAGTCAAGCAAAAATAAATAATTTTGCAAAAAAAAGATCGGCCTCAAATCCATTTCTGAATTCCTTGCCGATCCTCTGCTTTTCCTTGCTTAGTGCAATCCCTCATCCTCCAGATCCCAGGGATCTATATCAAGCTCAGCCTTGATACGAGTCTGCTTGCCGTCTTTATTCTGGAATGGGAATTCAATTATCTTCTTTTCCTTCTCAGCAACTATTCCCAGCTGCTCATTCAGATCCAACTGTGCCAGCTGCTCTTCTGTATAATCATCCAGGAAAAGACAATCCGTATCCCAGAAACATATATCAAGATATGCACGAAGATCCTCATAGCAGTTAACCAGATACTCAGCAGTTTCCTCCAGTTCTTCGCCTTCAAAATCTCCCTTGTAGGATTCAAGGGCTGCTTTTTTAACTACTGAACGGTCTGGCTCAGGAATTCTTTCTACTGTGGTGAGTTCTTCGTCATCATCGAAATCATCTCCGAAGAAATCATCCTCGTCATCGTCAAAATCCTCATCGAAGCCATCTATCATATCATTCTCAAGATCATCGAAAAGGCCATCATCGATATCCTGATTGATCATATCTACTTCGCCAATCTTGCTCTCGATAATGCTGTAGAGAACATATTCCGTTGTAAGATCCGGCACATACTCTTTCTTTGCCCTGAGAAGCTTGTAAAGTCCAAAGAACTTCTTATTTGCCTTTTCCAGAGGATAGTTCTCCGGCAGATAAGACATAGAAACAGCTGCTGCAAATTCATCATCAAGCATAAGCTCTTTTAAATCCACAAGCTCATCAAAACTCTTCGTAGACGCACTCTGATCAAGTTCTCCCCTCTGAGCCATTCCCCAGACAACTTCATCGAGAATAATATCCTCCATAATCTCCAGAAGCCTGTAATTTACAAATTCAGTAATTATCTTATCCGCTTTTTCATCCCCAATAGGATTAGGTAATTGAAGCATTCTACATTTCCTCCTTTGGCCACTCCGAGCCAACATCTAATCTATTCTCTGGTCCACACCCAGAGGGTCCTCCCTACAATAGCGCCGCTGGTCTTTTCTCATATAAAAAAAGGTCAGCGGCTTCATATATGTCATTTACTGAACATATCCATTATACCCCCAACAGTGCTATTCATCCCACAAAAAATGGACTGGAACACTCTCCAGCCCACCTGTAAATCTCTCCTGTAATTACATATTCAGTATCTCCCACAGCTCCGAAGTCAGGTACTTCTTAATAAGCCCTTCCCTTTGGGCTATCTAAAGCAATGATACAACGCTCTAAAATACGCTTCATAATCCTGATTGTCTGAAAGGCCATCTACCATGAGTGTGAACAACACTGAAAACAAGTTATTATCTTACCATTTTTTTAGGAACAAACTCTATTTTTAAAGTACTGTCCATAGCTTCAGCAAGGCGTTTAAGAAGCGCAATGCTAGGATTTCTTGTCCCCTTCTCCAATCTGCTTATGTCCGCTTGACTTATACCGCTCTTCTCTGACAATTCCAACTGAGTCATACCCGCATGGATTCTTGCATCAAGTATCGCTCTTGTAATATCCATTTCTGGTTGAAGTGCCTCATATTCACTTTTAAACTCAGGATCCTGCATAAGTTCATTGGTCAATTCCTGAAGATCACTCATACGTTCCCGCCTCCTTCCTACTATGGTAGTCGATTCTTCTCTGCTTAGCTAAATCAATTTCACCTCTAGGTGTTTTCTGTTGTTTTTTAACAAAACCATTAGTGGCAATTATGATTTGCCCCTTATCAAAGAAATACAATATCCTGACTATGTTATTTCCTTCACCACTACGTAATTCAAATATTCCATCTTCCAGCTCTTTTGAAAGAGGTTCTCTAGCAAGATTGCCATACTCCTCAAGCAAGTGAAGATTAGCCACAACCTTGGCCTTCATCTTTACATCCAAAGTCCTAATAAATAATCCAACAGGCTTACTGCCGTCTATGTCTCTATAAAAATTTATTTGAAAATTTGGCACATTGCCTCCCTCTCTTTATGCTATATATAACATATTTTATTCTTTTCGTCAAGAACGTTAGCATAGTACATGTGGAACCGCAAAGCCACAAAATAACTAATTTTCCGCTGCGTTCACCATGTAAGAATCGTGCCCCATTATCCCCGCCATCCTCTATATTCTTTTAATGTACCTTTTACCATCATCAACATCTTTTCTGCCAATTTGCCGTTACTCATCATTCTTCATAAGATACTTGTTGTTTATTACCTTCATCGACAACGGTCCGCTAAGTGTATATGAATGAACCGGCTCTATGGGACGAATTACTATTCCTTCTCTGGTAGTTCCGTTATAACCAATTCCTTCAGCCCTGGCTAAAAGAGCTGCTTCATCTGGATACTTTGCAAGAAGGTCATCACCTTCCTCTTCCACCGGGACCATCTGGCAGTGAACGAATTCACAGATTTCCCTTAGCGTTGTAAGATCAGTTCTCTTATCATCCGTTTTAGCTGTAAATACAAACCACTCCGGTCTCTTTAGCTTAAGCCTGTTCTTCTGAATTCCTTCACCGCACCATTCTCCCTGAAGTACAAGGGTGCTTAGTCCATGCTCATCTGCATATTCTTTCATCTTTTCAGGTATACCTACCGCCTTTACGTGCTCAACAAATGCAGACTTTCCATCATCCTTATAAGTGAAGTTATGCCCGGTAAAAGAAATCTCCCCATCCCTTACACCTATTGAATGGCTTGATCCATCCATCTTTGTAGTTATGTAATAGGGTAGTCCCCTGAACTCATTTAGGAGCTCTGGTGCAGACTGTATTCTGGTCTCATCAGTCTTAGGGATATATCCCGGACGATCTCCAATCATAGTTCCTCCGGATCCTGCACGCTCAGGCATTTCCCATTCACGCACACCAAGGATTTCCGTAACGTCCATTCCTTCCTCCAGTGTCATGCCCTGAAGCTTTGGCAGCTTATCTATCCCCAGACATAAACCCTGAGATATCTCACCTCTGAACTTCATGGTCTTAAGTCTGAATCCTTCACCCATGAACTCATTGCTTCTGTAGGAACTCTTTCTTAAAAACTCGAACTCATCACATACAGGCAGAAAGGAGTCTATCTCGAAATAGACCACCATATCTCCTACACGGAATTCATCTTTTCCACCGACACACTTCCATCCAAGTACCTGGACAAGTTCCAGTCTATCCGCATCCGGTATAGGCATGACTGCCTTGATTTTCTGTATTGATGCTAGTTTTCTCATCTTTTCTTACCTTCCTTTGTTATTTTGTATATCCGACTGTTACGGCGAGGCCCGATAGGTGGACCCCACCTGGTTTTCACACCACCTCCGGATTAATGTGACGGCGCACAATCCACATGAATAAATGATATTCCCCTGAACGCTGATTGTCAGTCGACTCGTGGTTGATAAGATGTGATAGTCGCGGTTGTGCATGTCAAATTAGAAATCATCATCTGTTTCATTGAAAGCTTTTTACAAAATATCAACTTTCCACTTTTGCCTCTACAAACTTCCTCGTCAGAGTATCCACGATGTAGAGTTTCTGATTACCGTATGGATCCCCATTTGAATACGTCGAGAAAAGGTCTAATGTCAGCACTCCACAAGCATCAAGTGGTTCCTCTACAGGTGTATGGCCCACTACCTGATAAAAGAGATCATCCCTGAACATCCTGTAAAAGTCCGCCTGAGGTCTTGCCCATATAGGCGAACTATCTCTCCATAGTTCCTGTTTTCCCATCCGATTGATCTTTGCAAGGATATCTTCAATTTCTTTCACATGATATCCACAGGAATGAAGCACGAAAGTCTCAGTAACTCCGGCATGACTGAACAGTACATTATCAATTCTATGAACAAACTTATATCTGTCCTCAAGAATCCGCTCAAGCTTAGTTATCCCTTCAATGACTGTTATCCTAGCCTGTACTGAATATCCTGATTCCATGGCATCCCAGAGATAAGAAACATCATGATTCCCGTAGCACCAAAGAGACTCACCATGCTCTTTTCCAAACTCTGCAGCTCTTTTCAAAGTCTCTTCATAAGCATCAATATCATTGCCCTTCCCCCAGTCATCTACCAGGTCTCCAAGAACGACAATATCTTCGTAACTACTCTTATCTACCTTATCTGCCTCATCAAATATCCAGGGTTTTAAATGCACATCTGGAATTACCAAAACTCTGCTCATGTACAAACCTCGATCAATCTAAACGGCTCAACGCCTCAATAATCTCACTGTCTTTACTACGTCTTACTACGACACTTGGAATCGGACCAAGATTGCAGGAGTCAAAGTCCTGTGGGCTACCATTACCCCATGTCGTAAGATGCAGTCTTAAGCGACTGCGATTATGTCATCAATAGGTACTTCAAGATAAACTGAAAGAGCCACGATTCTGTCTATACTTGGAAGAACCTCTCCCCTTAAGTATCTGTACACAAGTGATGTACTTGCTCCAAGGTATTCTGAAACCTCTGATACTGTATGACCGCTCTCTCTAATCAGCTCCCTGATCCTTATTCCTGTTCCTTCGATATCTATTACTGGATAATCCATTTCTTTTTCTCTCCTTTTTGCATTAAAAAATCCACCTAACGCAAGTTAAGTGGACCTAGAACTACTCTATTCTCAATGCTCAGGATTTCTTCGGATTATCTTTTCCCAGATCCTAGATCATCAACCACCAACTTGCAATTTGCATAACTAACAAAGCACTTCTGATTCTTGCAGAACTGCATAAACTGTTTGTTATTAAATTGCTTGTTGATAGTTACGTAGTACATTCTTAATTCTTCTCCTTAAACTTCGCTGCTGTTTCGCAGCTCTTTTGCGTTTCTGTAATTGTATTATTATCCAGAAGCCTTGATCTGTATAGTGTCATCAGATGACACTGAGCGTTTGCGGAAGGATTCGAACCTTCGGCACAGTTTAGCCGTGCTTCGCTTTAGCAGAGCGATACCATAAGCCATCTCGGTCACGCAAACATAGTGGGCAGGGTGAGACTCGAACTCACGGTGTTTCTGTTGTCAGGGTTTTACAGACCCCTGCCTTCGCCACTAGGCATACCTACCCGTAATAGCTCCTGCGGGGTTTGAACCCGACATCTCCAGCTTGAGAGGCTGGCGTCCTAGCCGACTAGACTAAGGAGCCTCAGTGATTCCAACGGGACTTGAACCCGGTATCTCTGGCTTGAAAGGCCAGTGTCCTAACCCTTTAGACTATGGAACCATGCGCAGGCGCTTTCACGCCCGCTAATCTATATTCAGTTCATGCGCTTAGTGAATAAAGCCATTCCCCTTCAACTACGATAATGTCATCCATAGCAACACCTAAAACAGCTGCTAATACGACTAAATTGTCAAGTGTTGGCATGGCAGTTCCGTGCTGCCACTTGTAAATCGCCTGTGGAGTAGCAAAACCGAACACATCCTGTAAATCCCTAACAGACATACCGGCTGCCACTCTTAAATCTGTAATTCTCTGTCCCGTAGCGACCATATCGATCGCTGGAATATTCTGTGTCATTTTTGACTCCTTTCTGGCCTCTGGCCAAGTACACGAGGTGGGATTCGAACCCACATGCCTTTCAGCGTCTGATCCTAAGTCAGGTGCGTCTACCAACTTCGCCACTCGTGCAAGTTTTGGGACTGCTGCGTCCTCGCTTCGCGTCGCTCCCGATGCTGTACCAATTGAGCCAACTCTGCATTTTAGGCAAAATAAAAAGCTGCCTGCCTCATCTAAGAGGTAAGCAGCTGCTAAACATGTTCATCTATAAGCTAGGATCCTGTCTATCACGATCCTGCCAAAACAACATTTTCTCGCATTTGCCTATCCTTAAATGAGCGCATGAAATTAAACATCCACTCTGATTTACTCTGGAGTGATGATTCATAACTTTCGCTATAGAGGCAATAATTGCGATTCATTGTTGTCATGTCTCTTTCTTTTCCTTTCCGGGAGCTCTTATCTGCTCCGCTTATCTCTTTCTATATCGTATAGTAACACTGGTAAGTTTAGTTGTCTATTAGCCTTGTAGTATAAAAATTCCAAGCTTTTTCCTCAGCTCAATATCCTGGTGTTGCTTCTCAAAGTATGATCTTAGCTTAATCTGCTCGGATCTCTCCTGATAAGAATACTGGTCCGTGACCTGATTTTTCATTGCTACATCGAGCCAATTGAGCCAATTGATTTTCTTAGTAGAATTCAGATGATTGTTGATATCCGGGAGCTCATCCATATCAATGGCAGTCTGTATATAGCTCTTTAGCCTGTTATATGAGCCAAAAGAGCCTGGGCAGGTAATGTTCTTATCATCCATGTATGAGCATAGGGCAAACATCTCTATCTGCGTCGCTTCTTTTGGATCAACATCTTTTACACTGATATTATAAGAGCCATAATCACCAAGCGAGACCGTAATTATAGGATTCTGTTCAGTAGAATTTTCCGAATATCTTGCAATCATTGTCTGGGAAGCATTTGGGCCAACGGCAATTGCAGACATTCCAAGTACTTTACCATCTCCTGCAGATGGCGCCATGGACGTTGTAGATGTCAATTCTACCGCAAAGGGCTTATTCAGAGCACTCGCTGTGACTGCACTGGTTGCAGCTGTCTTATACCAGCTGTGATCATTTCGTCTGTCATAAGAATCAATAGCATAAAAACTCATGCAAGCTCCTTCCTCTCATCAAATAGTTTCTGGATCTTATCTTCGTATTCTTCTTCGGCTTGCTTTTCCTCTTTTTCCTTCAAAGCTTCCTGAATGTCATCCACGTTCACATGAAGAGCTCCGCCACTTGGAAGATAGATTTTAAGCTCCTTTTCCTTCTCATACATATTTCCCAGGGTTATGGCATTCTGCTGATAATCGCATTCAAAAATCACACCATTGTAATTGATGATGCCATTCTTTGCCAGGAAGTTATAAGGACATTTCATCTCACTGGCTTCACTGAGATGAGAACCAAAACATTTAGATGTCTCATCTACGCCTGTATAATTCTCTTTTCCCGCAACAGAATATGTATTGTCCGCATAACGATCAAGTGCCAATGCTGCTATACCCATAATGCAAGCCTCCTAGATGGTAACAAAAAACGTGCCCCTTCATAGGATAATCAATCCATTGAAAAGACACGCATTCCTTTTGCTATCTTATATATCGGTAATTCTCTTTAATTGTTTATACCGCCAACAAAAAAGAATCAGCTCCAAATCCATCTCTGAATTCTTTGCTGATCCTCTCTTTTTCCTTCTTGCGGTTGTAGGCCTTTCCACTTGGAACGCTTCTTGTTACAGGATTTATCTCTCCCCAAGTGCGTCTCTGTTTGGAATGGTACTCTTTTTGCGCTTTCTTACTTCGTTTGTCCAGTGAAACATACTTACTCATTGTCATTCCTCCGTTTCTTCTGCCTTATTCTTTACATAATGAGTAGCATAAAGCTTTTCCATGTATTCATTACCGGTCTTACTGAACCGTAGCTGTTTTGTAGATTTATTCTTTCGTCCCCACTGCTTATAAAATGTGTAGCTGGGCTTTAGATTGTTCTTGGCTGCGTAACGTTTCATCTCCTGGAGAACTGATGCCAGTTTCTTAAGGTTGATATGGCAAACTTTTTCCAAATAAGGAACCTGTCCATTACGCCATTTTTCATAGTCCTCTTTAGAAAGAATCTGCATATCCATCAGTGTCTGAACCGCAGTTGCGTAGCCTATATTATTTAATTGTTGGTACATAGAAGAGCCGACCTTCTTGATCAGTTCGGATTGATTCATTTTTGCTCCTTGTATTCATCCTCCACATTAAGCCTAAATACGCAGCAGCCGTCGATCATGCCTTGATATGTGAATCCAAGGAATCCTTGGTGTAGGAAGCCCACCAGCAACCTCCGGGCATACCGAAATAACTTCATGCCCTTTGATATACTCAGCGACTTTCTCACTGTAGTTGTTGCCACCGCTGTATTTGCAATTCTGCCCTAAGAGGCAGGCGCTAACCATCATTTTCATTACTAAAAGTCCTTGCTAGATTATGTATTCAAAAACATAGCTGTCATAAGTAATATCCATATGATACTTCTTAAATGACGTTTCTTCTTTAACTTGAAATCCAAGCTTTTTCATAAGACCGCATGATGCTTCATTCTCTTTGGCCACCTCTGCTGTGATTGATTTATAAGCCTGTTGTGAAGCCCACTCCACCAGTTTTCCAACAGCCTCAGTAGCATAACCATTTCTCCAAAACTTTTTGTTTATGCAATATCCAATATCTATGCTATTTCCATCATCATTAGGAAATGCGCAGCAAGAACCTATTCTTTTACCATCTGAAACATCTTCAATTACAAAGTAGAACCCATCTTCGCTGTCCTGCAATGTATCTACAGCATTTTGAAACACTTCATCTACATATTCCTCTGTAGGGTCACTTAGATACTTTCCATTATCCTTGTCATACCACATACCGGTACAAAACTCTTTATCTTGTATCTCATAATTTCTAATAGCAATTCTTTCTGCAATTAACTTGTTGTCTAATTTCATTATTTCTAATTATTACCTCTCCCAATCTTAATAATGCCAGAGCAATATGATTTCTGTTCAAATTCGGCCTGCGGGAATGACCGTCTTATTTCGTCAAGAACGAAGTAAATCTCATCCTCATCCCAGCTGTCACCAGCTTCCTATCTATGTCAGATAAGAACTCATGATATCTATGAGTGTGTTGTTGTAAAAGATCACTCTTTTTCCTTAATTGGCTTTTCAGTTCCTAAATACATAAATGGCAAAAACAGGTCTTTTAAGTACTCTGATTTTGTCCAATCTACTTTATGCAAAAAGACTCCGAAAGAGCGTAATGCATTTTGCGGATTTCTTACACTAAAAAAAGTACCAACTGCAGCCTTGTCATACTTGTTAGTTTGTTCCAGTTCCTTAACCAACCCATTTTTTAATGATTCTATAAATTTCTTCACTTCCTGAATCAATTCCTTTTCTTCAGGAATATCATTAAGGGCATTGATAATAACTCTTTCTAAGGCTCCATTTTCATTGGGTGGTATTACTAATAGATATGTGTTTATAATTTTACGCTGTCCAAAAGAATCAACAATATCATTGCTAATCCATTCCCCCGCCCTTATTAAAATGGATTCTAAAGATTTACCGATTTTTCTTCCAACCTTAGCATCGGAATCTTCATCTCTATCTGTTACAACCATCAATGATGCTATTTCTTTTTCAACAAGCATCATGTTTACACGATGTTTCTCAACAAAAGAAGCGAATTTTCCATTACCACCAACCCCGCATAATACTAACTGGTTTTCTTGCTTGGACAGGCTCTCAATGTGCTCATACTCATCATTCGCTGTAATGCCCAACGCATTACTATTCTCATGCTTCCATCCATATATATTTTGCAGATAATAGCTGATCAACCGAACATCAGATACGCCTTCGACAAGAACTATTTCAATCATAAGCGCACCTCAAAATCAAATGCCATCCTGTTATCATACACATATTTCCCAGTAACATTTCTGGCAACTATGTTACTTTCAAATCCATCGCTAAAATCAACCTTCTTCAAAGTAATCACCTTGATTGGATCTTCTTTCTCATTAGAATTCTCATAATTACCATATCTAAGAATTGCATCTATCGCTTCTATGCTGTGAGTTGCAATAAACATCTGAACATTAAACTTTTTGGCCAATTCAAACACTACCGGGAATAGAATATCAAAGTATTTTTTATGCAGCCCAGTCTCAATCTCATCAATCAGTAATATTGAATTAGAAGCGGCATACAGTCTATTGAGAATATATAGTATCTTCTTAATACCATCACCATATACAGAGAAAGGCATTGTTATCCCATTCTTCGTAATTATTGTTTCCAAAAAAGATCCATCATCTGCCTTTGTATAGCATATATCAGCTATATCCTTGTCAAATTGTCTCAAAATATCTATTACCAGCTTTTTGTAATCTAGATCATCCACGATGTTCTGAAGTAGATCATAACGCATATGACCAAAAGAAGGGATATAATGAACTTCTTTCCTAATGTCAGATAAAGATGCTAAAGAATCAAGAGATGTACATCTTATGCCATCCTCCGTTATCTTTTTACCAACCTGTTTAGCAATACTACCTGTAAAGATCTTTGCGTTTTCTGGCAAATATGCCGCCTCTCTTTTGTACTGAGTTTTTTGGCGTGATGACAAAGAGGATATCTGAAGCGCCTCCTCCCCAGAAATCACTTTTTCATTTCCGCTTATTTGAAGGTGTAAAATACCTCTTTTACTTTCCGCAGAGATATCAAATTCTAATTGATCCCTGCTTTCCGCCGCATTGAACATTTTAATAAATGACACATAAAAACTGCTCTTATCCGGACTAAGTACTGTTCTCTGATCTATCACAGGTTTGATCGATCCAAGCTGTGACTTTGCAAACAGCAATTGGATAGCTTCCAATAATGTGGTTTTACCACTATTATTATCTCCGACAATTAGATTAATGTTTGAAAAACCCGAAACAGAAAGTTTCTTAATGCTTCTAAATTGGTTTATTTCAATTGATTTTATATATGCCATAATCAGTAATCTCCATCAAGATGCTCAAAGCTAATAACAAGTTTTGTATGCGTTGCCTCTGCTATTTTTTGTAAAGTCTCAATTTTGGGAACCACCTTACCATTTAATATTTTGCTGATGTTAGATTGAGACATATCAGTTATTCTGCATAGATCTTCTTGAGTGAAATCATTAACATCCATTACTCTTTGTATTTCTTCTGACACTCCCGCTAATACGTTTTTTACTGCTTTATTTGAATCATAATCAATTTTTTGTTCTACACTTGGGCTCTTTAGATTGTTTATCTGCTCTAATATGGTCTTTATTTCTGCATTATTCATATAAGAGGCCTCCTTTTATGTTAAGTATAACATAATTTTTGGCATTTTTCATTATTATTGCTTTCTGTGACATAATCATTCTAAAATATGTCACCAACAGCATATTTTTGTTAGAAACCTCTATCATCTTCGTACTGGTCAAATTCAGTCATTCCCAACAGATCAGATGGCATCTGCAATGCAACGCCTCTGAAGTCAATATCGCTGCCTTCATTGTTTCCATGTAGTTCTCCTGCCAATCAGGAAGGTACTTTCTGAAAAGCTTCCAGTCTTTTTCATTTACGTCCATACTACTCAACCCTCTCAAACAAAATGACTTCTATCCTGAATATCCACATCCAGGCCCTCATCATATAGCAGCTTCTCTATATGCGTAGCTGCATAGTCACCAATTCCAAACACTTGCCACTCCCATCTCTTTTGACGGGCAAGAAGAACAAGCAGCCCAACGTTATCAATTCCCATATTTAAAAGACATGTGATATTATCGGAACTAAGGCCTTTAATACTGCCAAGATCGTCATACACCCGCTTCGACTGTTCATATTTTCCCAAAGTTTCAAATGCTACAGAAAGTCCAACCACGGCTTTCTTATGATTCTTCACAGTTGCCTCATATCCATCTTTGATCCACCGGAAACTAAGATCTCTTTTTTTTCGTCTTTACTTCTGTACCAAAAGCTCCGCCGATAAGTCTTTTTATCTGATCTGCGTTTGCTACTGGGTACAACTCCATAATGTGCTGGGCAATTGCCTTCCCTGACACTTCTGGAATCTCACTGTACCTTGAAGTCACATACTCATACCCCCACAAAGCCTCAGGCTTTGCATAAACAGCTATCGGCCAGCCATAAAGCTCGCCCTTTTTGTTCTTACGCTGTCTGAAATCCTTGACACAAAGATATGTCTTCATCTGAAGGTCAGTAACAGTCCCATCAAAGCCCTTTTCTCCGCCTTTAGCAAAACCAGCCTTCTGCTTGAGATCATTAGAATACAGCTCACCCTCTATATCAAAGCAGTCCATTATCTTTTTCTGGCGCCTTGAAGCCTTCTCATCATCCCAGAGCGCATCAAAATCATATCCATCCCTGCGATAATTCACAAAATATGGAAGCCACTCTTTGGATATGAATCCAGCCTTTTTCTCAAAGAACTTGCCATAAGCAACTTCTCCGCTCCTGGCAATAAGTTCACGCCACTCCCAGGGATCCACTTTAGGATCTCCACACCACCAAAATTCAACTGCAGTGCGCTCCTCAAGTGAAAATCCCGGAATATCATTCTTAAAAAGTGGCAAAAATCCTACTTCATTTATGTAATCAATTGCATCCTGAACTGTATGCAGGCATTCAGGGTCATCCCACTCAACGCCGTACATAATCCAGGTTCCGTTTTCATTTCCCATTGCTCACCTCAAAGCTTACGCCATCCTCTTCTTGATCTCATCTATCAAAGTAATATCCGCCGGAAGCCACTTAACTGAATCAATGGTATCAACATCAAGCCACTTAGCATCCTCAGCTTCTTTTAGCACAAGATCTCCTGATATCAAACTACACCAGTAACACCGCATGGATAGATGAAACTCCGGATAATCATGTTCAATTGTACTAATATACTCATCAACGCTGATCTCTGAATCAAGCTCTTCTCTAATTTCTCTTACTAAAGCATCTTCAGGGCTTTCTCCAGGTTCAACTTTTCCGCCCGGAAATTCCCACCAACCTTTATAATTCCCATAGCCTCTAGCTGTGGCAAAAACTCTTTTACCGTCTCTGATCAGCGCAGCTACTACGTTTATTGTCTTTCTGGAAGTGTCCATAAATGCCTCTTTTTCCCAAATAATCACTCATTCAATTATATAGAAAAAAGGAATCTAGCGCTATATGAGTCGCTAGATTCCATCTATGGTTAATCCTCAACATATTCTCTTGTACCTGATGAATGACTATTCGATTTTGAAGGTTCGTGAAGGGGATTTATTGACTCCTTCACTTATATGGAATGGGAAAGGTGTTTTGGGGAGTATGTTTTAAAAAAAATTTTAAAAATAATTTCAGAAGCAAGATAATTGGCAAAAAAATACAGCTGCACACTCATGCAGCTGTAAAAATCGCAACGAAAATTCTATTTTCTTCCAACAAGCATAACAAGCGTTAGATCCTGTACTTTTTCTTGTAGAAGTGCTAACCCCGCTCAAAATGTGGGCTTAGAAAAAGGACCGGATTTTGCTCCGATCCCATTTTCAGCTCTTATTCAGCTTGCATTATTACCTATCCAAATCTTCGTTATGGCATGCGATTAAGATAAGCAATTATATCTCTTTGGCTTTGAACAAATCATCTAGTGTGACCTGCTTTTGAACAATTCCACTATACTGATTCTGTTCTTATTTATCTTTATCTTTTTTCATACACGCTTTTTTCATGCACCAGCCATCAGGCCTATGATCCGGTCCTATCCCCCTATCATCTGGTCTCATCATCCATGCCATACGGATAAGTTCAATGCTATTCTTTGTTCTTATCCGTACAATATAGCTATCTCTTGTTCCCTGCTCTTCCCTTGTACGGATAAGATTACAGACTATACGCCATCTTATCCGTATATTATGTGGTATAAGAGCTGTCTACTGACCATTTGTACGGATAAGATTGCTCTTTACTAGCTTTTTTATCCGTACATTATCTACCAAAAGAGCTTTTTCTACGCCGTTTGTACGGATAAGATTGCTCTTTACTAGCTTTTTTATCCGTACTTTATCTGCCAAAAAAGCTTTTTCCACGCCGTTTGTACGGATAAGATTGCTCATTACTAGCATTTTTATCCGTACTTTATCTGCCAAAAGAGCTTTTTCTACGCCGTTTGTACGGATAAGATGGCTCATTACTAGCATTTTTATCCGTACTTTATCTGCCAAAAGAGCTTTTTCTACGCGTAAAGAGCGTAACAAAAGAGCCATCGAAGAAATTCCTCTAAAAAGCCAAAATGGAATAGTAGTCCGTGAATAGGACTCATTGATAGCGCATCCGCGCCAAAATTCAAAAGATTGCCACACACCAAATGCCGCGCCGATACTGGGCTGCATTGATCAGGTGTGGTCAAATTGTTGTCAAACAAATAAATTGTTGTCAGAATAATTGCTCTGAAAGCAATATAGCAATAACTGTTCCAACACCAGTAATTATCAACCGGGTATTCATTGGTGCCACATCACTGAGTTCATAGCACAGGAAGAGATTTATAATAGTCACTTAAAGAGCCCGATTCATCACGAACCGGGCTCTTGTCACGTCTCTAACTTATGATTATATTCTATCCATTATCTTTCCGTGTTTTTAAATATTTTTTGTTTTCATACATCCTTCTGTCTGCAGCTTCAAATACTTCAGCCACACTGGTCTCTTTATCATATTTGGCCATACCACAGGCAATGATAAGTCCGCCGTTTAAAAGAGCCTCTTCGTTATGTTGTGTAATTAACTCAACCAGCTCCTCGCTTCGAGCATAATCCTCATCCTGGGAAATAACCACGAATTCATCACCACCAACTCTGTAGACAGGACTGCGTTTAAAGGTTCGACAGATTATTTCGCAAGCATCACATATACATTTATCCCCTGCTTCATGTCCTTCTGTATCATTAATCCTCTTCAGATCATTTACATCCAGTACCACAATGGCGAACTCAGGCTGACGATGTTCCTGAATTCTCCCATTCATCAGATTCTCTCTTTCCTTATAAGCATTTTTATTTTTAATACCGGTAAGAGCATCTACTTCAGCCATATTTTGTACAAGCGCAAGCTTTTCAGTATATTCTCGCTTAATACGCATTGCATCTGTAACATCCTGACACAGTCCTAACAGGCACTCTCTGCCTGTATCATCTGTAAATTTAAGCTTTGTAGTCTGAAACTGCCTGGGGTTCCCTGCAGCATCAGGAACGTCTTCGTAGAAGATATATGGTCTGTCCATCGCAAGTGCTTTCTTATCATCCTCAATAAAATGAAGCGCAGTATCTTCGTCAAAGATTTCTAAATCAGTCCGGCCCACAACTCCCTCTGGAGTATCTTTATGAGCATAATCAGCAAATGACTGATTACATGCTAGATATTTCCCGGTATCAACATCTTTTGAAAATGTCATGGCAGGCATATTAGTTAAAAGATCTGAAACCGACTTCTTCAGACTCAGTATCTTTCTATTTGCATCAGCCTCTTTCCTAAGACGCTCATTCTCCTGTTGGAGTCTTCTATATTCACCTGATATATCCTCATTCTCATTCAATTCATCACCAACAAAGGCTCCTTGATCCGTGTACCAGATGAATGCAAGTCGTGTTCCATCTTCTTTATAGATATGTTTGCCGTAGGAATGAATTATTCTATACTCCCCATTCCTTTTTATTCTGTAGATCACATCATAGACGTCACCTTCTGTTACAAACCGGTAAACCGCATCATTTATGGAAGGTATATCATCCGGATGTGCATCACGATACATATCGTTATCCATCAGATCATAGATTTCTTTTTTATCCATGCCTTTGTATCCGGACAGTTCAAAAAAGCCCTCAGACAGAACTATCGTAACCACTCTCTTATCTACAGACTGGTAAATTGCAAAGGGTATGGGACTGTTTTCTAAAAGTTTTAATTCCTCATCACTATATCTGTACTTTTCCATTAGAAATACCTCCACACATAAGAAGCCATCGCTCCATCTATCATCTGCTTTCCATTACTTATGCTCGTTTATCGTAATCAAGCTCTTTATCAAATGCCTTTTCAAAATCCTCTACCGGCATTGGTTTGAAGAAATAATACCCTTGCATCTCCTGGCAACCTCTATCTTTTAAGAAATCAGCCTGATCTTTGGTCTCTACTCCTTCTGCAATCAGCTTCATTCCTAGTAGCTCTACCAATTTGATCACCTGCGTGATTATGATACGGCTCTTTTCCATATCTCCAGCTCCAGTAAGAAAATGGAGATCCATTTTAATACGATCAACAGGAACTTCTTTGAGCATATGCAGTGATGAGTATCCGCTTCCAAAATCATCCATTTCTACCTGGAAGCCATATTCACGAAGTTCAGAAGTTGTTTTAATCAGGAAAGCTGGGCTTTCAACATATGCCGTTTCTGTTATCTCAATCCTTAGCTGTTCCGGATCAAGATCATATTTCTTGGTAAGTTCATAGAAAATTCCCGGAATACTCCTGTCTTCTCTTATGTCTGAGCGGGAAAGGTTTATTGAAACAGATCGACGCTTGCCTTCCTGATTCCAACGGTGAAGATCCTGACATACTTTATCCCATACATAGCTGTCCAGATCAAAAATCATTCCTGTTTCTTCTAATACGGGAATAAACACTCCCGGAGAAATCCAGCCACGTTTTGCATGTTTCCAACGGCAGAGAGCTTCCGCACCACTTATCGTGCCAGAAGTATAATCCACCTGTGGCTGATACCATACCTGTATTTCGCCTTCTTGGAGAGCCGCTGGTAGATGTCCACTTATGTCAACTATCTGCTTACCCTTTTCCCACTGCTCAGGGTTGTAGAATTCATATCCTGTCTTTAATGTTTCCCTTACTTTCTTCTCAGCCATTCTGGCATAATCAAGCATTCGATCCACATCAATGTTTTTGTGGTCTTCCGGAGTAATCGCAAAAACACCGGTACATATCTGAAGCTGGATCTCTTTTCCTCTATCTATAAAGTAATTTCTGAGAGGCTCAAAAACTTCTTTTTCATCGCGACCCATCTGCTCCGCATCAGTAAATTTCCGAAGCACTGCAAATCTGTCTCCGTTAATTCTTCCCATTGCTTCCTCATCCGAGAAAGTCGCAGTTGCCCTTTCAGCCCAGAAGCGCAAAAGGTCATCTCCAGTCTTCCTTCCCATACTTTCATTTATGAATTTGAAGTTCTTAATATTGCTAAAGGAAAGAAGATACTGGTTCTCCGGATGTGTAACAAGCAGTTCCTCGACACGCTTCTTAAAGCCCTCCAGATTCAACACCCCTGTAAGTGGATCTTTTTCAGTCAGTTCACGTATCTTTTCTTCATGTTGTCTATATATAGCCTTCTGCTTGTGAACAATAGCTATAATAAATAAGATGAAAAATATCGTTCCCAGTATCAAAAGATATCTGTATTCAAAGAGATAGTCCCAAAAGTCATTTTGATACAGGCGTCTTGAAGTATAATCCAGAACAATTGCCTGCTTACGTGTATCAGTAAGCTTGTCAATACCTTCATTAAGCCTGTCAACTACCACTCTTCCTTCAGGTGTATCGAGTGTCCCTGCACGAAAGTCCATGGAAAACATGGTGGCAGGCTGAACTTTCAGATCCGAATATGAAGGCTTCTGTAAAACATAGCTCCACACATAGGAATTATGCATCAATGCATCTACTTCGCCTGATCTAAGTGCCTTGACACACTCAGGCATCGTATCATAAAGTGTAATCTCTATTCCCGGATAAAGCTGCTTAACTGTTTCTACTCCTCCAGCAAGGGAACTGAGCATTCCAATATGGCTTTCATGTAATGCAGGGAGTTTTTTATCGCCCTTTGTAACCATAGTAAATGGCGTCTGAATAAGATTCTCCGTTACAATAGTCTCTTTTCCGGACGAACTCTTGATTGCACTGCCAAAGGGCATAATGATGTCATATTCAGGATTATCCAAGGCATCTTTATTTGTTTTTTCTGTGATAACCTTAAAAGACGCACTATATCCTGCTTCTTCTGCAGCAGCGCGCATGAGATCAATGCCTATCCCCACGGTCTCTTTTGTCTCAGGGTCCAAATAAAATACAGGGCATCTGTCAGCAGGAACTCCTATGACAATACTGTCTGCATCATTATTTCCCGCATTAACTGAAACTGTAATTCCCAAAAAGGCCAGAGTGAATAAGCATATTAAAAAGATTGAATAGCGTTTTATATTCTGCATTATTTTCATGCAGCGCACCATCCCTCAATGATTTCAGAAACAAAAATGCATGGAGACAGAATTTATCCCCATGCACGTACATTATATCATTATTATGGTGCAAAAAAATGCGGTTTATAGCATTTTTATAAATACAATTATACTAATTGTTTACTTCCCACAGTAAATCTTTATTGCCTGATATACAAATTCTGCGGTTCCTTTGCCGCCCATCTTGTCGATGTTCTCAGTGAATTCTCCGCCACCGGCATACATCTTACCAAGGCCGTAAAGAATCTCATCGGTGCATTTATACATCATTTCTGACAACTCATGAATAATCATACATGTTTTCAGACAAAAATAAAATAGCATTATTATGCTGCATCATAGTATTTTTCTTTTTTATTACAGAAACCTCTGCATATACTTCCATAGTCGTCCTAATGTCTGAATGCCCCATAATGTCCTGGATAACTTTGATATTAGTTTCAACCTCGCACAATCTTGCGCAAAATGTGTGTCTTATCACATGGGTAGAAAAATGCGGAACTCTAGTCCCATCGCCTGATTTCTTCTGTAAGTTATTCGCATTACATGCCAACCTCATATTCTCAATTGCATTATTAAGATTCTGAAAGTTCATGAGCTTTCCTTCTTTATTTACAAATATAAAGTCATCTAATCCGTCTATCACGACCTTAGGCCAGCCTTCTTTTTCCTGTTTTTTATATATTCTGTCAAATGCATCATACACCTCATCCAACATAGGAATTATCCGCTTTCCTGCAGCAGTCTTCGTAACGGATATATGATATGGACACCCCTTCTCTCTTACATTTCTAACAACAGCATGGTCAACTGTAATTGTCCTATTGGCAAAATCAATATTTTCCCACAAAAGTCCAAACATCTCGCTTGAACGCAAGCCCGTTCCAAAAAGGATTATCACAATATCCCTCCACTTTTCGCAAGCCGGGTCTGTTCTTACATAGTTCAAAAAAGTTGCTTGCTGCTCAGGCGTTAACGCTCTTCGAATTCCTTTTGTTATCTTCTCATTTCTTTTTAGTTCTTTGAGCGAATTATTCGCAGGATTTCTTTGCAGCACTCCGTCATCTACCAACATTTGAAAAGTTGGATAAATAACATTTTGAATATTATCCATTGTGCTAATGCTAAAGCCCTGATCAAATAATGATTTATATAAAAAGACCAACTCCGAATGAGTATACTCTCCAACCTGCTTTGTTCCAAACACTGGTCTGACATATCTGTCATAAACATAGTAATAGCTATCGCGGGTATTTGCTTTGAGATTTCTTTTTCCAAGCATATAAAAATCAAACGCCTCATTCAAAGTAATCATACCTGCTCTGTAAGCACTTGAACATACTCGCATGATTCCTAAAGTGTCTTCTTTTTTTCTTCGCAATTCAGGCAGCGTTCGTGCATAAAGATGACAGGTTTTCCCAGTAGCATCCGTATATTGAAACTCATACCTGTCATCATTGTTTCTGAACAATTCTCCTTTATAAAGAACATTCCCCAAATAATCTCTTCTTATCATATAAGCCTCCGTTCAACATAGTTATTGAGTGAAGTTTCCTATATCAGCTCTCATTTCACCACATAAAATCTTATGTTTACATCTTTTATTGAGCTTATATTTCTCAGTCATTTTTAAATCCAAGTACCGATAATATGGCGAAAATATTGTACCAATTAGTAGCTATTTTTCCCCGCTCAATGAGTGATAATGTGTTCTTATCCATGAAAAGATCAAACTCGCTATAAAGTATGTCCAGCATTTTTTCCTGTGTTAGATTCTGTTGTTTTCTTCTGTTCTTGATAAAGCTGCCCAATTCTTTTACCATTTCTGCCTTTGACTTATTTTTCATAATGTACCTTCCTTTCTCTAAAAGGTACAACACTACACATTTGAATAGTAGTCTGTCAAATTATGCGCAAGAACTTTTTTGTTCAATAATTACAAAAAATCATGATATGGCAAGTGATTATTTTCTACGTCAAAAGGGATAGTGCAAAAACACTATCCCTCTGAAAAGTCGCATAACTACTGCGTTTTTTTATTATTTATTTATTGAAGCTTTTAAGTGTCGGGAACAACAACACGTCTCTGATTGCCGCAACTTTTGTTAGTAACACCCCAAGCATATCTATTTCGTAACCTATAACTCCTTATAATTGTAACACTCAGAAAAAGCATCTATATAATCTCCCTTATGCTCTTTTCGAATTCTCTTATGTTGAACGGACATCCATCCTCTTCAAAAGTCAGGATGAGATTCTTCCCCACAAAAATTCCGTTTCTTCTATATTCCTCTATCTTGCGCAGATTCTTTTTCCGATATTTCTCATCATCCATCCTGCCAAGGTGCTCATGATATATAACTTCTCTCGTCCTCTTGTTAAGTAATGTAAAATCAGGGTATTTGATGACACCGCTCTTGAGCCGCAGCTCGCACTCATATCTGTATGGAACTCCAATCTCAAAGTACATATCCGCAATCACCATCTCCGACTTGGATCGCACCATCTCATCACGCCTGGTTGTATATATTTTTTCCTCTGGTTTATAAGTGCTGATGCGGAATTGTTCCTCGCTCCATCTTCTAGCATACTCATCATCACTTATCAAAAGTGGAGACACGAGTATTTTTCTTTCCTTCTTGAGACTGTCATATACCGCCTCCGGAGTAATAATTCCCTGATTATCTTCCTTTGTTTTTGGAAAGTTGGCGCCTGCACCTATAGCTCTTTTTACAATTGTTAGTTCTTCCTGCGCTACATTAATAATCTTTTTCAGATAATCCTTCTGCGCCAGCTCTTGTGCTATCTTGAAGTCGCTTTTTTTGATGTATTTCCCGTGAGTATCGGCAGAGTCAATAATCTTGTAATACTGCGGATTCCCCCTACAGTACGAAATCCGCAGCTTTCCCTCTGGCAATTTCTCAATCTTTTTATTTGCTATGGCTATACTCGCTTCCAGTTGCACCTTTCTTTTTTGTAATTCACCAATTATCTCATTGTAATTTGTCATAAATTTTCCTTTCCTGTTCTTATTTATCTTTATCTTTTTTCATACACGCTTTTTCATGCACCAGCCATCAGGCCTACGATCCGGTCCTATCATCTGGTCCCATCATCCTTTCATCTGGTCCCATCATCCTTTCATCTGGTCCTATCATCCATGCAATACGGATAAGTTCAATGCTATTCTTTGTTCTTATCCGTACAATATAGCTATCTCTTGTTCCCTGCTCTTCCCTTGTACGGATAAGACAGCTCATTACTAGCTTTTTTATCCGTATATTATGTGGTATAAGAGCTGTCTACTGACCGTTTGTACGGATAAGACAGCACTTTACTAGCATTTTTATCCGTACTTCATCTGCCAAAAGACCTTTTTCCTCGCCTTTTGTACGGATAAGATTGCACTTTACTAGCACTTTTATCCGTACATTATCTGTCAAAAGAGCCGTAAAGAGCTTTTTACACGCGTAAAGAGCGTAACAAAAAAGCGTAACAAAAGAGCCATCGAAGAAATCCCTCTAAAAAGCAAAAATGGAATAGTAGTCCGTGAATAGAACTCATTGATAGCGCATCCGCGCTGAAATTCAAAAGATTGCCACACACCAAATGCCGCGCCGATACTGGGCTGCATTGATCAGGTGTGGTCAAATTGTTGTCAAATAAATAAATTGTTGTCAGAATAATTGCTCTGAAATCCGCATAAACACTGGATTTCAGAGCAATAATGATTTTAGATGTATTTAAGTGTTCTAAAAAAATTTCAAATCAAAAATCTCCGCAAAGCCGCATGAATACTGGGCTTTACTTATCAAGAGATTTTAGGGTTGGAAAGAGCAGTACATCACGAATACCTGCACTGTTAGTCAACAACATGCAAAGTCTGTCGATACCGTAGCCGATACCGCCTGTTGGTGGCATACCGATCTCAAGGGCATTGAGGAAGTCTTCATCTGTGTGCTCTGCTTCTTCGTCGCCGGCAGCTGCGTTAGCATCCTGAGCTGCGAAACGCTCACGCTGATCGATAGGATCGTTAAGCTCTGAATAAGCGTTACACATCTCCCAAGTATTGATGAAGAGCTCGAAACGCTCAACCTTCTCAGGATCTGAAGGTTTCTTCTTGGTAAGAGGTGAAATTGCAAGAGGATGATCCATGATAAATGTAGGCTGGATCAGTTTCTCTTCGCAGAACTCTTCGAAGAAGAGGTTGATGATGTCGCCCTTAGTGTGACGATCTTCAAATTCTACACCACGCTCTTTAGCAATTGCCTTAGCTTCTTCGTCAGTTGCAACTGCATCGAAGTCTACGCCTGCGTATTTCTTGATTGCGTCGTTCATTGTAAGACGCTCAAATGGCTTTCCAAGGTCGATGATATTGTCGCCGTAAGGAATCTGTGTTGTGCCACAAACCTTTTCAGCAAGGTAACGGAACATGCTCTCTGTAAGTTCCATCATACCCTCGTAATCTGTATATGCCTGATAGAGCTCCATAAGTGTGAACTCTGGGTTATGTCTTGTGTCTGTACCTTCGTTTCTGAATACACGGCCAATCTCGAAAACTCTCTCCATGCCGCCAACGATAAGTCTCTTGAGGTAAAGCTCAAGGGAGATACGAAGCTTTCTCTCTTCATCAAGAGCATTGTAATGTGTGAAGAATGGTCTTGCAGCTGCGCCACCTGCATTCTCAACAAGCATAGGAGTCTCTACTTCCATGAAATCTCTGTCTGCAAGGAAGTTACGAATTTCTCTGATGATAGCTGATCTCTTCTTGAATGTCTCCTTAACATCTTCATTCATGATGAGGTCAACGTATCTCTGTCTGTAACGAATTTCTGTATCAGTAAGTCCATGGAACTTCTCAGGAAGTGGCATAAGAGACTTGGATAAAAGAACCAGCTCCTTAACATGAACTGAGATCTCACCTGTCTTTGTTCTGAAAGCAAAGCCCTTAACACCGATGATGTCACCGATATCCATTTTCTTGAAATCAGCATAAGCCTCGTCTCCAAGATCGTTTCTTGAAACATAGAGCTGCATGCGGCCATCTCTGTCCTGAAGGTTAGCAAAAGAAGCCTTACCCATTACACGCTTGCTCATCATACGGCCTGCAAGTGAAACAAGCTTCTCTGAAGGTATATCAGAAAGAGGAACTACTACTGCCTTACCCTCTTCGTCTACAGGAGGAACAAACTCCAATGAATCAAAGTTGTCTCTAATCTCCTTTGTATGATGTGTCTGATCGTATTTTACGATCTGGAAAGGATCTCTTCCTGCTGCCTGAAGCTCAGAAAGCTTATCTCTTCTAACCTGACGAAGACGTCCAACGTCTTCCTGTGGTGCATTGTTGTTCTGCTGATTATTCTCTGCCACTTGATTTCCTCCTTATGAGCATGTATATGCTATATTCTTGATTAGTGATTGGGTACGATATAAAGAGCCAGCAAGTCTTCTGACCGCTGGCTCATAAATTACATCTCTGCAATACTCAGAGGCCGATAGTTTTATCAGTTCTCTGATCTCTCAATTCCAAGTACTTTGTACTTAAGAACACCAGCCTGTGTCTCTACAGAAACTGTCTGTCCTTTTTTAGCACCGATAAGAGCTCTTCCAACCGGTGACTCGTTTGAAATCTTACCCTTAAGGCTGTTTGCCTCTGATGAACCTACGATCTTGTATTCAAGATCCTCATTGAACTCAAGGTCACGAATCTTAACTTTACAACCGATGCTGATCTTGTTGAGGTCTACATCCTCTTCTACAACAACTTCTGCGTTCTTAAGGATTTTCTCGAGGGCTTCGATTCTAGCCTCGATGTCACGCTGTTCGTCTTTTGCTGCATCATACTCAGCATTCTCAGAAAGGTCGCCCTGTTCTCTAGCTTCCTTGATCTTTTCAGCTACTTCTTTACGCTTAACTACCTTTAACTCATGAAGCTCATCTTCATACTTTTTAAGTCCTTCATAAGTTAATATGTTTTTCTTTTCTTCCATTATGATATTCCCTACCCTTCATAAAGATTGAATAATAAATCTATATAAAAGCATTTGCTAAACAAGCTACTTTTAACTTTGCCATTATACAGTCTATAACTATTCATGTCAATGAAACATAAACACTATTTTAGACAATTTTCTAAACATTTAATAATTGCCTTAAAGCATTATTTCTGCACAGGCTTTTTTCAGGGAATCCATGTCTTCCATCTGGTTTATCTGATTCCTGAATTTGGCACTTCCCGCCATTCCTGTTGTGTACCAGGAAACATGCTTTCTCATCTCTCTAATTCCGATATAATCGCCCTTGTACTTAAGCTGCAGGTCCGCATGTCTTATGACGGTATCGTAGACTTCCTTATTGGTCGGGCGTGGACAAGTCGTTCCTGTTTCAAAAAAGCTCTTTATCTCTCTGAATATAAATGGATTGCCCTGAGCTGCTCTTGCGACCATTACGCCGTCGCACCCTGTCTCATCAAACATTCTCTTTGCGCTCTCTCCATCTACCACATCGCCGTTTCCGATAACAGGGATCTTAACTGCCTCTTTCACCTGTCTGATGATTGACCAGTCGGCCTTCCCTGAGTAATACTGCTCTCTGGTTCTTCCGTGAACTGCAACTGCTGCCGCTCCGCCTTCCTGCGCAGCCAGTGCGCACTCTACCGCGTTGATACTCTTATCATTAAAGCCTTTTCTTATCTTAACCGTGACAGGTCTGTCAGAAACTTCCACAAGTGCAGCCACGATCTTCTGTATCAGTTCCGGATTTTTCATAAGGGCTGAGCCCTCACCATTGCCAACAACTTTGGGAACAGGACAGCCCATGTTTACATCCAGGATATCGTAAGGTCTGTCCTTTATCATCTCTACTGCCTGCTGCATTACCTCTGGTTCGGAGCCAAAGAGCTGAAGGGATACCGGATGCTCATCCTCATGAATATCCATCAGCATTCCGGTGTTCTTATTTTTATAGGTAATGGCCTTGGCGCTTACCATTTCCATGCACACAAGCCCCGCGCCCATTTCTCTGCATAACAGACGAAAAGGCAGGTCCGACACACCTGCCATTGGTCCAAGTATTATATTATTATCAAGGGTTACGTTGCCAATCTGTAACTTGCCGTATCCGCTCATCTTTCTCCTATCTAATGTAGTTCTGCTAACGCTTTGCTCGCCAGAATAAGCCCCGCTCACGCAAATCCTGGATCTGCTATCTCAGTCTTCATCCAGGATATCAGCCGGATTCTCATGAAGAACATAAATCCTGTAGTAGAGTCCAAGAGCCTCGAAGAGGTCCTGTCTCTTTCTTCTTACTTCTCCCACCAAAAGACCTGCTGTGATCTCGTCGTATGTGATGTCCTCTTCATCGGCGTTTGTCTCGATGCTGATGTTTCCATCCTCTTCAAATACGATTGTGAAGATTCCACCTGCTTCCTGGGTAAAAAGAACACTGATGATATTCAGCTCTTTTTTAATGCTCTCAGGAATCTCTTTGAATAAGGGATTAAAATAGTATTTCTGCTCGTAGGCATTGGCTCCGCAAAGAACTATCCTTCCGCCTGCTGCCTCCTCGAAGACTCTTCCCTTATTGGTCTTTTGCATTTCATCTATCTTGAGGTCTTCTTTTTCCTCAAATTCTTTTTTGTACTCGTTTTCAAAATCCTGTGCGCTCATTTTTTAACTCCAATTATTCCGGTCTGTCACCATCTTCAAATTCGTGAAGCTGAGGTTTGCTCTTTCTGTTTTTCTCATATAAAATCTGAAGTCCCCTGAGTGTAAGGGTTGGGTCGTAGACATCTATCTCTTCTGTTTCATCAGCAATGATCCTGCCAAGGCCTCCCGTTGCAACTACCTTCATGTCAGTATAGCCGGAAGCTTTTTTCATCTCATTAACAATGTACTTGGTCTGGCCAATCTGCCCGTATATGAGTCCCGCCTGCATGCTGGAGATTGTCTCTTTTGCCAGGATGCTCTCGGGCTTTTTGATCTCAACTTCAGGGAGCTTTGCTGTGTCCTCCCAAAGGGCTTTTGCTGATATTCTGATTCCCGGCGATACCACTCCGGTAAAAAACTCGCCTTTTTCATTTACAATAATATAAGTAGTTGCGGTTCCAAAGTCAATGATAAGTACAGGACCGCCATAAAGTTCAAATCCGGCAACAGCGTCAACGATAAGGTCCGGACCGGCTTCTCTTGGATTATCAATCTTAACTTTGATTCCTGTTTTGATGCCGGGGCCAACGATATATGGCTTTCTGCCCAGGTATTTCAGAATAGAATTCACGAGAGCATGCATAACCTGAGGCACAACACTTGCGATCATTACGCCTTCGATATCTTCTTTTTTAATATTGTTCAGGTTCAAAAGAGATATGAGGTTAAGTCCATATTCATCAGATGTATGAGAGATCTGTGAGATCATTCTAAATGAAGTAACAAGCTTCTCTCCTGAATATACGCCAAACGTAATATTTGTATTTCCAACATCAATTACAAGAATCATTTCTTTCTCCTATTGTCTAAAAAAGAATATTCACACGTAGCTGTAAAGTCCTCTGACTGTGACCTCTCCGCCGTTTATGATGCGCTCCTTACCATCATTAGTAACAACGATGAGGGCTCCTTCATTGGTAATACCTCTTGCGACAGCTTCGTACTCGCCTTTGGGGTCAAGCACTCTAACGTGTTTATCTATATTAATAAGTCTATTTTCATATTGCTCTTTTAAAAGAGACATGTCAAAAGTCTTATTGTATTTTTCATAGTTATCTTCAAAACATTTCATACAGTTGGCAACAACCGCGTTTCTGTCCGTCATGATACCTGTCTCAGAAAGGATCGACCCGGCTATGTCTTTTATGGAATCAGGGAAATCTCTCATATTGACGTTTATTCCAACGCCTATCACCACGTCATTTATGGTGTTGTCACTCTTCATATGAAGTTCAGTGAGAATTCCGCAGATCTTTTTACCTGCAATGACTACGTCATTTGGCCATTTGATCAGGGGAAAAACCTTTACTTCAGAAAGGAGCTGTCTTGAAATATCAACGTCAGTTCTTTTGCCAAGCTGCTGGTCTTTTGCCTGAACTATAGCATTTTCTATGCCCTCAGCCACTGAAAGTCCCATAATAAGAGTCAGCATGGATATCTTCTCAGGTGGAGCATCAGGTCTTATCAAGAGGCTCATGGCAATATTGGTTCCGCTTGGTGTCTCCCAGCTACGACCCCGGGATCCTCTGCCAACTGTCTGTTTGTCAGCCACCACAAGAGTTCCATGTGGCGCGCCTTCTTCGCCCAGTTTTTTGGCATCGTTATTTGTTGAATCTGTTACATCCTTGTAGACAAGATTACGGGCAGCCCATTTTGTATGGAGCTGCCCTTCAATATTTTCTTTAGTTAACATTTTCAGGCTTCCTTTAAAGTAGCATACATCACTGCTTTGATAGTGTGCATACGATTTTCTGCCTCTTCGAAAACGATCGATCTGTCGGATTCAAAAACTTCGTCAGTTACTTCCATTTCATCGAGGCCATATTTATTCTTTATGTCCTTACCAATGCCTGTGTTAAGATCATGGAATGATGGAAGACAATGCATAAATACACAATTTTTACCTGCATTATTCATAATATCCATAGTTACGCGATAGGGTTCAAGGTCTTTTATTCTCTCTTCCCAAACTTCATCCGGCTCTCCCATAGATACCCAGATGTCTGTATAAATAACATCTGCCCCCTTTGTTCCCTCCAATGGATCCTCTGAAAAATCAATTACTGCGCCTGTCTGTGCTGCTATTTCCTGACAAGTCTTAACAAGCTCCTCTGATGGGAAATACTTCTTATTGGATACCGCAGTGAAATGCATTCCGAGTTTTGCACACAGAACCATTAGTGAGTTACCTGTATTGTATCTTGCATCGCCCATATATACAAGATGTATTCCTGAAAGCTTTCCAAAGTGCTCTTTTATGGTCAGTGCATCAGCAAGCATCTGTGTTGGGTGAAACTCATTAGTAAGTCCGTTCCATACGGGCACTTTGCTGTATTTGGCTATAGTCTCAACTATTTCCTGCTCAAATCCACGGTACTCGATTCCATCAAACATTCCTGCCAAAACCCTTGCGGTATCTGCAATGCTCTCTTTTTTCCCAATCTGAGAATCGCTTGGATTTAGATATGTCGAACCCATTCCAAGATCGTGAGCAGCTACTTCAAAAGCACATCTGGTACGAGTACTGGTCTTTTCAAAAATAAGAGCTATGTTCTTGCCCTTTAAAACATCAGTAAGTACACCATTTTTCTTTTTCTCTTTTAACTCTGCTGCAAGATCAACAAGATAAAGGATCTCCTCTGGTGTGTAGTCCAACAGTTTCAAAAAGTCGCGTCCGAATAAATTCATATCTCATCCTCCGTTCTTCTGGAAATAGTATAAGGGATTGCTACTGCAATCCCTTATATATTAGCATAAATATTCATTTATGTGAATGATTTTGAATAAATATTCAATTTTTATGCATTACCAGAATACATGCGCCCCGATAATAATACCTTCTCTTCCGTTGATCCTTCTGAAGTGAAGGGCTGTACCAACAGTTGTTTCACCATTTATAGCTGCCTGAGCTGCCTGATAGTTAGTATCAGAAATCTTGCCACTGTTGTATACCTTGGCAACTGTTCCGTTAAGTGCCGGTGTGAACTGACCTGATGCATAAATAACACTGTAAATGCTGCTAGGATAAGCTCCGCTCTTAACACGGTTCATAACTACCGCACCTACCGCAACTCGTCCTTCATATGGCTGGTTACCTGCCTCGCACTGGATAAGTGCTGCAAGAAGTTTAACTTCATCTGCGTCTGCGCTTACAGCGCCTGTGTTCTTTGTGAGGGCTTTCTTTTTCTCTTCTTCCTCACGGATCTTGATCGCTGCTATTGTTTCACCCTGGTCTATCTTGAACTCAGTGGTAACATACTCTGACTGAACATATCCTGTCTCGTCGTTGTAATCAACGCTGATCCAACCATTTCCAAGGTCCTCGATCATATCTACAAAGGCTTTTTCACCAAGAACTCCGATGATCTCTGAGTCCTCTGACGCCTCGCTTCTAACGTTTAGAGCACTGCTCTGGCTTGTTACAAGCTGTTTACCTACATCAGATGCAAGTTTTTCAGCATCTTCACCGAATAAAAGATACTCATCCTTGGCCCATCCGATCAGGTCGCCTGACTGCAGCTTAGTCCAACCGTCTTTTCTCTCGAGAATTTTTCCTCCGCAGTCCTTATAAAGAACTCCGACTTTCTGAGCGTCCTCTGAGGGTTCTTCTCTTACATTCATAGCCTTGCCCACATTGGACATGACTAAGGTTGATTCAGTCTCTTCTGAAGATGAGGCAGAGCTTGCTTCAGTAGATTTCTCCACGCTTGCCGCTACCTTAACTTCTGTAGCTGTCACATCAATTCCCAAAGGTGTCATCGGACTAACAATGTTAGAAATGCCCGCAGAAACAGAAATGCTGTTAGCTCCTCCACCTGCATGTACCGTCATCACATGGGAATCAAATAGAACTAAGATGAGACCGCAAATCATGATAAGTCTCATTATCCCACGGGATAACTCTAGCTTTTTTTTCATATCTTTGCTTTCCTCTTTGCTACCCTAGCGATCGCCTGGGTAAATGTTACGAAAATATTTCAACTTGTTACCAAGTCGAAAACACTCTGAAAGAGATATTAACAAACATATGATTTTTTGTCAAATACTGCGGCTTTTTTCAATACAGGCCTGGACTGCGTCCATTACTGTTCCTCTGAATCTCTCCTTTTCAAGGACGTGTACAGCTTCGATAGTTGTACCTGAAGGAGAGCATACCATGTCTTTTAACTCACCCGGGTGTTTGCCTGTTTCAAGAACCATTTTGGCGCTTCCGAGAACTGACTGTGCTGCAAACTCATAGGCCTGCTTTCTGGGCATTCCTCCTGCAACCGCAGCATCTGCCATTGCTTCGATGAAAAGAAATACATAAGCAGGTGATGAACCGCTAATACCTACTACTACGTCCATCATAGATTCCGGAACTGTGTAGGCTTTTCCAAAGCTCTCCAAAAGTTCGATAACGAAATGGAAGTCATCATCTGTAACGAGATCATTTCTACAAACTGCAGAGCAGCCTTCCAAAACAAGAGCCGGTGTGTTAGGCATTACTCTTATGATCTTAACCGGTTTCTCGAACTCTTTTGCCAGCCAGTTAATAGTCTTTCCGGCTGCGATGCTGACAATGATCTTGCTGTCATCTACGCTGTCCATGATGTCCGCAATAACAACCTTAAGATACTGTGGCTTAACTGCAAGGATGATGATGTCTGCATCCTTGGCTACTGCTTCGTTAGAGCTTCTTGTCTGAATTCCGTACTTGTTTGCAACCTTTGCTCTTGTGGTCTCAGTTGCCGCTGTTCCTATGATCTCATTTGGTCCCATAAGTCCCTTGGCTAAGATGCCACCAATCATGGCCTTTGCCATGTTTCCAAGTCCGATAAAACCTATTGTCATTTTAATTACCCCCTTCTTTGTCTTGATGCTTCAAATGTAAGTATTGCCGCTGATGTTGCAGCATTCATTGATTCAACTTCACCCTTCATTGGTATCAGAATGTACTCAGTTGCTGCATCCGCAGTCTCTTTTGTAAGGCCATTGCCTTCATTTCCTACCAAAAAAGCTGTGGGCTTCGTATAGTCGAATTCATCATAGTTTTTGGTTCCTTTAAGATGCGCAGCATAAGTATTTATGCCATTTGCAGAAAGTTTTTTTATCATTTCTGCAAGGTTTTCTACATATATAAAAGGCATTCTGAAAATTGAGCCCATGGTGGATCTGATGACTTTTGGATTGTAGATATCTGCTGAGCCTTTGCTGAGGATAACTCCGGTTACGCCCGCGCCTTCGCCCGAACGAAGCATTGTTCCAAGATTTCCCGGATCCTGAATGTTCTCAAGGATAAGAATAAGTGGCTTAGCACCTTCATCGTCCTTATTATAGCCCTCCAAAACTTCCTCTTCTGTGTAGTGATACTGGGAAACTACCGCCAGAACGCCCTGAGGTGTCTGAGTGTCTGCCATTTTTTTCATGACATCATCTGAAACTTCCTCTGCACCATATCTCCAAAGGATCTCTTTATCTTCCTCAGTAGCCTTATCAAGAAATCTTCCTGTCACATAGACTTCTCTTACCTGAAGAACAGGCGCCTCTCTGAGCATTTTCATGCCTTCAATGACAAAGACATCTCCGTCCTTGCGGGCCTTGCTCTTTTGCACATAGGCTACTACCTGTTTTACTCTATCGTTATTAGTACTTGTTATCATTATCTTTCCTCTTATTCCACTTACCCGATTAGTGTATATAGTATAACACATTAAACAAAGGATAAAAAAACGGCGGATATAAAAAATCCGCCGTTGAATCATTTCGTTATAAAATATGCTATTAAAGAATACGTGCAATTTCGTACATATACTCGTTAATATTCTTTTTCATTGCAAGAGCTTCGTCAATATCGTAGTCAACGAACTGGCCATTGCGATATCCTACAACTCTGTTTGTCTTGCCTGCTGCAAGGATATCTGCTGCATAGCATCCCATCATTGAAGCATATACACGGTCCTTACATGTTGGGCTACCACCACGCTGCATGTAACCAAGGATAGAAGCTCTTGTCTCAAGACCTGTTGCAGCCTCAATTCTACGAGCCATTGATGTTGAATGTCCGATACCCTCGGCATTTACGATGATGTGGTGTGTCTTACCTTTCTTACGGTTATCAATGATATTATCAATGATGCGCTGCTCATTGTAATCATACTTTTCAGGAAGAAGGATATCATCAGCTCCGTTAGCGATTGAGCACCAAAGAGCGATGTAACCTGCATGACGTCCCATAACTTCTACGATACTAACTCTCTCATGTGATGAAGATGTATCACGGATTTTGTCGATAGCTTCCATAGCTGTGTTGATAGCTGTATCAAATCCGATTGTATAATCTGTGCAGGAAATATCAAGGTCGATTGTTCCAGGGATACCTACTGTGTTGATGCCCTGCTGTGAAAGCTTCTGAGCACCTCTGTAAGAACCGTCACCACCGATAACGATAACTCCATCTATACCATGCTTACGGCAAATCTCAGCTCCCTTAGCCTGTCCCTCAGGTGTTGTGAACTCCATGCAACGTGCTGTTCCAAGGATTGTACCACCGCGCTGGATAATATCGGATACGCTTCTTCTGTCCATATCAATGATTTCTTCATTGAGAAGACCCATGTATCCTTTTTTGATACCCTTAACCTTAAGACCATTAGCTAAAGACTTACGAACAACTGCTCTAATCGCAGCATTCATTCCAGGTGCGTCACCACCACTTGTTAATACGCCGATTGTTTTTATCTGCTTTGCCATATGATTTCCTCGATTCCTATAATGCAATACCTTAACACAAAAATTATTGATAAATTTATGACATTTTTTCTACAATATATTAGCGCAATTAATTTAAATCTGCAACGGAAACGTTTCTTATTTCAATTTTTTTTAACATTTTCACTAATTTTTTTATCATATTGTCTGCTTTCTTGTGGTATTGGATGTTAATCCCATTGATGCTATAATCTTCTAATAATCATTAAAGTTGAGGGAAAACATGGCATTTACGCATCTTCACGTCCACACTGAGTACAGTCTTTTGGACGGATCTAACAAAATAAAAGAATATGTTAAAAGGCTTAAAGAGCTTGGCATGACCGCCGGCGCAATTACCGATCACGGAGTAATGTACGGTGTGATTGATTTCTATAAAGCCTGCAAAGAGGCCGGAATCAACCCTGTTATCGGCTGTGAAGTGTATGTTGCTCCTTCTTCACGTTTTGATAAAGAAGCTTCTGCCACTGACGACAGGTACTATCACCTTGTTCTTTTGGCTGAGAATAATGTAGGCTACGCCAACCTCTCGCATATTGTAAGCCGCGGATTTACTGAAGGTTACTACTACAAGCCCCGTGTTGATATGGAGCTTTTGGAGAAATATCACGAGGGTATCATCGCCTTGAGCGCGTGTCTTGCCGGCGAGATTCCCCGCAACATATTAAAAAGAGAAAACGCCAAAGCTAAAGAAGCTGCCATCCGCATGGACAGGATATTCGGTCATGGCAATTTCTTTTTAGAGCTGCAGGATCACGGAATTCCTGATCAGAGAACTGTGAACAACACTCTTTTAGCTCTTTCTGACGAACTTGATATTCCGCTTGTTGCAACCAACGACTGCCACTACACTTATGCTGACGACGCGGAGGCTCATGATCTTTTACTGTGTATTCAGACAGGTAAAAAAGTTGGTGACGAGGACAGGCTTCGCTATGAAGGCGGGCAGTACTACGTAAAAAGTGAAGAGGAAATGAGAGCTCTTTTCCCTTATGCAAAAGAGGCTCTTGATAATACACAGAAAATTGCGGACAGATGCCATGTAGAAATTGAGTTCGGTGTCACAAAGCTCCCGCATTTCGAGGTTCCCGAAGGATACGATTCCTGGACTTACCTGAATAAGCTGTGTCTTGATGGACTTCATGAGAGATATCCAGATGACGACGGCACTCTAAAGGAAAAGCTTGACTATGAGCTTGGCGTCATCAAGCGCATGGGTTATGTGGATTACTTCCTTATTGTATGGGATTACATCAACTATTGCCGTGAGCACGATATAGCAGTTGGCCCGGGCCGTGGCTCCGCTGCGGGAAGTATCGTCTCCTATTGCATGCACATAACCAACATTGATCCTATTAAGTATGACCTTCTCTTTGAAAGGTTCCTTAACCCTGAGCGTGTGTCCATGCCTGATATTGACGTGGATTTCGAGTACGAGCGCAGGCAGGACGTTATCGACTACGTAACCGAAAAATACGGTGCAGACAAGGTTGTTCAGATCATCACTTTTGGTACTCTTGCTGCCAAAGGTGTTATAAGAGATGTGGCAAGGGTTATGGATCTTCCTTACAGCTATGGCGATCAGATTGCAAAGATGATCCCCAACGAGCTTAACATAACGCTTGAGAAAGCTCTTTCCATGAACCCGGAGCTTAGAACCCAGTATGAAACTGACGAGACAGTGCATAAGCTCATCGACATGTGTAAAAAGCTTGAGGGTCTCCCAAGGCACACATCCATACATGCGGCAGGTGTTGTTATCTGTCAGGCTCCGGCTGAGGATTTGGTTCCTTTGTCCCGCTCTGCTGAAGGAAATATAACAACTCAGTTCACCATGACCACCATAGAAGAGCTTGGTCTTCTTAAGATGGACTTTTTGGGACTGCGAACTCTTACAGTTATCAAGGACGCTGTGCGTTTTGCCAACAATTCCATCGGTGCCAAAAAAGGTGACCCTAATTTCATCGATATAGATAAAATTGATTACAATGACCCCAACGTCCTTGCGCTTATTGGAAGTGGCAAGTGCGACGGTATATTCCAGCTTGAATCCGGCGGTATGCAGGCCTTCATGAAAGAGCTCCGCCCCCAGTCTCTGGAAGACATCATAGCGGGAATATCTCTTTATCGCCCGGGCCCAATGGATTTCATTCCTAAATATATTTCAGGAAAAAACGATGCTGCATCCATCAGCTATCAGACCCCTGAGCTTGAGCCAATATTAAAGCCCACCTATGGCTGTATCGTATACCAGGAGCAGGTTATGCAGATAGTTCAGCAGCTTGGTGGCTACACTCTCGGACGAGCTGATCTTGTAAGACGTGCCATGAGTAAAAAGAAACAGCACGTCATGGAAGTTGAAAGAGCTAACTTCGTTAACGGCAATCCCGATGAAAATGTTCCGGGATGCGCTTCAAAAGGCATTTCTCCTGAAATTGCCAATGCAATTTACGATTCCATGATGGACTTCGCAAAGTACGCCTTTAACAAGTCACACGCTGCCTGTTACGCAGTAGTTGCCCTGCAGACAGCATGGCTCAAAAACTACTATCCTGTGGAATTCATGGCAGCACTCATGACTTCAGTTATTGATAACCCCGGCAAAGTTTCAGGCTATATTATGAGCTGCAGAAACATGGGAATAACTCTTTTACCTCCTGATATCAATGAGGGGTACTCAGGCTTTTCTGTTACTGACCACGATGGCAAAAAGGCCATAAGATACGCACTCACTGCCATCAAAGGTGTCGGAAGGCCGGTTATTTCTGCCATTGTAAAAGAGCGTGAGCTTCGCGGAAAGTTCAAGAATATCAACGATTTCCTGACTCGTATGCAGGGAAGAGAAAGCGACGTCAACAAAAGAGCTATTGAAAACTTCATAAAAGCCGGTGCTCTTGACTGCTTCGAGGGAAGCCGCAAACAGCTCATGACTGTTTATGTGCAGATAATGGACCAGCTCCACAACAGCGGAAGAAACTCTATGGCCGGCCAAATGTCGTTGTTTGATTTTGCCGGAGAAACGGAGAAAAAGCAGTATGAGGTCCCACTTCCGGATGTAGGAGAGTTCCCCCGTGAGCTTCTCTTGGAATTTGAAAAGGAAGTCCTTGGAATCTATGTTTCAGGGCATCCTCTCGAAGAGTATGTGGGAATGTGGAAAAAGAACATCACAAATACCACAGCAGATTTCTATCTTGATGATGAGACAGGAGTTCCTAATGTAAAGGATAATGCCACTGCAAAGATAGGTGGAATCATAAGTGATAAAAAGATTAAGTACACCAAGACTGATCAGGTTATGGCATTCCTGTCCTTAGAAGATATGGTTGGCACTGTGGAAGTTATTGTTTTCCCAAAGACCTACGAGGCCAACGCCCCAAGGCTCAACACCGATGCCAAGGTATTTATTGAAGGCCGCGTATCTGTCGAAGAAGACCGCGACGCCAAGCTCATTGCCAGCAAGATCACGCTGTTTGATGAGATAGCCAGAACAGTGTGGATAAGATTTGCCAATATAGATGAATACTCTGCTAAGGAGCAGGAGCTCTTTTCACTGTTATCGGATAGTGACGGCAAAGACGAAGTCACTGTTTACCTCACAGACACCAAGCAGGTAAAAAAACTTGGCAAGGGCTACACCATTAAAGCCGATAAAGATATGATTGAAATGCTGTCAAATGCATTTGGAAGAGAAAACGTTCAGGTTGTTTGATACAGCCTGAACGTTTTTGTTCCTCACCTGGTCATAAGATTCCACAGCTCATCATCTGTCAAGTGCGCCTTAATTCTAAGGATAAGATGCACTTTTTCTCCACCGGATTCTTTTTGGAACTTGCGCTGCCACTTGTAAAAGTGAGGGCCATCGCCTAGTACTCTAAGATATGACATAAGGCTCTCAGCTACAAACCCGGACTGTCTGATATCTGCTTCGCAGTCATTCTCATAAAATCCTTCCCAAATGTCATGTTCATGGCTTCTCATAGCCTCATATCCTTCAAAGAATGCTTTCTTTGCCAGGCCTGCTTCATAAAAAGCTGTGAGGTAATCCACAGGCTTGCCATTTGGACCTTCTTCAAGAACATCTATAAATTTGCCACCTTCACTTTTATCATCGAGACAGGTAAGAATAGCCCTGCAAATATGGTATGCTCCAAGATAGCTGTAGTAGTGGTACTGAACCTGACAGATAAGGTTGTTATCGAATCTTTCTGCTGCCGTGAGGTTTCCTTTTGCTACCAGGTCTTCTTTTACCTTATTGCAGTCTGCAAGGTATTTTTCGTAACCATCAAGTGCTTCATTATATTTTTCCTCATGCCACTTTACCTGTTCTATCAGTGTATCTCTTTTACATATCCAGTTAAGTTCAGGTAGTGACTTGGTATTTGCTGGATCCAGCTTATTGAAATTGCTTATAAAGCCGCAGGTTAAAATCCTTGCTCCGTGATTGCTAAACTGTTCTCCCGCATGGTCGTCTTCATTTGGTCCGTACTTTGGTGTGCATTTTGGCCATTCCCTGTAGGCATCTTCTATCCTTGAAGTAAGGTCAGGTGCTGTGATGTCGCCGTAATATTTTTTTACATAGTCTTGTATATGTTCAATTTCATATTTCTGCGCATCCAGGCTCTTGATCTCGTTGGCATTTGAGCGGTCGCCTTCATGGCCGCTCCACATTTTGGCTATCAGATCAAGGTAGTAAGTGTGGGGCTTAACATTTGAGCAGTTGATTATCCAGAAATCATCTACTCCATGAGCATATACGTCTTTTAGCTCATTTACCACAAATTCAGGAGAGTTAGGAAGCATGGTCATCATGGCTGCCGCCTGAAGATCATAGAAAGACGCATGGTAGTATATTCCATGGGCGCTGTTATCTCCTTCGTGAGGAAGGGCATAAACTCTTGGGTTATGGTTGTTCTGCCTTCTTGAAACCATCTTACCAAAACCGTTATCTGCCCAGATCTTTATTACGTCACTTGGGAAAGTCAGGTATCCATCCTTGTAGAGCTCCATGGTTTCACCATAAAGGTTTGTACAGCAAACTGCATCCTTATCTGACTCTTTTACCAGATTGTACTGCTCAAGGATAAGCTCGCTCATGAGCTTGCCGCGGGCCTTTGGTGTATCGTAGGTTGGATCATCAGCCCAGAACGGCCTGTCTCCCTGACCTCTAAAGCCAAGATTCCACACCACTTTACAGTTCTTTTGGTCCTCAATCGCCTGCTGCCAAAGCCCCCTAAAAAGATCCGGATGTTTATTAAAACTCGCCTCCAGATCAGGATAAGCTCGCGCAAACATCTGGGCTCCCAAGGGCTCTGCATGATGGTGAGTTATCCACAGGCCATAATCATTAGCGAGGTCTTTGTACCTATGGGAATTGTGGTCTGTGCCGGGAATCGTCATATTTCCACCGCAGCGAAGAAGGGCTTCAAAGGCCATTTCCCACGGGAAGTTCTCACCCACCTTTTCTCTCCATCCGTCAAAAAGGACCTCATCATTAATAAACCATCCGCGAAATCTTACTTTTGATGGCTTGGACTCATAGTGATAATTATCAGGAACTATGTGCTCTGATTCTTTCGTAAGCTCCTGTTCATTCCAAAACCAGAAATTCTGAACTCCCAAAAATTCTCTGCTGACATGGTAAATGCCATAGATAAGGCCAAGACTGCTGGCAGATGTTATGGTAAGTTTGTCTTCATTTCTGACTATTGTAAAAACTTCAGATGACGCATCATAAGCAATTGACACCAGCTTGATCTCAAGTCCTGGCTCTGTGGTGTCTTTACATGTATTTTTAATATCTCTCTCCAGTGCCTGCACCGCTTTACGTACAGGTACCAGGTTAATATCCCCAATTATTTTAGTGTTGATGTTGATCTGCATCATGCATATCCCCCTTTATAAAAATTACTGCGCTTCTAATTCCATAATCCACAGATCGCACGGCTCAATGGTCATGTTTTCCACATATGTTCTGCTCTCCAGTGTATAAGGATTCCATAGTGACACCGCTCTAAACTCGCCGGATTTAATATTCACTGTTATAGGCTCCATACCTTCGTTGGCGAGGATAAGCAGGTCTTTTCCATCCTTAACTATGTGACTGCATCGAAGGTTATCAGTATCGCCGCTAAAAAAAAGCTCTCTGTAGACACTATTCAAAACAAACTGTAGTAGTTCCTGGTCATTTCTTACAGTCACTGCATCATCTTCATTAATAGCATTATTGGCGTATATCTCACCATTTACACTGGCAGCTTCACTGGCAGATGAATTCAAGAGTTTTCCACCTGCTATCAATAGTTTTCCGCCACTTTTCGCAAACTCTTTTAACAGATTCTTATCGCTTTCATTGAGAGATTCGTACTCTTCCTGCTCTGCGATCAGAACCGAATACTTCTGAGCTGCAATACTTATCTTTCCATCTGCGATCTTGCACTCAGGCAAGAGCTCCGCTTCCAAATAATTAAACTCAATCTGATTTGTAAAAAGAGACTTTGCGATTTTCCAGGACAGTGTATCTGCGCCGCACAAGATTGCAACTTGCGCGCAATTATATGAATCCGTATTGATGTAGCACATCCTCTTGATAAAATCACTCATCTTGCGGTACTGCGGCCAAAATGGATTATTAAGTCCTACCTCCGGTGGACGCTCGTCACCCCTGTCTTCTCTTATTGAATAGTAGAAAGCATGAGGATAAACAAGATTAACCCCTCTGACAAAAAGCCAGTTAAGATACCATCGCATATCCTGTTCTGTAAAAAGCTTTGGATCCTGCCTTTCGCCACAGCAGCCAAAGCACTCATTACCGTTTCTTCTTTTGCCTCGATGTCTTGCACTGTCTGAGGAGCATTTTCCCATTGTGGAATGTTCCCCTTCTATAGCATGACCATCCTCAGGCTCAACAAATCTCCAGACTATATCCTGGCAAGGTCTCTGGAAATACTTAAGATAGCCGATGTCCGTGCTCTTCTCCGGGTGGCCTGTAAGGTCGATGCCGTGGGATACGCACCAATCGGAAAGCTGTTTATAGTAGCTATTAGCAAGCCTTTCATGAATAACCTGTTTGTAGATACGTTTTGCCAAAAAAGCTCTATTTCCAGTCTCGACTGTCATAGAGTTATCACTGTTATTAACGCTTATGTTGCTGACATTGGGATTATCACTACCGTCGATATTTTCACTCTTGGCATTAAATGCCTCACTTTTATCAACACATCCACTTTCAAACAAGTACTTCAGCTCTTCTTCAGTTCCACCTGCTGACTTAAATTCTTCAAGAAGTCCCTCACTCCAAGGAATAACATCCTCTCTTGAATTTCTTCCTAATATGTTTGGTTCATCAGTAAAGAAAGCTATTATGGTATCTCCAAAGTATTCCGAGAGCTCAGAGTAGTATTTTTCATGAGTAATCTCTATAAATTTAGCTACAGCTTTTGGATTTAAAAGGTCCGCGCTCTTCGGAGCATTTTCCTCTCCGTCATCTTCACCAGGATGAACACCTCTGATCGTGCCGCCACTTGGAACAAGCTCATAACTATCACCATTTTTTAGAAGTCCCTTCGACGCAAAAGAAGGATCGGCCTTTACCACTTCCCCATGGGCTGAACCCGAAGGATACATGGCTTCGTCATAAAGCACCACCTTCATATCCATTTCTTTTGCTTTTTTCACTGCGAACTTAACATAATGAAAATACTCATCAGATAAATAACCAATGGAAGAGGGCAGCCCCTTTCTGGGATGAATTACAAAACCATCCACCCCCTTATCCTTCATCTCCTTCATCTGTCTTAAGATTTCTTCTTCAGAAAGATAATCATTCCAAAACCAAAAAGGAATTGGTGTAAACTCCTTAAGTATCTCTATTTCCATACCCTCTCCTAATACCTCGATAATACGCTAGTTCCCTATACTGATATTATCACTTACGAAAATATTTTCTTCGCATTTTTTGTCCAATAATTTGTAATTTCTTCTATTTATAATCGGTATGTTTTTTGTTACGAATGCGTACGCCACCCTTGACTGAATCTTCTGGAAACGCCGTCAATACTCTGCCGACGGTGAAGATGATGGGAACAGTAGGGGCGGCTGCTTTCAAGAATGTGTAGGGCTATATGCTCATTTTACTGTGGCAATTTATATATTAATCTGCAATCTGCACGAATATTGCCATGCTGTTACGCCTTGCAATTACAAAATTCATGACCTAATCAATGGTTTTCCTATGTCTAGGTCATGTTTTCAATAGCTCAATTTCCGATTTCTCGGCTTTGGGCATATAGCATGATATCAAGCTTCCAGCCACCTCTCTCCCAAGCTTTTATCGCAGGCAATTGGGCATATACGGCGATTATCCGTCCGCAGCCACCATTTTAAGGGGTGGCCCAAGTCTTGAAATCGGCCTATATGCCCAGTTGAGGGGTGGCTGATCTCGCAAAAAGTTGCTATATGCCCAAAATAATAAAAATCAAAGGTGGCTGGAAGCTTTCAAAAGCGCTATATGCCCAATGCAATTTCTATTGGTTGGCGATTCAAATTGGATAAAAGTGAGATTAACTGAGATGTGGGATAAGATCAAAAAACTGTAACGTTTATCCTATTATGTCCTAGCAATCCTGCTGTGATGTAGGATAAAAGCGAAAGAATTATAATACTTATCCTATTCAATCCAAGCCGATTTTCGGAGGCGTGGGATAAAAACTGAAATTCTATTGAAGTTATCCTACATTTTCAGCCTTCTGAACACTGCGCTTGAATGAAAGTAGGATAAACGCGAAAAAACTATCGTTTTTATCCCACAAATCAACAGAATTGTTAACAAAAATGATAAGAAGAGTGGGATAAAAAGCGCTAAAATCAAGCAGTTATCCTACTCATGAGAAAACACACTATACGGATTGTTAAGTCCATAGGATAAGATGAACAATATCTAAGCATTTATCCTACATCCACTCCTACATCAGTTCCTATCTCCAGATTGTCACAGTGAAATGAGCATATAGCCCTACACATTCTTGAAAGCAGCCACCTCTACTGTTCCTGGATTCAGAGCCGCAATCTAAACTTTTCCAAGAAAGTCCAGAGAGATGGTCTTATCAACAAGCTGAGATTACAAAAAAATCCTCAGCCAACCCATACAGGGTGGCTGAGGACGAATTTTTATCCTACCAAAAATCAACATGTACTATTCCAAAGTCAACATGAAACATTCCAATTGGCTCATGATAGTTCTTATTGCATTTATATTACTTAACTGCTGCCTTGAGCTCTTCAACCTTGTCTGTCTGCTCCCAAGGAAGGTTAAGGTCGTTGCGGCCGAAGTGTCCGTAAGCTGCTGTCTGCTTGTAGATAGGGCGACGAAGGTCGAGCATCTTGATGATTCCTGCAGGACGAAGGTCGAATACCTTACGTACTGCTGTTGTAAGAGCTTCATCAGAAACCTTACCTGTTCCGAATGTATCTACAAGAATTGATGTAGGTTCAGCTACACCGATAGCGTATGAAAGCTGGATCTCTGCTCTGTCTGCAAGGCCTGCTGCCACGATATTCTTTGCAACGTATCTAGCTGCATATGCTGCAGAACGGTCAACCTTTGTGCAGTCCTTTCCTGAGAAAGCTCCGCCGCCGTGACGAGCAGCTCCGCCGTATGTATCAACGATGATCTTACGACCTGTAAGTCCTGCATCACCCTGAGGTCCACCGATAACGAAACGGCCTGTAGGATTGATGTAGATCTTAGTAGCATCATCAACCATAGCACCGTCAACTACAGCATCAATAACGTACTTTCTGATATCCTCATGGATCTGCTCCTGAGTAACCTTCTCATCATGCTGAGTTGAGATTACGATAGCTTCAAGTCTCTTAACTTTTCCATTCTCATCATACTCAACAGAAACCTGGCTCTTACCGTCTGCTCTAAGGTAAGGAAGTGTTCCGTTCTTTCTTACTTCTGTAAGCTTCTTTGTGAGCTTGTGAGCAAGGCTGATAGCGTAAGGCATGTAATCATCTGTCTCGTTTGTAGCATAACCAAACATCATACCCTGATCACCAGCACCGATAGCTGAAAGCTCTTCATCAGTCATCTGGTTCTCTCTTGCTTCAAGAGCCTTGTCAACGCCCATAGCGATATCTGCTGACTGCTGATCAAGAGCTACAAGTACTGCGCATGTGTTTCCATCAAATCCCTTTGATGAATCGTCGTATCCGATTTCCTTGATTGTCTCACGGGCAATCTTAGCGTAGTCAACGTGAGCCTTTGTTGTGATCTCACCTGTAATAAGAACGAAACCTGTACAAGCTGCTGTCTCGCAGGCAACACGGCTCATAGGATCCTGTTCCATGCATGCATCAAGAATTGCGTCTGAAATGTTATCGCATATTTTATCAGGATGTCCTTCTGTTACTGATTCTGATGTGAAAATAAATTTATCCATATAATACCTTTCTGCGCCATTTTAGGCACTAAAAAATCCACTCGATTTATGACGCGTGCAAGTCACAAATGAGTGGAACTAATCATCACAAGTCCCTCTTATTGCTCGTAGTCCGAAAAAACGGAATTGCACGCTCAGGTTGGCACCTTCCTGAATGATCAAGGGGTTGCCGTGGCTTCATAGGTCCTATGTACCTCCACCACTCTGAATAAGAGAACAATAAATTGTAAAAGCGGATATATTGCTATATCCGCCTAAATATTACCTTATATGGATTATAAAATCAATAGGTCAAATGATAACATTTGTCTTATAAAAGTATAAACAAATGATAGCCACCTATCAGATAGCCTTATCAAAGGCGTGTTCACATGTCATCAAACTATCAGATGATCTTGTCAAAAGTATCAGCAAGTGCAGGATAGATGTTCTTAAACTGCTGGTATCTTGCCTCATACTTTGCAACAAGCTCAGGATCAGGCTTCTCAGTCTTATCAACCTTAACGATTGCAGCTGCTGCCTCTTCAACGCTCTTGTATGCTCCGCAGGCTACCATTGCAAGCATTGCGCCGCCCATTCCAGGTCCTTCCTCACAGGCAGGAACATCAACTTCGATGTTGAGGATGTTAGCGATCATCTTTCTCCAGAGAGGGCTCTTTGCTCCACCGCCACAGATCATTGTTCTCTTTGGAGCAACTCCGATAGACTTTGCAACTTCATACATATCTCTTGTAGCAAAAGCAACGCCCTCAAGAACAGCCTGAGTCATATCTTCTCTTGTTGTATCCATTGTGATGCCTGTAAATGTGGCACGTGCGTTAGGATTGTTCCATGGTGATCTCTCTCCCATGAGATATGGTAAAAAGAATACGTGGTTCTCACCAAGCTTCTCAATCCCCTTCTGCTCATCGGCATAATTCTTGGTCTTAAGGATTTCATCCATCCACCACTTGTTGCAGCTTGCTGCGCTGAGCATGCATCCCATAAGGTGGAAATGTCCATCTGCATGGTCAAAAGAATGAAGTGCATTGTTCTTGTCTACTGCAAATGAGTCAGCTGACATGAAGATGGTTCCGCTTGTTCCAAGTGAAATATTACATCTGTTGTTGCCAACTGTACCTGTTCCAACTGCGGCTGCTGCGTTGTCTCCAGCACCTGCTGCCACTACAACTCCTGCATTTAAGCCAAGTTCGGAAGAGAGCTCTTTTGTAAGTTCCCCAACCTTCTCATAGCTTTCAAATAGCTGTGGAAGCATATCCTCAGTAATGTGGCAGATATCGCACATCTCCTTAGACCACTTGCGGTTCTTAACATCGAGAAGAAGCATTCCTGAAGCATCTGAATAATCTGTGCAGAATGTTCCTGTAAACTTATATGCAAGATAATCCTTAGGAAGCATTATCTTTTTGATATTTTTGAAGTTTTCAGGCTCATTCTCCTCAACCCAAAGGATCTTAGGAGCTGTGAAACCTGCAAATGCGATATTGGCTGTGTACTCTGAAAGCTTGTCTTTTCCAATCTCGCCGTTTAAATAATCAACCTGTTTCTGTGTTCTTCCGTCATTCCAAAGAATAGCAGGACGGATAACATTGTCATTCTCATCAAGGATAACAAGTCCGTGCATCTGTCCGCCAAAGCTGATGCCTGCAACCTGTGACTTATCCACATCCTTAAGTAGTTCCTTAAGTCCATCTACAGCCTCTCTGTACCAGTCTTCAGGGTTCTGTTCTGACCAGCCGGGCTGTGGAAAATACAAAGGATATTCCCTTGAAGTTGTTCCATGAATAGTTCCCTTTTCATCCATAAGCACGAGCTTAACAGATGAAGTCCCCAAATCTACACCTATAAAAAACATACCTTCCTCCTATTTTATAAAAGTAATTTTCTTTCTTCTCTGATCTACCAACTCTGTGAAAACAATACTCTTACATTTTCCACATGTTAATTATACATACTTTGTATGAAACTATCATTTCAGATTTTGCTTTTCTCTAACTATTTATTTGCACAAAAGAAAGCATGTCGCAAACAACATGCCTCCTTTAAACACACCACATTTTATCAACTTATCTCATCACAGCTTTTGTCTTTCCACCATTTGAGCGAACTTGCCATTTTTAGCCATAAGCTGTTCATAGGTTCCCATTTCATCAACACTTCCATCATCTATCATTATTATGCGATCACAATCTTTAATAGTAGAGAGTCGATGAGCTATTACTATTCTTGTGCACTTCAGTTCACTAAGGGAATCCGATACCACCTTCTGTGTAATGTTATCAAGTGCACTGGTCGCCTCATCAAACAAAAGAAGTTTGGGATTTCCCGCCAAAGCTCTGGCAATAATAATTCTTTGCTTCTGACCTCCTGATATACAGGATGCATTTTCATCCACGATTGTGTGCATCTTCATAGGCATGTTTTCAATATCATCAGCAATTCCGGCTTTTCTCGCCGCTTCCCAAGCCTCTTCCTCTGTCATTTGAGGATTAGCTATAGATATGTTTTTTAAAATAGTTCCCGAAAACAGTCGGCTGTCCTGCATGACAACGCCATAATTTCTGCGAAGAGACTTTTTATCTATGTTCTTAATATTTACTCCGTTTATATAGATACTACCAAGAGTGCACTGTTCAAATCCCAAAATGAGACGCATTATCGTGCTTTTTCCACAGCCGCTTTTTCCAACTATGGCAACGTACTCTCCCTCTTTTATACTAAGATTCAGGTTCTTTATTACAAGAGGCAGGTTTTCCGCATACTTAAAAGAAACATTATCAAACTCTATTCTGTTTGGCACCACATGCTCAAGCTCATTATTATCGCTTTCTTCAGGCTTCTCCTCAAAAAGTATCTCCAAAGATTTTAGTATAGGTACTACCAGTGCTGCATTAGGAACTGTGTCCTGAAGCTGGGTAAAAACTCCCGTGAGCATACCGTAAAGTGCAGTAAAAGCAATATAGTAATTCGTATACATCTGCATCTGATTTGCAGCAATGTAAGTAAAAAGAATTCCTATAAGTGAGACTGCATTTACCAGTACGTTACCATATACAACAATGAATCCGGGTCTGTACTCAGCTACTGCTTCCTGCTTAAATATCTTGAGCCACTGAGTATATAATCTCCTTTCAGAAGATGTTACTTTAAGGGTCTGGATACCATTCATCATAGAAACCAAAATAGCATTATCTTTGGTTGCATATTCAATCCTTCGGCCATTCACATCGCTCTTTTTCCTGATTATCAGAAATGTCAGGCCAATATTAAGTATTGTAGTCACAGATGCCACTACAAACAGATCTCCACCAAGATTATATATTTGGAAAATGTAAAAGATACTTAGAATAGTCATAAGACCGGTCGTAAAAACTCCGGTAATAAGACTCTCGCAAAGCATCGGGAATATCTGCATTCGCTTGGCTATGGCACCTGCTGAATGATTCTTGAAAAAATCTGTGGGGAGAGAAAGCATTCTTTCCATTGTCGCAGCCCTTGTGTCACGATCTACCTTCGAAGCCATTCTGTAGATCATCTGTGACTGGACAGTCCTGAAAAGTGTCACAGAAAGAGATGTACACACCATAAATACAAGATAAGCAATTATCGGAGTGGTGCTTTTATAATCATCAAGATTAAAGAACAAAGACCTGATAAGAAACGGGACTATAAGGCTCACAAGTATTGCAAATAGCCCAAGAACAATGGCCATAACGATATCAGAAACAAGCAAAGACTTCACCATGAACAGAAGAAGATCTTTTATACCAAGTTTCTTTTTCTCAAACTGGCGAAGGAAACAAATTCCTGTTCTATCAAACTTCTCTTCATTCTTTTTGGTAATCTTTACACTTTTTCCGCTTTTATAATCTACATAATGATAATTGCCTAATATGTTTGGAATAGCAGCATATATTTTCTTTTCATTGTCAGAAATGATCAATGGTCCCAAAGCATTTTTCGACCACCCTTTTTTTAGCTGAACCTCATGAATACTAAGACCTCTTTTATCAAAAAATCTGGTCAGACTATGTATTCTTTCTTCCTCAGTTTTACCACTGAACTCTTCCGGGTCAACTCTTCCAGCTTTCCCGCAATATAAAAGAATCTGCTCCACAACATCTGCTGTTACAGATGAAAGATAGTTCTTTCCAAAGCGCGAATATACCTTCTTACCTTCAACTACTTCAGTAAGACCCATGAGAGCGTCCGAAAGATTCTGCTCGTCTTCCTCTATTCTGTTAAACAGTAATTCAGTTTCCGTATTGAAACTTATTGTGCTCAATATAACACCTCACATCATCTGACCCTATAACTGTTAAACGCTTGTGACAAGACTTGCATAATATGGACAATGCTCCATCAGATACTCATGCCTGCCCCTGTCAACTATCACGCCCTTTTCAAGTACAATGATCTCATCGCAGTCACGTATAATAGATAAACGATGCGAAATTACCACTGTTGAAATATTCCTGTTATATATAGCTTTCATTACTTCGTATTCTGTCTCAGCATCCAGCGCTGCGGTTGCCTCATCAAGAATGAGGATCCTTGGATTTCTTGCAAGAATTCTTGCAATAGACATGCGCTGTCTCTGACCTCCGGAGAAATTGGCTCCTCTTTCTTTAAGCTCAGCACTATATCCACCTTCACGCGAAAGAATGTCCTTATGTATCTTTACATCCCTTGCAGCCAGGATAACATCATAGCTTTCAACCGTATCGTCATACATCCTGATATTATCTCCGATAGAACTCTCAAAAAAGGTAGTGTCCTGGGTAACATACCCTATACTTATGGCACGGATTTCTCTGGGAATATTCTCTATGTCAGTTCCATCAAGCATTATGCTCCCGCTCCATGGGGTCTGTAGTCCGGAAATAAGCTTAGCCACTGTACTCTTGCCACTTCCGGATCCGCCTACTATAGCTATGCTCTTACCTGCTTCAAGAACAAGTGAAAAATCCTTAAGAAGAGGCGGCAGCAACCTGTTGTAGCCAAAGGTTATATTTTTTAGTTCCAGTTTATCGCCAAGTTTGCGGTAGTTTTTCCCTTTCTCAATTTCATCCTCGCTGAGGTCATATTCCCTGCTATAGTGCATGACGTCCTGAACACGCTCTGTTTCAGTCTTCATCTCCAAAAATAATTTCGAGACATTTTCTACTGACTTGGCAGGTGCACTAAACGAGGAAAGATACGCATTAAAAGCAACCAGGATACCGATGGTCCAGTTCCCATGCATAACCCATATAGCGCCGATTATTATTACAATATTTGAAGTCAGCATCGAGATCATGTCCGGAATCTGACCAAATCTGATGGCAAGCTTTGACAGATTCATATTCTGCTCGGAGTAATCACCATAAATATCCGCCCAGCTCTGAAAAAAGTTATTCTCAACACCTGATGATTTTATGGTCTCGATCATTTCTATTCCGCTTAGTGTGGCAACATTTAATGCTGCCGTATTTTTAGCCATAACCCTTGTAATATTGGTTCTCTGATTAGAAATAGCTCTGGTGATAAAAAGATTGACCAGCACAGAAAAAATACCAATTCCAGCCAGCAAAGGGCTATAGCTCACCATCATAAGGGCATAGAACAAAAGCGACGCCACATCGAGGACTACCGGGGTAATATTATTTATTATATTGGTCGCAAGTTCCTGGTTTGAGTTATATCTTTCCAAAAGATCACCAGTCATTCTCTGTTCATAGAAACGACATGGCAGACTCATCAGATGCCACACAAAAGAAGTACAGGCAGTAATAGACATTTTGCCCTGAAGCTTTATCATATAAGCTGATTTTATCCACAGAGCAATAAGTTGTATCAAAACGAAATTAAGGTACATGGCATAAAAGAGCAGTCCCACTGTAACATCGGGCTTGACCAGTATCTGGTCCACAAAAAACCTGTCAATTCCCGGAAGGCACATCTTAACAAGTGTCAGAATAAGGGTGGTCAGAAGTATAAGAGCAACCATCTTTCTTGTGCCTTTAAGCTGATCTTTCACAAAATCAAAAACTGTGACCGGTCTGCCGTAAGGTTCAAATTTGTCGGTGGGACTAAGCGTCATGCAAAAGCCTGAATAAATATCAATAAAATCCTGCTCAGGCATTTTGATTATTCCTTTCGCCGGATTATTGATATATACAGCATTCTTCCTGAATCCATTTAAGACAACGAAATGTCCTCCTTCAACAAAAACAATACATGGAAAAGAAGCCCTCTCTTTAAGCCTGTTGTACTCAAGCTTAAATGCCTTGGCTTCAAATCCCTGATCCTGCGCCACAAGATACATATTTTTAAGATTTGACCCGTCCCTTGATACTCCGCAGTCCTCCCGGACCTTCTCCAGGGGAATATACCTCCCGTAATAGGCAAATATCATGGCAAGGCACGCCGCTCCACACTCTACTGCCTCCATCTGCATAACTATCGGGACTCTTGCAACTCCTTTCGTCAAAGGACCTTTAACTTGTTTTATTCCCATTCTCCACTCCTATAGTTAAGAATATACTCACCAGGAGTTATCTCTCGTTCGATTATCTTGACGTCTTCAACACCATCGTGAAGTACTTCTTCAAGCTTGATGTCCACTCTGTAATACACCTCATTATCTCTGATCATCATCGCCTGGATGTTATACTCACCAACATCCTCTGCAATGTCCCTTATATTCATTCCTTTGCCGTCAATTCTTACTACTGTTCCTTTAGTACTGTTGCATATTACCTTCATCCCCGGATGGATATCCATTGCATCTGCATATTCTACCCAGCACATGACATCATCATCGTCTACATAAGCCATTGTGGTAACTGATATTTCTATTTCTCCATATGCCGCCCAGTAAAAGAACCCTATAAGCAAAATAGTTATTGCAAGCAATATGCCCCACACAGAAGGTCTTACAGCGTGCATATATGCCCCAAGTTTTTCCGGTGACTTAAGGCGCACCTCTTCTCTTTTTTCACTCTCATTATTTATGTTCATATGCCAAGGCTCCTTTTAAGCAATAAAGCTTACGTTAACAGGGACTCTTTTTAGCTTGATACCACCATTTCCCTCACGCATCAACATGAGTCTGGTGTGCTCCTTCACTCTCTTTCCGTATTTTAAATAGGCCATGATATCGTTTTCAAAATCAATTACTACCACTTCTTTATTACCGGAAGCTGTGTAATCAAAAACTGCCTTTTCAAATCTAAAAATGTCTGACCAGCCATCGTTGTGCTCGTTATCCACAATTTTTTTAAGCACTATCTCAAGCTTATCGAGAAGCTCCCTTTGGGAAACCAGTTCATAGTACTTAAAAAACAGCATCTCAAAGTCATCTTCATACTGCTTATAAATTTCATGTATCTCATATTTATTCATGATCTGATACAAAGTCATGTAAAACCTGCCGGCAAACATGCCAAGTAACATCACCACAGCCTCAATATAGGGATACTTTACCCTCACCTCAGAATCAAAGGTGTAAAACTGAAGGAAAAGCTCTTTGTTCTGCTTTATGAGATCTTTGCATCTTTTTCCACAAACTGCCCTGTTTAAGATGCTCAAATCCACTTTTTCAAAGTCAAAATACACTCTGTCTGCGACTTTATCTGCTTCTTCTGTGGCAGGAAGCGGAAAGAATTTGTGAAGCTGTACAGTCGCTTTTCCTGTTAAAAAGACCTTTCTCAGCATTGTAAGTGTCTTTTCATAATCTTCGATGGTTTCATCAGGATAGCCATAGATAAAAGAAACTGTAGGAACAATCCCCTGCCCGATCATGAAAGTTATCATATCCATGGCATTATCAAGGTTAAGATTCTTTTTTATAACCTTCTGCATTCTCTCAGACCCGGTCTCAATGCCAAGGTATATTTCAAGGCACCCGGATTTTTTCATGAGCTCTATCAGCTCATGATCAAGTACATCTACTCTTGATGAGCATCTCCATACATATGGACTATTCTTTTCTATAAGTGCATTACAAAAGCTGACAAGATGCTTTCTGTTTGCAGTGAACAGATCGTGCTGAATGGAAAAACTGGTAAGCCCATACATCTCATGGTATTTATCCATTTCTTTTATGAGAACAGAAACCGGTTTAACACGAAACTGCCTTTTCCAAAATCTTGAAGTGGAGCAAAAAGTGCACTGATACGGGCATCCTCTTCCTCCCTCAAGTAGCACCCTCGCATCTTTATATTTGAGAACTCCTCCCAGATCGTACTGAGTGTAGTTAGTCAGCTCATCGTCTGTCAAAAGAGTTGCACAGGGATTTTGCTTTATTTCATTCCCTTGGCGGTAAGAAACCCCCGGAACAGATGAAAAGTCTCTTTTTCCAAAGATCTCATCCATAAGTGGCATTATGCTCTTTTCAGACTCGCCCAGGCATATGAGGTCAACAAAATCAAAGGTTTCAAGGCATTTTTTTGCAGTGAGTGTCGCGTGGGGACCGCCATAAAAAATAAAAATGTCGCTGTTTCTTTTCCTTATAACCTCTGATACCGCCACTACCAGATGAAATGTGTCACATATTGTATAAAAGCCAACAACTCCCGGGTTCTTTTTTAGGATGACCTCCGCCATTTCATCTATCAAAGCATCAGGATCTTTATCAATATCAAACTCCCCCCTTGCTATAAGCTGGTCGAAGCTTAAAATCTCTGTATCATATTTGGGGGAAATTATATTTTTTAATATGATCTGCCCGATATGCGGTGTGGCGTTTCCTGACTTTGTAAGTTCCATCCCATTTACAAATAAAACGTCCATTAGTCTCCCTTAATCCCATCCTGGGTCAACATGTTTTTGGTCATACTTTCTATAAGCATAAGTTCCTGACTTCTCCTTACCTTTTGAAGCTCTTCGTCCTGGGCCTCTTTTTTGGCAATAAGCATGGAATTTGTCAGGTCCACATGATCAAACCAGTTCTTTAGTGCCTGGTCCGATGCCCCGTCCATTACTCTGAATATCCGTTCATATATCTTTTCATCAAAGAACAACTCGATAAGACTTTTTATTGATTCCTTTTCTCTGCCGGACTGTTCCAAGCGAAGATACTGCAAAAGACACTGTTCCTGCCTTCCTTTTTCTCCCTCCAAAAAAGAGATTGCCCTCTTTTTGTCACCAGTCATTATCGCCAAAAGAGCCTTCAAAATACCAAAGGGCAATGGCATATCCCTCAAATCACTTCTCGCGCAGACGGCGGATGAATCATCTGTTATCGCAATAAGGATTTCTTTTGCAAGTTCCATGTCCTTTACTTCCGATAAAGAAGCCGCGTTGTGCACGATGTCTCTAATCTTGGAATTCTTAAGATTTCTTTTCCCGAATTTAAATGGAAGAATTGATATTCCGGGCACATAAATTCGAACTGAGTAAATCCCGGCATACTTATACTTTCTTATGTACACATCACCTGAAAGCTTTAAGAGAAGTTCGGTAAGATTCCGGGCCCATCCACAATTGCCCGTATCCTTCTCTTCCCAGCCTGTATATTCCCATGAAGGCTTCCCTGTAAAAAAAGAATCCGGAAGATCTGCACAGTCATTTCGAAATGAATCTGAGAGGTTCCTGAATCCCATAACATTGCCACTCTCCTGCGGCCAGGAAACCATGTGCTGTCTTGTTTTTAAACTGCTCCAACCCTGGGCCATTTCAGTAAGACATCTCTCCAGCGCAATCTCAAAGACCGGGTGTGATCCAAACCTTGAGGCATACATACTGCACTGTTTGTCTGCCATGATGACGTTGACTACAGGAAGCCCCTTTCCAAGAGATGCGTCACGAACTATAAGGCTGCACCCTGACTGTTTTTCTATATCAGCTATAAGATCTGCTAGATGGGGTGCTATCTTTCTTATCTCATCAATCGGAATCAGAGGCGGAGTCAGTTCTTTTAAAATAATCTCAAACTTGGCGTATCTTTCGATGATCTCGCACAAAGCCTGCGTTGCAGATTCTGCTTCGGTATTACCTGCAGCCATCCCATTACTTCCTGAAAGTATATTTAGCAGGTCCTCAGGCATATAGACCTGCTGCCCTGTTTTCACACTATAATATGGGACAAAAGAAACATCTTCCTGCCCCGTATATTCCCTGACAAATTCTTCTCTTGAAAGATCGTCAGCGTCACTTGAAGAATTCCGAAAATCCTTCGCAATATCCTCATTTTCCCAAATCTTAGCTGCAGGAAATCTCTCTTCATCAGGCCATCTTTTGATGTTCTCACTCCCAAGACTTGTCCTGTACAAAGCCCTGTTCTGAAGCCTCTCGGCAGCTTCACCATAGGCACTGGCCATGGCATACTCTCTGCTGGCGCCTTTTCCCCAGACCTGCCATTTGCAAACAGGGTCATACAAAAGGACACTGTAGAGCTCTTTTCCAGCCCCATACTCTCTGGTTTTAATCTCAATTCCAATGGATTCTAAGGCCTTTTTTACTATTTCTACGGTTTCACCCGGATCCCTTTCCTTGCCCTTACCAACCATCTTGTGTCACCCTTCCAACAGAACATCGCTCATAGCTCTTCCGCCGCCTACGACAGGCTCTTTAAACATAACCTTCATAGGCACCTTAAATATGGGACCGTCTACAGTGATTGAATGGTACTCGCCATCCTCCCCGCATATATCCATTTTCTTTTGCCTGAACTCTTCTATAAGCTCCTTGGTTATCTGCTTTCCTATATAAGACGGATCAAGATAATCTGTTTTAACGGCTTTAATTAAGAATTTATATCCTCTATCAAGAACCTCATTCAGTATGCTTTCTGATGATTCGTTCCACAAAGGACATACAAGCTCGATATTAAGGCGCTCAGCAAGATGTTTGTTCCAGGCAGCCACGTCTTCACGATAAATGTCGCCTGTGACCATGGCGTCAGCGTGATATTTTTCAATGGCATCTTTAAGGACATTGTACATATCGTCCTCGTTGTGGAGCTCAGCTGTTTCGCAAAATATAACAGGTATTCCCAAAAGCTCCTCATACTTCTCATAGACATCTTTTCTGATGCCATGATTGTAGTTAAAGCCTCTTCTTGTAACCGTAGTAAAAAGAGCTACCGGTTCATGCCCCTGCCTGATGAGTCTGTCGAGACATAAAGTACAATCTTTCCCTCCGCTGTAAGCCATTATGAATTTCATGTCATCCTCCTATTCAAGGGCTGCAAGGCTCTTTCCAAGCTGAACTGCTGCCTTTACTTTGCCTAGATACCCGTTTTTAAAATAAGTACAAAAGTACCTGTCTTTCCCATGAAGCTCAAAGTCTTCAATTCCTGCTATAATGCGGCATCCTCCCATGCAGGTCTTGAGATACTCACATTCTTTGCAATCATGGTTTGATCTGGCATGTTCCTTAAGTGTATACCCCATGAATCCTGCATATGCCGGCGATTTCATGGCTGCCTCAATTCCTCCATCTGATATTTTGCGCATTTTCTCTCTTTGTTCTTTATAACCTGCTACGCCTGCACAGGGAAGAAGTCTTCCATCTATGTACAAAAATGGAACTTTCTCTTCTTTTGCACACATTGCTTTATCACAGTCATCCACGTACATCTTAAAGCGCTCTACCGGTATGTCCCATATTCCATTCTGGCCATCCCCATAGAAATATGCACTAAGAAAGACCTTCATTTTTATCTTATCCACAAAATAAAATGGTATATACTCACAAAATGCATCTAAAACTTCAGTTGGCGTGAGACTCTCCAAAAGCTTTCCTTTTTGCGCATTGCCTGCCATTAAAAGAGGTGAGACTTTAAGAGAACTACATCCATGTTCTTCAAGAGTCTTTATACTTTCCCTTAAATTGCCTGCATTTCCTCTATAAAAGGTCATATCGCTTGCAGTATTAAAGCCTTCTTTTCTGCACAGATCAAAGGCTGCAAGTGTTTTTTCTTTAGCTCCCTTAAAATTCCTTACTACATCGTGAGTTTCATCACCGTCATAGCTGATACTAAAGGTGGTATCATTACCAAAATCCTTAAGCATCCCTAAAAGATCTTTTGTTATCAGCGCCCCGTTTGTGATTATTCCGGTCACTTTAATATTCGCATCATAAAGAGCTTTTAAAAGCTGCCCAAGATCTTTTCTGATAAGAGGCTCTCCTCCTGTCAGGATCACTTTTTTTATCCCATAATCCTTAAAATATTCAATATACGACAACAGACTGGAAATATCCGGCTCCATTCTGTTATCTTCACCGAGGTAACAATGACTGCAGTGGTAGTTGCAGTTGCCCGTTATCATCCATTGCACAACATCCACATTTCCCATCAGGCTATTCCTCTAATATCTTTAGAAGTTTCTCGTAGTAACCCTTTTTGTAAAAAGTACATGTTAAAGGCGCCGGAAGTTTTATATCAATATCGCAGTTCTCAAAGGTATATCCGTTTGCAACTGCCTTATAGAGCATTCCGCACACACGACAGTTTCCGCCATGGCACCTTTCTTCCCAGTCGCAGCCTTTACAGTCTTTTGAATGTTCTATTACTTCTTCCGCAGTCATTCTCATAATTTCCGAATAATGCGAATCATTAATGATGTCTCTAAGGGGTCTTTTTAGAATATTGGAATTCTCTCCAAGCCATCCTGTCTGAAGTGCAACGCCCTCGCAGCCATCACATGGGAATACCATTCCTGTAGATGATACATAAAGATCATTTATCGCTTTAAAGCACCAGGCAGAATTTTTGATATCCTCAGATTCATATCTGTATGGAGATCCGCTTTTTAGCGCCTCTGCTGTTATACCTTTTGTAAGTGTCGGGCCGTTAAACCAGACGATCTCAAGGTCTTTTTTATTCTCCTGTCTGATACTTGACATTACCTCAAGCATTACAGTCCAATAATCCTCTGCTGACAGGCTTCCATATCCGCTTCTTATCCACTTTGGGCCTTCACTGGTCCTTATGAAAAAGATAGATCGTATTCCCAGATCATAGAGATAGTGGGCAGTTTCAGGGAGTCTCTCTGCCGTCTTGGAATTCACATTGACATTGGCCTTCACCTCAAAGCCGCTATCCAGTGCAAATGCTATGGATTCCTCCGCTTTTTTTTGGGCTCCCTTATAATTTCGTATCCAGTCATGAGTTCCCACACCATCAAAACTTATTACAATCTGCGGATTTAAACTGTTTTCTTTAAGGCTTTTTACTATCCTTTCATCAAGAAACATTCCATTTGTGTAAAGGCGGAACATTTCCATATTCCTGTCTGCCATGGCCTTTATGATATCTGTAAAATCAGAGCGAAGAAGTGGCTCTCCTCCTGTTATTGTGAGCTTTCTGATACCACAGTCTTTATACTGGTCAAGAATATAAGTTATCTGGTCAAAAGAAAATTCAAAGGGAACTTTCCCATATTCGGTAGCGGAAAAGCAGTGGATACAGTTTAAATTGCACCTTCCTGTCACACTAAAAAAGCCGCGAGGAATACGCCTGTTATCAAAGTGCTTATACTTCTGCCAGGTTTCAATTTCTTTTGGTTTGTTCGTCTTTTCAAGGACTCCCATTTCCATATATTTTTTTATAACCTGCTCTTGCCTGCTGCCTTCTTCGATTTCAATATCAGTTACCCCATCGCATTTATTCAGAAGATCAAAGAGCGGATATGTAAGTCTGTATGGAAGCTCCAATTCTCCGGACTTTTCCAAAAGCATCAGGTCTTTTTGATAACCTCTCAGGCACCATGGTTGCTTTAAGTAAAAAAACATCTGCCCTCCCTAATGGATCACCTAAAGATCCTTTTGTATCTGCGTAGGTATTTTTTTAGAATATCCTGAGCTTCAAGCTGTGACATGGTAGAAAAAAGTGTCTCTTTATCCTCATCTGTTATATTCCCGATAAGGTCGTACCAGCTTCCTCCAAGCTCATCTTCTCCACTTTCCTTATATTTATTACCACATATATACGGAACAACCTCTTCAAAAGCCTCTTTAAAGGTCCCGCAAAAACCTTTATCCATAGTTCCGTAGGCGTGGTCGCTTTCAATGGCACATCCGCCACCGCAAACCATCATCATAGGGCAATCAGCGCAGTTCTCCAGTCTGTCTGCGGTCCGCCCCCTCCATTTCGGGAAATTAAGATCAAAACGAAAACGCTTTGCTTCAAGATCTGTGTAACCGACTGTGTATTCTTCCATGGAAACCACATCCCAGCAGGTATATAGTTTACCGTCAGGATCAACCACCAACATATCAGCCTCCGCGCCACAAGCTGCAGGGCGGAGCGGTGGATAGGTCTCTGCCGCAATGGCACCGCCAACTCTTCTTGTAATCTGGCCATACAGCATACAGTGCTGCAGAGCTGTTTTTTTATCCATTCCAAATGCCTTCATGGTCTCATACATTTCAAGATCAGTTATGGCATTATTCGGATCATCTTCAAAGCAGCCGATTGTAGCTTTGAAATACCAGTAGAAATTCGGATATTTTAAAAATCCTCTTTTTTCAAACTCCTTAGGGAGTTCCATTACACTCTCCAGATTAGATCTGTTTATATTAGTTCTAAGATGAACCCTCAGGCCCTTTTCAAGCACAAGGGAAATATTCTTCATTATTTTCTCATAACTGCCCTGACCACCGGCAAGAAAGCGCCTTTTATCATGAACTTCTTTAGGGCCGTCGACAGTTATCTGCAAAAAGTCAAACCAGTCAGGCTCCAATATATCTATGTACTGATCTAGGTCATATCCGTTTGTGACGCATATAAGCTTGATCTCTCTGTCATGGCAGGCGTTTATTATGTATTCCACCTGCTTTTTGTTGGTTCTAAGAAGTGGTTCGCCACCATATAAAAAGACATTCCTTATGTGCCTGCCTTGCCTTATATACTCATCAATCTGGTCGAATACCGCATCTAAAACTTCATCGCTCATTGAATGCCCAAGCCACTCATTACCCTTTTCAAGGCGTTTGCGCTCATAACAGTAATCGCATCTGAAATTACAGTTATAAGTTGGCATTATAACTAAATCCATAATGGCCCTGTAGGGCAAAAGCCACCAGCACCTGGTCAAAAGAGACGCATTTTTAAGCTCCTCCTCAGCTGACTCTTTTACAAGATGGCCTCTTTTCTTAAGTCTTTCAAAAAGCTCTTCATCCAGCCATTCTCCCCCTGACTTAATACTATCTATGCATGATAATGGAACGACATCATATGCTCCATAGACTCCGTTTGCTAAAAGAGCTTTTCCTTCCACTTCTTCAAGTGGCAGGATCATATCATACCTGCTCAAATGGTAATCTGCCATTCCAACCCCCACATACTAAGTAAACCCACATATTCATACATATGTGGGTTTAGCTTTATTTTTGATATTTACGATTCTTAAAAAATGCCAAGGCCAACGCAACCAAAAGATACTGCACCGGCACAAGGCTCGCCACCCGCAATCTTCTCTGCACTATCAAGACTGATTTCTTCACTTGAAAGTTGTGCAATGAATTTCTCTGCGTCTTCAATTGGAAGATCTATAGCTTCTTTTTTGCACATATCAACAACTTCCTGAGCCGTTTTGCAAGTAGCCAGCTTTTGAAAAAGCTCTTTTGACACTTTAATCTCGCTCATTTCAACACCTCTTACTCAGAAAAAAAATCAACACTGTGCACAGGCATTTCCACAACATGCTCCACCTGCAATATCTGTCATATCATCAACGCTAAGCTCTCCACTTGAAAGCTGTGCAAAATACTTCTCAGCATCTTCTTTTGAAAGATCTACTCCTTCAGCCTTTGCAAGCTCTAACAGCTCATCAACACTCTTACATTTTGCAGCTTTCTCAATCTGTTCTTTTGTAAAGTTCATAGCCATACCTCCTATAAAAAGAAACTACTTATTTACGGTTGAATGTTTATACGAATATTCTATTACGTGTGTAAAAAAGCTGTCAACAAAATGGTTTTTATTTATAAATATTTAATTTTTGGCGATTTTTAGTCTGTTCTGAGGGCATCGATTGGCTTGAGCTTTGCGGCCTTATAAGCCGGATTTATGCCAAAGAATATGCCAAGTACAACAGACGCTCCCGACACAAGCACCACCATTACAGGGTCTACCACAAATGGAAATCCTACGAGCATGCATGCCACATAGGATAAGCCAAGTCCAAGTGCCACACCTATGAGACCACCTATAAAAGTAAGCCTTGATGCATCCCCCAAAAACTGGAGCATGATATATCCCGTTCTTGCACCAATAGCCTTTCTTATTCCTATTTCCCTTGTTCTCTCCGTTACAGTAACAGTCATGATATTCATGACGCCAATTCCACCTACCACTATTGATATAGCCGCTATAACAGAACCTACATATTTTATGGCCTTGATTATCTTATCAAATCCACTCATGGTATCTTCTCTTGTTATGGTTATTGCCCCTTTTCCTCTTACCTCCAGCAAATTTTCTGCTATGGAAGAGAGTCTCTTAAGGGCATCATCAACACTGTCATGACCAAGGACCAGCTTACAGGAAGCAACGACCTGATCCGGATTTTTTCCCAAAAACTCGCTGGCTGTAGTGAAAGGCAAGTAGACAAAATAACAGTCTGTAGCTGCATTATCAAGGTCCCAGTCCGTACTTTCAGTAACTCCCACGACTGTCAGATTATATGACTTTTGTCCAATTGTAATTGGCAGTTCTTTTCCAACAACATTGGTATAGCCAAAGATATCTTTTGCTGTAACCTCTGGTATAACACAAACCCTGTTACACTCATAAATATCTTCAAAGCTGTAGTATCTTCCTACAATGAGCTTCATGGCATTTTCATATCCAAGCGCCTCACCATCACCAAAAAGATCTGCAGTCACATCTTTTCCTCTCTTGTTGACGGTCATGGCTGGTCCGCCCACAGCTTCAAGCATGTCTATTCCATATATATCACCGGCATATATATCCTCAAGCGTTTTTAAAACATCGCGTGTTATGAACTTGTCTGTTTTGGTCTGATCGACTTTTAAAATTATGCCTGCTGCCCTCTTATTAAGATCTGCCTTCATCTGGGCCTCATAGCCATCACTCACGATAAGCACAACCAAAACAGCTGTAATACCGATAACAATACCAAGTATAGTAAGTCCACCTCTTACTCGTGTATTTTTGACATCGCTCATGAGATTTCTAAGAGCATCTATGGGTTTCATTCCGGAAGCCTTAGCAGCAGGATATAAACCGAAGAAGACTCCTATTATGACAGAGAAAAGAGCTGCCATTACAATTTCCATCGGAGAAATAATAAATTTGAAACCGAGAAAGTTACAGCCAATCTTTGCCAGTGCAAGCCCAACACCAATTCCTAAGATTCCACCGAGCAAGGTCAAAAAAGCTGATTCTGCCAGAAACTGTATCATAACAGCTCCTGTCCTTGCACCTATGGATTTTCTGATACCTATCTCCCTTGTTCTCTCTGTAACTGAGACAAGCATAATGTTCATAACGCCGATTCCGCCTACCACCAATGAAATGATAGCTATCAGGATCATGAACACACGAGCGCTGTTCATGACACTGCCAAAAACATCGCTTAGTCCCTCATATACTCTAAGCGGAATCAGTTCTTTATCCCTTATCATATGGTTCTGGGCTATGACATTTCTTGCCTGTTCCGAAAGTTCTGAAAGGCGCTCAGGATGTGCATATACACTGACTCTGGTCAAAGCATCGGCATTGACGTTGTAATCTGCGCAGTAGGAGGTATATGGAACTTCAACAGATGCCATATATTCATCCCCCGGATCATCGAACATACTAAAAACTACTGAAGCAGTATTTTGTCTCAGTCCTACTACGGTATAAGTTGCAGACTTTGCACCAATAGTAATCTCAATTTCCATACCGATACAATTTCTGGTTCCAAATATCTTGTCAGCATCTGTATCGTTAATTACGCATATCCTTGCTGCATTGTCCACCTGCTGCTCAGTAAAATATGATCCGGCTGCCATTACAGGTCCTTGAGCATAAAGTCCCCCCTCTGATCTGCCGACGATAGCTGCCAGATAAGATCCTCTTTTTGTTTTGATCTTTACTGACTCATACTCAGGAGATAAAACGGGTGTGATGCCATATATATCCGGAACACGCTCTTTTACTTCCTTAAGATCCTCACGTGTTATTCTTTCTGTTGTTTTGTTGACATTCATTGAGATATCACCGGTATTAGGCATAACGCTATCCAGTTCTCTGACCAGAAAATCCGTCATACCATTTCCCATAGTGACTACTATGACCACAGATGCAATACCGATGATAATGCCAAGCATCGTCATCAGCGTACGAGTCTTGTTACTGATTAGTTGTTTAACAGCACTTTTAATAAACTCAAAAAACTCGCCCATTTTGCAATCTGCCTCTCTTAAGATGAAGATGCCGGCAAAATTACTTTCACCGGCATCACTATTGGATTAACAAGATTTCAAAATAATTATATCATTTTTTTGTATTAGTCGTTAGCATTTCCTTTGAAAATGACAATGCCCTTTTTCTTGAACTTCTTAGGAGCCTCAGTAGTTGTTGCTGCAGGCTTTGCAGCTTCTGCAGGCGCTGATGCTGCCTTTGGAGCAGCAGTCTTTTTAACAGGAGCAGCTTTCTTGGTAACTCCTGCTGCCTTTGCAACCTGATCTACAACTGAAGTTCTCTTTGGAGCAGGCTTTGAAGCCTTATCCTCAGCTTTTACCTTTGGTGCAGGTCTCTCTGCAGCTTTTGCAGCAGCTTCTGCCGCAACCTTAGCGGGATCCTGAAGCTTCATTGAAAGAGAAATTCTCTTTTTATCAAGCTCAACATCAAGAACCTGAACATCTACAATATCTCCTACGCTTACTGCCTCAAGAGGGTGTTTGATGTACTTGTCTGTGATGTGTGAGATATGAACAAGTCCATCCTGGTGAACACCTATATCTACGAAACATCCAAAGTCGATTACGTTTCTTACTGTTCCCTTAAGTACCATTCCCGGCTTTAAGTCCTTCATATCAAGGACGTCGCTTCTAAGGATTGGTGCAGGCATGTTCTCACGAGGGTCTCTTGATGGTTTTTCAAGCTCTGAGAGGATATCTGTAAGTGTGATCTCACCGATTCCAAGTTCCTCTGCAAGTTTCTTTTTATCTGACTCAGATACTTTCTTTGACAGTGATCCTGTTGCAGAAGCTGTATTTGAAGTATTCTCAGTTTCTTTTTCCTTCTTTGAATTTGAAACCTCAGCTTCTGTGACAGCAAGGTTACTTCCTGCAAGAGCTGCAGCAAGAGCCGCCCCCATAGCTGTGCTTGTATTTCTGATAACTACCTGCTTTGCTTTTTTCTGTGGCTTTGGCTTTTCTTCCTTTTTAGCTGCAGGCTTTTCAAGTGAAGCCTTGGCAGCGTTCTTCTGAGCCTGTCTTACATCATCAAATGTGATTCCAAGCTTATCCATGAGTTTTAATGTAGCATCATAGGATTCAGGATGAACACTTGTGGCATCGAGAGGGTTCTCACCGTCAGCGATCCTTAAGAAACCTGCACACTGCTCATATGCCTTAGGTCCGAGCTTTGGTACATTTAAAAGCTCTGCTCTGCTGTTAAACTTACCGTTTTCTTCTCTATATTCAACGATGTTCTTGGCAATAACTTTGCTGATACCTGAAATGTACTGAAGAAGTGGAGCTGATGCTGTGTTGAGGTCTACACCAACTTTGTTAACGCAGGTCTCTACTACACCTTCAAGAGCTTCTCCAAGTTTTTTCTGGTTCATGTCGTGCTGGTACTGACCAACACCGATTGACTTAGGATCGATCTTAACAAGCTCTGCCAAAGGATCCTGAAGTCTTCTGGCAATTGAAGCTGCGCTACGCTGTCCTACATCAAACTGTGGGAATTCCTCTGTAGCAAGCTTACTTGCTGAGTAAACTGAAGCACCTGCCTCACTTACGATAACGTACTGAACAGGCTTATCCAGCTCTTTTATCAACTCGACGATAACCTGCTCTGACTCTCTTGAAGCAGTACCGTTACCAACTGAAATAAGGTCAACGTCATATTTGTCGATGAGCTTTTTAAGCTCGACCTTGGCCTCCTCAACTTTGTTCTGAGGAGCTGTAGGGTAGATAACCTTTGTATCAAGGACCTTACCTGTTGCATCTACGATTGCGAGCTTGCAGCCTGTTCTGAAAGCAGGGTCCCAGCCAAGGACTGTCTTGCCGGCAATAGGTGGTGCCATAAGAAGCTGAGTGAGGTTTTTGCCAAATACGGAAATAGCGCCATCCTCAGCCTTTTCTGTGAGCTCGTTTCTGATATCACGCTCGATAGCAGGAGCAATAAGTCTTTCATATGCATCCTGGTTGATCTCTTTTATTACAGGAGTTGTGACAGGATTGTCGTTTTTGAGCATCTTTTTATCAAGGTACTGCAAGATCTGCTCTTCGGGTGCCTCAATCTTAACAACCAGGAACTTCTCTGCCTCTCCACGGTTAAGAGCAAGTACTCTGTGTCCGAGAACTTTTTTAACAGGCTCTTCGTAGTTGTAGTACATCTCATACACGCTCTGAGCCTTCTCATCCTTGGCCTTACTGGTAAGCACGCCCTGCTCCATTGTAGTTTCTCTTATGTATGTTCTGAAGTCAGCGTTATCAGAAACATCCTCAGCTATGATATCCATAGCTCCCTGAAGTGCCTCAGCAGGGTCATTGACTCCTTTTTCAGGGTCAACGAATGCAGCAGCCTCCTCCTGGAGCGGCTTTGTTGTTTCCTGCGCCAAAAGAATATTTGCAAGACCTTCAAGTCCCTTTTCTCTTGCGACGCTGGCTCTTGTCTTTCTCTTTGGTCTGTATGGAAGATAAAGATCCTCCAGAGCTACCATTGTTTCTGCAGCTATGATCTTGGCTTTGAGTTCGTCAGTCATCTTGCCCTGTTCTTCAATAGAAGCAAGCACCTGTTCTCTGCGCTCTTCAAGGCCTCTTAAATACTTAAGCCTTTCATCAAGATTACGAAGCTGCTCATCATTAAGTGAGCCCGTTACTTCCTTTCTGTAACGAGAAATGAATGGGATAGTGTTGCCTTCGTCAATAAGTTTGACAGCAGCCTCTACCTGCCACTTTTCCACGTTAAGTTCTTCTTTGATCTTTAATACAATATCCATACTTCCCTCGCTTATAAAAAGCTATTTAATAATAAATTTTTGCTGAAAATTCTATAAATCAGCACACTCCCCTATTATACCAAGCATTTTGCACTGTTTTCAAGACTTACATAAAGGCCCAAACATTGTAAAAAAGCGGTTAATATTGTATATTTAATGTATGAAATTATGTTCGCGAGGAGTTTTGTATGGGCGATAACGGGGATGATAAGTACTACTACAATAATTACAACTACAACAAGAGTCACAACCAGCTTGACAGCCACGTAAACATGGCCACTGTAGCTCTTGTTACAGGACTTATAGCTATTCCTCTTTGTTTTGTCATGAATATAGGCATCGTCCTTGGCGGAGTGGCAGTTGTCCTTGGCATTTTGTCTAAGGGTTCAGAAAAAAAGCTTCTTCCTCAGGCAAAGCGCGGAATTATATATGGAACTATCGGTATAGTTCTAGGTTACATTGTTTTTGTTTCATCTATGCATACTATTCTTACTGATCCTACCTACAGACAGCAGCTCAACCAGATGTCCGAGCAGATGAACGGTCAGAGTTTTGATGATCTGTTAAAAGAGCTGGGGCTAAGCGATCTGTAACAGTAAGAGTCCTATGTTGAAAAGAGGTGCCTATGAGTATGATCGGTGCGATAGGCGGCGGATATGGAATGTTTGGAGGTTATGCAGCATCTTCCACAAGTGCTGCAGAAGCTACAAAACCTATCCTTAATCCAAACGAATCTACCCAGAAAGCTCCTGGAAAAACATCATCTCCTGCAGAGTGTGAGACCTGCAAGAACCGAAAATATCAGGACGGTTCCGATGAGATGGTTTCCTTTAAGAGCGCACAGCACATTGATCCTGCAGCGGCAGGTGCAAGAGTCCGCGGTCACGAGGCGGAACATGTGAGTAATGCATATAAAGACGCAGCCCAGAACAACGGCAAAGTCTTACAGGCTTCTGTTTCTATCAAAACAGCTGTATGTCCTGAGTGCGGACGCGTTTATGTAAGCGGTGGAACGACAGCCACCAAAATAAAATACGAAAACGAGGAGAATCCTTATCAGAAGGCGAGAAAGTCCATGGACAGACAGGGACTTGTGGGGAACAATGTAGATCTTGCCGGATAAGGCGGGGTTTATTATCAAAATGACTAATCTAAAATCATCAGCAGAACTTAAAGCAATCGCAAAAGAGCGTTCTCTTGAAAAATACGGAACACTTATATCTGCGGATCTTATCGTCATCATCATACAGCTGGTTCTGTCTGGTATTGCCACTGTTTCCAGTTCCGGAAGCATAATTCAGTATGTAATAAATGAAGCAATAGTGCTTATTGTAAGCATTCTTTTAGGTGTGCTTGTTTCAGGCAAGACATACCTTTATATGAATCTGATCTATTCACAGAATGTCTCTATTTCAGATCTCTTTTTCGGATTTAAGATATTCCCTGAAAAGGCCGTGAAAGTTCAGTCTCTTTTTGTGCTCGTAGACTTCGTTATAGGGCTTCCTGCCACATATCTTCTCTACCTCACACAGCACAACACTTCACCGAATCTGTTCCTTGGAACAATACTTGCTCTTTTCGTAGAGCTCATTGTTAATGTTTATGTTCGTCTGACTTATTCACAGGCCTTTTACCTTCTTCATGATTTCCAGGACAGAAGTGCAAAAGAGCTGTTGGCAACAAGCAGACGTCTCATGAAAGGCAACCGCTTTAAGCTTCTTTATCTAAACGTATCATTTATCCCGATCATGCTCCTTGGTGTGATAACTCTTTTTATCCCCCTTCTGTGGATAAATGTATATCGCAACGCTACACTTGCAGCATTTTATCAGGACCTTATTATGCAGTACGCGCATAACAATACAGTAGAACACTAAAAGGATGGTATGTTATGGACTTAATTGATGCAATCAAAGCTATCGATAAGCCCCACGAAGATGACATTCTAAACAGACTCTACACGACTTGGGGTGAAAACATTGATCCTGCCAATCTGTTAAAAGAATATCCTCGTCCGCAGTTCGTCCGTGATAGCTATGTTAATCTCAACGGATATTGGGAATATCTTTTTGCCCCTGTTAATTCAAAAGATGAGCTTCCTTCCCGCATGGAAGGAAATATTCTTGTACCGTTTTCACCGGAAGCCATTCTTTCAGGCGTTGAAAAAAGACTCCTTCCGGATCAGCTTCTATGGTATAAAAAGAATCTCCCCTGTATCACAAGAAAATCCCGCACTTCAAGGATTCTTCTGCATTTTGGAGCAGTCGACCAGTTTGCTGATGTATTTGTAAATGACTCCCTTGTTGGCTCTCACAGCGGCGGATATCTGCCATTTACAATTGATATAACTGATTTCCTTATTTTCAATGAGGATAACCTAAGTACAGCCGATAACACGATTTACCTAAGGGTTCGCGACACCAGTGATTCATCCTATCACAGCCGCGGCAAACAGACTTTAAAGCGCGGTGGCATGTACTACACAGCTCAGAGCGGAATCTGGCAGACTGTATGGATTGAAGAAGTTCCTGAAGTCTATGTCAGGGAGATAAAAATCCATCCCGGCGCAGACCTTCATTCCGTAACTATAGAAGTTGCAACCAACAAAAAAGCTACCGTAACAGTGAAGATTCCCGGTCACGAACTTGTTAAGTCACCTGACTCTGACACGCGTCCCGGAACAACCTTTAGTGGGGACTGGTCTTTTTCTTCAGACACGTATCCTACTATCGGTGTAGATCACTCTGCTATTGCACCTTCCTACTACAGTTTTAAATTCAAGATTGAAAGCCCTCATATGTGGAGCCCTGAGGATCCTTACCTGTATCCGATCCAGATCTTATGCGGCCAGGATCACGTAAGCTCCTATTTTGCCATGAGGTCTTTTGAAGTCAAATATGACGACAGAGGCAAATCCAGATTCTTCTTAAACGGAAGGCCCTATTTCCTCATGGGAGTTCTGGATCAGGGCTACTGGCCCGATGGCCTTTACACTGCTCCATCTGATGATGCACTTATCTATGACATAACTGAAATGAAACGCCTTCATTTCAACATGATGCGCAAGCACATAAAAGTTGAGTCTGCACGCTGGTACTATCACTGCGACAGACTTGGAATGATAGTATGGCAGGATATGGTAAGTGGCGGCTCCTCCTATGCCAAGCCCGTGGTTTCTTACCTGCCAACTCTTTTCCCTAAGGTATTCGGACGCATGTCTGACGGACCTGCCTACTACAAGACTTTCTCAAGAGGCTCAGCTGAAGGCCGCAGGGAATGGCTCGATGAAATGCAGAACACCATAAGGTATCTCTACAACGTTCCCAGTATTGCCACCTGGGTACTATTTAACGAAGGCTGGGGACAGTTCAACGCCGCAGGAGCCACCATTATGGCAAAAGAGCTGGATAGGACGCGGCCTGTTGACCAGGCCAGTGGATGGTTTGATGAGGGAAGCGGTGACTTTAGAAGTGTCCACAATTACTTCAGGCCTTTGTCTGTAGAAAACGACCCAAAAGGACGTGCATTCGTCATATCCGAGTACGGCGGCTACACCTGCCACATAGGCGGCCATTCAAGCGTAGACAGGGTTTATGGCTATAAAAAATACGACACCTTAGATGACCTTGGCGTCGCTTACTACAATCTTATAAATGCGGATCTAAAACCGCTTATTCCAAAGGGTCTGGCTGGTGCAGTTTACACGCAAGTCTCTGACGTCGAGGAAGAGGTAAATGGCCTTATGACCTACGACCGCAAGATAACCAAGATAAATCCTGACCTAGACCCAAACATGACAAAAAGAATTAATTCTTAAGCTAAAAAAGCTCCTCGATGATCAATCGGGGAGCTCTCTTATATTTCTTACAGGGATCAGTAGACTTCTACCTGACCTCCAAATATTCTGCGAAGTTTATTCCTTACCATGATGAATGCAGGGATAAGGAAAAGATCTGCAAGTATCCATGCTGCCGGTGAAGCAAGGCATATAGCTATGAATCCAAATCTAGGAACAAGGAGAATGGCAACAACGCTTCGGCCTATCATCTCCATGACTCCGGCCAGGACGGCAAACATTGAAAAGCCCATACCCTGGATCAGGAATCTCACTATATTAACAAGTGCAAGTGGCACATAAAACATGCTGTTGTAGAAAAGGAACATATGGGCATTATCAAGGCAGGCTGCCTCTCCTGCATTAAGGAATACCATTGAGAACTGTCTTCCAAAGAGGGCAAGCACTACAAATGCAAGGATAGCATAGCCGCATCCAAGCTTAACTGCTGCAACAAGTCCCTGCTGAAGGTGATCGAGCTTTTTGGCTCCAACATTCTGTCCACCATAGGTTGCCATTGTTGAACCAAGAGCATCAAAGGGAATACAGAAGAACATTCCAACCTTACTTCCTGTTGTAACAGCGGCTGCCGCATCTGTACCAAGGGCATTGATGGCGGTCTGGAGGATAACACTTCCGATGGCTGTTATTGAGTACTGAAGTCCCATTGGAACACCCATGTTAAACAGGATAACAAAGTGGTCTCTGTCAAGCTCCCAATCCTCTTTTCTCAAATGAAGAATGTCTATCTTTTTGATTATATAAACAAGACACATTGTGCCTGCAGCCAGCTGTGAAACCACAGTAGCAAAGGCTGCTCCGAATATTCCCCAATGAAGAGGAATGATAAATACAAGGTCTAAAACGATGTTGAGAACTGAAGCAATTATCAGATACTCTACAGGGTGTTTGGAATCTCCCAGCGCTCTTATTATGGCTGAGAGGAGATTGTACATATATGTAACCGGAATTCCAAGGAAGACAACAATTATATAAATATATGCATATTCAAAAACATCTTCAGGGGTCTTCATGATAACAAGTATCTGTCTGCAGAAAACGCTGACGAAAAATGTCATTACAACTGCAAATACAGAGCAAAGAATTATGGCATGTGACACGAACTTTCTCATGCTCTTATAGTCTTTGGCACCAAACCTCTGAGCTACAGGAATCGCAAATCCGTTGCAGACTCCCATGCAAAAGCCCATTATAAGGAAATTAACAGCGCCTGTTGTTCCCATTCCTGTATAGGCCTCTTTTCCGAGAAACCATGACACTATTGCAGTATCGATCATGTTGTACATCTGCTGGAAGAGCATGCCCCAGAAAAGTGACATAGCAAATCCAAAAATCAGAGACATTGGATTTCCAACTGTTAAATCTTTTATATTACTTGTCTTCTTCATAAATTACCTATTCTCTTGAATCCAAATTCATAACACGCTTCGCAAAAAGCTCTGCTCAAACAAATTTAAGTCAGAGTGCATGTAACACTCTGACTTAAAATCTACTAACAACGAGATAGTCTACTACTTTTTATCAAAATTTCAAGTGAATTTTTTATGACCAATTATTCCATTGCTGTAAAGCTTGTAACTTCACCCCAATCAGACTCTTCGGCGCCGATATCCTCATTTGCAAGGGCCTTGATTCTGAAGTAGTATGTGTTGCCAATTTCAGGTGTAAATTCAAGGTAGTTATTTATAATTCTGCCTTCTTCTACTGTTGGCTCGACGACACCACATCCGCTCTCAACTTTCTGAGTTAGCGCTTCGTCAAGATAAGTCTCAACCTGGTAACTTGTGAGTGCTTCGCTTGCAAGAGCATCCTTGAGGTCGATTTCAATTCTGTCTACAGTGTGAATATAAGGAATTCCTGGCTGATATGTAGCCTTTGGAGCAGTAAGTACACCGCACTTCTTATATCCGTTAAGGACAGCAACCTGTTTCTCATTATAATTAGCATCAAGCTCATAAAGGACTACTGCATAGTTTTCACCAAATGGCACGCAGTTAATGTTACCAACTCCACCATTTGCAGACTGTGAGCCAAGTACTACCGCACCATCGGCTACGGTTCCGTTTGAAACATCTGAATCGTTATAAACTTTGATAACATAGCTGTTATCTGATGAAGTGAAACTAAAATCACCATTTTCCTGTACTTCAAAATCTTTTACATTTCCACCAGATTCAAGCTTTGATACAGCAAATGCTGCAACTGCAACCACAGCGATAACTGCTACGATTATTGCAACTCTCTTGGCATTACTGTTTTTCTTAAGCTTTTCTGCAGACTCCTCAACTTCCTTAGGTTTTCTTACAAGCATAAAGATGCAAAGAGCAAAAAGTACTACAAATACTGCAATAAGTGCATAAAGTGCTTTCTGCCACCAAGGAAGGACAGCGACAACGATATCATTTGAAGAAATGCCATTCATTGCTGATGAATTTACAACTGCATAGCAGATACGATGACATGCTTCCCTTAAGTTAGACATTACATAAGCGTTATCTTTGTATTCATCAAGCTGGCTTGTACGACCATGATTGTCATACAGACCGTCATACATATCTGTGCCTGTACTAACTGCTCTTGGTGCATACATATAGCTTACACAGATAATTCCTTCATTGTCACTATCAGCATCAGTAATTGTGAATCCATCAAACCCAAACTCGCCTCTTACTACATTGTTGATGTATGAATGCATACCATTCCATGTAGTTCCGAGTCTGTTAAATCCTGTCATTATAGCCTTCGCATTTCCCATATCAGCTCTGAGAACCTTTGAGAATGCATTGAGATAAATCTCTCTTATAGCCTGCTCATTACTCCATGTACCAACACCTTCTCTGTGTGTCTCCTGGTCATTAAGGAAGCAGTGTTTTTCATAAACAATGATACCCTTTGACTGGATACCGATACACTCATTTGTTCCGATTGATCCGGCAATAAATGGATCTTCTGAATAATACTCATAGTTTCTTCCTGAATAAGGAGTACGATGTGTATTTATACCAAATCCATAAATACCTGAAATGTGAGAGTGTAATCCGTCTTCACCAATGAGTTCACCAACTCTTTTTACAAGTTCGTCATTGTATGTCTGTGCACGCATGCTGGCTGAAGGATAAGATGTTCCTTTACCACCGCCAACGAATGTTGTACCAAAACCAGTAGGTCCATTCTGATCTGATGTTGCAGGCTTTGAGATTGAGTTAACGGCTGCTGTTGTATGACCGCCTCTGATAAGAAGAGCTTTCATCTCCTCATAAGTCATCTGATCAAGAAGTTTGTCCCACATAGGATTATCATAAGCTTCGCCTTTTAAGGTAATGAGCTTAAGACCATAATTAGCTCCAAATACCGGCATCTTATATTCATCAGAATTAACTTCCTCAATTTCCGGGAAATAATCGCTCTGAACTTCCTCAAACATTTTGTCTGTCATGTTAAGAACAACAGATTCATGAGGATACGTTGCTACCCAATCATTTCTTGTAAGATATGTTATCTTCTGAGATTCATCATACTTATTGATATCAACATCATCAAACTGGTTTGTGATGTCTGCACCTGTAACAGCAGAGTGCGCAAATTTTTCTTTATCAAGATCAGCTACTGTGATTGTCTTTACAAGATCAGCATTTCCTTCTGCATCCATTCTCTGGTCTGTTGTCTCAGGTGAAAATCCCTTAGCAGCGAGAATGTTGTTAACAGCTTCGTGTGTTCCATTTGCAAGAGTAAAGTAGTATTCTCCGGCATCAAGAATGTATGTCTTGGCATTATTTGAATCGTAAGCAGCAAGTTCTTCTTTAGAAATTGTTATAGTAACTTTTTCACTCTGACCAGGCTCAAGTGATTCTGTCTTATCATATCCGCAAAGTTCAACAGATGCCTTCTCAACACCATTTTCTTTGTCATAGTCTGTATAAGGAGACTGGAAGTATACTTCAACTACTTCTTTACCTGCTACAGAACCTACGTTAGTAACATTAACGTTTACAGTAACATTGTTTTCATCTTCTGTTACTTCATAATCAGAATATTCAAAATCAGTATATGAAAGACCATAGCCAAATGGGAAGGCAACAATATCGTTATAAGCATACTGTCCAGGATTTCCTGTCTGCATTACATAATCTTCATATCTTGTCTCATAATATCTATATCCAATATAGATTCCTTCCTGATAAACCTGATAATTCATCTGGTTCATGAAAGCTTCAGGAATAGAACTTGATTTTACTTTTTCAAGGTAGTCTTTTCTGTAGTTTGCATACTGATGCTCACCAAAGTTCATCATTGCAGGGTTTTTAGTATTGTCATAGCAAATTGTATCTACAAGATGACCTGATGGATTGATATCACCTGTAAGAACTGCACCAAGAGAATCAATTCCGCATTCACCTGTTGTTGAGATTACAAGTACTGCATCTACGCCATAATCCTGAGTAAGGAAATCAACCTGAGGCATATTGGCTGCGTTGATTGTTACGATGATACCTTTCAATTTGCCTTCAGCTTTAAGATTCTTTAAGCCCTCAAGTACGCTCTTTTCATCGTCATTAAGTTTAAGGCCATTTCCATCCATGCCGCTTTCTGTGGCTGTGATTGCACCGAGATCAGACTGAGTAAGTGCATTGTCAAGTCCACTTGGGATATCATAGCCTTCGCCGGCAACTCTTGATACGTTGAAGATAGCAACATCATTGGCAATCATGCTGTCAAATGTGCTGTCTGACTCAAGTATAGACCAATTAACTTCATTTATAAGATAGTCAGCAGGGCTTGTGATAGAAGGGCCGCTTCTCTTAAAGTCTTTTCCTGCTCCTTCACTGTAAAACTTCCAAAGTGCACTGTTAGGTACAAGGCCTGCATGCTCCATAGAAGTATAGAATGTATACTCTCCTGTAGAAGCTGTACTACCTGAACCCGTTCCTGATGTCAAAAGATTCACAGTTGACTGGCTAAAAAGCCCTACCTTTGTCCCCTTCTGAATTGGAAGAAGTCCATCATTCATTACAAGGGCAATTCCTTCAGCCGTTACTTCTTTACAAAGTTCTTGTCCGGCTTTAACAAGGGCCGCATCATCATATACTTCACTTCCAGATGCAGTAAGCTGTGTGCTTCCGTCTGCATCCTTCTTTACAAATTCACTGGGGAAATAAACAACATTTTCCTCAACATCACTTTTGATAGTCTTGTATGGAACAACGCCTAATGCCCAGTTAATTACAGTACCATAGTGTATCGCAATCGGAGTACCTATGATGAAAACAAGCATAAGAATACCTGTTATAACTGTCAGGATTTTCCATATCAGTTTTTTCTTTTTCATTAATATTCTCCTTCTCCTATTATAATTCTTCCATCGCCTGCTGTAGTGACATTCCTGCTGCTATAGCTTCCTTACGCCTCTGATTGACTTCCTGGATTTCCTTCATTTTTTCCCCTGTAAGGATATAGCCTTTCATTGCTATTATTGTGGCAATCCACGCTACCATAGGTACTACGCAGAAAAGTATGATAACAACTACATTCATCCCTGATGAGTAGGGCGTATCTGCAGTTGGAAGAGACTTGATTCCTATCAGACTTACAGCGATTCCGACTACTGTAGCTGACAGTGAGGAAACAAGCTTATCCACAAGGGAAAAGAGTGTTCCCATGATTCCAGGAATGTATTTTCCTGATCTGTATGTTTCATAATCTGAGCAGTCTGCAACCATTGGAATGGGCATATCTGCTGTAGAATAGTAAGCACCGTAACCAACACCAAAGAACACAAGGAAAAGAACTGTGTAGATATTGATGCTGAGCTTTCCGTTTGAAATAAGTGAGAGGTTAACTCCCGGCACACCCTGCTTCCACGCAAGTAAAAGTGCAAGTACACCTACATAACAAACAAGTGCAAGTGACACATATCTAAGAAGTGACGCTCTCTGGCCTTTCTTTTGACTTGTTCTTACTGTGAGAACAAAGAAAGGAACTGAGAATACGTAACCAACTATCATCATTGGAAGGTAAAGTCCGTCGTAGTTACCCATCATGCAGCCGTAGAGCATGCACAATACTGTTGTGTTTGTGGCGATTGAAAGAGCCAGTTTGCATCCGGCGCCCGCAATCATAAGTCTCTTCATAGGGCTGTTGTTTTTGATGATCTCCACGTATTCTGAGATTTTCACTTTTTCCTGCTTGCTTCCACCGATTCCGAAGTACTTCGGCTGATCTTTTTCCCAAATACCGATGATGGCAAGTATTGTAAGAATAATTGAAACTGTGATTCCAATTGGTGTTAAAACCTTGTAAAAGTCTGCGCTTGAGTAATCTGCAACATTTGCTCTGATGATTGGTGCAAGGAACTGCATAACTCCCATTCCTGCAAGAGAACCTACTGTATTAAATATTGTGAAAAGAGGTCTCTGGTTAGGATCAGATGTAAGAACCGTCTGACCTGCTCTTGTGCAGGAGGTCTGGAATGTATAACCGATTACCCAGATCGCATATAAGCCCACAAAAGCTGCGTACCTAAGAGCCATCATTGTGTCCGGAATCTTAGGAGTAATAATGTACATTGTGATAATGCTGAGTGCCATAATGGCATTTCCGATTACCATGAATGGCCTGAACTTACCGAATTTCCCGTTTGTTCTGTCCATAAGCGCGCCGATAACAGGATCTGTAAAAGCGTCGAATACTCTCATTCCTGTTACCATCACTGACGCAAATAAAACGCCAAGTCCAAGTACGTTTGAACCAAAGGTCGCAATATAAGCAAGGACCAGGACGTAATAAACATTTGTAGCTCCATTATTCAGTGGAAAAAGCACCAGCTGATAAAGCTTTGCCCTGTTTATTCCATCATTATTGTTTACTGTTTCTGCCATAACTCTTCTCCTCTAATAACGATAGTTTATTATCTGACATAGTCCGGTCGGATGCGGATACCGTAACCGACCAAAATACGGTCGCTAACGGTAACCAGCTCCCTTATTACTTTGTCCAGTTAGCTCCCTTATCTCCTGATTCCTTAAGTGTATATTCAGGATTTGGTCTGCTAACCTTTCTAAAGACTGCTTTGTCGCGGCATGCCCCGCTTACAGCCATAAATTCATTTTCTCCTGTAAGAGAAACCTTAAACTCAAATACGTGCTGGCCATGCTTGGTCTCAAGCTTGTTTCCATCTTTGTAAAGAGTAACTTCGTTCTGATTTGAATAAACCTTTACAGTTATCTTATTTGAGGTTCTGTCCTTAAATCTCTTGGATGTGATATGAACAAAAGGTTCTTTGCTCCACCATGCTTTGTAGATGTAGAAGCTGTCTTTCTTGGTCTTCCTGTCAAAAGTAATAAGTCCCTTGTGGTTCATACCCGGCTCACCGCCCTGATTTCTTGCATCTGCTGCAAAGTCGAACATGTTCCATACGTGTGTTGCCCACATGAATGGATTTCTTTCAAAGCATCTGAGCATGTACTCGTGATAATGGGCCTGGTACTCCTCTGTGTGATCGCCTCTTCTAGGTCTTTCTGAATGAAGGTTTGGCATTCCCTCACATCCATATTCTGAGTAACCAAGGCTTCTGTCCGGATAAACGAAGTGGAAAAATCTCATCCACAGGTCATTTAAGAAAAGTCCCGGAACATACCATCCAAGATAAAGGTTCCAGCTTACAGTATCTGTGATATGCGCCACTTTATTGAATGGTCCGCAGACAGCATAACAGGCAAGTGTTGTAAATCTTGTCTTATCCATTTCATGACATAGATCGTTAAGCTCTCTGTGGTTATCCAACATATCCTTTCTATCTTTTGTGGATATTGTTATCTCATTGGAAATGCCCCAGCACACAATTGATGGATGGTTATAGTTCTGAATGATCAGTTCTTTCATCTGGCTGATGGTGTTGGCTCTTCCATTTGGCATATGCTCTGAAATATAAGGAATCTCAGCCCACACTACCATTCCCCTCTCATCGCAAAGATCATAAAATGTCTGGCTGTGCTGATAGTGGGCAAGTCTGATGGTGTTGGCTCCAACCTCGCAGATAAGATCCATATCCTCTTTGTGCATCTCATCTGTGATTGCATTACCAAGGCCTTTCCTGTCCTGATGTCTGCTAACGCCGTGAAGAGTATATTTTCTACCGTTCAGATAAAAGCCTGTCTTGGGGTGATAATGGAAATCTCTGACACCAAAACGTGTCTCTACTTCATCAACCGCATTTCCATCAACCAAAAGCTCTGCCTTTAATCTGTAAAGATATGGGTCATCGATTCCATCCCAGAGATGAACATCCTGAATGAGCATATCTGACCAGCCCTCATCCATAGATCTGTGAGACATCTCCTGACAGACTTCATTTCCCTCTTTATCAAAAATCGTGACACGCACTTCCCCTGAATCAGTGTTGAGCCACATTTTTGTGGCTACCTTTGCTTTTTTATATCCTTCAATAGGAGTTGCTGTAACCTGAAGTCCCTTGCCTCCGAAGTAATCCAGGTCAAATCTCTTTTTATTAACTACTACGAGCTTTACATCTCTGTATATACCACCGTAAAAAGTGAAATCCGCCTTCTGTGGATAAACTTTTGTATTTGGTCTGTTATCCACTTTTACAAGAAGGTTGTTTTCACCATCCTTTAAAACTTCTGTGATATTTTTTCTGAATGTGGAATATCCACCTTCATGTCTGATTATTCTTTCGTCATTTAAAAAGACGTCGCACTCTGAATTCACTCCGTCAAACTCCAGATAAACGTCTTCACTGTTTCTATCAAAAGAAGGACTTTCAAATTTCTTTTCATATGTTGCCAGTGTCCTCAGATAGTCATTTCCACCATCCTGACCGTCGATATTGTTCCAGGTGTGCGGAATATTGACTACTTCTTTTTCTTTTCCATCAATAGAAAAGTTCCAATCGTTGTTAATGTTGTGAATTTTTCTCATGCTAAATCTCCTTTATATGGTTAAATCTTACAAAATCGCAATATATGATTTCAATCATTGTGGAATAAACGACAGTTTTAACAGCATAATTTACAAGGCACAATCTAATGCTGTAAAATATACCTATGAAACAGTTCAGAGTTGCTATTGTAGAAGACGATACAGAGTATTCTTCATTCCTTGAAAGCTGCCTTAATAAATATGGGAGCGAAAAGGGATTTGATTTTAATGCAAAAATATATACCAAGGCCGAGAGCTTTTTAGATGATTACAAAAAGGCTTTCGACATTGTTTTTATGGACGTGGATTTGGGAAAAGGTTTCCTCAATGGTATGGAAGCCGCTAAAAAGCTGCGCCTTATTGACGATACAGCTCTTTTGTTCTTTGTTACAAACATGCCTCAATATGCGCCTGAAGGCTACGGCGTTGACGCACTTGACTACTGCCTAAAGCCCATCAGTTACAGTAACCTCTCAGTAAAACTCGACAAAGCCATGCGCCTTTTAGAGGGCAGGACAGGCCAGCCCGTTAAGGTAAAAGACAAAAAAGGCACTCATATTCTCTCTTCCAATGACATTATGTATATAGAAGTAATGGGACACGATCTTATGTTTCACACTGTAGATGAGATAATTGATTCCTACGGCGGGTTGAGCGAAAGGGAAACAGAGCTTGCAAACTGCAATTTTGCCAGATGCAGTGCTTCCGTCCTTGTAAATCTCGCCTTTGTCAAAGGGCTTTACGGCGATGAGATCAAGGTCGGCAGAGATATGATCAAAATCGGTCGTTCCAAGAAAAAAGCTTTTTTGGAGCAGCTTAATCTGTACCTTGGAGGTTGAGTATTAAATGAATGGTTCTTGGATAAGCAGTTTTACATCTGTTGGTTATTACCTCGAGATACTCATTGCTGAGTTTCTATTCCTTCAGACCTTTGAAAAAAGAAATCTATTTATATTTAGATTTGCAGCTCTTTTGCTGATTTCTTTTCCACTTGTATTTCTTATAGATCTTGATAGTACAGATTCTACATTCATCAGATTTTTCATGCTTCTTTTAATCATCGGAGTATCCATAATCTTTTATCTTAGTAATTACAAGGGCAATACCTTTTCAGTCATTTCTTCCTGTATCAACGGTGTTGCCACGCAGCATATCGCCAATAAGTTTACTGTACTGATATCACTAATTCCTTTTGTAAAAGAGGCAGCTTCATCAAATTATATTTTTTCCATCGCTTTAGAAATTATCATTTGTTCGATTGTTTATATTATTGTTTTCATACTGGTTGCCAAAAACTTCCATTTTGAAAAAAATTCAATAAGGCTGAATGTCCTGTCTATAACAATCGTCATCACATGTATTGGTGTAAACAGGCTGGTGGTAGACCACAGTTCTGACAATATCTACTACGAGCTTGCAGCTTGCACATACGCCATCATATGCTGTGCCCTTGCCCTTGCCATGCAGCTTTATCTGTACAGATGGCAGGAAGAAAAATCAGAGTCCCTGGTTATAAAAGGTCTTTTGTCTGCTTCTGAAAAGCAGTATGAACAGTGGAAAGCAATGGTTCAGTTTACCAACATCCAAACCCATGACTTAAAACATATGCTGGACAGAATCGAACGTCTGGCAGAAGAGAACAAGCTTGATGTGCCGGATCTTTCACCTATCAGAGATTCGATTGAAGGCTTCGCTCCCCTGGTAAAAACAGGCAACGAAGTTCTTGATGTTCTTCTCAGAAATATGAATACTCTCTGCAAACAGCAGAATATCCGCTTTAACTGCGTAAGCTACACAGATTCTCTCGGTGCCTATGACAGCATGTCTTTGTATTTTCTTTTTGCTAATGCAATTGACAATGCAAGAGCCGGCGCCGATACTGTGACTGCCCCCGACAAGCGAGTAATTGACGTAAGTCTTAAAAAGTTCGGCGATTCAGTGATCATCCATATATGGAACTATTTTGAAGGCGAAATCAAATTTGACGGCCAGCTCCCTGTCAGAGAAAAAAATGAAAGTGGTCACGGTTTTGGCGTAAAGAGCATAAAAATGCTTGTTGATAAATTCGAAGGTGCCATGAACACTTACGCAGAAGAAGATGTTTTCCATTTGAACATTATTCTTCCTATTTAACTTTTAAAACCGGGGCAATTAATGTACAATAACTTTATCTTTACTAGCACATTCCGTGCGGAAACGGGGATAAAATGGACAATATTAAGGCTGTAGTTTCTCTAGGACACGAAGCTCTCGGTGTTACAACCAATGAGCAGATGAACGCAACAAAGGTCACTGCCAAGGCATTGGCGGATCTCATAGAAGCTGGTTATCAGCTCGTCATTACCCACAGTAACGGACCTCAGGTCAGCATGATCCATAAAGCGATGACTGAGCTCCACAGAATCTATATCGATTACACAGCAGCTCCCATGTGTGTATGTAACGCTATGAGCCAGGGCTATGTAGGTTACGATATTCAGAACTCCCTAAAAACAGAACTTACAAGTCGCGGCATCTCAACACCTGTAAGCACACTCCTTACCCAAGTTACAGTAGATCCTTATGATGAGGCTTTTTACGCTCCTACTAAGGCAATCGGAAGAAACATGTCAAAGGAAGATGCTGACACCGAAATTAAAAAGGGTAATTTTGTAAAAGAAATTCCAGGCAAAGGCTATCGCAGAATAATTGCTGCGCCAAAGCCTATTGATATTGTAGAAATAGATGCCATCAGAGCACTTGTAGATGCAGGCCAGGAAGTTATCGCCTGCGGCGGCGGCGGAATTCCTGTAATTGAACAGGGCCACGTACTTAAGGGCGCTTCCGCTGTTATTGAAAAAGATGCTATTGCAGGCAAGCTTGCAGCAGACCTAAAATCAGACAAGCTCATAATCCTTACTTCTGTTCCATACGTTTACACAAACTTTGGCAAAGAGGATCAGCAGCCAATTCAGAAGATGAATGTTGAGGCAGCTAAGAAATATATCGAAGCCGGAGAATTCGGCGAAGTTGACATGCTTCCAAAAATTGAAGCAGCTATCGAGTTCCTTGAAGCAAATCATGCAGGCGAAGTTCTTATCACTTCTCTTGACTCTGTTAAGGATGCGCTCAAGGGCAAGGCAGGAACACAGATCGTATTTGAATAATAACTCAGCATTACTAAAATAGCCCAGTGCACACGCACCGGGCTATTTCTTTATCTCTTTTTACCTATCACTCGATTGGTTCGATATTAACTGAAAGTCTTCCACCATCCCAGCTATCGTTTCCATCCGGATCAATAGCAAACATGATTATATCACCCGCACTAACATCGAATTCTTGATAAAAGCCTCTGCTTCTTTCGGAATCAAAGTTCCCCTGAGTGTCTCCTCCAATCCACTCTTTTTCTTCTCCATTTAAAAAGATTCTCATACATGTTCCATTTGCATCAGGATCATCACTATTTGCAAACTTAACATATTCTCCACTGACTCTCACACTTCCATCCTGAGCTACAATCCACATGTATGCTGCATTTCTCCAGTTTCCCGGTTCAACGAAATCCCTCTTGAGTTCAGGCTTTCCGTCATTGTAATATCTTTCTGCATCCGGATCATATGTCAGCTCGCTGAAGTTTTTACCATCCCAGTCACACATTCCATAGTGCCATCCATCAACGCCCTGCTCACCAAACGCATCGTACAGGCAAGTGCTGTTGGTTCTGTCTTCAGTTCCTTCACCACTTGGGTCTTCAGGATCCACTACAGGATCACCTCCCGGTGTTGTCGGATCTACCGGCTGCTGCTCCCCAGGCTTTACTGCAGGATCAGTGGTGCCATTTTCTCCAGGCTTATCCGTTGGTTCTTCTCCGCTGTCAGGAACCTTGTCGGCATCTTCGATAGTTACGGTAAGTCGTCCACCATCATAGCTGTCATTTCCGTCAGGATCCACAGCAAACATTACTATATCTCCTGCATGAACAACATACTCTTCCTTGAACTTAACCTCGACTTCAGAACCAAAGTTCCCCTGCGTATCTCCACCAATCCACTTCTTTTCTTCGCCGTTAATGAATATTCTCATGCAGACGCCATTGGCTTCAGGGTCGGTATCATTAGCAAATTTTGTATAGCTTCCTTTGACTCTTATCTTACCTGTTTCTGCAACTTCCCACTGATATGCAGCATTTCTTCCGTTACCTGGCTCAACAAAATCTCTCTTAAGCTCAGGCTTTCCGTTATTATAGTATCTTTCTGCTTCTGGATCATAACTTAACTCTTCAAAGTTTTTACCATCCCAGTCGCACATTCCATAATGCCAACCATCAACACCTTGCTCACCAAACGCATCAAAAAGGTTTGTGCTATTAGTTCTTGTTTCCTCACCGGCAGGTTTTTCTTTTACCTCATAGGTACTAACTGACAGTTTTCCTGCATCATATGAAATATTCCCCTTTGCACCAATCACAAAGGACAAAATATCGCCCCTCTTTACCTCAAGCTCAGTAAGCATGAAATCTACTTTACTGTCATTTCCATCGCCCTGTAGTACAGGAACATCTTCTTCCTTCAAAACTTCGCCATTAAGATATATCTTAAACGCTACACCATCAGGATAATCCGGATTCTCATCGTTGTGTCCAAACTTAGTGTAGTCTCCAAGTACATCTATCTTGCCATCTTCATATACTACCCACTGATAGATTGCAGCTTTTTTCTCGCCGGGATGAACGAAATCCTTTTTCATCTCAAGATTATTATTGGTTGGTGATACAAAAGCTGTCTTGTCATCATTTGTATACGTAAGTACTCTTGCAGTTTCAAGGTCACTTCCTTCAAGGAACCACCATCCATCATGTCCCTGCTCAATCTTATCCAGGTTTCCTAAAACAGTGTTGTTGGTCCTAACTTCATCACCCAGGCAAACCTTTTTAACATTTGAATCTGCAATATCAATTTCAAGTCTTCCGCCATCCCAGGCATTGTTCTTGTTGCATCCAATGTCGAATGTGAGTATATCGCCTTTTTTAACCTTAAGCTTCTTGATATCGATGTCTCTTGTATTGTTATTACCTTCGCCCTTAGAGCAATTGCACTCTGTCTTAAAAAGACTTGTATTATTCTGGAATACTTCTACAGTTACACCGTCTGGCCAGTTTTCATTGGGATCCTGATGTCCAAACTTCACGTATTGGCCTGTCACATCGATTTCTCCATCTGCTGCCACAACCCACTTGTACATTGCATCAGCGTTAAGTCTTGGCTGAACAAAGTCTTTTTTCACTTCAAGATTCTTTAATTTTCTGGAGACATACCCTGTATCATCAGCTGTTTTCTTTGAAAGGACTTCGGCCTTATCTATGCTTCGGCCCTCGCAGTAATACCATCCATTGCTTCCCTGCTGGCCAAAGTCATGGGCAAGGTTAGCATAGTTGACGCCACTTTCGTTTACCATCTTTGTAGTTTTTATTTCAGAATCTTCTATTACAAAAGTAAAATTGCCGCCATCATACGCTGTATTCTGTCTGCCATCAACCAAAAGAGTGATAGTATCTCCCTCTTTTACCTCAACACCTTCTTCATAAAACTTCTCAGTGACTTTCTCGTCTGTAAGTGGCTTGAACTCTTCCTTATCCAGCTCTTCATCATTTTTGAAAAGATATACTGTCACACCATCGGGCCAGTCAGGATTTTTGTCTTCATTGAGAAGCTTTGTATAAGATGCCATGATATCAATCTTTCCATCCTGGGCTGCAACCCATTTTACATTTGCTGATCTTCCTTTGTTAGCAGGCATTATATAATCACGTTTTATCTCTATTCCGTCCAGTGTGACAAATTTTTCGTAGTTTATAAAGCGTTCAACATTCACAGCAAAAGAAGGCTTTAAGTAATAACCTGACTGGAAACACCAGCCATTATCACCCTGGTCATCAAAATCATCCTGAAGAGATGCGTTATTTGTTCTGCCATTTCCTTTAGCTACAACGTCCTCTTCGGTCTTTCCCACAAGTGAAGTTAAGCCCTTTATAGAAAACTCAAATTTTCCTGCATCATAGGCATTGTTTTCCTTACCATTCACAACCATAGTGATATAGTCGTCTTTTGAAACATCCACAGACTCAACATCAAGTCTTTTGGTTATCTCAGTATTTCTGTCTGCTGCAAATTCCTGCTGTGCCAGAATTGTATTGTTGTGATAAAGCGTTACTCTCGTCCCATCAGGCCAGTCTGGATTTTTATCCTCATTCTTAAGCTTTGTATAAGAAGCATCAATCCTGATTTTTCCGTCCTGTGCTACTTTCCACTTGATTACTGCTGACTTGCCTTTTCCGGGATTTACAAAATCTCTTTTTATCTCAAGTCCTCTGGAATCAATATATCTTTCGTCATCAGCTTCATATCTTCGCATGTTGTATGCCACAAACGGTGCATCACCTGTGCTTTCCTGATAAAACCAGCCATTCTTTCCAGGTTCGCCAAAATCATATTTCACATCGGCAAAGTTCTGCCTTGTCTCGCAGTCATCTATAGATATATCGTTTTCAGTAGTTGCGTTAGTGAGATCAAAAATAGAAAACTCGTACTTTCCTGCATCATAGGCGTTGTTTTCTTTTCCATTTATGACCATTGAGATATAGTCGCCTTTTTTTACAGCTAAGGACGCAACATCCATTCGCTTTGTAATTTCCTGCTGCCTGTCCGGTGCAAATTCCTCCTGGGCAAGGACCTTGTCGTTGTGATAAAGTGTAACTCTCGTTCCATCAGGCCAGTTTGGATTTTTGTCCTCATTTTTCAATTTAGTGTAAGAAGTACTAAGTTTAATTGTCCCGGTCTGCGCAACCTTCCATTTGATCACTGCAGACTTCCCCTTTCCGGGATTAACAAAGTCATTTTTTATTTCCAGATAGCTGCTGTCAAAATATCTGTACTCTTTTTCATCGAAAGTACGCATATTATAGACTTCAGAAGGGTCATCCCCATAGCCTTCCTGATAGAACCAGCCATTTTCCCCCTGCTTTCCGAAATCATATTTGACATCTGCACAGTTTTCCCTTGAAGCATCTCCTTCTATGACAATATCTTTTTCTGTGGTGACATTAGTTCTGTCAAGTATCGATATATCAAAGCATCCTCCATCATAGGATGCATTCTGATTGGCATCTACAACAAAATATAGCCTGTCGCCGGTGCTTACGCTTATATCCTTCTGTCTGAAGGAAATCTCATTTGTCCCTTTCTTAGGTGCATACACCTTCTGAGAAAAGAGCTTTTCACTATTTTTATATATAGAAACTGTTACGCCATCAGGCCACTCAGGGTTGCCATCGTTTTGTTCAAACTTTGTATAAGTCGCCCTTACTTCTACAGCGCCGTCAATAGCTGGCTGCCAACAGAGCATTGCTGCATCATTTATTGCCGGGTGGATAAAAAACTGACTAATGGAAAGATTTGGAGATGTGGCATTCATATACTCTCCATTCTTTTCAGTGGAAACAAGTTTTGCCTCTCCTACACTTTTTCCACACATGTAGGTCCATCCATTATTTCCCTGGTTGCCAAAATCATCGATAGAATAAGCATTGTTATCTATCCTCGTCACATCTTTTTTGACACCCATAACCTGTGAATCAACATCAGCTATTGAAATGTACAAAGAGCCGCCATCATAAGCATTGTTCATGTTTGGATCCACGACGAAATAAAGACTCTCCAGCTCTTCCACATGCAAAGACTTTAATGACTCCTCTACAACTTCCTCTTTATCAGTCTTGGCATCAACCTTATATCTGCCTATAGCCTCGTCTCCCTTATACACATAGAGCGTAACTCCATCCGGATACATTGGGTTTTTGTCATTATTTACGTTTTTAACATAAGTAAGATCTATGTTTATCTCACCGGCTTTAGCTGCTCTCCATTCAAGAATGGGGGCTGTCTCCCCTGCAGTGTGGATAAAATTGGACTTAACTTCAAGGCCGTTTTGTCCAATCTGGTAATATCTTTCTCCATCAAAAGACTCCAGTCTTTTTGACCTTGCAGGATCCTGAGATGATCCGTACCTGTAAAACCAGCCATTAGTCCCCTGCTCACCAAAGTCCGCTACGTTAAATGCATTGTTTGTACGATTCTCATCATCAATAAATTCCGGTTCGGAATAGGCATCAGAAGTAAAAGATGAAGGCCATTTACTTGCAAATGTCATTATCTCATTCTCTACCACTTCCACTATTGGCTGCGGATTCTCTTTTGCTATGATAAATGTTGCAGACCCTGCAAAAACTGCTGCCCCAGCCAGAATTCCTACAGTTGCAATTTTATGCTTTGCTACCATTCCTACAATACTTTTTATATCCACTCCCATATGCTTCCTCCCAAAAGCAGTTCTACTTATATGCTCTAATGTTGTCGAATTTTACTTTTGTTCCAACACCAAACACTCCCCAGTCTGATCCCTGCGACATATACATCCTTGTTGTGAAAGCCATTTTCTCATTGACATACATGCAGACAACACCATCTGAAACCAGCATGGAGACATCAAGCTGATCCGATCCTGAAATATCGAAATCGACATAGGACTGTGCCTTTCTCTCCATGATGTTTTCGCCGTTGTAAAACTCAATTCTGTTTGTTGCCCCATTAAATATGATGTTCAATCTCCCCACATTTTCATCATTGGTGTTGAAGCAAAAACCAAACATGCCGTCCTTATCGAATTCCTTTATGGTTGTCTTTATGAGATAACTCCCCAGAAGGTCCTTGAACCCTGCCATCTCATACTGATCTCCTGCAAAAGAGATACTGCCCTCTTCAGCCGATGTAGTTTCTGTCATTTTTAACGGCTCTACTGCCAGTTCATTAGAAAAGAGCTCCTCGACTTTTGGATTTAATACAGGAAAAAGGCTGCCATCTTCATTCTGTCTCAAAAGATGTGTGACCATATTTCCGCCCCAGTCATAGTCCTCTGAGTCTGCGTGCTTCTTTTTTGTTCCATTCCAGCCTACGACATAGAGATTATCCCCATCTGTCTCCATTCGGCCGGCGTAAAATCCATTACAGTCAAAAATATCCTGATCAGGAATTGTAAATGGTCCATCGATACTGTCCGCTATTCTGTAATGCACCAGCCTGTTTGGCCACTGATCAGAAAATGCCAGATACCATTTTCCCTTATATGTAAGAAGTGATGGACATTCCAGATTCGAATCCGTCCCCATGTCATTTTCAAAGAACACGCCGGCATCTTCCCAGCTCTTTAGATCATCTGATGTGAACCTGGCTATAACTCCTATGTTGTCCTTTCTTGTGGCTACCAGCATGTTATAAAGGCCATCTGATTCTACATAGTATACGTAAGGGTCTCTGAAATCGTTTTGTGCATAATTATCACCAGCATACAGCGTATCCTCTGGAATTTTTTCCCAATTCTCCATGTCTGGACTTACGGCATGCATGACTGCTTCTTTTGGCTCAAACATATCATTATGTCCAGTATAAAAAGCATGGTACTGGCCATCCTTCCCCTTAATAACTGATCCGGTACCAAGCGCTATATCCTGATCTTCAACAGATTCCCCATAATTTATGACAACTCCTTTGTCTTCATAAGAAGAGAAATCTGTAGTCTTTATAAGTCCCCAGGGGTGATACCCCTGTTTACCATCCCTTTGATCAGCCAGATAGAATACATTGTATGTCCCATCGTCATAAAAAGGCATTGTATCACCTACAAGGCCCTCCACCGATGCAGGAAAAATCACATGATCTTCTATGCTCTCCCCCAGGTAGTTTTCTTCTTTAGTTTCCACAGTATCCACTACTTCTTCATTCGTTTTTTCTGCCCCACATCCAACACTTGCCACAGCGAGAATGCCAACCAATACCAAAGTATTTAACCGTTGCATAATTCCTCCTTTGGTGCTTTTGCACTATCTTTTGACAGATTCAATATAGCATTATGTTTCATTTGTATCAATACAAAAGTGCATATGCCTCACATTTTCGTAAAATACTACATTTTTTCCGTTTTATTTTTTGTTTAATATGCACACTTGTTTCTCCAGGAATGTTGCATTTGACACATTCATATAGCTAAGATATGATATTTTAAGGTCCGACTTTAATTGATTGGGGATACATTATGAGTAAAAGAGTTACTTTACAAGAAATAGCAGATGCTCTCGGAATGTCCAGAAATACTATATCCAGAGCACTTAACAATTCCGGAAGCGTATCCATTGAGACCAGAAACAAGATATGTCAGATGGCAACAGCAATGGGATACAAACAGTTCAATCTGGTTGACACAGCCGTCAACCCTTCCACGTCACTGCCTGCCGCAAATAGCGGAAAAACAGAGATTGCACTGCTTACACATGCTTTTCCCGGAGCTTCGCACTCAGGAAACAAGCTCCTTGAAGCATTTCAAAACAGGATCGATTCTTTGGGGTACAAGCTTTCAATTAATATAATCAAGGATACTGACATTGATAACTTAACCCTTCCTACCAATATAAATCCTGATAATATTGCGGGTATTTTCTGTATAGAAATGTTTTCTGACAAGTACAGTAAATTCCTGTGCGATCTAAATATTCCTATTCTTTTTGTAGACACACCTCTTGTGCAAAAAATATCACTAAATGCAGACACACTCTACATGGAGAATATCACAAGCGTTTATCGCCTCGTAGACTCTTTTATCCAGGAAGGAAAAAAGAACATTTCTTTTGTAGGCGACAGATTTCACTGTCAGTCTTTTTACGAAAGATGGCAGGCATATGTTTCAGCAATGACTGACAACGGAATCAGTATCGAAACCGGCAACAGTATTTTGGAGGATGACTCCATGCCTTACCGTGACATTGACTGGCTTGCTGATAAGATCAGAGCTTTAAATAAAAGGCCGGAGGTTTTCTTTTGCGCCAACGATTTCCTTGCCATATGCACAATTAAAGCCCTTAGAAAACTAGGCTTAAATGTACCTGATGATGTATTGGTATGTGGCTTTGACAATGCACCTGAGGCAACAATTATTGATCCGGGTTTAACAACAGTAAAAATACACAGCAGTTCAATGGGATATATTGCCGCAGATATTTTACTTTCACGAATTGCCAATCCGCATACTCCATATAAAAAGACCTATATAGAAACCGACATAATCCTTCGTGAGTCCACAGGCTCAGTGCACATATCTGTCTGAATCAAACATTAGCTCAATCATCTGTTAATAGAATGTTAACTTGTAAGGATGCGCCCGGTGTGCATATAATAACTTCATGGGTTTAGTAGTTTATATTGAAGATTGGAGTAGTTATGACAAATAACAGAGACGACGAATTTGATTTCAGAGAAGTCAAAGACGGCGAGGAATCCGAAGTTGTGGATACTACAACTGATTCAGCTGCCTCTGACGATAAATCTGATAATACATCGAATAATAATGAAGAAAAAACTGAATACGAAGATGTCTGCTTTGTCTGCAGACGTCCTGAAAGCAAAGCTGGCAAGATGTTCCATCTTCCAAACAACATCTGCATCTGCAATGACTGCATGCAGAAGACCATGGATACTGTAAGCCAGTTTGACTATCAGAATCTTTTGAACAATCCAAATCTCATGAATGAGCTCAACAAGAATCAGAATGGATTCCCAGGATTTGGATTCTTTAACATGGACAACAACAATGGTTTTAACATGGGTGGCATACCAAACTCTCAGAAGATCAAGAAAAAAAGCGAGAGCAAGGTAAAACCTGCTTTTGACATCAAAAACATCCCTGCTCCTCACAAGATCAAGGCTAAACTTGATGAGTATGTTATCGGCCAGGATCAGGCCAAAAAGGTTATGTCTGTAGCAGTTTACAATCACTATAAGAGAGTAGCCACAGACACAATGGATGACATTGAAATTGAGAAATCAAACATTCTTTTACTGGGCCCAACAGGAAGCGGAAAAACTTACCTTGTAAAAACTCTTGCAAAGCTCCTTGATGTGCCGCTTGCAATCGCAGATGCCACATCACTTACAGAGGCAGGATACATCGGCGATGATATAGAAAGTGTTGTTAGTAAGCTCCTTGCTGCAGCAGGCAATGATGTAGAAAAGACTGAGCATGGAATTATCTTTATCGATGAAATAGATAAGATTGCCAAGAAAAAGAACACCACATCCAGAGATGTAAGCGGCGAGTCAGTTCAGCAAGGCATGCTCAAACTCCTTGAAGGCTCTAACGTTGAAGTACCTGTAGGCGCCGGCAGCAAAAATGCCATGGTTCCTCTTACCACAGTAAACACCAGAAATATCCTGTTTATCTGCGGCGGTGCTTTCCCTGATCTTGAAGAGATCATTACACAGAGACTTAATAAGCAGACATCAATTGGTTTTGATGCTGATCTTAAGGATAAATATGAAGATGACCCTAACATTCTTTCTAATGTTACAGTCGAAGACCTTAAGAAATTTGGAATGATTCCTGAGTTCCTTGGAAGACTTCCTATTATCTGTACACTTCAGGCTCTTACAAAGGATATGCTTATCCAAATATTAAAAGAGCCTAAGAATGCGATACTTAAGCAGTATCAGAAGCTCCTTGCGCTTGATGAAGTTGATCTTCAGTTCGATGACAGCGCACTTGAAGCTATCGCAGAAAAGGCACTTGAAAAAGATACCGGAGCCAGAGCTCTACGTGCCATCATAGAAGAATTCATGCTTGATATCATGTATGAGATTCCAAAGGATGAGAACATTGGACGTGTAACCATCACAAGAGACTACATCGATGGCAAAGCCTCTCCTCTCATAGAGATCCGCGGTGATTCCATCCAGCCAAAGCTCCCTGTATTTAACACTGAGCAGGCCACATCAGTATAAAGACAAAAAAAAGATGCTGTGAAAAATGAAATCATTTTTCACAGCATCTTTTTATTATCATTAGTGTCCGCCGCCCTGCTGCTGGCTGTTGCCACCATTCTGTCCATTCTTGTCATCTGGAAGTGCTGGCTGCTGCTGACCATTGTACTGGTTGTCACCTGATCCTGCTGCGTTAGAATCTGTGCTGCTTGATGTGCTGGCTGCTTCGCCAAGTGTTACATCAAGAGTTACCTCTGTGTAGCCTGAATCGCTCTGTCTCATTACAGTAATTGAAACAGTTGTGCCTTTTGCGTAGTACTCAAGTCTGCTCTGAAGATCATCCATTGATGTGATCTCTTCTCCATCAAAGGAAATGATAACGTCGCCACTCTTAATACCTGCATCGGCTGCTCCGCCGCCTTCATATACATCGTGAACAAGTACTCCAAGAGGAATACCATATACTTCATGGATCTCTGAAGGAACGCTTACACCTGAGATTCCAATGTATCCTCTGTCTTCCTCAGATACCTTGCGTTTTGTCTCTTCGTTCATGAGCTTATCGATGATAGGCTTTGCTACTGAAATAGGAATAGCATATCCCATACCTTCTACTGTATCTCCGCCAATCTTGTTGGAGTTGATACCAATAACTTCGCCCTGAATGTTCAAAAGAGCTCCACCTGAGTTACCAGGGTTGATAGCTGCATCTGTCTGAATAAATGTATGTGTAACGCCTTCTTCAGTTTCAACCTCTCTGTTAATAGCTGAAATAACACCTGTTGTAACAGACTGGCCATAACCAAGTGCGTTACCGATTGCTATTGCAGGTTCGCCAAGTGTAAGTGAATCGCTGTCTCCAAGAGTTGCAACCTTGATTGAGTCAAGTGTGTCTGATGAAACCTCATCGATCGATACGGCAATTACTGCAAGGTCCATATCTGAATCTGATCCCTTAACAACGGCCTCCACTGATGAGTCGTCATTGAAGATTACTTCAAGGGAATCTGCACCCTCTACAACATGGTAGTTAGTTGCGATCAAAAGCTCTGTATCATTCTCACCTACAATAATACCACTGCCTGAAGCTGTAGCTTCCTGTGTCTGTGTGTATCCAAAGTAGCTTGCTGATGCTGTGTAGTTATTATGAATGATAACCATTGCAGGCATCACTTCTTCAACAACTTCTGTTACATCTGTTACAACTACTGATGTAGCTGCGCTGGTTGTTGTAGTTTCAACCTTTTTCTCTGTAGACTGCTCTGTTTCTGTGTTCTCAGAGTTATCTGCAGTCTGTGTTTCTTCTTTTGTCTGATCTTCAGTTACTTCCTGAGATTTTTCACTTGAAGCTAAAAGTGAAATGTGTCTTGAATATGCATAATATCCTGCACCAATACCTCCAACTACCAATGCAAGTATTAAAACTGCTGCAATAACAATTGCTGCTGTGTTTTTCTTTTTAGGTGGTTTGGGTGGTTCAGGTGTACTTCCAAAATTATTTCCACTATACTGATATGTTCCATATGTCTGCTGACCATTTCCATATCCGTATGAATTCTGACCGCCATATGAATTCTGATTATTTACATAATTATTATTTACATATCCATTTGAAGAAGTACTTTGTTGCCCGTATCCAGATCCATAACTATAAGATCCATAAGAATTGTTCTGTCCGCTTTTATCATCTTCAAACATCTCTATTACCTTCTTCCTTTCTTTTTATGAAATTCAGTATAGTTTTATTCTGTGACGGAATTGTGTTCAATTTATAATATAAAAATAATATTTTTTTATAATTTGACAATACCCTTGAAAAGAAATTTCACATAATAATAAGAAAAATCTCACATGCGCCGCCTTGTCAGCAGAGCATGTGAGAATCATTCTCAATAGTCTTCTTCTATTACTTGAATTTCCATATAGTCAAAAGGTACATCTTCAATAAATGCATCCTTGGTAAATCTGCACTTGGCATGAATCTGAAAATCTCTAACTATAGGCTTAAGCCATATGGGCTTTGAAAGATCCATTTCATAGCAGGCCTTCTCTATTGAATTCATGACTTTATGTGTTCTGCTGTCTACTGTATCATCACACACAACCATGTCTTTGATCAGGTGATTGTCATCTATAAGTTTAACCCACAACCGAAACATCAGTGAATACCCCGCTGTCTTTAAGTCCTTTCAGGAAAGCTTCCCTGGAGCGGTTTATTATAAGCTCCTGCGGAAAATCTATGCTTTCGAGCATATTTACAGCTTTATCCATATGACCTATCTCGATAGAAATATGTGCATCAGTGTTTATACAGATGCTGACGCCAAGCTCTGCGCATCTCTCTGCAATCTTTCTGCAAAGCTCTTTGTGATGTCCTTCAAAAGAAAAACTGTGTTCATTGATCTCTATCGGCTTATGGAGTTCTTTTGCCCTTAAAAGAACTTCATCAAGTTCAAAGGGAACTCCTGCCCTTCCAATATGTCCAATAAAGAACACCTTGGGATTCTCAAGAGCATTTATGTACATCTGGGTATTCCTTGCAATAGACTCACCTATCGTGTGTCTCTTGGCATGGACACTTGCAATGACATAATCACATCTGTCAAAAACCATCTTCTGTAAGTTCTGAGGTGGGTCGTATGTATCACCTATAGTTGATTTTAACACCTCAATATCGTGGCCAAACAAGTGACCTTCCATGTCAACAATGTCTGCTTCACAACCTCTTAAAAGTGTAACCCCCTGCCAATTTCTTGGCCACATATTGGTACAAAAGAGATACTGATAATTCTTAACCTCTTTGTAATCCCCAAACAGCATGTCACTGAAGTGATCTGTGCTGCCCAAAAGCGTCATACCCGCTTCCTTCGCTGCTCGTACATTTTCTTCAATAGTTGAATACGCATGTCTTGAATAAAATGTATGAGTATGTGTGTCACACTCAATTTTGTACATTATAAAACCTCATTTAAATCTTTAATCGTCGTATCCATTTGGATTCTGGCTCTGCCATCTCCAGGAATCAGCGCACATTTCCTTGATTCCGTTCTGAGCCTTCCATCCAAGTTCTTTTTCTGCCTTATCAGCATTGGAGTAGCATGTAGCGATATCGCCGGCACGTCTCTCCTTGATAACATAAGGAATCTTAACTCCTGTAGCAGCTTCAAAGTTCTTTACAATGTCAAGAACACTGTAGCCCACACCTGTTCCAAGGTTGTAGATGTTAAGTCCGCTGCCCGGTTCAAGCTTCTTAAGAGCCTTAACATGTCCGAGAGCAAGGTCTACAACATGGATATAATCGCGGACACCTGTTCCGTCCGGAGTATCATAGTCATCACCAAATACGTTGAGCTGTGGAAGCTTTCCAACGGCAACCTGTGTGATATAAGGCATCAGGTTGTTAGGAATTCCGTTAGGATTCTCTCCGATTGTTCCGCTCTTATGTGCTCCGATAGGATTGAAGTATCTAAGAAGAACAACGTTCCACTCTGGATCTGCCTTCTGGATATCTGAAAGGACCTGCTCAAGCATTGACTTTGTCCAACCATAAGGGTTTGTGCATGTTCCCTTAGGGCACTCTTCAGTGATCGGAATAAATGCAGGGTTGCCATATACTGTTGCTGATGAAGAGAAGATTATGTTCTTGCAGCCATGCTTTCTCATAACATCTACAAGTGTAAGAGTTCCTGTAATGTTGTTGTCATAATACTCCCATGGTTTCTGAACAGATTCTCCAACAGCCTTAAGACCTGCAAAATGAATTACGCTGTCAATCTTCTCACTTGAAAAGATCTTCTCAAGCCCTTCTCTGTCTCTTATATCTGCCTCGTAAAATGGTACCTTCTTACCTGTAAGTGCTTCTATTCTTCCAATTACTTTTTTACTGGAGTTTGCAAGGTTATCCATGACTACTACATCGTAGCCTGCATTCTGAAGTTCTACTACTGTATGTGATCCAATATAACCTGCTCCACCTGTTACAAGAATTGCCATAATTTGCCTCTTTCTACATCTTGTACATGAGTCAAAGTATTTTGCGTCCTCATGAAGATAGTTTAAATATATCTTTTTATGAATATATTAAAAATAGACTGAGAGGAATACAACCTTTATTTGTTATATTAACCTGTCTTTTTGTTAACTACCTTTTCTTATAGTTCTATGCCACACTTCTTGCAGAGCTCTCTTGCGGACTCTACTGAGTCGATTCCTTCTTTGTTTTTGATAGGTGCGAACTCATACTCTCTTACTACTTCGTATGGAAGACAGCTGTCGAGTTCGTGGATCATATCAAGAACGAGCTGCTCGAACTTGCATCCGTTTGGCTTCTCAGGCTTAACGAGATTAGCATTCTCATCGATGTATGGAATCTTCTTCTCAACTACGTGAAGAGGAAGTGTCTTTTTAGCAATCTCATTAAGTGCCTTCTCGTTAAAGAGATAGTTAAGGATTACTCCGTAGTTATATGCAGGATCACCATTCTCATCCTTGGCGTCCATCATTTCCTGTGAAAGCTCATAGTACTCAACGATTGATGGCTTGCCATCTTCAAGGCACATAACGCCAACCTTCTCATCAGGAGCGTTCTTTCTAACAACCTTTGCACCGCAGTCAACTGCTGCATTAACTGTAGCACCTACGAAGCAAGGATCTGCTATTCTCTGAAGAACGTTGTCTACTGCAAAGATATCGATCCATTCGATGCCCTCTTCTAAAATAAGGTCACGAAGACCAGCCTTGAGCATTGATGAATACCAGCCTGCATTTCCGTTAGGTGATGTGGAGATTCTGTTCTTGCCCTCCATATAAACCTTTCCTTCATAGTCAGAAGCAGGTGCCATGTCCTGTTTAAAGAATGTAACCTTCTCCTCAGGATATCCGAAATAGTTGTGTTCCTTAAGGAAGTTTATTGTTGCATCATTGTTCTTTTCACTTGTCATGATAAAGAGTCTTATGTATGTTCCACCGGCCTGCTTAACTGTATCAAGAAGGTTCTCGATAATTCTCTGAAAAATGTAAACATGCTTGGTAAGTCCGATATCATACATACCCTTTGGATTGTCAGAGCCAAGTCTTGTTCCCATTCCGCCTGCAAGGAGACAAGCTGCTACTTTTCCGGCTTTGATAGTCTCAACACCAATCTTTGTGAACTCTTCTTTTCTCTTTTCAATCTCAGAGATCTGCATTGCTGCAAGTGGAGCAAAGTTTCCTCTTCCCTCGCTCTTGCCAAGGTTCTTGCAGTTCTCAAGTACAGCAAAATCTGTCTCATCAATCTGCTGTAAAAGTTCCTTTTTCTCAGCCTCGCTGAGTTCATCGTAGTATTTAAGAACATGTTCCTGACCGAACTGTTCAAGTTTCTTTTTAGCTTCTTCGAAATTCATTAACGTTTCCCTCATCTTTCAAATTATAAAAACTCCAAGGAACATTTTAAGTGATTAGCAGACTTTTTACAAGGTGACAAAAAAGGCATACATACCACGTATTAAATGTGATATGTACGCCTTTAATATTTACGCTTAAATATTCGATAATTATCAGCCCGCTGTAGTTGAAGCAACTGCTGCAGCATCAGCCTCAGGTGCTGGTGCAGGAGCCGGTGTTCCCGGTGTCCAGCCTGCAGGATCAACTAAGATTCCGTTCTTATCAAATGTGCAGTTTACATTATCAAGAGGTACTGTCACAGATGTGAGCATCTTGCCAGTGTTGCCATCGAAGAATCTCCAGCCTTCTGCTGTCTGTACCCAGCCAAGTGTCATATGTCCGTCTGTTGGCTCAAGGTAGTAGGTTCCGTCTGCAATCTTTGCAAGTCCTGTTACCATCTTGCCGTCAGCTCCGAAGTAGTAGGACTGTCCGTCTATCACGTTCCAGCCTGTAACCATCTTGCCATCTGCTCCGAAGTAATATCTACTTGCTACATCTCCTGACCAGCCGGTCTGCATTACTCCGTCATCGCCAAAGAGGTAATTAGCTCCCTCTACAGTCTGAAGTCCTGCAAGTGCAGTGTGAGTCTCAGGATTAAAATAGAATCTCTGTCCCTGCTCGTTGGAGTACCAGCCGCTTATAGCAATACCATCTGCTCCAAACATGTACTTACCTGTTTCAAGTGCATGCATTCCTGTGAGCATTACGCCGTTTCCGTCAAAGAGGTAGAGGTTATTTCCAACCTGTGTAAGTCCAACATGCATTGCATAGTTATCATCAAAGAAGTGGATTCCGTCTTCTAACTGAACAAAGCCCTTCTGGCATACGCCGTCAGCATTGGCATAATAAACACCGGCTTCTCCAAGATTAAGGAGACCTGTGCATCTTACGCCGTTGGCATCAAAGTAAAAACGTGATCCGTCGATATCATTAAATCCAACTGCTGCAAGGCCGCCTTCAGCTGGCTTAAAGTAGTAGATACCGCTTTCATCCTGGAACCATCCAGTCTGAACAAATCCATTTTCATCCGTGTGGTATCTGCCATTTGCAAGATTAAGCCATCCGTACTGCTTACGGTAGTTGCTGTAATAATATACATGTCCGCCCCAGCTGTTGAAACCTTCTCCGATTATCCTGGAAAAATAGTCAACATAAAGGTGGTTAACATCTACTCTTGTAGGGATTCCTGAGTAAGAACCATGGCTGCTTGACTGCCACATTGCATACTCGCCTGCATAATCACAGGAAGAGTTGTACTGTGCAATCCATTTTGCAGAAGCTACATTAGGCATCCTGTTAAGAAACCAGTTTCTGCTTGCATATACCATTGTCTCATATCCGTTGGCATTGAGAATGCCGCAAAATGTGTCGGCAATTGCCTGAAGCTGCGCTGAGCTTAAGTTCTTTTGACAGGAATCTTCAATATCGATTGCTACCGGAAATGTTACTGTATATGGAGCTATCCATGCCAAAACCTGGTTAGCTTCTGCTGCTGCCGCCTCAGGTGTTGTCGCATAAGAATAAATATAGACACCTGTTCTCACACCTGCTGCATTAGCTCCGTTTATATTATTAGCAAACTGCTCATCAAGTCCTTTTTTGGTTGTGCCCACTCTGATCATGGCGAATCTGACGCCTGCTGCCCTGACCTGCTGCCAGTTGATCGCACCCTGATACTTAGAAACGTCGATACCAACTGCCACTTCCGGGCCGGATGCTCCTGCTGCGGCTGTGATTCCAAAGGCAGGAACAAAAGATAGGAATGCTATAACCGCTACTAGCAATCCCATAGAAAAAAAGATTTTTCTAGCTTTTTTCATTTAAATAAAACTCCCCTTCAACTTTTTTACAAAACTCTTAACATTTTAATTATAAAGGAAAAGCCACCTTGGAGCAACCTCCAAAGTGGCTTCTATTGTCAATCTGCTATACCCTATACATTACGCAAATGGGTTCTCTGTTGGGTATGGAAGTGATGCTGGCTGATTGTAACCAATTGTCTCAGCGCCAACATACTTAAATACTTCGTAAAGAGCCTTTCCAAAGTGACCAAATGCAACAGCACCATGGTGAGGGAAGTTCTGCTGAATAAGTACGTGTCTGTAGAATCTGCCCATCTCAGGAATAGCGAATACACCGATACCGCCGAATGATCTTGTTCCTACAGGAAGAACTTCACCCTGAGCTACATATGCACGAAGGTGGTTGTCTGATGTGCTCTGCAGTCTGTAGAATGTGATATCACCAGGAATGATATCGCCTTCAAGTGTTCCCTGTGTAACTTCTTCAGGAAGGTTTCTAGCCATGATTCTCTGGAACTTCATCTCGCAGCTTGAAAGCTTGCTTGTGCATGTATTTCCGCAGTGGAAGCCCATGAATGTATCTGTGTGCTTGTAATCAAACTTGCCCTTGATGCTCTCCTCATACATGTCAGCAGGAACAGAGTTGTTGATATCAAGAAGTGTAACAGCATCGTTACTGATGCATGTTCCGATGAACTCACTGATTGCGCCGTAGATATCTACTTCACAGGATACAGGAATTCCGCGACCTGTAAGTCTTGAGTTTACGTAGCAAGGAACGAATCCAAACTGTGTCTGGAATGCAGGCCAGCACTTACCAGCGATACATACATATTTCTTGCCGCCTCTGTGCTCTTCGATCCAGTCAAGAAGTGTAAGCTCATACTGAGCAAGCTTCTCAAGGATTTCAGGCTTCTTGTTGCCTGCACCAAGGTCTTTTTCCATATCTGCCTTAACTTCAGCGATTCTAGGATCTCCGGCATGTTTGTTGAAGCTCTCGAAGAGGTCAAGCTCTGAGTTCTCTTCAATCTCTGCACCCATGTTGTAGATCTGCTGAATAGGAGCGTTACAAGCAAGGAAGTTCATAGGACGAGGTCCAAAGCTGATAACCTTGAGGTCTCTAAGTCCAACGATTGCTCTTGCAATAGGAACGAACTCGTTGATCATCTTTGCGCACTCATCAGCTGTTCCAACAGGATACTCTGGAATGTATGCCTTTACTCCACGAAGGTGAAGGTTGTAGCTTGCGTTGAGCATACCGCAGTATGCATCTCCTCTGCCATCAATAAGGTCGCCCTGTGACTCTTCTGCAGCTGCGCAGAACATTACAGGTCCGTCAAACTTCTCAGCGAGAAGTGTCTCTGAAATTTCAGGTCCGAAGTTTCCAAGATATACGCAAAGAGCGTTACATCCTGCTTTCTTAACATCTTCAAGAGCCTCAAGTGTCTGAACTTCGCTCTCGATGATGCATACAGGGCACTCATAAACGTCCTTATCCCCAAACGCTTTCTTGTAGGCTTCAGCCAAAGCCTTTCTTCTGTTTACAGCAAGTGATGCTGGGAAGCAGTCACGGCTTACTGCAACAAGTCCAATTTTTACTTCTGGAATGTTAATCATAAAAATCCCCTTTCTCGCGTAAAACGCTTAAAACTTATATTGTTTTCCCCTAATTATTTTATTCGTATCTAAAATATTATCTGTCATTGATGACTAAAATACAATCTTGCAAAATGTAGAAAAACACTTCACTTTTTTATTCATATTGTACGCAATCAATGTCACAACTTAACATCAAAGCTTGCACACTTATGTCCTGTGAGCTCCTCAGAACGGGCATCAGGCTGCTGTGTTCCAAAATAGATTCTGAAGTTCTTGCCATATACCTTTCTCTCGCCATCTTCATTAACAGATGTGAAGGCCTTCTTATCAAGCTTTATTGTTACCTCTGTTTCTGCGCCTGCCTTAACATGTACTCTCTTAAATCCGCAGAGACGTGGATAAGTTGTGGCAAACTCAGAATCAAGATCCTTGATGTAAACCTGTACAACTTCGTCTGTGTCTACTTTACCATCATTTACTACTGTAACAGTAAGCTCTGCATCAAATGTATCAGGTTCACTACCATTATCCATATGTAAATGGTTGTCAGGCTTAACATAGCAGTCGCCGTATGTAAGACCATATCCAAAAGGATAAAGAGGTGTTCCAGTAAAGTATCTGTAAGTCCTGTTCTTCATTGAGTAATCTTTGAAGTCAGGAAGATCATCTGCTGACTTGTAGAAAGTAACAGGAAGCTTTCCTGAAGGTGATACATCACCAAAGAGGATATCGGCTACATCTTTTCCGCCTCTTGCTCCCGGATAAAATGCCTGTAGAACTGCATCTGCATCATCCTGAGCCTTTGAAAGATCTATTGCACTTCCGGCCATATCGATGACGATCGTAGGCTTTCCACACTCAAGTACTGAGTAAAGAAGCTGTCTCTGTGGAAGAGGAAGGCTAAGGTTTATCTTATCGCCTGATGCAAACTGGTTTCCTGCATCGCCTTCTTCACCCTCAAGGTTCTCATCAAGCCCAAGCACAACAACTACTACATCTGAGTAATCTGCAACTGCCTTAGCCTCTGAAAGTCTGTCAGGAAGGTTAGGATCAGATAGGTTACTTATATTGTCTTTGAAAATATCGCAGCCCTCTGAGTAAAGAACGCGGACATCTTCTCCAACCTTATCCTGGATCCCCTCAAGAACAGTGATATATCTTGAAGCTGTTCCGTGATAGTTTCCAATAAGTGACAATCTTGAGTTTGCGTTTGGTCCAACTACGCCGATAGTCTTTATCTTGCTCTTATCAAGAGGAAGGATTCCGTTGTTTTTCAAAAGAACTACTGACTCTTTTGCTGCTCTGTGTGCAACTTCAAGGTGCTCTTTGCACTCAACAACATCGAAAGGAATCTCATCATACTCTGTCTTATCAAACATGCCTAAAAGGAATCTTGCTGTAAAGAGTCTTTCACAGGAAGTAGTGATAGTCTCCTCACTTAAAATACCTGCTCTGTAGGCATTCATAATTTTCTGGTATGTACATCCGCAGTTAAGATCACAGCCCATTTCAAGCGCAAGCTTTGCAGACTCTTCAGGACTCTTTGTAACCTTGTGATTCTCATGGAAATCTTTTACTGCCCAACAATCAGATACGAAATGGCCTTCAAATCCCCATTTGCCTCTGAGTGTGTCAACCATAAGTGGCTTATTTGCACAACATGGTTCATCATTGGTTCTGTTGTAAGCACCCATGACTGCCTCTACACCGGCCTCTTTTACGCAAGCTTCAAAAGCAGGTAAATAGGTCTCTTCAAGGTCCTTTTTGGATGCCTTGGCGTTAAAGAAATGTCTTTCTCCCTCAGGGCCTGAATGAACAGCAAAGTGCTTGGCACACGCAGCTGCCTTCATATACTCTCCATCACCCTGAATTCCCTTAACAAAAGGAACTGCCAGGCTGCTTGTAAGGAATGGATCCTCTCCATAGGTCTCATGACCCCTTCCCCATCTTGGATCTCTGAAAATATTAACGTTTGGTGCCCAGAAAGTAAGGCCCTTGTAGATATCTCTGTCTTCTCTCTTAGACTGCTCGTTATACTTGGCTCTTCCTTCTGTTGCAATGATCTCACCGACTTCTTTCATCAGCTCCTCATCAAAAGCTGCAGCAAGACCGATTGCCTGCGGAAACATGGTAGCTGTACCGGCTCTTGCCACCCCATGCAGAGCCTCGTTCCACCAGTTGTAAGCAGGGATTCCAAGTCTGTCAATAGCAGGTGCGTCATAGCGAAGCTGAGATGCCTTCTCTTCAACTGTCATCTTAGCAACAAGCTCTTTGGCGCGCTTTCTTGCTTCTTGTCTATTCATAGCTATACCCCTTAAGATTCTTTTGTTTACCATATTTATTGTATAGGTGGAGCATTTAATTTTCTTACCATATTTTGCCTTTATTAGCTTAATTATTGTTGTTAGTTACACGCAGATTTTTATATGCAAAAAACAGCTGCCACAATTAAGTGACAGCTGCTCAAAATTTCTTTTGCCAATACTAATTATCTGATGTTCTCAGCATCGCCGTATGTAGCTTCCCATTTCTGAGTTCTCTCATCAATGATAGCCTGTCCGCCTGAACCAAGGTAATCAGCAACACCCTCATCCCAAACAGATTCGAATGCATCTACGCTTGCGCTCATAGCCTGATCATAGATCTGATCTCTCTTAGCTGAAAGTGTATCGCCTACGCCGCCTTCTGCTTCGATATCACCAGTCTTAACGTTGATACCTACTCTTGTATCTGTCTTAGCAATCTCGTTAGCTTTGATTACATCCTCAACATCGATTCCTGCATATGAATGAGCAAGAGTCTTCTCTGTGAGGTCATCAGATGTAAGGTGAAGACCATTACATGTGATTGTGTAGTCAATGTTCATACCAGAGTTCTGGATTGCATCGCCTGTTGCAGCAACGATCTCATATCCACCGTCATCAAGCTTGTTGCATGTAACACCTTCTTCACCAAGCTGTAAGAACTGGATTGTCTCAGGATCTGAGATGAAATCAAGGTAAAGCATTGATGCAAGAGGCTCATCGTTTGTTGCAGGGAAGAAGATCTTACGATCGATAGGGCCTGCAAGGAACTTGTTGTGTGTTCCGTTCTTGTCTTCGAATGGATCGATTGCTACGTACTTAGCGTCTTCGCCTACAAGTCTCTTAAGGTTAGCCTGGATTGAATCCTCACCGTTTCTGAAAGGATAATCCCAGTTGTGTGTGAATGCGCCAACATAACCAGCTTTCATCATGTCATCTTCTGTTGTGTCGCCTGATCCATAGATAGCGAAGTCATTCCACATAAGGCCTTCGTTGTACCACTGGTTAAGAAGCTTAACTGCTTCCTTTGTTCCGTTCTGTGTAAGCTTTCTGTCATCGAAGCCGTTTACATAGAACTCTTTGTCAGAGATAGCTGGGTCAATGAAAGACTCGATAAGAGTACCAGCTCTCCAACCTACATCGTAAGAAACTGAATAAGGAACCATCTTGTCAGCGTCTGCTCCAAGAAGTTCGCTTGCGTTGTCCTTGAATGCTACGAGCATGTCATGGAACTCCTGCTTTGTTGTAGGTTCTGCAAGACCAAGCTTATCAAGCCAGTCCTTACGAACGAATGTAAGGATTCTGTTCATGTTAGCAAGTTTTGCTTCTACAGCCCATGTCTGGCCGTTTTCAGGATCTGAATCCCAGTAAAGATTTGACTCACCGAGCCATGTCCAAAGGTTAGGAAGTTCATCCTTGTAATCATCGATGTAAGGTCTAAGATCAAGAACGCCTCCCATGTCAGCGTATGTCTTGATTGTAGGATATGAATAAGTTACACATACGTCAGGAGCTGTTCCGCCTGCAAGAAGGTTGTTGATCTCATCAACCTCTGTCCAACGAGGAACTGCTACGAACTCAACTTCTACGTTGTGCTTCTCAAGCATTCCCTTCTTGATGTAGTCTGTGTACACGTTGTTTGTTGGGTCTGATCCGCCGTCGTTACCGCGGTCATAAACCTCAACTGTGATGTGTCTTGTGTCTGCGAACTTACCATCTGTAAGTTCTGAAGCAACTGCTGGTTCTGTTGCTGTGTCAGCCTGAGTTGTCTCAGTCTGAGCTGCTGGTGCATCAGCGTTTGCTGGAGCACTCTCAGCGGCCTGTTCACCGCCCTGGCTACCGCATGCTGCAAGTGAAAGAGTCATTGCAGATGCAAGTAACATAGATAATACCTTTTTCCTCATAACATAACCTCCATTTATCTTTTGCCCCCGAAGGGGGAGTTAACTAAGGAAGTTCTGCTCTCACACTACGTGTGAGCCAGAACACGTTCGAACCAGATTCGAAAAAACCTCATCAGGTTCTCTCAGCTTATTCTTTTACCGCTCCAAGAGTAACTCCGTGGATAAAGTACTTCTGAAGGAACGGATAAATACACAAAATAGGAATAGTTGAAAACATAACTATTGCAGACTTAAGTGAATCCTTAAGACCAGGTGCTGAGAAACCTTCCTGTGTAGCAACTTCTACTGAATTGATGTTATTCAGAATATTGTAAAGAAGAAGCTGCAAAGGATAGAAATCCTTGTTTTTCATAAACATAAGAGCATCTGAATAACCATTCCAACGTCCTACAGCATAGAAAAGAGCAAGTGTTGCAAGAACAGGCTTTGACAATGGAATGTAAATTGACCAAAGGATCCTGAAGTATGATGCTCCGTCAATCTCGGCTGATTCTCTAAGTGACTCAGGTATTCCATAGAAGAAACTTCTCATGATGATCATGTTGTAAACGCTCATACAATATGGAACGATGAGTACCAGAGGATTATCAAGGAAGCCAATCTTCTGCATAAGCAGGTAGTTTGGAATAGTACCTGCAGAGAAGAACATTGTAATTGTGATAAAGATATTGATAATACCTCTGCCTTTTAAGTTTTCAAAGATCAATGGGTATGCACAGATCGTTGTCATAAAGAGTGAAAAGACTGTGCATATAACTGTCAAAACTACTGTCCATACAAATGCGTGAATGTATTTCACATCACCAAGAACTGTCTTGTAAGCGTCAAAGTTAAGTCCCTTAGGTAAAAGATATACTTCATGCCTTACAAGGAAGTCTGTACCTGAAAGTGATCTTGCCAAAAGGTTGATCATAGGAATTACACAGATAAGACTTATAAGTACACATATAAAAACGAAAACCCAATCCCCAACTTGTGTTTTGGTGGATCTTATAGTTCTACTTTCATCCATTTTATATATTCTCCTTTAAAATTATGCGCTTGCCAGCAATATATCACCAGATTCCTCTCTCACCCAGCTTACGTGAAAGCCAGTTGGCAGCAAGCAGGAAGAATACATTTATTACTGACTGGAAAAGACCTATTGCAGTTGTCAAACTGAACTGCAGTCCCTTAATACCAGCTTTATATACATATGTAGAGATAACTTCTGCATACTTCATAACGAGGTTGTTCTGAAGTGCGAATGGTCTGTCAAAGTTTGATCCAATGATATTACCAAGAGCCATTATCAAAAGAACTACGATAGTAGGCTTGATTCCCGGAAGTGTAATGTGCCACATCTTCTGGAAACGTCCGGCACCGTCTACGCTGGCTGCCTCATAAAGTTCAGGTGAAATACCTGCAATAGCAGCAAGATATATGATTGAGTTCCATCCAAAACTCTGCCATACACCAAGGCCGATATATGTTCCAACCCAGTGTGCAGGATCATTAAGAAATGGGATAGGCTCTCCTCCAAATGCCTTGATAGCCATATTTACAAGACCATCTGTAGGTGTAAAGAGCTGAAGTGCAAGACCATAGATAATAACCCATGAAAGGAAATGAGGCATATATGCAATAGTCTGAACTGTCTTTTTGAACATTTTAAATCTGAGCTCATTTAAAATAAGAGCAAATATGATCGGTATTGGGAATCCGATAACCAGATCAAAAAGGTTAAGAACAATTGTGTTTCTCAAAGAATTGATAAAATCTTTTGTACTAAATGCTTTGATGAAGTACTCCATACCATGATTCTTGGCCCATGGCATTTCCCAGATAGACTGGACAATGCTGTATTTCTTGAAAGCGATCATGATGTAAAGCATTGGAATGTACTTGAAAATAATCAGATAGATGATTGGCAGAGCAAGAAGAACGTATAACTGCCAGTAGCGCTTGATGTAGACACCAAAGGACTGATTACTCCCCTTCCTCTGTGTTTTGGTTCTGCTCATAAACTCCTCCTAAAACCCCTATATTCTTTTATAGAAATATTGCACAATTTCTACTCTCTTATTGTAAGTTATCGACGTCAGATATTCCTATCAAATATTGACTATCACTTACTAATAAATGCGCGCTTTGTGCACAGTGCACAAATTCAAAAAGCTGATAACTGTAGGTTTTGTCCATGCAGTTACCAGCTTTTATTATATTTAATATATCTTTCTGCCCTTCTCGTCAGAAATACCACTCTTTCTATAGAAGTAAGAGTTCACCTGATCTCTCCACTCTTTTGCATTGTAGATCTGCAGTTCGAACCTGTGGGAGACATTCTCAAATACTTCTGAAGGAACCTTTCCTTCAAGACTCTTCCAGGTTTCATAAAGTTCTTCAGCCTCTGCTTCGCCTTCAAAATGGCTGTCATAAATGTGCTGGATCAGTGTCTTTCCTGTTTTGAGCTTCCATGTATATGGAATGTGGTGGAAGAAAAGAAGCAGCTCTTCAGGACATTTTTCAGGATCATTGTACTTTTCAGCATTTTCTTTGTAATACTGCTGAGCGTATCCTGTTCCCTTGTCTGATCTGTCAACACCGATTCCCAGGTGGTCTGCCCTGTGATATGTGCCCCATCTTGAGTACTCATATCCATCAACGCTTGGGCCGTAGTGATCATGTGGTGTAACCATCCAGCCGATTCCAAGAGGACTTGTGTACTTTTCATATATCTCGCGAGATCTTAAGAGCATATCTGTAAGCTTATCTTCATCCACTTTTTCAAGGGCAAATGTAAGTCTTATCCACTCTCTTGCTATTTCTTCAGAGGAAAGCTCCGTGTCAAAGGCAAGTCTTCCGAAACCGTACAGGTTTGCTGCTGCCAGATAATTTCCTGTCCAGTTCCTGTCATTACCGGTATTGATAACTGCTGCCATTCCTGCAAGCTTATTACCAAAAGCTCTTCCGCTCACTACATCTGCAACAGTATCATTTTCTTTTTGACAGTAGGTCTTAAATCCAAGAACCTCCTTGAACATTGGCATAAGATAGCAAAGATCTATCTGATGTCCTGTGTATTCCTGTGCAATCTGAACTTCCAGCATCTGATTGGTCTTTGTAAGTCCACCAATAAGTGGAGAAATAGGCTCTCTGATCTGGAAATCCATAGGACCGTTCTTTATCTGAAGGATAACATTGTCATGATATGCTCCGTCAAAATCCTTGAAGTAATCATATCCGGCTCTTGCTCTGTCTGTCTTGTAATCTCTCCAATCCTGAGTGCAGTTGTAAACAAAGCATCTCCAAATGATTATCCCGCCATAAGGAGCAACTACATCTCCCAGCATATTTGCGCCATCTGCCTGTGTTCTTCCGTATGTGAATGGTCCGGGCCTTCCCTCTGAGTCAGCCTTTACAAGGAATCCTCCGAGATGCGGAAGCTTTCCGAATACTTCTTTTGCCTTCTCTTTCCACCAGCCTATAACATTTGCATCAAGAGGATCACAGACTTCAAGGCCTCCAAGTTCTATAGGTGCAGCGAAATTAAGGGACAGATATGTCTTTATTCCATAATCTGCAAATACCTCAGACAACTCTTTTACCTTGTCAAAATATCTGTCTGTAATAAGGTAAGTTGCTGCATCCTTAACATTTACGTTGTTAATGACAATTCCGTTGATACCGATGCTTGCCATGAATCTTGCATAGTCACGGGTTCTCTCATCAACCACGATCTCTTTATTTTCGAAAAAGAAAGACTGTCCTGAGTAACCTCTTTCGATGCTGCCATCCATATTGTCCCAGTGGTTCATCATTCGAAGTGGGTTGGATGGAGTCTTTTCCACATTGATCTCAAAAAGTTTTTTTCCACAGGAGAGCTGTCTTAATAGTTCAAAGGCTCCATATAATGCACCGTTATCATCTGATGCAGAAATGCTTACAGATGAGGCATCGCTCTCAAGCTTAAAGCCTTCCTTTGCGATGGCATCCTCTTTTTTAATAGTAAGAGCAATGTCAAAAGAGCCTGCGTTATCCACAACCTCATCTGATACAATTCCCTTTAATCCACTTTTGAGTTCACAAAGCGCACTCTTTATCACCTGTGAATCCTTGTTAAACCCTACCACTTCACAGCTAACAGTCTTGTTATCATTACTTACATTCTTATAACCAAGCCAAAGCTGTGTCCATTCTTTATTCCCCATTTTAGTTAAAATCCTTTCTCCTAAAAATCTTCTTTTATGATAAAATAGTCAACGTAATATTGCAGTTTCCTAGATAAGGAGCGTTATTAACATGATAAGTGACATCAATGAACAGGCCCGTGAAGACATATTCTATGACACCTTAAAAGGTGTTCTTTTATATCACAATACGCTTTCAGAATATCCTCTGCACTGGCACAACGAAGTTGAACTTATTCTTATTGTTTCCGGCACACTGAATATCAAATTTCATAACGACACGCAGTCCATGATCTGCTGTAACCCCGGAGACATTGTGCTTATAGCACCCGGAACCCTGCATGAATATCTCTCAGATACTCCAGGCGGTGAAAAACTGATTCTTCTTTTTGATATCGGTGGATATTCTCAGGTTTCATCACTTGTTCCTCTTCTCAAAACTCTTCCGCCTTATGTTCACATCAAGCAGAATGAGTATCCTCTTGAGGACGCCCGTCTTCAGAACTATTTCTGGGAAATAGACAGGCTTTATGGTGAAAGCGATGAGTTCCTTCATATATCTGTTTACTCACTGGTAACTCTTATTCTCGCCCAGATAGGAAGCATGCATCCCAATGATGTTCCATCGGCTGTTGTAAATGATGACCCTCAGCGCAAGAACATCGACAAGCTTGTTTCTGTTACAAACTATATCGATTCCCACAGGTCAGATGACCTTAGTGTTGAGCAGCTTGCTGAGATTGCAGGCTTTTCCAAATTTCACTTTGAAAGACTCTTTAAGTCTTACATGGGAATCTCTTGTTATCAGTACATTACCAAGCGCCGCGTGCTCATGGCTCAGGAACTTTTAGGTGACACAGATCTCTCCGTTATGGACATTGCCATGCAGTCAGGATTCTTTAGTCTTTCAACCTTTAACAGAGTGTTCAAAGACACCAACGGCTGCTCACCTACGGAGTACCGCAAGCTCTACAGAGCAGGCGCGGACTTAAAATCATAAATAATTATTCTACTGTAATCTCAAATGGTGCAAGTGGCGTGCCTGTTTCATTCTCGATAAGGCCGCCGTGGTAAGTGTTCTCACAGCACCATTTGAGTTTTATTTTTTTGCTACCTTTATCTATCTTAACTAATACCTTATCTCCCAAAAGAGCTGCCTCTGCCTTTTGCGAAGTGCCTCCTTCATTCTCGATATAAAAATCAAGAAGTTCGTATCCTTTGCCCTCATCAGCAACTTTAAGTCCCGCAGTATGAGCTAGTTTTATCTCAGCATAAGCTTCATCATCTTCTGTGACAATCTTTGCACTCTCAATTTCAGGTCCTTTGTATTCTGCGCCGCAGCCATACTTCATATGAGCTGCCCAGAGAGCCATTCTCTCTCCAATAGGCTCTTTTACCGTAGGATGAAGGTCATTATCCTCTCCAAGTCCCAGTGTAACAATAAGTCCGGTCATTGGAATATCCAGTATCCTATTCTGAACAAGTCTGAATCTTCCCCAATCATCCGTGCAAGGAAGCTGGTCTATTACAAAGTTTGGAAGCTGAACTGCAATGAAAGGAAGGTTCTCATCATTCCAAAGCTTTCTGTATCCAAGGACCATTCTCTTAGTAAGATCCGCATAGTCCTCATCTCTCTCAACATTTGACTCACCCTGATACCAAACCACACCATCAATAGGATAGTTTTTGCAGGGAGCTGTCATGCCATTGAAAAGACCTGTCGCTTTCCAGTTAACAAAGTCTGTAGGCTGTATCTGTTCGCACTCTGCAGCAATCTTATATTTGTAAGTACCATTCATATAAACGGTCGCATCCTGATTAAAGATCTTTAGCTCTTTTTCCGGAGTAAATCTTCCAAGACCGTTCTCCACACAAAGTCTTATAACTACTTCGTTATCCTTTTCTCTTGTAAGTCCTTCAGGAATATCGTACTTACGTGGTGGATACTGATAAGCAGTCTCACCGACTTTTTGCCCGTTTATAAAAATAGTGTCGCTGTCTACCATTGTTCCCATAAAGAGCCTTGCTGACTTTCCCGCAAGTTCTTTTGGCAGATCAAATTTCTTTCTAAACCACACAGAGCCTATAAAGCCATCAAGCTCAGTTCCCTTGAAAAATCCCGGAACTTCAAAGGTTTTCCAGTCACTGTCATCTGTGCTTTCCAGCTGCCAGTTGTTCTTTATTCCTTCATCTTTCTGATAAAGAGTATTTCTCCATGCGTCGCCGTTTGCTATATTCTTGGCAATCTGTCCATCGTAGAACTCTTTATCTGCATATCTGTCAGCCTCTTCCAAGAGCTCATCATAACCCTCAAGCATTTCTCTGCCCATCCAGCCAAAAATCCTTGAGCCACCAAGGCTTGCATTGATTATTCCTATGGTCTGGCCTGTAAGCTTTTGAAGATGCTTGGCAAAAAAGTACCCAACAGCGGAAAAATCCATAATTGTCTCGTGCTTAACTTCAGTCCAGCTACCTGTGTGATGCTCCTCTAAAGGTCCGCTGTAAGAAGTCTCCTCAACGATTTTGAATGTACGTATTCTGTTGTTCACGTCGTTTTTTACGACTTCAGGGTACTGATCCTTACATCTTGTAAGTGGAAGTTCCATATTGGACTGACCTGAGCACAACCAGACAAGTCCAAGCATTACATCCTTTACAACCTTTTTCTCACCCTTATCATCACTTACTACAAGTTCGTAAGGGCCACCGCTCTCGCGTGCCGGAAGATAGATATCGAATCTTCCATTTGCATCTGTTTCCCCACTAACCTGATCCTTCTCAAGTGTCGCTGTAACCTTTGTTCCGGGCTCATCCCAGCCCCATATATGAATACTTTTTCTTCTCTGAATAACTGCTCCGTCAGATAATAAACGCGGTAATCTAAGCGTAGACATGATCATAACCTTTCCCATTTATATTTATTTTGATTATACTTTGTGCACGCATTTTTTTACCTCATTATAAGTGCGAATAACTCCCCAGTTATTGCTTACGCGGGTGGCGTGAGTATTCTTTTATTATAAGTTCTTTCTATATAGAAAGAACCATATGATGAAAATCTATTGTAGGTAATGGGAACGATACGATGATCATTTATAAAGTATAGATTGTGGCTGCGTACGCCACCATTGACTGACCCTGAGGAAAACGCTCTTGTCTTCGAGCCGACGGTGAGGATGATGGGAACAGTAGTTAGATTCATGCACCGTCGAATTCAGCATTGTAGCGTTTTCCTCCGCCTCCGTCAATGGCAAGCACCTTCGGTGTGGCTGGTTTTAATTGCCTCTGGCTCTGAATCCAGGAACAGTAGGAGTGGCTACTTTCAAGAGTGTGCCGGGCTATATGCTCATTTCACTGTGACAATCTGGAGATAGGAACCGATGTAGGAGAGGATGTAGGATAAATGCTTGATTTTTGCGCTTTTTATCCCACGTCTCTGAAAATCGGCTTGGATAGAATACGAGGATAAGTATTATAATTCTTTCGCTTTTATCCTACATCTCAGTTAATCTCACCATTTATCCAATTTGCATTGCCAAACAATAGAAATTGCTTTGGGCATATAGCGCTTTTTAAAGCTTCCAGCCACCTAAGATTTTTACTAATTTGTCCTTATAGCAAAAAGAAAAGCCAGGGAATGAACCGAATTCCGTTTCGTTCATTCCTTGGCACATTTTAATGATATCACGTCCAAAATTACCTTGAAATAGACTTAAGGTGGACATTTGGGGGACTAATGGTGGACGGAAGGCTATACATTGCTTAATGATAACTTGATTTCAAAATCCAACTCTTTTTCTAATAAGAAATACTTTTTGTTATTTACCGCCCTACTAATGCTATCATAATACCCATTTGTCATTTCCACAGCAAAATTATAATCATTATAATAACCGCCAACAGTTACCCAAACGCCTATCCAAGATAATATTTTATGATCATAATCAATATCAAGTGTAATTCCGTTTGACGGCCACCTAATGCAAAAATGTCCGTTTTCCGTCATTTCTTGTCCATAATACTTAATCATGTAGCTCGGCTCATATTTCAAAGGATGATTAAAATCATATTCGTATGATGGATAATTGTATTCTTTCTTTTCTCCTAGCATGGAATTCTCCAATACATTCTCTATGTTAGAGATTCCCTTAGGATAAATTATTTCTACATCCGGAGCATATTTTAGCAAACCATGAAAAGTCCAAAAGCAAGGAAAAGGCTCATCAAGATTTTCTATATGATACCTGATAATTAGCGAGTTATTATTTAGCTTATAAGACTTCTTATATAGAAACGGAATATCTCTGTTTATGTAGCTTAATTCCAAATAATCGCCGCCAATAGTATCGATATGCATTTTGCTACGCCATATAGAACCATGATCAAGATAATCTATGTGTTTTCCATTCCAAATATACTCCTCTGGATCAATGTTCGGAAACGCATCATCTAATCCGGAACGATCATATTCCTCAAATCTTCCGCCGGCATCAACTGTTCTGTACTCCCTTTGCTTACATGCTACCACATCAAAGTTGTTATCATTTCTATGAAAAGATATTATTTTTCCGCCCAATTTAGGAATAACTGACACCGATATGTGATCATTACTAAGTTTTAATATATCCTTACTGGTGACCATCACTGTCTTATCAAGCAGAGGTCATCAACCCTTATCCAGTTTCCCGCATTAGAGTCTGCCCATACCCCTATTTGGATTTTCCCGTTATTAACAACGATGTCATCTACTATCACTTCAGTCCAATCTCCCATTGATCTCGCGAGAGAAGCAGATTTTTCTTCTGTTCCCATATTCTTAGCATAGAGTGTAGCTGCATTTTGGCCACCGCTACTTCTAACATAAGCTGACAATCTGTATGTCCCATTAGGAACTGAAAGATTTTCATATACACTAACATTATATGCATTGGCATCGTAAAAGTTTAAACACCAAGTTCCAGTTCTACCCTTATTTAGGTTACTTATGGCTGTAGATGAAGATGTTTTACTGCACCAAGTATTCCAACCAGTTAGAGCATTAACAGATACTCTATCTGCTTCAAAGCTGGGATTATATATATAATTATTTTCTGGTGCAACACTCCAACTCCCTGTACTAATGTCAAAATCCCAACTACTTAAAGAATTGAAATAAGGAATATCTCCATTAAAGCTTAAAGGACACCATTGGTTGTAACCCAACCCGTTCCCTGCAAAATCTGACCATCTGTCTCCGCAATATATTACAGTATTACCAATTGTAACAAAGAATCCTGACTGAGATACGTGGCTGTAATCATACTGTGAACCTTCGAGAACTTGATCTGTAGTATATTGTCCTTGAATAGAATCTGAATAAATGTAGTGAGTAGCTGATGCATTCCATCCATGTAGGTCAGAAGAGCAAATGTAGTACTTACCATTATGCTTAAACATACAGTTGCCTTCTCTACCAACTTTATTTCGTGCAACGCATACGCCTGAGTCTATCGATAAATAGTCTGCTTCATTCAATTTTGCCACATATGTATTTCCTCTTCCACCAGAATTAGAAAATACGAGATATGCCTTACCATCATCATCAATAAAAACTGTCTGATCTCCAGTAACAACACTACTACCATCTGTGATATTCACTTTGTCTTGTATATGATGATATGCAAAGTCTCCTGTTGGAGTATCGCTTGTTGCAAACAATACCCCTGTACCATTATTTCCAACAAATTGTGTTACAAGAACATACTGCATTGTATTAGCATTGTATGCTACTCCCATCCTTCCTAACCACTCACATCCCTCAAGTCCTGGAGTAACACTAGTTAAAACATCATTTTCCTTGGTCCAATTCACAAGATCATGCGAACTATAACATGTAACAGCCGCAAATGACGTGTCGGAATTTTTTCTATATGGATTACTAGCATAAGTAATTGCTCCGTTATATTCAACACCATACCAATAATAGGTACCACCAAAATTAAATATTCCTCCACCCTGCGAGTAAATATTATTTCCTTGAGTATCTTTCCAAAAACAATCATTGTTAATTGTAGCCGCGAAACAATTTAAAGGAACCACCAAAACCATAAATAATGTAAGAATAAAAGAAGAAATAGCTAAACGACATGTTTTTTTCATACACCCTCCAAAAAAGGCAGAGGAAACTCCTCCACTAAGAAATCCCTCTGCCTTATCAACAATTAATCAACAACAATAATTACTTTCCTAAATATTCATCTGCCTGCTTCTGAATCTCTGCCTGTACATCTTCAAGTCCTGCAGCTTTAAGCTTTTCTTCAAGAGTAGTAAGTGCCGCTTCTGTATCTTCAACCATCCCCACCTGCATAGGATTTGCATACTGTTGAAGCACGTTAGTCACATTAGCTACCTGTGTCTGAACATTCTCAACATTTGGTGCAAAAGAAGTCAACTTGTTATCAATCAGCATTCCATCCTCAATCTGAGCCTTAAGAGCAATATAGTCATCTGACCATGTTGCACTTGGAAGGAACTGATCTTTATTAGTAAACCAGAATCCTGCTGCATCTGCCGGATAATCGTTATTATCAGCAGTCACACCATCAGGAAGTCCAATCTTCTGGTCCTCGGTAATTACGTAATTCTTTCCCTCTATACCGTAATAAACAAGATAGTTGTATTCAGGATCTTCCATGATCTTATCAAGCACCATCATTGTTCTCTGCGGATGCTCTGATGTAGCTGCAATACCTACACCATTATTAAGATATGATGTAGCAAGTGAATGTCCCTGTTTATCAAGAAGTGGAACAATTCCTACTTCATATCCTTTATCTTTTGCTGATACAAGAAAACTCTGCATATCAACAGAATTACCAAATGCTACAGCGCTCTTTCCTTCAAGAAATGCGTCTTTACTGCGTACATCATTGGAAAAAACGTCTTTATTGATATATCCCGCATCATACCACTGTTTCATAATGTCAGCGGCATACTTATATGACTCTCTTACAGCCCCTTCATAAATTGGTGTGAACTGACCGTCATCTGATTCAGCATTCCAGAAAATGCCAAGATGATTTGCATCTTCATATCTATCACCATATTCATTTCTAAGTGCGCCAAATGGTGAACCAAGATCATACTGAGAATCCATGTTCATCGGAACAATATCGCTCTCATTTTCCTTAATTGCAGCCAAGTAGTCTGTAAATTCGCTCATCTTTGTAGGAGCAGTTACGTTATACTTATCGCAAAGATCCTTCCTATATGCAGCAACATCGCATCTTCTATCTGGCGTACATGTAGTGATCATATAATTTTTGCCATTAACCTTACTTACATCCCAGGCAATAGGTGCACAATTCTGCCAATGCAAAGGCATATATGTCTTCAGTTCATCTTCTGTAAGTTCATAGAATGCATTTTTAGTTGCTTCCTGTGAATACATACACCAGTCCGCTGTGAATATAAAATCAATGTCATCCCCGGCTGCTAAAAGCAAAGGATATTTTGCGGTATACTCTCCCCAGCTCAAATATCTGATTTCTAAAGATGCATTCAGATCTTTTTCCAGCTTTTCATTGACCGCATTCATAACGTCATCCATTCCTGCAGGTGCTTCACCCAACAGATATCCTACAACATCTACATGCTCAGAGATGTCAATATCAGATGTTTGTGAAGCAGTTTCTCCTGACTCTCCTGCTACTTCTTTTGTACCAGCAGCATTTGCTTCTGATGGAACTTCAGTATTTCCACATCCCGCAAGTACTGAAGCAGCTGTGAGCGCAGCCATCATCACTGCTCCGCCCTTTTGTAACCATTTCCTTTTCATAGTTCACCCTCCATTTAAATTATATTATTCTTTTACAGAACCAATAGTAATTCCTGCCACAAAATATTTTTGGACAAATGGATAAAGAAAAATTATGGGTCCTGTTGCTACCACTGTCATAGCAAGTTTAAGCGTCTCCGTAGGAGTATTTATAACTGCTGCATTTTCTGATGCTGCACTGGATATTTGTGCTGTGGACAACATTCTATAAAGCGTATACTGTAACGGGTACATATTCTTCTTTTCTACAAACATCATGGCTGTCCACCAGTCATTCCAATATCCAAGTGCTATGAATAGTCCAATTGATGCTAGAGCAGGCTTAGACAAAGGTAATACAATCCTGAAAAAAATCCCAAAACTACTAGCACCATCTATTCTTGATGAATCAATAAGCGAATAAGGAATAGAAGATTTTATAAAATTCCTTAAGACCAAAATATTGAATACGCTAAATAACGGAACCAGAATCATTACAAGATATGTATTTTTTAAATGAAGGTTTTTACAAACAATAATGTAATATGATGCTAAGCCTCCATTAAAAAGTTCGGTAAAATACAAAATAAATGCCAGCTGATTTCTGTAATAGAGTTCCTTTCTAAACAGAACATAGGCAGTCATAGATGAAACAAAAAGTGATATTCCAGTTCCTATCACAGTGACGCCAATTGTTACCATATATGCTTTACCGATTTGCTCCGGTCTTTTAAATACAGTTCTATATGCATCTAAAGAAAATTCTTTTGGAATAAGCCTCATTCCATAATTGATCATTGCATGTTCGCTGCTAAAAGAGCTTGTAAACAGGCACGCAAACGGATACAAAGCAATAATTGTTAGTATTCCTAAAAAAACATATGCAAGAATCTGTATCAGAAACCAATCTTTTCCCTTTACTTTCATACCCTTCTCCTAGAACAACGCAGAATCTTCATCAACTTTTTTCACCAGATTATTGACCGTGATTATGATCACAAAACATAAGATAGACTGATAAAATGCAGCGGATGATGCCATTCCAAAATCTGAATTTCCCATAAGCGACCTAAATACAAGCGTATCGATGATATCTGTTGAATCCATCAGAAGACCATTATTTCCGATTAACTGATAAAACATATCAAAATCGCCCCTCATGATCTTTCCAACGCCTAAAAGAATCAAGGTAATTGAAGTAGGCCTAAGCAGTGGCAATGTAATATATCTTATCCTCTGAAACACTGTTGCCCCATCTATCTCTGCCGCTTCATAGCAGGAGCGGTCTAATCCCATAATTGCTGACAAGAATAAAATGCTCCCGTATCCGATCCACTTAAATCCATACAATACAGGTAGCAATATCCGCCAAACTTTAGGGTCGGTTGAAATATTTAACGGATCAAGTGAAAAGAAACCTCTGATCATATTTATGATTCCTGTATCGTAATCAAATACTCTGTATACCAAGCTTGCAAGCACAACCCAAGATACGAAATATGGTAAGAACAAGATTGTTTGTGTGAGTTTTCTAAAAATCTTGTTACCAACTTCTGATAACAAGATAGCTACTAGTGTAGCTCCTATGATATATACCGCTAGGAATACCAGGTTATACAGAATAGTATTTTTAGTTACAAGCCAGGCTTTCCCAGACTTAAAGAAATATGCAAAATTATCAAATCCATTCCATGGGCTTCCAAATATGCCCGCCCTATAATTGAATCTTTTAAAAGCAACAATTATACCTGCCATCGGGTAATATCGAAAAACTCCAAACCATACAAAAGCAGGCAAAAACATAAGATATAGCATCTTATTAGCTTTAATATCCTGCCATAACGTTATTCTTCCCCTCTGATTTTTCTGTTTGTTCTTCATAATCATCTTGCCTCCCATGCATTCATTATATTGTTCAGCAGTTTTTTAAAATTTTAGAATTCTTACGATTTCTTTTGATTTTCTACAAAGCCATTTTCAAAGCTGCCGGTTGCTATATAATTAAGTAGTGGAGAAAGCGAAATTGGGGTAAAGAACATGGTGTTATATCTGGTAGAAGATGAAAGAAATATTCGTGAAAGCATACTATCTTTTGTCAACTGGACTTCTATTGGAATCAGTCTTGTAAAAGGATGTAGAAACGGAAAAGATGCACTTGAACAAATGGAAAAAAATGGTGCCCCGGACATCCTTATTACCGATGTTCGTATGCCGATTATGGATGGTATTGCTTTGGCAAATGAAGTAAGAGCTAAATACCCTGATACAATGATACTGTTTTTAAGCGGATATGCTGATAAAGAATATCTTATGTCTGCTATTCGTCTTGAAGCTTTCCAATACATAGAAAAACCCATTTCTATTGACGATCTAACAACAATCATTTCGAATGCAGCTAATGAATGGCGTAAGCGTAATGCCTCAAAACAAGAACATAAAAAGCTTGAGGCATTTAAAGAGCGCAATCTGACAGCTGTAAAAGAAGCAACTCTGATGTCAATTTTGTCGGGAACAGGCTATGATAGTTCCGGGCTATTTAATGTATCCGAAGAATACTCTCTTATTAGTTCTTTTTATCCCCAATTCATTGCAAATCCAACTGAAGGCCAGGCTTTTTACGAAACCGCCCTTTCATTATTTGTTGATGCCACACTTATAGCTTTTGCCCCAAAGGGCATTCTACATATGATGATAAAAAGAGATTTATCAAACTCATATATTACGTTGCTTAGGGATGGCGACTTATCACGTCTAAACACACGAGCATATATATGCTTCATTGAAAACTTTGATATTTCCAAAATAGATAAAGCATTTTTGAAAACAGAATACTCATTTCTTGAATTTCTTTGCTTCTATCAAATTGAGTACAGTGGTGACTTGAATAACTGGAATCCGGTGCCTTTAAAAAATAACAAGGAAATGATTGACAGGCTAGATGAAGTTCTCATGAATTCTAATAGTAATTCAATAAAAGAACTATTATTTTCTTTCAACAAAGAAATATCCGCAAAGAAGTATGATATACACAGCGTAAGACAGTTTTATCTTGATGCTTATCAACATATACAAAAGCATATGTTTGGAACCGGCAATATGAGTATTGATCAGTACAAGAAATTTGAATCAGCTAAGTCACTTATTGATATTTCAAATATTCTGTCAATATTAGTGGATTCCGGTTCAGATATGGTTAAGTTCAAAGACCCAAGAATTCGAAACATAATAAATTATGTTGAAGACCATATCGATGATACTCAGCTATCTTTAAACCAAATTGCTGATGTGCTTGGGCTTTCGTCCAATTACATTTCCAGTTACTTTGCCAAAGAAGCAGGTATGTCGCTTGGACAATTTATTACCGAAAAGCGCATTAAGAAAGCTGAGAAACTCCTGTTAGGAGGAAACGATAAGATTCAGAACATCGCATTAAAATGTGGTTTTCCCGATCTTACCTACTTTTCATCAGTGTTCAAAAAAAATACAGGTATGAGCCCCGCTGCATACCGGAAGGAAAAGATACATCAATGAAAGAAATCCTCAACAATCTGAGCATGCGAACTAAGCTCATGATTTCATATATCATAGTTTTTGCGGTTGTTATAATTGGCATGCTTAGTTTATTTCTATACTATGCAGATAGACATGCCTCTAAAGAGATGCGTTACTCTGCTGAGTCTTCTCTAGAACAAACACAATCATTGCTAAATTTTAAGACTGCTTCAATAAGAGATATTCTCAATATCTTTTCTGCTAACAATAGCCTGCAAACACTTCTTAAAAAAAATGCTTCAGACTATGACATTGGCTCATGGCAATTAGATAATGATGAACTGCAAAAACTCTTCTTAACAGCTCAGTCAACACCGGACATGACAGACATTCAGCTTTATATGTGGAATGGACCAGCTTCATTCCTTGAGTCTTCCTACATTCATAATCTGCGAAATTATATAACTACGCCCTTTTATCAAAATTACAATTTTAATACCCGCCATCTGTCATGGTATAGAGGTCAGGACTTTCTCCCGGCAAAAAACGCAGATAATATAATTGTTTTAAAAAACATACCTGACATGGAGAATTACGCCAACATCATCGGAGTTGTACGTCTCCAGTTTTCAAAAAGTATTTTTTCTGACACGCTTAATCTTGCCAAAACATCTCCAAACACAATTACCTATCTAGCAAGTGATAGCCAGATCATCGCAAGTTCAGATCTTAACTCAGAACGTGAAGGAAAAATACTTCAAGGTGCTTATAATATCATTCATGACAATTCACAGGATCAAATAGAATCCGGAACGGATATCTCTTTGGATGGCGCAGAATATATCCTATATTTTGTTCCTATTAAAAATTCAAAGTGGTCTCTTTATATGTTAATTCCATATTCAGATATTCGCTTGTCTTCCCGTTCCATAACTATAGTAGCAGTGATAAGTTCCCTTAGCATGCTCATAGTATCTATATTTGCAGCTTGGATATTATCAGAAGGTTATACCAAAAGATTACGCATTCTTTCTCAGCAAATGCGCAATATTGACGATTCTTCTATTTTTTTCAAAGAACTCCCTGCTCCATCTAAGGATGAAGTTGGTGTTTTAACTCAAAACTTTAATTATATGTTGTATCACATCTCTATGTTACTTGATGAAAAATATAAGATGGGTAAAGCTATAAAAAATGCAGAGCTGATTGCTCTGCAAGAACAAATAAATCCGCATTTTTTATATAATACACTTGATCAGATATATTGGCTTAGTGTTAGATACAAAAATCCGGAAATAAGCGAGTTGGTTTTAAATCTTTCAAAATTCTATAAATTAAGCCTAAGCAAAGGCAAGAGCAAAGTACCACTCTTCAGTGAACTAGAGCACGTTAATACATATGTTGAGATACAAAACAATAGATTTGATTATCCAATAACACTTCAAACAGATATTGATGAAAATGTTAAAAATTTTGAGCTACCTAAATTAACACTTCAACCATTGATTGAAAACGCGATTATTCATGGTATAAGCCCCAAAGATAGTCCTGGCATGATCAACATCTCTGCACACCAAAACGATAGGCGCTTTATTCTTATCATAAGTGATAATGGGATTGGTATTGATCCTGAACAGCTTTCTGCACTTCAGTCAATGTTCGCTGGTTCTTTAGATACAGAATCAGGATATGGGCTGCAGAATGTTAGAAACAGGTTGCTACTAACCTTTAATGGTAACGTAAACATATCTATCGAAAGTACAATAAATGTTGGAACCAAAATACAAATCGAGATTTGGTCATAACTTATACGATTAAACTTTTAATCCTTTGTTTTAGGCACTTTTTATAACTTTAAGCGTATAATTTTTTATATGAACAAGAGCAGAAAAATACGGTAGTCCAAGTAGCATAAGCTTTACGGAAGATGAGCTGTATTTTATAGGAACATCCCAGCAAAGATAGCGAATGCTTTATCAGAGCCAAGAGATAGACGTCAAAGAGCCGGATCATTTTGTGAAGCCAGCCACCCCTCATGATGAGGGGTGGCTGCAAGCTCGATATCATGCTATATGCCCAAAGCCGGGTGGACAAGCTATCTAAACATGACCTAGGCTTATGAATTCTGATGATTAAGTCATAGATTTTATAATCGCTTAGCTATACCATGACAAAAAACATGACCTAGACTTATGAAAATCCACTGATTAGGTCATGGATTCTGCAATAGCAAAGCGATATCATGACGAAAAACATGACCTAAACTTATGAAATCCGTTGATTAGGTCATGGATTCTGTAATCACACAGCGGTTCCATGACAAAAAACATGACCTAGACATTTGAAATCTGCTGATTAGGTCATGGATTCTGTAATCGCAGAGCGATTCCATGACAAAAAACATGACCTAGACTTATGAAATCCGTTGATTAGGTCATGGATTCTGTAATCGCAAGGCGTATCATAATAAATTGTCACAGTAAAATGAGCACATAGCCATGCGCACCCATGAAAGTAGCCACCCCTACTGTTCCTGGATTCAGAGCCAGAGGCAATAAAAACCAGCCACACCGAAGGTGCTTGCCCTTGACAGAGCTGATGGAAACGCTACAATGCTGGATCCGACGGTGAGATAGAATCTACTGTTCCCATCATCCTCACCGTCGGCGAGGGGGAGACGGCGTTTCCAGAGGCTAAAGTCAAGGGTGGCGTACGGCGGCGCTATCTAAACTTTTCTAATAAATTAAGTATCTTCCCCAATACATATTCTGATTTTCATCATAGGGTTATTTCTAAAAAGGATGAACTAAATAAAAAAGTGCCTGTAGAGCTTTTTCCTCTACACGCACTTTTCTCTTATTACCTTACAACTCCGAACCCCAGGATTGTAAACTTCTTATCGTTCATGCCGTCCGCCATTTTAATCTCGACTTTGTGCTGCCTGTTTTTCTCTTCATTGAAAAGAATCACGGCATTACAATGTGTCCATCCAACCTCTAACGGATTGACATCCTTTATCTTTTTTTCATCCACAAAAACCTGCGCAGTTCCAAAGGATGCGCTTCCTGAATCCTTGAACACCAGTAGCAGCTTACTGCAGTTAATGTTCATGACAAATGGTTCAGGATCTGAGCTTTTCCCATTATAAGCCCAGTTATTCGGAAATTCAGGTCGTGGAATGATTTCTTCGTCCATCTCCACAAGCTGAACATCCTTATCAACATCGTCAAAAGAACCGGCGTCAAGTTTTGTTATCTTGTATTTCTTTTTAAGAGCCTCTAACTCTTTTTTATCCAGCAGTTCAACCTTCTCAAAGTCCCCACCTATTACCGGATGTGGAAGTGTCTCATCTTCTTCATATGAAGTGTCCCTTGATTCATTGACGTTATCGATCAGATTGATAAGGCAGTCGCTCATTATCTGATGGCCAAGATTACTTGGGTGGTATACATCATAAAAGAACTGATTCTTTGATATAACCCTTCCATCCTCCGGAAGAAGCTTAAACTGCTCTGTTACTGCATCCAGGACACTCACCATAGGAAGATCATATCTGATTCCTACAGGCCCCAATCTGTCCTGAAGATTCCAGTCAAAAGAAAATACTGCAAACAGTAAAACTACTGCCGGCTTCCATGGAAGTGACAGGGCCTTCCTTACAAGGCTCTCGTAGCAGACTCCCTTGGTCTCATCACCTTCATCATTTACAGCAAATTCAATGACTATAAGATCCGGTTTTTCAGCGTAGTCCCTAAGTACATCTCGCTCAAATCTTATCATTCCAAGCTCTGAGGGAGTTCCTCCCACACCTGCCTTGATAAAATTCACTTTCCCGCCTTTGATATATCTTTTCTGGAACTCATCTGCAAAAACTTTTGCATAGCATTTCTCATTTATTGGTATAGCTCCGGCTCCCTGTGTAATAGATCCTCCAATAAAAGAAAGTGTGACATTCTCACCACTTCCGGCCTTACTTAAAACTTTTTCAAGCCTTGCGGTGTTTCCGGCATGCAACAGACTCCGTGAGATCATCTTTTTATATCTTGAAGACTTAAAATCAACCAGCTGTTCCATTGGCTGAACAGGAGCAATGAAGCCCTGATTGAGGTAGAATCTGACATCCGCTGCTGCCTGGATTCCTGAAGTTCCAAACTCAAATCTTATCTGCCCCACTTCTTTATCTGAAGCTTCCCATTCAATATCCTCAAGATTTATAACTGTTTCCATTCCATCCATGTAAAGCTCCTGCTTTATCTGAGTAGCTTTTTGTCCCGGACGTTCAGGATACATCTCAAGTACGAATTTCACAGGTTCTTTTGCATCACGACCTGAAACACTGACACCTATGCTGTGGACAACTGTCTTAAAGCCCTGAGCTGACTTAAGCAGCTCTAACATGTAGTCGTCTTCGATATTACCTGATAATCTGGCAGCATCTATAAGTCTTCCACAGTCCATATAAAGAAACTGAACGCCCCGGCCATCAGGCTGAGGCGCCCCAAATATTTCTTTACCCTGCATTATGAAAAAGAAAGGTCTTTTCTTTGTAGGATCTTTGGGGGCCTTAGGACCCCCAACAGATTTACTGAGCGTTTGCCTCGTCAACATAAGCTTTCCATGTGTCACGGATTGCTTCTACCTGCTCTGAAACAACTACGCCAGGTCCAATGTTCCATACAAAGTCTGAGCCAAGACTGAGGTTAGGAATCATTCCGTGGTAAGCAATTGTTCCCTTTTCTGTCATCATAGTAACTGTCTCATCAACTGCTCTCTCATCGAAGATACCATTTCTGGCTGTTGAAAGATATCCGTTGTAATCAAGGTACTCAGCTGAAGGAGCGTTTGTATAAAGGTTCCATGCAAATGCGATCTTCCAAGCCTTGTCTGCATCGTAGCATGCTGGAATTGCAATTGGGTTGTTTGTCCAAACGTTGATGTAGTCGTTCATCTTAGGTCCCTTAGGGAACATAACGAATCCAACTTCATCCTGCATATCCTCAAGGAAGTTACCAGGTGTTGCGCAGTACTCATCATCAACCATGAATGCTGCCATACCATTGATGAATGCTTCCTTGTAGTAATCCCACTCAGCGCCCTCTGGATCTGGCATGTCATAGTTTGTAAACATGTTTACTGTCCACTCAAGAGCTTCAAGTGTCTCAGGAGACTCAAGGTTATATACATACTTGCCGCTTGCATCCTTGTCGATGTATGATCCGCCGTTTGAGAATACAGCTGCTGTTGTCATGTTACCTTCGTTAAGTGTAAGGCCCCAAACATCTACAGTACCATCGTTGTCCTTATCCTGCTGAACCTTCTGCATAAGCTCTTCGAACTTATCCCATGTCCATGTTCCATCTGCCTGCATATCGTAAAGTGACTCAGGATCGATTCCGGCATCCTTAAGAAGTCTCTTGTTGAAATATACACCTGTACGTGCTTCTGAATATCCAGCGAACATAGCATAGATGCTGTTTCCTTTAGAATACTGCTCATGGAGCTTGTTTCTCTGGAACTTAATGTCATTGAAATCAAGGCAGTCAAGTGTTGCAAGGTCATACATAAGACCATTAGCCATAGCTGATGTGATAGCTGGGTCATCACGAAGTGTGAAGAGATAGTTCTCATCGCCACCTGTTGTTGCATAGTCTACGAAATCTGTAGGTGTTGAACCCCAGTCTCCAAATGCCTGAGACTTGATTGTGAAGTTGTATGTCTGCTGGATCCAATCTCTGTACTCCTGAAGAGCTTCTTCATAATCGTTAGCTGGAGCTGCAGGCTCATCTGATGACCACCAGTCACGGATGATGATCTCCATTCCGCCAAGGTCGATTGGGTTGCCGCTTGCATCTGTGATTACCTGATATGGATCATATTCATCAGATGGTGCTTCTGTAGCTTCTGCAGCTGCTTCTGTTGTTGCTTCTGCAGTAGCTGTTTCTGTGTTTGCTTCTGGCTGAGCAGTATCAGTTGCTGCTGGTGCTGCTTCCTGTGAGCCACAAGCTGCCATGCTGAAAAGCATAGCTGCCATTGTAATAACGGCTGTTGCTTTGTTTGTTAGAGACTTTCTCATACTCTAAAAATCCTCCTTTACCCCCTAAGGTAATATTATTGTTATCCAGACTTATTGTCCGGGTGGAACCTTACATCTTGATACCTGTATTACTGATACTCTCAACAAATGCTCTCTGTGCAAAAAGATACAGAACAATGAGCGGAACGATGATCATAAGTGTTCCCGTTGCAAGAATACAGTTTGAATATGCTATTGAAATTGTTGTCTTTACACCATTTATTCTCTGAATATATGCTCCGAGACTGTCCACAATTCTTGAAAGACCAGTACTTATAAGCTTTGTGTTTCCAAGGAACATTCTTGAATAAAAACCATCTGTCCACTGCCAAACAAAGGCAAAGAGGAAACATGATGTAAGAATTGGTTTTGCCTGTGGAAGCATGATCCTTATAAAAGTCTTAAATGTTCCGCAGCCGTCTACATATGCAGCTTCTTCCAGATCTCCCGGAATATTTCTGAAGTACTGCCTTATCATGTAGATATAAAGACCATTCTTAAGTCCCATGCATCCAGCGCTCATAAGATAATATGGAAGTTTTGAACCCCTCAGGTTAATAGTCTGACCTGTTATGAGCTGTGAAAGTCCAAGTACATCAAAAAATCTGAAGTGCAGATGGAGTGAGCTGGCAATGGTCTGTGGTGGAATAAGGATTACCAGTATCACACATGCAAACCAGAATTTCTTTAAAGGAAATTCAAATCTTGCGAACCCATATCCAACCAGTGTGCACATTGCAATCTGAAGCGCTGCGATTGTAAGCGAAATAAGTGTTGAGTTTAAAAGCGCCTGCTTGAAGCTTATGAGCTCTGCTGCCAGTCTGTAGTTAGCTGTTGTAAAGTGCTCAGGGATCGAGATAACAACCGGATTATAAAGATCCTGCTCTGTCATGAAGCTGACAGATATTTTATTCAGGATCGGCTGAATGATCATGAAGCACATTCCAAAAAGAAGAATGAATCTTATAATGCTTACAGCTCTTTCTCCTATTACTTTTCTAAGCAGATATCCTCCGGACTGTTTGTTCCTCTCCCAAAAGCTCTGCTTTTCGTAGGCACTATTTGTTTTTACATTAGTCATAGTAGTAAACCCTCTTAGAAATAAAGAATGATGTTATTCCCACAAATGCAAGTACCAGGATGAAATAGATCCATGACATTGCTGAAGCATTTCCATATTGCTGCTGCTCGATCATTACCTTCTGGATCTTTTCGATTACTCCGTTATCTGATCTCATACAGAAATCAACAACTGTGTAGATCCAGTTAACAAGAAACAGTGAGCTTATCATTGGAAATGTTATCTTCCACAAACTCTCCCACTTTGTACATCCTTCTATATCAGCAGCTTCATACATACTTGATGAGATTGTCTGAAGACCTGATAAAAAGATAATGATCTGAATTCCGGAAGCAAGTGCCACATCATAAATGTTATCTATGACTTCAAATACCTGCTCGAAAGCTCTCACACCGACGCCTGTTGTTCTAAGTATTGATTCGAGAGCTCCTGTAATACTTACGCCCTCTGTTGTCTGCTCAATACTCTGTGCCAGGTTTGCCATGAGCTGATTGTTTGATTCGATTCCCACGATTACGCCGGATGAAAGGATAACAGGTAAAAAGAATATTGCTCTTACCAGGGCTCTTCCTTTAAATTTCTGATTCAGTACAAGTGCCACAAAGAAGCTGAATACTATTATCGCCAGTGAGTAAACCATCATTCTTGATAGTTCCTCCCACAAAAGCCTGTTGTATTCCGGGTCAACCCTGAACGCAAATATGTAATTGGTGATTCCTGAAAATGTCTTTGTAACCTTCCCTGCTGACAGATCAACATTACAAAAACTCATGTAACAGGATTCAAAAAGAGGTTTTATCATGAACAGCAAAAAACCAAGAATAAATGGTGATATGAAACAATATCCCGATATGGCTTTTCGCTTTTGTAAACCCGCCAGTTTTTTTGTCTGCTTACTCATAAAGGATGCCTTCCTTATCTCTTAACGATATAGTCTCTTGCCGGTACTTTTATGCCTTCATCTGTAGTAAAGTCGCTGTAACCATAATTGACGTATACTTGTGTTCCATCTGCATATTCTGTACATGAAACATCTGAATTTAAGTTCTTATGTCCAACCATTTCCTGATTGAATGTGTGTCCCAGTTCTGCATTGTATCTGTTGTAGATACCAAGCATCTTGTCTTTCCAGGAATCATATGTTGAACCATAGTAATCTGTGTACAGAGTTTTCTGAGTGGCAAAAGAGCTCTCTTCCATGAAGGAAAAGCACAGGCCTGCTCCATACTCAGCACTATATAAGACTTCGTTTTCAGCGTTACCGCAAATATTTATAGGATTACCTGTATAATCAACTCTTCCGTGTACTGCTATCTGGAAGAATGGAACACACTCATCAAGGATCGTGTATTCACTTCCTCTTAAGTCCATCTCGGTAACCATGGAACAGAAAGGAATTGCATAATCATTACCCATGTTTATCATGAGCTTTGATCCGCCATCTGCGTATCCTTTAAGCTGCTCAACCTGGAGGTTCTTTACAGCTTCTCTGCTGTAGGTCTTCTTTCTGGAGAAGTCAGACGAAAGATCCATTCCCAAATCTTCAAAGCAAGCACCTGCACCGAGACTGCTACTGCTCTTTACAAGCACATCTGACAACTTCTTTGAAAGATCCGTGTGAAGAAGGAAGTAGTTGTTATCTGTGTTTTCCCTCTGTGCATAAGTTACATGGCTGTAATTGTAAAGCTCAGCTCTTTCCTTACTTATGAATTTTGCTGCATCTCTAAAAGAGAAGAATCCATCGAGAAGGTTGCTGTCATATGCGTACTGTGTTACACCATTTAGATAAACTTCAGCTCCTTTTTCATTAGCAGAAGCTATCATGTTCTTTAAGTCTTTTTTGCTTCCAAGATCAGAAATTGTTTTTGTTTTCCTAAGTATCTTTTGCTGAACACCGCCGTTACACCAGCCAAGCATTTTTACTTTCATGTTTGAAACGCCGTTAGCACTAAGGTCTTCAACTATATTTTCTGCATCTTTATAACCTGTGAGTTTAAGTGGTCTTGATACAGGAACACCCACAACCTGCTTAACCTTGTCGATGGCTCCCACCATTTCAATAGCTACAGGAGTACTTGCATCACTAACAAGGTCCATATATCCTGCGTACTTGTCCTGGAGATACTTGCCATAGCACTTTGCCATGTCCACATAATCTCCTGAATTTACGAAGGTGTACCTCTGAGTCAGAGTCTCATCCGGCAACTCTCTTATATATTCATAAATATCTGAGTTAGCGATATCGCCTACATCATATTTTTCTCTCTGACAGATACTGTATTTTGCATTTACATAGTTGTAACTGTGGTTCTTTCCTGCTATGTCTGCCTGAATAGAAGCATATGGGCTTCCCTCTTCCAGGATGCAGATAAAAGAATCATTTCCTTCAGATACACCGTACACACCGTAATATGCTCTTGTGTTGTGTACTACAGCATCTCTTGAAAGGCACATATCCCAGCCATAAACGTTTGTGTAATAGCTGCTCTGTGAAGTCTTGCCGTTGTTGAAGTTAATTGTTGCTCCGCCACCTTCAGGAACAAACATAAATCCTTTATCGTTTGGACCGCCTGCTCCAAAATATGGAAGAGGAGTTATTGTATAGATAGGTGTTTCTTTGTCGTACTCAAGGTCTTTAAGTGGAACTTCTACCACCAGATCTTTTCCCTCGAGCTTGTAAACTACGCTGACATTGAACACTGGGTTTTCTGAAGTCTTAACTGAAAGATCAAGCTCTTTGTCCGCAAGGAAGTTCTCATATGTGTAACCAACTCCTGCAAACTTCTCTTCAATGGTCTTTTTCACGTTCTCTTTTGTTCCGCTTCTGAGAACGTAGATAACTTCATTTTCCATGCTTGGATAATTTGCTAAAAGCTCATCCTTGTTGTCTTTTGCTGTGAGCTTGTTGATGTCGTATTTCTTGTAGTACTGCTTAACAAGATCGGCTTCTTTTTTGTCCATCTTTGAAAGCCAGTCATTCATCTCTGTTTCAGTGATAACCGGCGGTACCACATATTCTTTTTCCACATTACCAAGGGAGTAGTTGACCCTTATCTCATTGTCCCCCGGAACGATCTCGTATATTCCGTTGTTTGTGCTATAGCCAAAAGTGCTGTAGGTTGTCTCAAGTCCCTGAGTTATGGAATATGACATAACAAGCGGGGACTGAAGGAATGTCTTTTGATCATCAAGGGCTGCTGTATCCTCTAAGACATCCGCAGGATTTGAGCGCCATACTTTTCCGGAATCCTTAACCTCAAGTTCAAAAGCTGTTGTCAAAGGATCCATTGTGAGTTTCAGTTCACCGTTGTCTACTACAACAGGTGTGTCATTTCCCTCAAAGGTATAGGGCTGAACCAGCTCTTTTTCCTCTACTGCAGGCTTGTAGTTAATAACAAATATGACCGCAATAACTATGATCAAAGCCAGAATAATTGAGGGCAAATGCTTTATTATAGTTGTCAGGAATGAACCTATATATATATATTTTGGTTTCTTATTTTCTGTCTTCAAATCCGTCACCTCTTGTTATTACTACATTCGGAACATCAATTCTTTTCCCAGGGAAATGAAATATGCAATTCCCTGAGCGACCATGCTAAAGAAGATCATCAGGATGAATATCATTACCAGCATTGCAAAAAGTGTTGCTACAACGAACAATAAGTTCTTGCCTGCGGAATACTCGTGGATCTGCCCCATTGCCGCTATTATCAAAAGAGCTGAATAAATTAATGATAATAAGCTTACAACCGAGTAGAATTCTGCTTCCTGAACTGTTACAAAGTTACTGAATATCATGAGCGGAAACTGTATCAGGACGTATGGAGTAAATGCGTAGCAGGTTGCCATGTAAACCTGTCCAAGTCTTCCTTTTCCATCGAACAGTGTTGTAAGTCCCCAGTTTCCAAGTACCCAGAGAGCAAGCGGAAAAACTACGCTTGCCAGATACATGAAGATATTTAAGTCTTCCCAGTAAACTTCCATAAACAGAAAGCTCGTATAGCGAAGCTTCAATATTCTTATGAGAAGCGCCAGCGCAAGTATGGTATTGGCTGCTGCATATGTGCCTCTCTTTTCATGAGTAAGATCCCAGAAGCCATCCAGAGGATGAGTCGTGCAGTAAAGTGCAAACTTGAGGGAATCTATATATTTTTCTTTTGGAGTAAGGTTTTCTCTAACATTTGCTATCATAGCTTCACCTGTTTTCTTCTACTTTGAATATGTCAGCATTATCAATCTGCCATTTGATGCTCTTTATCTTTCCTATGGTAAGAGGCACAAGGAAAAGTATGAGGATAATTGCTACTATCCATCCGATGTGAGCCTCAACCCACTCTTTTCTGTACTGCTTATAGGCCTTTGAGTAGTTCTCTCTGTCATACTTAAGCTCGAAATACTTCATGGCATCTTTATACTGTTCCTGACGAAGAAGCGCTCTTCCGATTCCGATATAGGCAAGGTCGTAATTGCCGTTCTGGTCCATGACCTGCTGCCAGTAATTACCTGAAGCCTCGTAATTGCCCTTATCAAATTCCTCTATTGCGCTATATACAAGGTTTCCAAATTCAGTAGGAACAAAAGATGTTATTGAGCAGTCAAGACTGTCTACTACGTAGAGCTCATGACCAATGTGCTCAATTGCTGATGGTCTTCTAAAGTAACCATCCATATTTCCGTTTCCGCCAAAGGCAAATACCATTCTGCCCTGATCGTCATATGCAAAGAGTCTTCCTCTGTTTCTGTCAAGGCACACATAGATGTCATTGTCCATAACTGTTACATCTGTGAGGATTGAAGGTCCTTCATATCCACCGCCGGATCCAAGATAAAGATCTCCGCCCACTGACCAGTTGCCATTGGAAACCAGAATATCGTCACCCATAAGGTTCAATTTTCTTACAGCGTTTTCATCAGATCTTGCCTGATCTTCCGTGCGGGCTTTTGTTGCATATATGAAACCTTCATAGTCCATGTAGATGTTTTCATACTCTGTAGGAACGAATGACTCAAGTTTTGCTCTCTGTTCCTGAGAAGCAAGTTTCTTCCATATATAATCTGTCCACTCAAAGCTAACAGGTGTCGCTCCTACAAATCCTGAGAAAGTACCGTCATTTTCGTACTTCACAAGACCTTTGTTTATCCCTGATGCGATACAGTAAACTCTCTCTGCCGTATCAACTACCAGTTTGTTTGGCTGAAAAACAAGTGAAGGATCAAGGGTATTATCTGTGGGTTTGATAAATTCCATCAGATAGTTGAAGTCCTTATCAACCTTCAGTATCCTTGCATTTCCCTGATCTGCTATGAAGATATTTCCATCTTCTGAAACTGAGATATCAGTGGGATTGTTAAAGGTTGCAGGTCCGCTTCCGCCTTTTATTGAATCTACAACTCTTACAACTTCAAGCTTCTCAGGTGATACTCTGTTTAATTCAATGATCCTGTTATTACCGGTATCGCACAGATAAAGGGAATTACCGTCAGCAAACAGTCCCTGAGGATTTTTTAGTTTGACATCAAGTCCAAGCTCTGAAGATGTGAGTACTTTGCTGACAGAATACAGATCAGGACTCTCCTGAACATCTCCCCAATAATCGTAGTTATATGTGTAGTGTTTCTCTTCTGCGCAGGCCGTAACAGGCTGTAAAAGCACAACTGATACACCAATGAATGCTGCTAAAGTTTTTATGAATAAATTCTTTTTACGCATATCGCCTTGACCTTTCGCTTTAATCTTTAAGACCTGAGCTAGCCATTGTCTCAAGGATCTGGCTCTCAGAGAATACAAAGATAATGATTGGAACGATCATAACAACCACAAGAACGGCTGCTCCCTGTCCTGTTCTTGCAATTCCTCCACTCTGGATCTGCTGAAGGGCATATACAAGAGTTTTTCTTTCTTCTGAATAGATATATGTTGATGCCTTGTTGTTCCAAAGAGCCTGAACCGAGAAGATAATAAGTGTCATCCACGCAGGCTTAACGTTTGGCATTACTATTCCTGAAAATACTTTCCACTCATTGGCACCGTCAATCTTGGCTGCTTCTATAAGTGATGTAGGAAGTCCTTCCATGAACTGCTTCATAAGGAAAAGACCCATTGGTGAAGCGAAGGCCGGGATGATAATTGACCAGTAAGTATCGATCCATCCAAGTTTATTCAGTATCAGGTAGTTAGGAATCTGTGTTACCCAACCTGTGAACATCATGGCTACTGTTACAAGTTTGAAAAATGCCTTGTTTCCGGGGAAATCATATTTCGCAAGAACGAAAGCTCCCATTGAGGCAATGATAAGGTGCCCTGCTGTTCCAACAAATGTAATAAAAACTGTGTTGAACAGGTATCTTGTAAATGTGACCCAGGATTTTCCCATTGTTACAAACAAATCTGAGAAGTTATCAAGCGTAGGATGCTGAGGAAAAATTCTCGGTGGGAATTTAAAAAGTTCATCCAGAGGCTTAAGTGCACTGCTGACTGCGTATATGATCGGAAAAGCCATGACTATGGCAACAAGTACAAGGAAAACGTAAAGTGCTATATCTCCTGCAATTGATCTGTTCGGTTTTCTTTTCTTAATTAGCTTCTTGCTCATATCAAGTTCCAACTCTCCTTAAAAGACTCTGGATTGCCTTGTTGCAAAGTATCATCATAAGGAACAATATTGTTGCTATTGCGCAGGCATAACCCATTTCAAATCTTGAAAAACCATAGTCAAACAAATGAGTAACAATTGTACGTGCAGCATAATCTGTACTTGGATATCCACAAAGAGCCATAGTCACATCTGCGACACCAAATGATGATGTGATGGACATAACTGCACCGAACATAAGCATTGGTTTCATGTTTGGAAGTGTGATATACCAAAGCTCCTGCCATCTGTTCTTTATTCCATCCATGTATCCTGCTTCGAACTGAGCTCTGTCTACGCCCTGAAGTCCGGCTACGAATGAAAGGAATCCTGTTCCCAAACTCATCCAGAGGATAACCAGCATACATATTGGAAGCATGTAATGTGGATCAATAAGCCAAAGCTTAGGACCATCAATGATTCCCACACTCATCAGGAAAGCGTTTACGTATCCGTAAGCATCTCCTCTAAAGAACACTGAGAAGATAACATAACAGTTACCTGCGATTGATGGCGCATAGAATACGATTACTGCTATACTTCTGATCCATCTTGGAAGCTCATTTATAAGCCATGCAAACAGGAAAGAAAGAATGTAGCCCAAAGGTCCTGTTATCAGTGCGATCATCAGTGTATTTTTTACACCGATCAGGAAAATGTCATCCTGGAGCACAAGGCTTATGTAGTTCTGAAGTCCGATAAATCTCGGTGGTTCAAGGATGTTGTAATATGTGAAGCTGTAGTAGATTGATGCAACTACAGGAAACACATAGAACATAGTGAACAATATTGCATATGGAGCAAGAAAGAGATAACACATCTTGCGGTTTTTGGCCTTTTTAAGTGCCACTGTAAAATTATGCTTTCGAAGCTTTATGTACTTCTGCAGATATTCCTTCATTGTCAGTTCTCCATCGGTTTTTGTTTTTATTCAACCGGCATACCAAACTCAATACGTTTCTTCTTGATCTCTTCATCAATCAGAATCGAGTAATCGATAATTGTCTCTCTGGAATCAACCTTATCGTTGATTACTTTTCTTATGGCATTTGAGATGTGTCTTCCTGTGAAATAGCCACCCGGAACTTCTCTGATACCAACTGTGTTGTCCCACTGCTCGCTCAAAACTTTGATATCGTCAGCGCTCCAGGAAAGATTCTCGAATGCATCTCTGTTTGCTGTTGCATATCTTGCAGATGAACCAAGGAGTGCCTCGATCTCTCTACCGAATCTTACCTGTGTATCAGCATTTGCCCACCACTTCATGAACTCCCATGAATTTTGTCTGAGCTCTTCATCCTCTGTTGCGATCATCATTGTTGCGCTTCCTGTGATGAAGTCTGATCTGTCGATATATTTTTTACCGTTTGCATCTACTCTCTCGGTTCCCGGGATCAATGTGAAGTCCCAGAGACCTCTTATTTCAGGAGCAGAAACCATAAGTGTGTTGTAGGTTGAATATGGTGCTACACCTATTGGCATTTCTCCTGCACGGAATCTGCTTACAAAGTCGTAGATAGTTGGGATTCCGTAGTCGTTAAAGTATCTTACGTAGTCATCGAATGCCTTTACTCCGGCTTCGGTATTAACTGTTGTCTTTGTTCCCGCCTCGTTGTACATGTCTCCGCCATACTGATAAAGTAGTGAGAAGTACATTGAAAGGTCAGGCACATTTGACATGATCGATGTTGACGCTGCTGCAGCTCCGCTACTTCCTGCCGCTGTAGGAATACCTATTGAAAGGTTATTTCCCTGAATCGTAGGAAGCATCTCGATCAGCTCTTTCCATGTCTGTGGTGTTTCAAGCTCAAGCTCTTCCAGTACATCTTTTCTATAGAACATTACGTTGAAGCCCTGTGTCTCCGGGATACCATAAATATGTCCGTCAAGTCTGTACTGTTCATATGAGCTCTCTGAATAGTGAGATAAAACTTCTTCCCATCCATCAAACTGTGTTATATCCTCTGCTGCACCTCTGAGGGCGTAGTTTACAGGCTGATCGGCACCAACTGATAAAACTACGTTTGGTCCTCGTCCTGCAAGTACTGCATTAAGAAGTGCTCCGGGATCTACAATCTCTACGTTTACCTTTACTCCTGAATTTGGAGTAAAATCATCATCAACCATGGACTTAAGGATTGTTCCCTGGTCTCTACCTGTGAGTACCCAAACCTTAACTACTTTGTCGCTTGAGTTCTCATCGTAAACATCACCAACTGAGTTATAGTCCACAAAGAATGATGCGATAAAAGACTTTATCTCATGGCCTGCTTTAGTAAAGAAGTTGGCCTTGTCTTTTTTCACCTTAGCATCCGTTCCTGAAATCACCAGGTAATCCACATCAAGCTTTGTCTCACTCATCTTAAGAGATGCTGTACCAAGAGATGTTATGTTGTCCTTGAATGTAACAAACTCTGTTGTGATCTTTTGAGGCTTTTCTATAAATCTTTCAAGCTGCTGCGCGATAGTCTGCGCTGTTGCGATGTTATCCGCTTTCTGTCCGGAGTAAGCAACCATATCATCGACGATCTTGTAAAGTCTTTTTGCCTCAAGATCCATGGCTTTCATAATTTCCGGATAAGTTGTATCAATGTGATAATCTCTGTACACATCAGGTCTTGCACCTGTGTATACCAGAATTCTTCTGTATATCTGATTCAGTCTGTAAGTTGAATCTTCCATTTCCTCAAGGATTGCACCCATACCGCCAAGAGTTGCCTCAAGTCTTACAGTATGTGTTCCTTTTGTCAGATAAAACTCATATGGATTTCCATCTCCATCCGAGAGAGTAATGCAATCCCAATCGTTGCTGTAGCCAAAAGAGATTTCTTCAAGTTCTTTAAATGGAACCTTTCCATCTATGAGTACGCTTCTATTTGATACAGAGCCTCTTGCATAGTTCTGTCTTGCCTTGACTGTGATGTTGTAATACCCATCTTCGGGAACTTCAAAGTTCCATTCGATCCACTGTCCGGAAGCTCTCCAGGCCTCACCACCAACGTAGTTAAGAACTGTTGTTGTAACACTGTTTGGAACTGTTGTAGGTGATGATCTGTCATATTTTGCATAAAGTGAAGATTCTGACCTTAATGTTGAATCCTCGCCCTGAACTACTTCAAGATAAGTTTTTGCAGCTTCTGTTCCTTCACTGCCCTGATTGCTTGCGATATACTGCTCGTAGCTTGGTGTTTCTTTTACTCCGCAAAGCTCAACCCTTGAAAGGACCATAGGCTCATTGTCTGCCACGAATGTAAGAGTGTTATCGCCCTTTTCGAAGTAGAACACATAAGGCTCTGCCACAAATCCCATATCATCTCTGAAGAATGCGCTCTGCCAATCGAAGTACTCAACCTGTCTTGGGCGGATCTCATTACCCTGGTTATCAATCTTTTTCTCTCCACCATCCATCCACATTCTGGTAAAAGAAATGTTTCTTGCATCTTCAAATGGAATCTCACCGTTTACCAAAACAGTTCTCTCTGCAGGAACGCCTCTGGATTCCGGTATGTAGTAGTCGATATCTATCTGATACATTCCGGCCGTTGGAACATTTACGTTCCATGTGATTTCGGAACCGGTTCCTGTGAAAACGCCATCTCTTGATGCAACTGATTCTTTGTGCACCTCACCTGTTGACTGATAATCAAAAAGGCTGACTTCCACATTTTCCTGTGGATAAGCATCTTTTGCATGTTCATTTATATATCCGGTGTAGGCACCAACTCTTTCCATGCCTTCAATTTCTTCGGTAAGATCGGCATCTGCATATTTGGCACTGAAGTCTTCGATCTTTCTGCTTGAAAGACCAATGCATATGCATACTATAACTGCCAGGATTCCCACAACTATTAAAACTTTTTTAAGTGTTTTGTTCATGTTTTTAGTCCCTATTTTTACAGTTATTATTCTTGAGCAAATACCCAGAAAGCCGGCTTAGGCTCGTAATTTCCATCAAAAAGCAATGGGCATTGTTTTTGCTCTTTATTGCTTCCACCGCCTACATTTGATCTGAACTGAAGCCATGAAAGCGTATCTATTGTTCCCCAGAAAGTCATGCCTGTTATGTTCACACCTGAGTTCTTGGCAGATTGAAGAGAATAATACATGAGGTTGTAGATCTTTCTTTGTTTCTCATACTCTTCTTCCATAGCTTCAGGGCTTCCATCATAACCATCTGTAGCTCTTAAATCCCACTCTGTAACCTGAACTGCTCCTACGACTTTTCCATAAGCTTTTATTGATGTTTCCATCTCGGCTGCTGAAGGGCCTTCCATACTGTAATGTCCCTGCATTCCCATGGCTGAGATTCTTGTTCCTTCGCCCGGAGCTCCTTCATTTTCCTTTAGCTTCTCAAGGAGTTTGATGATTCCTTCTCTCTTTTTGGCATCGCATTCGTTATAGTCGTTGTAGTAAAGCTCAAGGTCGGCAGGTGCATATTTGTTGGCATATTTAAAGGCATTTATTATGAAGTCTTCATTCTGATATACATGCCACCAGCTTGAATTGCCGCCGTGTCTGTCTTCCAAAAGATCCTCTTCAGGTCTTTCTGTATCGGTTCTGTAAGTTCCGGTTGAATCTGACACTGCTTCGTTTACTACGTCCCATCCATAGAAAAGATCTTTGTAAGGACTGCCTTCGCCTGTGAAATGTGTAAGGACTTCTCTTATGTACCACTCAAGTCTTTTGTCCATTTCTTCGGCTGTCACATAATCTTTTGTCTTGTCGTAGTCCACATGGAAGAACCACTCCGGTGTCTGTGAATGCCACAAAAGTACATGGCCTCTAACCTTTATCTGTCTGTCAGGATTTGCTTCGTTCCATTTAAGGATCTTGTTCAGGATCTTTTCAGGATTCGTGTAATTAAGAACGGGAACTGTAATTGTTTCGCCGTTTAGTTCTGCCTCTTTTGTTCCCGGACATTTACTTACGCTATATCCAAAAAGCGAATCGGGTTTTAATTCATTTCCAAGGGTAACTGCATTAAAGTGAGTTGTTACCAGATCCCAAAGTTTTGAGTCCCAGGGTTCTTTTCCGGTTATGGCACATCCGATCCGGCATCCCATCTTTTTTTCTACAGCATCACGAAGTGCCGGTATTTCTTTTACCACATCTTGCTTTTCTGTACTCATCTGTGTACTTCCTTCTATATTCGTATCTTCTTTTGCAGATGCTTCTGTATTTGATACTTCTTGTGTCTGTGCTTCCGCACCTGACTCTGTATTTGATTCTATGTTGGATTCTATGCCGGATTCTGCTGAAGATGCAGCTACATTGCTCGCGCTGCCGCAGGCTGATGTTGACACCACTACAGCTGCCAGAGCCATCACTGCCAGATATTTCCCCTTAACCATCAACTTTCCTCCCCGCTTTCTAGTAATCACTTTTTGCTAAAACATATTAAAGTTGACAATGTATAGCATATAGGCTACAGGCCTGACTTGCTTACCAGTTGTTGCCAGACGACATTCAGATATTGCGATTAGGTGACAGAAATTGCCCCTTATTTTTTGTGCATTTTCCACAATTGGCATAGGGATGTTCTAGAATGTATTATCTAATATGAGCAGAAAAGAATAGAGAATAGCAATTTTTGAGAAGTTTTACTAGTCACAAGATGTTATCATAATTTATGAATTATTCGTAAAATAGTATCTGAAATAAGAGAGGTTACAGCTATGCCACCTAGGAAAGACCCAGCCGTTAAGCTTGAATATTATCAACAGAATACCGATTACAAAACACGAGTAATGGTCAACAATGTTGAAAAACAGATTTTTCCAAAAGATAGTGCGCTTCGTATCTGGTACAACGAACTTTCATGCGACTATTCATCTCATTGGCACAATGCTTTGGAGATCATCTCTCCCATTGAGAATTATTATGATGTTGAGATTGATGGCGTTTCACACCATGTAATGCCCGGCGAGATCATTATCGTCCCTCCCAGAAAATCTCACGCTCTTCATGCGCCCAAGACAGGCTGCAGATATGTATGCCTTTTTGACATTGACTTTTTTTCATCACTTCGAGGCTACACAAGCCTTATTCAGCTGCTTCAGGAATGCATTCACATCACACCTGAAAACTATGCACCTATTTATAATGAAATATATGACAGCTTTTCTCTGATCTGGCAGGAATACTTCCAGAAAACAGAATTCTATGAGTTCTCGATTTATTCACACCTCTTCCAGATCATGACAATGCTTTCAAGATATCACCTCAGTAAGATCAATCTCTTTACCGAGAGCACTCCTGTTAAGAGGAATGAGTATTTTGAAAAACTCAATTCTGTTATCGACTATATTGATAACAATTATGTATATGACATTACCCTTGAAGATGCTGCTGCCCTCAGCGGCTTTTCAAAGTTCCATTTTTCAAGGCTCTTCAAAGAATACATGAACTGCACCTTCTATGACTACCTGATAAATCAGAGAATCAAGGCCACAGAAGTTCTTTTGACCGATGATCGTCTCTCAATTACGGACATTGCGCTGCAGGCAGGGTTTTCAAGTATTTCTACCTTTAACAGGACCTTCAAGCAAAAGAAGGGCTGCACTCCTGGCGAGTACCGTGCCCTCTACTCCGGCGGCCTCGGCCGAGAACGCGGAGATGTAAGAGCTAAATAAAACACTTGGCAAATCACAAGATTATAGTGTATTTGCGTGAAAGGACACGCCCACTCAAACTTATATCCAAATCCCCACTGGGTAATACATCATTTTTCCAGAGTTTTACCCGTGCTATTCTATCATTCATGGGTAAAAAAACAATTATCAGCCTTTTTACCCGAACCGTTAAGCTGAACATCGGGTAAAAAAGCCATCTTTATACTATTTACCCAAGCGCATCAATTATTCTCGGGTAAATGTCGTACATTTATAATTTTTACCCATGCCCTTCTTTAAACAGTGGGTAAAAATGTCTACTTTTTGTATCTTACCCGCAAGGTTTATAATATCATGCTTAGTGGTAATATCTTCTTTATGATTCCAGATACATATTCTATTACCTAATGAACTTCCTTATTATTCTGCATACACATTCCTATTGCTTAAAGAACTTCTTTTGATATTAGGAGTCACTTAACAAACTCATAAGAGTACACCTGATATCCTTCACCTTCAAACACGAAGAATACATTGTGTTTACCAGTTATTTTTTCATCAAAATCATAATGAACTACTACAGGCTCTTTTGAATCTACTGATACAGGAATAGCAGCAATTTCATCAGATGATGGGGTGTCAAGGCAGATTCTTATAGAGCCCTTTCCACTTCCAAGTACTTTAACGTCAACTGCGCTTGCACCGCCATTTCCAAAATCCACTCCAGAAAAGCTTGTCCAGGATCCGTCCTGAATTCCTGTAAGGACCATCTCTCCTGAACCATACTTTTTGGCAACTTCGCCATACTGGGTAGTCTTGATATCAGCGCAGTTGCTCATGGTTACTGCAGGAATTTCTTTATATGGATCAAAGGCTTTTGTCTGCTCAACGCCATGTCTTGTGCCTATGCTGGCTGTTGGCTCAAGGTCTCCGCCCAGCATCAGACTGTCGATATTTGTGCTTCTGTATCCCTGAAGGATTCCCATTTCTTTTTCAAGAATTCTTGAATGATATGTGATATACCACTGTCCGTCAAATTCAAACATACAGTGATGGTTGTTTCCACCCTGACCAAAGAACACCTGAGGATTCTTAAGAACGGCGTGGGCCGGTTCAAAAGGTCCCATAGGAGAATCTGACTTCATTGTCACTATTTCTCCCTGTGAGAAGCCAAGTTCAGACTCTGCTCCTGCAGGTACATCAAAGTTTGAGCAATATGAATAATAGTAAGCACCGCCAATTTTGTTTATTCCTGAATCTTCAAAAAGATATGGAACATTCTCGATAGGCTTTGGATCACCATCAAGGCTTATCATGTCTTTTCCTAGTTTTGCAACTCTTGCTGTTCCCGGATTTGAAGCTTTTTCCTTACAAGGAACTCCGCCGCCAAAATAAATATAGGCTTCTCCGTCATCGTCCATAAGTACAGCAGGATCAAATAGCCATGTTACTTCCGCGCATGTAGGTGTATCTCTTGAAATCAGTGGGCCATTTAAAGGATCTGTAAATGGTCCAACCGGGCTGTCTGCTGTGAGAACAGCGATTCCGTTTCCATTATTAGCAAAATATAAAAAGAACTTATCCTTGCCATCTATTTTCTTGTAAGCTGCTGCGGGCGCCCATGAATTAGCTCCCCAGGAAGCTGCTCCGTTTGTTCCTGCAGCATAAATAGTCCCATGGTCTGTCCAGTTAACAAGGTCCTCTGAAGACACCACATTAATTGTATTTATATTGCTATAAGTATTCTCTTTTACTGTTCCATCAGCATTGTAAGAAGGCTTATCTCCTGTCATGTAGATATAGACTCTATCACCATAAACAAGGGCATATGGATCTGCCCCAAATCTCTGTACCATAATTGGATTGTGTTCTGTAATCTTCTTGTAGCTTTTCATAATCTCCACTCTATCTAATACTTCCATCGAAATTTCCCCCGCCATCTCAGCATTCGCGAAAGATGGCATCTCTCCCTCATAATATCCACAACCTCCAAGAAGCAATAGCGCAAAAGTAGCAATAATTAGGTGTATAAGAGGATTCCCGGTTTTTATCGATTTAAACCAATGCATAGCCATGCCCCATTGCTTCTTTAGAGTTTGTCAAAAGAAAATATATCGAATTTTACAGGTTCAAAACCACCAAAAAGTTGCTGATTTTGTTTCAGTAATTGCGGAAGTCCCCAATTTAGCAAGCTTTACGCAGTGTGTAGCAATATTTGATTGGAAGGCCAGGCTGAAAAAATAGAAAATTACGGTAGGGTATAAACATTATTATTATGTATTGGGGAGATTATAAAATGCTTAGAAAAACACGCGTAGAAAACGGGCTTGTTAATGGCCTTCCGGGCAATGATCCGAGGGTAACTGTTTACCGAGGCATTCCTTTTGCTGAAGCACCTATTGGGGAGAATCGTTTCAAGGCTCCACAGCCATGTAAAGACTGGGAGGAACCTCTTGATGCTTTTGAATTTGGGCCGATCTCATATCAGGATACTCCCGGAACCGGAGATGGACTCTATGACAGAGAATGGCATGTGGATCCTGAAATTGCCAAGTCAGAGGACTGCCTGTATTTAAATATCTGGACACCAGCCAAAAGAGCTGATGAGAAACTTCCTGTTTTAGTATGGTACTACGGCGGCGGTTTTCAGTGGGGTTACACCGCTGAAATGGAATTTAACGGAGAAGCTCTTGCAAGAAAAGGAATCGTTGTTGTCAGCATAGCCTACAGACTTGGATGCTTTGGATTTTTGGCTCACAAGGAGATAACAAAAGAAAATCCTGATGCACCTGCAAACTTTGGTCTTCTTGACCAGAAGGCAGGTCTCCACTGGGTTAGCAGAAACATTGCCGCTTTTGGCGGAGATCCTTCAAAGATCACAATAGCAGGACAGTCTGCCGGCGGATCAAGCGTTATGCACCAGCTTACTCACGATGGTAACCGTGACATTATTAAGGGCGCTGCCATTTTTAGCGGTATTATCAGACATGTAAACGCAGAAGATGATATATTCAGGCCTCTTAACCTTGAGCAGGCCGAGGACCTTGGCGAAAAATTCTTTGAATCTCTCGGCGTAAAAAATCTTGAAGAAGCAAGAAAGCTTACTTCCAAGGAACTTCTTGATGGCTATAACAAATTTATCAAAGACCATCCCAGAATGTATCCGATTGTAGATGGCAAGTTCTGTACAGGGGACCCTGTTGAGAGATTTGTAAAAAGAGATTGCGCAGACGTTCCTGTTATCTCAGGAAACACTGCAGATGAATTTACAATTGACGGAATCAGTATGGTTGAGTCCTCTGTAAAGAGCGCATTTACTGATGCAAATAAAAATGATGCAGGTCAGAAGTTCTACTACTACAGATTTAATCCGGATATTCCGGGGGATGGTCACAAGGGCGATGCTTATCCCGGAACCTTCCATTCATGCGATCTATGGTTCTTCTTTGACACGCTTGGAATGTGCCACAGACCTTACAAGGGAAGACATTTTGATCTGGCAGACCAGATGAGCAGCTATTTTGCAAACTTTGTAAAGACAGGTGATCCTAACGGCGAAGATTTGCCGACCTGGGAGCCTTATAAGACCTCATCTCCTCACGAGATGGAGTTTCTTGGCAGAGGCGCTACGCCTAAATTTGAGGGCGGTATAAGACAGAACAGCCGCAATCAGGCAGTAAATCCCTATCTTCCATCATGGGAATATATCCCGGACGGAGAGCCTTACGTATTTGGCGACAGAGTTTACGTATATGGATCACACGATCTGTATCAGGGCGAAACCTTCTGCCTCGGCGATTATGTATGCTGGTCAGCACCTATGAAAGACCTTGGCAACTGGAAATACGAGGGTGTGATCTATCCAAAGACAGCTGATCCACTTAACCCTGACGGACATATGTGCCTCTATGCACCTGACGTCACAGTGGGTCCTGATGGAAGATATTATCTCTACTATGTACTTGATAAAGTCTGCGTTGTATCTGTTGCTGTCAGCGACACTCCTGTTGGACCTTTTGAGTTCTACGGATACGTGCACTATGAAGATGGTACAAAGCTTGGCGACAAGGAAGGCGATGAGCCACAGTTTGACCCGGGCGTATTAACTGAAGGGGATGATACATATCTTTTCACAGGCTTCTGCGGACAGGGCGATAAGTCAAGACATGGCGCTATGCTCACAGTTCTTGATAAAGACATGCTTACAATTAAAAAAGCTCCTGAGTTTATTGCTCCCGGCAATTGCTACAGCGAAGGTACAGGCTTTGAAAAACACGCTTTCTTTGAGGCACCTTCTATCAGAAAGCATGATGACACCTACTATTTTGTTTACTCCTCAGAAGTAATGCATGAGCTCTGCTATGCTACTTCAAAGAGCATCTACGGACCATACACCTACGGCGGTGTTATCGTAAGTAACTGCGATCTTCATATCGACAGCTATAAAAAGGCTGACGAAGCTACAGCTTATGGTGCCAACAACCACGGAAGCATTGTGGAGATTGACGGTGATTGGTATATCTTTTACCACAGACACACAAATGGAACCTGGTTCAGCAGACAGGGCTGCGCTGAAAAGATTCATTTTGAAAGCGACGGATCCATCAAGCAGGTTGAGATCACTTCCTGCGGACTTAACGGCGGACCACTTTCTGATGTTGGCGAATATCCGTCATATATTGCTTGTAACATATTCACTAATGACCATAAAATATATGTTGAAGCAAGCGCCCCAAGAGTTGTACAGGAAGGCGGCGACAACACACCAAACAATGGCTACATCAAGGATATCGTGGATGGCACAACCATTGGATTTAAGTATTTTGAGTTAAAGGATGCAACAGGTCTTCGCATTAAGACCCGAGCATATTTTAACGGTACATTTGAAGTAAGAACATCTCTGGATGGAGAACCTATATGCAGTATCAGTGCTCATGGTTCAAATATCTGGACAGCTTTTGAAAGCTCTTTTGCCAAGATAAGCGGAACATATCCGCTCTATCTCACATACAATGGCACAGGAAATTGTTCACTTGCTTCTATAGAAATTTTGCATTCTTGAATCAAAAATTCAAGAATGTAGAAATATATTCATTGATCTACAAGGAGTTTGTTATGAAAAGAAAGAAATTATTGACCTTACCTCTTATTCTTGCTCTTTTGACAGGGTGCGGGGCGCCTGCTGCTCAGCCAGCTTCCGGAAATGCAGGTAATGAAGCTGCCAGCAATGGTGCGGAAACTGCCACTGAGCAGGCATCAGTAGAATCCTCAGATGCAGCGGCATCTACTACTGAAGTAAGTGCGAATGCGGCAAACGACGCTTCTACAGAGGCAAGCAGCGAATCAACAGCCGACGATGTTACTGCAAAACCAGAACCGGCAAAGGACAAATACGATATGAGAGATATCACACCAACAGATCTTGTCGCAGAGATGAAAACCGGATGGAACCTGGGAAACACATTCGATTCCTTCGGAACATCAGGAGTTGAGGCCGAGACCTATTGGGGCAATCCCAAAACAACCAAAGAGATGATTGACGCAGTTAACGAAAAAGGCTTTGACTGCATAAGAATCCCTGTGACATGGGCTGACCATTTAGGCGCAGCACCTGACTATACCATCGATGAAGCCTGGTTTGACAGGGTTGAAGAAGTTGTAAATTATGCTCTTGATGACAATATGTACGTTATCATCAATTCTCACCACGAAGAGGAATGGAGAATTCCTGATGATGCCCACATCGATGCCGTAGATGAAGAAGTAAAAGCTATCTGGGTTCAGATTGCAAACAGATTTGAAAAATATGGCGACCACCTCATTTTTGAAGGCTTAAACGAGCCCCGAGTAAAGGGAGGCACAAACGAATGGAGCGGAGGAACAGGTGAAGGCAGAAAGTGCCTGGACAGACTTAATCAGACTTTTGTAGATGCTGTTCGTTCAACAGGTGGAAACAATGAAAAGAGACTTGTTCTCATTACAAGTTTTGCATCATCCCATGTTATTCCTACTATTGGAAGCATGAAGATTCCTGAGGATGACCATCTTGCTGTTTCTATCCATGCGTATACACCTTACGACTTTACTTACTCTGCATCCGGTAATTCCTATGACACATGGGATGGTTCCCACAAAGGAGATATTGCCGGTGTAATGCAGGATCTTCAGAGAATCTTTGGAGTTAAAGGTATCCCGGTACTCCTTACAGAGTATGGCGCCGAAGACAAAAATGGAAACTCCCAGGAAGTCTGCAACTGGGTTACAGAGTATCTTACAAGAGCAAAAAAAGTTGGCATCCCATGCTTCTGGTGGGACAACGGTCTCTTCGAATCAGGCAATGAGCACTTCGCTATCTTTAACAGAAATGACTGCTCCTGGTACAGAGAAGACGTTGCAGACGCCATAATGGCTGTATACAACGAAGAAAAATAAATGGACCTTGGGAATGGACCATGGGGACGTCCCCAATGTCATTTAGTTAAGGAAATTCATATATACTTTCATATCAAAAACATTATTGCAAAAGAAAAAGTGATTCTACAAAGAACGTAAGAATCACTTTTTTATTTGAAAATTTTTAAATTAGGGCTTGACACAGGCCTCAAAAAGTGCGGCCGCCTTTGCTAAAGAAGCTTTAGCAAAGGCGGCCCCTTAAATCAAAGGTATCCGACCACACATTGATTTAAGGAGGCACTCATGAAAGCATCATACATCAAAAAGAAGTTTTTTGAAACTATTGATTCTATTGTTGCGGATCCATCACCGTTTGTAAAAAGACCTGGTTCTGATTT
>NZ_FNUR01000004.1:197780-276644 GCF_900108105.1 Butyrivibrio sp. Su6 | reverse complement strand
TCCCTATCCGGCGCGGGCGTAGGATATCTGAGAGGAGCTGTCCTTAGTACGAGAGGACCGGGATGGACGGACCGCTGGTGTATCAGCTGCATCGCCAGATGCATAAGGCTGGGTAGCCACGTCCGGAAGGGATAAACGCTGAAGGCATCTAAGCGTGAAGCCCCCCTCAAGATGAGATATCCCTGGTTTTTGCAGTAAGACCCCTTGTAGAGTACGAGGTTAGATAGGCACAAGGTGTAAGCATGGTAACGTGTTCAGCTGATGTGTACTAATAGGTCGAGGGCTTATCCATAAAGGTAAGTATAGAGAATTGGATTTAGATAAATCAGTGTTCGGTTTTGAAGGTACAAAAAAAACACATGCATTGCATGTGTTTTGTGCTATAATAATAAAATGATGGCCCGGTGGCTCAGCTGGTTAGAGCGCCGCCCTGTCACGGCGGAGGTCAGGGGTTCGAACCCCCTCCGGGTCGCTCAACTTCATATTTTAATTTATTTTGAACGGGATCTTAGCTCAGCTGGGAGAGCATCTGCCTTACAAGCAGAGGGTCACAGGTTCGAGCCCTGTAGGTCCCATTTTTTATTTCATAATATTTGAATATGCCGATGTGGCTCAATTGGCAGAGCAGCTGATTTGTAATCAGCAGGTTAACGGTTCGAGTCCGCTCATCGGCTCTATAGAAAGCAGAAATCATAATTGGTTTCTGTTTTTTTTATTGCAGCTTTAACCTCGTATTATGTTACATTAAGTATATATGTAAATGTGGCTTTTTATTGAAAGAATGAAAGCCAAAGCGATATACTGAATGCATCGAATGGATTTGTTTATAAAAGAGGAATATAAATGTTTGATAAAAGACTGATGAAGATGTGTCCGGAAAGCAAAAAATATATCATTGGAAACATTGTTTTTCAATGGGGTGAACTTTTTACTAATGCTGTAATGATAGGTGTTATTGGGGCATTTGTAGAAAAATTATATGAGAAAAAGCTAACGACTAATATGTTGATTAGTAGTATGATCATACTTTTTGGAGCTCTTATACTGCGTTGGCTGGCAAGCTATAGTGCTAACAGGATGAGCTATCTGGCTTCAAAGACTGTAAAAAGGGTTATGAGAGAGCAGATTTATAAAAAGCTACTGAAGTTGGGAAGTACGTATAGAGAACATGCTACCACAGCTGAACTGGTCCAGGAGTCTGTTGAAGGAGTTGAACAGCTTGAAAGTTATTTTGGTCAATATGTACCGCAGTTTTTCTATGCTTTTCTGGCGCCTATCACATTGTTCTTTATGTTTGGAATAGCAGGGAGCTTTAAGGTGGCTGCTATTCTTCTAATTTGTGTGCCACTTATTCCCGGAGCCATTATGATGGTTCAGAAAATAGCGAAAAAGCTACTTTCAAAGTATTGGGATCAGTATACAAAGCTAGGAAGTACTTTTCTTGAAAATCTTCAGGGAATGACGATTCTTAAAACTTATCAGGCAGATGCTTATAAAAACGAGCAGATGAACGCTGAATCAGAGAACTTCAGGCTGGTAACAATGAAAGTTCTGACAATGCAGCTTAATTCAATTATAATCATGGACTTTTTTGCTTATGGAGGCGCAGCTCTTGGAATAGCTATGGCAGGGAAATCATTTTTGGATGGAAAAATTGGGCTTGCATCTGTTATTTTTATGATTCTTCTTTCAGCCGACTTCTTTTTGCCAATGAGAAGGCTTGGAAGCTACTTTCATGTGGCAATGAATGGAATGGCAGCAAGTGATAGGATATTCAGCTTTTTAGCAGAAAAAGAGCCTGATAGTAAAGTAAAAGATTTCCCACAGCAGTTATCTGAAATTTCTTTGAACAAGGTGAACTTCTCATATGATTCAGATAGAGAAGTTTTACATGATGTTTCAATGTGCATTAGAATGGGTGAATTTACTGGAATTGTTGGCGAAAGCGGAAGTGGTAAGTCTACAATTGCTTCACTGATCATGGGGAGAAATACTGTACTGGATGGTGAAGTTAATATTGGTGGAATAAACGTAAATAAAATAAATGAAGAGAAACTATTGAAGAATATTACCTATGTGGGCTTGGGAAGTGTTTTTTTCAAAGGAACAGTAAAAGAAAACCTTCTTGTTGCGAAGGAGAATGCAACAGAAAATGAGCTTTGGTCCGTACTTGAAGATTGTAATCTGGCAGACTTTTTTAGGGGTGAGAAAGGACTTGATACTATTCTTACTGAGAATGCAGGCAATCTTTCCGGAGGGCAAAGGCAAAGACTTGCTCTTGCGAGGGCTCTTTTGCATGATTCAAGGGTGTATATCTTTGATGAGGCAACAAGTAATATAGATGTTGAAAGTGAAGAAGATATACTAAATGAGATAAAGAAGCTGTCAAAGATAAAAACTATCATTATGATCACACACCGCCTTGCCAATGTTGTATCTGCAGACAGGATATTCTGCTTGGAGAGTGGCATGGAAAAGGGCGAAGGGAATCATGAACAGCTTCTTGATACGTGTCCGGAATATAGGCAGCTTTGGAATACGCAAAAAGAGCTGGAGGAATTTGAAAAGGAGGCTAAACATGAATAAGACAAGCAAAATCAAAGTGCTTTTAAGAATGCTCGTACTTGTAAAGCCTCTTACAGGGTTCATGGCACTGGCTGTTTGTTTAGGAACTTTTGGTTTTTTGACAGCACAGTTCATCCCGATTCTTGGTGGATATGTCGTTTTAACAGGGCTAGGGTACGACACAGGACTGAAATTCGGGACGATAGTGTTACTTCTTGTTTTGTTTGCATTGTTACGGTCTGTTTTCAGATTTTCAGAGCAAAGGACTAATCATTATATAGCCTTTACACTGCTTGCAATCATAAGGGACAAAGTTTTTAAAGCTCTTAGAAGACTATGTCCGGCAAAGCTCGAGGGCAGAGATAAGGGGGATTTGATTTCTCTTATCACTTCTGATGTTGAACTGCTTGAGGTTTTTTATGCGCACACCATTTCTCCAATATGTATTGCGATAATAACAGAGATGATCATGTGTTTTTTCATAGGAAGTTTCCATCCGATGCTCGGATTTGTGGCATTGGCAGCATTTATGATTGTCGGAGTGGTTTTGCCGCTCTTGATCTCAAAAAGAAGTGGAACATTAGGAGATGATCTGCGCGGTGAATTAGGAGAGCTGTCGGCGCACATGCTTGAAAGTATCCGAGGAATTGATGAGATACAGCAATATCATCATGGGGAGAGCAGGTTAAAAGAAATATCGGATAAAACAAACGCTTTGTCTTTAAAGCAGAGTGTATTAAATAAACTTACAGGAACAAATATAGCGCTTGCCAATACTCTAATCTGGCTATCTGATATTGTTATGTTATGTGTCTGTTATTACCTTTACTTCTCAGGAGAGATAGGATTTGATGGATTTTTGATCCCAATGATTGCTCTTATGTCATCCTTTGGACCTGTAACTGCGCTTTCAGCGCTGGGAACAACTATCCAAAGTACTGTAGCGTCGGGAGCCAGGGTACTAGCTATAATAGATGAGAAACCAGAAACAGAAGATGTTTTTGGGTATGAAGACATTTCTTTTGATGGGGCTAAAGCTGACAAAGTTTCGTTCTCATACGAAGATGAGATTGTGCTCGATGATATCTCAATGGAAATAAACAAGAATGAGATTGTTGGAATAGTCGGGCCAAGTGGATGTGGAAAGTCTACATTACTCAAGCTCTTTATGAGGTTCTGGATGACAAAAGAGGGGCAGATCAGTGTTTCAGGTAAGAATGTAGAAAATATAAATACAGTCAACCTTCGAGATATTGAGAGTTATATGACTCAGGAAACACAGATTTTCAAGGATACCATTGCAGGAAATATCCGTATTGGGAAACTGGATGCTACTGATGAAGAAGTGGTAGAGGCCTGTAAGAGGGCATCTATCCATGATTTTATTATGACTTTGCCGAAAGGATATGATACAGAAGTTGGTGAATTGGGTAGTACTCTATCGGGAGGAGAGAGGCAGAGAATTGGGCTTGCGCGAGCCTTTTTACATGATGCGCCATTTATGCTTCTTGATGAACCTACAAGTAGTCTTGATAGCCTTAATGAAGCCATTATATTGAAGGCGCTAAAAGAATACTCCAAAAACAAAGCGGTGCTCATAGTATCACATAGACCATCTACAATGTGTATTGCTGACAGAACGATTTCAATGGAGCCAGCGCACAGAATGGTATAATAATGCCAAACAGTGATGTATAGGCTTTTTCTATTGTGACTCTAATGATATAATTATCGTGAAAGCGATAATAATGCATATTTATTATGCAGAAAGAAATAATATGGAGTTAAAAAACTGCTCGACATGTCATAGGGTTTTTCAATATCCCGGCTATGGGTATATTTTGTGCCCGGAATGTCGTCGAACAGACGAGGCACAGTTTCAGCTTGTTAAGAAATTCTTAGATAAGTACCCTGGTGCGGAAGGAAAAGAAGTATTTTTAGCTACAGGAGTTCCAATTAATACTTTGATCAAGTGGGTGCGCGAAGGGCGGCTGGTTTCATCGAATGCGGTGAATCTTGGCGCTGTCTGCGATATTTGTGGTAAGCCTGTATGCACGGGAAAGCTTTGCCCTGAGTGTAAAAAAGACATAGTAAAACAATTTAAAGAATCAGAAGCTGAAGATATAGAAAAAGTAGAAAAGATAATTCCAAAATCACACGATAAAGGAATGAAATTCTTGCATTAATAAAACCCAGATAACGGAAATAGACCTGATCCGTTATCTGGGTCTTTTTTATTTATTGATCTCACCTGCAATATTTATTGAGTAATAGTCTCTGATTTCTGAAGGATTTTCTGTCATTCCAAGAATCCACATAAGCTTTGTCAAAGCGGCTTCACTTGTCATGTCGTGAGCCTGAAGTGCACCTATTTCAAGAGATCTTTTGCCGGTCTCATAAACGTCCATCTTTGAGCCTTCATAAGGACATTGAGTTCCGATAACAACTGTTATTCCATTGCTGATCAGCTTCTCTATAGTACTGATAAAATCGTGGTTTACAAAAGGAAGACCACCGATTCCGTAGGCTTCGATGTAGATGCCCTTATAGCCCTGGTCAGCCAGAGATTCTAAAAGGCTTCTGTGCATTCCAGGGAACATTTTCAGCATACATACCTTTGTAGAGTAGGAATCTGATAAATGGAAAACCCCGTTTCTTACAGGAACAGCTTTTTCATCGATGCTCATACCAAGTGAGCTGATGGTAGCGACATTAGGGTAATTGATACTTTCAAAGGCATCAAAACTAAGTGATCTGACTTTCGATGCTCTGCAGCCAAGCATTACTTTTCTGTTAAATGCGACAAAGACACCGGGAATACCGCTTGCAGCCATGTGGATGGCGCATCTGCAGTTTTCCATTGCATCGGCGACAGGATTGGTAATAGAAAGCTGTGATCCGGTTACAACAACAGGAATATTTATGTTCCTGAGCATAAATGAAAGCATGGAAGAAGTGTAAGCCATGGTATCAGTGCCGTGAATTACAACAATTCCATCATGATCATTTCTTACTTCGCTAATTCTTCTGGCAAGTTTTGACCAATCTTCAGGAAAAATATTTGCACTGTCTAAAGAGCAGAAATCTTCAATCTCAAGGGTTGTGTCCCCTGAGACCATATGAAGCTCTTTTTGCATATCAATAGTTGTAAGACCGGGAGCAAGGCCATTCTCCTTCATGACAGATGAAAGAGTACCGCCTGTATTTATAATGAGAATATTTTTGCTCAAGATGTAATCTCCTTTAGTAATGAAATCATTGATTATTACAACATACAAATTGGAGTATGGCAAGGTGCTTAGCTGATAAAAAATCTGTTGCAAAATCGAACAGCTGTTCTTATAATGAACTCAGTGTAGTATACGTCGAATTTGTTTGTAAAAGTATGTGGGAGCATGTAATGTTGGAACTTTTAGATAATCTCAATGAAGCCCAGAAAGAGGCTGTAACAACTACAGAAGGGTATATACGTGTTATAGCAGGCGCAGGTAGTGGCAAGACGAAAGCTCTTTCTACACGTTTTGCATATCTTGTTAATGGTATTGGTATTATGCCGGGGCATATTCTTTGCGTGACTTTTACGAATAAATCTGCCAATGAAATGAGACAGAGGATCCATGCCCTTACAGGGGACAATGATACAGGATATATCAATACTTTCCATGGTTTTTGTGTTTCAATCCTTCAGGAGGATTCACACGCTGTTCAGTATCCCAAGAATTTCCTTGTTCTGGATAATTCAGATATCGATGACATTCTTAAGATAATATATGAAGAGAGAGGGCTATCCCTTCGTGATATGACCTTTAGTTCTGCAAGGGACATGTTTGAGATAAGAAAGCTATTTGAAGAGCCGAAATATTATCTTGATATGCTCACGATGCCTCTTGAGACGCTTAAGGACAAATATGACAAGGCAACAGAAGTAAAAGATATCCTGTTTTATGGTTACCTTTATCAGGAGAAAAAGTGCTTTGGACTCGATTACAATGATCTTATAAAGTTTTCTCTTTATATTTTTAAAGAGAACCCGGATATAAAGCTTAAGTGGCAAAAAAGACTTGAATATATCATGATCGATGAGTTTCAGGATATAGATAGTCTGCAGTATGAGCTCATGGAGGTTTTAGCCGGATATCATAAAAATCTTTTTATTGTAGGAGACCCCGATCAGACAATCTATACCTGGAGAGGGGCTAATGTTAAGTATCTGCTTGATTTTGACAAGAATTTTCCTGATGTTAAGACCATTATGATGAATGACAACTACAGGTCAACACCTCAGATATTGTCTGCAGTTAATTCGCTGATCAATAAGAACAGATTCAGGATAAAAAAAGATCTCGTTCCAACAATTGCAGATGGAGAAAGTGTTTTGTGCCACCTGGCACCTGATACTTCTGATGAAGCGGACTGGGTAACCGGCGAAATACTTGCTCTTAAGGGATATGGGGTTAAATATAGCGATATCACTATTCTTTACAGAGCTCACTATGTAACCAGAACTGTGGAAGAGGGGCTCATGAAGGAAAAGATTCCTTATGCAATATATTCCGGCGTTCAGTTCTTTGGAAGAGCAGAAATCAAGGATGCATTATGTTATCTGAGAATGCTGGTTTACAGAGACGATATTTCTTTTCGCCGTATTGCAAATGTCCCCAAAAGGAATCTTGGAAAAAGACGCATGAGCTTTTTAGAGCAATACGCAGCTGATAATAGATGCTCATTGTACATGGCCCTTAATGAAAATCTTGAAAATGAATTGTTTAAGGGGACAAAAGCGGGACAGTTTATAGAACTTATCGAGCACTTTTCTGAGAGTTATGAAGGACTTCCGGTGTCTGAAGTTCTTGCCAAGATATTAAATGACAGCGGATATGAGGCAATGCTCAGAACAGAAGGAGCCCAGGAGAGGCTTGATAATCTCGCTGAGCTTAAACAGTCAGTTTTTGAATATGAGACAACCTGCGGTGAAGAGGTAGGACTTGAGGATTACCTGAAGCATATAGCTCTTTTTACCAATGCTGATTCTGATGCGGGTGAACAGGACAAGGTAAGGCTTATGACTGTACATGCAGCTAAAGGCCTTGAATTTCCGTATGTCTTTTTGTGTGGCATGAACGAGGGAATATTCCCATCGAGAAAGGTCCACACACTTGAGGGTATGGAAGAGGAGAGACGCCTTGCTTTCGTTGCCATGACCAGAGCAAAAAAGAGACTGTTTATATCGGAAGCTGGAGGCAATACATTTGAAGGTATTCCTCGTTATCCTTCAAGATTTATCATGGACATAGACAGAGATTTGCTTGAATTTACTCAAAAGCCTGATGAGAACATGATGGCAGCTGTTCGCAAGTTTATAGACAATGACTCCAGGCATTTAAAAGGTGCTTCAAAGCTCAATCTTCTTGAAAAAGGGCAAAGAGTTCATCATGCAATCCTTGGAGTCGGGACTATACTTGATATAAACATTGATGAAGAGAGCTATCTTATCAAGTTCGATGAGATGGAGACTCCAAGGCAGATTGCGATGAAGGTAAATCTTAAACCAGTAAATTAAGGCAGATAAAACAGGTTATTTGTCCGATAGATTAAATTTGTAATGTTTTATGCAATATCTTTTTATCCAAATTAGCACTCTCTGTTGACGAGTGCTAATTACGGTGTTATATTGTTTGTAGAACAAAGGAACAGAGAAGACCGTTAGGACTTTAAGATTCCAATGATCCAAACCCTCCGTCCCAATGCTCATTTACAAATAATCAATTGTTTATGTGCAAAGGAGGTAATTATTATGTTAGCACCTAGTATTTTTGAAGAGAACTTTATGGATGATCTGTTTGGATTCCCGTATATGAAGGAATTCGACAATATGGAGCGTGGTCTTGAGCGTAAGCTCTACGGCAGAAAAGCTTCAAGGATGATGAAGACAGACATCAGGGAAAAAGATGACAATTATGAAGTTTCTATTGATCTTCCGGGCTTCAAAAAAGAAGAAATAACAGTAGAGCTTGACAATGGTTATCTGACAATCAGTGCGTCTAAGGGCATGGATCACGATGATAATGACAAAAAGGGCAAACTCATCCGTCAGGAGAGATATGCAGGGTCAATGACCAGAAGCTTCTACATTGGCGAAAATGTACAGAAAGAAGATGTTGAGGCAACCTACAGACATGGCGTTCTTACTCTGACAGTACCTAAGAAGGCTATGGAGAAGACTCTTCCAGAAAAAAATCTGATAGCGATTGAGGGATAATATTTAACAGTTAGTAGTACGAACCCCCGGCACTCATATAGTGCCGGGGATTTTTTATGCCTTATTGAATATTTCTTGTGCATAATTACGACAAAGTGTATAATTAAAGATGGGTTACGTTATTTTTTTAACATTATAAAGGAGGTATTTCAGATGTCACGTTTTACACTGCCCAGAGATGTTTACCACGGTAAGGGAGCTTTAGAGGCTCTTAAGACACTGGAAGGTAAGAGAGCTATTGTTTGTGTTGGTGGAAGCTCAATGAAAAAGGGCGGCTTTCTTCAGAAGGTGGAGGATTACCTTAAAGAAGCCGGCATGGAAGTTGAACTTTTTGAAGGAATTGAACCTGATCCATCAGTCGAGACAGTTATGAAGGGCGCTGAGGCTATGCAGAAGTTCCAGCCTGACTGGATTGTTGCTATAGGTGGAGGTTCACCTATCGACGCAGCTAAGGCTATGTGGATCAAGTACGAGTATCCTGAGACAACATTTGAGGATATGTGCAAGGTATTTGGACTTCCAAAGCTTAGAACAAAGGCTCATTTCTGTGCTATTCCTTCTACTTCAGGAACAGCTACAGAGGTTACAGCTTTTTCAATTATTACTGACTATCAGAAAGGAATCAAATATCCTATAGCTGATTTCGAGATCACACCTGACGTTGCCATTGTTGATCCTGAGCTCACTCATACTATGCCGGTTAAGCTCGTTGCTCATACCGGTATGGATGCGATAACACATGCTATTGAAGCATACGTATCTACAGCTAACTGTGAATATACAGATGCTTTGGCAATTCATGCCATTGAGCTTATTCAGAACAGTCTTGTAAAGTCATATAACGGAGATATGAATGCAAGGGATACAATGCATGATGCTCAGTGTCTTGCAGGTATGGCATTCTCTAACGCGCTCCTTGGTATCGTTCATTCTATGGCGCACAAGACCGGTGCTGTATTTGCAGATAAGGGTGCTCATATTATTCACGGAGCAGCTAATGCTATGTATCTTCCTAAGGTAATTGCCTTTAATGCAAAGGACACTACAGCTAAAAAGAGATACGGTGTGATTGCTGATTACATGAAGCTTGGCGGATCAAGTGACGATGAGAAGGTTAAACTTCTTATTGATTACCTTCGCAAGATGAATGATGACCTCAATATTCCTCACTGCATTAAGCATTATGGGGCTGATGGACTTCCGGCAGAGGAAGGCTTTGTTTCTGAGGAAGTATTCAATGAGAGACTTCATGACATAGCAGCTAATGCTATACTTGATGCTTGTACAGGCTCTAATCCTCGCCAGCCTAGCCAGGAAGAAATGGAGAAGCTTCTTAAGTGCTGCTATTATGATACAGAGGTTGATTTCTGATAAAAATAATGTAAGGGTTTTATGCTGATAATAAGTGTTGAAGTAAGGGGAGCAGGAGACTGCTTCCCTTTTTACTGTTTGAATTATAAGGTTTTAAGTATATAATTCTATATGCTAAAAAATTTTAAGTTGAAAAAGGTTGGAAATATCTAAATGAAAAGGTTTGCGATTATAAAAGAAATACTTATTTTGACAGTGGCGACAACAATCATCGGAGCTGCTGTTTTCTTTTTTCTTATGCCAAGTCATGCAACAGTGAGCAGCATAGCCGGATTATCCATTGTTTTAACTAACTTTGTTCCGCTGCCGGTTTCGGTGATAACCATGATACTGAATGTATTTCTTTTGATAATAGGTTTTATAACCTGTGGTCCTGAGTTTGGATATAAGACAGTATATACATCAATTCTGCTTCCTGTGGTGATTGGCATTTTTGAGAGAGCTTTTCCTGATTTCGTGTCTTTTACAGGAGATGCGACACTGGATGTTTTGTGCTACATCTTTTTTGTGAGTATCGGAATCGCAATTCTTTTTAACAGAAACGCATCCTCAGGAGGGCTGGATATTGTCGCCAAAATCCTAAACAAATACCTAAGGATCGATCTTGGAAAGGCAATGTCAGCTGCAGGGTTGTGTGTTGCAGCGTCTTCGATACTTGTTTATGATTCCAAGACGCTGCTTCTTAGTATTTTGGGAACATATTTCAACGGAGTGATCCTTGATCATTTCATTTTTGATCAGAAGCTTAAGAGAAGAGTATGCATTGTTTCCCCTTTTGAGAAGGATATTCGTGAGTTTATCCTGAACGAACTTCACAGTGGAGCAAGCATCTATAAAGCTATAGGTGCTTATCGCATGCAGGAACATGATGAGATAATTACTATCGTTGATAAAAACGAATTTCAGAAACTGATGGCTTTTATAGATAAGGTTGATCCGCAGGCCTTTGTTACTGTTTATAAGGTCAGTGAGATGCAGTACAGATCAAAATCAATGCCGGAGAGGATTTTCGGAGAACTGTGAGTTTGGCATGCTGCCAGACCGGTTGAGACAATGGATACGAATTCATGTATAATGAAACATGATGTATTTAATTAGAAAAGGAGTCAATTTATGAAATTTATTTCCTGGAACATAGATTCAATTAATGCTGCTCTTACCGGCACAAGTCCTCGCTCAGATTTAAGTAGACAGGTTTTGGATACAATAACCAAGGAAAATGCTGATATTATTGCCATTCAGGAGACCAAGCTTCCGGAAGCAGGCATGAATGCCAAGCAGGAAGAGGCTTTAAAAGCATATTTTCCTGAATATGACTATGTATATGTTAGTTCCAGAGAGCCTGCAAGAAAGGGCTATGCAGGAACTATGGCACTTTACAAAAAAGATATCAAGGTAGTAGCAAGCTTCCCTGAAATAGGCGCCCCTGACACAATGGACAGCGAGGGAAGAATGATCACCTTGGAGCATGACAAGTTCTTTTTTAACCTGGTATATACTCCTAACGCAGGGGATGGGTTAAAAAGACTCAAAGAGCGTCAGGAGTGGGATGTTCACTACACTAAATATCTGAAATCTCTCGATGAGGTTAAGCCGGTTATCTCCTGTGGAGATTATAACGTGGCCCACGAGGAGATAGACCTTGCAAATCCAGACAGCAATCATATGTCAGCAGGATTTACGGATGAAGAAAGAGCTGGTTTTACTAATCTTTTAAATGCCGGATTTGTTGATACATTCAGGTTCATACATGGAGACATTCCAAATGTGTACTCCTGGTGGGCTCAGCGCATCAAGACAAGTAAGATTAATAATTCAGGCTGGAGAATTGACTATTTCCTTGTCAGCGACAGGATAAAAGATAAGGTCACAAGGTCAGATATGTTGGATTCCGGGGCAAGGCAGGATCATACACCAATTGCTCTTGAGATCGAACTGTAAGATAGAATTTGACGATATTATAAGTTTTGAAGGTAAACAGAGCTTTAGGAAGGTTGTGTTTTAATGTTAGATCAGTTTTCAAGAACTCAGTTATTATATGGCGCGGAAGCTATGGAAAAACTTGCTTCTGCCCGAGTTGCTGTTTTTGGAGTAGGTGGAGTTGGCGGTTATGTAGTTGAGGCTCTTGCCAGAAGCGGAGTAGGCGCACTTGACCTCATTGATAATGATGAGGTTTGCGCTTCAAATCTCAACAGGCAGATAATCGCAACAACAAAGACCATTGGAAAATACAAGGTTGATGTGGCAGAGGAAAGAATTCATGATATAAATCCTGATTGCAGAGTCAGGACTTATAAAACATTCTTTTTACCCGAGACAAAGGATCAGTTCAATTTTAGCGATTATGATTATGTTGTGGATGCAATTGATACTGTTACCGGAAAGCTTACGATTATAGAAATGGCAAAAGAGGCAAATATCCCGGTTATATCTTCAATGGGAGCAGGAAATAAGATAAATCCTGCGATGTTTGAAGTTGCTGATATATATGAGACCTCCATATGCCCGCTTGCCAAGGTAATGCGACATGAGTGTAAAAAAAGAGGAATCAGAGATCTTAAGGTTGTTTATTCAAAGGAAAAGCCAATACAGCCACAGGCAGATACGTCCAAAAATGAAAATGATAACAACACCGTTTCTCAGGAAACAACAGGAAGAGATTCCAAACGCAGGGCGATTCCGGGTTCAACGGCATTTGTTCCTTCTGTAGTAGGACTCATCATCGCCGGTGAAATCATAAATGATATTACAGGAATAAAAAGATAACCATTATTACTGGTTAAAAGGGGAGATATGTTATGAAAAATAAAAAAGCAGTTGCTATTTTTATGCTGGCATCTGTATGCCTTAGCGCATGTACAAGTGTAGGAAATAGTTCGAATGAGGATGGAGGTGCTGTCACTTCCGAGCCTATCGCCAGTAGCGAAAAATCAGACAATTCATCTGAGATTAGTGTTGATACCGGCTATCCAATCACGCTCGTTAATCATGCTGTTACATCAAGTAATGAAGAAAGAGAATTATGTACCGGAAGCTATACAGAGATTGTTTTATCTGACGAGTATAAAGAAAAGTATCCCAAGCTTGCTGAATATGTTGCAAGCTACAATGACAATATCAGCTATGAAATACCTGAGAGGATTGCTGAATATGCTTCCTTGGTTCTGGAAGATACTTTTTATGAAGATGCTGTTTACTATGATGAGAATAAAGTGAATATAGCAAGGATTGATGATCGTCTTTTTTCAATGGAAGAGCAATATGAAAGCTTTTCAGGCGGAGCGCATCCTAATCATGCAACCGGCTCTATCAATATAGATCCGGTAACAGGCCAGATGCTAAGGCTCGATCAGGTGCTTAATGATAGTTCTGTACTTTCAGAAGCTATCAGAACAGAACTTGAAAAGGCTTATCCGGGAATCATGGAAGAAGTGGATAGTTTTTATTATCAGGGCGAGGACGAAGACCCTGATCAGTTTGTACAGAAACTAAAAGATGATACCTATACCTGGAGCATAAATGCGGAGGGGCTTAGGATTCACTTTTCACCATATGAGATAGCTTCTTACGCTACCGGCGATCTTGATATTGTTTTACCTGTAAAAGATTATCCGAACCTCATACAGCCTGCTTTTCAGATGAGTGAAGCGCAGGATATGACAAAGATTGTGACAAGGACTGAGGCAGAACCTATAAAGGTTGCCCCAAAAGAGAGTGATCCAATCCCTGAAAGTGTTAAAATAGCAAACCCTACATGGAAGAGCTACAAGGCTGAAGGCGTGGTTGCGGGCACTGACCATATTACTCTTACTAAGACAAAAGAGGAAAAAACAGATTTCCTTGATACAGAAGTGTGGGCAGAAAAGCACGGATTTATGCAGGAAGGACTTACTCATGAGGATGAGAATTATTTTTACTCAGGGGTAAATGAAGTATCTTATGGTAATACATTCCAGGGACTTCAGATCTACGATACCAACATGGAAAAGATGTATTACAATTTTGATCTTTCAGAGCTTTGTGATGGTCCGGATTATGAGGAAGAGAGGGTATCAGCCCAGAATCAGTTCATCAGATATGCTACAGTAGTTGATAATATACTATATGCTGAGCTTGGGCATTGGGGATACGCCTCTGAAGAGCCTTGGTCCAGTTATATCGTAGCTATCGATGTTAACACAAACGAGCTTTTATTCAGAAGTGAGCCGCTTGTTGCCAATGCAGGGAACTTCAAAATAGTTGGGGATACAATCATCTGCGGCTACGGTTTTACAGCTGAGCCTGACTATATTTATCTTTTAGACAGATTTACGGGAGAAAAATATGATTCGATACCTGTCAATTCTGCAGCTGATCAGTTCCAGGTTGTTGATGATACGCTCTATGTTGCTACATACAACACTGCATATGAATTTAGCATTACACGATAATTTGGCCACTGTAGTGTTTTGACTTCTATAAGAGCGATTAAGATTGAGATCAAATATGAGTACATCTGAGCGAGTTTTATTTATACTTGAATCTAATAAAGATAACTATACATCCGGAGAAGAGATGGCAAAGCAGTGCAGCGTTTCCAGAAATGCAGTGTGGAAAGCCATAAAGGATCTTCGAGAGAAGGGATACAATATTGAAGCGGTCAGCAACAAGGGTTACAAACTGACGGATAATAATGACATTATATCGGCTGAAGGAATAAAGGCTGAATTATCTGAAGGCTTTGACAAGGCTGAAATATTTGTGTATGACAGCTTGAAATCTACCAGTGATAAGGCAAAAGAGCTTGCTATGGCAGGAGCACCACATGGAACAGTCATAGTAGCTGCGACACAGACCGGCGGAAGGGGCAGAAAGGACCATTCATTCTTTTCTCCAGAGGGCGGACTGTACATGAGTATTGTTTTAAGACCTGAGTTTTTGTTTAGTACAGATAGTAAAGAAGTTACTTCTTTTACCGGTAGGGCTGTAATAGACGCCATTAGGGAGCTTTCAGGCATAGAGGCTTATATCGAAGGAATCAATGACCTTTATGTCGATGGTAAAAAAATATGCGGCATTTTGCTGGAGTCTGGCAGTGAATTTGACAGTAATACTCTTCAGTGGATTGTTGCCGGAATAGGAATCAATTTTGATTCTGATATAAGCGGATTCCCAGAGGATGTAAAAGAGCGGGCCTCTAGCCTGTTTGAGGCCGGGAAGGCAACGATTACAAAAAACGCGCTCATAGCAAAAGTAATTGAGAAAATATTAGATTGTCAACCTGAATGATATAATTGGTTGACAATCTATTTTTGATGTGGTACCTTCATATAAGCGTTTTGAATCGTGTATTCGCGAATTTTTATTATAGTTGGAGGACTAAGACATCATGAGTAATGCAGAAGTAGTTAAAACACGAGAAAATTCAAAAGTATTGGATATGGTATACATAGCAATCAGCGCAGCACTGATAGCTATATGCTCCTGGATAAGCATCCCTACAGCAGTTCCATTTACACTTCAGACATTTGCTGTATTTTTTGTGCTTCTTTTACTTGGAGGCGAAAGGGGAACAATAGCAACTTTAGTATATGTGCTTCTTGGAGCTGTTGGCGTACCTGTTTTTGCTGGCTTTAGCGGAGGAATCGGAATCCTTCTTGGGAGCACAGGCGGATACATCATTGGATTTTTATTTGTAGGTCTTATTTACATATTATTTGAGAAATTCTTTAAGAAAACTATTGTTATGAAGATTGTAGCACTTGTTCTTGGACTTGCAGTATGCTACGCATTTGGAACAGCATGGTTCATGCATGTTTATATCAAGAACAGTGGAGAGGTAGGACTTCTTACAGTACTTGGCTGGTGTGTATTCCCATTTATCATTCCTGATCTTATCAAGATGGCACTTGCTGTAGTTGTAGCAAAGAGAATCGAGCCTGTGATCAAGTAATAAAATAATAATTTATGATTACTTAAGAAAGTGTTGAGGCAAAATATGCTGCAACACTTTCTTTTTTTCTTTTTCATTCGTATAAAATAGCATAGCATGTAATTATCATATCCACGTTATTAAATGATTGATATAATGTTATTATCACCTCGTGGAAAAAGGAGAAATATTATGAAAAAGAGAAGTAAACTAAAGGTATTATCCATGCTGTTGGTAATGGTAATGATATTTGTTTGTGCAGGAATAACCGGATGTGGCAGCCAGAAAGGCAAGGCGCTTAACCAGTATTGGTCTGAGAATTCGGAAGCAGCAGAGAGCCTTAGAAGTTATGTAGCGATGGTTACCAATGAAAAAGATAAAGAGCATTTCATCCCTGTAGAGGATAGAATTGCTGTTTTTGACATGGATGGAACACTGACTTGTGAGACATTCTATACATATTATGACACCATGATGTTTATCAATTACTGTCTGACAGATCATCCTGAAAAAGTATCAGATGAGCTGAAAGCAGCCGCAGCAGAAATCAGACCCGGATACACAGCAGGTGAAGAGCTTGCGAGAAACTTCGCTAAAGCGTATGCAGGTATGACTATTCAGGAATTATACGATTATGCTGTTGAGTTCGGGCAGAAGAATACGGATAGCTTCCAAAATATGAGATACATCGATGGCTTCTATCTTCCGATGGTGGAAGTAGTAAAATATCTATACGACAACGACTTTACTATTTATGTTGTAAGCGGAACAGAGCGAACAACTTCACGTGCCATTATAGCTAATTCACCAATTAGTGAGTATGTTTCACCGGCGCATGTTATAGGTACTGAATTTGAGGTCAAGCAAAGAGGAAATGAGGACGTTCCGTCAAATATGGATTACAAGTACGCTGATGGCGATGACCTGGTATATACAGGAGAATTCATCCAGAAAAATCTTAATTCCAACAAAGTAATCTACATAGAAAGAGAGATTGGAGTTCGTCCGGTTCTTGCCTTTGGAAACAGTGGCAGTGATACAAGTATGATGAATTATGTTCTTGATAAGAGAAACCCGTATCCATCTCAGGCGTACATGGTTGTAGCTGATGACGATGTACGTGAGTGGGGCAAGCAGGACTGGAATGAGAAATCTGCTGAATACAGAGAACAGGGCTATGTACCTGTTTCAATGAAAAATGACTTTTTGAAAATCTATCCTGATACAATTAAGAGGTCTGAAGTACAGTTCGTAGAGCCAGATGAGCAGGAAGAAGGAGAGGGAGCTGCATAAAATGGCCCGGAGGGACGGGGTTAGTGGTTCATTTTAGTACTTGTTATGCACTTTTTCAGCAAAACACATGATATTTTTAACATTGATTTCCGTGCTATCATCAAGAATGGCAGTGCCACTCATTCTACCAAAAACCTGGTGCTGGTCTGAAACGATGATTTTGTAATCAAGACATGCTGCTCGGTCCAGAACAGGGACAAAATCCATTTCAAAACGGCCATCTGATGACGTGAATTTCCAAGGCTCCATATAGCTGTTTTCTGGGATATGGAATGTAATATCATCGAGTTTGTGGGCTTTTCCATTGTAAAAAATGATATTTTCAGTTGCGGCTTTGGTATTTCCAAAGCCGTAACCTATATTGAAACCAAAGGAGTTACCATCTATATCAGCATTGCCTGATCCCCAGTGCCATGTATTGTCATAGGTCCAAACGCCTCGTCCCCAATCAAGAGTGCCAAAGTCTGTGGAGGGGTTGAATTCATATTTTTTTCCATTAAACTCCATAAAGCCTGACGCACGCATGCAGTTTATCTTTTGATTATAGTAAAATGCGTGCTTTTTATCCCAAGGAGTGGCAATTACCATGGAATCCATTGGTGGCTGTGCAAGGGTAATGTCACAGGCAAAAGTTTTTCCTTCAAAAAAGTTCTCAAAATGGCATGTGATATGTCTTTTGCCATCATTGGCTTCAAATTTCATCTGAAGCCTTTCATCTTCATAAAGGGTTACACCGGATTCGGAAGATGAAGGGAGAGCGAGCTTTCCCATAGGAAATGCGTTAAGTACGGTTTCTGTGTGTTCCCATGGATTGTCTCCAAATTCAAGGAGCGAAACGGATTGCAGACCAATGTAGCCATCATCAGAAATTGTGAAGGCACCGGCAAAAGAATCTGATAAAACGAGATAATAATCCCACTCTTTAATTCGCCACTTGGGAGCATGTATCATTGCTCTGTCATATTTTTGCAAAAGAGATCTTGACCAGCCAGGTTCTATCAGCTCACCGTCAGGCCCCAGAAGTGGATGAACAGTTGTAACCTCATGATTTCTCCCCATAATCCCCTCCGTTTTCACGATTATTATTGATTGATATAATAATATTATCACTCGCTGAGTTTTTTTAATATACTGCGTGATACAATTTTGTTAATGGGCTAGCTCATAAGGAGGGCAGGTTATGTATACAGAATCTGATGTTAAGAAAATAGTAGAAAAACAGCGAGATTTCTTTAAATCAGGAAAGACCTTGGACATAGATTTTCGTATAAGGCAGCTTCAAAGGTTGAAAAAATTGATACTGGAACATAGAACTGATATAGAAGATGCTCTTTATAATGACCTTGGGCGAACTCCACTTGAGGCCTATTTTTGCGATATTGGAAGCCTTGTGCTTGAAATTAATGAGACAATACGAGGCATTAGACACTGGGCAAAGCCGGAGACACATTTTAGTGGAATTCACTGTTTTCCAAGCGTTATTACTAAGGTTTATAAGATGCCCTATGGAGTATCGCTTATCATCAGTCCGTTCAATTTTCCGTTCATGCTGTCAATTGGCGTTTTGATCGCAAGTATAGCAGGTGGAAATACTGCAGTTATAAAGGCAAGCTCCAAGTCAACTTCCAGCACAGCTCTTTTGAAAAAGATGATAGCTGAAATCTTTCCGGAAAAATATGTGACAGTACTGGATGGCGGCCATGATTTTGCGGATATGTGCCTGACACAGCGGTTTGACAAGATATTTTACACAGGATCTCCGAAAGTTGGAGTTCATGTACTCTCAGAGGCTGCAAAAAATCTGACGTCAACTGCTCTTGAACTCGGAGGAGAAACAGGAAACTGGTGCATTATCAGGAAAGATGCAGACTTAAAGGATGCTGCAAGAAAAATCGCATTTTTTAAACTCTTAAATTCCGGCCAGATATGCACGAATATAAACCAGATTGCCGTTGCGGAGGAAGTCAGTGACGAATTTGTCCGTGAACTGAAAAAGGCTTTTTCTAAGCAAATAGGTGACGATCCGCTCAATAATCCTGAATATCCGCACCTTATAGGCAGAGCTGCCTATGACAAGTGCGCAGGCATAGTAGATGACTATAGTGAAAGAGTTGTATATGGCGGAAAAGGTGATGAGAGCTCTTTTAAATACGAACCCACTATAATATATCCTGTAGAAATTGATGAAGAATTAGTTCAAAAAGAGCTTTTCTGTCCGATTCTTCCTGTAGTAAAATACAAAGACAGTGCGATCAGGGATGTTTTAAATACAATTTCCGAAAGAGAGCATGGACTTACACTTTATATCTTTACGCGCAATGTGGACTGGGCAAAAAAAGTTATGCAGAGGATGCAGTTTGGCGGTGGATGTATTAACGAAGTATGTCTTCACATGATGGTCAAGGGCGTTCCGTTTAATGGTGTAGGTCACTCCGGCATGGGAGCATATCATGGCAAATGGGGATTTGACGAATTTACGCATCCAACGACAGTTCTTATAGGTGCCACAAAAGGGAATCTGTCGATGCGAGAGCATCCTTACGGAAAAAGTTGGAAAAGAGCACTGATAGAGCTCTTCGAGAGATAAGAACATAAAAGGGAAAAAGAATGGATCATTTTTACTTTGTAAGACACGGTGAGACTGTGTGGAATGTAGAAAACAAAATTTGCGGAGCAACTGACATAGAACTCACTGAAAGAGGTCATCAGCAGGCAATAGAGACAGGGAAAAAAATACTGGAAATGGGAATTAAGGCGGATATTATACTTACATCGCCTCTTATCAGGGCAAAAGAAACTGCAAGGCACATCTCAGAAATAACGGGAATTCCTATGGAGGTTGAGCAGCGCCTCATAGAGCAAAACTATGGAATCTGGGAATCCACTCCCCGCGATGGCAAAGAATTCCATGAAGCCAAAAAAGACATGGCAAGCCGTTTTGGAACAGGGGAATCCATGCTACAGATGGCACAGAGAATCTATAACCTTATCGATGATGTAAAAAAGAGCGACAAAGAGTGCATTCTTGTGGCGCATAATGGAATAGTCAGGATTGTTGAGTCGTATTTTAGAGACATGAATAATGAGGAGTTTTCATGCTTCGGTATTAAAAACTGCGAAGTTAAGAGGTATGATTTTACTTGATTTCTTTTAAGTTGTAGGCAGACTGATTGGATATGCTGTCCACCCTACTGCATATTACAAGAAATTTTGAAATGTGCAGTAGGGTTTTTATTTGAATACTGTATAATGTAAAGAAACTATATTTTTGCAGTAATGTGATTACTGCAAAAATATAGTTTTCAAGATCCTGCGGTAAATTAAATTATTATTTACTGTAGTATTTTAGAAATCTTTTTCTTACAGTAATAAATTTGACAAGGCAAATCAATAAAAGAAAATTAATACTGTGCCAATAGTGGTATTTGTACCTGTGCAGTAAATGACAATAATACTTACTGCACAAGGCAAATTGTGGGATGTTTCGCAGTAAATTAGAAGGAAGATTCAACGGAATTACAGCTGCATCTTCTTTTTGTTCGGGTTCTTTTTACAAACGCCGGTTTATGATAAACTCAATAAGGAAAAGAGTTTGTTTTTACTAAAAATTTTCAACAGGGGAAGCCAGAATAATGAAGCAGGAAGTAGTCTTAAATTTAAATGATGTAGATGAAGTTACAAGTATATCCAAGGCTCTTTCGTCCAAAATACGTGTTGAAATACTTCAGCTTTTAGATAATCATGCGCTGAATATCAGTAATATAGCTGAAAAGCTTGATATACCAGTATCTACTGCAGCATTGCAGATAAAAGTTCTTGAGGAAGCAGGCCTTGTTGTTTCTGAACCGCTTCCGGGCATAAGGGGATCGCAAAAGGTGAGTGGAATCAAGGTAAAATCGGTTCACATAGATATAAAGGCTGGCCAAGATGATGCTCCATCAAACAGAATGGTTAGAATCTCCATGCCAATCGGCAATTATTCAGACTGCAGTATAGCCGCACCTTGTGGGATTTCATCTGACAAGAATGCTATTTCTCATGATGATGATATTGAGGCATTCTACCTCCCTGAGAGAACAACAGCACAAATCATATGGTTTTATAAGGGCTACCTGGAATATAGATTTCCGAAAAGACATGTAAATGAACATGGAGAAATCAGAAGTATTGAGTTTTCTTTTGAGGCCTGTTCAGAAGCTCCTGGCTACGACAACAATTGGCCTTCAGATATTACAATTTGGATAAACGGTATTGAAATCGGGGGATTTAGGAGTGAAGGAGATTATGGCGGAAGGAGAGGAAAGCTTAATCCTGACTGGTGGCCAGATATTCTTACTCAGTACGGTAAACTATATAAAGTTTATGTAGATGATGAAGGGTGCTACATTTCAGGAGAGCGTATTTCTTCAGAAACAGTAAAGACCCTTGGGATTGAGAAGGGAAGCTTTGTTAGTTTCAAGATTGGAGTAAAAGATTCTTCCAGATATGTAGGAGGCATAAATTTATTTGGAGACCGGTTCGGTGATTATGGCCAGAACATAGAGATGAGGCTTAATTACTGAGAATAACTACAAGTTCATATTTGATATCAAAAGAGAATGTCGCTTGCGACGTTCTTTTTTTGTTCATTTGTTACATAAAATATGTAATTGTTAATAACATAGAAATTGTAATAAATAACTTGTGCATATTGTCAAAATATACAAAAGTATATTGACATAGGCTTATACAGTAGGTAAAATCGACATCAACAAACATATTTAATTACATAAAAGCTGTAACAAATACCAAAACAACTCTTGCGAACGGAATATAAATTACAGATATTATGTAATTAAGAACACAGCAGTGAATAATAACTATATAAAGAGGACGTGTGACATGAAAAAAAGTATTCCAAGAAGCGAATATCCGAGACCGGATTTTGTCCGGGATTCGTTTCAAAGTCTTAATGGTGAGTGGGAGTTCGTCTTTGATGACGATGATCGGGGATTATCAGAGAAATGGTACAACAGCTCTTTCGATGGATATGATAAAAAAATCATTGTTCCATACACTTACCTTTGTGAATTGTCAGGTATAAATGATCAGGACTTTCACGATATTGTTTGGTACAGAAAGAGAGCCGTGTTCGAAAGAAAATTAAAGGATGGAAGGCTGATGCTTCATTTTGGGGCAATTGATCATGAAGCTGATATATGGATTGATTCATATCATGTTTGCCATCATGAAGGAGGAAACACTCCTATAGAAATCGATATTACAGATGTGATATCTGGATCTGAAGAGCATGAGATAACGGTAAGGGCGTTTGATGATTCTTTTGACTTTGAGATGACCAGGGGAAAACAGTTCTGGGAGAGAAAATCTAGTGGAATCTTCTACACAAGGACAGTTGGCATATGGCAAAGTGTATGGATTGAAGAGGTACCGCCGGTCTATATAAGAGAAACAAAAATAACACCTGATCTTGATGAAAGAATGATAGAGATAGAACTAAACATTGCCAGAGGGAAAAAAGCAAAGGTAGCTGTAAACATTAGTTTAAAGGGTGAGCTGCTTTTGGCAGATGAAATCGAGATCATAAATGGAAAAGCAAAAGTAAAGTATTGGTTGGACTCAGCTATAACGCTGGATTGGCATCATCAGGAGAGTTGGATATGGTGCCCCGAGAATCCGGTACTATTTGATATCGAATATACTCTGATAAATCAGGATGATGAAAGCTTAACAGACAAAGTAAATTCATACTTTGCCTTTAGAAAAATAAGTATCCATAAAGGAAAAATCCTTTTGAATAACAGACCGTATACCATGAAAATGTTGTTGGACCAGGGATATTTCAGAAAGGGACTTTTAACAGCACCTACTGATGATGATATCAGGAATGATATTGAGTCTGCTAAAAGGATGGGATTTAACGGAGTACGTAAGCATCAGAAAGTCGAAGATCCCCGATTTCTTTATTGGGCAGATAGGCTTGGACTATTAGTTTGGGGTGAAGGTCCAAGCTCTTATGAATACTCAAGGCTTGCAGTTGAGAGGCATACGAAAGAGTGGCTTGAGATATTGAAACGTGATTACAATCATCCGTGCATAGTTGCCTGGGTTCCGCTTAATGAATCCTGGGGCGTACATGAAATTTTGGATAGAGAGGATGAGCAGGCTCATTCTTTAGGCCTTTATTATCTGATCAAGTCCATTGACAGAACAAGACCGGTAATATCCAACGATGGATGGACACACACCAAGTCGGATATCATAACTATCCATGATTACAGCGGAAACAGACAGGAATTGGAAAACAGATATTCTGAAATCGGCAAAATAATAAAAGAGTTTCCGGGTGGACATGCCCTTTTTGCCAAAGGATATGAGTATCATGGGGAACCTATCATGGTAACTGAATTTGGAGGCATATCATTCTGCAAGGATGGAACTGAAGGATGGGGTTATACTTCAGCAGAAAATGAGGATGATTTTCTGAATAGATTCAGGGATGTGGTGGAGCCTCTTCTTGATTCAGAAAATGTTCAGGGATATGTCTATACTCAGCTGACGGACGTTGAACAGGAGATAAACGGCCTTATGACTTACGACAGGGATTTTAAGGTGAATCCGGACAAGATAAAAGAGATTAATAGAACTTTCTAGGAGGTAGCAATGGGGGATGAGAATATAAAGAAAACCCTAAGAAGGGCATGGAACTATAAGTGGATTTATATCATGCTTTTACCTGTAATGGTTTATTTTATAGTGTTTCGATATGTTCCTATGTATGGAATCACGATAGCTTTCAAGGATTACAACATTTTTAAAGGTATCTTCGGAAGCCCGTGGGTAGGAGTAAAAGTTTTTAACAAAATTTTTTCCAACAAGAATTTCTGGTCATCAATCCGAAATACGTTTCTTCTTAATCTGTCAGCGCTTGCTGTCAGCTTCCCACTTACGATAGTAGTTGCACTGATGCTTAACGAAGTGGCAGGTGCAAGGTTTAAGAAGATAACACAATCTATACTTTATCTGCCCCACTTTATTTCATGGGTGGTAGTAGCCGGAATAGCTACAAATTTGTTTGCATTACAGGAAGGTACTATAAATGCGGTCCTTCAGAAAATGGGGATTGGCCCCATTCCCTTTTTGAGTAGTGAGGGATGGTGGATTTTTACATATGTAATATGCAATGTGTGGAAAGAAATTGGTTGGGGAACCATTATCTATCTGGCTGCACTTACAGGTGTGGACGAAACGCTGTATGAAGCATCTTACCTTGATGGTGCAACCAAATTTCAGCGTCTGATCTATATAACTCTTCCCAGTATCAAATCAATCATTGTAACAATGCTGATTCTGAACATTTCCAAAATGATGTCGATTGGACTTGATGCACCGCTTCTTTTGGGAAATGCAAAAGTTATGGGAGTATCAGAGGTAATCAGCACATATACGTACAGAATTGGTATTGAGAAAGCGCAGTACAGCCAGTCAACTGCAATTGGTCTGTTCCAGTCTGTAGTTAACATAATCATTCTGGTGGCGGCGGATAAGTTTGCTAAAGCCATCGGCGAAGAAGGAATCATTTAGGAAGGGGGAAAAGAGCTTGAAAGAGAATACTGTAATAAAAAAGATGTCTGCGGGGATGCTCTTAAACTATGTACTTATAACAATACTTGCATTTGCATGTCTTTATCCCTTTCTTAATGTGCTTGCGACATCGCTTAGTGGTTACAATCCGGTCCTGTCCGGAAAAGTAACATTTTATCCAATAGATTTTACTATAGAAGCTTATAAGCAGATTTTGGGAAGAACAACAATCTGGACAGCAATGAGGACTACTGTTGCCATTACACTTATGGGAACCATGTTAAGCCTTATTCTGACGATTCTTGCAGCGTATTCGCTCTCTATCGAGGATTTGCCTGGAAGAAAATTTATGACTGGGATGATTCTTTTTACCATGTATTTTGGTGGAGGCATGATACCTACATTTTTGGTAGTTAAGGGTGTTGGGCTCTATAACACGCTGGGAGCTCTTTTTATCCCACAATCAATAAGTGTTTTCAATTTCATAGTGATGAGAACCTTTTTTAAAGGCTTGCCAGAGAGCTTGAAAGATGCGGCTCGAATAGATGGAGCGTCGTATCTGATGATTCTTTTGAAGATCGTGCTTCCATTATCACTTGCCGTAATTGCAACAATTGGACTTTTTTATGCTGTAGGTTACTGGAATTCTTATTTTGATGCCCTGATATATATACAGGACGGAGATAAATACACATTACAGCTAAGATTGAGATCTCTTTTGTTCGGTAATGAACTGGGGAATGCAGCAGATGACGTTGGAGGCACAGTAGTAATGCCTCAGTCACTTAAGATGGCTACTGTTGTGGTGTCAACATTACCTATTCTTGTAGTTTATCCATGGATGCAGAAATATTTTGTAAAAGGAGTCATGCTTGGCTCAGTGAAGGGATGATGAAAACCGCAAGGTGATCATAAACAATTTAGTTTCAGAGAGGAAGGAAAAAGGTATGAGAAAAAAGTTTATTTCTACAGTTCTTGCTTTATCTACGGTTGTAACGCTGCTCTCAGGATGCGGAAGCAGTAATAGTGCAGAGAATAAACCTGCTGACTCAAAAGAGTCATCTGTGGCTGCAACTACAGCTTCACAGAGCGAAGATAATTCAGCATCCGGTGAAACACAAAGTAAGTATCAGACAACATTTGGCTCTAAACAGTTTGACGATGTAACTATAAAAGTTGAACTTTGGGATAGAGAAAATTCACCAGCAGGGGCGACCATAACTGATAATAAGTGGACTAAATATATTCAGGAAAAAATGGGAGAGGTTGGAATCAATGTTGAGTTTGTTCCTGTTCCAAGAGGAGATGAGGTGACATGGCTTAGAAGTGCTATGGCAGGCGGAACTGCTCCTGATATTGTACTTACTTATACTTATTCGATTGCGCAGGAATACTATGAGCAGGGTGGAGTGTGGGATTTATCCGAGTTCATTGATGGAGATGATCAGGCCCTTAATATGAAGAAGTATCTTGGCCAGGAGGTAATAGATTATGGCCGATTGACAGGTGGCGATGAGCTCTGCGGCATCATTGCAAGGAGAGCTACAACAGCAAGAAGTAATTTCTATGTAAGAAAAGACTGGATGGATGAGCTTGGACTTAAGGAGCCTACAACTCCTGATGAGCTTTATGATTTTGTAGATAAGATGGTAAAAGAAAATCCTGACGGCCGTACGGATGTATTTGGAATCAGCACATGGGATGATGGATATTTCCTTGGAGCATTCTCAAAACTTGCTACAGATCCTACAGAGTCTCTTATTGCATGTAAACTTACAAGAGATTACTACGATGAAGGAATGAGAGAACTGTACAGATTCAAGAATAAGTGCTACAACAACGGACTTATGGACCTTGAAAGTTATGCTCGTTCAAATGATGATTTCACAAGCTTTATTGTAAATGGTAAATATGCAACATTTGAGGATCATGTTATTGCATCTGTTGATCTTTCAAGAGGAAGCAGACTCCAGACACTTAGAGAAAATGATCCTGATGCAGATATCGTTTCTATTGCACCTCTAAAAAATATATGGGATGGAAAGCAGTATAGCACTATCTATTCTCCTGGTGGACTGATTGCTTTTTGCCCAAAGAGCGCTGATGAGACCACAGTCGAAGCATGTATGACATATCTTGACTGGCTCTGCACTAAAGAAGGTGGATTTACAATCTATCACGGTTTTGAAGGAGAGCACTATACACTTGAAGATGGGGTTCCGATCATTAAAGATGCTTCCTATAATACAGCTGATAAGGACTGGATTGCAGGAGATCTGTTCTTGACAGGAAATGCTGGATATTTCGAGAATGATGAGGCATTCAGTAAGAGCACTTCACTTAAATATCCTGGATATGAGGATCATGTTCTGCGTGATTATAAAAATGCTCTGACCGGTGATTACATCAACGATATTGATGATTCGCTTTATACATCACCTTCTCAGGCAGAACTTTCAGCAGATATCAATCTTGTCAAAGAGGAGTGGGCAGTTAAACTTCTTACATGCTCTGAAGCTGATTTTGATGCTACTTTTGAGGAATATAAAGAAGCATTAAAGGAGGCCGGAGTAGAGACAATTGATGCAGAAAGAAGAGAACATTTTACAAAATAACTTGTTTGGAGGGGCAAAATGGCTAAGATGTTACCGGAGCTTAAGTATTGGGGAGGATTGTGCCTGGATGGGGACGGGATTAGTGGTCCATTTTTAGAAAAAATACTATAATTGTCTGTATTAAAGATATTTGGGAGGAGTACAACAGGCAATGAGACTTGAAGGATTAAAGATCAACTTTCTTGGGGACAGCATTACAGAAGGACATGGAGCTTCTTCTCCGGAGTTCTTTTTCTGGAAAAGATTTGAGAAGGATGGATGCATTTGCAGGGGATATGGCATTGGAGGAACAAGAATAGCCAATCAGCAGGTTCCTTATGATGAGAGAATGGATCAGTATTTCGCATCAAGAGTTGATGCTATGGACAACGATGCTGATGTTATCGTGATATTTGGCGGGACTAACGACTATGGTCATGGAGACGCAGCAAAGGGATGCATGACCGATCGCACACCGGACACTTTCTATGGGGCACTGCATGACCTGTATCAGAAAATACTGAAAAAATACCCCAAGGCAATGGTTATTGTAATGACACCTCTTCATAGAACAGATGAGAACAGAGTTTATAACGAAAGAGGAATCCGCAATTGGGGGACACTTTCTGACTATGTTGAGATAATACGCGAGGTTGCGCAGTATTACTCGCTTCCTGTAGTAGACCTGTATAAAGAAAGCGGGATTTAGCCCCAGGAGGATTTTTTAAGAGAAAGATATTGCCCTGACGGTCTTCATCCAAATGATGCCGGAAATGAAATAATATACAGATGCCTAAAATCAAGGCTTATGCAGCTTGGCAATTAAAACACTGTTTCCTTGAATCTTTAGCCATGGGATGTATAATTAATAGCATATAGAAACACGATATAACGATGATTGCGAGTGCCAGGGAAGTTAATTTATATGAAGAAAAAAACTATTGGAAAGTCAACGATTCTCTTTTTATTGGCAGCTGTTCTTGTCGGTATCCTGATAGTATTAAAGGAATCGGTTATATGTACGGCGTCGGAGCAGAATGACCATGTGATTGATTCTTTATCAGATCTGAACGGAAAGCGGATAGGTGTTCAGACCGGCACCAGTTTCGATGCATCTGTACGTGAAAAAATGCCGGAAGCTCATTTGGAATACTACAATGGTAAAGCTGATCTATTGGCGGCTCTCATAGGTAAAAAGATTGATGCTTTTATTGTTGATGAGGCTGTGGCTCAAATATTGATGCGTGAGAGCAAGTATGTTGTATATTTGCCAGAGTATCTTGATAGTTATGATTTTGCACCAATATTTCCTAAGACTCGGGATGGAGAACAGCTAAGGGATCAATTTAATGCATTTTTGGAGCACCTTCCCGAAGAAACCCTTGAAGAGCTTTCAGTCAAGTGGTTCAGTGAAAATGAGGCAGATAAGACGATGCCGGATATTAGCAGGCTGGAAGCAAAAAAAGGTGTTCTTAAACTGGCGACAGAATCGGGATATGCACCATTTGAGTATATGAGAGATGGTAAGGTGGTAGGATATGATATTGAGCTTGCCGCTATGTTCTGTGAATACAGCGGGTACGGTCTTGACATCATAGACATGAATTTTGACGGGATACTGCCAGCAATTCAGACAAGTAAATGTGATTTTGCATTAGCCGGCATCAGTATTACACCTGAACGTGCCGAAAGCGTTCTTTTCTCAAAGCCTAACTTTTCCGGGGGCACTGTTGCTATGATTCTCAAAGAAAACGCCGAGTATAACGATTCTTTTTGGGATAGTATCAGTGAAAGCTTTAATAAGACCTTTATACGAGAAAATCGCTGGCAATTATTTCAAAAAGGAATTCTGACGACTCTGCTTATTACGATATTTGCAGTACTGTTTGGAACAGCGCTAGGATTTGTGGTATTTATGTCATGCCGAAACGGTAATCCCGTGGCCAACATTGTTACACAATTTTTTATGTGGTTGATACAGGGCATGCCAATGGTAGTGCTGCTTATGATTCTTTTTTACGTAATATTTGGTTCAATAGCCATTAATGGTGTATTAGTGGCTATAATTGGCTTTACTCTAACATTTGGAGCTTCTGTGTTCGGTTTATTAAAGACAGGTGTAGGTGCAGTTGGAATCGGACAGTATGAAGGAGCATATGCGCTTGGGTATTCAGAACGTCAAACCTTCTACAAGATTATCCTGCCACAGGCAATGCCTTTTGTGCTACCTGCATATAAAGGGGAAATCGTTAGTTTGATTAAGTCGACATCAATAGTTGGTTACATTGCAGTGCAGGATCTTACAAAAATAGGAGATATTGTACGAGGACGTACATATGAAGCATTTTTTCCACTAATTGCCATTACGGTTATATATTTCGCGTTGGAAACGCTGGTTGGCTTTGGGGTTGGGAGAATTAGTGTGAATATCAATCCTAAACGTCGTAAAGAGTCAGAGATTTTGAAGGGAATCAAGCATTGATGATCAGAATAGAGCACTTGAAAAAGTCATATCAAGATGTCACTCCACTTAAGGATGTTAGCGTTGAAATACATGACGGGGATGTTATATCTGTAATTGGGCCATCGGGAACTGGAAAAAGTACGCTGCTGCGTTGTATCAACCAATTAGAGAAACCGACCGAGGGAAGAATCTGGTTGGATGATATGGAAATCACTGATCCCAAGACTGATATTAACAAGGTTCGACAGAAGATGGGGATGGTGTTTCAGAGCTTTAACTTGTTTGATCATAAAACGGTAATAGAAAACGTGATGCTGGCACCTGTGGATTTTTTGGGCAAATCAAGGCAGCAAGCATATGATAGAGGCATGGAACTGCTCAAAAAAGTTGGTCTTAGCGAAAAGGCATTAAACTATCCTGATCAGCTTTCTGGTGGCCAGAAACAGCGCGTGGCCATCGCTAGAGCTTTAGCGATGGATCCTGATGTGATCTTGCTTGATGAACCTACTAGTGCTCTTGATCCCACAATGGTTGGAGAGGTGCAATCTGCTATCAGGGACCTGGCTCAAACTGGCAAAACTATGCTGATTGTTACTCATGAGATGCATTTTGCCAAAAGCATCTGTAACCGTGTATTTTTCATGGATGAAGGAAAAATATATGAAGATGGAAGTCCTGAGCAGATATTTGATAATCCAAAAGGGGAGAATACTCGACGATTTATACATAGACTAAAGGTGTTGGAACTTGATATTAATAGTCGTGATTATAATTTTCTCAGCGTAGTAGGCGAAATTTCAGCTTATTGCAGTAGAAATCAGATTGCTCCAAAGATGGCCAAACATATTACGCTCATGTTTGAGGAAGTTATGCGTATTCTTGTATCAGGAATGAATGATTTGAGCATCAATACGGTATGTGAATATTCAGAACAGAGTGAGGTTGCTGAACTGGCATTCAGTTATAATGGACCTCGTTTTGATATAACTTCAACAGAAGATGATCTCGGACTTTCTATTTTGAAAGGATTAACGGAAAAAATCAGTTATGAATGGCTGGAAAGCAGCGAATATCCAAACCTGATAAAGCTGACTATCGGAAGATGAGATTCAGGATTTTGTCAGTCATATAAAGGAGAGGGATATGAGTGATCTTTTTTAGGGATGGAAGGGCTTTTGTCCGACTATGATGAAGAACAAATATATGAAGAGTGGAAGCAGAATTGTGTATGAAATCTTATGACGAAATGTATGATTTGATCTTGAAAACTGCAATGGAAGATAAGCGGATTCGTGCAGTGACCATGGAAGGCTCAAATGTTACAAAGGGAGCGGTTCACGATGAATTTTCAGATTTTGACATCACTTTTTTTGTATCTGACATCCGCGAGTTTACCAGGGACCACGATTACATGAAACGATTCGGAGATATCCTTATAATGCAAATGCCTGATGATTACTATGCCGAGCCCTATGATTACAATGGCAGATCGCGCTTTGCTTACCTCACACAGTATAAGGATGGCAACAGGATCGATCTGACATTTATAGATGTGAGTGAGATAGGAAAACAGGTAGAGTTTACAGAGCCTCGGACTGTTTTGGTAAATAAGGATGATTATAAGGAGCTTGTGGATATAACTTCCAAGGAATGTTTTTATATTAAGAAGCCAACCGAATTTGAATTTTTCGGAACAGTTAATGAGTTTCGTTGGATAAGCAACTATGTGACAAAAGGGCTATGTAGGCATGAATTCTACTATGCGCGCCGTATGATGGAAGAGTACATGATGAACATGTTTCTCAAGATGATCAATTGGAAAATCGGCATAGACAATGGTTTCCAAGTTACAACAGGTGCGTGCTGCAAGTATTTAAAAAATTATCTGGCAGAAGAAGAGATGACCCGATTCGAGGGGATGTTCCCAAAAGGAGATTACGAGGATATGTGGGAAAAACTCTTTTTGATGTACGATTTCTTTGAAGAGCTTTCAGTGTATGTGGCAGAGAAATTAGGATTCTCTCTGGATTTTGAGGAATCTAAAAATGTTCGTGAGTTTATGGTTCAGAGAAGAGCTAGTAAATAACGCATATGACACTGAAATGGCTGCAGTAGTTTCTATCAATCAAGCCTTTTACACTATTCCAACTAGGCTGAAATGATGATATAATCTAGAGCTGTGTATGAAAAGTTTTCGATAACAGAGGGGGCTCCTATCGGAAATATCTAAAAGTAAGGGATGCTTTTAAGCACCTGTTCGGGGAGGAGTCTACAAATGGGGTACAATATTTGCAAAGAGTGTGGCATGTTATTTATGCAGATCGAGATGCATAATTTTATTTGCCCATCTTGTCAGAAAAAAGAAATCGAAGAGATTTCAAAGGTTACGGAGTTTCTGAGAAATAATCCAAGGTCTACCGGTACTGCTATCAGCCTTTCTACCGGGATTTCAACTGAAAAAATAAAAAAATGGATCATAGAAGAAAAGATTTCTATTAATGGAAACCTGGGTCTGGCTTCATGTAAAATTTGCAAAAAACCTGTACTTAATGGAAAGCTATGTGAACAGTGCAAAAGTAAGTTTCTGATGGAATATAACAATGCAGGAATTAAGGACGCAGAGGAAGATGCTCAAGACCGAAAAGGCTCGATGCATTTTATTGGGAAAAGATCCTCACTGTAATCTCATCATAAAAATAGAATACTCATCATTCTGAAAATCAAGATCAGGAGAGTTTTCACCGCCGCCATTGGTGCTGCGCTTAATTTCTGCGTAGAATTCTTCTCCCTGATTTACTATATCCATAACGCTTATCTGAATACCATATTCATTTGCAATATCGCAAAAGTCGGCAATGGGGTTGAGAGACTTTCTTGTAGCTAAAAGTTTGTCTTTGAGAATACTGTCTTTGCCGGCTTTTTCTAATAATGCGTCTAGTTTTTCTGTAATCTCCATAGTGCACCTCCTGCTAATCTTTAGTATAAGAATACACTAAAAGTTTAAAAGAAAAAATAAAATATAGTATTGAATTTATCGCAGAATGGATTTATTATTTATTTAACCGGTTAAATGAGCGAGGATACTAGATGAAAAAAACTACCTTAAAGGATGTGGCTGAACGAGCTGGAGTGTCAAAAGCAACAGTTTCGTACATATTAAATAACTCTAATAAGCCTATTACTGAGGAAACAAAGGCAAGAGTAAAAAAAGCCATGGAGGAACTGAACTATGTTCCGGATTTGGGCGCGGCATCTCTGACAAATAAAACTTCAAAGATGATAGGTGTTGTTATCCCACAGACCGAGCCCGGCAGTCAGCTGATGTTTCATAACAGCTTTTATAGTGAAATAATCAGTTCGATCGAATACTATGCAAGAAAGATTGGCTATCATATTTTGATCTCGGGTACTAATGTAGATGAGTCCTATATAAAGCATGTCTACGAGAGAAATCTTGATGCAGTAATAGCTATTGGGGTATATCCTGACGAGTTTTTTGATCAGTTCAGGAAGATAGGGATTCCTGCAGTTCTTATAGATAGCTATTGTAAGGATGAGAGCTTTCATAACATCAGAATAGACGACGAACTTGGTGGATACCTTGCCACAAAATATATGCTTGATAAACATCATAAAAAAGTAGGATTCCTTTCCGGAAAGATGAAGGAAGATGGAGTAATTAAAAAGCGACATGAAGGCTACAAAAGAGCGCTTTCTGAATATGGGATCCGCTATGATAAAGACCTGATTTTTGAAGGAGAAGTTGATTTTGACAGCGGAATTGATATTGCAGAGAGAATTGTAAAAGACAGTATTCCAGTATCAGGAATAGTGACTACTGCGGATGTTTTAGCAATTGGCGCAATTAAAGGATTCCACAAAATGGGCAAAAATGTTCCTGCTGACTATTCAGTTATCGGGTTTGATGACTTGGAAATCTCCAAGTACATTACACCTGGATTAACTACTATCAAGCAGGATATCTATGGAAAAGGCCGACTTGCTGTTGAAATACTGTCAAGATCACTTGAAGATAAGTCTTATCCCAAACAGGACATAATAATTCCATTTGAAGTAATAGAGAGAGAAAGTGTTAGGGAACTTCAATGATAGAGCTGGATTTAGAAAAAGATAAAGAGGAAATTCAACTAGAAAATGACTTGCTGACAATAGAATACAGCAAAGATGGTCAACAAAGGAATATCACTATTAAAACCAGTTACAATCACGTATATGGACTTGGAGAGAAGTTTGATCATATAGATCAGAAAGGCCATAAATGCATTAACCGTGTGGAAGAGAAGTTTTGCAATCAGGGAGAAAAAACATATTGCAGCGTTCCTTTTTTCTTTACTGATACAGGTTGGGGACTATTTGTAGAGACGGATTGTGTTACTACATTTGAATTTAACCATGAGATCAGGTGTGCTTTTCCCAATGATGCTTCAGCAATGCTGTTTACAGGCGCACCCATAGATATCATAAGCGAGTTTAACAACTATCTGGGGAAAATAAGTGTTCCACCAAAATATGCCTTTGGACCATGGATTTCAGCCAATCGCTGGAATTCACAAAAAGATGTTGAGGATGTCGTCAAAAAACTTGAAAAATACGATTTTCCTGCGTCAGTTCTGGTACTTGAAGCCTGGAGTGACGAAGCGACATTCTATATATGGAACGGTGCAAAATGCAGAGAAATAGATGGAAATGAAGAATTAAGATATGAGGATCTGGATTTTTCGGAAAGCAAATATTGGACCAATCCTAAGGAAATGGTCCAAAAGCTGAAAGAAAAAGGGATTCATACTGTACTGTGGCAGATCCCCGTATATAAGAAGATGGAAGAAGGCGTACATAATTCTCAAAACACAATGGATGAGGAATACGCTATAAAGAACAAGCTTTGCCTGTATAAAAAAGATGGAACACCATATAGGATTCTTGAAGGCAACTGGTTTGCCGGATCGCTTGTGCCTGATTTCTCTAATCCTGATACTAAAAAATCATGGTTTGCAAAGCGTAAGTACCTTCTTGATATGGGAATAGATGGTTTCAAAACTGATGGCGGAGAGTTTATATATGAAGATGATGTAATATCTTTTGACCAAAAAACAGGAAAAGAGCTAAAGAACTCGTATTGTCAGCAGTATATAAATTCATACTATGAGGCAATTGGGAAAGAACACGTACTGTTTTCAAGAGCGGGTTATACAGGAACTCAGAGAACGCCTATTTTATGGGCAGGAGATCATCAATCAACATATGAAGAACTAAGAAATGCGTATACAGCTGCAATTTCAGCGGCTTGCTCAGGCATAATATTCTGGGGATTTGATATAGGGGGATTTGCAGGACCGTTGCCAACTATGGATTTATATCTAAAATCAACTCAATTTGCCTGCTTTTGCCCGATAATGCAATGGCATTCTGAACCGGATGGCGGCCAGTTTAAAGAGCTATTGCCAAGTGCAGAAGGTAATAATGAAAGAAGCCCTTGGAATATCGCAGAATCATACAAGGCACCGGGCTTCATTGATGAAATAAGAAAATGGCATCATCTTAGGATGAAGCTATTGCCCTACATATATAAAGAAGCAGTAAAGGCGGCTGAAAATGGACAACCGTTGATGAAACCTTTATTTATGATCAACCCGGAAGATTGCAACTCATTTGAATGGGAAGAGGAATACTTTTTTGGCGAAGATTTGCTGGTTGCGCCTATATTTGAGGAAGGCATAAATAACAGGCGGTTGTATTTGCCAAGTGGAGAGTGGACAGGATTTTTTAGTCAAAAGAAATATGAAGGCGGGCAAATCGTAGATTCTATATTGGAAAAATATCCTGTTTTCATAAAAGGCGGCAAAGAATCAGATATTTGCGAGGAAGACTGCAGCTTCTTCGAAGATATAAAAAAGCATTTTTAGAGGGAGGTATTTATGAAACGTAAAACTATTTCTTTATTGACACAAGTAGCTATAGTAGCAACACTTCTGTCAGGCTGTGGGAGTGCGAATCCAGACACAGCGCAGACAGAAGCGCCAACTGAAAAGGTAACTGAGACTGAAGCCTCAAAAGAGGCAGAACCAGCAGCTGAAACTACACAGGAGACTGCTGAACCAATCACAATTACATATGCTAATTTTAACGCATCCGGTGGCAACGAAGCAACGCTGGATTCAATGTATCAGGCTTTTCATGAGCAAAATCCTGATATTACTGTAGAAATTGAAACTATTGCAATGGATGATTATTTCACTACACTTCAGACAAGGATAGCAGGTGGAACGGCTCCTGATTGCTTTGAAATGAACATTGAAAACTTTGCAGCATATGCTTCAAAAGGAATACTGGCAGAGCTTTCAGAAGCAGATACAAGTTCTCTCAATCAAACAGCACTATCTGCATTTTCATATGGCGGAAAGCAGTATGCACTGCCGGAGAACTTTTCAACAGTAATTCTTGTTTATAACAAGGACCTTTTTGATCAGGCAGGAATTGACTATCCTACATCATCATGGACCAGAGAGGATGTTGATAAGGCAGCTGAAGCAATTAGAGCCCTGGGCGATAATATATACGGTATCTACCAGCCTGTCACATACAATGAATTTTATAAAGTTGCAGCTCAGTATGGCGGAAGTCTCATAAGTGAAGATGGTTCTAAGTTTACAATTAATTCGCCTGAGAATATTGCAGCTCTTCAGAGTATGGTTGACAGAGTTCAGAAGACCAATGTACAGCCTACAGCAGAGCAGATGGGCGGAATGGGCGACTGGGATTTATTTGAAAGTGGAAGACTTGGAATGATTCCTACAGGCATATGGTGTTTCAATACATTTACAGAGGCATGCGATTTTGCATGGGATATATGCGTTGAGCCAGGCCAGACTCAGAAAGCCACCCATTTCTTCGCTAATGCACTTGTAGTAAATAATGATGCCAGTGACGCCGCAAAGGTAGCTGCGCAGAAATGGATATCATTCCTTTCATCAAGTGATGAGGCAGCCAAGATCCGTCTGGATGCAGGATGGGATCTGCCTGCTCTTAGTGACATGAACGCACTTTCAAGTTATCTTGAGATTACTCCTCCTGATAACAGAAAGGCTGTATTTGAATCACTTGATTCACTTGTATTACCGCCAATTATTACAGATTACAGTCAGATGTCAGACATTATTTCAAATGCAGTAAGTAAGGCAGCAAGTGGTGAGAGTTCCCCGGAAGAAGCACTTAATGAAGCGCAAAAGCTTTGTGAAGAGCAGATTACACTTCAGTAGAAACATAGAGCCTGCATCCATATTGGACTGCAGGCTCGTATATTGTATTTCAGTTTTGCTTGAAAAAGGTTGATATTATGACAAAAGAGAAGAAGAAAATACTACAAGCGATTCCATTTATGCTACCCAGTTTCATAGGAATGATAATATTTAGTTTTCTCCCAATTATCATGGCTACAGCACTAAGCATGACGGATTGGAGCGGACTGGAAAAATTTACGATCCATACTATTCCGGATCATTTTGTGGGATTCCAGAATTATATTCAGCTACTTACGCGAGAAGAGTTTTGGAGTACTCTTTTGCATGTTCTTTACTATATCGTCCTATATATTCCACTTGGATTCTTATTATCGATGGTAATTGCGCTTGTTTTGAATACTGAGAAAAGATTTACGGGAGTTATGAGAGTTCTTTTCTATATACCCGTATTAACTTCATGGGTAGCTGCGAGCCTCATATGGAAATGGGTTCTTAGCTCACAATATGGAGTAATAAATTCAATAATCGGTGTGTTTGGCATGAAAGGACCGGATTGGCTTACGAACAAATACTGGGCTATGCCTGGTATTGTACTGGCCTCTGTATGGAAAGATATGGGTTACTACGGCCTTTATATCTTTGGCGGACTTAGAGGAATCGATCCTACTTATTATGAGGCAGCAAAGGTAGATGGCGCCGGAAAAATGTGGACTCTGTTTAGTGTTACAATGCCGCTTTTATCACCAACACTTTTTTATTGTCTGATAATGTCGCTGATCAATGCATTTCAGCTTTTTCCACAGGTGCAGATCATGACTGAAGGCGGGCCAAATGGTGCCACGCAGGTAATGGTAGAGCGAATCTACACATATGCCTTTAGTTATTTCAAGATGGGGTATGCTGCAGCATATTCATGGTTACTGTTTGTGATAATTCTTTTGTTAACACTGATACAGCTTAAGCTGCAGAAAGTTTGGGTGCATTATGAATCATAAAACACAAAAGATATTCTATAATATTTTGTTTTACCTTGGGGCAGCTGTATTGGTAGTTATTGTAACTGTTCCGCTGTATTGGATGATATCGACATCTCTAAAATCAAAAGGTGCGCTGATGGCACTTCCAATCCAGTGGATTCCCAAAAAGCCGACGCTGAATTCCTATAAAAAAGTATTTACATTATTTCCATTTGCAAGAGCAATGTTTAACAGTGCTTTTATTACGGTTATGTATGTTGGTATAACTATTATCTCTGCATCAATGGCGGCATTTGCCATTGCTAAGATAAGATTTAAAGGTGCAAATTTCATTTTTGCATTGTATCTGACATCGATGATGATACCGGTTCAGATAACGCTTATACCAATGTTCATTATTATGAATAAATTTTCTTTGATCAACAAATATGCAAGCGTTATTTCTCCGGCGATTTTCAAGGCGTTTGCTATTTTTTTGCTGGTTCAGAATATGAGAGCACTCCCGGATGACTATCTTGAAGCTGCCAGGATAGATGGTGCAGGGCTGTTCAAGATCTACAGGGATATTATCATGCCAATGATGGTTCCCACAGTTGCGACACTGGCAATAACAACGTTCATGGAGGCCTGGAATGATTACTTGTGGCCGCTTGTTATGCTATCTGATAAAAACAAGATGACACTGACACTGGCCTTAAATACACTAAACGGACAGTATGATACAGAGTATAATGTACTTATGGCTGGCAGTTTGATATCGATGGTGCCGATAATCATTATTTATATAATCGCTCAAACCCAGATGAAACAGGGAATCACAGTAGGAGGAGTAAAGGGGTAATGGTCAAAAAATACAAAATTGGTAATCCCATAGAAACAGATTCAGTGGTAGTTTCATTTGCCAATGAAGAAAAAGAAATCCCATATTTTGAAAGAGTTCAGGGGAAAAATGAACTGAAATATAATATGGGTGTAAAAGACCGTGTTTTCGGACTTGGTGAAACAGTCCGCGGAATTAATAAAAGAGGGTATATCTACGTCAGCAATTGCTCAGATGATCCCAATCATACAGAAGACAAAAGATCTCTTTATGCCGCTCAGAATTTCTTTGTTATCTGGGGAAACGGAAGAGGCTTTGGAATGTATGTTGATACGCCTGGCAGGGTCTCTTTTGATATAGGATATACGGATAAGGACGTTTTTTCCATTGCTTTTGAGGACTTCGATGCCTATGTTTACCTGATTGAAGGCGAGAGCATCCTTGAGATTGTAAAAGAGTTCCGTGGAATAATAGGAAAGAGCTACATTCCGCCAAGATGGGCTTTTGGATTTGGCCAGAGCAGATGGAGCTACATGAATGAAGACCAGGTAAGGGAAGTCGTTGACAAGTACGATGAGCTGGATATTCCCATCGATAGCGTGTACCTGGACATCGACTATATGGAAAGATATAAGGATTTCACGGTCAGCGATGAGAGATTTCCTGATTTTAGTGCATTTGTGAAGGAAATGGCTGACAGAAACATACATCTTGTCCCAATCATTGACGCAGGAGTGAAGATTGAAGACGGATATGACGTCTATGAAGAAGGGGTAAAGAATAATTTCTTTTGCAAAAAAGAAAATGGAGAGAACCTTGTTGCTGCGGTTTGGCCCGGAAAAGTGCATTTCCCTGACTTCCTTAACGAGGATGCCAGAAAATGGTTTGGCGAAAAATATAAAGTTCTTTTGGACTATGGAATTGACGGCTTTTGGAACGACATGAATGAACCGGCTATTTTTTATACCGAGGACCATTTGAAAGAGGTCTTTGAGCAGATAAAAGAGCTAGAGGGGAAAAATCTGGATATAAGATCCTTCTTTAAATTCCAGGATATAGTCGGGGGACTAGCCAACAACGAAGAGGATTACAGGAGATTTTACCACGAGTATAAAGGTAAAAGATATCGACACGACAAAGTCCACAACTTATTTGGCTATAATATGACCAGAGCTGCGGGCGAGGCATTTGAGAGACTTTCCCCAGATAAAAGAATTCTCATGTTCTCGAGGTCATCATATATAGGAATGCATCGCTACGGCGGCGTTTGGTGTGGCGACAATAAATCCTGGTGGAGTCACTTACTGCTTAATATTCAGCAGATGCCGGCGCTCAACATGTGCGGTTTTATCTATAGTGGCGCTGATGTTGGCGGCTTTGGGGCTGATGTCACAGAAGATCTGCTTATGAGATGGGCTGAGTTTGGTATTTTCACGCCTCTTTTCAGAAATCATTCCGCAGAAGGTACCAGAAGACAGGAATTCTACAGATTTACTGACAAAGAGAGCTTTAAAAACATTCTTAGGCTCAGATACGCGCTGATTCCGTACCTTTATTCAGAATTCATGAAGGCAGTAAATAATAACGAGATGTTGTTCAGACCTTTATGTTTTGATTATCCGGATGATGAAATGGCTTACGAAGTAGAGGACCAGCTTTTTGTGGGCGAGAGCATTATGGTTGCACCTGTATATAAACAGAATGCTACCGGCAGATATGTGTACCTTCCCGAAGACATGAAGCTGTGCAGATTTAGAAGCTATAACGATTATGATGTTGAGATCATATCAAAGGGGCATCACTATATCGAGGCAGCGCTGAATGAAGTATTAGTGTTTATCAAAAAAGGTCACGCACTTCCCCTTGCAGTACCTGCAGGCAGAACTGAACAGATTGATTACAATAACATTAGTTATGAATGCTTTGACTGTGATAAAGATGCCTACGAGCTTTTCATCGATGATGGAATTTCAAGAATTTGATGCAATAGAGATAACTATGTGATTATTTTTCTTTGGAGAAAGTTATCATCCATAGCATTAGAAATATGAGACCAAAACCTGCAGCGTCATACACAGTAAACTTGCTTCCTAGCACAAAAGTTGAAAGTAGCGCTGCAGTTATTGGTTCTGCAAAACTATAAAGAATTGCTTTTTGAGGACCAATTTTGGATACACCGCTTATATAGAGGGTGAATGCGCAGACATTTCCTACTATTACAACAAAAGCTATTCCAAACAAACCATAAATGTTTGGAACATAATGAATTGTCCATATTTTAAAAGCAAATCCCAAAAGTATGCCGCCAAATAAGAATGACCATCCTTGTGCAACGATGACAGGGATTTCTTTTGTTATCTTGGGAGCCAGAACGTTGTAGATCATTACGCAGAACGCACTGCCAACTCCAGCGATCAGCGCAGAAACCGGCATTGATAAATGTGCTATATCCCCATGAGTTGTTAAAAGAAATACACCTGAAATTGCAAGCGCAATAGATATGATTTCAGATATCTTTGGCCATCTTTTTATATGAAGACAGGTAAAAAGAAGTATGAAAATTGGAGCAAGGTCCTGCATGATTGTTCCTATGGCAGCATTGGAGAGTTCGATAGTAAGAAAATACAGGAACTGGCAGGTACTTACGCCTAGTATTCCATAAACAAGCATCCAAAAAGACATTTCTTTTGTCTTCCAGGGCTTGATCACAGTGTCTTTATGCCTGATCATGCAATATGCAAGAATCAAAATTCCCGAAAGACCAAGTCTTATTGGTACAAGCCACCTACTGTCCATATTCTGGACGTCGAAGAGATACTGTCCCATTGTTCCTGACAGTCCCCAGCAAGCTGCTCCTAATATAGTAAAAAGAATTCCCTTTATATTATTGTTCATGGCATTAAATCATCTATTCTTTCATTTAAAATAGCGCCTTGAAGAATGAAAGGCGCAGAGAATATAATAAAGAGAATAGCCAGAAAAGTAAAGGACTGTGAATGATTTTCACAGTCCTTAATAAAGTGCTTGCAAAATTAATCAAGAAAATATTCCAGTGGAATGTATTTGTCAAACATATGCTTTTTCCAATATTCCTCTTTTTCTTTTTCCTTTTTTCTTTTTTCTATTTCTTCAAGATCCTTTTGAGTGAATGGGGCCGGCAATATTGTCCTGAAGCGGCCGCCGGCAATTTCTGCCAGTTCATCCATTGTTAAAGCTTTTGTCATATACGTATTTGTTTTTGTTGCTACCATACTTTTTTTCCTCCAATTTTGTTTTATTTTTGCTGGTATAAATAACACTCAATTAACGTACATTTTTTTATACGAAAAGAAATAAAGTTGTGGCAAAAAAATTCGGGCATAATGCCTAGAAATAGATTATTATTAAAACAAATTGAAAGGAAAGTTGCATTATGAACTACAGTGATATATATGAACAGGTAAAAGAAAGAATGATGCGCTACGCAAGAATCGATACTCAGTCGCAGCCTTTTGCAGGTCATTGGCCAACGACTGATAAGCAAAAAAATCTTGCGTGCGTTTTGAAGGAAGAACTGATAAAAATTGGTGTTTCCGATGTGTTTTTTGATGAGGAGAGGTGCGTAGTATACGGCAAAATACCTTCTAATTCAGCAGATAGTAAAGGAACGGCCATTGGATTTATAGCGCATATGGACACCGCTCCTGATGCCAGTGGCACAGGCGTTAATCCCTGGGTTTTGGAAAAATATGATGGCGGAGACATCGTCCTTAATGAGGATAAGCATATAGTGATGAGAGCTGCAGATTATCCGAATTTGCAGCAGTATATTGGGCAGGATCTTATTTTAACAGATGGAACGACGCTCCTTGGAGGGGATGATAAGGCCTCTATAGCAGCAATAATGACCATGGCGGAGTATCTATGCACTCACGATGAAATAGAGCATGGAGATATAAGTCTGGCCTTTACACCTGATGAAGAAGTTGGCGGATTGGCAAGAGACCTTGATCTTAACAGATTCGGCGCCAAACTGGCATATACGCTGGACGGTGACCACCTTGGATGGTATGAGGATGAGACGTTTAATGCTTCAGAAGCAGTATTCGAGTTTATAGGCAGGAGCGTTCACACAGGAACAGCCAAAGGAATTATGGTTAATGCCGTAGATATGGCATCTCACATGATGGGAATGCTTCCCCAGGAAGAAAAACCACAGTTCACTGAAGGAACAGAAGGCTTTTACCATGTCATTTCATGCGTTGGAGACTGCGAGAATGCTAAGGTAAGGCTGCTCATTCGCGATTTTGACCATGATAATTTCTGTAAGCGTGAAGACTTTCTTCGAAAGTGCGCAGATGACCTAAGAGAAAAATATGGACAGGACAGAGTGGTACTTACAATAACACATCAGTACAGCAATATGCATGAAGTGTTAAAAGAAACGCCATTTCTTATTGATATTTTGAAGGATGCCATAAAAAAAGCCGGTATAGAACCGGTATGTGAGCCATTCCGAGGAGGTACAGACGGAGCAGCACTGTCATTTAGAGGCTTGCCTTGCCCCAACCTTTCTGCAGGGTACGAAAATGCACATGGAAGATTCGAATATGTTCCAATTCATTCCATGGTAAAAAATGTTGAGATTCTTCTTAATATTTGTGAGGCAATGAAAAAAGAACACGACTAAAGCTTATCTGACATACAGTGATTATTAATATTTAGGTGAGTTTTGCCAAATTAGTAAAGCAAGACATCACGTATTCGTTAAATTTTATAGCGCAAATATGTTAAATAAAATTGCACAAATCTGTTAAATGGATTATACTATTTTTATATTATAACAATGAGAGGGAAGTACGAATTTTGTCAGGAAAAAAGAGCATATATCGTGAAAGAGTAACGGATTCAGCATTGAAACTTAAACTTGAAGCCTTTGGGGCGTCACTTATAGTTGGGCCCAAAGGCTGCGGAAAGACCACCACAGGTAAGCATTTTGCCAAAAGCTACATTGAGTTTCAGGATGAAGATAACAGAGAAAAATACTTATCGGTCGCTGAGAACATGCCTTCAAAGCTACTTATAGGAGACAAACCACGACTATTTGATGAATGGCAGGATGCACCTAAGATATGGGGAGCAATAAGAAAAGATATTGATGATACCAGTTTGAAGGGCCAGTATATCCTGACAGGTTCCTCTTCTCAGAAAGTAGAAACCGCGCATACTGGAACACTACGTATTTCTACGCTTAAAATGTATCCAATGAGTCTTTATGAGAGCGGTGAGTCAACTGGCAGTGTTTCGCTGATGGATCTTTTTGATGGAAAGTCTGTTGAGTGGGAAGAATCACAACTAAGCATTGATGACCTGATCTATGCAATCTGCCGTGGTGGCTGGCCTCAGAGTATTAATGTAGAGAATAAGGAAGCAGCTCTCTCTATAGCCGCAGATCTTTTTTACCAGACATGCCACGTAGATATTTCCAATATAAGTCACGTCAAAAGAAATCCGTTATGGGCAGAGCGTTTGCTGAGATCCTACTCAAGGAATATATGCACCCTGGCAGAAACTAAAACTATTATTGCAGACACATCTTCATCGTCGGAAATGTCTAAGCCAACGTTTTATGAATACTTCCATGATCTGGAAGAACTATACATAATAGATGAACTTCCTGCATGGTGCCCTGCAATCAGATCAAAAGAAGCGATACGGGCAGGAAACAAACGAAATCTGATTGATCCGTCTATAGCTGTTGCGGCATTGGGGTTGTCTCCGCAGTATTTCAACACTGATTTCAAGACACTTGGTTTTCTTTTTGAGTCGTTATGTATCCGTGATCTTAAGATATATTCCTCAGGAATGAACGGCGAGGTGTCATATTATCATGACAGATACGGGTTGGAAGCAGATGCAGTACTTCATCTAAAAGATGGCAGATATGCTCTAATAGAGTTTAAGCTTGGAAGTAAGGAAATAGATATGGGCGCAGAGCATTTATGTGAGATAGAGCGGCTCATCATTGAGTATAACAAGAAAGAAAAGCAGGTTCCGTTAAGACTCCCGGACCTTAAACTTATAATCACAGCGACTGAATATGGCTACAAAAGAGAAGATGGAGTATATGTTATACCTATCGGGTGTCTTAAGAATTGATTCGGTTTACCGTTGCCAAATTTGATCTATTGATTCATTTGATATTGAGGAAAAATAAGCTCTGATAGCATTTGCTATCAGAGCTATTATTTTAAGCGGCTTTGCGTGAATGTGAAGTAATTGCGCCAGGTTTACGTAAGATAAATCCGTGGAGTCTTTTTAATAACACTGCAGATGGAACACCAAGAGCAAATACTACGAGCACGTACACCAAAACGTATTTAATATGGTGTGGAGAAGGCACTCCGCCGTCAAACTGCCAGCCAAATAACTCTACATAAAGGCCGTGTATAAGATAGAACTCCAAAGTTATCGTTCCCATGAACTTAAGGAATTTGTTTCCAAAAGCGACTTTCATATTTATAAGCAGAACAGTGAAGACAAATTCTGTTGTCAAAAATACCTGGGATAGAAGGCTTACTCTTCTTCTAAAAACAGTGTCGGGAGCTCCCCAGTTGTCTCCATAGTAACCAAATATATTACAGATAAATCCGGAATAAATATATAGCGGGTAAAAGAGCAGAAGTGCTGCAACAAGATATACCCAGTAGTGTTTTTTCAGGTGAGGGATTATCTTATCCTCAAATTTGGCAAAGATAATTCCTACAGGGAACAAGAATACGCAGTTGTACCACCATTCGCCCCTTATCCAATAGTCATTGTGGTCAATTCTGGTGCCAAGCAGCATGTAAAGCACCACAAATGCAGTGGTTGCGAGAACTGCGAGCCCATCCTTTTTTATGAATTTAAAAGAAAAATAGAAAGCCAGATAAAAGAACGGCAAAACTATTACATACCAGGTATTCGGATTGCAGAGCTGTATGCTTGTAAGGTAAAGAATTACCTGCTTGGCATCCATTTTTTCTCCGACAAGGAGCCTTGCAATAAAAAAGATTACCGTGGTTGTGTAAAGCGCCAGAACAACAGGCAGGATACGCTTTTTTATGAAGCCGTCAAGATAGTTTTCCTTGGTGTGATAGCTCTTATATACTCCATATCCGTTGAAAAAGAGAAATACAGATACCAAGAGATATCCAATAGGAACGAACATGTCCAGACCGTGAACTATGCGCGTCTGCGGCTGTATCCAGGACGCACAGGTTTTCTGCGCGATGTGATGGAGCATGATACAGATTGCCAGAAATCCCTGAATGGCCTTTGTCTGCTCCAGAGACAGAAAACCATCGTTGAATCTTTTTCCTGAAAATTTTGCTCCCCATAGCAAAATAACAGGTAGTGCTACGTAAACTAAGTAAATTGCTTGTTTCATACTATACCTCCAGTAATAAATACTAACCCCACTTAATAGTAGTCTTTTGTCAAAAATCCCGCTAATCAGATGTATTTATGCACTGTTCATAAATTGCGATTTTAATGGACCATGGGGACAAATATTCTGTTACAATAAAATATATATATTATCGTTATAACAAACACACAATAACAAATTGACAAGACAAAAGAACCGTCCCTGTGACTTGAAGGAGGTGCGCCATGCTTAAGGATTTTGTTAAACCTGATTATTCAGATGCAGATGAACTGAAAATGCGGATCAAAGAGGAAAGAGCCCATTTGACTGCCTTGCAGATGAAGATAAAAGAGGCAGGACTTCCTGTTATGGTTATTTTTGAAGGCTGGAATGCTGCAGGGAAAGGGGCGCTGATCGGTAAAGTTATAAGGAATATCGATCCCAGATTTTTTAGGGTTGCAACTATGGACAGGCAGCCAAGTGATGAAGAAAAAAGATATCCATTCCTTTACAGGTTTATAAAAGAGATCCCTGAAGCCGGAAAGTTCAGATTTTATGACACCTGCTGGATGAACGAGGTAGTCAGTGGAGTAATTGATGGAAAGCTTGGCGAAGAGGAGTATAAAAAGAAAGTTCATTCGATAAACGTTTTCGAGAGGCAGCTCTGCGATAACGGATATCTTGTTATGAAGTTCTTTTTCCATATTTCTAAAAAAGAACAGAAAAAGCGCCTGGATAATCTTCTTGATAGCAAGGACACAAAGTGGAGAGTTGACGATGATGATATAAAACAGAACAAGAATTATGATGACTGCCTTGATGTATTTGAGCGATACCTTGAAGATACTAATGAATCCAGAACTCCATGGTACATTATTGATGCTACAGACAAGAAAGTAGCTGAGTTTGAGGTCTTGAGATTTTTGAATCAGGGGATAGATATTGCCCTGACCAATCAAAGGATGAATGTGCCTATCCTTCAGAATACTTTCCCAATGGAGAAAGTGACAAAGCTCTCTGATATTTCACTTGATGACAAGGTTCTGACTGATGAGGAGTATGATGAGGAGCTTGAAAAACTCCAGAAGGAGTTAAGAGACCTTGGAAATAAGGTTTATAGAAAGAAAATCCCTGTCATTATCGCTTATGAGGGCTGGGATGCAGCAGGAAAAGGTGGAAATATAAAGAGAATTACTGAAGCCCTGGATCCGAGGGATTACGTGGTTGAGCCCATTGCAAGTCCGGAGCCGCATGAGAAAGCAAGGCACTATCTCTGGAGATTCTGGACAAGACTACCTAAGACCGGGCACATTACCGTTTTTGACAGGACCTGGTACGGTAGAGTAATGGTGGAAAGGCTTGAGGGCTTCTGCTCTGAGAATGACTGGAAAAGAGCTTACAATGAGATCAATGAGTTTGAAAAAGAGCTTTCTGACTGGGGAGCAGTTATAATCAAATTCTGGGTGCAGATAGACAAGGATACTCAGCTAGAGCGTTTCACTGACAGACAGAATACACCTGAAAAACAGTGGAAGATCACAGACGAAGACTGGAGAAATCGTGATAAGTGGGATCTCTATGAGACCGCAATTGATGAGATGATAGAAAAGACCAGCACAACATTTGCGCCATGGTATGTTCTTGAGTCAGTTGATAAAAAGTATGCCAGAATAAAGGCACTTAAGATTGTAATCGAGCAAATTAAAAAACACTTGTAATTTAAAAAGCTGTGCATTTTCCTCTTCTCGAGAATGATGCGCAGCATTTTTTCTGCAAATAATTCTAAAACAAAAAAGTCAGTTTACCAGATTCGATAATTACCTGAAAGAGCCAAAAAAGCAAATATATACAGGCAGTTGTCGTAATACCTGCGGACACCTTTTCTAAGTGGCTGATTCCAGAACCAGTCTACCCATTTTTTAGCAATTTCAAAATCAGAATCCTTTTCTTCACTATAGGAAACAGTAAGCGCTCCCTGAGCAATCGTGGCAAGTAAGCCTACAGGATGAAGAACACACTTTTCTACAGGCGTCCCATCAACTTTGTAGGTGCATCTGCAAGCTTCAAGATCTGTGCCAAAGAACTTCATCATGCGAAGAGGAACAGAGAGCTGTCCTTCATCATCGCCAAACCATACCGCATCAAGGCCGATATTTGCAGTAGTTCTGTATGCATCGCTAAAGAAATTACCATAATATCCCCATGAAAGCTCCTCATCCAGTGGAGAACCATCGAAATTAGCATATTCCGAGCTAAGTCCGGTAACAGGATGACATGCCTTTGCAAGGTATTTTCTGCTGACATCTGCAGCTTTTTTAAAGAATTCTCTGTCCTCTTCATATGCCCACAGTGAAAAGAGTTCATAAAAATGAGGAAGGTGGTAGGATGGATCTGTAAATGGACTGCCAGGAACGAACAGAATCTGGTGATTTTCCTTATTCCACATGGTGGTTCCGGGTCTTCCATTTTCACCTTTATGTAAGCATGCTTTTAATAATTCTTTAGCTTCCCTTGAATATTCAAAAATTCCTTCACCGTCACCCCACCTGTGGGAAGCAAAGAAAAGAGCCATGGCAAAAAATTCTTCTCCGTCAGGAGCAGGACCGTAGGCATTTTTGGTGCCATCTGTCTGGCATGACCAGGCAAAATAGCCCTCATTTTCACCATCCTCCATGTACATATATGTTTTTGCCCATTTCCAGATGCGGTCAAATTCTTCCTTCATATCAAGCTGCACGCACATCATCATGCCATAAGACATTCCCTCAGTTCTGGCATCGTTATTGCCGGTATCTGTAAGATATCCCATCTTATCCGGAGCTTCGTGATAAATTTGCTCTTTTTCATCGTAGAAAAAAGTCCTCACGATTTCTTTTAACTTATCTTCAATTTCCTTATCTGTTTTTCCTATTTCTTTAAAGATATTTCTGTAAATTCCGCTTTTAAATGCTCCCATTGTTGTCTTTCCTCCAAAAAATAAGCCTTCTGCTACTTTGTATTATCTTATACAAAGCATCCCAAAGGCTTATCTTTTATTGCTAAATTGTGCCCAAATAGGCAAAAAATACTTTATTTAACAGAAAATTTGACTATAATTAGTATGTGGGTTGTTCATAAGTGTTTTGGAGCTATTTTGGGAGCAATATATGAAAAGTATATTTCCTTCTAAGATCATCGACTTCTATAAAAAAGAAACCGAGCTCAATATTATCTTTTTTAAACTTCTGGGGACTGCGGGTATTATTATAAGCATTGCCGGCGCTGTTTCATCATTTTTTACAGGGGCAGGTCCTTCAAGTTTTTTTATTAATATTGGGGCAGCCATTGCCAGTGTAGCGCTGATCGTTTTTGTGGATCGGACGGGGCATTATCTTATAGGATATCTCATAACATCTTTTACTATATTCATGGGACTTTTTGGCATGCTTTTTTTTGAAAGCGGCGGTCTATATGGTTCCATGCCATATTTCTTTTCATTCGGAATACTATTCACTCTTTTAATGTATAAGGGGAAGCTCCTTGTTTTCATGGAGGTCCTGCATGTGTCATTTTATGTGGCCATAGCCCATATCGCGCATGTGCATCCTGAGACTGTCAAAACATTTGATACTCCGGCAGGGCAGTTTTTTGATCAGGTTTCCGGAATCGTCATATCAAGTGTCGGTATAGGGATCATTTTTTTGATGTATTTAAAAGAGTACCAGAAGCAGCAAAAAATTGCCCAGGAATCCAGCAATGCAAAGAGTATACTTCTGGCCAATATCAGCCACGAGATAAGAACCCCTATCAATATGCTCCTTGGCATGAATGAGATGATCTATAGGGAAGCTGAGAACAGGCAGATAATCGAATATTCACAGAACGTTGATACTGCAGGCAGACAGCTTCTTTTTATGATAAACCAGTTCCTTGATCTGTCCAGGATAGATATGGGAAAAGAGGAAATATTTGAAGAGAACTTTAATATCACAAATCTCATAGAATCTCTCAGGAGCTATTACAAAAAAGAAGCTGATAACAAGCACCTGGACTTTGTTACCGATGCAGATAAGGAGCTGCCCGGATTTGTTATAGGTGATGTGAGAAAGCTAACGCAGATACTGATGAATCTTTTATCCAACGCCATCAAGTATACAAATGAGGGAATAATTGTCTTTAGCATACAGAAGCTGGCTGAGGATGCGCAGAGCGTAACTATCCATTTTGAAGTGTCAGATACCGGAGTGGGTATCAGCAAAGAGGACCAGAAAAAGATATTTGAAAGCTTTGAAAGGTCAGCTATAGTCAGGCAGCGTGGTATCGAAGGAACAGGGCTGGGACTTGCAATTTCCGGCAATCTGGCAAAGCTGTTGGGAACAGAGATCAAGGTTAAGAGTAAGTCTGGTGAAGGAAGCCTTTTCTGGTTTGACCTTAAGCTGAAAAAAGGCGTTGATACGGGATATGACAAGGCCACAGGAGAGACCTTCATCGCTCCGGATGCCAGGATTCTTGCTGTAGATGATAACAATATGAATCTGACAGTTCTTAAATCACTTCTTAGGCGTACGCTTGTCCGCGTAGATACGGCCCAGTCTGCCCTGGAGAGCTATGCAATGTATGAAAAGGGGAACTATGACCTTGTTCTTATGGATTACATGATGCCTGATATTGACGGAATAGCGGCCATGGAAGAGCTAAGGCGCATTGACAAACGCAAGGGGAAAAACACTCCGATCATTGTGCTTACGGCAGATGCTACGCCTGAACGCAAAAAGCTCTTTAATGAAAAAGGATTTGATGACTACCTGCTAAAGCCCATTGACGTCATGCTTCTTGAAACCGTGCTGATAAGGCATCTTCCAAAAGAGCTTGTGACAATCGTTGAAAAGACTGATCAGATAGATATTCCGGAAGAGACTTTAGGGCAGTTTAAAAAGATACTGGAAAAATATGATATTTCTTTTGACATGGCTATGAAGCATCTAAGCGGCGACATTATGCAGTTTGTAAGAATAGCAGAAGTTTTCGTGGAAAGAGCAGATGGCAGTATATGTGAGCTAAAAGAGCTGATCAGAAGTAAAGAATATGCTAAAGCCGCGTATATTATACATTCAGTTAAGGGAAACTCAGGCAACGTAGGAGCGCAGGATCTGTACTACAACGCCAGAAGACTGGAAAAACGCGCCAAGGACGGGGATGGGAAATACGTAGATGCCGCATCGGAGCTCTTTTTCATGGAATGGGAGAGGGCAAAAGAGGGACTTACTAAATTCCTTGATGAATTTGAAAAAGTCGGAGTAAGCTTTAAGACTGCGAAGGCGGAGGAGGTACTTGATGAGAATGCACTTATGGAGAAACTTCTTGAAGCCGTAAGGAACGGTAACCAGTCCCCGGCCCTTAAAACTATTGATGAGATAGAGGCTATCAGAGGAAAAATGCCAGAGATTAGCGCTATCAGGGAGGCTGTAAAAGATATAGATTTTGACAGAGCAGAAAAACTTATAGAAGAACTAAAGAGGTAACCAAAAGATACTTTTTTATTGGGAAATAATTGTTATGATGGAATCAGTAGAGGGATTTGATCACGAAAATATGGAAAAAAGTACGGAGGAATGGATGGAAGGTTACCGGATTCTCTGTGTTGATGACGATATCAATATGCTCAATACCGTAGAAGACATATTGATTAATACCGGATATAGCGTAAGCCTTGCCAAGTCGGGGAAACAGGCACTTGAGTACATCAAAAAAGGCATACAGTATCAGCTTGTGCTTTTGGATGTGGACATGCCTGATATGGATGGGTATGACACCTTCAGGGCAATCAGAGAGCTTGACAATGGAAATGGCGTTCCTATTATCTTCCTTACTTCCATGGACGATCCGGATTTCGAGATAAAGGGCTTTGAATATGGCGCTGCAGACTACATTACCAAGCCTTTTGTTAAGAGCGTGTTTCTTGCAAGGATAAAGAACAGGATCACATCGCCGCTTAAAGGAAAGGACATTGAAACAAAGAGAGTTAAGGAGCTTGCAGGAATACTTACCCCTCTTGAGCTAACAGTTGCAGAGTACATAGCAGGCGGTTTTTCCAATCATGAGATAGCAGAAAAGACCAATTATTCCTATGGCTATATAAAGCGCGTAGTATCCGGCATTCTGGAAAAAACCCAAATGAGTAACAGGTCAGATATAAGGCATTTCCTCAAAACGAATTAAGACACAGTGACGGTTCTTTTGACTTATAAGGCAGTGCTGCCTAAAGAGATGTATGAGAAAAATATTGAAAGAATATGATTGAAAAATCAGAGAAGAAAGAGTAGTTTGAGATATAGAGGCCAAGGCCTCTATATTTTTTTGTTATGAGAAATCGGGAGGAATTTATGAAAAGTAATTTAAAAGTTTTATTGTTCGACAGAGTGATGCCTATAGCATACATTGAGATGATAGCGGGAGCTGCAATGGCTGTTTTACCAACGCTTTATATGATTCTTAACATCAGTCTCTTTACAACCAGTAAGGGTGCTCTTTCTGCTCTTGGCATTGTTATGATCATCGTTGCTACCGTATTATTCTTTGTGGGATTAGCTTTTTTTGCAGGCGGAAGTTATATGAGCAGTCTTTGCAAGCATGGTTTCCTGGCTGCCAGGGATGGAAAGGTGTATACCTTTAGCCTTAACAGTAAGAGAACAACCGAAAACAAGATTCCAGGCATCGGAACTGTAGGAAAAGCCATAAACAGCGCTATCTATGTGAGCAATAAAGCAAAATATAATGAACAGATGGACGCACTAAAGGAATCATCAGAGCTCTACGAGACAGTTAATAAGGCTCTCGATGAGCATTATTCTTTCCTGTATTCAATTCGTGATATAAATGCTAAAGGCTATACTTCTTTTGAGAAGAAAGCACTTCTTAGAGAGTACGCACGACTTGATAGATTATAATGGCAACGTTCTACTTTTCTTTCACATTAAAATCAGCGTTTGAAGAGATTGCTTTGGTATAGCATAGATCAAAGCTCTTTTCTCCATCAATGAAATTATTATTCCATATAAAACTGCTATTTTCATTTTGGACGTACACGTTATACTTAACGGTTCCGTCAGAAAGTAGCTGAAGATTCTTAATATAGTAGAATACATAGGTTTCGATTGAATCAGAGTTCTTGTGCCAGGTGTCTTTATACACAAAGACCAGGCGGTTTCCGTTTCCTTCTTTAGCTGTAAGAAGATAGCTGGCGCATAACTCAGGGGTGTCTGCAGTCAATCCACTTATTGTATTGATGTCGATTCCTTTTTGAGCAGCGTCCATGGCAAGATTTTGCATTTCATCAAATTGAGCATCCGGTATTTCTGAAAAATCGGACACATAGGTTATTGATGCAGCTTTACTTTCCTCAAAAGAAGCCGAATCTTCCTGATTTTTCTGCTCCTCTTTGGAATTGATAATATAGGCAGCAACGATAACAAAGATGACGATCAGAAGAGTAAAACAGGCTATGAGCCTGGATTTTTTCGCATCTTTTCTTATTTTATCCTGATGCTCGAACTTTTCTCTTTGCATCTGGAGTTCGATGCGGCTTTTGTCCATTGCAGCATCTTCTTCATCATAATCAATCGCAAAGGTTGTCTGACAGTAGCGGCATTTCATCAGTCCTTCTCCTGCAGCTTCTACGTCAGAACCCATACAATTTGGGCATTTTATTTCATTTAATTTCACTGCTTGCTTCCCCACATTCCCAACATTTTCAATCCTGTAAAAGATCTAATGTATCAGATCCAATCATAATCTCCGCCGGTTACAGCTAAGGATAGAAGTGCATCCATGCGTTCAACTTCTTCTTTTCCCTCAACAACCTGCAAAAGCTTGGCTGTTTCTTTTACAACCGGCATTTCCTCATCAGGACCTATTTCCATGTCAGGCTCCTTGCCACAGTATGGGCAAACGATACTTGGGCCAATCTTTGTTGATAAGAATCTATTAGCACATTCGCTGCATTCATAGAATCCAGCAAGTGTAGTTCCCTCGGGTACGTAATACATCATTTTCCTCCTGTATTTGAAAAGAATGCTTTTTCCTGATTGAGTATACCACAAATAGGGGAGCCAACAACTTGCAAAAGTTTAAAATATTGAAAACATTAAAACGTAAGTTTATGATTATATTTAATAGTTTTAGCAGAGGATTATGACATGGAGGGAACCATGATAAAAAAAATATTAAACTATGGCTCATTAAACATTGATAGAGTTTACCAGGTAGAGCATTTTGTCACACCGGGTGAGACCATTTCTTCAACTAAGATGGATATTTTCCCGGGTGGAAAAGGTCTGAATCAGTCAATTGCGCTTGCCAGGGCAGGAGCTGATGTTTACCATGCAGGAACTATAGGAGAGGATGGCCTTTTTTTAAAAGAAGCATTGGAAAAAAGCGGAGTAGATTGCAGATACATTGAAGTCTCGGATTCTCCAACAGGGCACGCAAATATTCAGGTAGATAAAAAAGGTGAAAACGCGATCATCCTATTCAAAGGAAGCAATTTTGAAAATTCAAAAGATCAGATGTATAAAGTGATTGATGATTTTTCTGAGGGAGATGTTCTCGTACTTCAAAATGAAATAAACGACATTGATTACCTTATGACTCTAGCAAAACAAAAGGGCATGAAAATAATGCTCAATCCTTCACCTATGAATGATGAGTTGCGAAATCTTGACCTGTCATCAGTGACATGGCTGATTCTCAACGAGGTAGAAGGAAATGCGCTGACGGGAGAACAGGATAAGGACAAAATTCTGAAGGAATTATCTCAAAAATATCCTGACACAGCAATAATCCTTACGCTAGGGAGTAATGGAGCTTTTTATCAGGATAAAAACGTCACTTATTTTCAGCCTTGCTTTGAGTGCAAGGTTGTTGATACCACGGCTGCAGGCGATACCTTTACTGGTTATTTCCTCGCAGGTATAGCAGCTGGTTTAAGTCAAAATGACGCAATGGAACAGGCTGCTATGGCTGCTTCAATTGCAGTATCAAGAGTAGGGGCATCTTCATCAATTCCGGATTATGAGGAAGTAGTAGGTCAAATAAATAATCATAACTAAAACTGCCAAACTGTATATTCATTCGTATAATTAATCATCAAACAATTGAGGAGGATAGAAGATGAATACATTGTTTAAAATCCTAATGATGATTAAATTAAGAAATAGAAGATACATTACTTGTTCTTTTCACAGGTGATCAAAAATAAGAGGAGACATTTCTCCTCTTATTTTTTTGTATTGCCATTTTGATGAGAAAATCACCCTAAAAATGTATATAATTAATACTGTTGATTGAAAATGACTACATTTTAGGGGGAAAAAATGAAAAAAGGAAAGATGGGAAAAGTATTGAGCTGCGTTATTAGCGTGGCGTTGTTGATGGTGGGTTGTTCTAATGCCGGTGAGCCAACCGGTAAACAGAGCAGCACATTAGAAGAATCGGCACAAATTCTAAGTAGTGAAGAAGAGAATTCTTCTATCGATACTTCTGAAAACACTGAGTCTGAAACAGACTGGAAAACGGCAATCAAAGATCTTCCAGAAGATTTTATATTAGGAATGGATGCATCTTCTGTTCTTGTAGAGGAAAACAGTGGTGTGAAATACTACGGATTTGACGGTCAGGAGCAGGATGTATTCAAGACTTTGTCGGAAGCGGGGATAAATTATATTCGTTTGCGCGTGTGGAATGATCCATATGATTCAGACGGTAATGGCTACGGGGGAGGTAACAATGATGTTCCTACAGCCATTGAACTTGGAAAAAGAGCTACCAAATACGGAATGAAGGTTTGCATTGATTTCCACTATTCAGATTTCTGGGCAGATCCCAAAAGGCAGCATGCTCCTAAAGCGTGGGAGGGCATGGAACTTGAGGAAAAAAGCGAGGCACTCTATGACTTTACTAAAGAATCCTTAAGTCAGATGCTTGATGCTGGTGTCGATGTAGGAATGGTTCAAGTTGGAAATGAGATAAATTATGGAATGTCCGGAGAAACCAAACTGGAAAATGTCATTACTCTTCTTAAATCCGGAAGTAAGGCGGTCAGGGAAGTTTCTAAAGAATATGATAATGACATGAGCATAGTCGTCCACTACACGAGAATAACAGATAAAGCAGATGTCCTTGATCTTGTGTCCAAGCTTGTTGATAATGACCTTGATTTTGACATGATTGGAATGTCTTATTATCCATTCTGGGATGGAAGCATGGAAAATATGAGCCGTGTTCTGGAATTGATACAGGAGAGATATGGAAAGAAGGCTTTTTTGGCTGAAACATCATATGCTTATACAAATGAAGATGGAGATGGATCTGGAAATAGTTTTAGTTCAAATGATGCAGTAGAGGGCTATGAAGTATCTGTTGATGGACAAGCATCTATTTTGTACGATATCTGTAAGCATGTAAATGAAGCTGGAGCCGAAGGAATATTCTACTGGGAAGGCACTTGGATTCCGGTAGGTCCTGCTTCTTCAGACAATTCGTCAATCTGGGAAAAATATGGTAGTGGCTGGGCCAGCAGTTTTGCTTCAGACTATGATCCTGAAGATGCCGGAAAATACTATGGCGGCTGTTCATGGGATAATCAGGCCATGTTTGATTTTGAAGGAAATCCGCTTGAATCACTGAAAGTGTTTAAGTATATGAGAGAATAATCAAGGCGAGAAAGAATGTCAGCAGATGTATCACGAATAGGAGAAATATATGGAAAATTTCAAGTTTTACGCACCAACCGAGGTGATTTTTGGAAAAGATGTAGAAAACCAGACCGGTGAAACTGCATGTAAATATGGAAAGAAAGCACTTCTTGTATATGGCAAGGGAAGCGTTATAAAGAGCGGACTTCTTGGCAAAGTAGAAAAGTCTTTGGCCGATGCCGGCGTTGAATATAAAGAATTTGGAGGCGCTAAGCCCAATCCTACATTGGCACATGCAGAAGATGGCATAAAAGAGGCATTATCTTTTGGCGCTGACATGATAATCGGCGTAGGCGGCGGAAGTGCCATAGATACGGCAAAGGCAATTGCACATGGAACTGCCAATAGCGATCAGGATCTGTGGTCATTATGGACAAGGAAGGTTCCACTTACCAAATCTCTTCCGGTGGGCGCTGTCCTTACAATTGCAGCTGCAGGCAGCGAAATGAGCGATTCTGCAGTTTTGACCAATGAAGAGCTGGGGAAGAAAGCGGGCATCAACACTGATTTCAACAGATGCAGGTTTGCAATCGTAAATCCTGCCCTTGGAATGACTCTCCCCAAACACCAGCTCTCAGCCGGCGTAACAGATATAATGATGCACACAATGGAGAGATACTTTATTCCGGATGTTCAGTGTGATATGACAGACGAGATCGCTGAGGGACTTCTACGCACAGTTATTAAGAATGGCAAAAAAATAGTGGAAGATCCGTCTGACTATAATGCTATGTGTGAAGTTTTCTGGGCATCAAGCCTTTCTCATAACAATCTTACGGAATGCGGAAGAGGAAAGGATTTTTCTGTTCATAAGCTGGGACATGCTCTTTCTGCCCGCTATGATGTGACACACGGTGATTCCCTTTCAGCAGTCTGGGGTTCCTGGGCAAAAGAACTGTATAAGGGTGCGGTGCCTCGTTTTGCAAGATTTGCCGAAAAGGTTTGGGGAATCTGTGAAAGTGACGAGGAAAAGACAGCTCTTTTAGGCATAGAAAAAACAGTAGATTTCTTTAAGAGCATTGGAATGCCTGTAAGTTTGAAGGACCTTGGAATAGATCCTTCCGATGCAGATCTGGAGGCTTTATCCCTTGACGCAACCATGCAGGGGACAGTTAAGCTTTCAAGAATAAGGCCACTTGATGCAAACGATGTTAAAAAGATCTACGAAGCCGCAAAGTGATAGAAAATAGTGCCCGATTATCAAATCTTTCGTATAAAGTATTGTGATTCATCCAGTACATAATAGTGTTAAGTCTATAATAGCTGAGGGGGAAAATTATGGATAATAACGTAAAAATGGTTCCTGCTATTTGCACACAATGTGGCGGAACAGTTGAGGTTGATAAGACGAAAGAGGAAGCAAAGTGCCCTTTTTGCGGGACTTCTTTTGTGATTGAAAAGGCCATAAACAATTACAATGTGAAATATGCAACTATCGAGCACGCTGATAATGTAAATATCGATGTTACCGGAGCTGTTAAGGAAGTTCTTGATTTTGCAGGCACTCAGATGAGTGAGTCCAGAAAGGTAAGATCAGAACAGAGAAAGATAGATTCTGAGCTACACAGCAAGAATACCATTGCATTTTTTAAGCTCTATGGCTTTATGTTCGCCGGAATGCTTGTTTTTGGACTTATTGCATTTATTATAATGCAGTTTACCGGTAATACCGGAGATGATGAGCAGGTTGAAGAAGCCGGAACATCTGTTATCGAGTGCCAGGTTAAAGAGGGAGCTCTTTTTACTGATATAGACATAAGCGATGATCTCGAATGGAAATACCAGGATTTTGACAGCTATGGGGTGTCTCTTTCTTCTGAAGACAGCTATGTAAATAGTTATCATAGCTGCATAGTACCAAATAACACTTTTGATGAAGGTGAGGGATATGCTATTACGGCTGGCTTTGACAGAATGACTATGGCCACCGATCCTTCATACTACTGCGTAGTGAAGGTATATATAGATAATTATCAGATTATAAATGCCGATGATCCGGTTATTGTCGAAAGTTTATCTGAATACAGTTACGAGTAATGTATTTTTTGAGAGCATTTAAGCAAGGGATTTTTTTCTTGCCTAAATGCTCTTTCTTTGTATATGCGTAAGTGAGTTAGAAGACACCGGGGGCGGTTCTAATGACTTATTAAAAGCAAGTCATTAGAACCGTCCCTGTTATTCTATGTAAAAGCTTAAGAAATTGGTAAATGCTTGGCTCCGTACGCCACCATTGACTGAACCTGAGGAAAACGCCTTGGTCTGCGAGCCGACGGTGAGGATGATGGGAACAGTAGATAGATTCATGCACCGTCGGAACCAGCATTGTAGCGTTTTCCTCAGAACCCGTCAATGGCAAGCACCTTCGGTGTGGCTTGGTATAAGGGCCTCTGGTTCCAATTCCGAGAACAGTAGGGGTGGCTACTTTCAAGAAAACGCTGGCGCGCCAGTTTTCGTATGCAGCATACTGCATACGAAAGTGGGGCTAAAGGAAGTTTGTATGTGTCTACTCTATAGGTAAGTTTAAAGAGCCGAAAGCATTGTCTTTGGGCATATAGCTCGTTTTCAATACCTCGGCCACCCGTAATAAAATCGGTTTTGGGCATATAGCCTGATTTCAGGCTTGCAGCCACCCCTCACCAAGGCTTTTATCGCAGGCGACTGGGCATATACGGTAATTATCCGTCCACAGCCACCCTTCTAACGGGTGGCCAAAGGCTTGAAATCGGCCTATATGCCCATTTGAACTTTAATGAGGGTGGCTGGCATCGCAAAAAAGTGCTATAAGGACAAATTATAAGAAATAAGAGGTGGCTGGAAGCTCTCCAAAGCGCTATATGCCCAAACCAATATTCTTCACGACTTATGGAATGAATTGAATATGGAGGAATTGAAAACGAATGGAAACAAATGGCAATTTTGATGAGGACGGCCTTTTTGTGGGAAAGATTGAATGGCGATTTATACTTGGCAAATGAGAGATTTAATGAATCATAGGATAAAAGCGGGAGAATTGTAGTATTTATCCTATCTCATCACAGTGAAATGGGTATATAGCTATATTTTTAAGTTAACACATCCATCGGTATATTTTTCAGGAAGTGAAAATGGGCATATACGAGAAAAAATGGATTACCACATCCATTGGATCAGTGAACTGAAACATATAATCATCTTTATAATGGTGTGGTAACTTAAAAAAAGCTGTATATGCCCAAAACCACAAGTCAAAATCCTTGTCGACTGGTGTTGTAAGTTCAAAAATCAGGCTATATTTCCAAAATGGAATCTTCGCTCTCTTCATTGGGAGCCGCGGGCATATAGTCACACATATCCTTGAATGCAGCCACCCTTACTGTTCTAGGAATTGGATCCTGAGGCACCTTAACCAAGCCACACCGAAGGTGCTTGCCATTGACGGGTTCTGAGGAAAACGCTAAAATGCTGAATTCGACGGTGCATGAATCTAACTACTGTTCCCATCATCCTCACCGTCGGCTCACAGACCAATGCGTTTTCCTCAGGCTCAGTCAATGGTGGCGTACGCAGCCGCAATCTAAACTTATCAAAGTAAGGTAACAGTTCAAGTGCCTTATGTTTAATAAGTCATTAGAAGCGTCACCCTATCTTCCCTTAATTTATCACGCCATTAAAAAACACAGCCACTGGGCCGATGTAGTTTTCTTTTCCGGAAAGTGAGGTGTATAGGATCCTGTTTTCGTTGTAGGACGGATCATACTCACTGCAATAGGAAATGAGCTTTTGGCGCAGTTTACTATCTGCAAATAGTGGCCCCGACAGGATTATCCTGTTTGGGGCTATTATTGAGCAGGTATTTACTATACTTCTTGCAAAAAGATCTATGGAATAGTCTCGTTTTTCTTTGCTTTCGATTTTTGAAAAAGCTTCGGCGGATAGAAGAGTTTCAAGGCATCCTCTTTTTCCACAGCTGCATTTTTTGCCGTTTTTTTCTACGATTACATGGCCAAGCTCGGCTGTTTTTCCGTGACGGCCTTCATAAACCTTGTTATCGATCACTATCGTGCTGCCAATTCCAGGCCCCCACTTGATCACCAAAAGAGAATCAAAGGTTTTACCGTAGCCGTAGATTATTTCTGCTGTTGCAAGGGCATCAACGTTGTTCTCTACAAGAATCGGGAGATTAAAGGCTTTTTCAAAAACAGATTTTAGCTCAACCTCATGCTCCCAGATTCCATAGGCATGGACAGAGGAACCTCTCTTTTTATCTACTATTCCTGGAATACCGATACTAACGCATTTTATTAAAGCTCTCTTTCCGGCGGAGAGCTTCTCTACAAGGCTGCCCGCTTTTTTAATGACATCTTCAAGGAATTTTTCGGGGGCAGCTTTTTTATCTGTGTCAAAAGAGCTGATAAGAGCGCCATTATCCAGAATATTTCCCTTTACATCACAAATGGCAACTGTTGTGAGCTCAGACTCAATATTTATAGCCAGTACATAGCCATAGTTCTGGTTAAGATCCAAAAGAACCTTTTTCCTGCCGGCTGTTCCCTGGCTTTCGCTTATAGAGCCGAGTTCAATTAGAGCGCCCTCGGATATAAGGCCTGTTGTGATCTGAGTCACAGAAGCAGCAGTAAGGCCGGTTATCCTGGCAATATCTTTCCTTGATATGGGGCCATTGTTATTTATGCATTTAAGTATCAGGGAGCGGTTTTCTATTTTTACCCGCTCCATATTTATTCCGACTTTTCTCATTAGTACCTTTCAATGCTTATGTTCAGCATATGTGCCAGTATTTCAAGTTCTGTTGCAACATCTCCATATATTACTACGTAATGAGGCTCCCATCCACCTTCAACTGTAGAATATATTATTTTTTCTGCCAAGGAGTCCGTTTTTACTACAAGAGAAGTCCCTAAAAACTGTTTTGGTTTATCAAGAGCTTCTCCTGTTGCTAAAAAGAATCTGAAAGCCCCTTCCGGAGTTCTTCCAATCCTGAAGATTGTTACTTTCTCCGATGGCTTGCAGCCAAATTCAAGGGTAGGACCGATGTGTCTGTTGCAGTGTTCACCTACAACAGCGCCTGTATCTTCTCTGGCCAGACTGCAGGCTGCGGTGCCGCAGTGCCAAAAAGAGATTGTATTTTCTTTTTCATCTAAGGAGACAGGATCGCCAAAAAAAGTAGCATTTTGCGTAAGCTGCATTCCAAGGTACATGGAAAGAGCGCCATAGGTGTCTGCTTCGCAGCTGCTTGCAACACCCAGGTCATTTAACATAGCAAGTACAGCGCATACAGGAGTTCCAAAGCTTGTGAAGAAATCAGGCCAGCAGCGGGATGCCAATGCTCCAATCTTATTATCAGTCACATATTCTTTGTAAGCCTTGTAGAGTCTTGCAAAGTCTTTGGCATTTTTTTCAGGAGTCTTATCAAGGCCAACCATGCGCTTTTTAGCATCTTCCAGAAATGGAAGGCATTCCTCATCGGAATAGCTTTTTGCCTTGTCAATCAGTTCTCTTGCCTCTATAGATTCAAGATGAACGCCAAAGGTTTCAAGAAGTTCAAGGTCTAAGGCTCTTCCGAAGCCAAATCCCTGAGGCGTGTGGCCGATTGCAGCGATCTTGAGATTTCTCATATCAAATAAAAGCTTGGCAGCTCTTACGGTTGCGTTTATCTTTTCTTCCACCTTTTTTTCAAATGGGGCACCAAAGATGTACTCAAATGGCTCTTTTTTGAAGGCTTTGATGGCTCCTGCAGCGGAGTAGGCCCCTGTCAACGAGTTCAGGCGAAGCCTTCCTCCGTCAATCACGGGCTCTCTTAGTGTCCACAAAAGAAGAGGGACACTGCTAAAATGATGCATGACTTCTGAGGCGTAGGCAGCATTAGCAAAGGTTATATTCTGAAGAACAATAAGGTCCGGATCTATTTCTTCAAGAAATGCCTTCAATTTGTCTATAGAAAGAAGCATCTCGGAAGGAACTTTTACATTGTCGCAAAAACCTCTTAAAAGATCAGCGGATTCTTCAAAAAGCTTCCCCGCGCTTTCAAGGTGAAAAGTAGGAACTCCTACCGGAATATATGCTACTTGAAATTCTTTCATAATGGTTATTTCTCCTTAGAAAATTACTTAAAAAACAGTGATATACCTGAGATGAGTAGTAAAACATAGGTCAGCTTTACGAAAAAGCTCTGGGACATTTTTTTATAAAGAACTGATCCTGCAAACATTCCTCCCAGCAAAAATGGAACAGATACAAAGCTGGACCTGACAACATCAGGGGTAAAAGAGCCACTATAAATATGACTTAAAAAAATGATTCCGTTCAGGAAAATCCAGGTGGTTGATATAGTTGCTCTAAAAGAGCTCTTTTCAGGGACCTTTTTTGTCATATATGCGATGAGAAGTGGACCTCCGCAAACATACATGCCATGCACGATTCCGGCAGCTAATAAAAGCAGATTGAGAACAGGTTCGCTAAGGCTTTTTTCTGGAGCTTTTCTGAAAATCTTTACAAGCCCCGAGAGAGCAATAGTGACAACTATTAGGCCTAAAATCCAGTAAAGAAGGCGTGTATTTGATAACAATAGTTTTTTTATAAAAAGACCTGCTATCACAGTTACACCCATCACCAGCACAACCTTTTTCAGAACTTTTTTGTTGATATATTCCCTGTTACCTATAAAGACATAGATACCGGAAAGAAGCCCCAAAAGGTTCAGGACCGGCACAGCAGTCCCCATGCCCACAAGGCGAAGGGATGCAGGCATTGCAAGGATGGTACCTGCAAAGCCTGTGATTCCCTGAATTATATTGGATAGTAGTATTACAAGGTAAAAAAGAAATTCATTCATTTTTATTCGCCGCGAACCACCTTAATTGTTGCAGAAAAGTCCTCTTTACCAAGTCCCATTTCAAGAGCCTTGTCATAAACTCTTGCTGCATTTTCTTCGCCGGGCATACTAAATTCGCATTCTTTTGCAAGATTAAGGCAGATATGCACGTCTTTATGTTCATTTTCAATGGAAAAAGCAGTTGTAAAATCTTCTTTTTCCAGGACTTCTTTTTTGGAATCCAGATACCAGTTGCCGGCGCCGCCATAGGAGATTGCTTCTGCGTAGGCAGGGATGTCGATGCCGTTTTTCTTTGCCAGAGTCATGGTCTCATTTACACCATTTTGAATCTGGGATACAAGGGCATTGTGACAGATCTTCATTACAAGCCCTTTGCCGTTGTCGCCCATTCTTATTACGTTTTCGCCCATATATAGGAGGATAGGGCGGATGCTTTCGTAGACTTCCTGACTTCCGCCTACGTATATGCCAAGCTTTCCTGCGATGGCTGCGGGCTTACTTTTTACAACCGGAGCATCGGCAAATTCAGCGCCCGTCGCCTTTACCATTTTTGAAATTTCCACAGATACGGAAGGATCGATGGTTGACATGTCTATGCATGTCTGTCCCTTTTTCAGAACAGGGAGAATTTCGTCATAAACGGCTTTTGAATGCTCTGATTTTGGAACCATAGTGATAAAAACGCTGACATTTTCAGCAACTTCTTTGGAACTGCTGCATGGAACTGCGCCAAGAGCAGCAAGTTTATCAACTTTTTCTTTTACATAATCAAATACATATACCTTGTCATCATGCTTTTTAATAATATTCTCGCACATGGATTCACCCATTATGCCAAGACCAACAAATCCAATTTTCATTTTGCATCTCCTTGAAAAAGAAATTTCACATTAGTTTCCTGCAGTTTTATCCCAGGCATCCTGGAAGGTTTCTATTCCCTGACGAGTGAATGCATGGTGCATGGAATCTTTATATACAGCAAGACCTGCTGTAACTATGTCAGCACCTGCTACAGCGCAGTCAACGAACTGCTTTGGAGTGCGGACAGCAGCACAGATGATCTGCGTCTTACCATAGAAGCCATAGTTTTTGAAAATATCGACGATATCTTTGATGTACTGTTTGCAGTCTTCACCGTTTTGCTCCTTCCAGCCTATGAAAGGAGATACGAATAAGGAGCCGTTCTTAGCCGGAAGAATTGCCTGGGAAGGAGAGAAGATAAGTGTCACATTAGTTCTTACACCTTCCTTTTCAAGCCTTCTTGCGGCAGTTACACCTTCTTCGGTAGCAGGAATCTTGATTACAAAATTTTTGCAGATTGCAGCGATCTTTTTTGCCTCTGAAACCATTTCATCTGCATTATCAATGTGCGGATTGATCTCAACGGAAACCGGGAATTTTTCATAACCCTCAAGGCCTTCTTCCTTTATCCAGTTTGCGATATCTGTGATTGCTGTAAGGAAGGGCTTTCCGGAAGCTTGAATGTGTCTTGGATTGGTAGTTACGCCATCTATGCCAAAAGTGTTATAAGCCTCCCTGATTTCATCCATTTTTGCACTGTCTAAAAAGTATTTCATTATAAACTTCCTCCTAATTTTTCATCAGTACGTGTACTGATCGCATTCTCAACATTCCAAAGCTTGTCAAACTTATATCCTGTAACTTTTTCGCAAACTGCTATTTCTTCAGCTGAAGCTATGCTATTATCTTCACCTTTTCTTCTTTCTATTTCCTTGCAGATGATCTCATATTCTTTTTTGGTAACAGGGAATATGATCGCCAGTAAAAGAGTGATAAGAAGCAGAAGAAGCTGAGCAAAAACATAGATATATGCTATGCCGCGCTGAGTTGAAGCAGCCTGACGCATTCCTGCACTTGCAAGGTTCTCATCATAACCAACCATGGCAAGTAAAACTCCGATGACTGCTGATGAAAGACCGGCAGCGATCTTTCTTGTAAAGGTGGCCATTCCCGAGCATATACCCGGCCTGTTTATAGATGTAATAAGCTCATCGACTTCAACAAGATCGTTTAAAAGAGCATAAATACTGATCGAAGTTCCGGCCATAGCGATACCTATAACAAAGGAAAGAGCAAGGATTACGGTGAAAGGGGCCCCTTCATAAGAGAAGAAGAGCATAGCAAAAGACGCCAGCATTCTCACAGGTGTACCAAACAGAATTGGAGCTTTCTTGGATGTCTTGGACATTACAGGTCCAAATAGGATCATGCCAAGAAACTGGGAAATAAGGATAACTCCCATGAGCTTTGTGAAATTGCCACCACCGTAAGCGTTAAGAACATCATCGATGTAATAAACAGCAAGACCTGTAACAAAATCAGCTGCGGCCTGTCCAAAAATGAAAATAAGAACAAAGAGTTTGAAGGATCTGCTTCTAAATACAGTAAAGGACTGAGAAAATGTGGCAGCAAAGCTGACTTTTCGGATTTTCTTTTGTCTCTCCCATGTGCCTGCAAAGGTTACCAGAATGGCAACAAGGAATATCACAGCAAATATCAGCGCAACTGTGAGGTACTCAGAAGCATCAGTATTGTCTTTTATCATAAGAGTTGGTACAAGTCCGGCGATAATAGCACCGAGAGAAGAGAATATCATTCTTGTTCCGGAATACTTGGATCTTAGTGTGTAATCCGAGATCATATCCGGTAAAAGACCGTTATAAGGAACCATAACGATCGTAAATCCGGTAGAGAACAGCATGTACATAAGTACATAGAAAATATACTGGCCTGCAATGCTTCCGCCAGCTAAAAAAGGAACCCACATCACTATGAAAGTGATGGCAGAAATAATACTTCCTACAAGGATCCAGAATCTCTTTGCTCCAAATTTGGACTGAGTTCTGTCGGCAATATTGCCCATCATGGGATCAGTGACAGCATCCCATATCTTACCTATCAAAGGAATAGTGCCAACCAGCGCTGGTGGCATTCCCAAAGCCTTAGTAAGAAATACTGTGAAAAAGGTGCTGATAACAACAAAAGCACCTCCGCCATAAATATCAGCAAAACCGTAGCAGATTCTTGAAAGTAGTTTTTCGCTTTTATCTTTTCCCATATTTACCCCCGTTTGTGTAATTACAAGTTGTCAGTTACTTCAATAAGCTTCTCAAATAGTTCTGCATTTTTTCTCACAAATACAGGCGGCATCCCGACCTTCCCTTCGATTTCATACCTTCCGCCCTTATATTCTTTTTTTGTAAATAGATGGATCCAGGTATCATCCGGTAAATATACGTTCCTTGATTCAGAGTTTTCTTTTAGCACAGGAGCAACGAGAATATCCCGCCCCAACAGGTATTCTGTTTTCTCTGTGTAGGCATCTTTTTCATCATAGTGGTAAAAGAGAGGTCGCATGACAGGGAGTGCCCTGGCTGCATTTTCTTCCACGCACTCTTTGATGTAAAAAGCTAATCTTTCATGAAGCCGTGATGAACGTGAAAGCTGCTCCAAAAGTTCGTCATCTCCATCAAACTGAACATTTCTTGATGGCTGATTACCCTCATGACTTCTAAAAAGAGGTGAAAATACATTCATTTCTTCCCAACGAAGAAGCAGTTCTTTTGACCTGGTCATATGCATTATTGTTGTGTAACCGCCAACATCAGAATGCGTAAGACCATAGCCGCTCATAGCAAGAGACAGCGTTGCAGGAATAACAGATGCTATTCCATCATCCACAGACCAGTCCACATGCTGATCTCCGGTCCACATCATGGCCGAAGCGCTGATGGTTCCTGTGTGTCCGGCTCTGGTAAAAAAGAACACTTCATCCGATACGCCACATTCCTCAATGGCTTCTTTATTCATCTGAGCCCAGATAGCAGGCCATCTGTTGTGGAGCTTTTGCGGGTCTTCGCCGCTATAAAGCACGCAGTCAAGTGGCAGATATTCCCCAAAATCAGCCATCCAACCGCCCATGCCAAGACCAATCATGTTTTCCTTTATCAGGGATTTGTACCAGTCATAGACCTTGGGATTAGTGAAGTCCACCATAGCTGCGGGGAAGGTTGTGATAGTAACGAGGTAGTCACTGCCATCTTTTGCCTTGACGCAAAAGCCTTCCTTTGAAGCAGTTTTGTAAAGCTCACCCTCCAGTGCGATAAAAGGATTTATGTAGCCAAGAAAGCGAATTCCCTTTTGTTTCCATTCTTTTATCTTGATATCAAGATTGTGGTAGAGGTCCTTATCCCACTGCCAGTTCCACATTACCTGATAACCAAAGCCTGTCCGCCTGCAGCCGCACCAGTCCTGGGACCAGATACCGCAGATCTTTCCGCCTTTGTCTTCGACTTTTTTTATCTTCTCATCGATTATCTCAGTGCCTTCCTGTATTGCCAGAATCGCACCATTGTAGACCCAGGATGGGAGAGGGCGCTGGTGGCCTAAAAGCTCTGACAGCTTACCTGAAAGTTCTTCGAAGCTTTGAGCTTTGTAGTAGTAGATAACAGGAGCTTCCTGCGTGTATAGCGTTATATGATCTTTTTTTCTGAAGTCGAATTCCGAATATGCGCTTACGTCAACATGTAAGAAGTACTTGTCACTTGATACAAAGGTTGGTTGTGCATAATAGGATTCATATTTGTCAAAAGACAAGGTCTTTTCCGGATGTTTTCCGAAGATTTTTTCCTTAATGATTTTTTTACCGATGCGATTTGCATTTTGATGCTCTGCCACAAAGATTCGGACCTTTTCCCCTTTGAGGTCGAATTTGGAATATGTCTCCCCGCAACCATAAATGTGCTCGCCTTCATTACTTTTAAGCGTGATCCAGAACCTGTTAAACTTTTCGGTGTCCCCAAGGAAAGAAAGCTTTGTGATGCCGTTATCCAAAGTGGTGATCTGAGCTTTAACAGTAATGTCTGAATGAGCCGCTTGGAATTTAATGGTAGTCACATTCTCAGAGGTATCTGATGAAACATGATCCAACTTGATCTTCTGATCGATATGCTGCCTGTATTTAAAGCTGCCGCGACTCATTTTGAAATCATTTGTGCCGCTCCCCACCTGCAGCTCAAGCTGTTCAAAACTTTTTTGATTAATGGATATCACTCCCTTCATATCAATTAATTAAATGCTTTAATTAATTATAAATTATACAAGCTGCCTACTGTGATATCAAGAGGCCGCATCAATTTTTGTTTTCAAACAGCCATTCTAAATAGGAGTCATCTGCCATCACGGCAAGATCAGACTGGTGATACCCCGTAAGAGCACCACACTTAAGCATTTCTTCGTTGGAAAAAGTTGTGAGATATACATTTTCTGAGCCCATTGCTTTTAGGGTAGAGTAAGCAGATTTGCTGACATTCACAGGAATTACATTGTCATTTTCAGCATGGGCAAACCACAGAGGAATATCTTTTATCTTAGAAAGATCCGATGTTGAATCTTTTGAGTAGGTCAGAGCAGGGCACATACATATGGCGCCGGCGATATCTTCAGAGTAAGATTCCAAAAACTCAATTGTTGCAAGCCCTCCAAAAGAATTGCCTAAAACATAGATTCTGTCAGGATCGACTTTTCCGTCAGATATGAGCTTATCCGAGATTTCTTTTAACTTGGAATACATACTATCCCTGTTTGACTTGGCAAGGAATATATTGTCTTCAATAGCGGGGGCAATAAGATAACATGGCCTCAAAGCCTGGCTTTCCTCACTTGTTATCGTAGTTACAATCTTTGTGTTTTGGGCAATCTCATTTTCTCCATACCCATGGAATACGATGACAAGAGGCTTATCTGTGCCATCTTCAGGAGTGAAGAGATGATAGTCAAAAGAAATATCCCCTTCAGCTTTTTTTGTCTCAAAGCCGGAACAGGCGACATCTTCTGTAGAAGTAGCTGCGCTTTGTGCGCATCCTCCCAGTAGCAGTGATATTAAAAGCGAAATGTATAGAATTTTAAGAATACCTTTTTTCATACTGATAATCTCCCCAAAAAATAATTTTAGCATATGCATCTCCCATGTAGTACTATAGTCAGGTGAAAAAAAGTATATGAGGGAAGCTAAATTGATAATGAAAAAGTTAACTCAAAATTTATCTTTATTTTAGATATATATTATCAATAAAATACTTTTCTTTTATATGATTTATTTATAGAAAAAAATGGGGCGAAGGAGAAATTCTTTTGTATAAACTCCCTGATGATATAAAAAAATCATATGAGAGTCTTAAAGTACCGATGATCATTATTGAACCTTTAGCAAGTGGTGATTTTGAGCCGCTTGCTATTTCTGATGGTTTTCTTGATTTTCATAGTTTATCAAGAGATTATTTGAAACGTCTTCATGATAAATGGGATAATGAGATCTTTTTTGAGAGGATTCATCCTGAAGAGAAGGATAAGCTTCGCGCTATAAGTATGGATTTTCTTGAAAAGAAAACAGACTATGACATTACCTTCAGGGTCAGAATGGATGATGGCTATCATCTCATACATTCAATCGGCTATTGGCAAACCATGGAAGATGGGACAGATCTTGCATTTTTAGTCTACCACGATGTTCAAAAACATGAAAATATGTTTGTCGAAATAGCAAATAAGTATAAGCTGTTTCAAAGGGATGAATTTTATGTCGATGCCTTAACTAATCTTCCAAATATAAATTATGTCAATAAGAATGGTGACAGTAAAATACAGGAAATTGTTGCCAGGGGCAAAAATCCGGTTGTTATTTACCTGGATATAGACTCCATGCAATCCTACAACAGGAGATATGGACTAAAAAGAGGCGACGAACTTTTGATCCTTGTTGCTAACATCCTTACGGCAGAGTTTCCACATGGAATAGTTGCACGTGTTTTCTCTGACCATTTTGCTGTTATTGATGCATATTTGAGTGATGAAGAAACAGTTAAAAAGATTGAAAGCGTCAATTCAAAGCTCAAGTCAAGAGCCTTCGGAATAACAACAGGCTTAAATGTAGGAATATATGTAGATAAAAAGAATGATTCACTAAAAGAATGTATTGACCACAGTGTAAGAGCCAACAAGCTTGTTGGTGAGGATTTAAATAAGTACTACAGATTCTACACTGCAGAGGACGATTCTTTATACAATCATCAGAGATATATAATCGAGAACTTTTATACAGCAATGGACAACAACTGGATAAAGGTCTTTTACCAGTGCTTTCTGCGCATAGAAACCGGCAATGGAATGGGATTTGAGGCGCTTGCTCGCTGGATTGACCCTGAGAGAGGGACCATAAATCCTGATGATTTCATACCTGCACTTGAAAAGTATCATCTTATGCATGAGATGGACCTTTATATGTTTGAAGCAGTGTGTAAAGAGATAAAGATCCGTTACGATGAGGGACTTCCTCTTTTACCGGTTTCCATCAATTTCTCCAGGCAGGATTTTGATTATATTGATGTTATTGAAGAGATCAACAAAATCTATGATAAGTACGATATTAGTCAGTACGGTATAGATAAGAGTTATTTTATCATCGAGATCACCGAGCAGGGTCTTTCTAAAGCAACAGATAAATTCCACGAACAGCTTAAAAAGATTCGTGAAAATGGCTATAAATTGTGGGTTGATGACTTTGGAAGCGGCTATTCATCCCTTGATGTATTCAGTAGTTTTGATATTGATCTTATCAAATTTGATATGAGTCTTTTGATAAATCTTGATGCACATAATAGTGCTAACAGAGTAGTTTTGAGGGGAATGATAGATATTGCACATGAGTTGGGAATCCATACTCTCTGTGAGGGAATGGAAACAGAGGAGCAAAAGGAGTTCCTGTTAAGCGCAGGATGCGAGCTCGGGCAGGGTTTCTTTTATCATAAGCCGGAGAGCCTTGATACCATTTTGGAGAGGCATCATAAAGCTATTCCTATTCCAAAGTGGGAATCAGAAAAAGAGAGACAAACACTGGATAATATTTGGTAGTTAATACGCGTATGTACATTGAATAAGCTATTATGAGGAAAAAAATTATGAGAAAAAAGAGCATTGGAATCGTTGGTTCACAGATGGATCTTGGAGCTGTTAGAAAAGGTGTTGATATGGGGCCGCTTGCAATTCGTCACTCGGGGCTGATTCAAAAAATACGTGAAAATGGATATGAGGTTAAGGATTATGGAGATATTTTGCCCATGGTAGCAACGGATGAGGGCAATAGCAATATGCGGTATGAAAAAGAGATAAATGAGGCTAACCAGAGGCTTTTTGAGCAAGTTTTTAAGATACATGAGAGTGGAGCTTTTCCCATTATTCTTGGTGGGGATCACAGTATAGCTGCAGCCTCTGTCTCGGCCACTGCCCAGCATTATGGTGATATCGGAGTTATATGGGTAGATGCTCATGGTGACTTTAATGATGACAAAATAACTCCCTCAGGGAATATTCATGGTATGCCTCTTTCAGCGGTGTGTGGATGCGGACCTGATTCAATAGTCAGCTTTACAGGAGCGAGAGTTGATCCTCATAAGATTGCCATTGTAGGTGCAAGGGATTTAGATCCAGAGGAGGTCAAAAAATTAAAGAAATATGGTGTAAATGTCTTTTCTATAAGTGATATTCATCATTTTGGCATTAGAAAGATCATGGAGACAGCTATCGAGGTCACATCGGATGGCACGAAGGGAATTCATTTAAGCTTCGACATGGATGCACTTGATCCGGGAAATGCTCCCGGAGTAGGTACACCTGTAATGAATGGTCTTACAAACAGAGAGGGTTTTACTGTTTGTGAGATTCTTTCGGATATTGACAGGCTTCTGGCGATTGATATGGTAGAAACCAATCCTCTTCTTGATAGCAGAAATGCAACGGGTATATTGGCAGCTGAACTTATATTAACCTGTATTGGAAAAACTGACTATCAACTGTTTGGAATATGATCATAGGATAGGAGAGTTACATGAGCAAAATTCAATATAAGTATGAAAATCAATTCATAAGGCATAGCGCTGCGCGTTATATTTTTCCGCCTATGGTCGGAATGATATTTGCGCAGATTGCACCATTAGTTGATGGAGTATGTGTATCAAACTCTATGGGGGAGGAAGCTCTATCTGCTATCGGAACAGCCGGCCCAATTGGTTATATTTTCAATATTATTGCGGCTTTGGGAGGAATCGGATGCGGAGTTTTGATTTCAAGATGTTCAGGAAGCGGTGAAAAGGCTAAAGCTGCCAGGATTTTTACACGCACGATACTCATGCTTGTAATTGCTTCGCTCATTTTGAGCATAGCCGGGATTATATTTATAGATCCGCTGCTAAAGCTGCTTTGTGCTACATCGGAAAATTATCCATATGCCAAAACTTATATTATGGTGACTTTGGTGGGTGCGGTATTTCTTGTCTTGAACTTTTCTGGAGACTATATTCTTGCAAATGACAATAACCAGAATTTAGCTATGGCTGGGGATATTACAGGTGCTATAGTAAATATCATTATTGATTTTGTAGGCGTATATGTATTTCACCGAGGAATAGAAATTGTCGCATTTGGAACTGTATTTGGTTCTGTATGCTGCGTTTTTGTTTATCTTTTACATTTCAGAAAAACTGACAGACTGTGCAGATTTGTTCCAATTAAAAAAATTGAAACGGATCCGAGTGACCTTGAAATAATCAAGCCAGGATGTGCCGAGGCAGTAATGTATCTTATGTTCTCAATACAGCTTGCAATCCAGAATTTTGCACTGCGTGAAAGTGCCGGAACAATAGGAATAAGTAACTCAGCTGTAATGGAAAATCTTCAGCTTGTGATCACTATAGTTATTGCAGGTGCAACTGATGCAATATATCCTATGGCAGCGGCTTATGACGGAGAGCAAAATGAAAGTGGAATGCTTATGGTCAAGCGAATGCTGACAAAATATGGATTTGCGATGCTGTTCCCGCTAGTTGCAATTTTGTGCCTGTTCCCACAATTTATGATCATCCCATATGGCATAGATGATCCGGTTATGTTGGCTTCTCTTCCTATTGCTATTCGTATTATCAGTGTGGGGGCGTTAATAACGCTTATAACCATGCTTTTAATTGATTATCTTTCAGCTATTGAGGAGGAAGGAAAAGCAACTTTGGCCTTAATTATCCAGTCAATCGTAACAATAGGATTTATTTTGCTTTTAAATCCATTCTTTGGAATGGATGCGCCCTGGTATGCTTCGGTTATTGGAAGTATTGCGGCCCTCATTTATTTATGCTTTTTCTGTAACAATTTAACCGAAGGAATATATAAATTTCATCAAAAGAACCTGCTTCTTTTGACAGGAGGCCGGTTTGACAAGGACCATTCTGATGGTTGGAACTGGAAGCAGGATGCGGATGGTATTCTAACCGAACAGGAAATTTCTATGGTAGAAGATAAACTTTTTACACCATTGATGAAGGCTGTTCCTGCCGGGATTTTTTTACAGACAAGTTTTACAATCTTGGAGCGTGATGATGGATTAAAGGCGGTAATCCTTCGCTATAAATCTAAAAAGGATTATATTGGTACAAATTCGGATATGCCGGAGCAAGATGAAGATGATGACGATTTTGCACCGAATATTTGTATAAGATCAGAATTTCTTGGGGCACGCAGACTGATGATCATTCTTAGCGGGGAGGAAGAAACAGATAATTCCTGAATCATGGAGGGTAGATGCAGTCATGAAAGAATATAATATTGATGAATTATATACAGGATGCAGTGAAGAAACAATACCTGTAAAAGACAGCAATACAGTAGAATCTTCTTTTGTAAAATATGATGTTCACTATTTAGCAGAGGACTATAATGTAGAAAGCTTTTGCGAGGAAAAAAATATACAAACGCAGGCTTTTATTACTACCGCTTTTGCATTGACCCTAAAGTCATATACTGCATCGGAAGGAGCCTTTTTTACATGCATAAGTAACGGCAAAAAAGTTGCAGTTTGGCTCATATGTGATGCTAAGGAATCCATTCTTTCTGAAATCAAACACTGTGAGAATTTTTTTAAAAGTGATGAAGACAGCTATGAGAATATTGCCACAAAATTCAACCTGAAAGGCACTATATGCCTTGATCTTGATGGCAATTCAGCGCTTACATCGGGAACACAGCTTATGCTCAGAGTTGTAACTGAGGATAAAGGTATTACCTGGGAGTGTGAGTATGACTCGGCTGCTTTTTCAGAATATACAATAGATGGTTTGCTTCGTATGTTTGGCAATATCATACATGAGTTCATGAAAAAAGAACACCTTGGAGACGTATGCCTTACCGCCAAAGCTGATGAAGAGAAGATACTTAATATATATGATGCTTCAAGTCCGTTTGAAGATAAGCCAGGATATCGCCATCTCCAGGATTCGGCTGAAAAGTATCCTGACAGAACGGCACTTATCGCAATTGACAGGACGCTTTCCTACAGAGAACTTAATGAAGAAGCCAATGCTCTTGGTCATGTTCTGAGAGACAATGGTGCTGATATAGAAAGTAAGATAGCAGTCCTTGCAGACAGGAACAGTTATGGCTATGTAATGAGAGAGGGTGCCTTAAAGAGCGGCGGTGCCTTTATGCCTATAGACCCTGAGTATCCGGAAGAAAGGATAATGTATATCCTTGAAGATTCCGGGTGCAGTCTTCTTGTGACAACCGGGGAGATCATTGACAGGCGAAAAGACCTTATGAGTAGCCTGAAAGCGGCAGGTGTTACAGTGATAGATGTCACAAAGGCTGTAAAAGAGGGAAGCAGGGACAATCTTAATATCGATGTTCCGGGAGAAGCCCTCGCCTACGTGATCTACACCTCAGGTTCCACAGGAAAGCCTAAGGGTGTGATGATCGAGAACAGAAATCTTGCCAACTTTGTGGATGATAACATTCACAATAAGGAGGCCAGAGTATTTACTAAGTTTGGAAGAGTTACGCTTGCCATTGCGGCGTTTACTTTTGATGTATCTGTTCTGGAGGAGTTCGTTCCTCTTGGACACGGGCAGACAGTAGTTCTTGCAACCATGGATCAGATCATGGATGCGCAGCAGATGAAGGCTCTGATCCTTGATAACAATGTCGAATCCATGACATGTACTCCCACCTATATGCTCAACCTCACAGAGATTGAGTCTTTTGCCCCTGCCATTAAAAATCTTAAGTGCATAGATATTGGTTCGGAAGCTTTTCCGCCGGTTCTATATGCCAAGATGGCAGCAATAAATCCCGACCTTTATATATATAACAGCTATGGTCCGACAGAGTGCTGCGTAACCTGCACTTTAAAAGAACTTCACAGCACTGATGACATAACGATTGGATATCCTTTATCCAATGTAAAGCTGGCAACCTTTGACAGAGATGGCCGCCTTCAGGTTCCCGGAGCTCTTGGCGAGCTTGTTATCATGGGAAACGGAGTAGGAAGAGGCTATGTTGGAAGAGAGGACCTTAACAAGAGAAACTTCATTACCCTTTTAGGCCTTCCTGCCTACAGGAGTGGCGATCTTGTGCGCATTAAAGAGGATGGAGATGTCGAGTTCCACGGAAGGATAGATAATCAGGTCAAGCTCAGAGGACTTCGTGTTGAGCTTGGTGAAATAGAGAGCGTTCTTGGGAATTACCCAGGCGTAAGAAGCTGCATAGTGATAGTTGCAAAGGGTGCAACAGACTACCTTGCTGCCTATTTCACGGCTGATGAAAAGGTTGATATAAGGGGCCTGAAGTCCTATCTTTCCTCTTACCTTACTTCCTACATGGTGCCACAGGCCTTCATGCAGCTTGATGAGATGCCTATGAATCTTTCAGGCAAGATAGACAAAAAGGCACTGCCTCAGGCTGTAATGATGGAAGATGAGATAGTTCCGCCTGAGAATGAAACTCAGGAGCAGATCCTTGAGATCATTAAAGAAGTAATTGGTGATCTGCCTTTGGGCATCACATCTGATCTGTTTTCCTTTGGTCTGTCATCTGTAGGATGCATCAAGCTGTGCGCCCTTTTGTCAGAGCGCTTTGGAAGAAACCTTAAAGTATCGGATATATTTGAGAACAGTACTGTCAAAGCTATAGACAGTATCCTGAGAAATGCGGATGAAGAGAAAGAGTATGAACTCAGAGAAGAGTATCCGCTGTCAATGACCCAGACAGGTATATATATCGAATGTATGCGCTATCCGGGGTCTACCATCTATAACATCCCGGAACTTCATAAACTAGGGGACAGTGTGGACTGCGAAAAACTTGCCAGAGCCATTGAAAAAGCTGTAGCAGCCCATCCATATCTTTTCATGGAACCTGTAAGTGACAAGGATGGAATCGTACACGCAAGAAGAAGGGATGACTATAAGTTTGAAACTCCTGTATTTAAGAAAGATACCATTCCAACCGAAGATGAGCTGGTAAGGCCATTTTCCCTTGATACGGGAGAAGTTCTCTTCCGTGCAGAGATTTATGAAACAAAGAATGGTAACTATTTCTTCCTTGATACCCACCACATTGTAAGCGATGGCGGATCTCTTGATATTCTAAAAAGAGACATTGACAGAGCTTATTCAGGTGAAGAAATAGAAAAAGAGAAATATACAGGATATGAGTTTGCTCTTGATGAAGAAGCCGCGAGGAAAAGCGAGCGATTTGAAAAGGCAAAGGCCTGGTACGACGGTTACTTTGCAGGCTGCGGCGGAGAGACACTTCCGGTAAAAGATGGTAAGGAAGAAAATGGTCACATTGGCTTCTTAAAGACCACAGGAGAAACGGATGGAAATCTGATAAGACAGTTCTGCCTTGATAATTCCTGTACCATTAATGCTTTCTTTACGACTGCTTTTGGCCTTGCACTCAAGTCGTATACAGCATCTGAAAATGCCATATTTACTACAATCTATAACGGCCGAAGTGATGGAAGGCTTTCAGATAGTGTATCTATGCTGGTAAAGACCCTGCCGGTATATTTGGAATGCGCTCCGGGAAAGAAGGTTTTAGAGACCATAGAAGCATGCCAGAAATATATCCTGTCTGCAATGGCCAACGATATATACAGCTTTGCTGAGATAAGGAATGCTTATGATATCAAGGCTGACATTATGTTTGCCTATCAGGGAGAGTACGAGCATGGCGCAATGATTGGCGGAGAACCTGCCAAACTTGAAATGCTGGGACTTTCAAGGGCAAGGGCTGGTATAGGCATAGATTTAAGCCTTGATGGATCAAAGGTTGTTTATGAGCTTGAGTACGATCCGGCTCTTTTCTCTGAATTTACGGTAAAAGGATTCTTCCGTATGATGGATGTCATTACGAGTGAGTTTCTTTGCAAGGAACAACTTTCGGATGTATGCCTTACCGCCAAAGCTGATGAAGAGAAGATACTTAATATATATGATGTTTCAAGTCCATTTGAAGATAAGCCAGGATATCGCCATCTTCAGGATTCAGCTGAAAAGTACCCTGACAGAACGGCACTTATCGCAATCGACAGGACGCTGTCCTACAGAGAACTTAATGAGGAAGCCAATGCTCTGGGGCATGTGCTGCGAGACAATGGTGCTGATATAGAGAGTAAGATAGCAGTCCTTGCAGACAGGAACAGCTATGGCTACGTAATGAGAGAGGGGGCCTTAAAGAGTGGCGGCGCCTTTATGAGTATAGATCCTGAGTATCCTGAAGAAAGGATAATGTATATACTTGAAGATTCAGGGTGCAGGATCCTTGTGACGACAGGTGAGATCATGGACAGGCGAAAAGATCTCATGAGTAGCCTGGAAGCGGCAGATATTACAGTAATAGATGTCACAAAAGCCGTAAAAGAGGGAAGCAGGGACAATCTTAATATCGATGTTCCGGGAGAAGCCCTCGCCTACGTGATCTA